>MKWE01000017.1:0-23093 GCA_001899585.1 Rhodospirillales bacterium 70-18
CGAACCATCCCTATCATCAGAAGGGGTCCCTTTTGGACGCCGATCCGGGGTCCCTTTTGCGTGCCGATTGACAGTCTGCAGCACTTCGCGCACGGCGGCGTCGATCGTCGTGCCGCGTTCGCCCAGGCGCCGGACGAGCCAGGCCGGCGTCGGGTCGTCCGGGCCGTGGCCGCGCAGGCGATGCACGAGCTGCACCGCGAAGGCATCGGTGACCTGGATGTGGCCGAGCGAGGCGTGCACCTTCGGCCATGGCTCCGCGGCCTGTCCGCGCCGGCCCGCCGACAAGCGGTCCGCCACGGCATCCGCCTGCCGGCAGTCTTCGGCGTTCTCGACGATGATCTGGGCCACCCGGCGCAGGTTCTCGATCAGCGCGATGCGCAGCGTGGTCGGTATGGCCCAGAGTTCGCCGATGGAAAGCGGCTGGACCTCTTGGTAGGCCAGGAGGTACCGGCGCAAGGTCTCCGGCTCGAAATGGCTGTCGGTATGGGCGACCAGCGCCCACGCCGCCCCGAACACGCGGGGCAGGCCGGCGAAGGGGCCGTCGGCAACCTTCGGGAGTTCCAGATAGTAGCCGGTTGGTAGGTCGACACCGATCTCGCGGATCTGCATGTCGACCAGATGGTAGTTGTCGATCAGCCAGAGCGCCGCCGGGCTTGCCTCGCCCTGACGGGCGGCGACCGTCGCGATGGTGCGATTGGCGGCCAGCAGGAGCGCCGCGTTGTCCGCCAGGCGCCCGGCCAGGGAGAAACCCCTGCTGCGGCCCGGCGTGACCGGCTGCGCCGCGGCGAGGCTGCGGCCATGGTCTTCGAGGCGCTCGACGCCGAACAACTCGGCACGGATCGGCGCACGGTCCCGCAAGATCGGCGGAGGCGGCGCGGTGCTGAACAGGCGGCCGAGACTCATCGCCGGGCTGACGGCGGCGTCAACGCCTGAAGAGGCTTCGCCGGTACGGAGGTTCCGCGGTGTGGAACTGCGACAACAGCGATCGGCCGGCGCGGTCGCCGCCATCCGCGCGCGACGCCTCGATCGCGGTGCTGCCCGGCGGAGGCGACTGGTTCATCTGCCCGGTTTGCCGCGGCATGGCGGGGTCGCGCCCATGGGATGGCCGGTTCCGATGGTGCCATCGATCTTGCTCATGGTGACCATCCTTGGGTTTTGGCCTCGTGTGGTTTGAACGGGGTTTGGACATTGCTCGGCCCCTCCTCTTGGCCAGAGGAGGCCTGAACAAGGTCGGTCGGGTGTGGCGTGCGGTGCCGGATCGTCGGTTCCAGCACTGATGACGCAGCAGTTTTGTAGCGGAAGCGGCGCGGGGGCGTCAGCTTCGGAAACTACTCGCAGGCCGCCTCCGCGCCCCCGGCGGACGGCGTGCGTTCAGCCGTCCAGCCAGGCCGGTGCGGCGATGCGGGTGGCGGTGGCGATGCGGCGGATCAGACCGGGCCAGAGCCGCAGCGCCTGGAACAGCAGCGCCTGGCCGATGGTGCCGCGCCCCAGAAGCTGGATTGTGCCCGCCCGCCGCATCGGCCCCGCCACGTCGCGGCGCAGGTGTTGATGGTAATGCTGCGGCGGATGGCCGGCGAGGTGGCAGCGCACCGCGAGGGCCGCGCTGTGCAGCGCGATCGCCATGCCGTCGCCGGAGAAGGACGGGGTCACGCAGGCTTGATCGCCCAGTCGGAAAACGGTCTCCGACGGGGCCGGTGTGTGCAGAAAGCCGTAGGGCACCCGCGCGATGGTCAGCGGCCGGGCCAGCAGCGGCGCGGCACCGGCCAGCCGGGCATGCAGATGCGGGCTGGATGCCCGCAGATCGTCCAGCAGCGCGGCCCAGCTTCCGCCGATCCGGGCCAGCCGGTCGCGATGGACCAGCAGGCAGAGATTGGCGCGCCCGCCTTCCACTGGCTGCAGCCCGGCATAGCCGTCGGCGAACAGGATCACTTCCACAGCCCCGGCCAGCGCCTCCATCTGTTCGGGGGCGAGGCGGAAGTAGGTCTTGAACCCCACCAGCGGCTCGGGCGCCGAGGACAGCACGCGGCCGGCGGCGTGCAGGTCGTGCTTGCCGGTGGCCAGGAAGCGGATTTCCGGCGACAGCCGCGGCACCGTCTCGCCGCGCCGCACCTCGGCGCCGAGGGCGGCGGCATGGTGCAGCAGCGCCTCGTCCAGCACGCGCCGCGACAGACCCAGGCCGCGAAACGGCAGCGCCGCCTGCACCACATGGGCGCCGCGCACGAGGCGCACCTGGCCGATCGCCTGGCCGCCGAGCGCCGCCGGATCGAGGCCCAGCCGCGCCAGGTAATGCTGTGCCTCGACGCTGAGGAAGTCGCCGCAGATCTTGTCGGTGGGGCCCACGCTGCGTTCCAGCACCGTTACCCGTGCGCCCGCCCTGGCCAGGCCACAGGCGGCCGCGGCGCCGGCAGGCCCGCCGCCGGCGATCAGTAGGCGGGTCATTTCAGCCGGCCGACGCAGAGGCGGAACATCGCCCGCCAGCGTATCTCGGCCACGATGCCGGCACGCGCGAGCAGGGCGCGCCACTCGGCCCGGCGGAAGCCGCGGGCGATGGAGATGGTGCCGTCGATCCGTACGATGCGGTGCCAGCGCATCAGCCGCGCGAGCAGGCGGAAGCCGTAATACGGCACGGCATGGCGGTGCAGGTCCGCCACGAACCAGCCGCGCCGGGCATGGCGCTCCAGCCACCGCAGCAGCGCCACCACCTGCACGTCGTCGAGGTGGTGGGCGAACTGGCAGGTCACGATCAGGTCGGCGGGCGGTATTGGGGTGTGGCCGAACACGTCACCGGTGTGCCAGGCGATCGCCATGTCCGCGGGCGTTGCCGCCTGTGCCTGGGCGATGCTGCGGGCGCTGAGGTCGAGGCCGGCGAGGCTCAGCCGCAGGTCGCGGGCGACGCCCCAGCGATGGATGGCCCGCAGCAGGTCGCCATGGCCGCTCGCCACGTCCAGCACCGAGAGCGCGGTGCCGCGCGGCAGGTCCCGGGTGGCGGCATCCAGCCAGCGCAGCACCGGGCGATGGGTGAGGGTGACGCGGTTGACCCGGGCGAGGTCGGCCAGGGCGCGGGCATGATCGGCCGCCGGGGTGTCCGGCAGGTCCATCAGCTCGGTCCGCGTGCTGCGGCGGGAGAGGTCGGTCAACGGGGCGGCCGGAGGCGGAAACGGAACGTCTCGGCCACCATGCCGGGGCCGAACGCCATGGCCAGGCCCGGCCCGGACATGCCGCCGGCCAGCATGCGCGCCAGCACGAACATGATGGTGGCCGAGGACATGTTGCCGTAGTCGTGCAGCACCTCCCGCGAGGGGCGCAGCGCCGCCGGGGGCAGGCCCAGGCCGATCTCCACCGCGTCGAGCACCGTGCGGCCGCCCCCATGCACTGCCCACAGCGCGATGTCGTCCGCCCTCTGGCCGCGCAGCAGGCCATCGGGGCGGGCCGCGGCCGCATCCGCGCGCAGGGTCGCGGCGATGCGGTTTGGCACCTGTCCCGACAGATGCATCACGAAGCCCTGGTCGCCGATGGTCCAGGTGATCAGCCCGGCGCTGTCCGGCAGGATGGCGGCGCGGAAATCCCCCAGCGCGATCCCGTCCGGCTCGGCGGTGACCAGGGCCGCCGCGCAGCCGTCGCCGAACAGCAGCAGCGACAGCGCGGTTTCGATGTCGGTGGTTTCCTGCAGATGCAGGCTGCAAAGCTCCAGATTGACCACCAGCACGCGTGCCGAAGGGTCGGCGCGCACCGCCTCGCTGGCGGCCCGCAGCGCCGGCACCGCGGCGGCGCAGCCCATGAAGCCGATCATGCACCGGGCGACATCGCCGCGCAGCCCGAGGGCGGCGGCAAGCTGCACATCTAGCCCCGGCGCGGTGAAGCCGGTGCAGGAGGCGACGATGAGATGGGTGATCTCGCCCGCCACCGGGGCCAGCCGCGCCACGGCGGCCAGGCTGAGCGCCAGCGCCTGCGCCCCGTAGGCGCGCATCCGCGCGGCGGTGCCGGGAAACCGGCCGCGCCGGTAGAAGCCGTCCGCATCCACCTCGCCGGCCGCCAGAACGCCGGGGCGCAGATGCGAATAGCGATGGCCGATGCCGGCGCGGGCGGCCATGCGCGCGAATACGGCGCGGCTTCTGGCATCCTCCAGCCCGGCGGTGGCGAAGGCGACGAAGTCGGCATGGATGTCGTGCGCCGGCGTGGCCGTGCCGATGCGGTTGATATGGGCGGTCATGCGGCGCCCAGGGCCAGCACGGCGTTCAGCCCGCCGAAGGCGAACGAGTTGGACAGCGCGACGCCGATACTCGCCCTGCGCGCCACGTTCGGCACGCAGTCGAGCTCGCAGTGCGGATCGGCCTCGCGAAAGCCCAGCGTGGGCGGCAGCAGTCCCTCGCGCAGCGCCAGCGTGGTGACCACCGCCTCCAGCCCGCCGGCGGCATTGAGGCAATGGCCATGCAGGGATTTGCTGGACGAGACCGGAAGCCGCGCCAGATGCGCCCCGAACACCGCGCGCAGCGCCGCCGCCTCGGTGCTGTCGTTCAGACGGGTGCCGGTGCCATGGGCGTTGACATACCCCACCGCGTCCGGCGCCAGCCCGGCATCGTCCAGCGCCGCGCGGATCGCTCGCGCCGCGCCCTCGGCCGAGGGCGCGGTGAGGTCGCCGGCATCCGCCCCCATGCCGCAGCCGAGGAACTCCGCATGAATCATGGCGCCGCGCGCCCGCGCCAGCTCCCACGGTTCCAGCACCAGGATGCCGGCGGCCTCGCCGATCACCAGCCCGGAGCGGTCGCGCGAGAACGGCCGGCAGGCATCGGCGCTGAGCACGCGCAACGCGTCCCACGCCTTGAGGTAGCCGACGCAGATCGAGGCATCGCTGCCGCCGCACACCGCAAGGTCGAGCTGCCCCGCGCGCACCATCTGCGCCGCCAGCGCGATTGCGTGCGCCGAGGAGGCGCAGGCCGAGGCGATGGCGAAACACGGCCCGTGCAGGCCGAACGACATCGCCACCTGGCTGGCCGCCGCGCTTGGCATGCCGCGCGGCACCGTCAGCGGCGGCAGGCGCGTTGCCTCGGCGCCGTAAAGCGCCAGATAGCCGGCATCCATCGTGGTCTGCCCGATCGCCGCGCCCAGCACCACGCCGCAGCGTTCCGCCGGCATCGCCGCCAGATCTATTCCGTCCAGCGCCTCCCGCGCCGCCACGAGGGCCAATTGCGATGCCCTGTCCAGCATCAGCATCTGCCGGCGGTCGAAATGCGCCGACGGGTCGAAATCGAGGATTTCGGCGGCGATCGGCACGGTCAGCCGGTCGGTCGGGATGGTGGAGATCGGCCCGATGCCGCAGCGCCCCGCCGCCATGGCCGACCGCAGCGCCGCCACGCCGGTACCCAGCGCCGAGATGGTGCCGAGGCCGGTCACCGCCACGCGCCGCCTCATGCGGCGGCGCGATCCAGCGTGGCCAGGATATGCCCGACCAGATCGCCCATGGTGACGAACTCCGCCCCCTCCCGTCCGATCACTGTCGGTATCTCCACATCGAAATGCGTCTCGATGGCGAACAGCGTGTGGATGAGGTCGAGCGACGGGATGCCCAGCCCGTCCAGCGTCGCCTCCGGCACCAGCGCCGCACGCGCGACGCCGGTTTCCGTAGCGACGATGTCCAGGATCGCGGCGCAGCGCGGATCGGAGAACACATCCGGCATCAGGGCCTCCCAGGCATCGCCGCCCTGGAGTCAGGGCCGTTCCATCATAGCGGGGTCGGTGGCACCGACGATATGGATATAGGGCCGGGCCTTCGGGTCGAACGCCGCCCAGCCTTCGCTGCGATATTCCGCTTCGCGTGCCTCGACATCCATCGGCATGTGGTCGTCCAGGATGCGCCTGGCCTCCGCTTCCCGGTCATCGGGCGCGCGCACCGTCACCAGCGACCCGCCGCGGCGCACGCCCTCGGCGTAGACATTGGCGTCGCTGTCAGAGATCCCCGCGCCGGTCAGCCCGCCGGTGATGCCGCCGGCCGCGGCGCCGGCAAGCGCGCCGGCCACGGCCCCGGCCGCGGTGGCGACCAGCCAGCCGGCGGCGACCACCGGGCCGACGCCCGGGATGGCCATCAGGCCGAGGCCGGTGAGCAGCCCGGTCCCCGCACCCACGGCACCGCCCACGCCGGCGCCGATCTCGGCATCCGCACCGGCGGCGCCTGGCGCATCCGACGCGAGGCCGGTGGCGGCGTTGGCCGGGCCGAGCAGGCTGATCTCGGCATCGAGGAAGCCGGCGGCCCTCAGCGCGACGATGGTCTGCGTCGCGTGGTCGTAGATATTGTAGAGCCGCGTGATGGTTTTGGTCATGACATCTCCTGTCGGGGACGGGCGCGCGCGCCTGCCTTGCCGGTTATTGCGTGACGACGTTGCCTTGGTAGTCGAGCCCGACCTGGGCCTGCGTGCCGTCCTTGGTCGCGGTGCCGCGCCAGATGCCGTCCTTGTCTTTCACCAGCCCCGTGACGTTGGTGTAGCCCGCCGCCTCGATCCGGCTTTGCGCCTGAGCTTCGGTGAAAGGAATTGGCGCCCGGGACCCCGCCGGTCGTGGTTTGCGGCGAGACCGAAACGATTGGCGCAGTCGCCATTGGCGCAGTCGCGATTGGCGCCGTGACGATGGGCGCGTGCACCTCGGGGATCGCCTTGCCCGGAGAGGTCACGCCTGGCGAGGGGGCGCCGCGGGAACCGGCGGCACGGTTTGGGCAAGAACCGGAAGGGCCGCGAACGGTAGAGCGATCCCGGCCATGATCAAGCGTCGCATGTCATTGTCCTCGGTGTGAAGGCATGTGCTGCCAGTGTTTTGCGACGCGCGGATTGGCACGGTCGCGGCAACGGCAGGCGGCGTGGTCGCGTCTGCGCCGTTGGCTCGCAGATAGGCAGGCCCGGCCGGCGATTGCAGGTTCGGATTCTACCCGTGCGGCGATCGTCCCGCCGGGCCGGACGCCGAAATGCCAGGGCGGGCTGGGGCGGTCGTTCGGCGCGCGGTGTTGCGCGGTTTCCGAACCTCGCCCAACCGCGGGGTGGCAGGTACTCTCGGCACGCATATCCCGGTCCGAACGGCGTCCCGGACTGGGGCGCCGGATCGAGGCGCGCGGCCGGCGCGAGCGCAAGCCAGCAGAGGGAGACAGACATGGCCACGGACAACACGACCCGGCCGCCCCGCGGCCAGCCGCACACGATGGCCGCCGAGCCCGCAAAGACCCTGGTCGACCTGGCGCTCTCGAAGGATCAGAAGGGGGAGGTGCTCGACACCCTCGAACAGGATGCCCGGCAGCTATCGGCCGCATCGGCCGAGGGCATGGCGGGCGGTGAACCCAGCGAGCTGCGCGAGATCCTCGAAGCCAAGGCATCTCTGGCCTTGCCGCCGGTCGAGCACGCGTACGCCGTGGTGCTGAACGACCTGCGCGCCAGGCTCGCGGGCGGCGCGAGCGGTGCGGCCCGCGGCGCGGCCGAGCAGGCGCTGGCCGCACTTGGCGCGATGGCGCGGCATCCGGCGCCGTAGGCCGCCGCCGCCGCCGAACGTGCCGATGAGGCCGCGCGCGAACGACTGGACCCATGACGCCCCGCCGGCGGCACGCACAATCAAGGGAGAATTGCCATGGCAGGCGAGTCGCTGCATGAGGAGCGGGGCCTGCTCGGGCCGGAGATCCTCGATCGCCACCGCGCCATCTCGACCCTGATGGAGGAGCTGGAGGCGATCGACTGGTACGACCAGCGGATCAAGGCCAGCGAGAATGCGGAGCTGCGGGCGATCCTCTCGCACAACAGGAACGAGGAGACGGAACATGCCTCGATGCTCCTGGAATGGCTGCGCCGGCACGATCCGGCATTCGACCTGCAACTCCGGAAATACCTGTTAACCGAGGGGCCGATACGCGACGCGGCCGCAACCGCGCCCGCCGGCCCGCCCACCGGCCCGTCTGACGGCGCGGCGAACGACCTGGCGATCGGCGACCTGAGGGCGGCGAGGGCGCCGTGATGGACCATCTCCTGCGCGAACTCGCCCAGGTTTCCGCGGCCGGCTGGACCAGGATCGACGCCGAAGCGGCGCAGGCGCTCAAGGCCACGCTGGCGGGGCGCAAGCTCGTCGACTTCAAGGGGCCCCAGGGCTGGGCGGCATCCGCCGTCGCGATCGGCCGCAGCGAGGCGCTGGACTCGCCCGGCGACGTGGCGGTGGCCGGCATCGAGGCGCGGGTCCGCCGGGTGCTGCCGTTCGTGGAACTGCGCGCGCCGTTCGACATCCGCCGCAGCGAACTCGCGGCACTGGATCGCGGGGCCAGGGATTTCGATGCCGGGCCGGCCATCGAGGCGGCGCGCCGGATCGCCATCGCTGAAAACCAGACGATATTTTCCGGCTGCGCGGCCGCCGGGATTCACGGCATCTGCGCGGCCCCGGCGGACCCGCCGCTCCGGCTGGGCGAGGCGGTGGACGGCTATCCGGTGCTGATCGCCACCGCGGTGGCCGCGCTGCGGGACCGTGGCGTGGGCGGCCCTTACGCGGTGGCGCTGAGCGAACGCTGCTATACCGACCTCACCGATGCGACGACGGCGGGCTACCCGGTGCTGGACCATGTCCGCCGGCTGGTGGATGGGCCGCTGGTGTGGACGCCGGGGCTGGAGGGCGCGGTGGTGCTGTCGGTGCGCGGCGGTGATTTCGAACTCACTGTCGGGCAGGATATCTCGATCGGCTATCTCGGCCACGACGCCGAGCATGTCCGGCTGTATATCGAGGAAAGCTTCACGTTCTGGGCGATCTCGCCGCTGGCGGCGGCCGTCCTCGCCGCGCCCTGACCGCAGTCAGCCATGGCGGTCGATTGGAAATTTGTCGTAATATTCGGATAATATTACGTTGCCCGAAAAGGATATTGCGGTGTATGGAGCACCCGCGGCATGCCGATGCAGGCCGTGTGGAGACATGCGATCCAATGTGGCCTTTTTCACGGCAGATGCCGCCCTGGCTGCTTCGCGGCACCGTGCTGGTGCTGGCGGGCCTGCTGGACATGGCCGGTAGCGCCGGTGCGACCACGATCAGTTATGTCGGCAGCCTGACCGACCTCGGCCCGGGCTGGCGTACCGCATCGGTCGGCAAGGGCGGGTTCGACCTTGGCGGAACCGGGATTCTGGGCCGCGACGGCTACGACATCGTCGGCAACAATGCGCGCAAGCTTCTCCCGGTCTACGTGGGCAGTTTCGTTGCCAATTCCAGCATCTATGGCGGCAATGGCGGCTACCTGCGGATCGACGACCCGGCGACGACGCCGGGTGCAAGCCCGAGCCAACTCGTGACCGGCACCTTGAATCCGTTTCCGGGAAACGGCAGTCCTGTCACAACGTTTTCCTATACGGTACTGGGTGACGTGCCCGCGGTGATGCGTGTGGGATTGCTGGAAGATAACCTCGACATCGCAGCCTATAACGCCAGCGCGGTACAATTGTCTGGCGGCAACGCGGCAGATGCCCCGAAGGTCTCGCTGACGGGCGCGACCTACAACAACCGCATTCCGGATTGGCTTTTCTTCGACATCGCAGGTGCAAGCGTCGGCGACATCTTCACCGTGACCAATTATGGTGGCCCCAATGGCTGCGGCTGCGTCGGCGGTATCGCTTTCGACTCCGTCAGCGCCATTCCGGAGCCGGCGTCCGTCGCCCTGCTCGGCGCCGGCCTGCTGGCGCTGGGGATGATGCGCCGCCGCCGGGGCTGAGGGCGGGCGGCCCTTGCGGGCACCACGGCGAATGGGGTTCATATGGCCCGCGGCGGCCGGTCCGGCATTCGGGCCGAACGGCCCGTTCAGCCGCCGCAAACGGTCACATATGGAGCGAATGGTGAAATTCCACGCAAGGCTCAGCCCTCTCATGGCGCCATCACGCGGCCTCGCCGCCGCACGGGTCACCGCGCCGTCCGCCATCGAAGCGCCCCTCCCGATGGGTCGCCGTGCGATCCTGGCGGCGTTGGTCGCCGGCGCGGCGCTGGCGGTGCCGATGATCGCAGCCCACGCGCAGACCGGCCCGCAGCCGGAATTGCCCAAGGAGAAGCTCGTCATCGTCACCCATGACGGCAAGGAGCACGTGTTCAACGTGGAGATGGCGCTGACGCTGGATCAGCAGACCGTCGGGCTGATGAACCGCCCCACCGTGCCGGCCGATGGCGGCATGCTGTTCGATTGGGGCGCGCCGCGCGAGTCGCAGATGTGGATGCGCAACACCGTCGCCTCGCTGGACATGTTGTTCATCAACGCCGACGGCACCATCCGCAGCATCACCGAGCACACCGTGCCGCAGAGCCTGGCCATCATCGACAGCCATGGCCCGGTGCGCGCCACGCTGGAACTGGCGGCCGGCACGGCGGAGCGGCTGGGCATCCTGGTGGGCGACACCGTGCGCCAGCGCATCTTCGGCAACGCGCCGAAATAGCGGGCATATGTCAGGCGGCGATCACCGCCGAGGCGAACACCTGCCCCGTGGTGCCGTCCGCGATGCCGATATCGGTCACGTGCGGCCCCGGGTTGCAGGCCAGGCTGGCCCCGAACACCGACTTGATGGAGGCCAGCGGCGCCACCCAGTCGGCGATGCCTTCGGCCGCGCGGCGCAGGGCGGCGAAGCCGGCGGCCACCTCGGCGGTCGGCGCGTCGGACAGCAGGCCGCAAACCGGCAACGGCAGCAGCGCCCGCACCGTGCCGCCCTGCGCCACCGCGACACCTCCCTGCGCCTCGATCACGGCGTTGGCGGCGGCGGCCATGTCGGCGGGGTCGCGGCCCAGGACCACCAGGTTGTGGCTGTCATGCGCGATGGTGCTGGCGATCGCGCCGCGCCACTCGCCCCAGCCGCGCAGCACCCCCAGCACCGGGCTGGGCGCCGCGCGGCCGTGTCGGTGCACCACCGCCATCATCACCGCGCCGTCCGGCAGCACCACGGCTCCGCCTTCCACCCGCGCCTCCACCTCGCCCCATTCGGTGAAGCGGGGCTTGTCCACGGTGCGCAGGCGCACGCGCGCGCCGTTGGCGGCGATGCGGAAATCCGCGACCGACAGCATCGGCACCTTCACCGAACCGCCGGGCAGCGCCACCGGGTCGGGCCGGAGTTCCGCGGTCAGCCTGCCGCCCGCCGCCACCTCGCGCCCACCGGCGAACACAAGCGCGGCGCGGAAGCCGGCGAGATCCTCGAACAGCACGAGATCGGCCCGCCGTCCGGGTGCGACCAGCCCGAGATCGTCGCGCTTCAGCCGCAAGGCCGCCTGCAGCGTCGCCGCCCGCAGCGCGTCCAGCGGCGCCATGCCGTAGCCGACCAGCCGCCGCAGCACGTCGTTCATGCCCCCGGCCGCCGCCAGGTCGTCGGGGAACACGTCGTCGGTGCACAGCGTCAGCGTCGGCGGCAGGCCGGGCAGGGTGGCCAGTGCCGCCACCACGCCCGGCAGCACGTAGTCGTGCGAGCCGCGCAGCTCGATGGTGAAGCCGGCCCGCAGCTTGGCGAGCAGGTCCTCGCCCGAGGTAATCTCGTGGTCCGAGCCGATCCCCGCCGCCGCGAAGGCGCCCAGCTCTGCCTCGCCCAGCCCGCGCCCATGGCCGCAGACCAGCTTGCCGGAGGCGAGCCCCGCGCCGACGATCGCCGCCATGCGCGCGCTGCCCTCCAGCACCCCGCGCATGTCCATCACCTCGGCCACGCCCGCCACCTCCGGCCAGGACAGCATGGTGGCCATCTCGCCGCCGCCGAACGCCGCCCCCGCCCGCTCCAGCCCGGGCGCGGACGGCACGCAGGACGGCGCCAGCAGCAGGATGCGCAGCGGCAGGTCGCGCGCGGCGGCGGCGGCCCAGCGCACGCCGTCCAGCCCCATCACGTTGCCGACCTCGTGCGGGTCCCAGCAGATCGTCGTCGTGCCCTGCGGCACCACCGTCTCGGCATAGCGGCGCGGCGTCACCATCGAGCTTTCGATATGCAGGTGCATGTCGATCAGCCCGGGTGCGGCCACCAGCCCGCCCGCCTCGACGATCCGGGCCGCATCGCCGCGCGCCCCCTGCGCATGGATGCTGGCGACCAGCGGCCCGACCAGCCCGATATCGGCCGCCCGCAGTTCCCCGGTCGCCACGTCGGCCAGCATCGCGCCACGGATCAGCACGTCGAACGGCGCCAGCCCGCGCGCCGCGCGGACCGCGCGTGCGCGCAGCCCCGGATCGTTCAGGTCGTCGTCCATGCCTCGTCCTCCACCCAGCTTCCATCGGCGGCGCGCCGGAACAGCGGCGTGGCGAAGGCCGACACCACCGGCAGCCTGGGGTCCCAGCCGGCCCGCCAGCGCGTGGTCTGCGCCATCAGCGCCGCCACCGCCACCGGCCGGATGCCGGCGGCCGCGAGCAGCGCCAGCCCGGCGCGGATCGACCGCCCGGTGCTCAGCACGTCGTCCACCAGCAGCACCCGCCGCCCCTCCAGCCACGCCAGCACCCGCGGGTCCAGCCACAGCCGGCGCGAGTCCGGCGTGGTGATCGAGGCGATCGGCACCGACAGCCGCTCCTCGTACCAAAGCTTGCGCGAATACCCCGCCGCCGCCCAGCGCGGATGCCCCAGCGCGCGCGCCAGCGCCGGCGCCACCGCATGCCCCAGCGTCGGCAGCCCGACCACGATATCGGCCCCGAATGGCGCCGCCCGCTCCGCCAGCCAGCCCACCAGCCGGTCCTGCACGGCAAACGAGGTCTGGTTGGCGATCAGCCCGGCCACCGCCGTCTCGCCCAGGTCGCGCAGCGGCAGCCACAGCGCCGAGCCGTCCGGCATGCGGGCCGGATAGGCCGTCCGCCACGACCGCCGCGGCGGCATCGGCGCGAAGTCCTGCCAGAATCCATCCGTCGCGGCTGGGTGCATATCCATCGGCGCAAGGTCGCATTCCTCTTGCACCGCAGCAAGACGCGCGTAATTTGACCCTCCCCAGACGGAGACAGCCATGGACGGCCACGGCGCCAACCTGCCGGGCGTGATCGCGCTGCGGCGCGACCTGCACGCCTTCCCCGAGACCGGCTTCCTGGAATACCGCACCGCCGCCCTGGCCGCCGAGACGCTGTCCGGCCTGGGCTACGCCGTGCGGGTCGGCCCCGAGGTGATGCGCGCCGACGCCATGGCCGGCCGCCCGAGCGAGGCGGCGATCCTGGCCGCCCAGCAGGCCGCCCGCGCCGCCGGCACGCCTGAGCACTGGATCGCCCGCATGCCCGGCGGCCAGCCCGGCGTGGTGGCCGAGCTGACGCGCGGCGAGGGCCCGGTGCTGGCCTTCCGCTTCGACATGGACGCCCTGCCGGTGCTCGAGACCGTCGCCGCCGCGCACCGCCCGGTGGCCGAGGGCTTCGCCTCCGGCCGCCCCGGCACCATGCATGCCTGCGGCCATGACGGCCACACCGCCATCGGCCTCACTTTGGCCGCCCGGCTGGCCGCCGATACCGGCTGGCGCGGTCGGCTGAGGCTGATCTTCCAGCCGACCGAGGAGGGCGGGCGGGGCGCGAAGCCGATGGCCGAGGCAGGCATTCTCGACGATGTGGACTGGTTCTTCTGCGGCCATCTCGGCTGCCTGCTGCCCAGCGGCAAGGTCGCCGCGCGCGCCACCGGCTTCCTGTTCTCCCGCAAGCTGGACGTGGTGTTCACCGGTCGCGCCGCGCACGCCGCGATGGGCCCGCAGGAGGGCCGCAACGCCCTCCTGGCCGCCGCCGCAGCAGCGCTCGGCCTGCACGCTATCGCCCGCCACGCCACCGAGGCCACGCACGTCAATGTCGGCCGCCTGGTCGCCGGCACCGGGCGCAACATCATCGCCGACCGCGCCGAGATGCAGATCGAGGTGCGCGGCGAGACTGAGGCCGGCCTGGCCTACATGGCCGGGCGTGCCGAGGCGGTGATCGCCGGCGCCGCCGCCATGCAGGGCGTCACCTTCACCACCCAGGTCATGGGCGAGACCATCAGCGCCGACACCTCGCCCGAGGCCGCCGCCATTGTGGCGCGGGCCGGCGCGGGGCTGGCCGAGATGGTGCCGGACTGGCCGATCGGCGGCGGCGACGACGCCACCTTCATGATGCGCGCGGTGCAGCGCCGTGGCGGCAAGGCGGCCTATTTCATCCTCGGCGCCGACCTCGCCGCCGTCCACCACGCGGTGGATTTCGACATCGACGAGGCGGCGCTGGAAACCGGCGTGCGCCTGTTCACCCGCATCGCCCACAGCATTCTCGGCCCCGGCCCGGCCGCACAGGAACCGGCCGCACAGGAGCACGCCGCATGAGCCTCACCCGCCGCGCCTTCACCACCCTCGCCGCCGCCGCTCCAGTGGCCGTCTCCCTGGCCGCCACGCCCCGCCCCGCCCAGGCCGCCGAGCGCGTCGCCGTGCTGGGCATCGACGCCGATCCGCCGACGCTCAACCTGGCGCTCACCACCGGCTACGCTTCCGGCGACATCGGCGCCAAGCTGTTCGAGGGGCTGCTCTGGCTCGACCGGCAGTGGAACCCGCAGCCCTCGCTGGCGACCACATGGAGCTTCACCCCGGACGGCCGCGAATACCGCTTCACCCTGCGCCAGGGCGTGGTCTGGCACGACGGCAAGCCCTTCACCGCCGCGGACGTGGTGTTCACCTTCAACGAGGTACTGGCCAAATACCACCCGCGCACCGCCGGCATGCTCAAGACCGTCGGCGCCAAGGTGACCGCGCCCGACCCGCAGACCGTGGTGATCGCGCTGGAGAAGGCCTATGCGCCCTTCCTGGTGCAGATGTCGGTGTTCGAGGCGCCGATCCTGCCCGCCCATATCTATGCCGGCACCGACATCCAGGCCAACCCGGCCAACCTCGCCCCCATCGGCACCGGCCCCTACCGCTTCGCCGGCTTCGCGCGCGGCAGCGCGGTCACGCTGGTGCGCAACGAGCATTGGTGGGGCAAGCCGGGGCTGGACAAGCTGATCTTCCAGATCATCCCCCAGGCCGCCAACCGCGCCTCCGGCCTGGAAACCGGGGAGGTGGACGCGATCGTCGATTTCTACCTGCCCAAGCCCGACGAGCCGCGCCTGATGCAGAACCCCAAGCTGCAATTCCGCAAGGGCATCAACATCCCGGCGGTCTATTTCGCCATGTACAACACCAGCCGCGGCGTGTTCGCCGACAAGCGGGCGCGCCAGGCGCTGGCGCATGTCATCGACCGCCAGCGCATGGTGGCGCAGGTGATGAACGGCCTCGCCCGCCCCGGCTACGGCGCCTTCGGCGACGGCTTCGGCTGGCTGCTCGACGCCGAGGACCGCTACGACGTGAAATACAAGCACGACCCGGCCGCCGCGAAGGCGCTGCTCGCCGCCGCCGGCTACAAGGGCGAGACGGTGCGCCTGGTGCACGACGCCGCCAGGCCGCAGATGCGCGCGGCGGCGGCCATCCTGCGCGACAACCTGCGCGCCATCGGCATGCCGATGGAGATCGTGGCGCTGGAACGCGCCGTCCAGCTCGACACCGTGTTCAAGAAGCGCGACTTCGACATCACGCTGCAATCCTATTTCTCGGCCGGCGACCCGGCGATCGGCTACCACCGCATCTACGAAACCAACGACAGCGGCCGGCCCTTCACCAACGCCTCCGGCTATTCCAACAAGGCGGTGGACGCGCTGTTCGCCGAGGCCGCCACCGCGCCCGACCGCGACCGCCGCGCCGTGCTGTATCGCAAGCTGCAGGCGATCCTGAACGAGGACCTGCCGAGCTTCGTGCTGTTCGACGAGGAGACCGCGGATTTCGCCACCAGGCGCCTCACCGGCCTGTGGCCGGCGATCGACGCGCGCGACCAGTGGGGCGGCGTGACCCTGGCCTCCTGACCCCGCGAACCGATGGGCCTGCTCGGCTACACGCTCCGCCGCCTGCTGCATGCGGTGCCGCTGCTGCTCGCGGTGGCGGTGCTGAACTTCGTGCTGATCGCCGCCGCCCCCGGCGACCCGGTGACGGCGCTGGTCGGCGATTTTCCGGCGCCGCCCGACTACGTGGCCAAGGTGCGGCTCGATTACGGGCTGGACCAGCCGATGCCGGTGCGGCTGGCGCGCTATCTCGGCCATCTGGCGCGCGGCGACCTGGGCTATTCCTTCGCCAACCGCGCCCCGGTGGCGAGCCTGGTGGCCGAGCGGCTGGGCGCCACGCTGAAACTCACCGGCACGGCGCTGGGGGTGGCCTCGCTGCTTGGCGTCGCCCTCGGGCTGGCGGCCGCGCGGCGGGCGGGCGGGCTGCTCGACCGCGCTGTGCGGCTGGGCGCCACCGCCGCCTATGCCATGCCGGAATTCTGGCTGGGGCAGCTGTTCATCCTGGCCTTCGCGGTCTGGCTCGGCTGGCTGCCCTCGCAGGGCGATGGGCCGTTGCGCGGCGCGGCCCCCGGCTGGGCCGGCGTGATTGAGGGGCTGCGCTACCTGCTGCTGCCGGCCACGGCCCTCGCGCTGCGCTACATCGCGCTGATCGCCCGCATCACCCGCGCCCGCGCGGTGGAGGTGCTGCGCGCCGAATTCGTGCTGGCCGCCCGCGCGCGCGGCGCCTCGGAGGCGCGCATCCTGCTCGACCATGTGCTGCGCAACGCCGCCCCGGCGGTGCTGACGGTGATCGGCTACAACGCCGGCTTCCTGCTGGCCGGCTCGGCGCTGACCGAGACGGTGTTCGGCTGGCCCGGCATCGGCCGGCTGCTGTTCGACAGCATCGCCGCGCGCGACACGCCGACCATGCTGGCGATCCTGCTGATGGTCTCGGCCACCGTGGTGCTGGCCAACCTGGTCACCGACGTGCTGCACCGGCTGCTCGACCGCAGGGTGGCCTGACATGCGCCTGCCATTGCTCGCCCTGGGCCTGCTGCTGTTCTGCGCGCTGGCCGCCCCGCTGCTGGCGCCGGGCGATCCGCTGGCCGGCTCGGCGGATGCGCTGCTGGCGCCGCTATCGCCGGGCCACCCGCTGGGCACCGACGACCTGGGCCGGGACTTGCTGGCGCTGCTGATCCATGGCAGCCGGGTGTCGCTGGCGGTGGGGCTGGCCTCCTCGGTCTGCTCGCTTGCGATCGGCGTGCTGGCCGGCGCCGTCGCCGGCTGGCTCGGCGGCTGGGCGGACGCGGCGGTGATGCGCGTCGCCGAGTTCTTCCAGACCCTGCCGCGCTTCGTGCTGGCGCTGATCGTCATTGCGCTGGCCGGGCCGGGCATCGGCAAGGTCATCGCGGTGATCGCCGTGCTGGCCTGGCCGCAGACCGCGCGGGTGGTGCGCGCCGAGATCGCCGCCCTGCGCGGCGCCGCCTTCGTCGATGCCGCCCGGCTGGGCGGCATGCCCGGCCCGGCGATCGTGCTGCGCGAGGTGCTGCCGCAGGTGGCCGGCCCGGTGCTGGTGCTGGCGGCGCTGGACGTGGCCACCGCGATCCTGCTGGAGGCCGGGCTCGGCTTCTTCGGCCTGGGCGACCCCAACCTCGCCTCCTGGGGGGCGATGCTGAACGAGGCGCAGCAATATCTGCGGTCCGCCTGGTGGATGTCGGTGTTCCCGGGCCTGGCCATCGGGGCCACCGTGCTGGTGTTCAACGCGCTGGGCGATGCCGCCGCCGCCAGCCTGGACCCGCGCGGCCGGTGAGCGCCCTGCTGGACATCGCCGGCCTCACGGTCGCCCTGGCCGACGGCGCGACCCTGGTGGAAGACCTGTCGCTCGCGGTGGCGCGCGGCGAGACGGTGGGGCTGGTCGGCGAATCCGGCTCCGGCAAGACGATGACGGCGCATGCGGTGCTCGGCCTGTTCCCGGCCCCCGGCATCGCCGTCACGCGCGGGCATATCCGCCTGGAAGGCACCGACCTCGCCACCCTGCCGCCGGCCGCTAGGCGGGGCGTGCGGGGCCGGCGCATCGGCATGGTGTTCCAGGACCCCTCCAGCTATCTCGACCCGCTGCTGACCGCCGGGCGGCACATCGGCGAGGCGTTCCGCGCCCACGGCGTCACCGACCGGCTGCCCGCCCGCGTCGCCGCCGCGCTGGCCAGCGTGGACCTGCCCGCCAGCGCCGCCGCCCGCTTCCCGCACGAACTCTCCGGCGGCCAGCGCCAGCGCGTGCTGATCGCCGCCGCCCTGGCGCTGGACCCGGCGCTGCTGATCGCCGACGAGCCGACCACGGCGCTGGACGTGACCGTGCAGGCCGGCATCCTGGACCTGCTGCGCCGGGCGGCGCGGGCGCGCGGCCTGGGCGTGCTGCTGATCACCCACGACCTCGGCGTGGTGGCGGAAACCTGCGACCGGGTGGCGGTGATGTATGCCGGCCGGATCGTCGAGCAGAACGACGTGCGCGCCCTGTTCGCCGCCCCCCGCCACCCCTACACCCAGGGCCTGCTGGCGAGCGTGCTCGATCCGGGGCGGGACGCGCCGCCCTTCGCCATGCCGGGCGGCGTGCCGGCCGCGCACGCCATGCCGCGCGGCTGCCGCTTCCACCCGCGCTGCCCGCTCGCCCTGCCGGACCCCTGCGCCGCCGCGGTGCCGCCCTTCGCCGGCGGCCTCGCCTGCTGGCGGGCGGACGCGGCGCGCGCCGGCGCCTGGGCAGCGGCATGACCGGGAGAGCGACGTGACTGGCCCGATCCTGGAGGCGCGCGACCTGGTGCGCGGCTTCCGCCTGCCCGGCCCCCTGTTCGGGCCCAGGCGCATCCTGCGCGCGGTCGGCGGCGTGTCGCTCGCGCTGGCGGCCGGCGAATCGCTGGCGCTGGTGGGCGAGAGCGGCAGCGGCAAGACCACGCTCGGCCGCATGCTGGTCGGCCTGTCGCGCCCCGATGCCGGCACCATCCGCTTCCGGGGCGAGGTCCTGTCCGGCCCGCAACGCCCGGTGCAGATGGTGTTCCAGGACACCGCCGCCGCCCTCAACCCCCGCCGCACCGTCGGCGCCAGCGTGATGCTGCCGTTCCTGTGGAACCGCCGCCTGCCGCGCGCCGAGGCGGAGGCGGCGGCGCGCGCCCTGTTCGCCCGGGTGGGGCTGCCGCCGGAAACCTTCTTCGCCCGCCTGCCGCACGCCCTCTCCGGCGGCCAGCGCCAGCGCGTCGGCATCGCCCGCGCGCTCGCCAGCGACCCCGCGGTGCTGGTGGCCGACGAGCCGGTGTCGGCGCTGGACGTGTCGGTGCGCGCGCAGATCCTGCGCCTGTTCGCGGACCTGCGCGCCGAGCGCGGCCTGGCCACGCTGTTCATCACCCACGACCTCGGCGTGGTCCGCGCCGTCACCCAGCGCGTGGCGGTGCTGTATCGCGGCCAGGTGGTGGAGCAGGGCCCGACCGCGCAGGTGATGGACCACCCCCGCCACCCCTACACCCAGGCCCTGCGCGCCGCGACCCCGGTACCCGACCCCGCCCGCGCCCGCCCAACCCCACCCCCGCCGCCGGACGCGGCGATCCTGCCGGGCTGTCCGTTCCGGGCCCGCTGCCCGGCAGCCGCGCCCGCCTGCGCCACCCCGCCGGTGCTGCGGAATCTGGCGCCTGACCACCTGATTTCCTGCCATTTCGCCTGAAAAAAGCGATCGATTCCGCCGGAAAAGAGGGGGTCGACAGCCCTTGCGCTGCCCCGGCTATCCGGGCAGGGCGGCCAGGGCTGCGGCGGCCTCGGCTTCCTCGTCGATCTGCAGGGCGTCGTTGAACTTGTTGAAAAAGCCGCACAGGGTCAGGCGCAGCGTCAGTTCGACGACCTGCGCCTCGGAGAAATGCGCCCGCAGCCGCTCGAACACGCCGTCGCGCAGGCGGTGCGGGTTGGTCCAGGCGGCGATGCTGTATTCCACCACCAGCCGGTCCACCGCATCCAGTTCCGGGTGGTTCTGGTAGTCCAGCAGGCGGTCCGCGCCAGCCGCGCTGATGCCTTCCGGCACCAGGAACGGCGTGTGGTGGGCGACGCAATAGTCGCATTCGTTCAGCTTGGAGACCACGATGATGGCGATCTCCAGATAACGCTTAGGCAGGGTTTTCGCCTCGCGCAGCTCCATCAGCAGCGGCATCAGGTGGCGCAGCGCCGAGGGCACATGGGCCAGCACCGCCACCTGGTTGCGGAACGGGCCGTAGCCCGCGGCGAAGCGTTCGTAGATGTCGGCCAGCTCGGCCGGCAACTCGGCGGAGGGGATGCTGCGCACGCGGGCCATGGCGGACTCCTGTTCAGGCCGCCGCCTGGCGCGTGCGGGCCAACTCGGCCCCCAGGTACTCGGCGATGGCGCCGGGGCCCGAGCGGGCGGTGCCGGCAATCCCCGCGCGCGCTTCGGCGTCGGCGTTGTAGTTGGTGTTGGTGTTCACGTCGTAGACCAGCACATGCCCGTCCTCGCCGGCAATGAATTCGACGCCGGCGACATCCACCCCGGCCTGCGCCAGGAAGGCTTCCAGCCGGCCGCGCAAGGCGGCGTCGATGCCCGGGAGCACCGTGAACTTGTGCGTGGGCTGGGCACTCGCCTGCTCCCCAACCGGGCAGGCGGCCTCGCCGATGGCGCAGACATCGGCGGGGCACAACTCGAACCCCTCGCTGGTATCGACCTCGACGGCGTAGACGAAGCGGCCGCCGACGAATTCGGCGCGGGTGATCACCGGGCGCGGGGCGCGGACGTAGTCCTGCAGCAGTTGCAGCCCGTCCACCGGTGTTTCATAGGCGTCGGACTCCACATGGCTCGCGAGCCCCTCCAGCGTGTGGAACAGCCGCACGCCCAGGCCCTTGCCGCCGCGATTGGGCTTCAGGATGACCGGCCGGCCGGCGAAATGGGTGCGCGCCGCCGCCACGATCGCCTCCCGCCCGGCCACCAGCACGGTGCGCGGGGTGCGAAGGCCGGCCGCCTCCAGCGCCGCGTATTGCCGCACCTTGCTGATTTCCAGATCCAGCGCGCGCGGGCCGTTGACCACGCGGCGGCCCCAGCGGGTCAGCCAGGCCAGCACGGCGGCGGTCAGCTCGGCGGAGAAGCGGTGGTCGCGGGTGTGCGAGGAGGCGCTCATGCGGTTGTAGAACACGCCTTCCGGCGGCGGCGCGGCCAGGTCGAAGCTGCCGCCGTGCAGGAACCACTCGGTCCAGGGCAAGGCGCGCCGGTCGAACGCCTCGGCCAGGGGCGGCAGCCAGGCGGGGTTTTCGTGCAGGACGTGGATGCGGGTCATCGCGGCCTCTCCGTGACTGGGGGCCGCGCGCGGCGGCCGATCCTGGCGAAGATAGGGGCGCGGTCGCTAATTCACAATACAGAAACGGAAATACGATCACTCGACGTATATCATCTTGCGGGTCATCCCGCCATCGACCACGAACTCGGCGCCGGTGACGAAGCCGCTGTCCGGCCCCACCAGCCAGGCGGTTATGGCGGCGATGTCGGCCGGGGTGCCGACGCGCCCGGCCGGGTGCTGGCCGTGGTCCTCGGCGCGCAACGCCTCGTCGCGGGTGTTGATCCAGCCGGGGCTGACGCAGTTCACCCGCACATCCGGCCCCAGGCTTGCCGCCAGCGCATGGGTCAGCGCCAGCAGCCCGCCCTTGGAGGCGGCGTAGCTTTCGGTATCCGGCTCGGACTGGTGCGCGCGGGTGGAGGCGATGGTGACGATCGCCCCCTTCGCCGTGCGCAGCAGCGCCTCGGCGGCGCGCGCCAGCAGGAAGCTGCTGGTGAGGTTGGTGGCCAGCACGGCGGACCATTCGGCCAGCGTGAGGGCGGCGAGCGGCTTGCGGATCATGAAGCCGGCGTTGCACACCAGCGCGTCCAGCCGGCCCTCCCGCGCCGCCACGCCGGCGAGCAGGGCCGCCACCGCCGCTTCCTCGGCCACGTCGGCCAGGGCGAAGCGGGCGAGGGGGCCGAGCCCCTCGGCGGCCTGGGCGCCGGCCGGGTCGCGGTCGGCCAGCACGACGCGCCAGCCATCGGCCACCAGGCGGGCGGCGATGGCGGCGCCGATGCCGCGGGCGGCCCCGGTGACCAGCGCCGTGCGGGTCATGCCGCCAGCGCGCCCAGCACGCGGGCGATCCAGCCGTTCAGCGCCGCCGTGTCGATCCAGCGCAGCACGGCCACGATGTCGTGCGTGGGGTCTACCCAGGTGACGTTGCCGCCGGCGCCGATGGCGAAGAAGCTGTCCGCTGGCGCGCTCGGCTGGTAGACGCGCCCGGTGTTGAGCCACCACAGCAGGCCGTAATCCGGCTTCAGCGCGCAGGGCGCCACCGACCGGCGCACCCATTCCTCCGCCAGCACGCGGGTTGGCCCCCAGGCGCCGCCATTGGCCATCAGCAGGCCGATGCGCGCCTGGTCCTCGGCATGGATGAACACGCCGCCGCCCCAGTGCCCGCCGCCGGAGACCGAGCGGACCAGCCGGCCGCCGACCTCCACATCGGAGGTGTGGTAGCCCTCCCACCGCCAGTCCGTCGAGGCGCCGATCGGGCGCATCACCCGCTCGGCGAACACCTCCGGCAAGGCGCGGCCGAAGCGGCGCAGCAGGGCGAGGCTCAGGCGGTTCACCCGCACGTCGTTGTATTCCCAGTAGCTGCCCGGCGCCTGCAACGGCCGGGCGCTGCCCTTGGCCTTGCCGGGGCTGCCGGCGAACTCGGTGGCCAGGGTGCGGTAGCGGTCGATCATCTCCGACTTGCCGAACAGCGTGCCCTCCCACTCCGAGGTCTGCTGCAGCAGGTGTCGCCAGGTGATGGCGCCGTTATGCGCGCCCTCGAAGCCGCCGTCCCGCACGGTGCGGCCGACCGGCTCGTCGAGGTCGGTGATCAGCCCGTCCTGCACGGCGAGGCCGGCCAGGATGGAGAGGTAGCTTTTGGCCACGCTGAAGGTCATGTCCACCTGCCGCGTGTCGCCCCAGCACGCCACCAACCGGCCGGCGCGCAGGATGAGGCCGTTCGGGGCACCGCGCGGGGCGGTGGGGCCGATGATGGCGTTGTCGGGCGGCGGCTCGAAATTGCCGGCTTCGAGCTGGGCCTGGATGTCGCGCCGCCAGGGGGATTCGTGCGCCTCCGCGAATTCGACGGCGGCGTAGAGGCGCTCCGGGTCGAAGCCGGCGTCGGCGGGGGCGACCTGCGGCCAGGGGGTGGGGTGGGGCGGGGGGAGGGGCATGCGGGGCATCCGGCCTGGTGAGGGGAGCATCTTGCGGCTGGATGGCGGCGGCGGGAACCCCTCGGCGCTGGCGGGCGCGCGCCTGGGCACGGCGGGGGCGG
>MKWE01000017.1:23140-174814 GCA_001899585.1 Rhodospirillales bacterium 70-18
GGCGGGGAGAAGCGAGCGGGAGGCTCTTCTCCCCGCCTCCCTGTCTCCATGCGAGCTTGATGGGAGTTTGCTCGGGCTGGTTGCGGCCGGGGGCGTCGAGCCTGTATCACCACGACAAGCAAATCCGGGGAGGAGAAGCCATCATGCGCCGTAGAACCCTGCTGCAAGGGGCCGCTGCCTCGCTGCTCGTGCCGCTGGCCGCACCCGCGATCGCCCAGCCGGCGAAGACGGCGGCGCTGCGCTTCGTGCCGCAGGCCAATCTCAGCGTGCTGGACCCGATCTGGACCTCCGCCACGGTGACCACCGAGCACGGGTTCTACGTGTTCGACACGCTGTATGGCGCCGACGCCAAGGGGGTGCCGCAGCCGCAGATGGCAGAGGGGCACAGCGTTTCGGCCGATGGGCGGGTGTGGACGTTCCGCCTGCGCGATGGCCTGGTGTTCCATGATGGAACGCCCGTGCGCGGCGTTGACTGCGCGGCCAGCCTGGAGCGGTGGAGCAAGCGGGATTCGTTCGGGCAGTTGCTGGCCAAGGTGGTGGAGAAATGGGGCGCGCCGGACGACCGGACGCTGGAGATCCGGCTGACCCAGCCGTTCCCGCTGCTGCTGGACGCGATCTGCGCCACCGGCTCCAACATCGCCTTCATCATGCCGGAGCGGCTGGCCAAGACCGACGCCAACAAACAGGTGACGGAGATGGTCGGCTCCGGGCCATACCGCTTCCTGGCCAAGGAATATAATTCCGGCAGCCGGGTGGCCTATGAAAAGTTCGACGGCTACCGGCCGCGCGCCGAGCCCGCGAGCTGGATGGCCGGAGGCAAGGTGGCGCATTTCCCGCGGGTGGAATGGAACATCATCCCCGACCCAGCCACCGCCGCCGCGGCCTTGCAGAACAACGAGGCCGACTGGTGGGAGCGGCCGCTGCCCGACCTGATGCCGATGCTCAAGCGCGCCGAGGGGGTGGCGGTGCAGATCGCCGACCCCGGCGGGCGGATGGCGATCATGCGGCTGAACTGCCTGCAGGCGCCGTTCAAGGACGTGAAGCTGCGCCAGGCGGTGCGGCTGGCGGTGAACCAGGAAGACTATATGCGCGCCTCGCGCGGCGACGATGCCAGCCTGTGGACGGTGTGCCGCAGCCTGTTCGCCAAGGGCAACCCGTACCACGAGGATGAGCGCGACCTGATGCCGGCCGACCCGAAGGCGGCGATGGCGATGCTGAAGGCGGCGGGATACGCGGGCGAGAAGGTGGTGGTGATCAACCCCACGGATTTCCCGGATATCGGGCCGCTGGGGCAGGTGACGGCGGAAATGCTGAAGAAGATCGGCATGAATGTCGATCTGCAGGAGAGCGACTGGGGCACCGTGGTGCAGCGCCGCTCCAAGCGCGGGCCGGTGGAAGAGGGCGGGTGGAGCATCTTCCATACCACCGTGCCGGCCGTCGGCTGGGACAACCCGGCGGTGTCGCCGATGGTGCGCGGGCAGGGCGAGAAGGGCTGGTTCGGCTGGTGGCGGAGCGAGGCGGCGGAGCAGATGACCGCCGAGTGGCTGGCGGCGACCGACCCGGCGATGCAGAAGAAGGTGGCGACCGCGCTGGGGCGGCTGGCGCTGGACCAGGTGGCGACGGTGCCGCTGGGGCAGTTCTATCTGCAGACGGCGTTCCGCAAGAGCATCACCGGCATTCTGCAGGGGCCGATCATGGTGCCGTGGAATATCCGGTCCGCGTGATCCGGCCCGCGTGATCCGGCGCGCGCGGCTCAGGGAGCCGCGCGCACATGGATGACGGCGGTGTCGTCGGCATAGAGGCGCTTCCAGCCCGGCAGCAGGTCGAGCATTTCGGCGATGGCGGAATGCGTGTCTGACAGCGTCCAGGCGATGTGGTAGCTGGCCAGGACCTGTTCGAGCTTCACGTGGTCCGGCTTGGCCATGTCGAGGTAGGCCTGCAGGAAGTCGTTGCCGTACAGTTCGGCGCGGCTGTCGATGAACGGGCTGATGCCGCGGAAGATCAGGTAGCTGCCGAAGCTGTAGCTGTTCAGCACCGGCTGGGCGGCGAGCGCCGGCGGGACATGCGCCAGGGCGGAGACCGGGCGGGTGATGTCGTCGCCGATGGTCACCGGCAGGGCGATGCGGACGGCGAACAGCATCAGCGCCCCGGCCAGGGCGGCGCCCCAGGCGGGGCGGGAGGGCCGCAGCGCCGCGCCGGCGGGGCCGGGTACGTCGGCGTGGAAATAGCGGCCAAGCGGCTCGGCGATCACCTGCAGGCCGACCATGCCGAGCAGCACCTGGTTCCGGCCGTGCTGCAAGGCGGTGTAGACCAGCGCCAGCAGCAGCGCCACGCGCAGCCGGGGCAGCCGCGGCGCGTAGACCAGGCCGATATACAGCAGGCCCAGCAGCAGCGGGGTCATCGGCTGGAAGGTGGCGAAATTGGTCGGCTGCCATTCGCTGATGGCCGACAGGGCGGGCATGCGCAGCAGGTGGAACGGCAGCAGCAGGCCCTGGATGCCGTGCGGGGTGGCCAGCGCGCCGGCCAGGGCGGCCAGCAGGAACACGCCCCACGCGCGCGCCACCTGTGCCCTGCGGCCTGCCTCCGACAGCCAGGCCTCGCCGGCCATGGCGCCGGCAAAGGCGAGGCCGACGAAGAAGCTGCCGTGCAGGTTCACCCACAGGACCATCAGCAGGGCGAGGGCCGGATGGGGCGCGCGCTTCTGGCCGCGTGCGCGCAGCATCGCGTCGCACCAGGCGATCAGGATCGGCAGCACCAGCAAATGCGGCCGCGCCAGCAGGGTGGGAACCTGGGTGTACATCGCGGCGAACAGCAGCACCGCGGCGGGCAGCGGGGCCATCCATCGGCGCATCGCCGCGCCCAGCAGGATGACCGCCAGCGCCAGCGTGGTGGCGAAGGGCAGCAGCAGGCCCGGCCAGCCGCCGATGCGGTAGGCGAGCGCCATCAGCAGCTCGGCCAGCCATTCATGGGAGACCCAGGGCTTGCCTCGCATGGTGAAGGAGAACGGGTCGGCCCGCAGCAGCGCGTGGTGGTCGAGCATCCAGTTGCCGGCGGCGATGTGCAGGAAGGTGTCGCCGTCGCGCAGCACCGCGGGGACGAACAGCACGAGGCCGAATGCCAGCAGAGCGAAGGCCAGGACGAAGGCCGCATAGGCACGCGAGGCGATGGTCATGAAGCCTCCGTGCGTGGGCTCCGGCGGGCCGGGGTGAGAGACCAGCGTAGCCCGCGCGGCGAGTCGCATACAGCGGTCTGCGGCGCCGGCGTGGGCATGAAAAACCCCGCGGTCCGGCTGGACCGCGGGGTTGTCCGTTCAGGCTGGCTGGTCGGTCAGACCGAGTAGTACATCTCGAACTCGACCGGGTGCGGCGTGTGCTCGAAGCGGTACACCTCGCCCCATTTCAGCTCGATATAGCTCTCGATCTGGTCCTTGCTGAACACGTCGCCGGCCAGCAGGAAGTCGTGGTCGGCTTCCAGCGCGCCGAGGGCTTCGCGCAGCGAGCCGCAGACGGTCGGGATGCCCTTCAGCTCCTCGGGCGGCAGGTCGTAGAGGTCCTTGTCCATCGGGTCGCCGGGATGGATCTTGTTCTTGATGCCGTCCAGGCCCGCCATGGTCAGCGCCGAGTAGGCCAGGTACGGGTTGGCCGACGGGTCGGGGAAGCGGACCTCGACGCGCTTGGCCTTCGGGCTGGTGGTGTAGGGGATGCGGCAGGAGGCGGAGCGGTTGCGCGCCGAGTAGGCGAGCAGCACCGGCGCCTCGAAGCCCGGGATCAGGCGCTTGTAGCTGTTGGTGCTGGGGTTGGTGAAGGCGTTCAGCGCCTTGGCGTGCTTGATGATGCCGCCGATGAAATACAGGCACATCTCCGACAGGTCGGCATAGCCGTTGCCGGCGAACAGCGGCTTGCCGGCTTTCCAGATCGACAGATGCGTGTGCATGCCGGTGCCGTTGTCGCCATAGATCGGCTTCGGCATGAAGGTCGCGGTCTTGCCGTAGCTGTGGGCGACGTTGTGGACGCAGTATTTATAGATCTGCATCTGGTCGGCCATGGTGGTGAGCTGGCCGAAGCGGGTGCCCAGCTCGTGCTGGGACTGCGCCACCTCGTGGTGGTGCTTCTCGATCGGCAGCCCCATCTCGCCCATGGTGGACAGCATCTCGGCGCGCAGGTCGCTCTCGCTGTCGACCGGGGGGACCGGGAAGTAGCCGCCCTTGACGCCCGGGCGGTGGCCCATGTTGCCTTCCGGATAGTCCTTCAGCGAGGCCTGCGGGCCCTCGATGCTGTCGATCTGGTAGGTGCCGTAGTTGCCGCCGGTGCCGAAACGCACGCTGTCGAAGATGAAGAACTCGGCTTCCGCGCCGACCAGCACGCTGTCGCCGATGCCGGTGGACTTCACGTAGGCTTCCACCTTCTTGGCGGTGCTGCGCGGGTCGCGGTTGTAGGACTGGCCGGTGGAGGGCTCGAAGATGTCGCAGAACAGGATCAGCGACGGCTTGGCCGAGAACGGGTCCATCACCGCGGTGTCGGCGTCCGGCATCAGGATCATGTCGGACTCGTTGATCGCCTTCCAGCCGGCGATCGAGGAGCCGTCGAACATGATCCCGTCGCGGAACGCATCCTCGCCCATGGTCGAGATGTGCTGCGACGTGTGCTGCCACTTGCCGCGCGGGTCGGTGAACCGCAGGTCCACGAACTCGACCGAATGTTCCTTGATCATGTCGAGAACCTTCTCGACGCTGCCCTTGCCAGCACCCGGTGCGGCCGCGGCTTTCTTCGCCATAGTGTCTCCGTTCCTCGTCAGAAGCGCCGGCGGAGGGCTCCGCGGCGCCGGTTCAGTAATATGCCGCGCTTCAGCGGCCGGTCGAGGCCGTGCGGGCGGCCTCGGTAACGCAACGCCCCGCAGCGCGCCGCCTCAGATCGCGTCGGGCCCGCGCTCGCCGGTGCGGATGCGCACCACCTCCTCGATGTTGCTCACGAAGATCTTGCCGTCGCCGATGCGTCCGGTGCGGGCGGCGTTGACGATCGCCTCGACCGCCTTTTCCACCACATCGTCCTCGCACACCACCTCGATCTTCACCTTCGGCAGGAAGTCCACCACGTATTCGGCGCCGCGATAGAGCTCGGTATGGCCCTTCTGGCGCCCGAAGCCCTTCGCCTCCACCACCGTGATGCCCTGCAACCCGACCTCGTGCAGCGCCTCCTTCACCTCGTCCAGCTTGAACGGCTTGATGACGGCTTCGATCTTCTTCATCCGTGTGCGCGCCCGAAAGCCCGGGCGCCTCCCTCTTGTCTCAGGACCGCGCATCCCATCGAAGGGGGCGGTTGCATAGGGTTGCATGATGCGTGCCAGCGGGCAATGCGCAGCGCAAACCGCGCCGCAATGGCCGGTTGCGCAGGATTGCGGCAGACCGGTCCGCCCGCTTCTTGGGCGCATCTGCCTGTTTTCGCGGCAAAGTGGGCGCCGGTTGAAGCCCTCTCGCTTCGGACCCATACTCCCGCTGCCCGACCGGCCGCCGGCCGGATCAGTCCGCTGGAGGAACGCCCGACGTGAAGACCTTGAACACCCAGCTGTCGGCCACGGGCACGACCATCTTCACCGTGATGTCGGTGCTGGCCAACCAGCACCGGTCGATCAATCTCGGCCAGGGCTTCCCCGACACCGACGGCCCGGCCGACGTGCTGCAGGCCGCCGCGGACGCGCTGCGGGACGGGCGCAACCAGTATCCGCCGATGACCGGCGTGCCCGAGCTGCGCCAGGCCGTCGCCGCCGCCAACCGCCGCTTCTACGGGCTGGAGGTGGACCCCGACACCGAGGTGGTGGTGACTTCCGGCGCCACCGAGGCGCTCGCCTCCTGCCTGATGGGGCTGATCGACCCGGGCGACGAGGTGGTGCTGATCGAACCGCTCTACGACACCTACCTGCCGGTGGTGCGCATGTTGGGCGGCATTCCCCGCCTGGTGCGCCTGATGCCGCCGAAATGGGAGCTGCCGCGCGCCGAGCTGGCCGCCGCCTTCGGGCCGAAGACCAAGGCGATCCTGCTCAACACCCCGATGAACCCGACCAGCAAGGTGTTCACCGCCGACGAGCTGGGCTTCATCGCCGGCCTGCTGCAGCGGCACGACGCCTACGCCATCTGCGACGAGGTCTATGAGCACCTGGTGTTCGACGGCCTGAAGCACATCCCACTGATGACCCTGCCGGGCATGCGCGAGCGCTGCCTGCGGATCGGCAGCGCCGGCAAGACGTTCTCGCTGACCGGCTGGAAGGTCGGCTACATCACCGCCCCCAGGGCGCTGGCGACGGCCGCCACCAAGGCGCACCAGAACCTCATCTTCACCACGCCGCCCAACCTGCAACGCGCCGTGGCGCTGGGGCTGGCCAAGGACGACTCCTACTTCGCCGGGCTGGCCGCCGATTTGCAGGCCAAGCGGGACCTGCTGTCCGACGGCCTGTCGCGCATCGGCTTTTCGGTGATCCCGACGCATGGCAGCTACTTCATCACCGCCGATTTCCGCCCGCTCGGCTGGAACGGCGACGACGTGGCGTTCTGCCGCCACATCACCGAGCATGCCGGGGTGACCGCCATTCCCGTCACCGCCTTCTTCGAGGGCGAGGCGCCGCGGCATTTCGCGCGATTCGCCTTCTGCAAGCGCCCGGAGGTGCTCGCCGAGGCGGTGGAGCGGCTGGCGCGGCACTTCGCAGGGCAGGGGGCGGCGAGCAAGGCGTTGACGAGCGCCGCCGGTTCGGCCTAAACGGCCCCCACTGGACCGGGGGCGCACCCCTCGATGGCGGACGTAGCTCAGTTGGTAGAGCGCCAGGTTGTGGTCTTGGATGTCGCGGGTTCGAGACCCGTCGTTCGCCCCAGTTCCCCCTTTCATGATGGATGGCCCGCATGACCCTCACCGTTGCCATTGGCGGCCTGGGGGCGATCGGTCTCGACCTGGCCCGCGCGCTGGATCGCGGGGTCGATGGCCTGCGCCTGGTCGCCGTCGCCGCCCGCGACCAGGACCGCGCCCGCGCCAACATCGCCGGGTTCGCGGCGCCGCCCGCGGTGGTGGACCTGCCGGGCCTGGCCCGGGCGGACATCGTGGTGGAGGCGGCCCCGGCCGCGGTGTTCGAGCAGATCGCCGTCCCCGCCATCGCCGCCGGCCGCATCTTCGTGCCGAGTTCCGTCGGCGCCCTGCTGCCGCGCATGCACCTGGTTGAGCAGGCGCGGGCGGCGGGCGGGCGCATCGTGGTGCCGACCGGCGCGCTGCTGGGGCTGGACGCGGTGCGCGCCTGCGCCGAGGGCCGGGTGGACAGCATCACCATCGAGACCCGCAAGCCGCCACGCGGGCTGGTGGGCGCGCCCTATCTGGAGCAGCACGGCATCGACGTGCTGGCGATCACCGCCCCCACGGTGATCTTCGAGGGCAACGCGCTGGACGCCGCCGTCGGCTTCCCCGCGAACGTGAACGTGGCCGCCGCCCTGGCGCTGGCCGGCATCGGGCCGCAGCGCACCACCGTGCGCATCTGGGCCGACCCGGGTGTGGACCGCAACATCCACACCATCCGCGTGGAGGCGGAGGCGGCACGGCTGACCATGACAGTGGAGAACGTGCCGAGCGAGGCCAATCCGCGCACCGGCAAGCTGACGCCGCTCTCGGTGCTGGCGTGTCTGCGCGGGCTGGTCTCGACGTTGAAGGTGGGGAGCTAACGGGGCTACCGGCGCAGCCGACGCGCGCGTTCTTCCAGGGATGGCCCAATCGACACGCCAGCGGTTCCGTTTTCCCCAGCGTGATCATCACGCTCGCGGCCGTTCGATCTTTGCGAAAATGGTGACCATGGCATCGCCATCGTTGAGTTCGACGACCGGCGCAGCATAGTCACCTTGCCGCTGCTTGGCGTCCGAAAGGTATTGGCGGAACATCTCCTCCGCCCATTCCTGGGCGCTTGCCTGCGTCAGGCTTTCTGGGCGTCGGTCGTGGATCACGAAATTGCCAGCCAGAGCCAACATCACGACAGCGATCAGCGTCAGAGCAATTCTTCTTATCACTCCAAACAGCATCGGTGATTCGAGGTCATTGCCTGAGCCTGTGCCCTGATCCAAATGCCGAACCCTCTCTAGTCGGAAAGAAGCTAACAATATTTACGACAAAAGGAAAGATAAACTAACAGATTCGCGTCAAAATGCTCCCCCAGTCCCTACGCCCCCAGAAATCCCCCGATCTCCGTCAGAAACCCCTCCAGCCGGTCATGGTGCACCCAATGCCCGGCCCGCTCGAAGCTCGCCACCCGCGCGTTGCGGAAATGCGCCAGCCGCCCATCCTCGGCCGGGTTCGACGCCCAGCTCTCCTTGCCATACACCAGCAGCGTCGGGGAGGTGATCGCCGCCCACAGCGTCTCCAACTCGGCCTGTGTCATGTCGTAGGGCGGCCAGCCGCGCACGTAGTTGTCGAATTTCCAGCTATAGGTGCCGTCCTCGTTCTGGTTCACCCCGTGCTGGGTCAGGTGGCGCGCCTGTTCGGGCGAGAGGTGCTTGTTCTGCTCCTGCATGCGGGCCAGCGCCTCCTCGATGCTCGCATAGCGGCGCGGCAGGCGGCCGGCCAGCGCGCGGCGGGCGGCGATCCAGTCGGCCATACGCTGCGCCATGGTCTTGTCGGCCCGCTCGGCCAGGATGCGCGGCGAGGGGCCGAGGCCCTCGATGGCCACCAGCCGGCGCACGCTGTCGGGGTAGATGCCGGTGTAGCGCAGCGCGATGTTGCCCCCCAGCGAATGCGCCACGATCGAGACCGGCGCCAGCCGCTGCTGGTGGATCAGCTGCGCCAGGTCGCCGATATAGCCCGCCATGGTGTAGTTGCCGTCGGTCGACCAGGCGCTGTCGCCATGGCCGCGCAGGTCGGGGGCGATGACGTGCCAGTCCTTGCGCAGCGCGGCGGCCACCCAGTCCCAGTTGCGGCAGTGGTCCTGCCCGCCATGCAGCAAAATCAGCGGCGGCGCCCCGGCGTTGCCCCAATCGACGTAGTGCAGCCGCAGCCGCTGCGAGAAGAAGGTGCGCGAGGTGGGTCCGGAGGCGGGCAGGGCGAGGGTCATGGCCGTATCCTGTGGTGGCGCCTCGGCCTTCGCAAGCCGGTTTGCCTTGGTGAATCCGCCGCGGCTAAGCTGCGCCGGCGGGAAACAAGCACCGGAGGGACTCCATTGGCCAAGATCACATTCCCCGTCGAGGCGTCGCACATCATGATGTTCGCGCGCGCCATCGGCGACACCAACCCCGTCTACCACGACGCGGCGGCGGCCAAGGCGGGCGAGACCGGCGGCATCATCGCCCCCCCGAGCTTCGTGCAGGCGGTGGCGCAGTTCGACCCGGATTATTTCCTGCGCCCCAAGCCCGGCCAGCCCTGGTTCGGCTCCGGCAAGACCCCCAGCGGCGTGGAAGGCAAGGCCGCCAGCAGCGGCGGGCTGCATGCCGAGCAGCATTACGAATACCACCGCCACCCGCGCCCCGGGGATGTGCTGACCGCCGAGACCAGGCCCGGCAAGACCTGGGAGAAGGAAAGCAAGCGCGCCGGCAAGCTCACCTTCCGCGAGCGCATCACCGAATACCGCGACCAGAACGGCGAACTCGTCGTCACCGCCACCAGCGTGGGCGTGACCACCGAGCGCCCCGTGGCGCAGGGCTGAGGGGCAGGGACATGGCATTGCAGGCATCGAAGCTGAAGATCGGCGACACCCATGGCGAGCGGGTGGTCGAGAACCTCACGCGCACCCAGATCGTGCAGTACGCCGGCGCCTCGGGCGACTACAACCCGCTACACACCGATGAGATCTACACCACCAAGGTCGCCGGCTATCCCAGCGTGTTCGCCCACGGCATGCTCACCATGGGGCTGACCAGCAAGATGCTGACCAACTGGGTCGGCGACGGGCGGCTGACCAGGTTCGGCGTGCGCTTCACCAACCAGGTCTGGCCGGGCGACACGCTGGACGCCACCGCCACGGTGGCCGCCCTGCGCGAGGAAGGCGGGCAACACCTGGCCGACATCACCCTCTCCACGGTGAACCAGGATGGCCGCGAGGTGATGACCGGCACGGCCACCGCCCGCATCGATCCCTGATCGCCCCGACGCCGCTTGGATGGACAGCCCGGAGCCATGCGCTCCGGGCTTGCCCTGCTTTGCGTCCTGTGCATGCTGACACGGCGCGTTTCGCTGCCCGCCGCCGGGCCGCCGTCGTTCAACAAAACAGGGAGTCTGGGACATGACCAACCGTCTTTCGCGCCGCGGCATCGCCGGGCTGGCCGCCACCGGAATGGCCGCGTTGGCGCCGGCCGCCTTCATCGGCACCGCGCACGCCCAATCGACCAGCGAGAGCACCTTCGACCGGGTGAATCGCACCAAGGTGCTGCGCATCGCGGCGCTGCCGGGCGAGCTGCCCTATTTCCACAAGGACATCGCCACCGGCGAGTGGTCCGGCGCCGCCATCTCCATGGCCAAGGACATCGCCAAGATCTTCGACGCCAAGCTGGAATACCTGGAATCGACCTACGGCAACTCGGTGCTGGACCTGCAGGCGAACAAGGTCGATCTCGCCTTCGCGCTCAACCCCACGCCGCAGCGGGCGCTGTCGATCGGCTTCACCAACGCGATGATCATCCACCCCTTCGGCTGCATCGCCCGCGCGGGGTTCGATCCGCGCAGCTGGGCCGACCTCAACAAGCCCGAGGTGCGGATCGTCGTCGATCTCGGCTCGCTGCATGAGGTGATCGCCAGGCGCTTCACCCCCAAGGCCACCATCACCGCCTTCAAGACCCGCGACGACGCCATCCTGGCGATGCAGGGCGGCCGGGCGGACGCCGATATCCTGGCGGCGATGCTCGGCATCACCGCCATCGCCAAGAATCCGGGCCTGGGCAGCTACCGGCTGATCGGCAACCCCACGGTGGCGCTGCCGAGCTGCATGGGCGTGCGCCGCGAGCCGGACACCCGCTTCAAGGAAGTGATCAACGCCTGGCTCGACATGAACCGCGGCACCGGCCAGATCCGCCAGTGGATGATCGAGGGCATCCTGCAGACCGGCGCCAAGGAAACCGACATCCCGGCCGACCTGTCGTTCTGACGCCGGGCAGGGGACGCCGATGCCGTACCAATGGAGCTTCGGCTTCCTCTGGCACTACAAGGCGCTGTTCGTGCGCGGCGTGGAGGTCACCATGGCCTACACGATCGGCACGATCGGGCTGGGGCTGGCGCTGGGCCTGCTGATCGGGGTGGCGCGGCTCTCCCGCTCGCGCCTGGTCAACTATCCGCTGATCGGGCTGATCGAGGCGTTCCGCTGCACCCCGCTGCTGGTGCAGATCGTGTGGTTCTACTACGCGCTGCCGGTGATCCTGGGCATCCAGATCCCGGCGGTGGTGGCGGCCACCGCGGTGCTGTCGCTGTACACCGCGGCGTTCTATGCCGAGATCTTCCGCGGCGGCATCGTCTCGATCGAGCGCGGCCAGTGGGATGCCGCCCGCGCCCTTGGCCTCAGCCCCTGGCGGATGATGCGCCTGGTGATCCTGCCGCAGGCGGCGCGGCGGATGCTGCCGCCGTTCATCAACCAGTCGATCACCCAGCTCAAGAACACCTCGCTGGTCAGCACCATCGCGGTGCCGGACCTGCTGTACCAGGGCCAGCTGATCACCGCCGATACCTATCGGCCGCTGGAGACCTACACCGTGGTGGCGCTGGTGTATTTTGCGCTGCTGTTCCCTACGACCATGCTGGCGCAGATGTATGAGCGGCGGTTGAACAAGGGGAAGTAATATCTTCTTTTTGTGGACAAAGAGAAGCAAAAAAACTTTTTATTCGCTGGAGTCTCGCCTTAGGGACTCCAGCGAATGAAGTTTTTTGGTTCTTTTTTTCAAAATAGAGCCGCTTCCTATCCTTCCCGCGCCAGCAACTGCTCCGCCAGCGTCACCCAGTAGCTGGCGCCCACCGGCAGCACGTCGTCGTTGAAGTCGTATTTCGGATGGTGCGGCATCGGGTCCGCCCCGGTGCGCCCGGCGCCCAGCATGATGTAGCTGCCCTGCTTCTTCTGCAGCATGAAGGCGAAATCCTCGCCGCCCATGGTCGGGTCGTCCATGTGCTGCACCCGCGCCTCGCCCGCCACCGTGCGCGCCGCATGCGCGGCCATCTCGGTGGCGGCGGCCTCGTTCACCGTGGCCGGATAGGCGCGGTCGAACACCACCTCCGCCGTCGCGCCGAAGCTGGCCGCGATGCCGCTGGCCAGCCGGCGCACCCCGTCCTCAAGCTGGTCGCCCACCCGCTCCTCGAACCAGCGCGCGGTGCCCAGCATGCGCACCGTCTCGGGGATCACGTTGTAGGTCTGCCCGCCGGTGATGTGCCCGATGGTCACCACCCCCGCATCCACCGCCCGCAGGCTGCGCGCGACGATGGTCTGCAGCGCCGAGACGATCTGGGCGGCGATCACGATCGGGTCGATGCCGCGATAGGGGTGGGCGCCGTGCGCGCCCTTGCCGGTGATGGTGATCTCGATATTGGCCACCGCCGCCATGGTGGGGCCGACCCGCCACAGGAACGTCCCCTCGGGCGCCGCCGGCCAGTTGTGCATGCCGAACACCTGCGCCATCGGGCAGCGCTCGAACAGCCCCTCCTTCACCATGATCTCGCCGCCGGCCAGGTTCTCCTCGGCGGGCTGGAAGATCAGGTAGACGGTACCGTCGAAATTGCGCGTCTCGGCAAGGTATTTGGCCGCCCCCAGCAGCATGGTGGTGTGCCCGTCATGGCCGCAGGCATGCATCACGCCGGGGGTCTGGCTGGCATGGGCGGCGCCGGTCTCCTCGTGGATCGGCAGCGCGTCCATGTCCGCGCGCAGGCCGATCGCCCGTCCACCCGGCCCGGAATTGGGACCGCGCCCGTGGATCACTCCCACCACCCCGGTGCGCGCCATGCCGGTGATGATCTCGTCCACCCCGAACGCGCGCAGCTTGTCCTGCACCACGCCGCTGGTGCGCACTTCCTGCAACGCCAGCTCGGGATGCTGGTGCAGGTCCCGCCGCCATTCGGTCATCTCGGTGTGAAACTCGGCGATGCGGTTGATGATCGGCATGGCGACTCCTCAGGGGGTGAACGTGCGGGCGAGGCCTTCTTCCAACGGGATCGGCCGCACGTCCAGCGTGGCCGTCATGGTGGCGATGGGAAAGGCCTTGTCCTCCATCAGCCGCCGCACCTCGGCGGCGCGGATGCGCGGCAGGAACGTCAGCAGCCGGGTCAGCGGCGCGGCGGCCATCAGCAGCCAGCCCGGCACCGGCACGATGCGCGGCCGCCCGAGGCCGGCGGCGGCGGCCACCGCGCGGACGAAGGCGGCGTAGGGCAGGGGGGTGGGCCCGGCGATCACCATCGCCTGCGGCCCCTGCCAGGGGTAGTCCAGCGCCGCCAGCACGCAGCGCGTCACGTCGTCCTGGTGGATCGGCTGCACCAGGTGGCGCCCGCCCCCCGGCAGCGGTACCACCGGCAGCCAGCGCAGCAGCCTGGCCAGCCGCCGCACGTTGTCCTCGCCCTGGGCGCCGTAGATCATGGTGGGGTGCAGCATCACCCCCGGCCGGCCGGAAGCCAGCAGCGCGACCTCGCCGGCCAGCACACCGCTGCCATGCGCGTCGATCCAGCGGGTGAACCGCCGTGTGCTGCCCAGCAGCACCAGCCGCGCCCGCCTCGGCGCCGCCGCCAGGATCGCCGCGGTGTGGCGGGCATGCGCGCAACTGGCGATCCGCGCCGCGTTGCCCAGCGCGGTCGCCAGGGCCGCCGGGTCGCGCAGCTCGGCCACGCGCATTTCCCCTGGAATACCAAGCGCCTGCCACGCCGCCGGCCGCCGGACCACCGCCACCACGGCCACCCCGCGCGCCACCAGCGCCCGGCACAGCGCGGCACCGGACCGCCCGCTGGCGCCGATCACGTGCACGGGGCCGGCCACGCGGGCAGTGTCGCTCATGGCGCCGGTATAGGGCGGTGAAGGCCCCCCGGCAACTTGTGGTATGTCCTTACCACCACCGGAAAAGCTTGACGCAGCAAGGCCCTGCCGGCATAAGCCGCCGCCTGTTGGACCCGTCCCGGTGTCCGGAACGGCCCCGTGACGGCGGATGAAGGATAGTGACCCAGATGAAGACGACCCTCTCGCTGAAACCCGCGGAGGTGCAGAAGGACTGGACGCTGATCGACGCGGAGGGCCTGGTTCTCGGCCGTCTCGCGGTGGTCATCGCCACCCGCCTGCGCGGCAAGCATAAGCCGCAATTCACCCCGCATGTCGATTGCGGCGACAACATCGTCGTCATCAACGCCGACAAGGTAAAGGTGACCGGCAACAAGGCCGAGCAGGCGATCCTGTACTACCACACCGGCTATGCCGGCGGCATCAAGGGCCGCAGCATCGCCCAGCGCCTGGACAGCAAGCACCCCGAGCGCGTGCTGGAGAAGGCCGTGGAGCGCATGATCACCCGCGGCCCGCTGCAGCGTCAGCAGATGAAGCACCTGCACATCTACGCCGGCGCCAGCCACCCGCATGACGGCCAGCAGCCCAAGCCGCTGGACGTCGCCGCGATGAACACCAAGAACAAGAGGGCCTGACCCGGATGTCCGAAACCCAGTCCCGCCCGCCCGCTTCGCGCACGCTGGCCGACCTGAAGGACCTGGCGGTCGCCCAGACCATCCCGACGGACGCCCCGAAGTACGAAGCCAAGCGCGACGCGCTCGGCCGCTCCTACGCCACCGGCCGCCGCAAGAACGCCATCGCCCGCGTCTGGATCAAGCCCGGCAAGGGCGAGATCATGGTCAACGGCAAGCGCGTGGGCCAGTATTTCGCCCGCCCGGTGCTGCGCATGCTGATCACCCAGCCCTTCCTGGTGGTGGACCGCTACAACCAGTTCGACGTGTTCTGCACGGTGAACGGTGGCGGCCTGTCCGGCCAGGCCGGCGCGCTGCGCCACGGCATCAGCCGCGCGCTCACCTACTACGAGCCGGCGCTGCGCCCGATCCTGAAGGTCGCCGGCTTCCTCACCCGCGACAGCCGCGTGGTGGAGCGCAAGAAGTACGGCCGGGCCAAGGCCCGCCGGAGCTTCCAGTTCAGCAAGCGCTGAGCCGCGCACGCCTGCCTTCGCCTTCCGGGGGCCGCGCGCGAGCGCGGCCCTTCGGCTGTACAGCCCCACCCCGGCATCGTTTTGCGCATGGAAGCCCGGCGGCGCCGGCGGGCGCACGGGCCTTGCGCGCCACCCCCGCAAAAGTGGACGATGCCCCGGCAAGGAGAGCGCGACATGGACCAGCCCAATACCGCGAAGGTGTTCATCGACGGCGAGGCCGGCACTACCGGCCTGGGCATCCGCGACCGCCTGCGCGCCGTCCCCGGCGTGGAACTGCGCAGCCTGCCCGCCGAACACCGCAAGGACCCCGCCGCCCGCCGCGCGATCATGCAGGAGGTGGATCTGGTGGTGCTCTGCCTGCCCGACGCCGCCGCCCGCGAATCGACCGCGCTGGCCGAGAGCCTGGGCCGCGCCGCGCCGAAGCTGCTGGACGCCAGCACCGCCCACCGCGTCGCCCCCGGCTGGGTGTACGGCTTCCCCGAAATGGCCCCCGGCCAGGCCGAGCGCATCGCCGGCGCCGCCCGCGTCACCAATCCCGGCTGCTACCCCACCGGCGCCGTCGCCCTGTTGCGCCCGCTCGTCGCCGCCGGCCTGATGCAGCCCGACTACCCCGTGACCATCAACGCGGTCAGCGGCTATTCCGGCGGCGGCAAGTCGATGATCGAGGCGCATGAGGCCGCCGGCGGCCCGGCCTTCGAGCTGTACGGCCTCGGCATGGAGCACAAGCACCTGCCGGAAACCCAGGAATACGCCGGCCTGACCCGCCGCCCCATCTTCGTCCCCTCGGTCGGCCATTACCGCCAGGGCATGCTCGTCAGCATCCCGCTGCACCTGGACACGCTGCCCGGCCGGCCCAACGGCGCCGACCTGCACGCCGCCATCGCCGCCTGGTATCCGGGCTGCGCCCTGGTCCGCGTGCTGCCCACCCAGCCGGCCGACCGGCTGGAGCCGGAGGCGCTGAACAACACCGACCTGCTGGAACTGCGCGTCTACGCCAGCGACGCCCATCGCCAGGCGGTGCTGGTGGCCCGGCTGGACAACCTGGGCAAGGGCGCCTCGGGCGCGGCGGTGCAGAACCTGTCGCTGATGCTCGGCCTGCCGCACCCCGCCCACCCGAAGGAGCCGGCGCATGCCTGAGTTCCAGGCCGGCCCGCTCCACGCGCTGGACGGCGTGGCGCCGACCATAGCGCCCGACGCCTTCATCGCCCCCTCGGCGGCGCTGATCGGCGATGTCACCATCGGCGCGCAATGCGGCATCTGGTTCCATTGCGTGCTACGCGGCGACACCAACTTCATCCGCATCGGCGCCCGCAGCAACATCCAGGACGGCACCATCGTGCACGTCAACGCCGGCACCTTCCCCACCATCATCGGCGAGGACGTGACGGTCGGCCATGGCTGCATCATCCACGCCTGCACCCTGCACGACCGCGCCTTCGTCGGCATGGGCGCCACCGTGCTCGACGGCGCGGTGATCGAGGAGGGCGGCATGCTGGCCGCCGGCGCGCTGCTCACGCCCAACAAGCGGATCGGCCGTAACGAGATGTGGCAGGGCTCGCCCGCCCGCCTGACCCGCGTGATGAGCGACGAGGAACGGGCGAAGTTCGACCGTACCGCGGTGCATTACGTCGAGCTGGCGCAGCGGTACATCAAAGGTCTGCGAGCGGGGGGCTGAAACACGGCCGGATGTGCCAAGTTCACATCCGGTAACGTCGATCAGGACCATTCCGTCATGTCCCGCCGCCATCTGGCATTGTCTGCCTGCGCGTTGCTGGCTGCCTGTGATGGCATGCCGAATACTGCCGCGCCGGCGCCCGCACTCGCCTACCGGCAAGCCGCCATCGCCCCGCCGCCGCCGCCGCCGCCGCCGCCGGAATTCAGCCTCACCGACTACATGTTCGGCCCGCCGCCGCATAACCGGATGGACCCTGGCCTGCGCTGCCGGTTCAACTGTCCGAAGCGCCCGGAAACCGCCCCGTTGCAGCTTCCGCCCACCGCGCTGCCGTAACGGGCCGGGCCAGGATCAAAGGGGACGGAATCGAAAGGAAAGATTGGACGTCCGGGCGTTGCGCGATACACGCGCGCCGCGGTCAGGTGATCAGAACGCAGGATGCCATTGCAAAGCTAGAGTTGTCACTCTGATTTCTGGTCGTCTGTCTCAGCAACCTGAACTTGAAGCGATCTCTCTCCCTTTAACCACGCCAATAAATTCTCCCGAATATCTGACATAGATTTTATGATTTGCTGATCTGTGGTATAGACAATATGTCCATTTTCACCGCTCGTTCGCCACTTATTATTTCGAGCAATCCAGATCGAAGTGCGTTGTTCTCGGACTCTTGAGTGTTAAAATGAATTGGATAATATACTTCTTTCGATAATTGAACTTTGTCAAATTCGTAACCTAAATATTGAGATACACTATACAGTAGTTCTAAGAATAAATCCGCCATCTTCGAATTCCAAACACCTCTATCCATCTCCTTATCGCCGAGATGGTCAATATAAATTTTCCACGCATCAATAATTCTCTTTAACGATTTCGATCTTCCGTAAAATTCAATCGGAATTGCGTTGATCGCCTCGACATGAGTCGGAGCAAGCTTGGTCGCGCGGGTTGCCATAAGAGTTCTGAAAATCCATGCTCTTCTCGAGCGGATCTCTCGGTTTTGCTCCAGTCGTTTTTGAGCTTGAATTGCTATGACTGGGCCTAAAAATGTAGCGGCAACAATCGCCAGATCACTTACCTTGATAGACCAATCCATCTGAAGCTTCCCAATTTACGGCGGCTCCATAGCGCCGTGTCGTGAACGTGCTTCGAAGCCTGCAATCCTGCAGTTGCCTCGGTGGGTGATCAACCAGCGAACGTTCAGTGGCTAACCTCCCTGAGAGATTAGCCAAAATGATGTTAAATGTATTGAACGGCAATAGGAATTTCTTGAGATTGGAGGTCCGGGCGGGAATCGAACCCACATTCGAGGATTTGCAGTCCTCTGCATCACCACTCTGCCACCGGACCGCCGGGCAGCGCGGTTTATCGGTCGCTCCGCCCGGCGGGTCAAGTGGGGCACTGCGGCGGCGGCACCCGGAGAGTGGCCAGCATCGCCGCTTGGCGATTGCCGAGCCGGGCTTCTATAACGGCGGTCCGACACGACAGCCTCACCCGCCCCGACCGTGCAAGGCCAGACCCCAGCCCATGGACCAGCCCGAGACCGATTACGCCACCGCCCGCGCCCTGATGGTCGATTGCCAGGTGCGCCCCAACAAGGTGAACGACCCGCGCGTGCTGGCCGCCATGCGCAGCCTGCCGCGCGAACGCTTCGTGCCGCCGCACGCCGCCGCCCTGGCCTATGCCGATGAGGACGTGCCGCTAGGCGGCGGGCGCTACCTGATGGAGCCGATGGTGATCGCCCGCCTGGTGCAGATCGCCGCCCCCCGCGCCGGCGAGCGCGCCCTGGTGGTGGCCGCCGGCAGCGGCTACGGCGCCGCCCTGCTGGCTGCCTGCGGTGCCACGGTGACCGCGCTGGAGCAGGACGAGGCGCTGCTGGCGCTGGCCCGCGCCGCCCTGGCCGCCACCGGCCCCACCGTCTCGCTGGTATCCGGGCCGCTGGCCGCCGGCTGGAAGGCCGCGGCCCCCTATGACATCGTGCTGATCGAGGGCGCGGTGGAGACCATTCCGCCCGCCCTGGTCGCCCAGCTCAAGCCGCAAGGCGGCCGCCTGCTGGCGGTGCGCAGCGGCGGCGGCATGGGTCAGGCCGTGCTCGGCGAGCGGGTGGGCGACGCGCTCAGCCTGCAGCCGGTGTTCGACTGCGCGACCCCGCTGGTGCCGTCGCTGCGGCCGGCCCCGGGGTTCGTATTCTGATCGCCTGACCGCGCCCCATTCGACGGGCGGGCGGGCCGGGGAGGGAACGGGCGCAAAGTCGTGGCGCGGGGCGCCACGCTGTGGCACATCTGTGCGGCTCCGCCCCGATGGGCGTGGCATGAAATTCGTGATCCGGATGTTCCGGAGGATTGAGGGAATGATGCGGCAGACCGGTCTTGCGATCATCCTGGCGGCGGTGGCGGCCACGCTGGCCCCCGCGATGCTGCCCACCCAGGCGCTGGCCCAGGCGCGGCCAACCCCGCCCGCCCAGGCGCCGGCCCGTCCACCCGTGGCCCAGGCGCGCACCCTTCAAGACGCGCTGGCGCTCACCTATTCCACCAACCCGGCGCTGCAGGCCGCCCGCGCGCAGCTGCGCGCCACCGACGAGAACGTGCCGCAGGCGCTGGCCGGCTGGCGGCCGCAGGTGCAGCTCAGCGCCAGCGCCGGATATATGGACGGCACCACCCTGCAGCGCAGTTTTGGCAGGACCACGGCCACCAACGGCCTGCGCGGCGTCAACACCGAAACCCTGCAGGTGCAGCAGCCGCTGTATCGCGGCGGCCAGACCCGCGCCGGCACTAACCGCGCCGAGAACCAGGTGATGGCCCAGCGCGCCAGCCTGATCGCCAGCGAGCAGACCGCCTTCATCAACGCTGTCACCGCCTATGTCGGCGTCATCCAGGCCACCCAGGTGCTGGCGCTGAACACCAACAACGAGCAGGTGCTGGCCCGTCAGTTGCAGGCCACGCAAGACCGCTTCCGCGTCGGCGAGATCACCCGCACCGACGTGGCGCAGGCCGAGGCCGCCCTGGCCGGCGCCAGCGCCACCCGCAAGACCGCCGAGGGCAACCTGCAAACCGCGCGGGCCACCTACCGCCAGGTGATCGGCGAGGACCCGGGCAACCTGATCGAGCCGCAGCCGTTGAAGCTGCCGGTCAGCGCGCTGCCGATGGCCACCAGCATGGCGGAGCACAACAACCCCAACGTCATCACGGCGCTGTTCAACGACGCAGCCGCGAAGGACAATTTCGACCTGCAATACGCCAAGCTGATGCCGACCCTGTCGCTGCAGGGCTCGCTGTCGCGCGCCGAGGACACCCAGACCGCCAACCTCACCACCAAGGCCGCGCAGATCCTGGCCTCCGTCACGATGCCGATCTACCAGGGCGGCAGCGAATACGCCGCCATCCGCCAGGCCCGCCAGCAGCAGGAGCAGACCCGCAAGCAGATCGACGACGCGCGCCGCACCGCCGTGCAGCAGGTCACCAGCTCCTGGCAGACCTACGCCGCCGCCCGCGCCACCATCGACAGCACGCGCCAGCAGATCCGCTCCAACGAGATCGCGCTGGAAGGCGTGCAGCGCGAGGCGATCGTCGGCAGCCGCACCACGCTGGACGTGCTGAACGCCGAGCAGACCCTGCTGAACTCGCGCGTCACCCTGGTGCAGAACCTGGCCAGCCTGGTCACCGCCTCCTACCAGGTGGCCTCGGCGGTCGGCCGGCTCACTGCGCGCGACCTCAACCTTAACGTTCCGTTGTATGACGACACCGCCTACTACAAGGCGGTCAAGAACCGCTGGTTCGGCACCGGCGACTACGCCGTCGGCCAGCCGGGGCGCTAGGTCAGGCAGCGCAGGTCAGGCAGGGAGACCCATCCCAGATATGAGCGCATCGAATCCTGGAACGCCCCCGGCCGCCGGCGCCGATCCGTCGATGGAGGATATCCTCGCCTCCATCCGGCGCATCCTCAGCGAGGACGAGCAGGCCGCCACCCCGCCCGCCGCGCCGGAGGTGTTGACGCTACAGGAGTCGATGATCGTGGCCGAACCCCCCGAAGCCGCGCCGACCCACCCCGAGGCGCCGGCCGCTCCGGCCATGCTGGCGGTCATCCCCCCGCCGGTGTTGCAGGTCAGCGCCCCGCCGCCGTCGCCCGCCCACCAGCCCGCGCCGGAGCCGGCGCCCGGGCCGCTCCCCCAGGCCGAGCCCGGCCATCTGGTGGCGCCGGAGGCCGAGGCCGCCGCGGCCAGTTCGGTGGGCGCGCTGCTGCGCACCCTGGTCGCCGGGCGCGAGCAGATGCATGTCTATCGCGGCGGCCCGACCGTCGAGGATCTGGTGCGCGAGGAAATCCGCCCGCTGCTGAAAGCTTGGCTCGACACCAACCTGCCGCCCATCGTCGAACGCCTGGTACGGGCCGAGATCGAGCGCGTCGTAGGCCGCGCCGTCTCCTGACCCGCCGGCCGGCCCCACCGGCCGGCCCGTTTCTTCCCGCCCGCGCCCGGCCATCCGGGCCGGCCGACCAGGCACCCCGACATGCTCAACAAGAATTTCACCCCCGCCGAGACCGAATCCCGCCTGTACGAGGGCTGGGAGAGCGAGGGCGCCTTCGCCGCCGCGCCGGACAGCAACGCCGTGCCCTTCACCATCATGATCCCGCCGCCGAACGTCACCGGCAGCCTGCACATGGGCCACGCGCTGACCTTCACCATCCAGGACACGCTGGTCCGCTGGCGCCGCATGCAGGGCCGCGACGCGCTGTGGCAGCCCGGTTCCGACCATGCCGGCATCGCCACCCAGATGGTGGTGGAGCGCCTGCTGGCCGAACAGGGCATCGACCGCAAGGCGATGGGCCGCGACGCCTTCCTGGAGCGGGTGTGGCAGTGGAAGGCCGAATCCGGCGGCACCATCACCCGCCAGCTCCGCCGCCTCGGCGCCTCGCTGGACTGGCCGCGCGAACGCTTCACCATGGACGATGGGCTGTCCGCCGCCGTGCTGGAGGTGTTCGTCACCCTGCACCGCCAGGGGCTGATCTACCGCGACCGCCGGCTGGTCAACTGGGACCCCAAATTCCAGTCCGCCATCTCCGACCTGGAGGTGGAGAACAGGGAGGTGCGCGGCAATCTCTGGCACATCGCCTACCCGATCGAGGGCCAGCCCGGCCGCAGCATCACGGTGGCGACCACGCGGCCGGAAACCATGCTGGGCGACACCGCCGTGGCCGTGCACCCCACCGATGCCCGCTACGCCGACCTGATCGGACAACACGCGATCCTGCCGCTGACCGGCCGGCGCATCCCCATCGTGGCCGACGAGTATTCCGACCCCGAGAAGGGCACCGGCGCCGTCAAGATCACCCCCGCCCATGATTTCAACGACTTCGCGGTCGGCCAGCGGCACAGCCTGGCGATGCCCAGCATCCTGGACCGCGAGGCCCGCATCACCCTGGCCGAGATCGAGGCCGACCTCGCCGCGGTGCCCGGCATCGCCGAGCCGGATTTCGTCCGCGGCCTCGCCGGCCAGGACCGCTTCGCCGCCCGCAAGGCTATCGTCACCGAGCTGGAGCGGCTGGAACTGCTGGTGAAAACCGAGCCGCACACCCACCAGGTGCCGCACGGCGACCGTTCCGGCGTGCCGATCGAGCCGCTGATGACGCTGCAATGGTATTGCGACGCCAAGACCCTGGCCCAGCCCGCCATCGCCGCGGTGGAGAACGGGCGCACCAAATTCGTGCCGCAGCAGTGGGAAAACACCTTCTTCGCCTGGATGCGCGACATCCAGCCCTGGTGCATCAGCCGGCAGCTCTGGTGGGGCCACCGCATCCCCGCCTGGTACGGCCCGGACGGCCAGGTGTTCGTGGCGAAAACCGAGGCCGAGGCGCAGGCCGCGGCGACCGCGAAATACGGGGTTGAGACCCCGATTTCCCGCGACGAGGACGTGCTGGACACCTGGTTCAGCTCCGCTTTATGGCCGTTTTCCACCCTTGGATGGCCGGAAAAGACCAAAGATCTGGCCCGCTACTACCCTGGCGACGTGCTGGTGACGGGGTTCGACATCATTTTCTTCTGGGTCGCCCGGATGATGATGATGGGACATCACTTCATGGGAGATGTACCGTTCCGGACGGTGTACATCCACGGCTTGGTGCGCGACGAACGCGGCCAGAAGATGAGCAAATCCAAGGGCAACGTCATCGACCCGCTGGCGCTGATCGACCAGTACGGCGCCGACGCCCTGCGCTTCACCATCTGCGCGCTGACCGGCCCGGGCCGCGACGTGAAGCTGGGCGCCGCGCGCGTGGAATCCTACCGCAGCTTCGTCACCAAGCTGTGGAACGCCGCCCGTTTCTGCGAGATGAACGCCATCACGCCGGAGCCCGGCTTCGACCCGTCGCAGGCCACCCTGCCGCTGACCCGCTGGATCCTGGCTGCGGGGTCCGACGCGGCGGCGGAGGCGGGGGCGGCACTGGAGGCGTACCGCTTCAACGACTATGCGGCGGCCGGCTACCGCTTCACCTGGAACCTGTTCTGCGACTGGTTCCTGGAACTGGCCAAGCCGGCGCTGGCCAACCCGGACTCGGCCGAGGCCATCGAGGTGCGGCGCACCGCCGCGCATGTGCTCGGCCTGATCCTGCGGCTGCTGCATCCGGTGATGCCCTATGTCACCGAGGAATTGTGGGACCAGTTCGGCTACGGCGCCGAATGCAGCCTGATCCGCGCCCCCTGGCCGGAGCCGTTCGCGGTGCCGGGCGCGGCGGCGGCGCGGGCGGAACTGGACTGGCTGGTGCGGCTGGTCGGCGAGGTGCGCGCCGTGCGGGCGGAGATGAACGTGCCGCCCAGCCAGAAGGGCGCCATCCTGCTGAAGGACGCATCCGCCGAGTCGCTGGCCCGCGGCGCGCGCTGGATGGAGGCGATCGGCCGGCTGGCCCGCGCTTCCAGCTTCGGCCCGCTGGAGGGAGAGGTGCCGCGCGGGGCGGCGCAGGCGGTGGTGGACGAGGCGACGGTGATCCTGCCGCTGGCCGGGCTGATCGACCTGGACGCCGAGCGTGCCCGGCTGGCCCGCGAGCGCGACCGGGCCGCCGACGACGCCGCCAAGGTATTGAAAAAACTCTCCAATCCGGATTTCGTCAGCCGCGCCAAGGAGGAGGTGGTGGAGGAAAACCGCGACCGCCTGGCCACCGCCGAGGCCGAGATGGCGCGGCTGGATGCCGCCCTGGCGCGCATCGCCTGAGCCTTGCGCAACCGCCCTTAGGTAGTTTCCACAGTGGGCCTGCGACCTGTTAGCGGTTGAAGTTTGCCGGTGGCAGGCGCAACGATGGGTGCACGTCGCGTGTAACAAGGACCGTTTTTGGCGGTCTGGCGCGGCGTCCCTGCCTTGGTGCGATCGGACCGAGGCAGGGCTCAAGGCCCTGAAAGGGTTCGCACATGTCGAAAAACCTCACCTTGGCTCTGACTCTCCTGGCGCTTGTCGCGGCGGTTCCGTTGCTGAGCGCCTGCCACACCACTGCCGGCGCCGGCCAGGATATCTCCGCCACCGGCCAGGCCATCGACAAGGCGGCCAAGAAGGCCACCCCCTGATCGTCCGCCAACGGCGGATTGGATCGAACGCCGCTCCGGGGCTGCCCCGGAGCGTGAGTGAGGGCGCGCCATGAGTATGATTCTGTTGATTGTTATCCTGATCGTGCTGTTCGGCGGCGGTGGTGGCTATTACGGCTACAACCGCTATGGCGGGCGCGGGCTGGGCGGCGTGCTGGGGCTGATCCTCATCGTCCTGCTGGTGATGTGGCTGTTCGGCGGCATGGGCATGTACGCGGGGCGTCCGTGAACCCGCTTGTCGGCAGTGGCGTGGTGCTGGCGCTGCTGGGCCTGCTTGGCCTGGCGGTGCCGGTGTTCTCCACCCAGCACACCACGGAGGTCGCCAAGATCGGTGACCTGAAGCTGCAAACCACCGAGCGGCACTGGTATTCCGTGCCGCCGCTGGTGAGCGGCGGCGCGGTGGTGCTGGGCGTGGTGCTGATCGGCGCGGGCGTCTACCGCAAGCGGTGACGGTTAAGCGACGGCCGGGGTAAACCGGCCGTCGGCGCCGAGCACCGCCAGCACCCCGGTATGCACGGCGAAATGCGCGCCGTGCAGGGTGAGGGTGCCGGCGGCCACCCGCTCGGCGACCCAGGGGAAGGTCATCAGGTTGTCCAGCGACAGCCTGATGGCCTCGTATTCCGCCTCCAACTGGCGCTCCGCCGGCGCGCATTCCAGCGCGCGGCGGCGGGCGCGGTCGGCCTGGCGGATCCAGGGGCCGATGAAGGCGCCCAGGGTCTGCGGCGCGTCGTCCAGCAGGGCGCGGATGCCGCCGCACTGGCCATGGCCGAGCACGATCAGCTCCGACACCTCCAGCCCGCACACCGCGAACTCCAGCGCCGCACTGGTGCCGTGGCTGGCCCCGTCCGGCGCGTAGGTGGGGGCGAGGTTGGCGACGTTGCGGATGGTGAGGATTTCACCCGGGCCGGCATCGAAGATCATCGCCGGGTCCACCCGGCTGTCGATGCAGGCGAGCACCGCCGCGCGGGGGGACTGGCCCCGCTCGGCGAGGGTTTCGAACAGGCGGCGGCGCTCCGGCCAGGTGGTCTCGCGGAAGCGTTGGTAGCCGGCGATGAGGTTATCCATGGGGCTAGACCTTGGCGTAGAGCCCGGCCTCGCGGGCGCGGACACGGATGAGGGCGGCGAGCAGCTCCAGCGTGGGCATCGGCACGCCGGCGGCCTGGGCCATGCCGAGGGGCACGGTGTACAGCGAGTCGATCTCCATCGGGCGGGTGGCCATGAGGTCCTGCAGGATGGAGGGGCGGTGGCCGAGCGCGGTGTTCATGGCGACGATGCGCTCGACATCGATCTCGACCTTGGCGCCGACGGCCCTGGCCAGCGCCTCGGCCTCGGCGAGCAGGCGGCGGGAGGCGGCGATGGCGGCGGGCTCCTCATAGACGCCCTTCACGGGGGCGGTGGTGAGCACGCACATGGGGCCGGCGGAGAGGTTGAAGATCAGCTTCTCCCAGATCAGGTCGCGCAGGTTGGGGGCGATGGCGAAGGGCAGGCTGGCGGCGGCGAAGGCGGCTGCGATGGCCTCCATCGCGGGCGTGGTGGCGCCATCCGGCCGGCCGATGGTGGTGCCGCGGCCGGCGGCGCTGACCATGCGGATATGGCCGGGCTCGGGGACGGAACTGGCGGGCCAGAAGATGCCGCCGACGACGCGATCCAGCCCGATGGCGTTGCGCAGCGCGTCGTTGGGGTCCAGCAGCGGCAGGCGGCGGGTGTCGTCCAGCGATTGGAAATACCACCAGGGCACGCCGTTGGTGACGAACACCACCGGGGTGTCGGACTTCAGCAAAGGGGCGATGGAGGCGGCGACGGAGGGCAGGGAGGGGGCCTTCACGGTGACCAGCACGGCATCCTGGGGGCCGAGATCGGCCGGGTTGGCGCTGGCGCGGGGGCGGGTGGTGAAGGTGCCCTCCTTGGTCTCGACGGTGAGGCCCTTGCCGTTGATGGCCTCCAGATGGGCGCCGCGGACGACGATGGAGGTGTCGATACCAGCGTTGGCGAGCGAGCCAGCCAGATAGCCGCCGATGGCGCCGGCGCCGTAGATGCAGATTTTCACGTTTGGGGTGCCCGTGGTGGTGGGGGATGATGGCGGGCAGTGTGGCGCGGATCGGGGGGTTTGGGAACCTCCTGGGACGTTCGGGGGGCAGGAAGGGCGGGGCGCTGCCCCGGACCCGCCAGGGGCCGAACCTCTGGACCTCGGACCTTCCCGGCGGCCAATCAGATGGCCGTTATGGCAGTCAACCACGCCGAACACCGTTGTGGCCCATTGGGAGACGACTTAGCTCGTTGGCCCGCAGAGGGGTTGTTCCGGCCATTGGTGACGGACGTGGCCGCCTTTGCGGTTCGGGGGGATTTCCCCGGTCACGTCCCCGAAATAACATCGCGGTGCCCGGCCCGAGGGCTTCGCCCAGGCTGAAAGGTCGCCGCATTGGCTGCCACGACGGGTCAGGTCGTATGGGCAAGCGCAAGGATGGCCGCTTGCGTGGTATTGCGCCCGATCTCGGGCAATCATCTGGCACATCTCGGCAGGCGAAAACGCCAGGGCTGGTGGTGCAGCGCCCGCGGATAGGCAGATCGCTGAAAACAGAGTCCGCCAGTGGTTGCACCAGGCTCTCACCATGGCGCCGGTGGCCCGAAGCTGATCGTTGCCGAAGGATTGCTGGAAGACTGAGTCAAATCAGCCACCGCCAAGCTCTCCAAGTGCCCGGCAAAGCCGGCCAGGTGCTGGGTATGGTCGATATGCTGGCGGGCTAGCAGGGCCGTGCGCCGCCCCGGCAGCCGGAGAAGCGATCATACACCGGATCGAGTGCGAATCCATAATAGGATGGGTCTGCAATCCTAAGTCGTGAGGTCCAGGGGCTCGGCCCCTGGCGGGTCTGGGCAGCGCCCAGCGCGTGCCTTACCCGATCTCCACCACCACCGGCACGTGGTCGGATGCTTTTTCCATGGCGCGTTCGTCCTTGTCCACCGCCACGCCGGCCAGCCGCTCGGCCAGGCCGGCCGAGAGCAAAGTGTGGCCGATGCGTAAGCCCGAGTCCCCGGGCCAGGCGCGGCCTGATTGTCCCGGAAGGTGAACACGCGCTGGGTGGGTTGCAGGGCGCGCACGGCGCCGGTGAGGCCGAGCCAGAGCAGGGCGCGGAAGCGGGTGCGGGTTTCGGGGCAGAGTTGGGCGTCTCCCGGCGGCGAAGTCGATGCCGGCGCCGGGTCGCATCCCTGGGGTGTGCGATCTTGCTGCGTAGGCGCAATTAGGTGCATTGTAATATCGAGCTTCACAAACGCGTCCGCCTGTCCGAGAGATGCCGGCACATGTCTGTCTTTCCTGCGGTTATCACCGATTCGAGCGACGTGTCGGCATGGCTGCTGCTGATCGATGCCGTCGAGCGCCTCTCGGGCGCGCGGTCGCTGGAGGATGTCATCGATGTCGTCCGCCGGGCGGCGCGGAGCATTTCCCGCGCCGATGGCGCGACATTCGTGCTCCGCGACAACGGCCTCTGCCATTATGTCGACGAGGATGCGATCGGGCCGCTGTGGAAGGGGCAGAAATTCCCGATGTCGGCCTGCATTTCCGGCTGGGCGATGCTGAACCGGCAGACCGCGGTGATCCCGGACATCTACCTTGACCCGCGCATTCCGCATGACGCGTACCGGCCGACTTTCGTGAAAAGCCTTGTCATGGTTCCGGTCGGCGCCGCCGCCCCGGTGGCGGCCATCGGGATCTACTGGGCGACGGAACACAGGCTCGGCGAGGAGGAGGTCGCGCGGCTGGAAAGCCTTGCCCGGGCCACATCCACCGCCATCGCCAACGTGGCGCTGAAGGATTCGCTCAGTCAGGCGGCGGAGACGGCGCAGGCGCAGGCGGGGGAAATCCGCGCCCTGCTCGACAAGACGGTAAGCGAGACGGCGCACCGGCTCAAGGTTGAGGAGCAGCTTCGCCACAGCCAGAAGATGGAGGCGATCGGCAACCTGACCGGCGGCCTCGCGCATGATTTCAACAATCTCCTCGCGATCATCACCGGCAACCTCGACATGCTGAACGAGTTGCCGCAGGCCTCGGCCGAGGTGCGGGAACTCACCAGGGATGCCCTGGATGCCGCCCTGCGTGGGGCCGAACTCACCCGCAGCCTGCTGGCCTTCGCACGCCGGCAGCCCTTGGCGCCGCGGCGCATCGGCATCAACGCGGTCATCACGTCAGTGGTGCGCCTGCTGCAGCGTTCGCTTGGGGAGGCGATCGAGCTCGAGCTTCGCCTCGCGCCGAACCTGTGGCCTGTGCTCGCCGACCCGGCGCAACTGGAATCGGCGATCGCCAACCTCGCCAACAATGCGCGCGATGCCATGCCCAAGGGGGGGCGCATCGTCATCGCGACGTGCAACGCCCATCTGGACGCGGATTATGCGAGCATGCATGTCGATGTGATCCCCGGCCCGTACGTCGCGGTCGAGTTCAGCGATTCCGGGACGGGGATGGCGCCGGAGGTGGCAAGCCGCATCTTCGAGCCGTTTTTCACGACCAAAAGCGAAGGCAAGGGCACCGGGCTGGGCCTTGCGATGGTGTTCGGTTTCATGCGGCAGTCGGGCGGGCACATCAACGTGTACAGCGAGCCCGGGCGTGGCACGACGTTTCGCCTCTATCTGCCGCGCGCCGTCGCGGAAGGCGAAGCTCTTGAGCAGAGCGCGGCCGCTGTGCAACCGCTGCGCGGGGCCGGTGAGGTGGTGCTGGTCGTCGACGACAACGACGCCGTGCGGCAGACGGCCGTCCGGCAGTTGCGCAGCCTGGGCTACCGCGTCGTCGAGGCGATGACGGCTGCGGCGGCGATGGAGATCCTGCTGAATGGGGAGGTGGCCCTGCTGTTCACCGATATCGTGCTGCGCGATGGCATGGGTGGCGTGGAACTGGCGCGCCAGGCGACGGCACGGTGGCCCATGCTGCGGGTTCTGTTGACCTCGGGGTATTCGGAGATGCAGTTGGACGACGGTGCGGAGCCGCCGCCGGGGGCACGGCTGCTGAGCAAGCCGTATCGCCTCGACGACCTCATGCGCGCCGTTCGCGAGGCGCTGGACGCGTAGCTTCCGCGAGATCCGGGGGGGTGGAGGTCAGCGCGTCAGGCCAGTTCCACCACCACCGGCACATGGTCGGACGCCTTCTCCATCGCCCGTTCGTCCTTGTCCACCGCCACGCCCGCCAGCCGCTCGGCCAGCCCGGCGGACAACAAGGCGTGGTCGATGCGCAGGCCGGAGTCGCGGGGCCAGGCGCCGGCCTGGTAGTCCCAGAAGGTGAACAGGCGCTCGGTGGGGTATAAGGCCCTCACCGCGTCGATGAGGCCGAGCCAGAGGAGGGCGCGGAAGCGGGCGCGGGTTTCGGGGCGCACCAGGGCGTCGCCGGGGGGCAGGGCGCCGGCGGCGAGGTCGATATCCTCCGGGCAGACGTTGAAATCGCCCAGCACCGCCACCTCCCGCCCGGCCGCCAGCAGGGCGGCGAGGCGGGCGCGCAGCGCTTCCATCCATGCGAGTTTGTAGGCGAAGCCGGCCTCGCCGCCGGAATTGCCGTTGGGCAGGTAGATGCCGATGGTCACCGTGCCGTCGGCCAGTTCGCCCTCGATATAGCGCGCCTGGGCGTCGTCGTCGGCGAGGCCGGGCAGGGCGCGGTGGGTGACGGTGAAGGGCACCCGGCAGAGGGCTGCGACGCCGTTATATGTTTTCTGGCCGACCACCTCGGCGTGGTAGCCCATGGCGGCGAAGGCGTCGGCGGGGAACTGGGTGGCCTCGCACTTGATTTCCTGGAGGAACAGGATGTCGGGCTGGGCGCGTTCCAGCCAGCGGCGGACGTGGTGCTCGCGCTGGCGGATGGAGTTGACGTTCCAGGTGGCCAGGCGCAGCGGGGCGGCGGGAGGCACCGGCGGCTATTCCACCGCGAAGCTGGTGCCGCAGCCGCAGGCGCTGCTGGCGTTGGGGTTGCGCACGGCGAAGTGGCTGCCCATCAGCGCCTCGGCATAGTCCAGTTCGGACCCGGCCAGCAGGTCGAGGCTGGCCGGGTCGATGAATACGCGGGCGGCGCCGTGCTCGATCACCAGATCGTCCTCGGCCTGGGCGTCGTCCAGCTCGAAGCGGTATTGGAAGCCGCTGCATCCGCCGGCCAGCACGGCCACGCGCAGGGCCTTGGCACCGCCCTCGGCCGCGGCGATCTCGGCGATACGGCGGGCGGCGCTGTCGGTGAGACGGAACGGGGCGATATCGGGCATGGTGTTCATAGATGCAACATAGGCTATCGCGGCCGCCGATTGAAGGGCTGGCTGCATGCGTGTAAGGGCGGGCTGTGGGTGAGAAGGCAAACTGGGCCGTGCGGGCCGAGACATCGCGTGGCCGGCTGCATGCCGAGCCGGAGGCGCCGACGCGCAGCCCGTGGCAGCGCGACCGCGACCGCATCATCCACAGCTCGGCGTTCCGCAAGCTGCAATACAAGACTCAGGTGTTCGTCAACCACGAGGGCGATTTCTACCGCACGCGGCTGACCCACAGCATCGAGGTGGCGCAGATCGCCCGCTCGGTGGCGCGCGAGCTGGGGCTGGACGAGGACCTGACGGAGGCGCTGGCGCTGGCGCACGACCTGGGGCACCCGCCGTTCGGCCATGCCGGGGAGGAGGCGCTGGCGGCGGCGATGAAGCCGTTCGGCGGGTTCGACCATAACGCGCAGAGCCTGCGGGTGGTGACGCTGCTGGAGAGCCGGTATGCGGCGTTCGACGGGCTGAACCTGACCTGGGAGACGCTGGAGGGCTTGGCCAAGCATAACGGCCCGCTGCGCAAGCCGCCGCCCTACGTGGCCGACTACGACTCGCGGCACGGGCTGGAGCTGGGCACCCATGCGGCGGCCGAGGCGCAGGTGGCGGCGCTGGCCGACGACGTGGCGTATCACGCGCACGACCTGGACGACGGGTTGCGGGCCGGGTTGTTCACGGTGGGGGATATCGGGCACCTGCCGGTGGTCGGCCCCGCGCTGGAGGCGGCGCGGCGGTCCAGCCTGGACGTGCCGCCGCCGCGGCTGCGCCACGAGACCATCCGGCGGGTGATCAACGCCATGGTGAGCGACCTGGTGGCCGAGAGCCGGGCGCGGATCGCCGCCCTGGCGCCGGCCGACGCGGACGCGATCCGGCGGGCGAAGCGCCCGGTGGTGGCGTTCAGCGCGCCGATGGCCGAGGCGAACCGGGTGATCAAGGAATTCCTGTTCAGCCGCATGTACCGCCACTGGCGGGTCAACCGCATGACGACCAAGGCGCGCAAGCTGACCGCCGAGGTGTTCACGTTGCTGCACGACAATACCGGCCTGCTGCCGGATGACTGGCGGGCGCGGGCGGGCGAGGGCGGGTCGGCGCGGGCGGCGGCGATGGTGGCGGATTATATCGCCGGCATGACCGACCGCTTCGCGCGTGACGAGCACCAGCGGCTGACGGATCTTTCTGTTTCGGGATGATGATTGGATATGATGGTTATGACGCATAACATCTTTGCGCTGATGCGCGAGCGCGTGGTGGCGGCGCTGCGGACGGTGCTGCCCGACCTGCCGGAGGAGGCGCTGGCCCGCGTGGAGGTGACGCCGACGCGCGAGGCGGCGCATGGCGACATGGCGACCAATGCGGCGCTGGTGGTGGCCAAGCCGGCCCGCCGCAAGCCGGCCGAGATCGCGGCCGCCCTGGTGGCCGCCCTGGCCGGCGACGACCAGGTGGCGACGGCGGAGGCGGCGGGGCCGGGCTTCGTGAACCTGCGCCTGCATCCGGCGGCCTGGCTGGCGCAGGTGCCGGCGGTGCTGCTGGCCGGCGAGGCCTATGGCGCGGGCACGGCCGGGCAGGGGGTGCGGGTGAACGTGGAATACGTCTCCGCCAACCCCACCGGGCCGATGCATGTGGGCCATTGCCGCGGCGCCGTGGTGGGCGATGTGCTGGCCAACCTGATGGCCAAGGCCGGGTTCGAGGTCACCAAGGAATACTACATCAACGACGCCGGCAACCAGGTGACAGCGCTCGCCTGGGCGACCTACTGGCGCTACCTGCAGGCGCTGGGCACCACGCTGAGCGAGGAGGAATTCTCCGGCCAGGTGCCGGGCGGGCTGCAGTATCGCGGCGACTACCTGGTGGAGATCGGCACCGAGCTGGCGGCGCTGCATGGCGAGGCGCTGGCGGCGCCAGGCGTGCAGGTGGGCGCGCCGGCCGACTGGATGGACACGGTGCGCGACTTCACGCTGGCGCGGATGATGGACGCGATCCGCGAGGACCTCGACCTGCTGGGCGTGCGCCACGACGTGTTCAGCTCCGAGCGGGCGCTGGCCGAGGCGGGGGCGGCGGGTGTCACCATCGAACTGCTGCGCGGCGCCGGGCTGATCTACGAGGGCGTGCTGGAGCCGCCTAAGGGCAAGGCGCCGGAGGACTGGGAGCCGCGCGAGCAGACGCTGTTCCGCGCCACCGAGTTCGGCGACGACGTGGACCGGCCGCTGCGCAAGTCGGACGGCAGCGCCACGTATTTCGCCAACGACATCGCCTATCACGCCGACAAGATGCGGCGCGGCGCAGATGTGATGATCGACGTGCTGGGCGCGGACCATGGCGGCTATGTCTCGCGGATGACGGCGGCGGTGAAGGCGCTGTCGGCGGCGGCGAACGCGCCGTGCACGCTGGAAGTCGTGCTGTGCCAGATGGTGAAGGTGCTGAAGGACGGCGAGCCGGTGCGCATGTCCAAGCGGGCCGGCACCTACATCACGCTGCGCGACCTGCTGGAGGAGGTGGGGCGCGACGCGGTGCGCTTCACCATGCTCACCCGTAAGTCGGACGCGCAGATGGAGTTCGATATCGCCGCCGCAGTGGCGCAGACGCGCGAAAATCCGGTGTTCTACGTGCAGTACGCGCATGCCCGCTGCCGCAGCGTGCTGCGCGCGGCCGGCGAGATGTTGGGGGCGGCGGCGCTGACGCCGCAAGACCTTGCGCAGGCCGATCTCGGCGGGCTGACGCATGAGGCGGATCTGGCGCTGATCCGCCGCATGGCGAGCTGGCCGCGGGTGGTGGAATCGGCGGCGCTGGCGCGGGAGCCGCATCGAATAGCGTTTTTCCTCTATGATTTAGCGGCCGACTTTCATATGCTGTGGAACCGGGGCAGGGATGATGCTGCATTGCGGTTCCTGCGCGCTGAGCACCCGGCCGAGACGCGGGCGCGGGTGGCCTTGGTGGCCGCCGCGGCGACCGTGATCCGGTCCGGGCTGGCGGTGATGGGCGTGACCCCGGTCGAGGAGATGCGCTGACCCGCCCGGTTGGAGCACTCCGAACGGGAAGGAGGATGCCGTGCGAGACGATCTGGATATCCCATTGCCCGCATCCGGGCCGAATTTCCGCGTGCCGCGCCGGCGGCCGGGCATGGACCCCAACACGAAACGGCTGGCGATCATCGCTGGTTCCATCGGCGGCACGCTGTTGCTGCTGGTCGGCGCCTGGTCGCTGACCGGGCACCAGCGCACCGGGCTGCCGGTGGTGGAGGCCGATGCCAGCCCGCTGCGGGTGAAGCCGGCCGATCCGGGCGGCATGGAGGTGGATGGCCGCGATGCCTCCATCCTGTCCGGCAAACCGGATGGCGAGGCGAAGCTGGCGCCGCCGCCGGAGGTGCCGGCCTTGCAGGCCCTGAAACAGCAGGCGGAGGCGGAAGCCGCTGCCCGCGCCGCCGCCGCCCCTGCGCCCGTCGCCCCCCCGGCCGAGGCAAAGGCGCCGGCCGCCAGGGTCGCGGCTGCCGAGGCGCCCGCCGCCAGGGTGCCCGACGTGAAGGCGCCGGCTGCCGTGGTCGCGCGGGCCGAGCCGGTGGCGCCGCATCTCGCCGAGAAAGTGTCGCTGCGCGCGCCGGCCGTGCCGTCGGTGGCGCAGGCGCCCGCCGTCAGGCCCACCGCACGTACCCCGGCGCCGCAGGCCGCCCGGGCCGGCGGCACGCTGGTGCAGTTGGCCGCGGTGCAATCCGAGCAGGCGGCGATGGCCGAATGGCATCGGCTGGAGCGGCGCATGCCGGACCTGCTGGGCGGGCGGGCGCCGACCGTGATGAAGGTGGAGCATGACGGGCGGGTGTTCTATCGCCTGCGCACCGGCGGCTTCGCGAGCGTCAGCCAGGCGGGCACGTTCTGCAGCCAGGTCAAAGCCAAAGGCGGCGGCTGCACCATCGCGGCGTTCTGAGGCGCGGTTTCCTGGCGGATTTGCCAGCTTCGGGAAGAAGAACGAAGGAAACTCACATGGAGGCGAGGAGGCGGGGAGAAGCAAGGCAGGTCGTGCTTGCTTCTCCCCGCCTCCCCGCCTCCATGTGATTCTTCTGCCGTGTGTGGGGTGGCGGGTCGCAGCCGCCCTGCGGTAGGGGGCGGCTCAGTCGCCCGCCGCCGCGCGCAGGCTGACGCCGTGGCGGCGGTAGAACCGCCAGACCGAGCTTGTCGCCACCCGCACGCCGCGGGCCTGCAATTGCCGACGCACCGCATCCAGCGTCACCCCCGGCTGGGTGCGGGCGACCTCCAGCAGCCAGTCGGCCTGCGGGTGCAGCGGCGAGCGTGGCTGGGCGCGCGGGGTCTGGGCGGCGTAGCTGCCGCTCTGGCGCCAGCGCTGCGCCCATTTGATCGCGCTGCTGACCGACACGCCCAGCCGCCGCGCCGCCTCGCGCGCCGACACCCCGGTGGCGACGGCGGCGATCACCTTGGCGCGGATATCCTCGTCGATCGGCTTGGGCATGCGACGTTCCCGGCGACTCGGGACGGCGCTGCCCCGCTGCTGTCTGGCTACACCAGCCGGGGCACGGCGCGCACCAGCAACATCGCGCCGGAGACCAGCAGCAGCAGCAGGACGAAGCGGCGGAACCCCAGGTCGCTGACCCGGTGGTACAGCCTCGCGCCCAGCAGGGCCGGCAGCAGCATCGCCGGCGCCGCCACGGCGAACATCCGCCCGGTCTCGGCGGTGAGCAGCCCGCCGGCGAAATAGGCGGTCAGCGTCAGCACATGCATGGTGGTGTGGAAGGCCTGGAACACCGCGCGCTGGGTGTGCTTGTCCCAGCCGCGCAGGGCGCACCACAGCGTCGGCGCGGGGCCGGAGATGCCGCCCAGCCCGCCCATCACGCCGCCCAGCCAGCCGGCGGCGGCATCGGCCCATCGCCCGCCGGAGGCGATATGGGGCAGGTCGCGGGCGAACAGCATGATCGGGCACCAGATCAGCAGGACCGCCCCCAGACCGGCCTTGAAGCCGTCCTGCGGGATGTTCGGCAGCAGCCAGGCGCCCAGCGGCACCCCCAGCGCGCCGCCGAGGATGAACGGCAGCGCGCGCCGCAGGTCGAACCCCTGGCGCACCGTGCGGATGGTCAGCAACTGGCCCAGCAGCGAGCAGGACACGACCAGCGGGGCGGCAACCTCCGGCGGCAGCACCCAGGTCCAGAACACCAGCGCGGTGAGCCCGAAGGCGAAGCCGGACAGGCCCTGCACGAACCCCGCCGCGCAGGCGCCCGCCGCGACCAGCAGCAAGGGGGTCAGGGACGTGCGTCCGCGGCTATTTCACCGACGAGAAGGCGGTGGGTGACAGGAAGGCGTTCATCACGTTGGCGTTGATCGGGCCGTCCTTCTCGGTTTCGGCGCGGGTGGCGATCCATTCCGGGTCGTTCTGGAAGGCGGTCCACTTGGCCTCGCGCTCGGCCATCGATTCCCAGGCCAGCATGTAGGTGAGGTCGTTGGCCGATTCGCCGACCAGCGTGGTCCAGAAGCCGGCCTGGCGGATGCCGTGGCGCTCCCAGATCTTCAGCGTGTGGTCGTTGAAACGCTTCAGCAGGGCCGGCAGGCGGCCGGGGATGGTGCGATAGACGCGCAGTTCGTAGATCATGCGGTTTCCTCCGATCGCGGGCTGTCCATGCGCCCGCACGGCGCTATCGTGGCGCGGCCGGGCGGCGGCGGATAGCCCCGGGGGAGGATGCGCATGCATGTGGTGGTGATCGGGGCCGGAATCGTGGGGGCGGCGAGCGCGGTGGAACTGCTGCGCGACGGCCACCAGGTGAGCATCGTGGAGCCGGGCGAGCCGGGCGGCGAGCAGGCGGCCAGCTACGGCAATGGCTGCTGGCTCAGCCCCAGCTCGGTGCTGCCGGTGTCGTCGCCGGGGCTGTGGAAGAAGGTGCCGGGCTATCTGTCCGATCCGCTGGGGCCGCTGGCGATCCGCTGGGGCTACCTGCCGCGCGCGCTGCCCTGGCTGCGGCGGTTCCTGGCGGCCGGATCGACGCCGGCCAAGGTGCGCCGGCTGGCCGCGGCGATGCGCCCGCTGGTGGAGAACTGCCCGGCCCTGCACCGCAGGCTGGCCGAGGAGGCGGGGGTGGGCCACCTGATCCACCGCGCCGGGCTGCTCTACATCTTCCCCAGCCGCGCCGATTACGAGGCCGAGAAATCCGGCTGGGATGTTCGCGCCGCGCATGGGGTGCGCTGGATCGAGCTGGACGAGAACGAGTTGCGCCAGCGCGAGCCGGCGCTGGACCGGCGCTACACCTTCGGCTTGTTCGTGCAGGAGGGCGGGCATTGCACCGACCCCGGCGCTTATGTGGCCGCCCTGGTCCGCCATGCGCAGGCCCAGGGGGCGGCGCTGGTGCGCGGGCGGGCGCTGGGCTTCGACATCCAGGGCGGGCGGCTGCGCGCGGTGCGCACCGATGCCGGCGACATCGCCTGCGACCGCGCGGTGATCGCCGCCGGCGCCTGGTCGCGCGAGCTGGCGCGCATGGTGGGCGACCGCGTGCAACTGGAGACCGAGCGCGGCTACCACGCCATGATCGAGAACCCCGAGGCGGCGCCGCGCATCCCGATCATGCCGAGCGACGGCAAGATGGCCAATACGCTGACCGCGCACGGGCTGCGCATCGCCGGCCAGGTGGAGATCGCCGGGCTGGATGCCGCGCCGAACTGGAAGCGCGCCGAAATCCTTCGCGACTACGCGCTGCGTACCTATCCGGCGCTGCCGCGCGACCTGCCCGCGAGCCGGGTGAAGGTGTGGATGGGCCACCGGCCCTCCACCCCGGACAGCCTGCCCTGCATGGGGCCGGCGAGCGGCTGCGCGGACGTGGTGCACGCCTTCGGGCACGGCCATATCGGGCTGGCGGCGGGCGCCGTGTCGGGCCGGCTGACGGCGGACCTGGTGGGCGGCAAGCCGCCGGTGATCGACCCGGCGCCGTACAATCCGGCGCGGTTCAACTGAGGCAAGGCGGCGCGGCGCCCAGCCGCCTGCCTGTTGGGTCAGTCAGTCGGCAGGTTGGCGCCCCGCAGGACCTCGCACACCGCGCGGGTCACGTCCTTGGTGGTGGCCGTGCCGCCGATATCCGGGGTGAGGATGCCGGCGGCGCAGACCTGCTCCACGGCGGCCATCAACGCGGCGGCGGCGGGGCGTTCGTCCAGGTGCTCCAGCATCAGGGCGGCGGTCCAGAAGCTCGCCACCGGGTTGGCGACGCCCTTGCCGGTGATGTCGAAGGCGCTGCCGTGGATCGGCTCGAACATCGAGGGGTAGCGGCGCTGCGGGTCCACGTTGCCGGTGGGCGCCACGCCCAGGCTGCCGGCCAGTGCGGCGGCGAGGTCCGACAGGATGTCGGCGTGCAGGTTGGTCGCCACCACGGTGTCGATCGAGCGCGGCTTGCGGACCATGCGCATGGTCATCGCGTCCACCAGTTCCTTGTCCCAGGTCACGTCGGGGAAGTCGGCGGCGACCTCGGCGGCGATCTCGTCCCACATCACCATGCCGAATCGCTGGGCGTTCGACTTGGTGACCACGGTGAGCAGCTTGCGCGGACGGGCGCGGGCGGCCTGGAAGGCGAAGCGCATGATCCGCTCCACGCCGACGCGGGTGAAGATGGCGACCTCGGTGGCCACCTCCTCGGGCAGGCCGCGATGGGTGCGCCCGCCATTGCCGGCATATTCGCCCTCGCTGTTCTCGCGCACGATCAGCCAGTCCAGGTCGCCCGGCCCGGCATCGCGCAGCGGCGAGGTGATGCCGGGCAGGATGCGGGTGGGGCGGACATTGGCGTACTGGTCGAAACCCTGGGCGATCGGCAGGCGCAGGCCCCAGAGCGAGATATGATCGGGCACGTCGGGCGCGCCAACCGCGCCGAAATAGATCGCGTCCATGCCGCGAAGCAGGTCCAGCCCGCCTTCGGGGATGTAGGCGCCGGTTTGCTTGTAGCGCGCCGAGCCCCAGTCCAGATGCGTCACCTCCAGCCGGAAGCCGCCGTCGCGCGCGGCCAGGGCGTCCAGCGCCTCCAGCCCGGCCGCGATGACCTCGGGACCGATGCCGTCGGCGGGAATGGAGGCGATACGGTGGACGCGCATGGTGGGAATCCTGGCTGGGGTGGCGGCTCGTTCGGGCGCGGCACACTGCCGCGCCCGCCGCGCCGGATCAATCCACCCTGCCCGGCGGCGCTTACGGCTTGGCGCAGGTATTCATGCCAAGCAGCGAGTAGAGCGGGCAGAAGCGGAACGCCGCGGTGGCCAGCGGGATAAGGCCCAGCCAGCCCCAGGGCGTCTGCGGCCCCACGAAGACGAGGGCGATCAGCACCACGCCGATCACCAGGCGCAATACTCGGTCGATGGTTCCGATATTCACGGTCATGGCCATTGCCTCCTGTGCAATGGCGGCACGTTACGCCATCGCGCGGCCGAACTGGGTGACTTACTCACGTCCGCCGGCGAGATTCAGCAGCGCCTCGCCGCGCAGCACGACGACATCGCCCCGACCGACGCGCACCCAGCCGCGCGCCGCGAAATCCCGCAGCGCGCGCGTCACCACCTCGCGCGCCGTGCCGATATCGCTCGCCAGCGCCTGGTGGGTCGCCGCCACGTGGCCGGCGGGGGATTGCAGCGCCAGCAGCCGCTCGGCCAGGCGGCGGCCCACCGCGATGTCGGCCAGTTCCTCGATGCGCTGCATCAGGTCGCCGATGCGCGCCGCGCAACTGCCGAACGCGAACTGGCGGAACGCCTCGGACTCCGCCAGCAGGTGGGCGAAATCGGCCGGCGCCAGGCACAGCGCCTCCACCGGGGCCTCCGTCACCCCCTCGGCGGCGTAGCGGTCGGGGTTGATCAGACAGGCGGTGCTCATCACGCAGGTCTGGCCGGGGGCGACGCGGTACAGCAGCAATTCCTTGCCAGAGCGGGTGATCCGCCGCACCGCGACGCTGCCGGACAGCACGAAGGTGAAGCTGGGGCACAGTTCGCCGGGGCGGAACAGCACGTGCCCGACCGGCAGGCGGACCGGCTGCAGGTGGGCGCGCAGGAAGCCGCGCGCGGCGTCGTCCAGCGCGGCGAGGGCGGGGAAGCGGTCGAGCAGGGCAGGGGTCACGAGGGGACTTGCCGAGCATGGGGGGGAGCGGTCATGCTTCCCACCATGACATGACCACCACCGTCACGCGACCCGGCGCGCGCGTCTTGCGCCTGCGTCCAGCCGCCCGGCCTGCGCGTGCGGTGGTTCCATCCGGCCCACAACAACATCGCTCCGAAGAGCGTCACCCTGGGGACTGCATCGATGCGCGTTTTCCTGCTGGCCGCCCTGGCCGCCGTGCCGCTGACTACCTTGCCGCCGGCGGTGCCGGCCTTCGCGGCGGACGCACCCACCCAGACCTTGCGGATCGCGCTGCGCGAGGATGCCGACATGCTCGACCCGACGCTGGCGCGCACCTATGTCGGGCGGATCGTCTTCGCCGGGTTGTGCGACAAGCTGTTCGACATCGACGCCAAGCTGAACATCGTCCCGCAACTGGCCACCGGCTACCAGTGGACCGACAGCAAGACGCTGGTGATCAAGCTGCGCGACGGCGTGACCTTCCAGGACGGCGAGAAAATGGACGCCGAGGCGGTGAAATACAGCCTGCTGCGCCACCTCAACATGCCGGGCAGCTCGCGCCGCGCCGAGATCGCCGGGATGGAAAGCATCGACGTGATCGACCCGCTGACCGTGCGGATCACCCTCAAGGCCCCCAACGCGCCGTTCCTGGCGGCACTGACCGACCGGGCGGGCATGATCGTCTCGCCCAAAGCGGCCGAGGCGGAGGGCAAGGATTTCGCGCTGCATCCGGTCTGCGCCGGACCGTATAAATTCACCGAGCGGGTCAGCCAGGACCGCATCGTGCTGGATCGCTTCCCGGGCTACTGGGACGCCGCCCACCAGCATTTCGCGCGGGTGATCTACCAGCCGATCGTCGACAGCTCGGTGCGGCTGGCCAATCTGCGCGCCGGCGCCATCGACCTGTCCGAGCAGATCGTGCCGAGCGACGTGGACGCGGTGAAGCAGGACCCGAAGCTGCAACTCGTGATGAGCCCCGGGCTGGGCTACAATAGCATCAACTTCAACCTCGCCAACGGCACGCGCGCCGACACCCCGCTGGGCCGCGATCCGCGGGTACGCAAGGCGTTCGAGCTGTCGGTCGACCGGCAGGCGCTGGTGCAGGTGGTCTATAACGGCATGTACGACCCGACCGCCCAGGCGGTGCCGCCGGCGAGCCCGTTCTACGCCCCGGGCGTGCTGCCGCCGCAGCGCGACGTGGCGCAGGCCAAGAAGCTGCTGGCCGAGGCGGGCGTGAAGACGCCGGTGGTGGTGCACCTGATGCTGTCCAACCAGCCGGATATCCAGCAGCTTGGCGTGGTGATCCAGTCGATGGCCGCCGAGGCCGGGTTCGACGTGAAGCTGGACACGATGGAGTTCGCCACCTCGCTGTCGGCCGCCGACCGCGGCGACTTCCAGGCCTATGTGATTGGCTGGTCCGGCCGCTCCGACCCCGACGGCAACCTGTACAGCTTCCTGCATTCCGGCGGGCCGCTGAATTACGCCCATTACGCCAGCAAGGAGGTGGATAACTGGCTGGAGCAGGCCCGCGCGGCCACCGACGTGGCGGCGCGGCAGGCGCTGTATGCCAAGGTGTCGGCCCAGGTCGAGACGGACCTGCCGATCATGTATCTGTATCTCCCCAAGAATATCGTCGGCATGAGCGCGAAGCTCTCGGGCTTCCAGCCGGTGCCCGACGGGATGATCCGGCTGACCGGCCTGAAGATGGCGCCGTGACCGGGGCGGCGGCGGTGGCGGTGCCGCGATGAGGGGGCACCTGGGCAAGCGCTTCGCGCAGGTGATCCCTACGCTGCTGCTGGTCAGCATCCTGGTGTTCTGCCTGCAGCAGCTGATGCCGGGCGACCCGGCGCTGGTGCTGGCCGGCGAGGAGCGGGACCCGCAGGTGGTGGCGCAGATCCGCGCCGAGCTGTGGCTGGACCGGCCGCTGGTGGTGCAGTACGCGCACTGGATCGGCAATGTGGTGCGCGGCGACCTCGGCTTCTCATGGCGGATCCGCGAGCCGGTGGCCGAGCTGGTGCTGACCAAGCTGCCGGTGACCTTGCAGCTTGGCGCCATGGCGTTCCTGATCGCGGTCTGCATCGGGGTGCCGATGGGGGTGCTGTCGGCGGTGAAGAAGAACACCGTCTGGGACTACCTGGCCAACGGCATCGGGCTGGCGGGGCTGTCGACGCCGAATTTCTGGCTGGGGATCATGCTGATCCTGCTGGTCTCGGTGAAACTCGGCTGGCTGCCGCCCTCGGGCTATGTGCCGCTCACCGAGGATTGGCGGCAGTCGCTGGCGACCACGATCATGCCGGCCTTCGTGCTGGGCAACGCGATCGCGGCGGTGCTGATGCGCCACACCCGCAGCGCCATGCTGACGGCGCTGGAGCAGGATTATGTGCGCACCGCCCGCGCCAAGGGGCTGAAGGAGTTCGTGGTGGTGGTGCGCCACGCGCTGCGCAACGCGCTGGTGCCGGTGGTGACGCTGGGGGCGCTGGAACTCGGCACCTTGCTCTCGGGCGCGGTGCTCACCGAGCAGGTGTTCAGCATTCCGGGCTTCGGCAAGCTGATCGTCGATGCGGTGTTCAACCGCGACTATCCGGTGGTGCAGGGCGTGGTGCTGGTGACGGCCACCGTCTACGTGCTGCTGAACCTGCTGGCCGATGTGCTGTACGTGCTGATCAACCCGAGGCTGAGGGGCGCATGAGCGGGATCACGGCAACCACCAACGACGCCGGCGCCGTGATGGCGGCGGCCTCCCAAAGCCCGCTGCGGCTGGCGGTGCGGCGCTTCACCCGGCGGCCGGCGGCGGTTGGCGGCCTGGTGGTGGTCGGCCTGTTCGTGCTGGCCGCCGCCCTGGCGCCGTGGGTGGCGCCGTACGACCCGATCCAGACCAGTTGGACCCTGATCCGCAAGGCGCCCTCGTGGCTGCACTGGATGGGCACGGATGAGAACGGCCGCGACGTGTTCAGCCGGGTCATCTGGGGCGCCCGGGCGAGCCTGCTGGCCGGGGTGATCTCGGTGACCATCGCGACCTCGGTGGGGGTGCCGCTGGGGCTGCTGGCGGGCTTCGCAGGCGGCAAGACGGACATGGTGATCGGCCGGCTGGTGGACGCCATGCTGGCCTCGCCGTTCCTGATCCTGGCGATCGCGCTGGCCGCCTTCCTGGGGCCGAGCCTGCAGAACGCGATGATCGCCATCGGCATCACCGCCACGCCGGTGTTCGTGCGGGTGGCGCGCGGCGCCACGCTGGATGCGATGACCAACGACTATGTGGAGGCGGCGCGCGCGCTGGGCAGCCGGCCAAGCCGGGTGGCGCTGCGCCACGTGCTGCCGAACATCCTGCCGCCGGTCATGGTGCAGGCCACGCTGGCGATCGCCGGCGCGATCATCGCCGAGGCCAGCCTGTCCTTCCTCGGCCTGGGCCAACAGCCGCCCGACCCTTCCTGGGGCAGCATGCTGAACGCCGCCCAACGCTTCCTGACCCAGGCGCCTTGGCTGGCGATTTTCCCGGGGGCGGCGATCTTCCTGGTGGTGCTGAGCTTCAACCTGGTCGGCGACGGGCTGCGTGACGCCTTGGACCCAAGGGCAAAATAGCTGCGAGCGGAGGCGATCGGCTGCTCCCACGCTGATTGACCTCCGCTCCATTCTCCCCTACGAGAACCCCTGCAAACGTCGTGTTACGAACGACCCTGCGGAGGGGTGGCCGAGCGGCTGAAGGCGACGGTTTGCTAAACCGTTTAGGGGTGTAAAGCCCCTACGTGGGTTCGAATCCCATCCCCTCCGCCACCTTCCCTTGCTCTGAAATACATATGTAGATCAAGGTGTTATGGCGTTATGCCATCGGATCGCCCCACAGGGGCCCCCATAAGTTCGAAATGTCCTCTGCTGGGGATCGCCCCTCTGGAGTCCCTGGATCGCTACCGAGCAAGGAGCGGTGCCGCCTCGTTTCTGTGAGGCGCCTCAGGAGGGGCTTTTCAGGTGGGAGGCCGTGGCAGCTAGTAGCCCATGGGCGAACAGTGAGGTTGCCCCGTTTCGGTAGACGGTTTGTTGGCTTGCGGGCTACGCGTCGGTCACGTCGGTTTGCATCTCGGCTTCGTAGGTCATGGGCGAGCGATATCCCGGGCCCACCGAGGCGCGCAGCCCCCGCCGCACGACCTGATCGCGGACGGCGTGCCGCTGCGCGGTCCGGTGGGGGAGGCGCGATTTGCCGCCGAGACCGTGCCGTTATGGGTATTCCAGGGCCAGATGCACCCGAATCTGCGGCGGAAAGGCCGGATTTTGCCGGCAAACAGCGCGGATTTGCGGCGCCTGACGGCCGGTAACGAAACCTCGACCGGCGGTTCCTTCGACCCTGCGGCGGCTCCCGCCGCCGCTTCTCACCGCCTGCCGACAGCCATTGTCATGTGCCGGCGTCTGGCTGCTGATCGGCAGCGCGGGCGATGGCGGCGCGAAACGGCAGCAGATCCGTCACGGCGCCGCAATATTACCGCTCGCACCGGGTTATACTTGATCGAACGGGAATGAAAGATCATCGATCTGTAACTTTACGCTGCATTGCTGGCGGGAGATGACCCTCTCGGTGATCCAGGGAGGGCCCGATATGCGTCTCAAGAGTATTCTTACCGCCGCGGTGGCGGTTTTGTTGACCGCCGGCGGCGCGCACGCCGCCGAGGTGGTGACGATCTATAGCGCCGACGGGCTGAAGGACGGCGCCACGAGCTGGTATGGCACGCAATTCGCCGCCTTCACCAAGGCCACCGGTATCCAGGTGCAGTATGTCGAGGGCGGTTCGGGCGTGGTCGTCGCCCGCGTCGAGAAGGAGCAGTCCAACCCGCAGGCCGACGTGCTGGTGACGCTGCCGCCCTTTATCATGAAGGCCGCCGAGGACGGCGTGCTGCAGCCCTACGCCTCGCCTGAGGCGGCGCAGGTGCCTGCCGCCAGCAAGGACGCGCAGAACCGCTATGTCGCCATCGTCAACAACTACATGTGCTTCATCTACGACAGCGCGATGATGCCGCACGCGCCGAAGAGCTTCGCTGACCTGCTCGGGCCGGAGTTCAAGAACAAGCTGCAATATTCCACCCCGGGCCAGGCTGGCGACGGCACTGCGGTGATGCTGCAGGTCAACCATGCCTTCGGCGGCAAGGATGCCGGATTCGACTACCTCAAGAAGCTGCAGGCCAACAACCGCGGCCCTTCCTCCTCCACCGGCCGGCTCACCGCGCTGGTCAACAAGGGCGAACTGTGGGTTTCCAATGGCGACGTGCAGATGAATGCTGCCCAGATGGCCGACAACCCGAATATCCGCATCTTCTTCCCGGCCGGGCCGGACGGCGTGCGCTCCACCTTCGCGCTGCCGTACTATGCCGGACTGGTGAAGGGCGCGCCTCATGCCGATAACGGCCGCAAGCTGATCGACTTCCTGCTCTCCAAGGCGGCGCAGGAGAGCGTGACCGCCGTGGCCAAGGGCCTGCCGGTGCGCACCGACGTCACCCCGGGCGACGCCTCCTACAAGATGCTGAGCGACACCATGAAGGGTGTCACGATCTGGTCACCCGACTGGGCGGCGGTGGCGCGCGACCTGCAGGCCGACGTGGCAAGCTGGCACGCGGCGACCGGCAGCTGAGCGACCGACAACCAGGCGATCGGCAGTTGACCCGGCCTGCCGATGCCGCCGGCGCCAGCTACGCCGGCGGCATCGCGATGACGGGCGTCACGGTCCGCTATCGCGGCACCGTGGCGCTCGACGCGTTCTGTCTGGAGGTCGCGGCGGGTTCGATCATGGCGTTGATCGGCCCCTCCGGATGCGGCAAGACCACCGCGCTGCGCGCCGTCGCCGGCTTCGTCCGTCCCGATGCCGGGCGCATCGCCATCGCCGGGCGCGACGTGACAGGCCTGCCGCCGGCCGCGCGCGATATCGGCATGGTGGTGCAGAGCTATGCGCTGTTCCCGCATATGAGTGTCGTGGAAAACGTCGCCTTCGGACTGCGAGCGCGCGGCCAGCCTGGGCCGGCGGTGCGGGCGCGGGTCGCCGAATGTCTCGCTCTGGTCGGCATGGACGGGTTCGCAGACCGGCTGCCGCGCCAGCTCTCCGGCGGCCAGCAGCAGCGGGTGGCGATCGCCCGCGCGCTTGCGATCCGGCCGCAGGTGCTGCTGCTCGATGAGCCGCTTTCCGCGCTGGATGCGCCGATCCGCCGCGCCATGCTGGACGAACTGGCGGCGCTGCACCGCGACCTGCCCGGGCTGACCGTGCTCTATGTCACCCACGACCAGGGCGAGGCGCTGACCCTGGCCAGTCGCATCGCCATCCTGTGCGGCGGCCGCAAGCTCGCCGAAGGGCCGTCGCAGGCGCTGTATCGCCGTCCGCCCAACCGCTTCGCCGCCGAGTTCCTCGGCCAGGCCAACCTGCTGGAGGTCGCGGTGGAGGGGAGGGTGCTCGGCGGCATGGCGACGGTGCGCCTGGGCGACACGCGGCTGAAAGTGCCTGATGCCGATATCGCGGGTGCGCGTGCGCTGCTGTGCCTGCGCCCGCACGACATCACGCTGGCCGACGCGTCCGCCGCCTGCTCCGCCGCCTGCAACCTGCTGCCGGCCGAGTTGCGCATGGTGCACTGGCAGGGTGAGCGGCACCTGCTGGAACTCTGCGTCGCCGGCCAGACGCTGCGGGTCAGCCTGCCGCCGCTGCGCATGCCGCCGGCACCCGGCACAAGCCTGGCGCTGCGCTTCGCGCCGGACGACGCCACCCTGCTTCCGCACGAGCCGGGCTGAGATGTCGGCCGCCCGCCTGGTCTGGCTGCCGCCGCTGGCGATCAGCGCCGTGCTGGTGCTGTATCCGCTCGCGCTGGTGCTGGCCACGCCGCTCGCGGCGCCGGGCGGCTTCGCGGTGCTGGGCAGCAGCCTGTTCCTCGGCGCGCTGGTCCGCACGGTCTGGATCGCGCTGTGCAGCACCGCCGGCTGCCTGGTGCTGGGCTTCACCCTGGCGGTGCTGATCGGCTTCGTGCCATTCCGCGGCGCCGCATTGGCCGCCAGGCTGGTCGACAGCATCATCGCGCTGCCGACCTTTCTGGTCGCGCTCGCCTTCACCTTCGTCTACGGCGCCGCCGGCCTGCTCAACGGCACGCTGCTCGCGCTGTCCGAGGCGGGGCCGCACGCGCTGCCGCCGGTGGATTTCCTCTACAGCCAATGGGGCGTGGTGCTGGCGGAGGTCACGGTCTACACGCCCTTCGTGCTGCGCCCGCTGCTGGCCGCCTTCGCCCAGCTCGAGCCAGCCCAGATCGAGATCGCCGGCAGCCTCGGGGCCCGGCCGTGGCGCATCGTGCGGCGCATTGTGCTGCCGGCGGCGCTGCCGGCGCTGCTGGCCGGCGGCAGCCTGTGCCTGCTGCTGACGGTCAACGAGTTCGGCATCGTCTTCTTCATCGGTGCGAAGGGCGTCATCACGCTGCCGCTGCTGGTCTACGACAAGGCGATCCAGGAATTCGACTACCCCGCCGCCTGCGCCATCGCCGGGGTCAACCTGGCGCTGTCGCTGGCGCTGTTCGCCACCTATCGGGCGTTGCTGCGCATCGGCACGCGCGGTTCCGGGGGGCGCGGCTGATGCTGCTCTGGTCGGCCGCTGCCCGCAGCACGGCCTGGACGGTGCTCGGCCTGCTGCTGCTGCTGGTCTACGGCGTGCCGCTCGGCTTGATCCTGCTCGCCAGCCTCACCGGGCAGTGGAACGGTGTGCTGCCGAGCCACATGACGCTGTCCCACCTTGCCGGGACGCTGCGGGCCGAGCCGGCCGCGCAGTTGCGCGCCAGCGTGCTCACCGGGCTCGCAGCCAGCCTCGCCGCGCTTGCCTTCGGCACCTGGGCGGCGCTGGCGCTGCGACGGGTCCGCGGCGGGGCGCGCCGCTGGTTGGAACTCGTGTTTTTCCTGCCGAGCGCATTGCCCTCGATCTCGGTGGGGCTTGGCCTGCTGGTGGCGTTCAGCCGCCCGCCCTTGCTGCTCAACGGCACGGTCTGGATCGTGCTCGCCGCTCATTTCGTGATGGTCTCGGCCTTCGCCTACGGCATGGTTGCGGCCGGGCTGGCGCAGCTCCCGGCGGAGCTTGAGCAGATCGCCGAAAGCCTCGGCGCCGGTCCGCTCTACCGGCTGCGCCGCATCACCCTGCCGCTGCTGGCGCCGCAATTGTTGGCGGCATTCAGCCTCGGCTTCGCCCTGTCGATGGGTGAACTCGGCGCCACCGTGATGGTCTACCCGCCGTCCTGGGTCACCCTGCCGGTCGGCATATTCGGCCTGTCCGACCGTGGCGCGGTGTTCGACGCGGCTGCGCTCACCGTGCTGCTGGCGGCCGGGACGGTGGCGGTGCTCGCTGGGGCGGCCCGGTTGCAGCGGCTGGCGGGCGGCAAGTAGCCTGCGCCACCCCGCCCACGGCGGCGGCACAGATTTCGTCGGCGCCACCAGCAACGACGAAGCCCCGGCGCATATCAGCGACATCCGGTTGGCAACTGCTTGCGCCAATAGAACACGCCGCGTTTGTGGGTGACGCGGTTGAACGGATTGTCCATCAGCGGAGGATAGGGGCCGGGGTTCCAAGCGATCAAGTTGCTTTGACAGCACCGCCGGAGGCGTATGAAGGGCCGCAGGGGTGGCGGATGACCTTGGTTGGGAATGGCGATTAGCAGGTTAGCGGGATTAGCACCGCATAACGGAACGAGAAGCGAACCACACATTACCCCGCCCGCATGGACGAGGCACGAAACAGTTGCGCGCTGTCACTTCAGCTCGATGACGGCCGGGACCCATCCGTAACGCGTCAGCGACGCCGGAAGCCCCTCGCTGGTCAAATCGGTGACATTGCCCCAGGTGCACACCTTGCCATCCGGGGTGACGTAGACCCAGTGCCGCAGGCCGCCGTAGGGGCTGTTGTGATCGGTCCGCCCGCAGCCGACGATACAGTCTTTGTGCTTCAGAAGTTCCTGCGCGGTGTACGCCGGATTATTCACCGTCTTCTGCTCCCCTTTGAGCCCCACTTGCTTGAGGTAATCCAGCACCGCGGCCGGCGGAAAGCCCACGCCGATCCCACCCTGATAGTTCGTCCAATCGCTTGCGTTGCGCGGACCGACTAGCACCTCGTTCTTGATACGCCTGCAGATGTCCTGAATGCTGGTGTAGCCGCTGTAGGGCGCGCCGAATGACTGCGTGAACGCCAGGATTCCCTGCGCGATTGTCGGTCGCTCCACCTCCGTCATCTTGAGGTACGTGATCATTTCCGCACCTAGCCGCTGGTGGATTTCCCCCAACGTCATGTTGTCTCGGCCCTTTTCCATGTGTTTCAGCCGGCCGCTGCGGTTAAGAACGTCCAAAACCGACACGAAACCGCAAGTACCGGACTTGCCCTGGTCGATGCTCTTGGTGTCACTCATGCGTTCCATCCACACTGATAGTTGGACAATCTTAACGCTATTCCGTGGCAGCGGTCGGCTCAAGCAGTTTCGCGCCGGGACCGGCCTTCTCGCTGCCTGATTCCGCCATCGCCTTCCTCCACGCCCCGTCAAATGCGCCGTTCACCAGCCCCGCCCGGTGCTCGGCCTCACGGTAGCCACGGGTGGTCAGGCTGATGGCAACCTCCCTCCCGTTTGGCAACCGCCTGCGCCAGTAGAAGACGCCGCGCTTACGGGTGAGACGGCTGGGGGACGCGCCTTTGTGGGAGCGTTGTGGGAGCATGGCACGCATAGACGGCCTCGGCGGTTGGCCGTGGGCGAATCATACAGCGAAATCAGAGGTTTGTGCCGTAAGTGGCTGGGGGACCTGGATTCGAACCAAGGATGCCCGGGTCAGAGCCGGGAGTTTTACCGCTAAACTATCCCCCAAAGCGGCAGGAGCGGGCAGATAGCATGCACCCCGCCGGTGTGCAACACCATGTCTGCTGGTGGATATGTCCGCGAACCGAAATGGTGCTTGCTCCGGGCGTGGCGACGGAGAATGATAAGCTTTGTAACGTGCGGTGTGCGTAGGAACGATGGTCGAGGATGCCGCAACGTCTGGTTCCGAGAAGGCGAGGACGGCTCCGCCCGCCTTTGCCGCGGTCGACCTGGGCACCAATAATTGCCGCTTGCTGGTCGGTGCGCCGGCCGGCGAGGGGTTTCGTGTACTCGACAGCTTCAGCCGGATCGTCCGGCTCGGGGAGGGGCTGCAGCACAGCGGCCAGCTCAGCCCCACCGCGATGGACCGGGCGCTGGCGGCGCTGCATGGCTGTGCCCAGCGCCTGGCGCGCCGGCCGTTGCGCGGGTTGCGGGCGATCGCCACCGAGGCGTGCCGGCAGGCGGCCAACGGTGCCGAGTTCCTCGACCGGGTGCGCCGTGAGACCGGGCTGCCGATCGGCGTGATTTCTACCCGCGAGGAGGTGGAACTCGCTCTGGAAAGTTGCGCGCCGCTGCTGGCCGGCGACGGGCGGCGGGCGCTGCTGTTCGACATCGGCGGCGGCTCGACCGAGTTGGCCTGGGTGCGCCTGGCCGATTGCGACCCGGGGCTGGGGGTGCATCGCGGCGGGCCGGAGCTGATTGGCTATGTTTCCCTGCCGGTGGGCGTGGTCACGCTGGCCGAGCGCTTCGGCGCCGCCGCCGACACCGAGGACGGCTTCGCCGCCATGGTCGAAGATGTCGCCGCCCGCCTGCGTGGCTTCGAGTCGGTGCATTGCATCGGCCACGAGATCCGCCAGGGCGGGGTGCGGCTGCTCGGCACCTCGGGCACCGTCACCACGCTGGCCGGCATCGTGATGAACCTGCCCCGCTACTCCCGCCCGGCGGTCGACGGCGCCGTCCTGCTGCACCGGGAGGCCGCGGAGGCGCTGGAGCGGCTGCGGGCGCTGGGCCGCGAGGGCCTGGCGCTGCACCCCTGCGTGGGGCCGGAGCGGGCGGAGTTCGTGCTGCCGGGTTGCGCCATCTTCGCCGCCATCCAGCGGACCTGGCCGGCGCCGCAGGTGGTGGTGGCCGATCGGGGGCTGCGCGAAGGGATGCTGCTGCGGATGATCCGGGCGGAGCGGTCCGGGGCCCGCCGTAGCACTGGGCGGGCCGATGGTGGCGCGATGTGGCGCGAATCGGCGATGGCGCGCGGTCCGGTGCGGGGGTAGGGCCGGGCGGAGGTAGGGCCGGGCGGGACGGTGGCGCGGCCCGGCGTGGCGGCGTAGAAGCGGCGCATGGAGCACCGCACGTGACCAAACCGCCCGCCAAGCGGCCGCCCAAGGGGCCGGCCGGCACTCGCTCGCTGTCGGTCAGCCTGCGCACCGCGCGCGGGCGCACCACCGCGTCGCAGCGCTGGCTCGCCCGCCAGCTCAACGACCCCTATGTGGTTGCGGCCAAGGCGGAGGGATGGCGCTCGCGCGCTGCCTTCAAGCTGATCGAACTGGACGAGAAGTTCCACCTGCTGCGACCGGGCATGCGCGTGCTGGACCTGGGTGCCGCGCCCGGCGGCTGGACGCAGGTCGCGGTGCGCCGCGGCGTGGCCCATGTGGTGGGACTCGATCTGCTCCCGGTCGACCCGGTGCAGGGCGCGGTGCTGCTCCAGGGCGACTTCAACGACCCGGACATGCCGGCCAGGCTGGAGGCGCTGCTGGGCGGCAAGGTGGACCTGGTGCTGTCGGACATGGCGCCGAACACCACCGGCCATGCCGCCACCGACCATCTGCGCATCATCGCGCTGGCCGAGCTGGCGCTGGACTTCGCCACCCGCATCCTGGCGCCCGGCGGCGCCTTCGTCGCCAAGGTGTTCCAGGGCGGCACCGAGAAGGAGATGCTGAAGCCGATGAAGCGGCTGTTCGCCTCGGTGCGCCATGCCAAGCCGCCGGCCAGCCGCAAGGAGAGCAGCGAGCTCTACGTCGTCGCCACCGGCTTCCGCGGCGCGGAATAGCCGCCGGCCCGCCCGCTGCGGCGGGCATGCCAGCACATGGCAGCCATATCATCACGCGACTGTGCTTGCGTCGCGGCCCGGGCGGGACTAAGTGGGGCCGCCAAGGTTGCGGAAAGGTCCGGCCATGGCGCCCCAGGATACATCTCCCCTCTCGACCCAAATTGAAGCATCGGGCCGCCCCGCGCTGCCGGACGTTTCCCTGCGCATCACCGAGGCGCTGGCCTTCGATGACGTGCTGGTGGCACCTGCCTATTCGCAGGTGCTGCCGGGCAGCGTCGATACCCGCACCCGGCTGACCCGCACCATCAGCCTCAACATCCCGCTGGTCTCCTCGGCGATGGACACCGTCACCGAGGGCGGCATGGCGATCGCCATGGCCCAGCACGGCGGCATGGGCGTGATCCACAAGAACCTGGAGATCGACGAGCAGGCCGCCCAGGTCCGCCGCGTCAAGAAGTTCGAGTCCGGCATGGTGGTCAATCCGCTGACCATCCACCCCGACCAGACCCTGGCCGACGCCCGCGCCCTGATGAACACCTTCCACATCAGCGGCATCCCGGTGGTGGAGCGCGAGACCGGCCGGCTGGTCGGCATCCTGACCAACCGCGACGTGCGCTTCGCCACCGACCCGGCGCTGAAGGTCTACGAGCTGATGACGCGGGAGAACCTGATCACGGTGACCGCGGAGGTGCACCCCGAGGAGGCGCGCCGCCTGCTGCACCGCCATCGCATCGAGAAGCTGCTGGTGGTGGACGACGCCTATCGCTGCGTCGGGCTGATCACTGTCAAGGACATGGACAAGGCGCAGGCCCATCCGCTGGCCAATAAGGACGAGCTTGGCCGCCTGCGCGTCGCCGCCGCCACCGGCGTGGGCGAGGACGGGCATGCCCGTGCCCGTGCGCTGATCGCCGCCGGGGTGGACGTGATCGTGGTCGATACCGCGCATGGCCATTCCGCCGGGGTACTGGCGGCGGTGGAGCGCATCAAGACGCTGTCTAACGCCGTGCAGGTGATCGCCGGCAACGTCGCCACCCCCGAGGGCGCAGCCGCCCTGATCGCCGCCGGCGCGGACGCCATCAAGATCGGCATCGGCCCGGGCAGCATCTGCACCACCCGCGTGGTCGCCGGTGTCGGGGTGCCGCAATTCTCCGCCGTGCTGGAAACCGCCGCGGTCTGCCGCGCGCACGACGTGCCGGCGATCGCCGATGGCGGCATCCGCACCTCGGGCGACATCGTCAAGGCGATTGGCGCGGGGGCGGACTGCGTCATGGTCGGCAGCCTGCTGGCCGGCACCGACGAGGCGCCGGGCGAGGTGTTCCTCTACCAGGGCCGCTCCTACAAATCGTATCGCGGCATGGGCAGCATCGGCGCCATGGCGCGCGGCTCGGCGGACCGGTATTTTCAGCAGGAGATCAAGGACACGCTGAAGCTGGTGCCCGAGGGCATCGAGGGGCGGGTGGCCTATAAGGGCCCGGTCTCGGCAGTGCTGCATCAGATGGTGGGCGGGCTGCGCGCCGGCATGGGCTATACCGGCAGCGCCAATATCGGCGAGTTGCAGGTCAACGCCCGCTTCCGGCGCATCACCGGCGCCGGCCTGCGCGAGAGCCACGTGCACGACGTGGCGATCACCCGCGAGGCCCCCAACTACCGTCAGGAGGGCTGAGCTTGCCCTTCACCCCGGCCGATATCGGCGCGTCCGGCAGCCAGCCGAAGCAGGGCGCCGCCGGGGCCAGCCACGGGTGACGCCAGCCGCACGGATCGCCGCCGCCATCGAGTTGTTGGCCGCCATCGAGGGCGCGCCGCGCAAGCCGGCCGACGCGGTGGCCAACGATTTTTTCCGCAACCGCCGCTTCATCGGCTCCGGCGACCGCCGCGCCATCTCCGAGCGGACATGGGGCGTCATCCGCGCCCGTCGCCGGCTGGACTGGTGGCTGCAACAGGCCGGCGCGCGCACCAATCCGCGCCTGCTGGTGGCGGCACAGCTGCTGCTGACCGGCTGGTCGCTGGACGGCGTGGCGCAGAGCTTCTCCGGCGGCCAGTTCGGCCCGACCCATTTGTCGCAGGCGGAAAAGGCGATGCTTGGGGGGCTGGAAACCCACACGCTGGACCACCCGGCCATGCCCGAGGCGGTGCGGCTGGAAGTACCGGACTGGGTGTTGCCGCATCTGCGCGCCCGCTTCGGCGACGCTCTGGCCGAGGAGATGGCGGCGATGGGCGAGCCGGCGCCGCTCGACCTGCGGGTGAACATCCTGAAGGGCAGCCGTGAGCAGGCCCGCGCGGCACTGGCCGCCGAGGGGATCGAGGCAGCGCCGACGCCGCTTTCGCCCTGGGGCCTGCGCATCCCGGGCCGCCGGCTGGTCTCGGCCGGCCCCGCCTTCCAGACCGGGCTGGTGGAGATCCAGGACGAGGGCAGCCAGGTGCTCTCCGCCCTGGTGGACGCGCGGCCACAGATGCGGGTGGCCGACTGGTGCGCGGGCGCTGGCGGCAAGACGCTGGCGCTGGCGATGACCATGCAGAACGGCGGCCACATCGTCGCCTGCGACGTCTCGGTGCCACGGCTGGATGGCGCGGTGCGCCGGCTGCGCCGGGCCGGGGTGCATAATGTCGAGCGCCATCTGATCGAGCCGGGCAGCAAATGGGCCAAGCGCCGCGCCGCCAGCTTCGACCGCGTGCTGGTGGATGCTCCCTGCACCGGCACCGGCACCTGGCGGCGCAATCCGGATGCCCGCACCCGGCTGGGCGAGCGCGACCTGCTGGAGCTGGTGCCCAAGCAGGCCGGCATCCTGGAGGCGGCGGCACGGCTGGTTCGCAAGGGAGGCCGCTTGGTCTACGCTACCTGCTCGGTGCTCACGCAGGAGAACGAGGCGCAGGTGGAGGCGTTTCTGGCCGCCCATCCCGATTTCACCCTGGTGCCCCTGGCGCATGCCTGGGCGGAGGCGACGTTCCTGTCCGGTCCGCCACCTGTGGACGGCCCGTACCTGCGCCTGACGCCGCTGCGCCACGGCACCGACGGCTTTTTCGGCGCCGTGCTGGAACGTACCGGAGCCGCCGAGCCCGTGGCCGAGCCTGCATCGGAGCCGACGGGAGGGCAGGGGTGATCACCATCCGCCGGGCGCGGCCGTCCGATGCGGCGGCGATCGGGGCGGTGCATGTCGCCGCCTGGCGCAGCGCCTATCCCGGGATCCTGCCCGACGATTTCCTGGCCACATTGTCGCCGGTCCGCCAGGCGGCGCATTACGACCATGCGATCCGTTCGGGGGTTGGCGTGCACGTCGCCACCGCGTCCGGCCCGGACCTGGAGCCGCAACGGGCCGGCCAGCGCAGCGCCTCGGCCGGGCCGCTGGTGGTGGGCTTCGTGACCGGCATCCTTGCCCGTGAGCGCGGCGCCGGCCCGCCGCCGGCCGAAGGCGAGATCGAGACCCTGTACGTGTTGGATGACTGGCGCGAGCGTGGCCTTGGCCGGCGGCTGATGCGCGCGGCGGCGGTGCAGCTGGCTGCGGCGGGGTGCCGCTCGGCCTTCGTCTGGGTGTTGCGGGACAATCCCAGCCGCTGGTTCTACGCCCGGCTGGGCGGCAAGCCCTCGGCTGAGGCGACCATCCAGGTGGGTGGCGAGGCGGTGGTGCAGACCGCCTATGTCTGGTCACCGATCGACACGCTGGCGCAGGCCACCTCTTCGGCGCCCTGATCAGCCGCCCGCCAGCGGCAGCGCCAGCAGGCGTGCGCCGCTGGGCCCCTGCACCGCCAGCATGACATGCCCGCGCCCGGTGCCGCGCGCGCTCTCGATGCCGGCCTCCACATCCTCCGGCCGCTCCACCGCGCTCCATTGCGTTCGCGCGATCACGTCGCCAGCGGCAAGGCCATGTTCCGCCGCCACGCTGTCCGGCGCCACGGCGGCCACCAGCACGCCGTGCAGCGTCGCCGGGATGCCATATTGACGCCGCGCCGCCGCGTCGAGCGGCGCCAGCGACAGTCCCAGATCGGGCCGTGGCTTGATGGTCGGCGGCGCCGCCGCCTTGCCCGCCGGCTCCGGGGCCTCTCCCACCACCACGTCCACGGCGGCGGGCGTGGCGGCGCGCAGGAGGGTGAGATGCAGGCTGTCGCCCACCGTGGCGGTGGCGAACCGCCGGGCGAGCATATGCGGCCCGGTGACCGCCTGGCTGCCGGCGCGCAGGATCACGTCGCCCACCTGCAGCCCGGCCTTGGCCGCCGGCCCGCCGGGCAGCACGCCGGTCACCACCGCGCCGTGCTGCTGCGGCAGTTCCAGGCTGTCGGCGATGCCCGGGGTCACCGCCGCCACCTGCGCGCCCAGCCAGCCGCTGCGCACACGGCCGAACCTGTTAAAGCTATCCACCATGAACTGCGCATCGTTGCCGGGAATCGCCAGCCCCAGCCCGATCGAGCCGCTCACCCCCTTCGGCGTGATCAGGCCGGTGGCGACGCCGATCACCTCGCCCTTCAGGTTGAACAGCGGCCCGCCGGAATTGCCCTTGTTGAGAGCCGCGTCGGTCTGGATGAAATCGTCGAACGGTGTGGCGTGAATATCGCGGCCAAGTGCGCTGACGATGCCGGCGGAGACCGAGATGCCGATGCCGAGCGGGTTGCCGATGGCGACCACCCCGTCGCCGGGGCGCAAGCGGTCGCTGTCGCCCCATTGCACCGCCGGCAGCAGGCGGCCGGCCTCCACCTTCAGCATCGCCAGATCAACCGGCGCACGGAACAGCACCCGTGCGGCCAGCACCGTGCCGTCTTGCAGCACCACGCGGATTGCACCCTTGCCGTCAGCCACATGCCCGCTGGTCAGGATCACGCCGGACGAGTCGATCACGAAGCCGCTGGCGTGGTCGATGACGGGGGGCGGCTTTGGCTTGCCGGGTTCGGCGGAGGGCAGGGTGGTGGTGTCGATCGCCACCACCGAGGGCAGCAGGCGGGCCACCAGGGCGGCGTCGTCGAACCCCCCGCCGGCCCAGGCCCGCGGCGCAGCGAGCAGCAGCAGCACGACCAGGACCAGAGCGTGATGTGGCAAGGAGGGCAGGTGGCGAGGCATCGGCACGGTCCTTTATCCGGGGCCGCGGTTACATGGGGTTACCGCGCCCCCGCCGCCATGCCGTGCCGCACGCCAGCCGCGCACATTCCAGCCTTGCGGCGCGCCAGGGATCATGCTGCAAGACCCCGCACCGTGAATGACAGGGTGCCCCGCATGTCCACCACCCCCACCCAGGCCACCGCCGGCCGTGTCCTGATCCTGGATTTCGGCAGCCAGGTGACGCAATTGATCGCCCGCCGCGTGCGCGAGGCCGGGGTCTATTGCGAGATATGGCCGTTCGACGCCGATCCCGGCCGCATCGCCGCCTTCGCCCCGCGTGCGATCATTCTCTCCGGCGGCCCCGCCAGCGTGCCCGACGGCGACAGCCCGCGCGCGCCGCAGATGGTGTTCGAGGCGGGTGTGCCGGTGCTCGGCATCTGCTATGGCCAGATGGCGATGTGCGCGCAGCTAGGCGGCGAGGTCGAAAGCTCCGACCACCGCGAGTTCGGCCGCGCCTTCGTCGACGTGAAGGACGATTGCGCCCTGTTCCACGGCGTCTGGCAGCAGGGCGGGCGCGAGCAGGTGTGGATGAGCCATGGCGACCGGGTGATCCGCCTGCCGCCCGGCTTCCGCGCAGTCGGCACCAGCGAGGGTGCCCCCTTCGCCGCCTTCGCCGACGATTCCCGCCGCTTTTACGGCCTGATGTTCCACCCGGAGGTGGTGCACACCCCGCACGGCGCGCAACTGCTGCGCAACTTCGTCCGCGGCGTTGCCGGCTGCGAGGGCGATTGGACCATGGCCGGCTTCCGCGACACTCAGATCGCCCGCATCCGTGCCCAGGTCGGCACCGGCCGGGTCATCTGCGGCCTTTCGGGCGGCGTGGATTCCTCGGTGGCCGCGGTGCTGATCCACGAGGCGATCGGCGACCAGCTTACCTGCATCTACGTCGATCACGGCCTGATGCGCGCCGGCGAGTCCGAGGAGGTGGTGACTACCTTCCGCGACCGCTTCAATATCAAGCTCGTCCACCGTGACGCCTCGGAGATGTTCCTTTCGGCGCTGGACGGCGTCACCGATCCCGAGACCAAGCGCAAGACCATCGGGCGGCTGTTCATCGAGGTGTTCGAGGAGGAGGCGAAAAAGCTCGGCGGCGCCGATTTCCTCGCCCAGGGCACGCTGTATCCGGACGTGATCGAGAGTGTCAGCTTCACCGGCGGCCCAAGCGTTACCATCAAGAGCCACCACAATGTCGGCGGCCTGCCCGAGCGCATGCGCATGCAACTCGTGGAGCCGCTGCGGGAGCTGTTCAAGGACGAGGTCCGAGTACTCGGCCGCGAACTGGACATTCCCGAGTCGATCGTCGGCCGCCACCCGTTCCCCGGCCCCGGCCTGGCCATCCGCATCCCTGGCGCCGTCACCCGCGAGAAGGCCGACCTGCTGCGCCGCGTGGACACGATCTACCTGGAGGAGATCCGCGCCGCCGGCTTGTACGACGCCATCTGGCAGGCCTTCGCCGTGCTGCTGCCGGTGCGCACCGTGGGCGTGATGGGCGACGGCCGCACCTACGACATGGCCTGCGCGCTGCGCGCCGTCACCAGCACCGACGGCATGACCGCCGAATTTTACCCGTTCGACATGGGCTTCCTCGCCCGTGTCGCCGGCCGGGTCGTCAACGAGGTGCGCGGCATCAACCGTGTCACCTACGACATCACCAGCAAGCCACCGGGCACGATCGAGTGGGAATGATTTTTGCCCCTCCGGCGGTATCCGAAACTACGCCATGGTTCGCCATAACACCATGATAAATAATAAAAATTTCCTCGGTGCCTATCGGCATCTATCGGTGGCCAGAGATCGGGCTTGACGGTCCACGTGACGGGCCTCGACCATATTGATCAGCTCCGAAATCCGAAGTACCGTCAAGACAGATGAGGTCCTTGACGGTACTTTTTCAGATATAAACATCTGAAATAACGTCATATTTTCCGCCAAGGGCCGCCCAAAACCGCATGACGGTACTTTTTGGAGGTGGCGCGGAAATGCTGACGGATGCTGCAATCAAGGCACTGAAGCCGCAGGCCAAGATGTACAAGGTCTCGGATCGGGACGGCATGTACGTTCGCGTCATGACTTCGGGAGCGATATCGTTTCGCCTCGACTATCGCCTGAACGGGCGGCGCGAGACCGTCTACCTCGGGAAGTACGGCCGCGACGGTATCTCGCTCGCCCGCGCTCGCGAGCTCTGCATCGATGCAAGGCGGGCCATAAGCGAAGGGCGGTCGCCTGCGATCGAGAAGCAGCGCGACAAGCGGCGGCTCAAGGAAGCCAAAAGCTTCGGGGAATTCGGAGAGAAGTGGCTCGTCAATGGGCCGATGGCTGACAGCACTCGGGCCATGAGACGCTCGATCTTCGAAAGGGAGCTCCTTCCGGTATGGCGCAATCGACTCCTTACGGAGATCACGCCGGACGATCTGCGTGCGCATTGCGGGAAGATCGTCGATCGCGGCGCGCCGGCGACGGCGATCCATGTGCGGGACATTCTGAAGCAAATCTACGGGTTCGCCATCCTGCATGGCGAGAAGGTCGCAAACCCGGCCGACGACGTCGGCCCGGCATCAATCGCGACCTTCGCACCGAAGGATCGCTCGCTATCTCCCACCGAGATCCGGATCATGCTCCGGCAACTTGAGAACGTCGCGACTTTGCCGACGATCCGGTTGGGGATGAAGCTGTATCTGCTGACGATGGTGCGCAAGAGCGAGTTGCAGGATGCAGTTTGGGACGAGGTGGATTTCGAGAACGCTGTCTGGACGATCCCGAAGGAGCGAATGAAGCGATCGAAGGCGCACAACGTTTATCTCTCGCGCCAGACCCTCGACATCATGATTGCGCTCAAGACCTGTGCGGGCAACTCGCGATATGTACTGCCATCCAGGTATGATGCCGACGCGCCAATGTCGCGCGCGACGTTCAATCGCGTGACCTATGCGGTCGTCGAGCAGGCCAAAAAGGAGGGGCTGCCGCTAGAGCCGTTTACCGTCCATGATTTGCGCCGCACCGGTTCGACACTGCTCAACGAGTTGGGCTTCAATAGCGACTGGATCGAGAAGTGCTTAGCGCACGAGGATGGCCGGTCATCCCGCGGCGTCTATAACAAGGCGGAGTACGAGGTTCAGCGCCGCCACATGATGCAAGAATGGTGTGACATTGTGGATGCGTGGGTGGAGGGACGTAAGCACACCCCCGTTCTCTTGCCGCCAGCTATGCCTCTGATGGAGCTGGATCCCGCCCTTTGATTGGCCGCGTCTTCCGCTTTGTGACGTCCGGGTGCTGAGCGCGACGGATCGGCGCTGCGCGTCGTGCCAGCAGCCACGCTTCGACTTCAGCCAGGTCCCAGACGATGCATCTGGGAGAAAGCGCAAAGCGTCGCGGGAATTCACCACGCTGCTCCATTTCATAGATGGTGCTGTCAGCCAGCGGGATCATCTCGCGCAACTGTTGGCGTCGGATAGTGCGCCGCAGTGCGGCGTTTGAAGATACTGTTGCCATGTCAGACTCCATCGCTTCGGCGTTTCCGAGATAGAAAGCGATAGGTCTCGAAAGATGGAAGCCCTCCAATCTCTCCATGCGGGAATATCGCATCGTAGCGTACACATCGGAAGGTCAATCTGATGGAGGGACTGATGCATAGGAATATTGTGGACGCGGGAAGACATTCTTGGCGATCGGCGATTTTGGCGTCGCTGCATGGGCGAGAAATCCAGGAGCAGCACGCGATGAAGCGGGCCATCTCGAAGCGCGGCGCGTGAGGCGAGTACGCTTTGCGCGTCGATGGAAGAGTGATCGACGTGCTGATGTGACGCGGCCTCGGCACCTTTCGCTATTCAGCCTTTAGTCTGTCGTCTGCCTCCTTCGGGCTCGGCTCCGCCGGCAATTGGGCTGACAAGATGATCTGACCCATCGACCGGAAGTGACCCACGTTCAGCAGGAGTTCGATCGTTGACGGCGAGCCAAGATCTCGGATCAGGCTCGTGAACGTGCCTGGCGCAACGCGCCCCAGCGACAGGACTTCCGCCGTAGCCTGCAGCGCCAGCCTGTCCTCGCCTTTGAAAAGCGGCGAGCCGCGCCATCCCGTGGCGATGGCGTCGATCTCCTCCTGCACCACGCCCGCAGCGAGCGCTGGTTCGAGCTGCCGGTTCCACTCGTAGACGACGCCCTCGGTCGCCAGAACCAGCAAGACACCGAGCATGCGCAGACGCTGCTTGAGGGCGATGTCCTTCGCCATCAGCGCCAGCATCAGGTCCATCTGGGGCCTCAGCGCGACCTGGGCGTGCCCGATCGTGTCGAAGAAGGCCACGGGCGGCGCGGACTCAATCGCCTTGCGCGCCTCCGGCGAGAGGGTCGCGCGGTCGACGGGCGGCACGAGCAGACCCTTCGCAGCCGGCTCGGCGGCGCGCTTAGAGACGTAGCGCGCGAGCAGACGCAGTTCCTCGGACGGCTCGGGCTCGACCAGGAGCGCCGCCGCGTCGGCCACGAACCGCTGCCGCTCGTAGCTGTCGGCATAGGCTCCATGGCTCTGCGGCGTCGGCCAGATCTCATAGTGGCAAAGGCGGTTGGGATTGTCCGAGTGGCGGGCGATCTCCAGGGCGATCACCCCGGCGTCGTCGAGGGTGTCGTCATGCCTTCTCTCGGCGGCCATGAAGCGGTCGTAGGCGCCCGGCTTTAGGTGGAAGCGCGCGATGATCACCGTCGGCGCGCCATCGGCGAGCTTGGGCGTCAGGGGCGCGGTGCCCGCCGTGCGGATCAACGCCGCGAGAGGCTCGGGATCGGCGCCGGCGTGGTGGGGGTAGAGATCGACCGGAACATATCCTGCGACGTCGTCCTTCTCCAGCAACGCCTCAAGCGTCTGGAGCCGCTTGGCGCCGGCCGGGTCGAGCCGTGCGGCGTTCCGCAAGTCGCGGGACGCCCATCGCTCCGACAGCCAGAAGGAATCGCCGTGCCCTGGGTCGGCGAGCACATCGACCCAAATGAAGCCGGGCAGCTCGGACGCCCAGCCGAGCAGGTCGCCGACCGCGGCGATGGCCCCCGCCGTACTTCCCGGACGCGGCGTGATCTGCGTCATGATGAGAATATCTGTGTTGGGCATGTCCAGTCTCCTCACGCAAAGAAGCGAGCCAGCCGCTCGACCACCCAGTCCGGATTGTCCTCGGCGAAGGTGTGGCCGGCGCCAGGAACGGCGTCGCTCTCCAGCCGATCGGACACGCGCCGGACACTGTCGACGATCGTTTCCAACGCCCCGTCCTTCTCGCCGGCGAGCACCAAGACGGGCATCGGCAGCTTGCCCGGGAACTGCGCCCGGTTCTCCTTCACGTCGTCGACCAGCGTGCCGTAATGCTCGAAGCCGCCGCGGATGCCGCCCGGCGCCTCGAAGAACGGAAGGAAGCGCTCGCGCATCCTTTTCTCGACGTCGCCGTGGGTGGACATCATTTTGTAGAAGGGCATGAGGTATTTCTCCTCGCGCCCTTCCACGAGCATGGTCGCGATATCGACCGCGCCATGGAAGCCGAAATGCCAGAAGCCGCCGGTCGACGTGTTCGTGTGATCCTCGAGCCCGAAGCCGGGGATGAACGCCTCACCGAACACGAACCGGCGGACCTCCTGCGGATGGCGCGAGGCGTAAGCATAGGCGACCATGGCACCGATATCGCCGCCGACCAGGTTGACCTCGGAGAAGCCCAACTCGCGGACGATTGCGCGAACATCTTCGGCGACATTCACCTTTGAGTAGCCGTCCTTGGTCTTTTCCGAATAGCCCATGCCGCGAAGATCGGGCGCGATAGCTGTGAACCCGGCTGCGGCGAGCGGCACCAAGACTCTCCGCCAGTCCTCCCACGTGTAGGCGAAGCCGTGCAGAAGCAGGACCGCCGGCCCGTCTCCGCCCACGACATAGTGAATGCGAGCCCCGTTCGCGGCGCTGTAGCGGTGGGTGAAGCCGATGAGCCCCTCGACCGGAGTGCCTTCGGCTGGTGGCGTAACTGAGATGATTGTCATATCTTACTCCGATCGGGTCAAAGAATTCGCTGTCGCCGTTCCAAAACCGCCGCTGTGAGGGCGGCAGGATGGGCGCGGGGCGCGGCGTCGCTTTGCGTCGGGGCAAGTGATGTTGTTGGCTTCCTCAGTGGGAGAGGGCCGGCGATGCCGCTACCATCAATTAGATGGCCACCTTGCCGTTGCCGCAGTAGCCAATATTAGTCGATGCTATCCATCGTTAATGTCGATAGATGGTCGGTCATTCTGGTTTGTCTAACGCGATAGCGACCGGAATTACGCTCTTAGACCGTCCGAATTTCGCAATTGCACGTTCGCAGTCGAGCGGATGCGATCAAGCAACCACCGAGCGGCCGGGCCAGGAAGGCTGTCGGCCTTGTAGATGGCCTGCATCGGTAAAAGCCCGGGTCCAGGCCCTTCCAGCATGATCCGGACAAGCTGACCCGCTGCCAGATCTTCTGAAACCATCGGCAACGGCATATGTCCCCAGCCAAGCCCAGCGACCAGAAAGGCGTGTTTGGCGCCTAGATCGGAAAGACGCCATGTGTTGCTGCTCTGGACGCCCAGATCGACGCCCTTCGTCAGGGCGGAGCGATCCGTAAGAACGAGCTGTGTTTCGGTTTCTGCCTGATCCAACGACACGGGTCCGCGCCATCTTGCCAACGCATGGTTCGGCGCGACTACGGTCACCATTTCGACGGACAGCAAACGTTCGGACGAAAGCGATGGCGGGATCATCGGATAGGTTCCCATGATTCCGACGCTGCATCGTCCATCCTCCACCAATTCAGCGACGGCGCCGAGCGCTTCGACGTGGAGTCGGATTGGCGTGCGAGGATAAACGGACGCGAACGCGCTCACGACTTCCGTCAGCAGCCGCTGCGGGAACATGACATCGACCACGATCGACAGGACGGGCTCGAGGCCTGCGGAGAGACTGCGCGCCTGGGCCTTCAATCTGTCTGCGTCACGGACGATCTGCCGCGCTGAGGGAAGTAGACTTTTCGCGCCGGCGGTGAGCTGCGGATAGCGGGCGGTCCGCTCAAACAGCGTCAATTCCAGCTGTGCTTCGAGGTTCGCGATCGTCTGGCTCACGACAGACTGCGCGCGGCCCAGTTTGCGTCCTGCGGCAGAGAAGCTGCCTTCGTCCGCGGCGGCCACGAAGGTGCGAAGGTGATCCAGGGAAACGCCATCCAGCATGTATCGTCCAAACAGATATCAAACATCGAATAATATAGGCTTATCACATGGAAAGCCGTCCGTATATTGCTGATCACGATAGGATGGGTCATGAAACAGCACATTTTGATATTCGGAGCAGGTGGGTTCGTAGGTGGCGGGGTATCCCGCCATCTCTCGGCGACAGGGCATGTCGTGCGCGGTGTCACGCGTTCGCCCGAGAGCGCGGACCGGCTGCGAGCCGCATCGATCACGCCGATTATCGGCGATCTGGAAAACAACCTGAACGCCTTGGCTGCGGCAACTAAGGATGCGGATGCAATCATATATGCGGCCCAGCTTCACCCCGACGCCGAGCATCACGCCGTCTCAGTGCTGCTCGATGCGATCGCCGGGACGAACAAGCGCTTCATCTTCACGTCGGGCACCGGCGTCTTCCTCCAGCGGACAGGCGGAGCCTGGAGCCAGGACAGCTTCTCCGAGGAGGATGTCTTTACACCCGAGCCTTTGGCCGCGCGCCGTATCGAGGTCGAAGCGCTCGTGCGTGCCGCCCCAAAGCGCGACATCCATGGAATTGTGATCCGGCCACCGGAGATCTGGGGTCCGGCGGATCATGGCCACGTCGCAATGACCTATCGCTCGGTCGCCGCGACGGGCACCGCCTGCTATGTCGGCGAAGGGCTGGCCAGCTATTCCAATGTCCATATCGAGGATATCGCTCGGCTCTATGCGCTGGCGGCTGAACGCGGCGAAGCGGGCGCACTGTATCATGGCGTCGGCGGCGAGATTCCCAACCGATGGATCGCGGAAGCTGTGGCGCGCGACCTCGGCTGTGAGGCGCGTAGCGTCTCCGCGGAAGAAGCGAACGATGTTTGGGGCGAGTTCGGCGCGCTGATTATGGCCTCGTCAAGCCGGTCGCGTTCGCCCAGGGCGCGCGACGAACTCGGCTGGACGGCTGAAAGTACGGACATGCTCGCCATGATCGGTGAGCCACGCCTGAAGGCTTTGGCCGAGAGCGCTCCGCCAACCAACTGACGGCACTTGCCGCCATCGAAACTCTGCGTCCGGCGACCACTCGGCAGCCGGCAAGGGCAGAACTTTGCCAACAACAACGAAGGAAGACATCAATGAGCACACATCAGGACAAGGTCGCGATCATCACCGGCGGCAAGCAGGGCATCGGGCGCGGCATCGCCAATCTTTTGGCGCAGCGCGGCGCGAAAATCGTCCTCGTCAATCGCGAGGATGCCGCAAAGGAAGCGTCCGAGATCGGCAATGGCGCGATCGCCATCGCCGCTGACGTGACGAGTGAGGCCGATTGGGCGCGAGTCGCCGGCGAGGTGGAGCAGAAGTTCGGCCGCGCCGACATCCTCGTGCATGCGGCCGGCATTTACCCGATCGCCGGACTCGACCAGATGACGCAGGAGGAATGGCGCCGCGTAATGGCTGTGAACCTCGACGCGCATGTGATCGGCGCCCGCGCGATCGTGCCGCTGATGCGCAAAGCGGGTGGCGGATCGATTGTCGCCGTGGGTTCCGACGCGGTCGGCATGGTGACCCCGCCCGGAATGGGCTTCTCCCATTACATCACGTCGAAGATGGGCGTGGTCGGTCTCGTCCGCGCGCTCGCCAATGAGCTCGCGGCTGACAACATCATCGTCAATGCCGTCCATCCTGGCATCACCGACACGGAAGGTGCGAGCGGCATGCCGAACGAGCAGAAAGCGCAGGTCTACATGATGCAGGCGATCAAGCGGCTCGGCACGCCGGCCGACATCGCCGGACCCGTCGCCTTCCTCACCAGTGAGGACGCGCGTTTCGTGACCGGTCAGACGCTTGTGGTCGATGGCGGCCTGATGCGGCTCTGACCGGAAGTGGAGAGCCCGCCAGCACGTCCGGTGAAACGGACGTGCTGGCGACCAGGAGGCAAGCATGAAACTCTTCTACCATCCTGGAACCTGCTCGCTCGCCCCGCACATCGTGCTGGAAGAAGGCGGTTTCGACTTTGCGCTTGAGCTCGTTGACGAGCACCATCGCTATTCGGCAGGCGACTTCTACGCTGTGAATCCGAAGGGCTACATTCCCGCACTGGAGCTGGATGACGGCGAGATTCTCACTGAGGGCGTGGCAATCGTTCAGCATCTGGCTGATATTGCGCCCGTCGAGGGACTAATTCCCGCGGTCGGCACGGTCAGCCGTGCGCGCTGCGTCGAATGGCTGACTTTCACGGCGACAGAGCTGCACAAGGCGTTTCCCCCGCTTTGGACACCGTCGTATCCAGACGATCTTCGCGCCAAGGGGATGGACCTACTCCAACAGCGGATCGCCTTCACCAATGCCCACCTCGGAAGGCGCGATTACCTGTTGGGCGACCGGTTCAGTGTCGCAGATGCCTACCTCTACACTGTCCTGAATTGGGCAAGCCGCATCGACCTGGATTTGGCTCAATGGCCCCATGCAAAGGCTTTCACGACACGCATGGAGGCGCGGCCCAAAGTCAAGAAAGCGCTGGAAGTCGAGAAGAAAGCGACGCGGGCATGAGACGGCGCGCCTCGATCCTAACCCTCGGTAGGGCTGGTCTGGTCATCGCGAGCGACCATCATGCCAGATATCGCGCTTGACCTTCGTTATCTAACATATGCGCTTCACGTGGCCGAGTACGGCAGTTTTCGACGTGCCGCCGACAGACTCAATCTCTCACAGTCCACCCTGAGCCGACGAATTCAGTTGCTCGAACGAAGGCTCGGCGTACCCTTGTTCGAGCGCCGAAGGACCGGCGCCAAGCCGACGCTCATCGGACAAAAATTCATGCGCGACGCGGCAGTCGGGGCGGAGCATCTTCGCCAGGCAGTCAGCGAAATGTCCGAGGTTCAGCGAGGCAGTGCAGGAGAATTGAGAATAGGTTTCGTCGGCTCTCTTGCTCAAGGAACTCTCGGTAACCTTCTCGAAGCCTATCGGCAAGGGTTCCCCAACGTCGAGATTAGGCTGGAGGAAGCCACTTCGCGGGGGAATGCCGCGGGCGTGTTGAATGGACGTCTCGACATCGCTTTCATTCCGGGCGAACCGCGTCTTCCCGGTTGCGAGGCAAGGCATCTTTGGGACGAAGAGCTCTACGTTGCTGTGTCGACGCAACACCGGCTTGCGGGGCATGAAGCCGTCACCTGGAGCGACCTTCGCAATGAGACGTTTCTCGTTGCCGCCGATTTCCATGGCCCTGAGGTCGAAGGGATCATCGTACGAAACGTATCTGCTTTGGGCTTTCATCCAAAGATTGCAGTACATCGGGTAGGTCGCGAGAACCTGATCAATATGGTTGGGCGAGGGTTCGGTCTCACGCTGGCGGCGAGTTCGACATTGGGCGCTATTTACCCGGCCGTTACTTTCCTCCCGATCAGGTCCAGGAATGACAGCGTTAGATGGAGTGCCGTATGGTCATCGGGAAATCAGAATCCAGGATTGAAGCGATTGCTCGCTTTGAGCGCCACCTTGGCGAACGGTTCCTAGAGCTTCTTTGACCACAGACAGGCGGCGTCCCACGTACGACGGCTTGTGCGTCTAACCCTGCAGTGATCGCGTCCGACGGGCTTTGGCGAATCCCCTATCGGTTGCGATGAAGCGCTGTACCATCGGCGCGATCAGCTTCGCGGGATCGGAGACGGCCCGGCCGGTTTCCTGTGCCAGGACCTCGGCATAGGCGACGAGATCCCGGTGCAGCGGCGCGGGCAGCTCGACCGTCACCTTGATCGGCTTGTCGTCGGCGATGGGGCCGAGTTTGAGCTTGGTCATCTCATCCTCCGTATGGTTCGAGCACCAGGTCGCGCGTGACGATTACCCGCACCGGAAAGCCCGGCCGGATCGTGAGCGTCGGGGCGATATTGAGCTGGCGGCGGATGATCTGTTGGCCAGCATCGTTGATCGTGTCCTGACCGCCATTGCGGATCGCCTGGATCAGCCGGTCGTCGTCGTTCGTGGCAAGTTCGGCGCCGACGCTGAGCAGCGTCGAGAGCCCGGCAGCCTTGACCAAATCCCACCAGTGATAATCGACCCCGTCCTGAAGGCCGGCATAACCCTCGGCGTCGGCACCGGGCTGACGTTCCAGCACGATGCTCCGCCCATTCGGGAAGATCAGGCGGTTCCAGACCAAGAGGACACGGCTTTGCCCGAACTGCACATTGTTGTCGTACTGGCCTACGACGCGCGCGCCCTGAGGGATGAGGAGGATGCGGCCCGTTGGACTGTCGTAGATGTTTTCGGTGACCTGGGCCGTGATCTGGCCGGGCAAATCAGATCGGATGCCGGTGATCAGCGCGGCCGAGATAACTGCGCCTGCCTGAAGGATGTTGGGCGACGCCGGCGCCGCGACGCGGTCGGCCGCGACCGTGCGCCGGTCTACCGGCGCGTTGAGGAAGGCCTGCTGCCGTTCTTGAGCCGTGGGTGTCGCCGGTGGCGGCGCGAGCCCGAGGCTCGTGAGGTTCGGCGTCGGAGTGCTGGGCGCCGTTGCAGTGACTGGCGCAGCGTTGCGTGCTTCCGACGCCGCAAACAGCCGGCTCGTTCGCGCCGTCTCGATTTCCTGAAGTCGCCGTTGCTCCTCGGCGCTGAGTCCCGGTTGCGGCTGGACGACGCCGGGCGTCGGCACGGGCTGCCCGCGGTTCTGGGCGCTGACGATCGGTCTGCCGAGGTCGCCGGGCAGTGGCGGACCGAGCTGGGGCACGCTGGTATAGTCGCGCGGCAGTCCCTGGAGGCCGTCCGCTGTCGAGCGATTGTCGGTCGAATACAGTTCCTCGGGCGGCCGGCCGCCATTGCGGGTCTGGAGTGCGTAGACGAGCGCGCCGCCCAGACCGAGGCTCGCGACGAGGCCGAGCCCTGCCAGCACCTTGCGCGATAGCCGCGTGACACGCGGCGCATCGGCGCGCAGCCGCATCGACGCGGCCGCCTCCGGCGCCGAGCCCGTAAGCGGCGCTCCGGACTCCTCTTCCTCGTTCCGGTCATCGCTCACGACGCGGGCCTCCCGTCGGTGCGGGTGATCCGGACACGCTTCTGGTTGTCGCCCGAGCCGAAGCGGAGCTCGGCGGCGGCGAACAGCCGGTCGACGATCATGTAGTTGTTGCGGACCCGGTAGTTGACGAGTTCGGAGGTGTTGCCCTCGGCGCCGACGACGAAGAGCGGCGGCATCTCTCCCTGGCCGATGCCCCTCGGAAACTCGATGAAGACCTGCCGGCCGTCGTCATAGGCACGCAACGGCCGCCACGCCGCACGGTCGCCCGTCACCTCGTAGCGGAAGTTGATGCGCGAAAGATCGACGCCCGTCGCCACCGGTTGGGTCGCCTGTGCTTCGGTGTTCTGGCGGCGGAGCGCGATGAGTTGGTCCTGCGGATATTGCCAGGACACCGAGGCCATATAGGTGCGCTCGGTCGAGCGCAGCTCCATATGGTAGGTGCGCAGGTTGGTGTTGATGACGAGGTTGGTCATCAGGTCGGCGCGCGTCGGCTTGACCAGAATGTGGACCTGAAGCGTGGCGCCCGAGCCGCTCTGGGTGTCGCCGATGATCCAGCGCACAGTGTCGCCGGCCGCCACCGGGCCAGAGCCGACGAGCTGCTCGCCGGGCTGAAGAGCGATGTCGGTGATCTGTCCGACCGCCGTATAGACTTGGTACAAGGCTCCTTGCGTGAAAGGATAGACTTGCATCGAGTTGATGAACCCGTCGCGCACCGGCTGAATCCTTGCGGCAGCGTTGGCCTGATTGACCCGTGCGGTCGGGTCGGCCGGCTCGGGCGCGCGGCGCGATTCCTCGACGGGCTTCATCTGGCCGGGCAGCGGTAGCGGCCTCGGCAACTCGACGACCTGCACCGGCGCGGGCGGATCAACGGTCTGCACGGCGGCAGGCGCGTCATCGTAACTGATTTCCGGCGGCTTCTGCGTCGTTGCACAGCCGGCGAGCGCGGTGGCTGAAAGTAGCAACGCCGCCAATGTGTGACTACGGAAAGCCGGTTCTCCAGCTTTACGGAAAATCGGCATCGTCATTGCCCCAGCTCCCGTGACCAAGAAATTGCGTTGACGTAGATCCCCAGCGGATTGGCGCGCAGCCGGTCGGCGTTGCGCGGAATCTGGACGACGATGGTGAGGATCGCCGTCCATCGGGTCGATTCGGCGAGCTGGCCGTTCTCGTAGCGGCGCTCGGTCCATGCGACGCGGAAGCTACCCGGAGACGCACGGATCACGCTCGAGACGTCGACGGCGATCTGCTGGCGGCCGACCTTGGCGAAGGGATCGTTGGAGCGCGCGTAGTCGTTGAGCGCCGCTGCTCCTCGGTCCGTCGTGAAGTCATAGGCCCGCAACCAGTTCTGACGGACGATGATCGCGTCGGCCGGGATCGAGCGGACCTGCTCGATGAAGCGCGCGAGATGAAACGCGATCTGGGGATCGGTCGGCTGATAGTCGGCGGTTGCCGGAGCGATCGCCTGCGCCTGGCCGAGACGGTCGGTCTGGACGACCCATGGAACAACGGTCCCGCGTGCCGACTGCCAGACCAGCGCCGCCGCGAACCCCGCCGACAGGAAGAGCGAGCCGAACGCCATATAGCGCCAATTGCGGGCCTGGACGCGAGCCGAGCCGATGCGGTCGTCCCAGACCTGGGCGGCGCGCTGGTACGGCGTTTCGGGTTCGGGAGCTTTTCCATAGTGGGTCGAGGGTCGTCGAAACATCAGCGGTCGCCTTCGGAGAGGTTGATGGAGGAACCGCCCCCGTGGCTGTCGCCACTGCGCACGGCGTGGACGGTGGTCGAGACGGCGTGGCTCATCTGTTGGGAGCGTTTCATCCGGCGAGCCCAGGCCGGCGGCTGATCGCCGCCCCCGGCGCGGCTCGGTGCGGCGTCATTGGCCGCTTCGCCGACGGTGCCCATCGTCGAGGACCCGCCCGTCGCCTCGAAAGCGGCTCGGGCTCCGCTGGAGAAGTTGGAGCGCATGCTGGCGGCTGAGCGTTCGGCGGCGCGCCGGAGCGGCGATGTCGCGGCGGATCCAGCGGCCCGGGCGACGCCGCCCAGGCCACTGGCCACGCCCGAGGCGCCCGACTGGCCTGCGGCGCCCAGGCTGTACGCGGTGGATGCTCCGCCCGCGAGGGCGGCGCCCCCGCGCGCGGCGGCTGCCGCGCCGCCTGCGAGCGCCGCGCCACCCGAGGCGACGGCACCAACGGATGCCGCGCCGGCCGCGACCATGCCACCTGCGGCGAGCCCGGTTCCGACTGCGGCGCCAGCACCGAGTTGCGGGCCGCCGGAGACGAGACCGTTGGCGATCCCTGGACCGAAGATGCCGAGGCCGAGCAGCGTCAGGGCCGCGAGCACGATTGCCATGGCTTCGTCGATGGTCGGCGTGCGCCCGCCGAAGCCGGCGGTGAATTCGGAAAACAGGCTCGATCCGATGCCGATGATGACGCCGAGGACCAGCACCTTGATGCCGGAGCTGATGACGTTGCCGAGGACGCGCTCGGCCATGAAGGCGCTCTTGCCGAACAGACCGAAGGGGATAAGCACGAATCCCGCGAGCGTCGTCAGCTTGAATTCGATCAGCGTGACGAAGAGTTGGATCGCGAGGATGAAGAAGGCGAGCAGCACCAGCGCCCAGGCGAGCAGCATCACCGCAATCTGAATGAAGTTTTCGAAGAAACTCCAGTAACCCATGAGATCGGATATGGAATCGAGCAGTGGCCGCCCGGCATCGAGCCCGGTTTGTGCGACTCGCCCGGGCCGCATCATGTCCGCGACGGTGAAGCCGGTGCCGGAGGCCTTGAGGCCGAGACCGGCGAAGCTCTCGAAGATGATCCGCGCCAGATTGTTCCAGTTGCCGATCAGGTAGGCGAACACGCCGACGAACAGGGTCTTCTTGACCAGGCGCGCCATGATGTCGTCGTCGGCGCCCCAGCTCCAGAACAGCGCGGCGAGCGTTACGTCGATCACGATCAGAGTCGTGGCGATGAACGCCACTTCGCCGCTGAGCAGGCCGAAGCCGCTATCGATGTAGCGGGTGAAGACCTCCAGGAAATGGTCAATGACGCCGGTGCCGCCCATGATCTCAACGCGCCTCGTTGCTATGGGAGTTGATCGCCGGGCCCGGCTTGTTGACGGCGGGTTCACGCGCGGCGGGTGTGTTCTGCGGCGTACCCTGTGGACCCGGGGCTTGAGGCGCCGGCTGGATCTGCAAAGGCTGCGATGGCTTCAGGAAGCGATTGCGGTTGTCGGACCAGGCCTGAAGGCAGGCGGGATCGCGGGTCCCGGCCTCGCCGAGCTGCTGGCAGCGCCGCAGCTCGGCTTTCAGCGGGTCCGTGGTCGTCTCGGTCGTCGCGGCGACGCTGCGATAGAGCGGCGGTTCGTCCTTGCGGGAGAGTTCGATGGCCGTCGCCGTGATCGCGAGGGTCACGAAGCCGACGGCGCCGATACGCGCGAGAATTTTTCCGTCCATCGCCGCGCCCTCAGTTGCTGCCTGGGAACATCTGCGCGTTGCCGGGCTGATATCCCGAGCCCGGCGTCAGGAAGCGTCGGCGCTGCTCGCGGCCCTGTTCGGCGGCGGCCGACCGTTCGGCGTCGGCGAGTGCCTGCGCCCGTCCGTTGGCGGCCACGACTGCGGTGAGATCGGCGAGCTGCTGGGCCTGGAGCGCCAGGAGCTGGTTGCCCGCCTGCGTGGCCTGCAAAGCGCCGGTCGCGCCCTGGCTCTGGCCGACCAGCGCCGACATCTGCGAGCGGTTGGTGTCGATGTTGCCGACGACGCCGGCCTGGACGCGCATGGCATCCTGCAGGCCGCCGACGGTGTTCTGCCAGCGCTCGCGCGCGTCCGCGACGAGTTGCTGGTCGGAGACCGACATCGAGGCGTTGCCATAGGTGGTGCGGAACGCCTGATCGATGTTCTGGACGTTATAAGCGATGCGCTGCGCTTCACCGAGGAGCTGCTGGGTCCGCTGTACCGACTGCTGGAGTTGCTGGAGCGAGGAGTAGGGCAGGCTCGCGAGATTACGGGCCTGGTTGATCAGCATCGTCGCCTCGTTCTGAAGCGAGGTGATCTGGTTGTTGATCTGTTGTAGCGCGCGGGTCGCCGACAGCAGGTTCTGGGCATAGTTGGTCGGGTCGTAGACGATCCACTGCGCCGAAGCCGGCGCGATCAGCACCGGTGACACAGACAGCGGCATGGCGAGGATGGCGGCGGCAAGTGCCGAGCGAGGGATACGCAGTTTCATGGCTGGCTCTCCAGGTTGGTGAGGTTGGGAATGAGGTCGGCCGCCCAATCGACGCCGCGATGGCGCAGCCAGGCCGCAAGGAAGCCCTCGCGCCCGTGTTCGGCGACGATGCGATCGATGGCGGCTTGGTCGGTCTTGGAGGATGCCGCGCAGAGCGCGAGCGCGACGTCCGCGAGCCCGAGCTCGAAGAGCCGGTTGCCGCGGCGGCTCTGGCAGTAATAGTCCCGCTTGGGCATGGCCCTCGCGAGGATCTCGATCTGCCGGTCGTTGAGGCCGAACCGGCGATAGATCGCGGTGATCTGCGGCTCGATCGCCCGCTCGTTCGGCAGCAGCAGCCGCGTCTGGCAGCTCTCGATGATGGCCGGCGCAATCGCCGACCCATCGATGTCGGAGAGGGACTGAGTGGCGAAGACGACGCTGGCGTTCTTCTTGCGCAGGGTCTTCAGCCATTCGCGGAGCTGTCCGGCGAAACCCTTGTCGTCGAGGGCGAGCCAGCCTTCGTCGACGATGATCAGCGTCGGCTCGCCGTTCAGTCGGTCCTCGATGCGATGGAAGAGATAGGCGAGCACGGCCGGTGCTGCGGCTGTCCCGATCAAACCTTCGGTTTCGAAGGCCTGGACCGTGGCGACGCCGAGCTGCTCGCTCTCGGCGTCGAGGAGCCGGCCATAGGGTCCGCCGACGCAATATGGCCGCAGCGCCTGCTTCAGGTCGTTCGACTGGAGCAGAACCGACAGGCCCGTAAGAGTCCGCTCGCCGATCGGCGCGCTCGCCAGCGACGACAACGCTGTCCAGATCAACTCCTTGACCTCGGGCGTCACCTGGATGCTTTCGCGCATCAGGATCGCGACGATCCAGTCTGCGGCCCAGGCGCGCTCGACCGCCTCGTCGATCCGGGACAGCGGCTGAAGCGCAACGCTGTCGGCCGAACCCTCGGTCAGACCGCCGCCGAGATCGTGCCAATCACCGCCCATGGCGATGGCAGCGGCGCGGATCGAGCCTCCGAAGTCGAACGTGAAGACCTGGGCTTGGGCGTAGCGCCGGAACTGTAGCGCCATGAGCGCTAGCAGCACGGACTTGCCGGCGCCCGTCGGGCCGACGACGAGGGTGTGGCCGACGTCGCCGACATGGATGGAGAACCGGAACGGGGTGGACCCTTCGGTCTTGCCGTACAGCAAGGGGGGCGCACCAAAGTGCTCATCCCGTTCCGGCCCCGCCCACACGGCACTGAGGGGGATCATGTGGGCGAGATTGAGCGTCGAGATCGGCGGCTGACGCACATTGGCGTAGACATGACCGGGCAGCGAGCCGAGCCAGGCGTCCGCCGCGTTGATCGTCTCGGGCATGGCGGTGAAATCGCGGCCCTGAATGATCTTCTCGACGAGACGGAGTTTCTCCGCCGCGACGCGGGGATCGGCGTCCCAGACGGCGATCGTGGCGGTGACATAGGCCTGTCCCGCATAGTCGGCGCCGAGTTCCTGCAGCGCGAGGTCCGCGTCGGCCGCCTTATTGGCGGCGTCGGTGTCGACCAGGGCGCTCGCCTCGTTGGTCATCACCTCCTTGAGGATTGCGGCGATCGACTTGCGCTTGGCGAACCACTGCCGCCGGATCTTGGTAAGCAGCTTCGTGGCGTCCGTCTTGTCGAGCAGGATCGCCCGCGTCGCCCAGCGATACGGAAAGGCTAGCCGGTTCAGGTCGTCGAGGATGCCGGGCGTGGTCGCAGTCGGAAAGCCAACGACGGTCAGGATGCGCAAGTGCGCATCGGCAAGGCGCGGCTCGAGTCCGCCGGTCAGCGGCTGATCGGCGACCAGCGCGTCGAGATACATCGGCGTCTCGGGAACGCGCACACGATAACGCTTCGTCGAGACGGTCGAATGCAGATAGGTCAGCGTCTCGACGTCATCCAGCCACCCGCACTCCGGCATGAAGGCTTCGACGAGCTGCAGGATGCGGTCGGTGCGGTCGACGAAGCCGCGCAGCGCCTCCCAGGCGTCGACGCCGCGCTCGGCCTTGCCCTCGTAGAGCCAGCTTTCGGCGCGCGCCGCGTCCTCGGCGGGCGGCAGGAAGGCGAAGGTTAGGAAATAGCTCGACTCGTAGTGGACGGCATCCTCTTCAAAGTCGGCCTTGCGCTCGGCATCGACCATCGCCGAGGCAGGATCGGGAAACTGACTTGCCGGATAGGCGCCGACGGCATGGCGCTGCGCCTCGACGAAGATCGCCCAACCGCTGCCGAGACGGCGAAAGGCGTTGTTGAGGCGACCGGCCACGGCGATCAGCTCGGCCTGCACCGCGGAATCGAGGTCGGGTCCGCGGAAGCGCGCGCTACGCTGGAAGCTGCCGTCCTTGTTCAGCACGACACCCGGGGCGACCAGCGCCGCCCAAGGCAGGAAATCGGCGAGACGGGTTGAGGTCCGGCGATATTCGGCGAGGTTCATCATGGGCGCGCCTCAGACGTTCAGGTGACCGGGAATGCGGAGGTGCCGACGCCCGACATCAACGAACTGCGGGTCGCGTTTCGCCGCCCAGACGGCGGCGAAGTGCCCGATCGCCCAGAGGCCGAGGCCGACCAGCCAGAGGCGCAGGCCCAGACCGAGAGCGGCGGCGAGCGTGCCGTTGAGGATGGCGATGGCCCGCGGGGCTCCGCCGAGCAGGATGTGTTCGGTCAGCGCCCGGTGGACCGGGACGCTATATCCGGGCACGTCGCCGCTGCTCTCGATCAGGCCCGCCATCAGACGAGCGCTCCGCCGCCGAACGAGAAGAACGACAGGAAGAAGCTCGACGCCGCGAAGGCGATCGACAGGCCGAAGACGATCTGGATCAGGCGGCGGAAACCACCGCTGGTGTCACCGAAGGCCAGTGTCAGGCCGGTGACGATGATGATGATCACCGCGATGATCTTGGCGACCGGGCCCTCGATGGATTCGAGGATCGATTGCAGCGGCGCTTCCCACGGCATCGAGGAGCCGGAGGCGTGGGCAGCTGGCGCCAGTATCACGCTGGCCAATAGGACGGACGCGGCGGTCGCGACGTGGCGACGGAAATGCAGGGCACGGCGGATCATGCAGGTTCTCCTTCGGGAGGCTGGGCTGGGGGCTGGGTTGCGGGGCTGACGCGGTAATCGCCGTCGGGACCGAGCCCCTCGACGCGGCCCAGCTCGGCCAGACGTCGGGTGGTGCCGCGGCCCGAGAGGACGGCGACGACGTCGATCGTCTCTGCGATCAGGGCGCGCGGGACGGTGACGACGGCTTCCTGGATGAGCTGCTCGAGCCGGTGTAGCGCTCCGAGCGCGGTGCCGGCGTGGATCGTGCCGATCCCGCCCGGATGGCCGGTTCCCCAGGCTTTCAGCAGGTCGAGTGCTTCGGCCCCGCGCACCTCGCCGATCGGGATGCGGTCGGGACGAAGGCGAAGCGAGGAGCGGACAAGGTCGGAAAGCGTCGCGACGCCGTCCTTGGTCCGCATTGCGACCAGGTTTGGCGCGGCGCATTGCAACTCGCGGGTGTCCTCGATGAGGACTACGCGGTCGGAGGTTTTGGAGACCTCAGCGAGCAACGCATTGGTGAGCGTGGTCTTGCCGGTCGAAGTGCCGCCGGCGACGAGGATGTTGCGGCGATCGGCTACGGCCTGGCGCAGGATCTCGGCCTGCTCGGCCGACATGATGCCGGCCGCAACGTAGTCCTGCAGCGTAAAAACGGCGACAGCCGGCTTGCGGATCGCAAAGGCCGGCGCGGCCACGACGGGCGGCAGCAGCCCCTCAAACCGCTCCCCCGTTTCCGGCAACTCGGCCGAGACGCGGGGGTTGCCGGCGTGAACCTCGGCGCCGACATGGTGCGCGACTAGGCGCACGATGCGCTCGCCATCGGCGGCCGAAAGCCGCTCGCCCGTGTCGGACAATCCCTCGGACAGCCGGTCGATCCAGAGACGGCCGTCGGGGTTGAGCATCACCTCGACGACGCTGGCGTCTCCAAGGAAACCGGCGATAGCGGGGCCGAGTGCGGTCCGCAGCATGCGGGCTCCTCGAAGTATCGCCTCAGATTTCTCGGAAGAAGCGGCCACGTTGTCCCCGTTCAATGCGGGACCGCGTCAGGCCGCCCCTGGATCGGGGATGATTAAAAGAACCGGAAATCGGCCCTCGGCAACAGGTTGTTTTGCTTGTCGTGCTGTGGCGTACAAAGACAGGCGTTCGGCGGAATCGACGAATACTTGAGTTGCCGAAATCGGTGCTTATTGCGCGTCGCGCGCGGGCTCGATGTCTTCGGAAATCTCCTGACGCAGCTTCGGCCCCTTGGCGAGTCGACGGCCGAGCGCAGCAACGAAGGCGTCGTAGCGCTCGCCGGCCTGCGCCCGGGCGGCGGCCTGGGCCGGTTCGGGCAGCGGCGGGTTCGAGGTCAGCCAGAAGCGCACGAACACTGCCAGCATCTCGACCGAGATGCCCATGTCGCGCTCCATGCGGGTCATGCGGCGGTCGAGCTGGTCGAGGCGCTTGGTGGTGGCCGCTTCCTGCCGCTCTGCCGCGTCCGGCGACAGGAAGGACGCGATCGCGGCCTCGGCGACCAGGGAGCGCGACTGATCGCGGCGTGCGGCATGGGCGGCGAGCGCCTTCATCACCTCGGGTTCGAGATAGACCGACAGGCGCTGTTTCTTCGACGGATTGGCCATGGGCGTCTCACAGCTCCATGCCGTCGTTCGGGTCGAGCGAGACCTGACGTGCGACGCCCTGCATCACCTGGTTGGCGCGGCTGATCCGGGCGGTGTCCTCGTCGGCGTCGTCATCGAGGCCGACCTCGAACTCATTCTCGATCGGCGCCTTCTTTTCGACGGGCGCGGCGCGGTTCAGCTCGGGCTGGTGGCGCCGTTCCGAGCCGGTCGGATCTTCGTCGCCGCCGTCGGTCGTGGCGGCGGCCTCGGCGAGCGTGGCGGCTGGGCGGGCCGGAACCGGCAGCCGGGTCCAATCGTCGGAGCTGGGACGGTTCGACTTGGCGAGCGTCGGTGGCGCGACGATCCGCTCCTTGAAGCGCCGGTCCTCGAAATAGCGCGCCTTCTTCGCGCGGATCGGCGGCGTTCCTGCGACCATGACGATCTCGTCGGCCGGCGGGAGCTGCATCACCTCGCCGGGGGTCAAGAGCGGCCGCGCCGTTTCCGATCGCGACACCATCAGATGGCCGAGCCACGGTGAGAGACGATGGCCGGCATAGTTGCGCATAGCCCGCATCTCGGTGGCGGTGCCGAGCGCATCGGAGACGCGCTTGGCAGTCCGCTCGTCGTTGGTCGCGAAGCTGACGCGCACATGGCAGTTGTCGAGGATCGAATTGTTCGGCCCGTAGGCCTTTTCGATCTGGTTGAGCGACTGCGCGATCAAGAATGCCTTCAAGCCGTAGCCGGCCATGAAGGCGAGCGCGGATTCAAAGAAGTCGAGGCGGCCGAGCGCCGGGAATTCGTCGAGCATGAGGAGCAGCCGATGGCGGTTGCCCTTGGCGTGCAAGTCCTCGGTCAGGCGCCGGCCTATCTGGTTCAGGATCAACCTGATGAGCGGCTTCGTCCTGGCGATGTCGGATGGCGGCACGACGAGGTAGAGGCTGGTCGGATGCTTGGCACCGACGATGTCGGCGATGCGCCAGTCGCAGCGGCGCGTCACCTCGGCGACCACAGGGTCCCGGTAGAGGCCGAGGAACGACATGGCCGTCGACAGCACGCCCGACCGCTCGTTGTCTGATTTGTTGAGCAGCTCGCGGGCCGCCGACGCGATGACCGGGTGCGGACCGGCTTCGCCGAGGTGGGCCGTTTTCATCATCGCCGCCAGCGTCGACTCGATGGGCCGCTTCGGATCGGAGAGGAAGGCGGCGACGCCGGCGAGCGTCTTGTCCTCCTCGGCATAGAGAACATGGAGGATCGCACCGACCAGAAGCGCGTGGCTGGTCTTCTCCCAGTGGTTCCGCTTTTCGAGGCTGCCTTCCGGATCGACCAGGATGTCGGCGATGTTCTGGACGTCGCGCACTTCCCATTCCCCGCAGCGCACCTCGAGCAACGGATTATAGGCAGCCGATTTCGCGTTGGTCGGATCGAACAGCAGCACTCGGCCGTGACGCGCGCGAAAGCCGGCGGTAAGCGTCCAGTTCTCGCCCTTGATGTCATGGACGATCGCAGAGCCCGGCCAGGTCAGCAGCGATGGCACGACCAGACCGACGCCTTTGCCTGATCGGGTCGGGGCGAAGCACAGCACATGCTCGGGCCCGTCATGACGCAGATAGGCATGATCGAACTTTCCGAGCACCACGCCGTCCTCGCCAAGGAGACCGGCGCCGCGCACTTCGTCGGCGCGGGCCCAGCGGGCCGAGCCGAAGGTCTCGGCGTTCCTCGCCTCCCGCGCCCGCCAGACCGACATGCCGATCGCCACGGCGATGGAGATGAACCCTCCCGATGCGGCGATATAGGCACCCTCGACGAAGATCGGTGGCGCATAAGCATCATAGAAATACCACCACGGGAAGAAGGACCACGGATAGTAGATCGGCCAGTCGCCGAGCATGAACCAGGCCGGGCCGAGCTGCGGTTGGAAGCCGAGCCTCCAGGCCGTCCATTGTGTGGCGGCCCAGGTCGTCAGCAGAACGATCGCGAAGACGGTGAGGATCTGGCCCCAAAGGATCTTGGTGGCGGACATGACGGGGGTCCCTTCGGTTGGTGGATGGTCACAGGCCGAGCCCCCGCTTGCGGCCGAAGCCCCAGTCGATGCCGCCGTCACTGCGGGCGACGCCCGAGACATGGCGGCCGAGCTGCTTTTCGAGTGACGGCGTCCAGGGCACGAGGCTGAAGCCGAGGCCGTCGTCGATCATCGCGAAGCGGCCGGTCGCGAGCGTGAGGCGCCGCTGATAGGTGCCGGTGACGTACTCGCCGGCTTCGGTCTTGACCTGGGGGCGCCCCGTCTCGGCGGCGATCCGCGCCACGGCCGCGTCAAGCTCGCGACGGCGCAGCGTGTCGATCAGGCCTGGCTGGAAGCTGATGCCGCGCTTCTGCCGCTCGGCGAGACCCTGGCCGACGAGATGGTCGGCGCGCCGATCCATGGCGTCGCGCACCTCGGCGCCGAAGCCGCCGCCGAGCGCGACGGGCTCGCGGGCGATGGCCTGCCGATCAAGCCAGGTCGCGCCGGTCGCGGTGACCTGTCGTTCGATATCGAGATCGGAGCGCACGGCGATCGCGACGCGGCGACGGCCCTGGGCGTCGTCGAACTTGCGCAGCTCGACGATCGAGCCCGGCGCGCTGTCGCCGGCCGCGTCGAGATCGGGCAGCTTGATGTGGTGGGAGCGGCCGTCGACGCCGTCGACGACGGCAAACGCCGTGCCCTTCAGCTCGTCGTCGAGCCCGCGCGCGACCAGGCGGCCGACGACGGGATCATTGAGGCTTTCGGAAGCGAGCACGTAGCTCGCCGCGCCGCGCTCGATGCCGCGCTCGGTAAGACCATGATGGATACGCTTGATGATGTCGCCACGCTCGCCGAGTTCGCGCAGCGTCGCCTCGGCCTTCTCCGAGATCGTCCACTGGCCGGGGCCGATCTCGTCGGCGAGCCCGAGCCCTTCCAGCTTGCGCAGCCGCCCGACCTTGAGCGCGTGGAATTCGTCGGGCTGCCGATCGGCATGCGGCGCGAGATCGATGACGCCGGTGCGATAGGCATCGCGGGCGAGCTGGCGATCGAGGTTGGTCCAGCGATCAGTGTCGATCTGGCGTTCGAGCGTGCGCCGGATCTCCTGATCGGTGCGCGGCCCCAGCTCGCGGGTGATGAGATCGCGCGCCCGGTCGCGCATGCCCTCCTTTATATAATCGCGCGAGATGACCAGGTCCTGGCCGTCGTCGCGAACCCCGCGAACGATCAGGTGGACATGCGGGTGCTCGGTATTCCAGTGATCGACCGCCACCCATTCGAGCCGGGTGCCGAGATCCTTCTCCATCTGGCCGACCAGCTCGCCGGCGAAGCCCTTGAGGTCGGACATCTCCACCGCGTCGTCCGGGCTGACGATGAAACGGAAGTGGTGGCGGTCGCCCTCGGCGCGCTCGGCGAAATCCTTGACGTCGACATCGTCACCGCCGGGGCCGAACAGCCGCGCCTTCTCCCCGTCGCGGGTGACACCGTCTCGGCGCAGATAGTTGAGATGGGTCGCGAGCGGCGCGTTGCGGCCGCGATGACGAACGACGCGCGCCTTGATGACCGCGCCGCGTGAGCGCGCCGTGATCACGCGGTTCGCCTGGATCGAAGCCCGCTGCCCTCGGCCGAACCGGGACCGCGCGCCGGACCCGATCTTCCCTTGCCGGGAGACGCTGCCGCCCGCCCGCTGGGCGGCGGCGAGCGCCTGGGCGATGAAGGGCCGAACCCGCTGGGCGCTGGTCGATCGGATGCGGCCCGGCCGGATGCGGAATTCGTTCTCGTCGGTCACGGCTGAGGCCCCGCACATCGCGCGAAGCCGATGAAATTGTTGAAGGAAGCGCCGGAGCGCAGGCTGCGCCGATCAGGCGCACCTCGCGAAATCGCGGCATAAGTCCTTGAAAAAGCACAACCGAACCAAGGCGCACATCGCGCCCTTTTATCCTGCCATCGTGCGGTTGTGCTTGCGGTTCCCCCTCCCAACGCCCTCCATGCTGCGCTGAGGTTCGCTGTGGCGCGATGGCGTGCAATTCGGCTCATCGGGGACCTGCCGAATCTCGCCGGGAGATGAAAAGGCCGCCGGTCGGTGTCGCCTCTGCCGCGACATGACGCGATCGAGCCGCGGTGTTGGTGTCGCGCATCTGCTGTTCGGGCTGCGCTGGAGCCAACGCCGAAACGCGCTCGACCGCACCGATGAAAAGCGGTGCGCGCGTCCATGCCAAGGGATCGGCGGCAGCCACTGTGACATTCGCAGCCGTCGGTTCGCCGCCGACAAGGGGGGCGAGCTGGGCGGCATAGGCGCGTGTTTCCGCTGGCAACGCGCGACCGCCGGCGAGGAATTCCTCGTAGCGCCCGGGCCCGGCATTGTAGGCCGAGAGGAAGCCCGGCGAGCCGTATTTGTCGTAGAGTTCGCGCAGATACGCCGTACCCGCTAGAATATTGTCGCGCGGGTCGAAGGCGTCCGGGCCGAGGCGATACCGGGTGTGCAGCTCTGCCCAGGTGTCGGGCATGATCTGCATGAGTCCCATCGCGCCCTTCACCGAGACGGCGCGCACGTCGTTGGCGCTTTCGACGCGCATCAGGGCCCGAATCCAGGCGACGGGAATGCCGAACCGCTGCGAGGCCTCGGCGACGAAGGCGGCGAAAGGCGCGCTTGCCTCGGCCGGAACCGCCGGCACGGTCTGAGCGTGGCCCGGCGACGTCGGCGCGGCAGCCAGGGACAGGCCGGAAAGGAGAAGGAGGAGCAGCCGGTGGGCGGAACGGGGTTTCCGCGTGCCGCCCTGGTATTGCTGCGATCGATGCGACGCGCGCACCGATCAGTCCTCCTTGCGCGGCTTGGCCGGCCGCGACCAGTGCAGGCCCCAGGCGGCATTGTCGTCGCCGGATCGGAAGAGATTGGCGCGCAGCGGACGCGGGAACAGCGGGCTGTCGAGCTGCGCGGAGACGTAGTCGCCGGCACGCTCGCCAACATGCTTCCAGCCGGCGCCGATCTCGACACCTTCGTCGCCGCCGAGCAGGACGCGGTAGTCGGGCGCGTTCTCGGCTTCGGACGGCTCTGCCGGAACGAAGGTGAGTTCGGCGTCAATGCCGAGCGTGGTGAGCCGCCCGGAATAGCCGGACTTGGTGCGGGTGAATTGGCCGATCTGAGTCATGGTCGTCTCCTTCGGTTGGGGAGTGGAAGTGGCAGTTCAGCGAGTCGGCGCGCGCCAGACGTATCGGCCGTCGCCTTGCTCATCGGTCCAGAGCGGCGTCGCTCGGCCGATCACGGTGCTGGTCGGCAGCGGGCCGAAATAGCGGCCGTCGAGGCTGTCGCGGACCGACCAGTTCATCAGGAAGAGTTCGCCCTCGGCGATGCGGTGGCAGCCCTGCCAGGTCGGCAGCGAGCGGCCCAGATGATCGCGCTCCAGCGCATCGCCGATCGGCACGCCGTCGATGGTAATGGCGTGATCGCGGCGGCAGACTTGCTGCCCGGGCACGCCCGCGACCCGCTTCATGAGCGGCACGCTGCGGCCGATATAGCCGCGCTCGACCATGAATGCGGCGAGCGGCTCGGGCGCGCGCACGGCGACGAGATTGGTCACCTCGAATCGGTCGGCCGGCGCAATGCTGTAGAGCCCGATCGGCGTGCTCGCCGACGCGTTCCAGACCAGCTTTTTCGGGAAATCGACGAACGCGGCAATCGCGATGCCCATGGTCACGACATAGGTGACCATGGCGTAGCCGAAGCGACTCATGATCCGGCCCTCCGACGCAGGAGGAAGGCCTTGTGGTGCTCGGCCGTGTAGGATCGCGGCTGCTCGCCAGCGCTCATGCGGTTGTGAACGTGTCGCCAATGGTCCGGCGAGACCTCGCTCGGATCGATGCCGATCGCCTCCATCGCGTCGATCATCTGCAGCACGCGCTCGACCTTGGGCCAGCCTTCGACCTTCAGCAGGATGTCGCCGCCGGGCCGCACAAAGGGCACGGTCTGTTGGGGGTCGCCAGCGCGCACGCCGCGCACCACATCGAGATGCGAGGCGACCGTTCCGTAGTCGTTGGCGGCCCAGCGCACGAAACCGAAGACGGTATCCGGCGCGAAGCGCAGCACGCGGTGGCGGCGGTCGAGGATCTGTTCGCCGACCTCGTGGCCGAACCTGATCCAGTTCTCGATGCGCTTTTCGATCCAGGTGAGTTCGACTTCCGTCAGATCGTCTGGCGGCGGCGCGGCCGGTCTCGGCTCGCCGCACGCATGGATGGCGGCATCGCCGGTCACGTCGCGTCTCCATTGCTCTCGGGGAATTCGCGCGCGAACAGCTCGCGCAGCATGTCGGCCACGGTGATGCCGCTCTGGAAGGCGGCGATCTTGATCCTGGCGCGCTGGTCGGGCGTCACATCGATCGTCAAACGCGCCGAGTAGATCACGGCGTCGGCAGCGTGCGCCGGCGGCGCGTCGGCCGCCTTGATCCAGGTTTCGGGATCGCCCGGCCGCGTGGCGAAGCCGCGTTTTGGAGGAGACGCGGTCATGGCGTGATCCTCCCTATCTCGGTCGCGAGCGCAGCGATCTCGCGCGCTGCGGCGCTGTCACTGTCGATTTCGCCGACAAGCCGGCCGGTCTGCGCGGTATCGGCAAAGGCGACGCGCTGGCCGATGGTGGCCATCAGCAGTGGCGGATCGTGATCGGCAAGTGTTTCGGCCGTCTCGCGGGCGATGACGGTGCGCGCAGCGCAGCGGTTCAGCACGAAGCGCGCCACGAGCTGCGGGCGGTAGATGCGGGCCTCGCCGAGCAACGACAGCATCTCGGCCGAGGCCCATCCGTCGAACGGTGACGGCTGCACTGGAATCAGCACAACGTCGGCGGCGAGAAGCGCCGAGCGCATCAGGCTGGCGACGCGCGGCGGCCCGTCGATGATGACGTGGTCGACGTCGCGAGCGATCTCCGGGGCCTCGCGATGCAGAGTGTCGCGCGCCAGACCGACGACGCCGAAGAGTCGCGGGAGGCTTTCGCGCGACCGCTGCTGCGACCAATCGAGAGCCGAGCCTTGCGGGTCGGCGTCGATAAGCGTGACGCGGTGGCCACGCCGAGCCCATTCGCCGGCGAGATGGAGTGCGATCGTCGTCTTGCCGACGCCACCCTTCTGGTTGAGCAGCGCGACGATCATGACGGTCTCCCGGCGATCGGGGACTCGTCCACACCGCCCGAAAATGCGGTCTGCGTTAGAAAGATTCCGAAGGAATCTAGGTTAGAGAAGTTACGGGGCTCGCAAGTTGTTGATTCAGCGAGCGGATTCGGCGATTCCGGTCCCCGATAGCACGAGGATCGGGTCCTCGATGGCACGATGGGTCCGGTCCCTGATAGCACGAGACGATTCACAGCTTGTCCCCAGGGCGCATGGTCGAGCGGCGGCGCTGGCGGGGGATGCCGAGCGCGTGCGGGTCGATCGGTTTGAAGGAGAGGATTTCGGGGCCGCCGACACACTGCTCGATGGTCAGGCGATAGCCCGGCAGCGGCTGGCGGCGGACGATGTCGCGCAGGTCGTAGGCGAAGTGCTTGAGCGGCGAGAGCGAACCGGACTTGGCATGCAGATGCGGGAAATCGAAGCTCCAGCCGAACTCCTGCTTGCCGCCGTGCTTGCGCACCAGGCGGTAAAGCCAGCGCTCAAGTCCGCCTGTCAGGCCGAAATAATCGCGGTGGATCGTCAGCACGAGCGCGTCGTCGAGAACGGCGGCGTAGAACCAGTCCGGCACGATCAACTCGAGGCCGAGCGGCCGGCCTCTGGCGTCCGCGCGCTCCTTCCACTCGTTGATCCAGGAGAAGCGGTGCAGCCGCCGCTCGGTCGGCTGGCGGATCGATGTCGCCACCGTCGTCGACTGGAGCCGGTCGAGCGCGGCCTTCAGTCGGTCGTAGTCGCGCAGGCTGACGCCGCGGCCGATGAACTGCAGAATTTCGTAGGGCGTTGTCGCCATAAGGCGCGAGGGCCGCAGGCCGTGATCGCGTGCCTCGACGATCTGGGAGGCGGCCCAGATAAGCACATCGGCGTCCCAGATGGTGGCCATGCCGTGCTCGGGAACCGCTTCCACGCGGATAACGATAGAGCCGGCCTTGAAGTCGATTGGCGCCAGCCGTTTCGACTTGCCGAGTGCGAAGAACGGGTACGCCATCAGGTCCTGCGCGTCGCGCGGTGCGAGATCGCCGGGGAGCGCCCGGAAGAGATCGAGCTGCTCGCGTTCGCTGTGGTGATGGCGCGCCGACATAACGAAGAGCTCAGCGCGGGAAGCGGCCAGCGGCGGCAAGGGAGGCCGCTTGTCGCTTTGCCGGAAGGACGGTCCCGCCGCGCGGATCGGAGGTCGAAGTGACGAGACCGCGATCAGCCCAGGTCTGGAGGTCGTCGACTGAATAGACGACGCGGCCGCCGAGCTTTCGGTAGGTCGGGCCCGTGCCGTAAGTGCGATGCTTTTCGAGCGTGCGTTCGGAAAGGCCGAGGAAGCGGGCCGCCTCCTGCGTTCTTAGGTATCGTGGCGGTAGATTGGCGGCTTTTTCGGCCATGATCGAACCTCCGTGGTCTCGCGGGAGGCCGCTGCGAACGAGCGGCGGGCTGCGAGCACGGTGGCGCGAAGACGGCGCCTCGCACGATGTCGAAGAAAGGAAGCTAAATTCGACACCATGACGGGTGTCAGCGTCCGCGTCGGGGACGGCGCAGCAGCGTCCGGTATTCGCCGCGAACGAGCTTCATGCCGTCGCGGGCAAGACGAATAGTGGTTTCGCGGATGGCGCTGCCAACCCAAGACGCCGCGTCGTTTTCATGTTGGGGGAACAGAAACTGGGCGATGCTCCGGTACGTGGCGCCCGTCTCGCGGGCGTCGACGGCGCGTAGCATCTGCCGCGCCCGCTGAAGCCGCTGAGGCGTCACGCGCGGATCTGGAGGCACCGCTCGGCCGGTCGCGGCCGACCAGAATCGGCCCAACGCGGTCAGGCGGTCGGGTGTCATTTCATCGAGTGGGATCACCGCGGCGAGCGCGTCTCCTACCATCGAACCGGAAAGGCTGACATCGAAGCGCTCGCCGTGAAGGTCCAGCCGAAGAAGCGCGGCTTCGCGTTCATCGACCGCGTGAGCCCGAAGATCGTCAACGGTGAGATGAGATCCTTCGGACAGGGCGGGACCGCTTTGGAGGATGATCGCCGCCGGATCGGTTTGCGGGGTCCAGAAGATCGGCTGCGCGAGCCCCGTGATGCGTGGGTCTGCTGCGAAAGCATAACCCCCATTGCTGAGCAAACGCCGTCGCTGTTTCGTCTGTCAATCGCCCGGAGGACAATAGTCCGTGAAAGGCCGTCCTGTAATTCGGGTTTCGCCGCAGGAATTCCCAGGCAAGTTCGCTTGTCGTGAGTTGATCGATATAGTCATAGGCGGTCTCGGACCGCCAGGTCTCTTCCTCGGACATCCTCCGCCGCCTCCGCGCAAATGTTACGCAACGCGAGTTGTGAAGAGATGATGATTCCAAGTTGAGTGATTGCTGGGAAGAACGAAGTCGGATCAACGTGATGCAAGTTCTGCATCACCTCAATGTAGGCGGGGGCCAAGGAGCTCGCTGTAGCCGCTTCGGGTCATCCATTTGGCGCGGGAAAGATGAGCGGTGTGGACGCGCGCGGCGCGCTCTGGATCGGTTTTGGCACAGATTCCGAAGAGCGCTTCGACAACCTCTTTCCAGTCCGCACCGTCAGCGTCAGCGTCGAGAAGGCGCAGGTAAAGCTTCAGATGCGCTTGGTCATAGCCGGTGAGCGCTGCGCCGTCAGGCGGCTGGTCCAGAAAGTCTTCTTTGGTCACGGTATCCCCCGCCCATAGATGTATCCATTTTGAAGGGGATTGTTAACGCTGTTGTGAGAACAGAGGCTATCGCCAGACCGCGTACATGATGGCGGCGCGGGGGGATTGCCCGCCGATGCGTCAGTCGTCTCTCTTCCTGTTGACAAGCATCACTCCCACGCCCTGGTCGGAGTTCAGGAAGACGATACCGCCACGCTCGAACGCACGCCGGATTTCATCGCGCGTGCTCTCATAGACCTCGAGGTCGCTTTCGGACTCGAGGCGCTTCAACGCGGTCAAAGATACCCGGGCCCGGTCAGCGAGCGTCTCCTGTGTCCAACCCAGCAGCGCGCGTGCGGCCCGCGATTGTCGGGCGGTGATCATGCATGATCACCTCCCACTTGGGCCTACGCACACGCCAGAACTACGACTATAATAGTCGTTCTATGGTGCCAAGGCCAGCTTTAAGAGCCTCGGCGGTCGTCACTTACATCCATGCGGTGCGAACTGATTCGGTCGCCGGTAAAGCGAAGGCCCCGGCCTTCCGGCCGGGGCCTTGCGCGGACCTTAGTCGCCGCGCCGCCCGTTGGGGCGAGACCAGATCAGCGAGAAGGTGTCGCCTTCCTCGTCGTCGAAGAGGTTGGCGTAGATCGGAGCGTTGAAGCTCGGATCGTCGAGCTTGAGGCCCAGGTAGTCGCGGCCCTCGTTGGAGCGCTTCGACCAGGCGGCGCCGATTTCGGCGCGGCCGACCAGGACCCGGTGGCTGGGGGTGTTCTCGCCGGTGGCGCGCTGGTCGGGGACGATGCGCACGTTCTTGGCCTGGACGCTGAGGGTGACGATTTCGCCGGTGAACTCGTTCGAGCCGGTCTTCTTGAAGGTGCCGATGGTCGCCATTGTAAGTCTCCCGTTTTCCGTTCCCGAGCCCGCACCATTGCGGCCTCGATGGCGATCGGCAGGCCGGAGGCGATCGACGGCGCACCCCGGAGGGGCCTGACAGCCAAGGAGGGCTTTCTTGTCTCGCGAGGAATGGCGGCGCAGCCGGAAGGGGAAGAAAGTCTGACGCGGCTGTTGCGTCATAGGCGATTGAGGCGCAGCCGGCCTTCGGCCAGATCAGGCCATTGAAGAGGCCGTTTGGAGCGGTCGAGGCACGGTCAGAAAACGGAGAAGATGGCGGCCGTCCCGCATCGGCAAACCGGCGTCACCACATGCTCACCGGCTTCGTCTCCTCCTGGCAGGCCGATGCTGTCGCATCGCGCCTCCACCGCCATCAAGGAGATCACCGTACCGGGCCGTTCGGCCGCGGAGACATGAACCCGCCCAGGCAGCGCTCCAGCGACGACAATTTCTCTGGGCGGAGCGTCGAACCCCGCCGCACACTGCCGCCGCAACAGCATGAGGCGACGGGGCGCACGACACCATCGCTGCTCTGCCCTCCTGACGGGGAAGACGAAGATCAGGCCCGCGCAAGGCCCCGGCCGGACGGGCCCGGGGCCGCTGCCATTCCCGCGACCCGCGCGAAAGCGGTTATGCCGACCGCTACTGCGCCGATGATGGAGAATGCGATCTGCCATGCGTCCGACGGCATGAGGTGCTTCACGATCCCATGGGTCGCATGGAAGCCCGCGATCGCCGCCGGCGCGACGAAGGCTGCGGCCATGATCAGCTTCAGCCACATGGGCCGAACGAAGGTGATGAGCAGATGCCCGGCGGCGAGCGTGATAGCGGCTGCGACGGCGCCGACGAGGATGGCGCCGGGAATGCCGGCTCCCGTTCCGTGCGCCCAAGCGCCCGCGGTCACGCCGACAAACGTGGGCAGCGCAAAGACAGCCAGCGTGAACAGCAGCCAGCAAAGCAGGCCTATCGCTGCGAGGGATGCAAGTATTGCGAGGATGATCATGATGGTAGCCTCCGTAAGGAAAAGGTCTGACGGTCGCGCCTTCCACCACCACCACGGAGCACTGAAGTATAGCGCAAGAGCGCGCGGGCCGGGAGCGGAAATCTGCACCGATTTCCGTGCGACGGGCCGACTCGCCCCGGTCAGGGGGCGAAGGGGTCGATCTCTTGGACGATGGCGGCGATGTCACCGTCGTATTCGCTGGCAGGCGTGACCGACAGCGTGCCATCGCCGGCCTGGAAGATGATGATGGCGGCCATCAGCGTGGTGGCGAGGCTGAAGGCGAAGGCGTGGGCGTCGTTGAGGGACATCGATCCGGCTCCTGTTTCGAGCGGAGGACCATCCCCCGCTGACAGGCGCCCGATGTGTCGGACTGAGCGCTGCAATCACCGCGCAGGCGCAGCCGCAGCGGCGGCATGCTCGCATAGCTGACCCTTCACGGGTTGATGGCGTCAAGCGATCAGTCGGACCAAGGATCAGCGCAGATAGGCGGGGGTGCGTCAGCCGGTCCAAAATGGTAGTCGATGAATATCTCTACAGCCCAGGTGCCAAGACTTCAGCCGGACGTCTCGCGCAGCAGAGGCGGCAATATTGGCGGAGGACTCGTGGTGAGTGGATTTCATGTGCCTGACGGCAACGAGGCGCTGCGGGCCGACATCCCCGCAATCGTCGAGTTGATCGAGCGAACGGCACGGTGGGTTCATCCGGACACTTTCCGCGCGCTGCCGGTGTGGGCGCCACATACGGCGCGAGGGCGCCCGCTGTATGATGCGGCCTGGTCTCGCCGCTACACCAATACGCGCAAGGCCACCGGCTTAACGGCCGAGAAGTTCGAGGGGAATGTTGCCGCGCTCAACGCCCTGGTAGCTTCGCTCGACGTCGCGTCGCCGAAGCCGAAGAATTGGACCGTCTGCCATATCTGGGGATATGACGATCCGTCCTTTGCGCAGCGCAGCAGCGTCGTTCAAGATCCACACTACTTCTCGTGCGTCGCGAACATGGTGTGGCTGCCAACGTCACTGAAGGGTTTCACCGACACGCTGCCAGAGATCAAGGCGATGCTACGCGTGTGCTCTTTCCATTTGTATGGATGGGCATGTGAGCACGAATCAGTTGCTGCGCAGGCGGAGCAGGTGCGATCCGGTTGGACACCCGATCACTACCCCGCAAGTTGGCCCTGCGCGGAGCGGCCTGGCATCCTGCCGCCGGGCACGGCGCCGTTCACGCCGCGGATCGAGCGAGAAGTCGCGAAGCGCAAATCCAAGATGCGGTCCGATCTCGCGAGCGCAGACTATCTCCATTACCCCAAGGCCGAAGTGGAGGGGGTGCTGAGGTTCTGGAAGATTGACTTGAGCTAGGCGGCGCTCACGCGCCGCCGAACTTCCAGACCGGGATGCCGAGCTTCTTGGCCTTGTCGGCGAGGTTGTCGTGGATGCCGGTGCCCGGGAAGTGCATCACGCCCTTGGGCACGATCTCCAAGATCTCGTCGTTGCGCTTGAACGGCGCTGCCCGGCCGTGCTTCGTCCAGTCGGGCGCGAAGCCGATCTGCGGAACATTACGGTTCTTCGCCCAGAGCGAGGCGATCTTCTCGGCACCCTTCGGTGACTTGCCGTGGATCAGCACCATGTCGGGATGCTTTTCGTGGACCTGGTCGAGCTTGGCCCAGATCAGCCGGTGGTCGTCATAGTCGAGCCCGCCGGTGACGACGATCTTCGGGCCCGGTGGCAGGAGCACCGCCTGGTCGGCGCGCTTCTTTGCCATCAGGAAATCGCGGCTGTCGATCATCGCCGAGGTCAGATTGCGATGGTTGACCTTCGATCCGCTGCGCGGGAGCCAAGTCTTGCCGACGTGGCGTTCGTAGTGTTCGGCGGCCTGGTCGCGCATCAGCTCGAAGGCGTTCTGGCGCTCGATCAGCGTCATGCCCTCGGCGATCAGGCGCTCCAGTTCGACCGACTTCACCTCGCTGCCGTCCTGTTCCCGCTGCGCCCGCTTTTGAGCCTGCTCGTTGTCGTCTAGTTCGCGGCCGATCCGGTCGATGGCGCGGTGAAAGACGTTGGTGGTCGACCAGAGGAGATCGTCGAGGTCGGGCTCGAGGCGCGTGTCCACCAGGGTGCCGATCAGGGCGTCGAAGATGTCGGCGACGGCGCCCGCGACCTGGTTGCCGTCGGGCAGGAGCCGCTGGTCGGGCTCGTCGGCGAAGGGGCGATAGCCGTGGAGCTGGAGTTCGTTGAGGACATGGTCGGTGGGTGAGGATTCGTGGTGCGGTTCGTAGTCGTCGCGCTCGCGCATGGGATGCTCCTTCGGTTGGACCGCGACCGTCGCGGCCTTCATGGCGACGAAGCCCATGAGCCGGACGGCCGGGCACCCGGAGCGCAAGCGCAGGGCTCGATGGCTAAGGCCGGCTATTTTGTCTCGCGATGGAAAGGCCCGCAGGGCCGCCGGAAAATAGTCGGCCGCCGCCATTGCCCGGCTGGCCGGCTTGTGGGCCGATCGCCCTCTCGAAGGCGCGAGGCGCGGTCCCCATCCGACAGATTGACGCATCTGCCGAGTACGGCGGCGGTCCGCGTCGCCCTTCTCCTGCCGGCTATGCCGCGAACGCCATGAAGCGGGCCACGTCCCGCGGTGCGACCTGCAACCGGGCTTCCGTCCGAAGCGCGTCGAGGCCGAGGGTGCAGAGATCCTCGTTGAAGTCGCCCAGCTCGGGCGAGATCACGATCGCTTCGATCCCGGCCGCATTCGCCCGTTCGATCAGGCTGTCACGCGCCCCGTCACCGGCCGGATCGTTGTCGCGGACGATATAGAGCCGCCGCAGCGTGTCGGGGAACAGGATGGCGGCGAGATGAGCCGCAGAGAGCGCCGCCAGCATCGGCATGTCGGGCAAGACCTGCCGGAGCGATAGAACGGTCTCGATGCCTTCGCCGGCCGCCATCACCTCGCCACCGATGCCGAAGCGGACCGCGTTGCCAAGAAGATCGCCCATCGCTCGCCTCGGCGTGTCGATCGGCGCCTTGTCGCGACGGCGTGGATCGAGCCAGGTCCGATGTGCCCCGGTGATCTTGCCGTCGAGATCGGTCACGGCCGCGATCATCGCTGGCCATGTTTCGGTCGGCGAATGCTCGTCGGGGCGATAATAGCAGCGCGGGTGGTAATGCAGGCTTCTGGTTCCGCGTAAATCCGTAATGCCGCGTTCCCGGAGATACGCGTGTACGAGCGTGCCGTGGATCGGTTGCGACATGCGGACCAGCCGTCGGGCCGCTTCGGGTGAGCCGTGTGGCGCCGGGGTCTGCCGGTGCTGCTCGCGAGGTTCGGGCTCCGGTGGCGGCATGCTGAGGAAGGTCCGGGCCTCGTCGGCGACGTCTTGGAAGTCGACCAAGCCGCAGCTCTCGCGGATGACGTCGAGGAGATCGCCATGCTCGCCGGTCGCCGCGTCGGTCCATTTGCCGGCGAGACCCTTGGGCGTGTCCTTGAGCCGGACATACATCGAGCGGCCCGGCGCGTTGCGCACATCGCCCACCAGCCAGTAGCCGCCCTCGCGGCGACCGCTGGAGAGGTAGTGCCGGCACACCGCCTCGGCCTGCCGGCCGAGACGATGGGCGAGATCGGAAGCGTCCTGACGTGCCATCACGCAGCCTCCCGCTCGGAGATGCGCACCACCGGGAAGGTGTCGAGCAACTTGGCGAGGACGCCGGGCCCAATCGCGTCGACCGGCACGAAGAAGCGGAGCTTCCACGAGATGATCTCGCTGAACAGGCCATAGGCCCGCAGACGATCCCGCATGGCCTCGGTGAAATTGGTCAGCTCCAGTCGGTGGGCGCTCATGACGCGCGCGCGGCGGAGCTGGAGCCCGTCGGCGAGATCGAGGATCGTCGTACCGTCCATTAAGGCGGCGAAAGCCTGCTCCGGGGTCAGCGACGCGGCGCCCGTCGTCACGGCGCTCGCCGCCCAGGCGGGCGAGACGCGGCGACCGATGATGCGCTCGCCGGCATCGGTCTGGAGCCGGTAGACTCGGGTCGACTCGTTCGGCAGACGCTTCCAGATCGGCAACAGTAGGCCGGCGACGATATGGATCGTGCTGTCGGAAAACTCCGGCACGTCGTTCAGCTCCGCCCACCATGCTGCCGCGAAGGCGCCGCGATCGGCTTGCTCCCAATGGCTCTCGTCCATCATGCGCAGCGGCGCATAGTGCTGCTCCATCGGCCGGATCAGGCAGACGCGGTGCTCGATGTCGCCATCGTCGAGCATCATCGACGGTGCGGGAACTTGGACGGCGGCGCGGCCAGAGCGGCCGTTGACCAAGAGCCGCGCCCGTGAATCGGAGAGATGGTCGAGCGCGTCGGCCAGGGTCGTCGGCCGATTGCGCTCCCGGCGCGTGATGGTGAGCAGCCGCGTCTCCGCGCCAGTGCCGGCATGGGTGTGGATCACCTGGCTGCCGGTGACGACGAAGCTCTCGGCCTGCAGCGTCTCGAGCCCGATGTCATAGACGCCACTGCGGATCGCGCCCTCGACCTTGGCGGTCAGGAGCTGCTCGAACGCCGTGAAGAGCACGCCCTGCAGGTCGATGGTGAGCGCCAGCAGGCGATTGAGGAAGGTGGTGATCGGCGGCAGCTCGTCCTTGATGCCGTTGTCGTCCATCAGCTTGAGCCCGGTGGCGGACTCGAAGCGGTCGAGCGAGCAGGCCTCGACCTTGCCGCGGACGAGCAGCAGGTAGAGCTGGCGGAGCGCATCGCGGGCATATGGACTTTCCAGATTGTCCTCGGGTCGGAACAGGCCCTGACCGCCGGTCTGCCGCTGCCCGCGCGTGATGGCGCCGAGCGTGTCGAGCCGGCGCGCGATCGTCGAGAGAAAGCGCTTCTCGGCCTTCACGTCGCTGGTGATCGGCCGGAAGAGCGGCGGCTGCGCCTGATTGGTGCGGTTGGTGCGGCCGAGCCCCTGGATCGCGGCGTCGGCCTTCCAGCCCGGCTCCAAGAGATAGTGGATGCGCAGGCGCTGGTTCTTCGCCGCAAGGTCCGCGTGATAGCTGCGGCCAGTACCGCCGGCGTCCGAGAAGACGAGAACGCGCTTCTGGTCGTCCATGAAGGCGGCCGCCTCGGCGAGATTGGCCGACGCCGCCCGGTTCTCGACGGCAAGGCGCTCACCCTTGCGCACCACGCGCCGCGACCGGCCGGTGACCTCGGCGACGACGTCGGTGCCGAAGCGCTGGACGATCTGGTCGAGGGCGCCGGGAACGGGCTCAAGCGATGCGAGCCGCTCGATCAACTCGTCGCGGCGGGCGACGGCTTCCCGGCTCTCGACGGGCTGGCCGTCCCGGTAGACCGGCCGCGACGACAGATTGCCTTCGCTGTCGGAGAACGGCTCGTAGAGCTGCACCGGGAAGGAATGGGCAAGATAGTCGAGGACGTATTCGCGCGGCGTGATGTCGACGCGCACATCATGCCATTCTTCTGTCGGGATCTCGGCCAGGCGACGTTCCATCAGGGCTTCGCCGGTCGAGACGATCTGGATGACGGCCGTGTGCCCATCGGCCAGGGCCTGCTCGATCGAGCGGATCAGCGTCGGGGTCTTCATGCTGGTCAGCAGATGGCCGAAGAAGCGCTGCTTGGCGCTTTCGAAAGCCGAACGCGCGGCCGACTTTGCCTGCCGGTTGAGCGTGCCGGTGTCGCCGGTGATGTTGGCGGCCTGCATCGCCGCGTCGAGATGATTGTGGATGATGGCGAAGGCGCCAGCATAGGCGTCGTAGATGCGGGTCTGCTCGGGCGTGAGCTGATGCTCGACCAGCTCGTATTCGACGCCGTCATAGGAGAGCGACCGGGCCGTGTAGAGGCCGAGCGAGCGCAGATCGCGGGCGAGCACCTCCATGGCCGCGACGCCGCCATTCTCCACCGCCTCGACGAATTCGGCGCGATTGGCAAAGGGAAAGTCGTCGCCACCCCAGAGACCGAGCCGTTGGGCATAGGCGAGATTGTGGACGGTGGTCGCGCCGGTCGCCGAGACATAGACGATGCGAGCGTTGGGGAGCGTGTGCTGGAGCCGGAGCCCCGCACGGCCCTGCTGCGAGGGGGCGACATCACCCCGTTCCCCCTTGCCGCCGCCGGCGTTCTGCATCGCGTGGGACTCGTCGAAAATGATCACTCCGTCGAAATCGGAGCCCAACCATTCGACGATCTGCTTGACGCGCGAAAGCTTCTCCCCGCGGTCGTCGGACCGTAGCGTAGCGTAGGTGGTGAATAGGACGCCTTCGTTGAGGCGGATGGCGGTCCCCTGCGGGAAGCGCGACAGCGGCGTGACCAGCAGGCGCTCCATGCCGAGGGCCGACCAATCGCGCTGGGCGTCTTCGAGCAGCTTGTCGGACTTGGAAATCCAGACGGCTTTGCGGCGGCCCTGGAGCCAGTTGTCGAGAATGACGCCAGCGGACTGACGGCCCTTGCCGGCGCCCGTGCCGTCGCCGAGCATGAAGCCCCGGCGGAAGCGGATGGCGTTCGGCGCATCGTTCGCCGCGGCGGTGACCAGGTCGCCGGTCTCGTCCACGGTCCACGCCCCGGCGAGATATTCGCCATGGGCCTCGCCGGCATAGATCACCGTCTCGAGCTGGGCGTCGGAGAGCACGCCGTCGGTGACTATCGCCGACGGAAGCGTTGGACGGTAGCTCGGCTTCGGCGGTGCAACCGACGCCATGGCGGCCGATTGCACCAGCTTGGTAGGATGCGGCTGAGCACCCGTGATACGGATCGACTGAAGCGCATAGGGCTCGTAGATCGAGTCCGACAGGCGGCCACCCTCGGGCGGCGTCCAGTCCACGGTCTCATAGTCGAGTGGCACGCCCTCGATCTGCGCGAACCGCCGGGCGGGCCCGGCGGACGCGGCCCGGGCGATATAGCCGCGCACGGTGCGCGGCGCGGCGTCAGCCGCGACCTTCGGCAGCGTGACGGCCATCCGCGGCGTGACATCGCGCTCGATCCAGGCGAGCAGCGTTGCGACGTCCGGCGCGACACCGGCGGACTCAGGGAAGCGAGCCGCATCCTCGGCCGGCGCCTTGTCGATGACGGTCAGGCGCGTCTCGATGGTCGTACCGTGCTTGGCATACACCGAGCCGGCGATGGCCGACGTGAACACGACGCGGCCGCGTTCCTGCAGCCGGATGAAGCTGTCCCGCCAGGCTGGCAGCTCGGGTGAGAAGTTCGCGCCGGTGATCGCCACCAGCCGGCCGCCTGGAGCGAGCCGTGCCAGCGCCGAGGCGATGTGGCGATAGGCTGCGTCGGCCATCCGTCCGGAGACGTTCGCCAGAACCGAGAACGGCGGGTTCATGATGACGACGCTGGGGATGGCGCTGCGATCGAGATGATCGTCGATCTGGGCGGCGTCGAAGCGCGTGACCGAAAAGTCCGGAAAGAGAGATTCGAGCAGATCGGCGCGGGTCTCGGCCAACTCGTTGAGGATGAGTTCGGAACAGACAACCTCCGCGAGGACCGCGAGCAGGCCGGTGCCGGCCGAGGGCTCCAGGACGCGGTCGGCGGGCGTGAGCGATGCGGCGGTCAATGCCGCTAGGCCGAGCGGTGTCGGCGTCGAGAACTGCTGGAAGGCTTGGGCTTCCTCGGACCGGCGCGTGTGGGTCGGCAGCAGGCCGGCGATCTTGGCCAGCGCGGCCAGCCGTGCAGCCGGAGATACGGCTTTGCGGAAAAGCGGCTTTCCGTATTTGCGCAGGAACAGGACGGTCGCCGCCTCGCAGGCGTCGTAGGCCGTTTTCCAGTCCCAGGCGCCGCTGGCGTCGGACGCGCCGAAGGCCTGTTCCATGGCTGCTCGCAGGATCGCGGCGTCGACGGGCAGGCCCTGTTCGAGATGAGGAAGGAGATGGCCGGCCGCAGCGAGAATGGCGGCGGCCGGAGGCGCGTCGGGCGCGAGCGGAAGCGAGGCCGCCGGAGCGGCTCCCGGGATCGGGGTGTGAAGCATGGAGGATACCTCGAAAGAGCGGAAGACGGACGAGCCTGGCCCGGCGCTCTCTCTCGACCGGACGGGCTCAAACCCGTCCCGGCCGACCTCTCACTCTGGCGTGGTCGGCGCCCGTTCCATCGCTCCGACTTCCGGCGGCGGCGATGGGACGCTAATCTGGGTTGGGAAAAGAAGCCGCGGCGTCCCTCTTTCGGGCTCGCCGCGCCGGCGAGGAAGACAGACAGCATGAAGGGAAGCGCGATCGGCATCATTGCTGCAGGGTGCCTGGCAGTCGGATTCGGCGCGGGCTTCGTTCTCCGGCCGGTGATCTCGCCTGTCGCCGCTGCGCCCGTCGCGGCGTCGCCGGCGGTGGCGGCTGGCGTGGCGCCGCCGAGCGAGGACGAAGCGACAGCAGCCGTCAGGCGCTATCGTCGGTTCACGGGCACGTCCTTGGAACGTGCGACGCTGAAGCTCGGCGACTGCTCGCCGGGTGGTGTCGGCCCCGGCGTGACCTGCATGACGCAGCTCGTCATGGATCCAACGAAACCTGGTGCGGCTCCGCAGAACCGCCCGATCGGCTTCGCCCGGGTCGACGGCCAGTGGGAAGTCGCGGTCTGGTAGCGGCGCGCGACATCGACCGCCACCTCGCGGCCGTGTTCTTCGCCAATGGCGAAGGTTTCCTGCCGGGCGATGTCTCGGGTGATCGCGGCGATGCGCGCGAGATCTGCTACGCGATCGCCATTGCCACCGAGCTGGCGCTAAAGGCGTTCCTCGTCGCCCAGGGCTGGAGCGACGATCGCTGCCGCCGGGATGTTCGGCACGATCTGGAGAAGGCGCTGGCCTTTGCCAGGGCCGCAGGTCTGAAGGGTGCGCCTGGGCTGGACGGCGCGATCGCGGTGCTGAACGCCTACTATCCGAAGCACGCGTTCGACAGGTTCGTCGTGCCGGCCGGTGACGAGGCGTTTCCGGCCAGGGCCCGCGCCATCGTCGCGGACCTCTTCGCAAGCGTCCGCCCTCAGGTCGAGGCTTCGGGCGGACGGTAGAGCTCGAAGGGATTGCCGTCCGCCAGGTGGCCGAACGGCGTGAACACGTAGTCGCCGTCATCGCGCCCGACGGCGCAGATGACATAGCGGGTCTCGCCGGTCGCAGCCTCGGCACATTCCATCAGCGCCAGGTCGCCGCTTGTTGCGGCGCACAGCAAGGTCTGGAAGTTGGCGCGGGCATGATCGGGAATGCTCATCGCGCCTCCCTCGGCGAGCCGATCAGCGAGCCAGCGGCCGGTGCTGATCCATTCGACCGTTTCGCCGGTCGAAAGATCGAGCAATGGGCGCCGCCGGAGAAGCCGTCGGCGACGGGGTCCGAGGCGACGTTGGCCCACTGGAGTCCCCAGCGGCCCGTCAACCCGAAGGCCTCGGCGCAGCGCGTCACGAAGATGATCGCGAGCTGCTGATCGGCGCTGCCTGGATCGCGAAGCCAGAGACGGGCCGGACCGTGCTCGGGTGTCAGCGAGACCAGGAACGGCTCGGCAGGCGGGTCTTCACGCGCGTTGTCGGCGATCAGCGTGGAGTAGATCTGGAATGCGCGCGCGGCGTTGGCGGCGGTGCCAACGTCGAGCAGGCATGAAAAGCGAGTGAGAAAGTCGGTCATGGCGGGCTCCTGAAACAAAAAAAGCCCGGCGCTGGGCCGGGCTCGGAGGGATCGGGATATGGATCGGCTAGTAGCCGAACTGCCAGGACGGCCAGGCTTGGCCGTCGTCGGCGGCGCGCACCGCATCGTCGAGGTAGGCGGGATCGCCCTCGACGACGGTGGGGTCGCGCACAGGTGTTTCGTCGATGATCGTCACGCGGCCGACCAGGCCATCCTCGACCTCGACATGCACGGGAACGAGGAACTGAAAAACGACGCGCCGGGGCGCCGGGCTGGATTGCGACATGGCGCAGCTCCTTGGGTTGGAGGAATGGGCGGAGCGACCGAAGCCGCTCCGCAGGTGCGCTCACTCGGCCGCAACGAGGTGGCTTTCCTCGTCTTCGGCAGAGGCCTCCTCGTCGTCGCTCGCGAGGAAATCGGGCAGCGCGGCACCTTCGTCCTCGCCGCCGATCTGGTCTTCGGCCGCTGGCGCGTGGGGGTGGTCGACCAGCCGCAGCGGTTCGGGCAGCCAGCCGGTGTTGGCTAGCAGGCGTTCCGCCTCCTTCGCCATGTCACCCTTCTTCAGGTGGTCGATGAGCTGGGAGGCCTGTTCGCCGGCGCCTTCATGGACCGCCTGGAGGATACGGGGCTTGGTGACGCGGCCGAGATAGTTGCCGACGGTCGGGCGCCAGCCGGCGTCCACCATGTCGAGCCCTGTGGCGCGGGCGAGCCGGTCGGCCTGGCCGAGCCGCATGTCGAGGCCGTGCTGCGAGACGCCATTGCCGCCATAGGGGTTCGGCTTCTCGTAGAGCGCGTTGACGCCGTAGCTCACGCAATGCGCCAGGAGCGCCATCCGGCTCGTGTCTTCGAGGGCCGCCAGCCAGTCCCACAGCGCGTCGTCCTCGGCGGGAATGTCGCCCGCCCAGCCCTCGTGGCGCTCATGCACCGCGCGGGCCGATGGGCTGTCCTTCAACGCGTCGTCTTGCACCGGGAAGAAGACGTGGCTGACAGAAGCCTCCATGGCGCCCTTGTACATGCGGTGCTGGAAGGCGTCGGAGACCAGCTTGTGCAGCAGCGCGGTCATCGCGACGTGCGGGTTGTCGGCCAGCGCATTGCGCAGCGCAAGGGTGCGATGGGCCGTCAGCTCGGTGACGAGGCGGTCCGGAAGCGGCTTGATCGCATCGTCCTCGTCGTCCTCCGGCTCGGCGGGCTGGCCGCCGATGGTGATGACGGCCCGCTGCACCACGGGCTCGGTCGGATCGGCGTCGGCCCCCACGCCGGTCTCGCCCTCCGGAGCGATCGGCGCTTCGTCCTCGCCACGGACATAGCCGCGATCGATGTCGAGGCTGCCGTCATGGGCGATGCTGATGAACACGCCGGCGCGGGCGATGTCGTCCGCCTCGAAGCGTACCGGCCGGGTCTCGAAGGCGGCTAGCGCCGTCTCGATCTCGCCGAGCCGCTGATCGACCTCGTCCGGCAGCTCGTCAGCGCCTTCATATTCGGCCTCGAGCTTCTGGTATTCGGCGTTAAGCGCCTCGATGGTGGCCTGCTCGTCGGCCGTGAGGTCGAGCAGTTCGCCCTGCAGCTCGCGCAGGCCGCGCGTGGCGTCATAGGGGAAGCTGACCGCGACCTCGATCCACTTCCAGCCCTCGATCGCGATTGTCTCGGCGGTGACCTTCAGCTTCTCGGCCACCAGGCGGTCGAGCAAGGCGGGATCCTGAAGCCAGCCGCCATCGTCGGACTGGAAGAGATCGCGCATGGTGACGCCGCCGGCGGCCTCGTACGCCTCGATGCCGATAAAGACCGCGCGCTTGTCGGAGGCGCGCACCGTGGTCTCCGTGAGCATGCGCCGGATCTGATAGGGCTCCTTCGACCATGCGTCCTTGATCGCCTCCCAGACCTGTTCCTGGCGGGTGTGGTCGTTAGACACCGTGAACGCCATGAGTTGCTCCAGCGTCATGCCGTCCTCGGCATAGACGTCGAGCAGCGCCGACGATGCAGAGGCCAGGCGCAGCCGCTGCTTCACGACCTGGGCCGGCACGAAGAAGGCGGCAGCGATCTCCTCCTCGCTCATGCCCTTGTCGCGCATGTTCTGGAAGGCGCGGAACTGGTCGAGGGGATGGAGCGGCGCACGCTCGATGTTCTCGGCGAGGGAGACCTCTTCGGCGAGGATGCCGCTGTCGCGCTCGCGCACGACGCAGGGAACCGGCGCGACCTTGGCGAGGCGCTTCTGCTTGACCAGCAGCTCCAGCGCCCGGAAACGGCGGCCGCCGGCCGGCACCTCGAACATGCCGGTCTCAACGCCCTCGGCGTCGACGACGGGAAAGACGCTGAGGCTCTGGATCAGGCCGCGTCGGGCGATCGAGGCCGCCAGGTCCTCGATCGAGACGCCGGCCTTCACGCGCCGGACGTTGGACTGGCTGAGCACCAGCTTGTTGAAGGGGATGTCGCGCGAGGACGACAGGGTGATCTTTTGAGCTGCAGTAGCCATCGGGATTTACTCCGCGACGGGCGGCCGAGAGACTCTCTCTCAACCTCCAACCCGTCACGAAGCAAAGCGCCACCCTCTTCCTCTAAAGGGGGGCAGCGCCATCGGCCGGTGAACCGAAGAGACACGGAAGCGCAAAGCCGGAGACACGAAAAACCGTATCCCCGGCGTCACGGAGATCAAACCGCTCGATCGAGCAGCTTCTTGGCCTTGGCCTCCATGTCGAGGCGGGCGTCCTGATGCGGCTTGTCGCGCGCGACGGCGGTGATGCCCTGAACAAAGTCGAAGATGCTTTCCGGCGGCCGTCCTTCCTCGGCCAGCACCGTGTCGATGATTCTGCCGGTCTCGGCCTTGGAGAAGCCGCGGCGGCGCAGGAAGTCTGTGCGATCCTCGTCGCTGCGCGCCACGATCCGCTCGCGCGCCGCCCTGATGCCGTTGACGAAGGGCAACGGCGATGAGTTCGCGAAGTTCAACAGCGCCGGGGCAGCCTCATGGGCGAACCGATTGGCGGCGTATTTGGAGTGGCGGATGGTGATTTCCTCGAAATCCTCCACGCCCCACAAATTGCGGTTCTGGCAGACCGCGCGGAGATAGAAGCTCGCCATGCCGAGCGTCTTGGCGCCGACTTCGGAATTCCAGCAATAGAAGCCGCGGAAATAGAGATCTGGCGAGCCGTCCGGCAGCCGGCCGGCCTCGATCGGGTTCAGGTCATCGACGAGGAAGAGGAAGACGTCGCGGTCGGAGGCGTAGAGGGTCGTGGTGTCCTTGGTGATGTCGACGCGCGGATTATAGATGCCCGTCGACCAGTCGAGCACGCCGGGCACTTTCCAACGTGTATCGCCCGCACCGTTGCCGGCAATGCGCTGCACGGCCTCGACCAGTTCGTGATCGTAGATGCGCCCATAATCGGGCCCGGTGACAGCGCGCAGCTCGACTCGGCCGCCATCGGTTTCGAGCGTCTTGATCTGCTCGGCCCGGTTCGAGGTCAGGCCGTACTGCAGGTTGATGCCGGCGAGCGCGGCCGGAAGCTGGCGCAAATAGGCGGCTGGTGCTCCGACCAGGCTGGCGAGTTGGCCGAAGGACCAGTGCGTCGGCGCAATTGGCGTATCGGTCCCGGGAAGGATCAACGCCAGTCGCTCCGCGTCGCTTCGGTTCGCCTCCACGTGGATGAGGGCGCTCTCCACCACGCGGGTCCGGCTACGGTCGGCACGGTCGCGCACCGCTCGCGCCAGTTCGGAGAGCGAGAGGTAGCGCTCGTCGGCCGGACGCGAGAACCACTCCGACGAGACGCGGCCGACCCGCTCGCCGCGGCTAACATCCACCTTGTAGCCGCCGCTCGTATCACGGCGCGCATCGAGAACTTGCATGTTCATGGGACCAATCTCCATGACGGGCGCGGGAGCCTCTCTCCCAGCTATTCACCCGTCACGGAAACCGATCCGCACTCTCACTCTCAGGGGGCGTTGCGGGGTCTCCCCGCAGAAGGGGTCGGTCGGGACCTTGGGCTCGGCCGCAGGGGAAGGCTTTCCCCCTCGCGTCCATCCTTTGCGGACGAAGGTTTGTATCGAGGGCCGGAGAACCGTAGATCAGGCTTTCAGTAGCATCGTCTTGGTCAGGAGACCTTTTCCCGCAGCCATGATGACAGGCCGGCGTCGAGCACCATGCGAGAAAGCTTTTGTGGACCAAGAAGTATGACGCCCGCCGGACTGCTTTCCTCTGCGATGTCGCCGGTGTGCCAGACGAAGAACATCCGGTCATAGGCATCGGCCTCCGCCAGGCGGGCTACATAGTCGTTCAGGGCTGCGGATGTGGCCTGCGATTTGACTTGAACGAAAGCGCGCTCGGCCGTGCTGGGCAAGATGAGCTCCAGGTCCACGGTCTTCTGCGTGCGCCCGACCTGGCTCACCCGGCGCCAACCGCTGGTCGAGAAAACGAGATCGACGAGGAGCTCGAAGTCCTGCCAGGTGAGAAGGCGCATCAGCTCCACGATCGCCGTCATCAGCGCACGTTCGGCCTCTTCGGCTGCGGCGACCTCGGGGGAGAGCTGATCGCTGAGCTTTCGTAGGAGATAGTCTCCCGCCCGAACATCGCAGATTGTCCCCCGGAACATCTGCACCTTCAGCAGACGTCCCGATAGTCGGTCGGCCGAGAGCAGGGTGCCGTTGACGCTTGTGTTGCGCCATCCTTCTGCGGTTTGACGACGGTGACTGCGATCATCGAGCAATTCGACAGGGCCGGTAGGTCGGCACCAATACAGGAGTCCGCCGACGAATGTGATGAAGATCGAATGCTTGTCGGCCTCGTAATAGGCCCGGATCTGATTGACGTCGCGGGTTGCGGCGCCGGCATCACCGCGGATGGTTTTCATTGCCTCCCAGACACCTTGCCAGTCGCCGCGAGCACACAGGTCGTGCGGCGCCTCTCGATAGCCGAAGCGGAGAACCCCCTCGCGCAGACTTTCAGCTTCCCAATCGCCGCCTCGACCAAGTTTTATATAGTAGAGATGTGAAGCGGCGATGGGAGCAGGCTGATCTCCGATCATTGGGGAAGGCGAACGGACTAAGGTCATCTTGCTGCGGCGCACCCTCTCATTTGGTTTCCAAGGCCTTTTTAACAGCTGATGCTACATCTGCATGGGTCGTACAGCGGATCTGACCTGTTGTTGTCATTCGCCATACAGAAAAGCCGGAACTGCTTGTCTGCTTCATGGTCTCTGCCGACCAGGTCCCGTCAGTAATAAACCGGACCAAAATGCGCTGCTGACCCTTCTCGTCCCGGATCGCCAACAGCTTGCGGCCAGCTTCCGTTTGAAGGAGAAAGCCACCTTTAGGATCGATCGCTATGATTTTCTTGTCCTTCCAGACAAGGAAATCAGGAAAGAAGCGCCGGCTCTCGCCTTTGTCTAAGAGAGGAATTGAGTATCCCCCATTCACTGGGTTGCGGACCCAGGTGAGTCCCGTACCGTCGATCTCGTGGGCTACTGCAAGCTCGGGCGTGTTGAGATCGCTATAGCTCTCATGGACCGAGTTAGTGAATTTATGAGTGGCATCTGGACGAACATATACTGCGCCGACGGTGTAGGGATTTGAATCCTCGAACGCCAACTCCGCATGAGATAGATATGTATCAACGAGCCGTTCGGCATCTTCGCGCAACTGTTGGGCAGCAACACTCGTAATCTCCACGCGTGCCTCAAATTTTGGGTCGGCCCAATCAATCGTCTTGACGGCCTCGGGATATCGAGACTGCATGTGTCGTCGAACGAGCCAGCGCGCTATAACGCGGTTGGAGTGATCTTTGACATGCGTCTCGATTGACGGTTTGGAGCCGTCACCGATTTGTTGAATCGCGCGTGTTAGCTCGCCTGCACCCTGAACATTCACGGAATCTGTAGTGTAGTCGTGGATGGAGGAGATAGCTTTAGTAAGTGGATCGACGGATTCGTCAGCGTCGATGTGGATTTCTGGGATAGTTAGGTTTTGCTTTGGCTCAATACGCGACCGCCGCCGGTCACGCGCATCGCTGAAGCCTTCCAGCTTCACGTCGGGCATTTCTGAAGCGATCTTGCGGCGAACCACCTCAAGTATTTTCGGAAATTCCTGCTTACTGTCGATGCGAATGTAGAAATTCGCCGTATTCAACAATGGGTCCGGGTAGTGACGGGCTCCAGGCTGACGCAAAACACGACCGATGACCTGTTCGACTTGAAGAGCCGATCCCATAGACTTATCGATATAGGCAAAACAGCAGGCCGGATCGTCCCAACCCTCCTGAAGGCTTTGGTTGAAGATGATATGCCGGTAGGTTCCCTGCGAGAATACGGCGAAGTCGTCCTCTCCGCCTGAGAAGAGGGTGAACCCTTCCGGAGCAGGATAGTCCTTTTGATTCATTTTCAGATCGCAATAGAGCGCGATCTCGTCTGCAGGGATGCCTTTTTCTTCGGTCAGGTACCGCCAGATTAGGATAGGAGGCGCTTTGCGTTGGTTGAACGGCCGATGAGGGTTATCGGCAGTTCCATCATCCTGGCTGATATTCGTGCGGCAAACGTAGATCGCCTTCGGAAGGAAGCCGGCTTCGAGCTCGTCCGCTTTGAGCGTGGCGAGCTGGAAGTCTTCGATCATGTCATTGAGAGTGGTTTCCATCTCGGTGTCGTAGCCGCCGAGGACGATTTGTCGTTTCACCAAGCCAGCGTCGACGGGCTCCTTTGATCTGATGGCGGTGATCAAGCAGCGCGACGGACTATCTTCGGGATCAGAGATTGCCTCCGCGTTCCAACCTACTTGCTTAAGCCGATCGATAATCTGTCCTAGCTTGCCCGGCGTGCGCATCGTCGCAGACGCTGCCAGGATAATGTCCGGTTCAAGTTCGAGGAGCAGATCCGTCTGCTGATCGGATAAATTGTGTGCTTCATCATAGACGATGATCAGCGGGCGCCGCTCCGCTGCGCTAGGCGCTTTCCTCTCAGCGAGGATTTCCCAAAGCGCTCCGTCGTTCTCGTCCTCGTCCTTCTGGTGGACTTTGAGTTTGCCGTCGCCTTTCGATTTCTGATTGAAGCTACCTACCGTAGCCAGCAGGATGCACGCCTGCGTGTCGTCTTGGATTTGATCCACCTTGGCTTCACTTAGGTAGCCGGTGGTAAGCTGGGGGATCAGATGCTCGTATTTCCCACCCGCCTCAAAGTTCGCGAACGTCTGATCGACAACGGCTTTGGATTTGGAAATCCACAGCACGATCGGTTCGAGCTGCATGCCCGCGCGCAGCAACGAAACTGTATCGGCGAGGATGGCCGTCTTACCGGATCCGGTCAGCGACGCGAGCGCTTGATAGAATGGCGTCGGCCACCCCATGTACTCGATAGGCCGCTTCTTGTCGGAGACCAGGAGCCCATAGCGGGCCACAATTTGCTGGGAGGCTTTTGTTTGAAAGGGAAGTAGCTCGATGCTCACGCGGCGGTCTCCTCGCCGGCATCTGACGTCGATCCGACTCCATAGGGGTGTAGCGCTTCGTTAAACCCCAGCGCATCGAGGATGCGATTCGGAATCTGGTAAAATTCGACGTTGGGGCCGCTGTACGTCGATATCCGCGCATAGACGTGAAACGGTTGTGCCAGCCCCTCAGCCTTCGCTTCCGCGGCGATGGCTCGGAACGACGCGCGATTGAGCACCGAAGCCTGATCCGGACCGTTCCAAATTAGAAAGAAACCTTCGCCCCGTGCGCTTTTGGCAAACAGATACGAGTGCGTTCCTGCGGGCAAGCGTCTCAGATGTGCAGCGGCCCTATCCTTCTGATCCCAGTAGGAGGTAAGCAGCAGGTCCACCATTTCTTCTCGCTCAAGCGCCAAAACCGCCGCAGCGTCGACCTGCGACATTAGTTTCGAGAACCGGAAGCCGCTCGAAAGCGGCGCTGCAGAAATCGCGGAGACACCCTTCTTGTTGACACGCTCTCCCGTTACGGCGCGCTTCAGACGTTCATAGGTGAGAGTTCGGGCGTAGGCATCGCCGCGCTCTGGCCGACCTTGCTCGATAAGTAAGAAGCGCCGATCAGCTCCCGATTCAGCATTCAGTTCCATGATCGCATGCGCGGTTGTGCCCGACCCTGCGAATGGATCGAGCACGATACCGGTGGGTGGGCACCAAATTTGAATGATCTTTTTGATCAGCTTCATAGGTTTGACAGTTTCAAACCCGTGACCCGGACCGACGATCGAAGTAAGCTCGTTAATGCCAATCTGACTATGGCCGGAATGCTCGTGATCCCAGGAGGTCGTGCCGATGTCTAACGGCTCCTCGTAGTCATCGTCAGACCAGTATGTCGTCGGAACAATCCCTTGTTTGACGTCCTTCAAATACTTCTTCATGCCGAACGTGCCCTGACCGTCGTCACGCCAATGCGCAGCAGGCCAGACGCCGGACCTTATCTTTTCAGCAGCTTTACGGGCGGCTTTCAGCGCTTTGTGCTCGGTCGAAAACGACTTTTCGGTCGGAATCGGAGCACCGGTAATGAGCAAAGCCTTCTGGCGACCATCGCCTATATCGCGCTCGACATACTTCGATCCCCATGTCTCCAAGTATGCCTTCATTCGCCGCTTTTCCGAGCCCCAGTGGCGACCCGCGGTGGGATAGTGGAGCTGGCCAGTGAATGGCGATTGAATGGCGTAGATCATGGACAGATGAGTCTCCTCACCACGCGCGGTTAAATCGCCCGGCTTCCATGGATGGGGATCTCCGTCACGCGAGAGGTAGCGTTTGTCCATCTCCTCAGTGCGCGGGAGGAGTGCAGTCTTCGCTCGTTCTGCGTTCTTTGCGTAAACGAGAACATATTCCGTTGCTGTAGAGAGTTGGCGCTGATCGTTGCGCGGCGCATATGACTTTTGCCAATTGATTATTCCGATACGATTGGCCTCTCCGAACATCTCGTCGAGCAGCATGCCCAACCGGAAGAGCTCTCGATGATCGATACAGATTGCCAAGACCCCGCCAGGTCGAAGCATCTCTTTCATCATCCAAAGGCGTGGTGTCATGAACCGGAGCCACTTGGAATGCCTTGACCCGTCATCAGCCGGAACCAATTTTCCTAGGTCAGGATCGTTCGGATCCTCGTCCCAGCGATCGTTGTACCGAAAGTCCAAGCCGGTATTGTAAGGAGGATCGGTCAGGACAAGGTCAACTTGGCCGCGGTACTTATACAGACTGACCAGCGCTTGAAGATTCTCGCCTTCGAGAAGAATATTTTCTGACTGCTGTATTTCGGAGCCAACGCAAAGCTTCTTTTCGATCCGCTGGGACCGAGGCTTCAATTGTCGAATAATCTGCCATGGAGGGGTCTGACCCGGGTATGTCAGCCGGATGCCGCCAATGTCCACGCCGTCGCGCTCAAGCAGCACTCGGATGAGGTCTTCGCGGCTCAGTTTGTTGTATTCAGTCATTTTTTCCCTCAACAAGGCCGGACCGCGCCTGCTCTTGAATTATTGTGAACCTCATGTCGCGTCTGCCGATCGGCTCGTCGCACCTGGATAAATCGCGACCGCCCGCAATAGAACATAACATGAACAAAGATTGTTGGCTATTCTCCCGCGCACAGATCAGGCTCCATCCTCGGCCTGGCCAGGCGTCCTCTGCGCGACGGACTCGAAGCCGAACACCGCGGGCACCTTCTCGCCCTTGACGGGTTCGCGGCCGGTCAGGGTCTCGACCTTGACGCTCGGATGGCCGTGCCGGGCCGGGTCTGGCGCCCCGGGAGTGGGGAAGGGGGTGAGTGTCAGCGGTACGCCGTCAATACACTTGTCCTGGGACAGCGAGGGCAGGAAGACCTGCAGCACCTCGTTGCCGTAAGCGAAGGTGAAGAAGGCATAGGGGACGGTATCGACGCCGGCTCGTCGGCGCATGAGCATGATTACGATGAGATCGTTGCGCATCGGCCCGGGGATGAAGGTTCGGATAACTGGGAATTCGGCGACGAAGTTGCGCGTGTGATCGGTGTCGCGAATCCAGTCGAAGGTTTCGCGAAAATGCTGCGTCTCGACCTCCGGGATCAGGGTGAGACCGATTTTGACGAGGCCCTTCAACGCCGCCACCGGGACATACGTGTCGCGGTGCAACTCAAAGCGAACCTGCTTCGCCTCTTCGTTGATCTCGAAGAAGGGGTCGTCCTCATATTCCTTCAACTGGAAGCCGCCGTCGGCGTGCTCCAACCGCCAGCCCTGGCCGGGACCGGGCTTCTTGATCGTCGGCACGCCGTTCCGCCCTTTAATGCGGGATAGAGTGCGCATCGGCTTGGACCAATTGCCTAGGTGGTTCTCGATGCCTTCGCCAAACAGGTGATTGCAGGCGTCACATTCGTAGTTGCTGAACAGGCCCGTGTTGCCGAACGCAGCCGGCAGTGCGTGAGCCTCGTCCCTGAAAGTGACTTCCGGTTCGTTCTTGCCGCAGAAACGGCAATGCCTTGGCCGCTCGGCGCTGCCGAGCATGAGTTTCATGCCGGGTTGAAGGAAGATCGGGTCAGCGCCGGCATAGTGCTTATCGTAAAAGTCGGCGGCGGCGACGGTTGCAGCGGGAAGGTCGGTCATTGGTCAGTTCCCATCAGGCGCGGCGCAGCATGCGTTCGACGCGCACGCGCCGGAAACCCTGCGTGTGGACCTGCTGCCGGAGCTGCTTGATGTCGCCGACGCCAAATGCCACCGCGGCCTTCAGCGGGCTCGCGAAGGTGGCGTAATAGCTCCACCGCGCGTCCCCCGGCAGCTGCGGATTCTGCCGCCTGTCGGTAATAACGACGTCCCGGGGATCGGTGGTGTTCCTGAAGGCGTGAAAGGTGATCCAGTCGGGTCGACGATAGCGTGCCGCTTTGCTGAAGGGGACGGACTGGACCTTTACGTCGCTTTGGTCGAGCACCCAGTCGCGCTGCTCAAGGATTTGCCGGACCATGTGGCCGACCATTTGCTTCACGCGATCGACAAGGACGTCCTCTCGAAACTCAGCAAGAAGCTGTTCCTCCAGGCCCTCGACGGCGGGCTTTCCCAGTTCCGACGCTGTTTCGAGCCGAGCAACGTTTTCGGGCTGTGCGAGGAACGCCCAAATCCGCTGACCGAGATCGGTCGCGTAGAGCGAAGCGAACTTTTCGGGGCTATAGGTCAACATGATCGGCTCCTTTACCGGGCAAATATGACCGGTTATAAGTGCCTGTCAATGGCGCGTCGTAACGTGCGCTCGTTCGCCGCCATGGGGAGGCTAGATTGGACTTCGAGGATCTCGTCACGGTGCTGGAGCCGCCACCGAACCGCGTGGGCAAGGCCACGGAGGGCCATGAGCATCACTTGTACGAAGGCGCGGTCATGGTCGCCTATGCGATGCACTTGCTTCGCGCGGAGGGGGCCCGGGACGTTCGTATCCATCCCGATGGCGAGCACGGAAAGCAGTTCGACTTTTCAGGCTGGCTGGAACTGCGGGATTTCATCAAGGCGTCGAGCCTCGGCACGACGGCCTATGGCGGTGTTTATCGCAACACCCTGGGGCAGACGGTCACGGTCCATCCGAAGTCCGGCCTTGGCGATGTTGTGGCGCAGGTAGGCGACCTGATCCTGTCGGCTGAGTGCAAGGGCGGCATCATCAATACGCGCCACTCGGGCCAAGTCTCCCGACTCTACAAGGGACTGTGCGAGACCGTGGGAATGCTGATGGCGACGCCGTCGCCGGGCCGGCAGGTGGCGGTCGTGCCGCTGACGGATGGCACCCGTCGGCTGGCCGAGCGGCTCGCGCCGCGCTGTGCTTTGGCCGGGATTGAGATCGCCCTCGTGGGCAGCCGCGGGCAGGTCCTGGACATCAATCCCGGCGGCGACGACGAGCCCGCTGCCGGAAGGAGCGACGGATGAGAAGGCTACTTACGGTCGGGCTTACCTATACGGGCGATGCAATCGATGGTGTCGAGATTGACAATCTCGGCCTGTGTCGGCCCGAAGTGGAGCGCGAGCGGGCCGCGTTCCCGCTTTATGAATACGACACGATCATCATCAACCCGGAGAGCTATTCCCATTTCCTGTTCGGCCAGGGCGGGGAGTTTTCGAACGAGCTGTATGAACTGGGAAAGCTGAAGGGGCAAAACGACCGATACGACCTCGATTCCGCTTTCGATGCGGAGGATCGGCGGAAGGAAATGGAGGCGGCAATTGCGGACGGCGCGACCGTGGTCTGGTGCCTGTCCGAACCAAAGCGCGTGAATTTTTTCGGCTACCGCGAGACGCACTTGGGGTTTGCAGCGCCGAAAGTCGCGAGCTTCGTCAAGCGCTCGGAGCTGCTTGTGAAGAAGGGGCGCAGAATGGGCCTGGTCGATCCGGACAGCCCGTTCGCACGCTATTTCGATGTGCTGTCACAGACCGGCGGCTGGACGCTCTGCTTGTCGGATCCCGGCGAAGGCTATGCCTCCATCGCCGCGACGCCGGAAGGCTACAGCCTGGGCGGCCAAGTGACGCTCGGGACGACGACCGGCTGGCTGCTGACACCGCCGACATCGCAGGAAGCGCAAAACCAGCTCGTCCGTGACAGCCTAGCGCTGAAGAAGGCGGACCCCGGGCACGAGAAGTACCACGGCATATTCCTGAGCCACACCGGCGTCGACAAACCGTTCGTGCGGCAGTTGCGCAAGGATCTCCTCGCCCATGGCGTGCCGCGCGTCTGGCTGGACGAGGCGGAGATCGAGATCGGCGACTCGCTAATCGCTAAGATCGACGAGGGCATGAAGCTCAGTCGATATATCGCTGTCGTGCTGTCGAAGAAGTCGATCGACGCCCCTTGGGTGAAGAAGGAGCTCGACGTGGCGATGAATCGGGAGATCTCCACCGGCGAAGTGGTCGTGCTGCCACTGCTCTACGAAGAATGCGAACTGCCGGGATTCCTGAAGGGCAAGCTCTACGCCGACTTCTCGAAGCCTGAAGACTATGAAACCGTGCTGGGTAAGCTCTTGCGGCGGCTTCGAATCGCCTGATGAGCGTCGCGGCGGGCGGCCCGGGCTCAACGATGCTCAGCGCGATGGCCGTGCTGTGGCGGCTCAGTCCGCCCGGGCCTGATAACATCCTCCCGCATCCGGCATTCGTACGCCTGCGCGACGCGTGCCGTGAAAGCTACCCGGGGGCGGAAAAACGGGGCCGGCCTTCGCTCTCTCGACGGCGTCAAAGGCGTTGGGTCTACAAACGACGAACAGTTATATAAGGAATATATTGGTGCTCCACATCGAAACCCCATTGATTGAATCCCGCCCAATGGAATTGACCGCAGGTCGGCCTGTCCTTTTGAAGATGGACGCACTTCAGCCGTCTGGCTCTTTCAAGATACGCGGCGTGGGGGCAGCTTGCGAATACCATGTTGGGAATGGAAAACGGCGGTTTGTGTCCTCTTCTGGAGGCAACGCCGGCCTCGCGGTCGCCTATGCCGGCCGCCGCCTTTCCGTTCCTGTAACCGTGTTCGTTCCCGAAACGACAACTGAAAGAGCAAAGTTTCTGATCCGTCAGGAGGGCGCAGAGGTCGTTGTTCATGGAGCATCATGGCAGGAGGCGAACGAACGTGCTCTTGAGGCGGTCGATTCCGAATCAGCCTTCATTCATCCATTTGATGATCCGATTATGTGGACCGGACATGCCACCATGATCGACGAGGTTGTTGGAGCCGGAGCATTGTTCGATGCCGTTGTCCTCTCAGTCGGGGGCGGGGGACTTCTGTCCGGCGTCGCGGAAGGACTGGCGCGCAACGGTCTCCAAGATGTTCCAATTATTGCCGTCGAGACAGACGGTGCGGCATCTCTATCCGCGGCTTTGAAGGCCGGAAGATTGGTCGAATTGCCTGCCATCACCAGTATTGCGACGTCACTCGGCGCTCGAAAGGTTTCCGAGCGCGCATTCCAAATCAGTCAGACCAGACCCCTTGAAAGCGTCGTGGTGGAGGACCGATTTGCTGTTGAAGCGTGCCTTCGGTTCTTGGACGATCACCGGGTCGTTGTGGAGCCGGCGTGTGGGGCGGCATTGGCGCTAGCCTACTCGCATCCGGACCAATTGGCGCGATATGAACGTGTACTGATTATTGTTTGCGGCGGAGCAACGACGTCGGTCGAGAAGTTGATGACCTACGATGCTGCATTGTCGCGCAAATCCTGACTTTCCGATGCAGATTGCGCTTGGCTAAAATTGCTCAGATATCCTCGCGACACAGGCCGGCCCGATTTCGTCGCGCGAGGACTTGCTCAACGACCTTCTCGATGAGGGCGCCCCGCTCATCTAGCGCCCCGGGGGGGCGTATCAGGCCTGCCGATTGCAAACTGTCAGAAAACTGTGTATATTTCTGACAGGAGATTGGCCATGCAACGCCTGACTGAACAGATTCTTGAACATGCGAAGCGGCTGCCGGAGGGCACGCCGGTTGCGGCTAAGAGCTTGCTTCACCTCGGTAATCGCGCTGCGGTCGATCAGGCTTTGTCGCGTCTAGCGGAGCGGGGCCAATTGATGAGGGCCGGTCGCGGCGTTTACCTGCTGCCGGTTACCAGCCGGTTCGGCACGAGGGCCCCTTCGGTCGAACTGGCGGTTGAGGCGCTGGCGGCCCAGCGCGGTGAGGTTATCGTTCCGAGCGGTGCTGCCGCCGCAAATACCCTTGGTCTCACGACCCAGGTGCCAGTTCGGTCGGTGTATCTGACGTCTGGGCGCACCCGGAAAATGAACCTCGGCAAGCAGGTGGTTGAACTGCGCCATGCACCGCGCTGGCAGCTCGCCATGGCCCAGCGACCCGCTGGGGAAGCGGTCCGAGCGCTGGCTTGGCTTGGACCCGAAAAAGCCGAGGCCGCTCTGACTACTCTGAAGCGGAAGCTATCGCCGACTGCCTTCAGCGAGCTGGTCGCGGCGGCGCCACAGCTGCCGACCTGGCTCGCGCGCAGCGTGGGGAAGGCTGCGCATGGCTGACGGCTTTCTCCACCTTCCGGCCGAGGATCGCCGCGAGGCGATGAGCGTCGCAGCCGACCGCTCCGGGCGGCCGGCGCACCTCCTTGAAAAGGATGTGTGGGTGGTCTGGGCGCTTGCCACGCTCTACGGATCGCCACTCGGCGAACATTTGGTGTTCAAGGGCGGAACCTCGCTATCAAAGGCCTATGGCGTCATCCGGCGTTTTTCCGAGGACGTCGATCTGACCTATGACATTCGCGCGCTTGCGCCCGACTTGATAGGCGACAACGGCGAAGCGCTGCCGGAGACGCGAAGCGAGGAAAAGCGCTGGACGAGCGAGGTACGCAAACGCCTGCCGGAATGGGTGGCGGGGGCAGTTCAGCCGATCATCGCCGAGGCATTGGCGGGCGAGGCCCTGTCAGCCGCGATCCGTGTCGACGGCGAGAAGCTCTTCATCGACTATGAGGCGACGACGGTTGGTTCGGGCTATGTCGCGCCGAGCGTCATGCTCGAGTTCGGTGCGCGCTCAACGGGCGAGCCGGCGAGCGTGCGCGATGTCACCTGCGATGCGGCTGGGCTGGTAGATGGTGTGGTCTTTCCAACCGCTCGACCGCGGGTGATGCACGCGGAGCGGACCTTTTGGGAAAAGGCGACTGCGATCCACGTCTTCTGCCTCCAAGAAAGGCTGCGCGGCGATCGTTTCGCGCGTCACTGGCATGACGTGGTGCGTCTCGATGAAGCTGGCGTCGCGGCCGCCGCTTTTGCCGATCGCGAGCTGGCTAACGCCGTCGCGCGACACAAGGCGATGTTCTTCGCCGAGAAGGCAGCCGACCGATCGCCGATCGACTACGCGGCTGCAGTCGATGGCGGCCTGCAACTCGTTCCTGCGGGCGATGGTGCGAAGGCCCTGGAAGAAGATTACGCCCGGATGGTCGAGGATGGTCTCCTTCTGGAGGACGCCGAGCCATTCGCGGTGCTCATGGAGCGCTGCGCAGACATCGCCGCACGAGCTAACAGCGCGGCAGGATAAGAAAAACGGGCTGGGGAGGCGACGGTGTACATTTCCGAAATCTACGCGAGCGGCTTCCGGTGCTTCGATCCAGCCGCCCCGTTGCAGTTGAAGCTCTCGTCCGGTCTCAATATTCTCGTGGGACCGAACGACGCCGGTAAGAGCGCAATCATCGACGCCGCCCGCTACGTTCTTTGGACACGCGGCGATGACTATATCCGTCCGGACGAACACGACTTCCATGTCGGCGGGGACGGCATCCGCGGAAGCGACTTCATCGTTCGCTGCACCTTCGACGATCTTAGTGCTGATGAAGAGGCTCGGTTTCTCGAATGGTGCAATAATGAAAAGGGTAAGTTGCGGCTGCATGTGTGCATGCGTGGTACTCGGCGGATTTCGCCGGGTGGCGGTAACATCGTCGCTAGTCAGCACCGTGCCGGCGCTGACGGTGAGGGCCTGCCGCTTGATGGCGAACTGCGGGAGTATCTCAAGGCGACCTATCTCAAACCGCTGCGCGACGCCGAGCGCGAGATGCGCGCAGGCCGGCGATCGCGCCTGTCGCGCATCCTTGGCGCGATGCCGACAATGGGACCCCAGAGCAAGCCGGCGGCGCAGGGAGGAGGCGATGCCACGCTCCATGACACGCTCACGGCGGCTGATGCGGCCGTCCGAAACAACGCGGCGGTCGGCGGTGTCGCCAGTAGCGTCAACACGGATTTCCTCGACAAGCTGTCATTCGTGGACGACCGTCTCGTCGCGACGTTGGACCTCGGCGCTGGCGGCTCGTTCGATCAGATTCTCGAGCGGTTCGAGCTCTATCTGAATGCCAAGGCGGGCACTGAGCGCGTCCAGCGCGGGCTGGGCTACAACAACCTGCTTTTCATGGCGGCCGAGCTGTTGTTGCTCCAGTCGCATCCCGATCAGGTGCCGTTTCTGCTGATCGAGGAGCCGGAAGCGCATCTGCATCCCCAGCACCAGACGCTCTTCATGGAAGTGCTTGCGGCCCGCGCCGCCAAGCCGGACCCCAACAAGGGCGAGACCCACCAGCAGGTCCAGGTCTTACTCACTACCCATAGCCCGCAGCTCGCGGCCGGCGCTGAGCTTGAGACCATGACAATGATCGTCGGTCACCGCGCCTTTCCACTGGGCACGGCCCATACTCGGCTCGAAGCCGACGACTATGAGTTCCTTCGTCGGTTCCTCGACGCGACCAAGGCCAACTTGTTCTTCGCCCGCGCGATTATTGTCGTCGAGGGCGACGGCGAGCACCTGTTGCTGCCGGTGATCGCCGAGAAGCTCGGCCGTCCGCTCAGCCGTCATGGTGTATCGATCGTCAATGTCGGCCACCGCGGTCTGTTTCGCTACAGCCGGATTCTGCAGCGTAAGGCCGGGAATGCGATCGCGGTGCCCGTGGCGCTGATTCCGGATAGGGACATCCCGCCCCCTGAGGCGAAAGACCTCGTCGGAGACCGCAAGACTGAGAACGAGTTGACCCAGGACGAGATCGCAGCGCGGCTGAAGACGCTGCGGCGCGACATCGGGGATCCCGTCGACGCGTTCATCGCTGATAGCTGGACACTTGAGTTCGATCTTGCCCTCCGGCCCGAGCTCGCCGAGAGCGTTCACCAGGCAGTCCAGCTCGCCAAGACCAGCAGTCGCAAGCCCGACCGGCTCGCGAAGATCGTGAAGAAGGCCAGCGAAACCTACGCAGGCTGGAAAGAGGCTGGACTCACAGCGACCGAGATCGCTGTCAAAATCTACCAGCCCGTCCACGACAAGGAGGCCTCCAAGGCCGAGGTCGCCGAGCAACTCGCCGCCATACTGCGCAAACGTACCGATACGCCGGAGCAGATGCGCGATCGGCTCCCGCCCTATCTGGTGCGCGCGATCGACTACGTGACGGGTGGCTATGTTCCTGGGGCGCCGGCGATCGCTCCCGAACCGGAAGCCGAAGACGAAGAGATCGGGGTCGCGGGGATGGAAGGCGCGGCGGCGGTGGAGGCGTAGCACCATGTTTGAGATCCTGCCGCTCACGCCCGAACTGCTCGCCGAACTTGGCGACGAACTGGGCGGCTGCGATTTCACCGATCCGAGTCAGACCGACTTTCTGGCGAAGGTCACCCCATGTGACGTTCAGGCGGCGCCCGGCAATGGCAAGACGACGCTGCTGGCGGCAAAGCTCGCGCTACTTTCGCGTAACTGGTCGACCCGTAGGCGGGGCGTCTGCGTCATTTCGCACACCAATGCCGCGCGGACGGAGGTCGAAGACTTGATCGCCCGTCACCCGACTGCAGCGCGGTTGATGGCCTATCCCCACTTCACCGGCACGGTCACAGCGTTCATCAACCAGTACCTCGCCTTGCCTTATCTTCGAGGCCTGGGCTGGCACGTGCGCCAGATTGATGACGACGCCTTCGCGGCTGAGGCGCTGCGGCGGTATCCGGGTTGGGGCGTCCTCGACAACCTCGCCAAGAACAAGAAGCTCAAGCTGAAGCGCAGACTCGAAGAGTGGATTGCGCTTCTCGATCTGGACCCAGCCTTTACGGACACCGGCGCGGAGCCCCGCGCGCTGGCCGTGCGCTGCCGCAAAGGGCAGTGGGGAGCCCACACTGATTGTGGGAAAGCGCTCGAATCCCTCAAAGCCTCGATGGTCAGGAGCGGGCTCTACCGTTACGCGGACATGACCGCGCTCGCGTGGCGCGCGCTCCGTGAAAACCCGGCTCTCGCCGAGCGGCTTCGCGACCGCTTTCCCCTCACCATCCTTGATGAGGCACAGGATACCCATGGCGACCAGCTCCGGTTGCTGGAGCACGTGTTCAAGCAAGACGGGGCGGCGTTCCAACGCCTCGGGGACAGCAACCAAACGCTTTATGAGGACGATGGAGCAGCACCGGCTTATTGGACGCCGGGGCCCGGTTGCATCCCTCTCGATACGAGCCGCAGGTTCAGCGTGGAGATTGCAGGTTTCGCAAGCCGGCTGACCGCACGTCAGGCTCAGACCATTGTGGGCCTTGGCGCACGGCCGGCGTCGCGTGTGATGATCCTGTTCGATGAAGCTACGATCGGTGGGGTTCTCGGAGCCTTCGCCGAAGAGGCGCGCGCGCTGTGGGGCGGCGAATGCTGCACGCGTGACGTCTGGGCGGTCGCGTCACGTCACAATCTGCCCGGCAAGAAAGGGGCGTGGCTGCCGAAGAGTCTTGTCGACTATCATCCCGCATATCGCAGCGAGGGCGGGTCTCGATCGAAGGCCAACCTCCTTTGCCGGCAGCTTCAGAAGGCTGCTGTACACCACGCCGCGGCGCGACCTCCGGCAGAGGTCGGCGAGATGCTCGCCATCGGGGTTTCCGGGCTGGCGCGCGCCCATGGCTGGAAAGCGGTGAACGATCGTCCGATTACCGCGCACAATATATGGGCGACTCTTTCGCAGCGCGACCTTGCGTTGCCGCGCGCTGTACGTCGATTGCTCCGGGACTATGTGCTTGCCGGCGACGCGGTGTGGGAGCAGGCAGCATGGCTGGCGTTTATGGAACAGTTGCTACCTCTCTTCAGTCCGCATCCTCCGGGTACTGAGGCCGACATCGCCGGATTTTGCGACTTCGTCGCCGAGCAAAAGGCTGATCTCGCCGACCCCGAGCGCCGCTCCACGAAACAGGTGCAATTCGACGATCTCACATTGCGATTGGGATCGATCCACTCGGTCAAGGGCAAGAGTGTCGACGGAATTCTCGTCGTCGAGAGTGAGGTATGGAAAGGCAGTGGTGCGGAGGAGCAGTGCATTGACCTGAGCACGGTGCTTCCCCGTGCGTTCGGCGTTACCGACCAGCCATTCACGGGGGTGGGACTCACTGCCGCGACAAACGTCTTCGTGGGCGTGACCAGACCGCGGGAGCTGCTTGGGCTAGCGCTACGCAAATCCGAAGCCATGGTCTTGATAGGACCAGCCATAGACCAGGGGTGGAAGCTCGTCGACCTAGTTGCGCAGGCCGCGGAGCTGAAGGAATGAGCGGGCCTGTAGCGACAGCAGGATTAGGGACGTCTACTAAGCTGATTGGTTTGACCAAGCATACAAAGCACCGACACGTACCGAGCCCGGTCTCTCCGTCTTTCGTGGCACCGGCGGCTGAGCCGAGCCTGTCCTTCAACCCGATTGCCTTGGCAGCCGCAATCGCGCGAACGGCGACGACCTGGGATGATGCACCTGTCGTCTTACTCGACGGATTGCAACGGAGTGCTCTTATCGAGCTGGAGACTTTGCTCCAGGATGGATCAGCATTCGCGCTCGAAGCTCATTTCAAATTTCTCGCAGATACTGCCGGGTCGCAGTTTGCGGCCAAGGTCGGCGCTGGCATTGCCCACCTCTACATGGACGCTCTTGGCTACGCATGGCGAGCGAACGCGGCGTGCCTGTCGTCGTCGCTCGATCCCCATGCGGATTTTATCTACGAAGGTGGCAACGCATCCGGCCACGGTGTTGTGCTCGCCGAGGCGCACGGCTCGTTCGCCAAAGATGCGAGCGCTGCCAAAATAGCGAATGCGGCGAAGAAAAAGTACGTCAAGCAGGTGAAGCCTTTTGTCGCGAAGCCGTCGCCGTTCGGAAGGATTATCCACGGCTATTCGATTGCATTTGGGTCAAAGCCGACGACAGCCGGGAGCTTCCTGGCCGTATCGGAGACGCGGATCTCGAAGCCGCGAAAACGGGTCGCATCCACTGGCGTCGCGCAGGCGGGCGAGGCCCCCGAAGGTACGCCCACGGCGATGGCGCTGGCGACCCATCGTTCGAACTTTCTCCTGATGGGCGCGCCGGATGTAACGAATTGGATCGACTGGGTCCGCTTGCCGGACTCCCCAGCTCCCGAGCGACATGACGTTCCGCTTCTTCGATTTGGCTATGCCGGGCGAACCTATTTAGCGGCAGCGGCGACGCCGTGGCTTTTGCGGCCAAGCGGCCCTCCATGGTGGATCGAGGATTTCTTCGACCATCCCGAGTGGTGGCGATTTGCTCGGCGTGCTCGATTATCGCCACCACGTCACCCTGGTTCGGATTTCGGCTGGTTCGTGATCGAGGAGAAGGCGGGAGCCGAATTCTTGAACGCGCTGAGCAATGCGATCCGCGACCGTGGAGTGGGGCTGCCGGCGACGATGAGGCTTCCAACCGTCGAACCGACAGGCTTTGCGCTCTCGGCGGGAGATCGCACTGCCAGGGCCGACGCAGACGAGCCTTATCAATATGCGCTTTTCCGCGACGGCTTTGCCCTCTTGGGAGAACCTTTCCGAGGGCGACCGCGCGATGTGGTTGTCTGGTCGCCGGATGGAGGAATGTCGCTTGGATGACGCGGCGGCGTCGCGTCGCAGAGCGTACTGTGATATGAACTCCGTGACGGTACTATCTTGGTTCGCGGTGAGACCCATCCGAGTCCCCAAAAGTGAGTTCCGAAGGGCGATCGACCTCGATAGATATCGAAACCGCACGAAATTTATTCCGTGCAATTTTTCCTTTAAAATCAAGACCGTAAGATTTTGACGGCCCGCGGGTCGGCTTTCGACGTCGAGCGCAGCAAAAAAACCAAATAGATCAATGACGTAGCTGGGTTTAGAACAATCGAGTGGGAATGATTTTGAGGGTGCCGGGAGTAGGGTGTCCTTTCAGAGCACGATAAAGGGAAGAGTTCCTAATATGTTTTGAATCTAGGGCAAAGGGTTAAGACCGGTCCGACTTTGAGCTCACCCCTTGAAGTGGCCGGATATTGGCCGTACATTGAGTCAGGAGAAAAGCCATGGCCAATGCAGCACCCAAATCAACCAGCGGCCGCACACGGGCAGAGCGCTTGGAGGCGCGTGTCACTGCGGAGCAGAAGAGTCTGATCGAGCGGGCGGCAGCCCTGCAAGGTCGGACCCTGACCGACTTCGTGCTGACAAGCGTGCAGGATGCCGCCCGGCGGGCGATTGAAGAGCATCACCAGCTTGCGCTCTCCGTCCGCGACAGCGAGGCGTTCGTCGACGCGCTGATGAATCCGCAGCCTGTCAATGATCGCCTTCGCGACACGGTGCGCCGCTATCGCGAGAGAGCCGGCGTTTGAAGCGTGGCTGATAACGCAAGCGAAGAGCTCCGGGTCGAGGCGCTGGGGTCACATGACCGATCGGGGTTTGAGAGCGGCGTAGAGCCGCTGGACCGATATCTTCGGACGCAGGCCGGCCAGGACGCGCGGAAGAATATGGCCGCCTCCTTTGTCCTGGTGCTGCCGGACGGCACGGTTGCCGGCTACTACACACTCGCGTCGGCGTCTGTGCAGCTTGGTGAGTTGCCGGAGCAGACGGTGCGGAAGCTGCCGAGATACCCGCTGGTGCCGGCGACGCTGCTCGGCCGTCTCGCGGTGGATCGCCGGCAACAGGGAAGGGGCTATGGCCGGTTTCTCCTGGCCGATGCTCTCCACCGGGCGGCCCGGAGCGAGATCGCGTCGTTCGCGGTAATTGTCGACGCGAAGGACGACAATGTCCGCCGGTTCTATGAGCGCGAGAGTTTTCTGCCGTTTCCGGATCAGCCCATGAAGCTGTTTCGGCCGATGGCCGACATCAAGCAGATGTTCGAATGATGAGCTTGCGAAGATCGGATTTTCACTGCCTTTCACGAAACGATCCGCCCCCGGGCAGAGCAAGAAACAACCCTTGGGCGAGGTGTTGTGCTAGCTTGGCGATAGATGCTGAGAGAGTCTAAGGAAACGAACGTTCGGCACTGGATTGTGCCATGAGGTGATCGCTTGAAGCGGGGGGTTGGACACCAGACAAGCATAGGGAAGACCGCGATCGTGTGGCGGCCCAGCGCCGGCACCTCGTCGAGCGATTGCGGGCGCGTGCCAATGTGCCTCCCGCACCTGTCCCCGCTGCCCCGCCACTTGAGATACCCCAACCGCGTCAAATGCATGCGCTTGACGTCGACGCCGCATTAGCGGCGGCGCGGCGACTGAAATTTATGCGTCTTGACCCAAGCCTCGATATCCAGGTTGGAGCAACGGAAAGCCTAAACCGACCAACGCTCACACTACTGGCCGGTTTTCTAGCATGCCTGCAAACCGGATCGTCGCGCAGCATATTGCAATGGCCGTTTGGCCAGCGGGACGCCTCCGTTCTGCACCCGTTGGCAATGCTTGCTATCCTGTGCGCGCCTGAGGCGCGCATTCGCGACGGCAACAGTTGGTGCGATTCGGTTAGGCCGCGTGGACAAAGCGTTGATGGGGGATTCCCCCGACGCGGCGCGTTGTGATTCGAAGCTGATCTCTGCGATGGAGGTCCGCTTTGGTTCGGGGTCTGTTGAGCGACGAGGAATGGGCGTTCTTCGCGCCGTTTGTCATTGAGGCTGGGGCTTTGCGTGGCCGCCCGCCACGCAACCATCGGCGGACGTTGGATGCGATCTTCTGGATCGCCCGCACCGGGGCACCTTGGCGAGACCTGCCCGAAGAGCTTGGCAATTGGAACTCCGTGCACCGGCAATACCGCCGCTGGACCACCAGCGGCCTGTGGGACCTCATGCTGGAGGCGTTGGCCGACGGCGGCGGCAATGACGTAATCCAAATGGTCGACAGTACCTCGATCCGGGCATCCGACCACCGTCGCCGACGGCCAGGGCCGGTCAGAACCTCAACCCGGCGATACCCGCCATCACTCGCGTCGTCACTAACGTCGACCATAATGTCGGCTCGAAGCTCCATGCCTCCAGCCGTCCAATCACATCAACCCCGCCTCAGGGAAGAAGGGCCACACGGCCTCGCTTACCCCTCATCGGCCACGCCGACGGTCGGCCAGATTTCCGACGCGGCGGCAACAACGGCCCCAGCACCGCCCATTCCGCGTCCGTCAAGTCACTGGCGACACGCAATCCTTCCCGCCTATGCTGCATGCGGGTGGCCACAGTCCACATCGTGATGGTCCAACAAGGCTTCGACAACCTGTTGGAATCACATCAGACCGTGGTCATCCAACCCTCGTTCCGAGGGCGTTCTCCGACAGCCTCTCAGGAGTAAGCTATGCAGCCCATCAAACACGTATTCTGGGGTTTGTTGGTCCTGCTGACTGTTCTGTGGGTTGCTGCGGAGCCGCAGGTGTTCGCGGCGGCCACCTTCTTTGCCCTTCGCGCGGCGATGATGCAATACAGCGGCGTGCTTGCGATCGGCTGCATGAGTGTGGCCATGATCCTGGCGCTTCGCCCGCGTTGGCTGGAGCCACGTCTCGGCGGGCTCGACAAGATGTATCGCCTGCATAAGTGGCTGGGTATCGCTGCACTCCTCATCGCCGTGGTTCACTGGCTGTGGGCGCAGGGGCCACGATGGGCGGTCGGCTTCGGCCTGCTTGGGCGTCCGGCGCGCGGGGCGAGGCCGGCTGTCGGCAGTCAGGTCGAGCAGTTCTTCATGAGCCTGCGCGGCAGTGCCGAAGGCATCGGCGAGTGGGCGTTCTACGCGGTCGTGGTTTTCATCGTTCTGGCGCTGGTCCAGCGCATTCCCTATCGTTTGTTCTACAAAACGCACCGGCTGCTTGCAGTCGGCTATCTTCTGCTGGTTTTCCATTCCGTGGTGCTGATGAGCTTTGCCTACTGGACGACGCCTGTCGGCATCGCAATGGTCGTGCTCATGGCATGGGGCACATGGGCGGCGATGATGGCCCTGTTGCGTCGCGTCGGCATCACCCATCAGGTCAAAGGCCGGATCGTATCTCTCCAGTATTATCCGGGCGTCCGCGTCCTCGAAACGGAGATCGACGTGCCGTCCGGATGGCCCGGCCACAAGGCTGGCCAGTTCGCCTTTGCCACGTCAGACACCGCCGAGGGAGCGCATCCCTATACCATCGCCTCGGCGTGGCATGAGGCCGCGCACCGCATCAATTTCGTCACGAAGGAACTGGGCGACTACACCAGCCGGCTGAGGGACACGCTGCGCGTCGGCCAGGAGGTCAAGATCGAGGGGCCGTATGGCTGCTTCACCTTCGACGATGCCAGTCCGCATCAGATCTGGGTTGGCGCCGGGATCGGTGTCACGCCATTCATCGCCCGCATGAAGAACCTCGCGCATCTGCGCAGCGAGAATGCGAGCCAGGCCGGACTGCAGACGATCGAGCTGTTCCACCCCACAACCGACTACGACGAGGTGGCGGAACGCAAGCTGATGGCCGATGCGCAGGCCGCCAATGTGCACCTGCATTTTCTGGTCGATGCGCGCGACGGTCGCCTGAACGGCGAACGCATCCGCGCGGCCGTGCCCGCGTGGCGGGAAGCGAGCATCTGGTTCTGCGGTCCCGTTGGTTTCGGCGATGCGCTGCGGCGGGACTTCGCAGAACAGGGCTTCCCCGTCTCGGAGCGCTTCCACCAAGAACTTTTCGCCATGCGCTGAAGCGCGCGGGTGTCAGCACCATGGCATGCGCCCGGTGCGACAACAGCCTGCCCCAAGCCCCGGGTTCATCCGGTCGCCAGCGCATGCGGCCGTCAAGGATCAGCGCACGGGTCATGCGGCGATCGTCAGGCTGGCGATCCGGACGCCGGCCAGTGAGAACGCGTAGCGCAGCTTCACCGGGCTGCCCGGGAAAGCGCCCGAAACCAGTCCCGTCACCAGCATCGTGCCCTCCTGCTCGCGCAGATCGAACGGCTCGACGCTGACCCTGTACTTGGCGCTCGACTCCTCCATCCATTGGTGGATCGCCTCCCTGCCGCGCCGCTCCTGCGCCTCGTCCACGACGATCGCCTCGTCGGCGAAACACGCCAGCATGGCGTCGACATCCTGCCGGTTCTTGGCCGCGAAATACGCCCCCAGCGGAGGCGGCAGCACGAGGCCGCCACGGGTCGCCTCGCGCTTGTTGCGCAGGATGATGAACTGCACGATCCGGTCGTCCGCCACCGAAAAATAGAGGGCGAGGCTGAGCGGATCCGGCAACCCGGTCTTGTCGAACGCGCCATCGATTGACGCGGCAACGGCGATGCTGGCGCCGCGGACCGTCGCGGCGGTGACATCCATGGTGACGCGGTCGCCGACGATCTCGCGCGCCGCCCAGGTGCGGATGGCATCTGTTCCGGCATATTCGTGCTGTTGATCGTTCACCACCGCATCCTCGGCGAACGTCGCCATCAGCCCCGCGAGATCGAAGCTGTTGGCCGCCGCGATGCAGGCTCGAACGGGGTCTGGCAGGTTGGAAGCGATCGGGGGCTGAAGCCTGGGTGCGGTCATCGGGTCATCTCCATTGTTCGACGCTCCCCAGATAACCCTCCCGCATGGAAGCGACAGACGGCACACAGCCATAGTATTTATTCCAACAGGGAATGTATGAGGGCGCCGCCATGGACCGGTTCGATACGATGCGGCTGTTCGTCAGGGTGGTGCAAAGCGGCAGCTTCTCGGTGGCCGCGCGTGAAACCGGGGTCGGGCAGCCCGCCGTCAGCAAGCAGATCGCGCAGCTTGAAGCGCGTCTGGGCGCGCAATTGCTGCGGCGGACATCGCGCAGCATGACGGTCACCGAAGCCGGGCAGGGCTTCTACGAGGCCGCCCTGCGCCTGATCGACGACCTTGATGCAGCGGAATCCCTCGTCGGGCGGGGGCAAAGCGCGCCCTCGGGGCTGGTCCGCGTCGCGCTCGCGCCGGTGTTCGCTCGGCTTTATGTCGTACCCAGCCTGCCGGCCTTTCTGGAACACTACCCCGACATCTCGGTCGAACTGCTGGTGTCCGAGCGCACCCTCAACCTGGTGGAGGAAGGGGTCGATCTGGCGATCCACAACGGCGATCTCGTCGATTCATCGCTGATCGTCCGCAAGCTGGCGACCACGCCGATCGTCACCGTCGGAACGCCGGCCTACCTCGCGGCACGGGGCGAGCCGATGAGCCCGGGCGATCTGGAGCGGCATGACTGCGTCATCTTCGCCCCGCGCGGCGAACCGCGCGCGTGGCGGTTCGCCGGCAAGTTCGGTCCTGCCGTCCACCACCCGAAAGGGCGCTTGCGCACCGCGGACGCCGAACAGATCCGCGCGGCGGTCCTCGCCGGCCTCGGGCTGGCGCACACGCCGGGCTGGCTGTTTGCGCCCGAGATCGCCTCGGGCGCCGTCCGCGCGGTGCTGGCCGGGTATCAGCCCGCCCCCCTGTCGATCAGCCTGGTGCATCCCGCCGGGCGGCGGCTGCCGACCAAGGCCCGGGTGTTCGGGGCGTTCCTCGCGGAAGCCCTCGGCCGGGAGCCGGCATTCGCCCCATCATAGGGACCATCGCGTATTCGGCACGGCCTCGTTCGGGCCTGGCCGGCGCTGACATTCAGGCGCCCGGCGCGGGATCAGGCCGCCGGCTGAGGTATTTCATGCCCGTATCGCACATCACGGTGACGATGGTGGCGTCCGGCCCCAATTGCTCGGCCAGGCGCAGGGCGGCGGCGACATTGGCGCCGGTGGAGGTGCCCGCGAAAATCCCTTCCTCCCGCGCCAGCCGTATGGCCATCGCCGTGGCCTCGGCCGTGGACACCCGCTCGATCCGGTCGGCGGCGCCGCTGTGCCACAGCGGCACGACATAGCCGGCCCCGATGCCGTCGATCCTGTGGGCGCCCGCCGGTCCACCCGACAGCACGGCCGATTCGGCCGGCTCCACCGCAACCAGACCGATCCCGCCGTCACGGCGCCGCAGCCCGTCGCCGATGCCGCGCAGCGAGGCCGCGGTGCCGACGCTCTGGACGAAGTGATCGATCCGGCCGTCCGTCGCATCCCAGATCTCGTCCGCCATGCGGTGATAGGCCGCAAGCTGGTCGCGGTTGTTCATCTGGTCGGTCCAGAAGCCGCCGGTCTCCCCGGCGATGACGCGGGCCGCCTCGATCATGTCGCGGGTCAGCTTCCCGGTCATGCCGCCACCCTCGCTCGCCACGATCCGCAGGTGGGCCCCCAGCGCCCGCATGTGGTCGAGCTTTTCGCGGGCGAAGGCGTCCGAGGTCACGATATGCAGGGTGTATCCCTTCACGGTGCAGACGAGCGCCAGCGAAACCCCGGTGCTGCCGCCGGTGTATTCGACGACCGACCCGCCGGCCCGCAGCCGCCCATCCGCTTCCGCGGCCTCGATCATGGCCAGCGCCATCCGGTCCTTCATGCTGCCGGTGGGGTTCTGGCTCTCCAGCTTGAGCAGGATGCGGGCGCCATTGCCCGGCACAAGCCTGCGCAGCGGCACCAAGGGGGTGCCTCCCACGCAGGCCAGGATGTCTCGGCGCAGATGTGTCATCATGCGTGGTTCCCGTTTCGATGGGGATGGCGGTGACGCGGCGAGAGGCGTTATCGGCGCGACGCGGTCGCCCGTGGGGTAGGAAATCCGGACCGCCGGGAACCGGCCACGGGCCGGCTCAGAACCCTTCCGCCCCGCCATCCGCCGCCATGGCAGGGCGGATATCAGCGAGTTGGTAGCGCTCGAACCACCCTGGGAAGGCCCGCGCCCGCGCCCGCGCGCCCTCGATCGTCAGGCCCAGCCGCTGCGCCGCGACGAAGCTGGCATCGCCCCGCCACCACGCCACCAGGGCTGCCAGCCGGGCCCGCACGCAGAGCGGCTCCGGAAAGCCGGGGTTCTGGCCGCACACGGATGCCTCCGACGGCGTCAGCAGCATGAAGCGCGGCCGGCGCTCGTCGATCACGAAGCGCACCACCAGCGGGGCGCGCGGCAACGCCGCGAACCTCACCCGCCGCTGCATGTCGATGAGCAGCGGCTCCGCGTCGAGATCCTCCGCCTCGGCGTGCCGGGGCAGCCATCTTTGTCCCCAGGTCCCGAGCGCGCCGATCAGCGCCGCCAGCTCCTTGCCTGCATCGGTCAGCACGTATTCGGGCCCATGCGGGCCGTCGCCGCGGGTGACCGCGCCGACCAGCGCCAGGCTTTGCAGCCGTTCCGACAGCATCGTGCGGGAGATCCGCGGAATGCCGCGGCGAATGTCGTTGAAGCGGCGGCTGCCGCACAGCAGCTCGCGCACCACCAGCAGCGTCCAGCGGCCGCCCAGCACCTCATGGGCGCGCGCCACCGAACAGAACTGCCCATACCCGGTCATGGCGCCATCCTACCCTGCTCATGCCAGGTCGGCATCCCTTGCGGCGCCCGCCAGCGGGTGGATACCCTGGCGCCAACGCGCCCTCGGGCCGCTCGGGAGAAGGAACAGCGATGCGCCAGTCGGTCACCATCTACGGCATCAAGGCCTGCGACACGATGAAGAAGGCCCGCGCCTGGCTCGACACGCACGGCGTCGCCTACACCTTCCACGACTACAAGACACAGGGCATCGGCCGCGCCGAACTGGAGCGGTGGGTGCGTGAGGCTGGCTGGGAAACCGTCCTGAACCGCGCTGGCACCACCTTCCGCAAGCTGGCGGAAGCGGACAAATCCGGCCTCGACGCGGCCAGGGCGGTCGCCCTGATGCTCGCCCAGCCCTCGATGATCAAGCGCCCGGTGCTGGAGGCGGGCGGGCGCCTGATCATCGGGTTCAAGCCGGAGGCGTATGCGGCGGCGTTCGGCTGAGGAGGGGGGCGCTGGCGGAGGCACGAAAGTTGCGCCACTCTGCGCGCCCAGGGCCATCAGAACCGGAGTGAGTCGCATGTCCGCCACCGCAACCAGCAAGCCGCGCGGCCGCCTGTTCTTCGCCAATCCCGGCCCGACCAACATCCCCGACAGCATCCTGCATGCCATCGGCCACCATGCCGTCGATTTTCATGACCCCGAGTTCATGAAGATGTACGACGAGTGCTGGGAAGGCGTGCTGCGCGTCATGAAGACCACGCAGCACATGTTCATGTACACCGGCTCCGGCCACGCCGCCTGGGAAGCCAGCCTAGTCAACGTGCTGTCGCCCGGCGACACCATGCTGATCCTGGAGACCGGCAATTTCTCCGAGTCGTGGGGCCGCATGGCGCTGGACCTCGGGCTGAACGTGCGCACCCTTGGGTGCGACTGGCGCATGGGCATCGACATGGCCGCGCTGAAGGCCCTGCTCGAAGCCGACACGGCGCATGAGATCAAGGCGATCGGCGCCGTCCACAACGAGACCTCCACCGGCATGTTCCTGCCGCTGGACGAGGTGCGCGCGGCGCTGGACGCGGCGAAGCACCCGGCGCTGCTGCTGGTGGACACCATCTCCTCGTTGGGCTGCATCGACCTGCGGATGGACGAATGGGGCATCGACGTGGTGGTGGGCGGCAGCCAGAAGGGGCTGATGCTGCCCACCGGCATGGCCTTCACCGGCGTGTCCGACAAGGCGATGGAAGCCAGCAGGAACAGCAAGCTGGCTAAGCATTATTTCTCCTGGCAGGTGATGTCGGCGCGCAAGCAGCGCAGCTTCATCGGCACCGTGCCGACCAACCAGTTCTACGGCCTGCGCGAGTCGATCCGCCTGATCGAGGAGGAGGGGCTGGAGAACGTGTTCGCCCGTCACGCCCGCCTGGCCGAGGCGGTGCGCCGCTGCGTGCGCCACTGGTCCGGCAACAATGGCCCGCAACTGTTCTGCGCCAACCCCAGCCGCGAATCGAACTCGGTGACCGCCGTGCTGATGCCGGAGGGCCATGACGCCGAGGCGATCCGCAGCACCACGAAAAACCGCTTCAACGTCTCGCTCGGCGCCGGGCTGGCCAAGCTGAACGGCAAGGTGTTCCGCATCGGCCACCTTGGCGACCTCAACGAGCCGATGATCCTGGGTACCCTGGCCTCGATCGAGATGGCGCTGAAGATGAACAACGTGCCGCATGCCCCGGGCGGGGTGGACGCGGCGATGGAATACCTCGCGGCGGTGGCCGGGTGAGGCAGGAAGTCTTCTTTTTGTGAACAAAAAGAAGCAAAAAAACTTTGCTCGCTGGAGTTTCCGCGGAGACTCCAACGAGTGAAAGTTTTGTGGTTCTTTTTTCAAAAAGAACACCTTCCTTCCTACCCTCCCACGCCGCCTTGCCCCGCCGCCGGCGCCATGCTGCACTTGCGGTCTGTTCCGACCGGAGAGTGTTCATGGCCGACCCCGACCAGCTGAAAAAACTTGAAGCCGCCGTGGAGGCGAACTGGGAGAAACAGGTCGCCTGGCTGCAAACCCTGGTCCGCTTCCCCAGCCTGCGCGGCAAGGAAGGCCCCTGCCAGGACTGGATCGCCCGCGAATTCGCCGGCCGCGGCTGGAGCGTGGACCGCTACACCCTCTCCGAAGTCGCCATGGACCATCTGCCCGGCTACTCGCCGGTGATGGACACCGACTACACCCAGGCCGTCCAGGTGGTCGCGACCGTGCGCGCGCCCCAGCTTCCCGCCGAGGGGGCCAGGGGCCGCAGCCTGATCCTGCAGGGTCATGTGGACGTGGTGCCGGAAGGCCCGGCCGAGATGTGGACCTTCCCGCCCTTCGACCCGGTCATCAAGGATGGCTGGATGAACGGGCGCGGCTCGCACGACATGAAGCAGGGCGTGGCGGCGATGGTGTTCGCCATGGACGCGCTGCGCACCGCCGGCCTCGCGCCGGCAGCGGATGTCTACGTCCAGACCGTCACCGAGGAGGAGTGCACCGGCAACGGCGCGCTCTCCACGCTCGCCCGCGGCTACCGCGCCGAAGGCTGCCTGATCCCGGAGCCGACCGGCGGCAGCATCTCGCGCGGCCATGTGGGGGTGATGTGGTTCCGCCTACGGGTGCGCGGCGTGCCGGTGCACGTGGCGCGGGCGCAGACCGGCAGCAACGCCATCCTCTCCGCCTACGCGCTGATCCAGGCGCTGCAGGCGCTCACCGCCGAAATCAACGTCACCGCCCGCAGTCACCCCTGGTTCAAGGAGGTCGCCGACCCGGTGAAGTTCAACCCGGGCGTCATCCGTGGCGGCGACTGGGGCAGCTCCACCCCCGCCTGGTGCGAGGTGGACTGTCGCCTCGGCCTGCTGCCCGGCACCACCCTGGCCGAGGCGCGCCAGCAGGTGCTGGACACCGTTGCCCGCGCCGCCGCCAGCGACCCGTTCATGGCCAACTCGCCGCCCGAGGTGATCTGGAACGGCTTCCAGGCCGACGGCCAGATCAAGCAGCCCGGCGGCGAGGCCGAGCGCGTGCTGTCCGGCGTGCACGAGGCCCTGTATGGCGAGGCGCCGAAGGCCCGGCTGGGCACCGGCGTGGACGACACGCGATTCTACGCCAACTACTACGGCATCGATGCCATCTGTTACGGCCCGGCGGGGGAGGGGGCGCATGCCTTCGACGAGCGCGCCCACCTGCCGGCGCTGAAAAAGAACACCGTGGCCATCGCCGGCTTCATCGCCGCATGGTGCGGGGTGCGGGCCGCCTGACACACGGCGTGCCCCTCCGAGTCCATCCACCCCTGTGGATAACTCGACTCCGGATGGCGAATCGCGTTTCGCCTTGGCGCGGATTTTGTCCGGGTGTAAGTTCGCCATCCGTTCCCGCCGCCAGTGTTGCGCGGCGGCATCAGGCCTCCATATTGTGTGCCGATCAGTGGGGGTCATCCACATCTAGTGTGATTTGATTTGACGCACGCGGCCGGGTGGGCAGGATGGGGGCATGGTGATCGAGGTTCAGGGGGATGCTACCGTGCTAGACGTCGTGCAGATGCAAGGCCGCCATCAGGTGCGGGTCGACCGGTCCCGTGACAAGCTGATCACCGATTTCGGCCGCGCCACGCTGGACGACCGCTACCTGCTGCCCGGTGAGAGCTACCAGGACTTGTTCGCCCGCGTCGCCAGCTTCTACGGCGAGGATGGCGCGCACGCGCAGCGCCTGTACGACTACATCAGCAAGATGTGGTTCATGCCGGCCACCCCGGTGCTGTCCAACGGCGGCACCACCCGCGGCCTGCCGATCTCCTGCTTCCTGAATGAGGCGTCGGACAGCCTGGACGGCATCGTCGGCCTGTGGAACGAGAATGTCTGGCTGGCCTCCAAGGGCGGCGGAATCGGGTCATATTGGGGCAATTTGCGCTCGATCGGCGAGAAAGTCGGCCAGAACGGCAAGACTTCCGGCGTGATTCCGTTCATCCGCGTGATGGACAGCCTGACGCTCGCCATCAGCCAGGGCAGCCTGCGCCGCGGCTCGGCCGCCACCTATCTGCCGGTCTGGCATCCGGAGATCGAGGAATTCATCGAGATGCGCCGCCCCACCGGCGGCGACCCGAACCGCAAGGCGCTCAACCTGCACCACGGCATCCTGATCCCGGACGCCTTCATGCGCGCCGTGGAAGCCGACGAGCAATGGGCGCTGACCTCGCCTAAGGACAAGAGCGTGGTGCGCAAGATCGGCGCCCGCGCGTTGTGGGTGCGCATCCTGATGGCCCGCATCGAGACCGGCGAGCCGTACCTGATCTTCAGCGACCAGGTGAACCGGGCGATGCCGGAGCACCACAAGCTGGCCGGGTTGGAAGTGAAGACCTCCAACCTGTGCAGCGAGATCACCCTGCCCACCGGCATCGACCAGCACGGCAGGCAGCGCACCGCCGTCTGCTGCCTGTCCTCGCTCAACCTGGAGAACTGGTTCGAGTGGAAGGACCACCCGCTGTTCATCGAAGACGTGATGCGCTTCCTGGACAACGTGTTGCAGGATTTCATCGACCGCGCGCCGGAAGGCATGGAGCGGGCGAAATACTCCGCCATGCGCGAGCGCTCGGTAGGCCTCGGCGTGATGGGCTTCCACTCCTTCCTGCAATCACAGAACGTGCCCTTCGAGAGCGTCATCGCGAAGGTGTGGAACCTGCGGATGTTCAAGCATATCCGCGGCCAGGCCGACCACGCCTCGCGGCTGCTGGCCGATGAGCGCGGCGCCTGTCCGGATGCCGCCGAATACGGCATCCAGGAGCGCTTCTCCAACAAGATGGCGATCGCGCCGACCGCCTCCATCTCCATCATCGCCGGCAATTCCTCGCCGGGGATCGAGCCGATCGCCGCCAACGTGTTCCTGCAAAAGACACTCTCGGGCAGCTTCACCGTGCGCAACCGCCACCTGCAGAAGCTGCTGGAAGCCAAGGGCCAGGACACCGACGAGGTCTGGTCGTCGATCACGCTCAACAAGGGCAGCGTGCAACACCTTGATTTCCTGACGGAACAGGAAAAGGCCGTCTACAAGACCGCCTTCGAGCTGGACCAGCGCTGGATCATCGAGCACGCCGCCGACCGCACGCCCTATATCTGCCAGAGCCAATCGGTGAACATCTTCGTGCCGGCCAACGTGCACAAGCGCGACCTGCATCAGATCCATATGATGGCCTGGAAGAAGGGCATGAAGTCGCTCTACTACTGCCGCAGCATGTCGATCCAACGTGCTGACAACGTGAGCGAAAAGGCCGTCCGTCCGGAGGAGTTCACCGGCGTTCTCGCCGCCGACCTGCCGGCCAACGACCAGGGTTCGCTGCCGCTGGTGGCCCGCGCCGGCACCACCGACTATGAGGAGTGCCTGGCCTGCCAGTAGGCGAGCCGGCCCAACCCAGACCACCCACGGCCACCTCCCTGCGGGGGCTGGCCGCGGCGGGGCTGGTGGCGGCGGCCCTGCTGCTGGGTCTCGCCGGCTGGTGGTTCTTCCGGATCGCGGTACGGACCAAGCCGGTCGCCGACTGGATGACGTTCCATCTGGCGGCGCGGCTGTATTTCGAGGGCCGCCTCGCCGAGCTGTTCGACGGCGCCGGCTTCACCGCCGCCATGAACGCGGCTTTCGCCGGCCTGCTGGCCCACCCGATTCCGTTCCAGCCCTGGGTCTATCCGCCCAGCTTCCTGCTGCTGCTGCTGCCGTTCGGGCTGCTGCCGTTCTGGCCGGCTTATGGCGCCTTTCTCGCGGTCTCGCTCGGCGCGCTCCTGCTGGCGGTCCGCGCCTTCGCGCACCGTCCGGCGCATCGCTGGCTGCTGGCCGCGGCCCTGATGCTGTCGCCAGCGATGGCCGCCGGGGTGCTGCTCGGCCAGAACAGCCTGCTCACCTGCGCGCTGCTGCTGGGCAGCCTCGCCGCCCTGCCGGCCTCTCCGCTGGTCGCCGGCGCGTTGCTCGGCCTGCTCAGCTTCAAGCCGCAGCTCGGCCTGTTGATCCCGGTCGCCCTGCTCGCCGGCCGGCAGTACCGGGCGATCGCCAGCGCGACGGTCGTGGCCGTGGGGCTCGCCGCCGCCAGCCTTGCCGTGTTCGGCCCGGCGGCCTGGGTCCAGTGGCTGGAATTCGCCGCCGGGCGGGGCGCCCTGTATCAGCAATGGGTGGTGGAGAACCGCCTGCACGGCGAAAGCGTGTTCGCCGCGGTGGTGGCGCTCGGCGGGCCGGCCCGCCTGGCCGGCGCCGCGCAGCTCGGCGCGATCCTCGCGGCCGCCGGCTGCGTCTGGTGGGCGTATTCCCGCCCGATGGGCCGGCTGGTGCAGGCCGCGGTCCTGCTGTGCGCCATCGTGCTCTCCTCGCCGCACCTGCTCTCCTACGACATGTTGCCGGCTGGGCTGGCCGCCGCCATGATGCTGCTGGTGTTCCAGGCGCGCGGCGGCGGCCCCGGCGGCCGGGTCGCCTGCCTTGTGGTGTGGGCGGCGCCGATCGTCACGGTGCTGGTGCATTCCTGGCTGGCGATCACCCTCATCGCCGGCGGCTGCATCGGCCTGCTGTGGTTCGGGCGGGGCGACGCCGCCCGTCCGGCGAGTCGTTGACCGGGTCAAGGACGACGCGGCTGGTGGCGCGCCGTCACCGCTCAGGCGCAAACCCGTCCGTCAGCGTGTCGAGGAAGGCGATGATATCCGCCTCGTCCTGCGCGCTCATCGCCGGCGCCTGCCCCGGGTGGCGGTCGAACGGCGGATCGATGGTATCGACGTTGGCGCGGTCGGCCGGCGGCATGTCGTCGTATTTGGCGATGCTGCCGTCCGCCGCCCGCGGATAGACCTTCCCGGGCGCCACATCGCGGTCGTTGTAGAAATCCAGCACCGCGCGCAGGCTATGGAACACCCCGTTGTGGAAGAACACGCGGCGCGTCGCCACATTGCGCAGCGTCGGCGTGGCGAACATGCCGCAGAACCGGGTATCCGCCCGCATATCCGTGCGATACGGCCCGCAAATCCCGCGATCAAAGAATTTCGGGTCGCGGTTGATCCGCAGCGCCGGGTTGCGCGGCGCGCCGAGCGCCTCGAACTGCCCGTCGGTGAAGCGCGGCGGCAGCCCGTCGCGGCCCGGCTGGTCCACGTGGCAACCGCCGCAATTGGCCCGCGCGGGGTCGTTGAACAGCAGGTAGCCGCGCATCTCCGCCGGGCTGAACCGCGTCCGGCCCTCCAGCCAATAGTCGAACTTGCTGGTGTAGGGATGGAAGCTGGCATCCTCGATCTGGTAGCGCGCCACCGCGAACATCGCCTCGCCGACCAGCAGCGCGGCGTTGTCGAGCACCCCCGGCCCGAATAATTGCGTGAAGCCGGGCGCGTAGGCCGCCCGCAGCTTCGCGGCGACGCTGGCGACGGAGGGATTGGCCATCTCGACCGGGTTGAGCAGGGGGCCCATCGCCTGCTGTTGCAGCGTGTCGGCGCGCCCGTCCCAGAACAGCCCGCCTTGCGGCACCACGTCGCCGGCGGATTGCGCGGTGTTCCGTGCCGTCTTGGCGGCGCGCGCACCGCCGCTGCGCGCCACCATCTGGGCCAGCGTCGTGCCCTCGTCCTCGTCGGCCTCGGGGCCCACGGAGAACACCGGCTGGCGCTCCAGATAGGCGAGCGACGGCACCGCCCGGAACCCCTGGTCGCGTCCGCCCGGCCCGCCCAGCGCCACCGGCGCGGCGCCGTCCGGCCCGTAATGGTTGGCCGGGTCGTGGCAACTGGCGCAGGACTGCTTGCCGGAGCCCGACAGGCTGGCGTCGTGGAAGATCCGCCGCCCCAGCTCCGCCATCATCGACAGCGGTGCCGCCGGCGGGCGCTGCAGCCGCACGGGGAAGGGGTTCCATCCCGGCGCCTGCGCGCTATCCGCCGCGAACGCCGCCCCGCCGGCGGCAAGGGCGAGCACGAAAATGGCGGCCCGCAGGAGCGGGCCGCCGGCCTTCGCCATGGCTCAGTTCGCGCCGCCGGCCGGCGGCGTCTTCAGCGCGTCCCCGCTCGCCGGATCGAGGTAGAGCGCCGGGCGCGGGTGTTTGGTGGCGAAGTCGAACAGGCCGGTGAGCTGGCCGGCCGTCGCGTCGAACGAGCCGCCGCCGAGCCGCTTGCCGCCCAGCCAGTTGTCCTCGATGAACCGCACCACCGAGGCCTGCGAGATCAGCGCATGGTCGATGTGGTTGGCACGCGTCCAGGGCGAGATCACCAGGAACGGGATGCGCGTGCCCGGGCCGCAGCGGCCGTTCACCGGCTTGCCGTCCACGCCCGCCGGCGCCGTGCCGGTGCCGCACTTGCCCGGGCCGTTAAGCTGGTCGGCCTCGGCGTCGAACGAGGCATGGGTCGGCTTGGCGTAGGCATGGTCGTACCAGCCATCCGAGTCGTCCCAGGTCACCACCACGGCGGTGTCCTTCCATTCCGGGCGCTGCTGCAGGAAGTTCAGCATCTCCACCATGCCGGCCTGCTCGTCCAGCGGGTCGGAGTAGCCGGCATGGCCATCCTGGTAGGCCGGCAGCTTGATGAACGACACCGCCGGGAAGTTGCCGGCCTTCACCGCCGCGTAGAAATCCTTCAGCCCGTATTCGTGGTTCGCCGGCTCCGGCGCCGTGCCGTCCGGCAGGACGCTGTAGCCGATGGTGGCCACGGAGTGCGGCCGCGCATGCGTCGGGTTGGCGGTCGATTCGTAGTACTGGAACCAGTTGTGGTGGGCGATGTAGTCGGTGACGGCGTGGCCGACCACCGCGGACTGGGTGGAGCGCTTGCAGCCGGTCGAGCCGTTCGGGTTGGTCGTCTCCAGGTTGAAGCCGCCCATGAAGCCGCCCCAGGTGATCTTGGCCTCGTTCAGCAGGTCGCCGATGTTGCGGCCGGTCATCGTCGCCTGGTCATGCGGCACCGAGCAGACATCCGCGCCCGGGTCCACGTCGTTGATCATCGTCCAGCCGCCCTGGCCGTTGGCGATGTAGTAGGAGACCTTGGCGAGGGTGGACGGCTTCTTGGAGGTGGCGATGATGCGCATCCCGTCGGTCTGCCCGGCCACCACCTCCAGCGCGCCCGGAGTCGAGGGGCCGTAGGTGTCGGTATAGGCGTTGTCGCTCATGCTGAAATGCTGGGCGTAGCGCCACAGCGCGGTGACGGTGTTGCCGTCGAAATACCCCATTACCTGGCCCTTGGTGCCGAACGCCCCGGCGCCGCCGGCCGAGCCCTTGCCGGTGTATTTCGGGAACAGGTCGGCCTTGCCGCCGTGATAGGCCATCTGCTCGGCGGTATAGGCGTGGTTCTGGTCGGCGGTGTTGGCCTGGGTGCGGTCCAGGCGGAACGGGGCGGCGGCGTCCGCGCCGTTCGCCGGGCCGGCGTTGGGGTTTTTGGCCAGCAGCTTCGCCGCGGCCAGCGTGTTGGCCACCGGGGTATGCGCCGCCGCCACGAAACGCGGCTCGCCCGTCGGGTTGGTGGCGTGCGGGTAGGTGGCGAAATAATGGTCGAACGAGACGTTCTCGTTGAAGATGACCACCAGGTGCTTCACCGGCGTCGCCGTCTTCACCGCCGCCGGCTGGCCGGGGGTGGCCGGGGCGACGGCACCGACAGGAGCGGGGCCGGCCGGGGCGGCGCTGGCGGCGGTGATGGTGGCCAGCGCCAGCAAGGCGGCGGAGGCGAGCAGCTTGGTGCGTCGGGTCATGCCACATCTCGAATAAGGGTGATGGCGCGGTCTATAAGATCGCGCCGCCGCCGATGGTGAAGCAATCGTGACATTCTGTATCTAGGACATTACGCCCAGGCAACCCGTCGTTGTCGCGCCGGATGGGGCCGCCGCCGCCGACACCACAAATTGCGATGGTTCTCCGCACGTTACACCAAATATGGTGGGCCGGCCGCCGCGCCGGGTTTCCAGCCGGCATGCCGGGTGGTAGAACCGTCGCCCGACTCCCCTGCCAGCGCGGACATCGAGCCATGACCCAAGCTTCCACCCCCGCCCACAGCCCCGACGAAACCCCCGTGCGCTTCGACCTGCTCACCTCCAACCCGGTCTACAAGCCCTTCCGCTACCCCTGGGCCTACGAGGCGTGGCTCACCCAGCAGCGCGTGCACTGGCTGCCCGAGGAGGTGCCGCTGGCCGACGACGTGAAGGACTGGCACCGCAACCTGTCGGAACCCGAGCGCAACCTGCTCAGCCAGATCTTCCGCTTCTTCACCCAGGCGGATGTCGAGGTGAACAACTGCTACATGAAGCACTACAGCCAGGTGTTCAAACCCACCGAAGTGCTGATGATGCTGTCCGCTTTTTCGAACATCGAGACGATCCACGTGGCGGCCTACAGCCACCTGCTGGACACCGTCGGCATGCCCGAGATCGAATACACGGCCTTCCTCAAATACAAGGAGATGAAGGACAAGTTCGACTACATGCAGACTTTCCGCGTGGACAGCAAGCACGAGATCGCCAAGACCCTGGCGGCCTTCGGCGCGTTCACCGAGGGGCTGCAGCTGTTCGCCTCCTTCGCCATCCTGCTGAACTTCCCGCGCTTCGGGAAAATGAAGGGCATGGGCCAGATCATCTCCTGGTCGGTGCGCGACGAAACGCTGCACTGCCTGTCGGTGATCCGCCTGTTCCGCACCTTCGTGCAGGAAAACCCGGAAATCTGGACCGAGGAGCTGCGGCGCGAGCTGTATCTCACCTGCGCCACCATCGTGGACCACGAGGACGCCTTCATCGACCTCGCCTTCGAACTCGGCGCCGTCGAGGGGCTGAGCGCGGCCGAGGTGAAGCAATACATCCGCTTCATCGCCGATCGCCGCCTGACCCAGCTCGGTCTGAACGCGCTCTACCATGTGGAGCGCAACCCGCTGCCCTGGCTCGATGACATGCTGAACGCGCCCGAGCATGCAAATTTCTTCGAGAACCGTTCCACCGAATACAGCAAGGCCTCCACCACCGGCACCTGGGAGGAAGCCTTCTCCGACAGCGTGTTCGAGACCGCGCAGCCCAGCGGCGACGTGCTGGCGCCGGGCTGACCCGCCGACGCGGCGGCGCGCGGTGGTTTACCTGCCGCCCGCCCGCCGCTATTGGAGGGTCCCGAAGGGAATTGCTCGATGCGCATGCTGCGATGGATTGCCTATGGACTCGTGGCCGTCGTGCTGGTGGCCTGGGGCCTCATATGGGTGCAGCAAGGCGGGCTGGGGCGGCTGGACACCGCCTCGGTCGGCATGTCGGTGCCGGGCGGCGTCTCGGTCGGCGGGCCGTTCAGCTTGGTTGACAGCGCCGGCAAGCCGGTCACCGACGCCAGCTTCCGCGGCCGCTTCATGCTGGTCTATTTCGGCTACACCTTCTGCCCCGATGTCTGCCCGACCGAATTGCAGATGGTCGCCAACGCGCTGGCCTTGCTGGGCAAGGACGCCGACCGGGTGGCGCCGATCTTCATCACCGTGGACCCCGAGCGCGACACGCCTGAGGTGATCGGCGGCTACACCAAGCTGTTCGACCCGCGGCTGATCGGCCTCACCGGCACGCCGGCGCAGATCGCCGCCGCCGCCAAGGCCTACCGGGTGTATTACGCCCGTGCGACATCGAAGGATTCCGCCACGTATTTGATGGATCATTCATCATTTATCTATCTCATGGGGCCGGACGGAAAACTGAGCGCCCTGTTCAAGCAGGGCACCACCGCGCAGGAACTCGCCGACGGCATCCGCGCCAAGCTGGCCGGGGCGTCCTGATGGCGGCGCGCGAACCGGGCGGGACGAACGATGGATGCTGCCGTGAGTGACGCCGAGGACAGCCCGCGCGAGAGCATGCCGCCCTCGGGCCTGCCGCGCCACAGCCGGCGGCTGTCCGACAAGGTCCTGATCGCCTTCCACCATGCCTGCGACCAGGGCGATTTCGAGATCGCCGAGCAGCTTCTGCACGTGGTGGAAACCATGCTGCGCCGCCGCGTCGCCGGGCCGGACCCCAACCGCCGCCGCAGCCTGGACAGCCTGGTGGCCGCGCATGAGCGCCTCTGGCACCTGCGCAACCGCGACCGCACCGAGGGCTGAGCCAGCCTACCACTCCAGCGCCGCGCCCTCGCGCAGCACCGCCTCCGCCGCCGCGGTATAGCCGCCTTCCGGGGCGTGCAACACCAGCCCCGGCAGCACGCGGCACGCCCCGCGCCCGCCCTTCACGCCGCGCAGCAGCACCAGCTTGGCCGCCCTCCCGGGCTTCGGCCACAGCGGCAGCACCGCCAGGCTGCCGCAGCCGGCCGCCTGCATCGCCGCCAGGCAGCCGGGCAGGGCGGCGGCGGCCACCACGAAGGTCAGCGTGCCATGGTGGCGCAGCGGCGCCGCCAGCCGCCCCGCCCACAGCGCGAACAGCCCGCCGCCCGCCCGCCGCGCCCCCTCGCGCCCGGCATCCGGCGAGGGGGTGCCCTCCGGCGCGTGCCAGGGCGGGTTGGCGAAGGCATGGTCGAACGCCCCCTCGAGCCGCAGCGTCGCCAGGTCGCCCTCCAGCACCGACAGCCCGGCGAATCCGTTGGCCGCCGCATTGGCCCGCGCCAACGCCGCCTGCGCCGGGTCGCGCTCCAGCCCCACGCCCGCCACCCCCGGCACCCGCGCCGCCAGGCACAGTAGCGCCGCCCCCGCGCCGGTGCCGCCTTCCAGCACGTGCTGCCCCGGCCGGGCCGGGATGCTGGCGGCCAGCAGCACCGGCTCGATGCCGCTGCGGTGGCCGTCGCCGCGCTGGTCGTGCCGCACCCGCCCGCCCAGCAGCCAGCCGGGGCGAACCGCCGTGCTCACAACTCGCCGGCCTCGCGCAGCACCCGCCGCGCCTGCGCCTCGTCGTCGTCGGCCACCATCAGCCGGCGCGGAATGGCGCCGATGCTGCCTTCCACCGCGCTCGCATGCGCATCCAGCACGGTGCAGCCGATCGCCGCGTCGCGCAGCAGCGCCACCAGGAAGCTCAGCCGGACCGGGTCGTTGGAGACGACGATGACGCGCATGAACCCTCGCGATGGCGCCGGTCGCCGGCCGTATCGGGGCTGGCCTGCCGGGCGTTGCCTTGACCCTGTCTCGGGCGGCCCGATATGGTGGGATGCGCGTCCGCGAAGCAAGCCCACCCCATCGCGCGCCAGGAGAAGCCCTTGGGCGTCGTTGCCAGCCTTGCCGCCACCGACCGGCGGTCCCCCGGAACAGCGCCCGTTCCCGCCGCCGGCGAGGATGCGCTGACCACGCTGCTCGGCCTGGTGCAGGGCGACATGGCGGCGTGCAACCGCGCCATCGTCGCCCGCATGGACAGCCCGGTGGCGCTGATTCCCCAGCTCGCCGCCCATATCGTGGCGGCCGGCGGCAAGCGCCTGCGCCCGCTGCTGACGTTGGCCACCGCGCGCATGTGCGGCTACCCGCCGGCGGCCGGCGGCCTGCGCCACGTGCACCTGGCCACCTGCGTGGAGTTCATCCACACCGCCACCCTGCTGCATGACGACGTTGTGGACGAAAGCCTGCTGCGCCGCGGCCTGGCCAGCGCCAATGCGGTGTTCGGCAACAAGGCCAGCGTGCTGGTCGGCGACTTCCTGTTCGCCCGCGCCTTCCAGCTGATGGTCGAGGACGGGTCGCTGCGGGTGCTGGAAATCCTCGCCGGCGCCGCCGCCACCATCGCCGAGGGCGAGGTGCTGCAACTCGCCACCCAGAACGACCTCTCCACCTCCGAGGACCAGTATCTGGACGTGGTGAGGGGCAAGACCGCCGCCCTGTTCGCCGCCGCCTGCCAGGTCGGCGCCGTGGTCGCCGCCCAGCCCGCCCCGGCCGAGGCCGCCCTGGCCGAATACGGCATGAACCTCGGCATCGCCTTCCAGCTGGTGGACGACGCGCTGGACTACGCGGCCGACCAGGCCACCCTGGGCAAGACCGTCGGCGACGATTTCCGCGAGGGCAAGATCACCCTGCCGGTGCTGCACGCCTACACCGCCGGCGACGCGCCGGAGCGCGCCTTCTGGCAGCGCACCATCGAGGCCAGCGAGCAGACCGAGGCCGATCTCGACGAGGCGATGCGCCTGATCGCCCGCCACGGCGCCATCCGCGCCACCCTGGCCCGCGCCGACGGCTTCGCGCAGGCCGCCAAGGCCAACCTCGCCGCCTTCCCGGACAGCCCGATCCGCCGCTGCCTGGCCGAGATCGCCGACTTCACGGTCAGCCGGGCCAGCTAGGGTGTGATCGGCGCAGGTAGAATTACACGAAGCCGTGAATCACACGGCAAAACAACGGGCTAGAGTCTGTTGGGCGCTTCTGTCAGCGCCTGACGGACTCTAGCGCGAAACGATGCGCGGGCTCGCGGCCGGCGCCGCCGCGCGGCTGGACACGTTCGTCAACGAGGACCGGATCGCACTCGCGGTCACCGGGCTGAGCGGCGCCGGCAAGACGGTGTTCATCACCTCGCTGGTCAACAACCTGCTCGCCCTCGGCCGCGCCGCCGGGCAGGGCCGGGACACGCTGCCGCGCCTCACCGCCGCCCTGCGCGGGCCGGATGGCGCGAGCCGCCTGCGCGGTGTGCGGGTGCTGGCGCATGACGGCGCGCTGCCGGCGTTCGACTATGCCGGCAAGCTGGCCAGCCTGTCCGCCGATACCCCCGCCTGGCCTGCGCCGACGCGCGACATGGCCCGCATCTCGCTGGCCATCGACGTGGAGCGGCGCGGCCCGCTGGCCCGCCGGCTGGCCGGGCCGCGGCGGGTGCGGCTGGATATCCTGGACTACCCCGGCGAATGGCTGCTGGACCTGCCGCTGCTGCGCCATTCCTTCGCCGCCTGGTCGGCCGAGGCGCTGGCGCTGCTGCGCACCCCGCCCCGCGCGGCGGTGGCCGCCCCGTTCCTCGCCTTCCTGGCCGGGCTGAACCCCGCCGGCCCGGCGGATGCGGTGGCGATCGCCCAGGGCCATGCGCTCTACCGCGCGGCGCTGCGCGGCTGTGCCGCCATCGGGCTGCGCTACCTGCAACCCGGCCGCTTCCTGGCGGCGCCGGCGGCCGACGACCCGCCCTTCCTGGCGTTCTTCCCGCTGGAGGGCCGGGGCGCCACCGCCGGCCTGCTGGCCGGCCGCTTCGCCGCCTACCAGCGCCATGTGCGGCGGACGTTCTTCGACACCCGGTTCCGCCGTTTCGACCGCCAGGTGATGCTGGTGGACCTGCTCTCCGCCCTGCACGCCGGCCGCGCCGCCTTCGAGGACACCGCCCGCGCCGTGGCCGACATCGCGCGCGGCCTGCGCGAGGGCTGGGGCGGCGGGCTGCGCGCCGACGGGCTGCCGCTGGCCCACCACGTGCCCAGCGTGCTGCTGGGCGGGCGGGTGGTGCCGCGCCCGATCGGCCGGGTCGCCTTCGTCGCCACCAAGGCCGACCACGTGCCGGCGCTGCGGCGGGAGAACCTGCGTAACCTGCTGCGCGCGCTGGCCGCCCCCGCGGCCGGCGGGCTGGCCGGGCCGGCGGTCAGCTACCACGCCGCCGCCGCCGTGCTGGCCACGCGGGACGGCACCGCGCGCATCGCCGGCCGGGCGGCCGAGGTGGTGCAGGGCGTGGTGCTGGGCGAGGCGCAAGCGCGCGCCTTCCATGTCGGCGACGTGCCCTCCGGCCTGCCGCCCGATTCGTTCTGGTCGGACTCCTACTTCACCCTGCCGGTGTTCCGCCCGCCGCGCATCGTGGCCGACGGCAGCCACGGCATCCCGCATCTGGGCCTGGACATCATCCTGGCCGAGCTGATCGGAGACCGGCTATGAGCCCCGACCCGCGTCCGGCCGAACCAGCCCCCCTTCGCCAGCAGGCGCCGCTGCTGCTGGAGCCGGAGGCCGGCGCGCCGGCGGTGATCGACTCCGGCTGGCAGCCGCCGCCGCTGGCGCTCCGGCGGCCGGCGCGCACCAGGCTGGGCTGGCTGGCCGGCGGGCTGGCGACGTTGCTGGCAAGCTGGGCCGGGCTGGCGGCGATAACCTTCGTGGAGGATCTGTTCCAGCGTTCGCCGGCGCTGGGCTGGGCGGGGGTCGCCGGGTTCGGGGCCGGGCTGGCGATGCTGGCGGTGGCGGCGGCGGGCGAGCTGCGCGCATGGCGCGGGTTGGCGCGGGTGGACCGGCTGCGCCGCCTGCTGGCCGGGCCGGATGCCGCCATGCCGGCGATGCGGGCGGCGGCGCGGGACTGGGTCGCGGCGGTGCGCCCGGGCCTGCCGGAGGCCGAGGCGGTGCTGGCCGCGCTCGACGGCGCCGAGACCGCCGCCGCCCTGCGCGCATTGCTGCGCGCCCGCGTGGCCGCCCCGCTGGCCCAGGCGGCCGGGCGGGTGGGGCGGCAGGCGGCGCTGGAGGGCGCGGCGCTGGTGGCGATCCTGCCGCATCCGGCGCTGGACGGGGTGTTCGCCGGCCTGCGCGGCCTGCGGGTGATCCGCCAGGTGGCCGCGCTGTACGGCCTGCGCCCCGGCACGCTGGCGAGCTTCGCGCTGGCCCGCCGGGTGGTCTGGACCGCCGCCGGCACCGCCGGCATGGACATGCTGGCGCAGACCATGCTGGACCAGGTGATGACCACGGTGCCCGGCGTGCGCCACCTCGCCGCGGCCATCCCCGGCGCCGGCGTGGCGGCGGTGCGGCTGTACCGGCTGGCCGGCATCACCGCCTCGGCCTGCGACCCGCTGCCGCCGGCCTGACGGATATGTTCCCCGGGGATTTGTCCCCGGGCGCGCCGAAGGCACGGCCCGGGGCCAGGATCCGCACGGCCGACCGGCGGACGACCGCCGATCCCAGCCTGCGCCGCGCGGGGTGGCGATGGCTTGCCACGGGCACACGGCGGTGACCGTTTATCGCCGCACCGCCTTACCGGATGGTTAACGCCCGTCCATATTTATGTCGGAAATATGAGTATGTGGCATAATGGTTATGCGGCATGCTTGGCCGTGGCTTCCTTTCGCCGGCCCGGCCTCACTCCACCCGCAGCCTGCGCGCCGCCGCCACGGCGAAATAGGTCAGCACCCCCGCGCAGCCGGCGCGCTTGAAGCTGCCCAGGCTTTCCATCATGGCGCGGTCATGGTCGATCCAGCCGTTCTGCACCGCCGCCATGATCATCGCGTATTCGCCGGACACCTGGTAGGCGAAGGTCGGCACGCCGAACCGGTCGTGCACCCGGCGCACCACGTCCAGATAGGGCATGCCGGGCTTGACCATCACCATGTCGGCGCCCTCCAGCAGGTCCATCTCCACCTCGCGCAGCGCCTCGTCGGAGTTGGCGTAGTCCATCTGGTAGGTCTTCTTGTCGCCCTTCAGCGCGCCGCCGGAGCCGACCGCGTCGCGGAACGGGCCGTAGAAGGCCGAGGCGTATTTGGCCGCGTAGCTCATCAGCCGGGTATGGATCAGCCCGCGCCCGTCCAGCGCCGCGCGCAGTGCCGCGATGCGGCCGTCCATCATGTCCGACGGCGCGATCACGTCCACCCCCGCCTCGGCCTGGTTGACCGCCTGGCGGGCCAGGATGGCCAGGGTTTCGTCGTTGGCCACGTAGCCGTCGCGGATCACGCCGTCATGGCCGTGGTCGGTATAGGGGTCCAGCGCCACGTCGCCGACCAGGCCGAGATCGGGGAATTCCCGCTTCAGCAGGCGGGCGGCCTGGCACATCAGGTTGTCAGGGTTGCCGGCCTCGGTGCCCTCGGCGTCCTTCTTCTCCGGCGGCGTGGCCGGGAACAGGGCGATGGCGGGGATGCCGAGCCGGGCCGCCGGGGCGACATGGGCGGCCAGCCGGTCGATGGTGACGCGCTGCACGCCGGGCATGGAGGCGACATCGGTGCTGATGCCGCTGCCCTCGATGATGAACACCGGCCAGATCAGGTCATCCACCGAGAGGCTGGTCTCGGCGACCAGCCGCCGGGTCCAGCCGTCATGGCGGTTGCGGCGCAGGCGGGTGGCGGGGAATTGTCCGACGGTCATGCGGAAGCTCCTTCGCGGGCGCGGCCTGGTCAGGCCCGCCGCCCGATTAAGCCCGCCGCGCGTCCGGCGCAATGTCAGACGTGCTGGCCGCCGTTGATATGCAGTTCCGCGCCGGTGACGTAGCTGGCGGCCGGGCCGCAGAGGAAATGGATCGAGCTGGCCACCTCCTCGGTGCGGCCGAGCCGGCGCATCGGCACCTCGCGGTCGGCGAAGGCGGCGGTGCCCGGCGAGAGGATGGTGGTGGCGATCTCGCCCGGCGAGATGGCGTTCACCCGTACCCCGCGCGGCGCGTATTCGGCGGCCATCTCGCGGGTCAGCGTCGCCAGTGCCGCCTTGCTGCACGCATAGGCAGCGCCGGCATAGGGATGCACGCGCGAGCCGGCGATGGAGGTGACGTTGACCACGCTGCCGCCGGCCGATTCCAGCTCGCCGATCAGCCCGCGCACCAGCAGCGCCACCGAGATCAGGTTGACGTTCAGCACATGCAGCCAGGTGGCGTAGTCGGTCTCCTGCACCCCCAGCCGGGCGCCGCCCGGCCCCTTGGGCGAGATGCCGGCATTGTTGACCAGCGCGTCCAGCTTGCCGTCGGGCAGGCGGTCGCGCATCTCGTCCAGCGCATCGGGCAGCGCGTCGATGTCGTCCAGGTCGAGTTGCAGGTGGTCCTGCGGCCCGGCGCTCCACGGGCAGCGGGGCGAGAAAGGCTGGCGCGAGACGGTGATGACGCGCCAGCCATTGTCGCTGAACAGCCGTGCGGTCGCGTGGCCGATGCCGCGGCTGGCGCCGGTGAGCACCAGGATGGGTTGTCGGTTTTCCATGCGCGGAACATTGCGCGCGACCCGGGGGCTCGGCAAGGCCCGGCCGCGCGATCTATGCTGGCATACCGAACGAGAGGGAAACGCCGATGCCCCCAGTTGCCGCGCCGCCACCGGTTGCCGCGCCAATCGATCCGATCTTCGACCAGGGCAGGCCGCCGATGTCGCCAGGGGCGGGGCTGCCGGCACCCGCGGTCTACGACGCCACGCCGCGGGCGATGCGCCAGCGCGCGGCCAGCTTCGCGGCCAAGCGCTACGTGGACATGCTGTATGTCACCGGGCTGGACCGTGCCACCGCGGACCGGCATTTCCGCCCGCGCATGGTCGGCCTGCCCGGCGACCTCACCGCCACCCCGGCCGCCGACGGCACGGCGCTGCGCGCGGCGGTGGCCGAGGGGCGGTTCCGCGTGGAATCCGACGACGCGGCGCGGCGGGTGACGGTGCGCTGGGCCGACCCGGGCTTCGGCCCCGAGGTGGTGGCCCATGCGGTGGCCCATCCCGGCTATGGCGGCATCCTGCTGGGGCCGCACACCGCACCCGGCTTCACCCCGGCGTCGCTCGCCCGCCCGCCCGCCGCGCCGCTGTGGGCGGAGGGTGCGCCGGCCGGGGCGGGGGCGCTGGCGGATGCGGCGGCGGCGGTGTTCGCCGGCTCGCCGGGGCTGTACGGGCTGTTCCTGGCCACCCCGGAGCGGGTGCTGTTCGAGCGCTACGGCGGCTTCGGCGGGCCCGGCCGCGTCACGCCGAGCTGGTCGATGACCAAGTCGATGACCGCCACCACCATCGCCCGGCTGCTGCACAAGGGCTGGCTGCGCTCGGTGTACGACCGGGCGCCGGCGCCGCTCTGGGCCGATCCGCGCGGCGTGCATGCGGCCATCACCATCGACGACCTGCTGCGCATGCGCTCCGGCCTGGCGCTGCCGGTGCTGCAAGCCGACGGCACCGTCACGCTGGGGTTCGAGAACTCCATGGTCTACCAGGATGCCGGCGACGCCTTCGCGGCGGCGCAGCGTTCGCTGGTGGCGACGCGGCCGGGGGCGGTGTTCCGCTACATCAACGCCGGGGTGAACGTGCTGGGCGCGATCATCCGCGCGGAGATCGAGCGGCGGGGGCTGCCCTACCACGCCACGCTGTACGGCCTGCTGGCGGACCGTATCGGCATGGGCTCGTTCCAGTATTCCGCCGACCTCGCCGGCAACATGATCGCCTCCGGCTCGGGCTTCGCCACCGCGCGGGACTATGCCCGGCTGGGGGTGCTCTATCTGCAGGACGGGGTGTGGCAGGGCGAGCGGCTGCTGCCGGAGGGCTGGGTTGATTATGCCCTATCATCGTCGCATACCGGCACCAACTACGCGGCCTCCTTCCGCACCAACCAGGACGCCACTTTCCCCAGCCTGCCGGCCGATACCGCCTGGGCGGTGGGGGCGTCGGACCAGCGGATCTTCATCCTGAGGGGGGCGAATATGGTTGCTGTGGTGGCGAATGAGACCGATTTTCCCATGGATCTGGGCGCTTTGGACCGGTTTTTGGCGGTTGGAATCGGGGGTTGAGATGGCCGAACGCATCGCATTGATCGCCGGCGCCACGCGCGGCATCGGGCTGGCGCTGGTGGAGGCGCTGGCGCGGGAATGGGCGGGGGAGGGGATGGTCTACCTCACCGCCCGCCGCGCCGCCGATGGCGAGGCGGAGGCGAGGCGGCTCACCGGTCTGGGCCTGCGGGTGGGCTGGCTGGAATTCGACCTGGCCGACCCCGGCGGCGCGGCGCGGCTGGCGGGCGAGTTGCGGCGGCGGCATGGCGGCGTGGATATCGCGGTGCAGAACGGCGCCTATGCGCCCAAGGACGGGGTTTCCACCGCCGCCGAGGCGGAGACGATGATCGCCGCCAACAACCACGGCACGCTGCGCTTCCTGCGCGCCTTCGCGCCGCTGATGCGCGACGATGGGCGGCTGATCGTGGTGGCCAGCGGCATGGGGCGGCTGGCCAACCTGCCGGCGCCGCTGCACGAACGGTTCAACACCTTCCGCCACAGCCCGTCGGACATCGATCTGGCGATGGACGGCTACGTGGCGGCGCTGCGGGCCGGCACGGCGGCGGCGGAGGGCTGGCCGGACTGGGTCAACATCCCGTCCAAGGTGGGGCAGGTGGCGGTGACGCGGGCCTTCGCGCGGCAGTTCGCGGCGGATCGGGGGGTGCTGATCAACGCCGCCTGCCCGGGCCTGACGCTGACCGAGGCGACCGCCGGGCTGATGGACACGGTGTTCAAAGGCCGCAGCGCGCAGACACCGGCGCAGGCGGCCGCGGACCTGCTGTGGCTGGCGACGCTGCCGAAGGGCACCGCCGCGCCCTATGGCGAGCTGGTGCAGCACCGCGTGGTGCTGCCGTTCGGAGACGCGCCATGAAGGCCGCGGTGATCCATGCGCCGCACGACCTGCGCATCGAGGAGCGCGAGGTGCCGGCGCTGGGGCCGCGCGACGTGAAGGTGCGGGTGAGCCGCGGCGGCATCTGCGGCTCGGACCTGCATTACTTCCACCATGGCGGCTTCGGCGCGGTGCGGGTGAAGGCGCCGATGGTGTTGGGCCACGAGGTGGCCGGCGAGGTGGTGGAGGTGGGCGCCGCGGTGACCGCGGTGCGGCCCGGCCAGATGGTCGCGGTGAACCCGAGCCTGCCGTGCAATGCCTGCCGCTTCTGCCTGGCCGGGCAGCAGCAGCATTGCCTGGACATGCGCTTCTATGGCAGCGCCATGCGAAACCCGCATGTGGATGGCGGCTTCCGCCAAATGCTGGTGTGCGACGAAAGCCAGGCGGTGCCGGCTGACATGCCGGCCGAGCGGGCGGCCTTCGCCGAGCCGCTGGCGGTGTGCCTGCATGCCGGGCGGCAGGCGGGCGCGCTGCTCGGCGCGCGGGTGCTGGTGACCGGGGCGGGGCCGATCGGGGCGCTGCTGGTGATGGTGGCGCGCCATGCCGGGGCGGCCGAGATCGTGGCGACCGACCTGGCCGACGCGCCGCTTGCCATCAGCCGGCGGATCGGCGCCGACCACACGGTGAACATGCGCGACACTCCCGACGGCCTGGCGCCGTTCACGCTGGAGAAGGGGCAGTTCGACCTGGCCTTCGAGGCCAGCGGCAGCGGCGCGGCGCTGGCCGGGGCGCTGGCGGCGGTGCGGCCGGGCGGGACCGTCGTGCAGGTGGGCAACGGCGTGGGCGACACCGCGGTGACGCTCTCCACGCTGCTGGCCAAGGAGATCACGCTGCGCGGCACCTTCCGCTTCCACGCCGAGTTCGCGCTGGCGGTGCGGACGCTGGCGAGCGGGCGGTTCGACGTGTCGCCGCTGCTGACCGAGGTGGTGCCGCTGGCCGACGCGGTGCGGGCGTTCGAGCTGGCGACGGACCGGGGGCGGGCGATGAAGGTGCAGATCGCGTTCTGAGAGGCTGTCTCGGAACGCTGCCGGCATGACGGGGAGGCTGGGCAGCCGGGGCGAATCGTGATTCCTCGAGTTTGCAAAGACCTGCCGAGACAGCGATTTGGGCCTCGACCACCGGTGCGCTGCATAGGCGGGCGGGCCTACGCTATGGAAGTGACGTGACCGACGCGGAGTGACTGATCCTGTCGCCATCGCTGCCGCCTCCGCGTTCGTGCGGCTGCCCGCGCAAATGGGAGATGCGGGAGGTGGTCAACGCCATCTTCCACGTCCTGCGCGGCGGTATTGCCTGGAGCCTGCTGCCCTAGGACTTCCCGCCCTGGCCCACGGCCTACCGTTGGTTTGCCGCTTCCGCGATGACGGCACATGGGAGACGATCAACCACCATCTGGTGATGCTGGACCGCGAACGGGCCGGCCGCGAGGCAAGCCCGACAGCCGCCATGATCGATAGCCAGAGCGTCAAGACGACCGAGAGCGGTGGCATCCGCGGTTACGACGCCGACAAAAAGATCAAGGGTCGCAAGCGTCACGCCATGGTGGACACCGACTGCCGCGCGCTCAAGCTGCAGGCCCACTCGGCCGCAATCCAGGATCGCGACGCGGCCGGACCATTGTTGCGGGCGGCGCGCCCGAGTTGGCCGTTCGTCGCACTGGGCTACGCCGATGGTGGCTATGCGGGTCCCCGCGTGGCCAATGCCAGCCCGATCCGCATCGAGGTGGTGAGCAAGTCCAACAACCAGGCTGACTCCGCTGTCATCGCCAGGCGCTGGGCGGTCGAGTGGTTCTTCGCCTGGATCAACCTAAACAGGCGATCGGCGAAGGACTTCGAGGCGACGATCGAGAGCGTCGAGGCGTTCCTCTACGCCGCCTCAAGCGTGCTACTCCTACGAAGGCTGGCCCGTTGAACAACCAATGCAAAATGGACTCTGAATCATTTCAACGGAGCCATCGACGGCAGATCTCGTGATCTCTTTTCGGCTAACCTGCTCCGGACGTCATCGAACCTTGTCTTCTCGCGCCCCCCTTCGTGTCTTCGTGCCTTCGTGGCGAATCTTCCTTCTTCCTCCTTCTTCCTCCGTCACCTCCCCAACGCCCGCCCCAGGACCTCCGCGAAGCGGTCCACATCCGTCTCGCTGTTGTAGACATGCGGGCTGACCCGCAGCGTGCCGCCGCGGTCGGCCACGTGCACGCCTTCGGCGGCCAGGCGGTCGAGCAGGCCGGCGGGGATGCCGCCCTTGAGGCGCAGGCCGGCGATGTGGGGCACGCGGCGGTCGCGGGCGGGGACGGCGATGCCGAGGGCCTCGGCGGCGGTGGCGATGCGGTCGGTGAGCATGCGCAGGCGCGTGCTGACGGCGGCCGGGCCCCAGGAGGCGGCGAGTTCCAGCCCGGTGGTGGCGATGGGGATGGCGATGGGGTTGTTGCGTTCGCCCAGATCGTAGCGGCGCGCGCCGGGCAGGAAGGCGTCGCCCTTGCGGCTGTGGCCGTGATGTTCCAGGGGCAGGCCGTCCTGGCGGTGCGGGGCGGCGTAGAGGAAGCCGAAGCTGTACGGGCCGAGCACCCATTTATAGGTGGGGAAGGCGATGAAATCCGGTTGCAGCACCCGCACGTCGATCGGCAGCACGCCGACCGCCTGGGTGCCGTCGATCACCAGGGCGGCGCCGTGGGCGCGCAGCACCGGGGCGATGCGGTCGAGATCGACCACGGTGCCGTCGGTCCAGTGTGCCGGGGTGAGGGCGGCAATGGCGACCGGGGGGGCGTGGTTGGTTTCGATGCGCGTCAGCACGGCGCTGGTCCAGTCGTCATCGGCGGGGC
>MKWE01000017.1:174842-246234 GCA_001899585.1 Rhodospirillales bacterium 70-18
CTCTGCCGCGCGGTGCAGCCATTCCAGCACCTGGGAGGAGTGCTCGCCTTGCAGGATCAGGATGCGCTGGCCCGGCGGCACCTTCAGGTTGAGGCCGGCGGTGGCGATGCCGTAGCTGGTGGAGCCGGTGAGCGCGATGTCGTCGGCGGTGGCGCCGATCAGGCTGGCGGCGGCGGCGCGGGCGCGCTCGATCTGCGGGGTAAGGGCGGCCATGGACATCTCCCACGGGTGGCCCTTGGCGGCGGCGCCGGCGGCCCCGGCCAGCAGCCCCGCCTTCGGCAGTGGCGACATGGCGGCGGCGTTCAGGTAGGTGACATCGGGCGGGATATCGAACAGGTCGCGTTGGCAGGCGAGCATGTCAGGCGGCTCCCTTCGGCATGTTCCATTCGTGCTGCGGGTCGAGCGGGAAGATCGGCCGGCGCACGTTGCGGAAGGTGAGCTGGCCGTAGTCGCTGGTGCAGACGCCGACGCCCGCGCATTCGACGATCTCGCGGGCAATCTTGCCGAGGTCGGCGCGCCAGTGGACGCGGCTTTTGATGGCGACGTATTTCTTTTTCGCCGGGTCGATGCCGAGTACCTGCAGCATCTCCTGCGCGGTCGGCTCCACATGGCGGCTCAGCAGCACGATCTGCACGCGCCCGGTGTCGAGCACGACGGTGGTGCCCATGAAGACCTGCAGGCCGGGGCTGAGGCCGCCGGTGGCGGTGTAGTAGCCGGCCGAGATGGTGCGCACGCGGCCGGTGACGGTGAGCGGGCTGCTGGCCACCGGCAGCAAAGGCATCGGCAGTTTGGCCCCGATCGACAGCGTGACCGTGCTGCCGATGCCGGCGGCGATGGCCTGCTGCACCGCCTCGGGGTCGTAGATGCCGAAGAACACCACGTCGTCCAGTTCCTGGCGGATGATCTCGCGCAGCACGTCCGTGGTGTCCATGGTGCCGCCGCTGGCGCAGTTGTCGTAGTGGTCGAGCAGCACCACGGGCAGCTTGCCGGGGGCGCCGAGGGCCTTGGCGCGGGCGACCGAGCTGTCGAGCTTTTCGATATCGAACATGAAATCGCGGCGGGCCTTCCAGGCGAAGGCGAGCAGCTCGTCCACCATCGCCTGCGCGTCGGCCGGGTTGTTGTCGGTGAACACCACCGCGGAGAGGCCGGCCATGGTGACATCGGCATGCGGGAAGCCGACGAACAGGCTGGCCGAGAGCGCGCGGCCGCTCTCCTCCCAGGCCTGGCACATCGCCTGGAGGTCCTTGTTGGGGAACTGGTGGGTCCCTTGCGCCATGACGTGCGGCAGCATCGGCGCCGCGCCCCAGGCGCCGGTGGGGCGCACCTCGCCGGCGATGGCGCGCAGCAGCACGCGGCCGGCGCGGCGCGCGGTCTCGGCCATGTCGATATGCGGGTAGGTGTGGTAGCCGGACACAATGGTGGCGGGGCTCACCATGTTGTCGAACACGTTGGCGTGCATGTCGTAGGCGACGGCCATGGGCGTGTTCGGGTCGATCTCGCGGATGCGGCGGAGCAGCTCGCCCTCGCCATCCTCGAAGGTTTCCACCGCCATGGCGCCGTGCAGGTCCAGCATGATGCCGTCGAAGCCGCCCTTCTTCACCTCGTCGGTGATCAGGCGGCAGAAGGTCTCGTAGGCCTCGGCATCCACCCGGCCGCTGGGCGGCGCGCTGGCGGCCACCGGCAGCACGATCTCGGCGCCGGCCGCCGCGGCGACCTCCAGATAGCCGCCCATGCAGGTGCCGGTGTTGCGGAAGAAGGCAATCGCCGCCTCGCCTTGCAGCAGGGTGGTGCCGTCGCGGCAGAAGCGGGCGAGCTTGGTGGGCACCGGCGAGAAGGTGTTGGTTTCGTGCGACATGGTGGCAAGCAGCAGGCGCATGGCGGAGGATTCCCTGGCTGGATACGCCAGCATGCACTGTCCGGCGGGATCGCGGAACCGGCCCCCCATTCCGGCCTCCAAGCGGCGATTTTCCGCTTTTTCATCCGGCGATCATATACTAGCCTCGTCTGGCTGTATGATTTCGTGGGGCAGAATACCGACATAAAGAAACGCTGCCTGCATGAACGACGGTAGCAACGCGGGGCATAGCGGGGGAACTCCGGCAGGTTTGCGCAACATTCTGCTTGATATGGCAGGATGTGTTGCTTGTGAACCGAAGCTGGCCCGCATCTTGCCTTCAAATTGTTCGACGTCATGCTCCGCTGCACCGAAGCCACGAATTGGGTGGCTTTGGAGGCAGCGTGTGCCGTTGAAATGAGCAGATGCCAACCAGGAGGGCTGAGAATGAAGCGCAGGGATGTGATGAAGGCGGGCGCCGCGACGGCGGCGGTCGCGACGGCGGGGCTGGGGGGCGGGCTGGCCAAGCCGGCGCTGGCAGCCGAGGCGAAGGTGCTGAAATTCGCGCCGCAGGCCGACCTGGCGAACCCGGACCCGATCTGGACCACCGCCACGGTGGCCTGGATCCACGGCTACATGGTTTGGGACACGCTGTACGGCATCAATGAGAAGCTGCTGCCGCAGAAGCAGATGCTGGCCAGCGACGAGGTTTCGTCCGACGGCCTGACTTGGACGCTGAAGCTGCGCGACGGGCTGAAATTCCACGACGGCGAGCCGGTGCGCAGCGCCGACTGCATCCCCTCGATCGCCCGCTGGGGCAAGCGCGACGGCTTCGGCCAGCGGCTGATGAGCCAGCTTCAGGAAATGAAGGTGGTCGACGACAAGACCTTCAAGATCATCCTGAAGAAGCCGTTCCCGGTGCTGCCCTACGCGCTGGGCGCCAACGGCTGCTTCATCATGCCCGAGCGGATGGCCAAGACCGACGCCTTCAAGCAGATCAGCGAATATGTCGGCAGCGGGCCGTTCAAGTTCCTGCGCGACGAATGGGTATCGGGCTCCTCGGCCGCCTATTCCAAATTCGAGCAATACGTGCCGCGCGACGAGCCGGCGGACATGTGGGCCGGCGGCAAGCGGGTGTTTGTGGACCGCGTCGAGTGGAAGATCATGCCCGACCCCGCGACCAAGGCCGCGGCGTTGCAGACCGGCGAGATCGACTGGTGGGAAGACCCCATCTTCGACCTGCTGCCGACGTTGCAGAAGGACCCGAACATCACGGTGGAGGTGCTGAACACGCTGGGCGCGCTCGGCGTGCTGGCCTTCAACCACACGCTGCCGCCGTTCGACAACCCCAAGCTGCTGCGCGCGCTGCTGCCGGGGATCAGCCAGCAGGAATACATCGACGCGGTGCTGGGCGACCAGAAGGAGAAATACGGCAACGCCCATGCCGGGTTCTTCACCCCCGGCTCGCCCTATGCCAACGCCGTCGGCATGCAGGCGCTGGACTCGCCGCGCGACCTGGCGCTGGCCAAGAAGCTGGTGGCCGAAAGCGGCTACAAGGGCGAGACGGTGCTGCTGATGTCGCCCTCCGACCAGCCGCAGCTGCAGGCGATGGCGCAGGTGACGGCGGCGTTCTTCAAGTCGGTCGGCATCAATGTGGACTACCAGTCGATGGACTGGGGCACCCTGGTCAGCCGCCGCACCAAGCACGACCCGGTGGATAAGGGCGGCTGGAACAGCTTCTGCACCACCTGGGGCGGGTTGTCGGTGTCCAACCCCGGCAGCTCCTTCCCGCTGCGCGGCAACGGCAATGGCGGCTGGTTCGGCTGGCCGACCGACGCCAAGATGGAGGCGCTGCGCGACGCCTGGTTCGACGCGCCGGACCTGGCGGCCCAGCAGAAGATCTGCGAGCAGATCCAGGCGCTGGCGTTCGAGAACGTGCCGTTCATCCCGACCGGGCAGTGGACCACCCCCTCGGCGTTCCGCAAGAACGTCACCGACGTGGTCAAGTCCGGCCCGGTGGTGTTCTGGAACCTGAAGAAGGCCTGAGCCTTCCAGCGGTGCGGCCGGCAACGGCCGCACCGCCGCATGGGGCCGCACTTGCCCGCTCGGGCGGGCAGCTTGTTCCGTCCTTGCCCGCTCGGGCGGGCAGCTTGTTCCGTCCTTGCCCGCCCTTGCGGGTAGCCTTATGGCTGTGGCGGGTGCAACTGCGGAAAGATCGAGGGAATGCCGGACTCGCACGATGCCACCGCGCGCCTGCTGCCGGATTTCCGCCAGCGGCAGGCGTCGGCACGCGACCAGCGCAGCCCGGAGCGGCTGCTGCTGGCGTACGAGCTGGAGGTGGCGCTGCGGGCGCGGCTGATGCAGGCCAGCCGCGAGGAGCGGACCGGGCTGTATTCCGAGGTCTACGACATCCTGTTCAGCTCGCTGGACGACCATCCGCAGAAAACCCGCTCGCAGGCCAACCGGGACCAGCGGGTGGCCGCGCGGCTGGCCTTCCTGCGCCCGTTTCTGCGCCCGGGCGCCGCGTTCCTGGAGATCGGCTGCGGCGACGCGCTGGTGTCCTGCGCGATGGCGGCGCATGCCAGCCGCAGCTACGGGCTGGACGTGGTGTCCTCGCTGATCGACTTCGCGAGGGCGCCGGCGAATTTCGGCTTCGTGCCGGTGCGCAGCACGGCGATCGACCTGCCGGACAGCTCGGTCGGCCTGGCCTATTCCGACCAGCTGATCGAACATCTGCACCCCGACGACGCGCGCGCCCAGACCGAGGAGGTGGCGCGGGTTCTGGTGCCTGGCGGGACGTACATCCTCGGCACGCCGAACCGGGCGACCGGCCCGCACGACATGTCGTATTATTTCGATAACGAGGCGCGCGGGCTGCACCTGCAGGAATTCACCTATCGCGACCTGCGGGCGCTGCTGCTGGCGGCCGGGTTCTCGCGGGTGCGGTTCCTGGCGGGCTTGCGCGGGTGGCGGGCGGCGCTGCCCTATCCGGTGGTGCGGCTGGCCGAGCTGGGCGTGCTGCACGCCCCGCGCTGGCTCCGCGGCGTGCTGATGCGCAGCGGCGTGGCGCATGGGCTGTGCGGGATCACCGCGATCGCCACCAAGTAGCTCATGGCGTGCCGGCGGCATGGTCGGCGTGCACCAGGGCCGCCGCGGCCAGGTCCTCGATGGCGCTGCCGACCGACTTGAACAGGGTGATGTCGTCCGCCGTGGCGCGGCCCCGCGCCTGGCCGCGGCACAGGCCGAACAGGTCGCCGCGGATCGCCGCGCGCGCCAGCACGCCGGCGGCGAGCGGCTGGGTGATGTCGCCGGCTTCGGCCAGGGCGGCGTCGGTGTCGATCCAGACCCCCGCGCGGGCGATCGCCGTGTCGTCGGCCTCGCGCATGTCCGGGCGGTAGCCGCCGATCAGGTCCAGATGCGCGCCGGGGCGCAGCCAGGCGCCCCGGATCAGCGGCGTGGTGGCGAGCGTGGCGCAGGAGATGATGTCGCTGGCGCGCACGCCGGCCTCCAGCTCCGGCTCGGCGGTGGCGTCCAGGCCCTGTTGGCGCAGGCTGGCGGCCAGCGCCTCGGCGGCCGCCAGGGTACGGTTCCATACCCGCACCCGGCGGATCGGGCGCACGGCGGCCCAGGCGGCGGGCAGCATGCCGGCGATATGGCCGGCGCCGACCACCAGCAGGCTCGCCGCATCCGGCCGCGCCAGGTAGTCGCCGGCCAGCGCGGAGGCGGCGGCGGTGCGCCGGCCGGTGATCTCGTTGCCGTCGATCACCGCCAGGTGCCGGCCGGTGGCGCCGTCGCACAGCAGGTAGGTGGAGGAGACGGCGTTCAGCCCGAGGGCGCCGTTCTCCGGGAACACGGTGACGATCTTCACCCCCAGCGCCTGCCGCCCCCGCCATGCCGGCATCAGCAGCAGCGAGGCCTCGGCGGCACCGGGGGCGGCCAGCGCGTGGCGGTGGCGCAGCGGGGTTTCGGCACCGGCGATGAAGGCGGCGCGCAGGGCCGGGATCAGCCGCGGAAAGGCGAGGCTGGCGGCGGCGGCCGCACGGTCGATGGTGATGGGGCCGGCATGTGCGGTCATTCGGTCTGCCCTGGTGATGCGGGGGTAGTGGATTGCCCCGGTGCGGAGCGGCGGGCAGGATGCACGCCCGGCCGCCCGGCCGGAAGCCCGCCACCGCATCCCGGACGCCCCCGCACGATGGATTTCGCCCTCACGCCAGACCAGGAAGCCGTCCGGGAGGCAGTCGCGCGCATCTGCCGGCGCTTCGACGACGCCTATTGGCTGGCGCATGACCGCGACGGCATCTTTCCGCACGAGTTGCTGCAGGCGCTGGCCGCCGATGGCTGGCTGGGCATCTGCATTCCCGAGGAATATGGCGGCTCCGGCCTGGGCATCACCGAGGCGGCGATCATGATGCAGGCGGTGGCGCAGTCGGGCGCCGCGATGTCCGGCGCCTCGGCGATCCACATGAACATCTTCGGCCTCAACCCGGTGGTGAAGTTCGGCACCGACGCGCAGAAGCACCGCATGCTGCCGCCGCTGGTGGCCGGGCGGGAGCAGGCCTGCTTCGGCGTCACCGAGCCGGATGCCGGGCTGGACACCACCAGGCTCAAGACCCGCGCCGAGAAGCACGGCGACCGCTACGTGGTGCATGGCCAGAAGATCTGGACCTCCACCGCGCAGGTCGCCCACAAGATCCTGCTGCTGGCGCGCACCACGCCGATCGAGCGTGTGGGCCGCAAGACCGAGGGGCTGAGCCTGTTCTACACCACGCTGGACCGCAGCCGGGCGGAGGTGCGCGCCATCGACAAGATGGGCCGCAAGGCGGTGGACTCCAACCAGGTGTTCTTCGACGGCATGGAGATCCCCGAGGAGGACCGCATCGGCGAGGAGGGCAGGGGGTTCGAATACATCCTGCACGGCCTCAATCCCGAGCGCATCCTGATCGCCGCCGAGGCGGTGGGGGTGGGGCTGGTGGCGCTGGAGCGGGCGACGGCCTATGCCCGCGAGCGCGTCGTGTTCGGCCGCCCGATCGGCCAGAACCAGGGCATCCAGCACCCGCTGGCGGAAAGCTGGATGGAGCTGGAGGCCGCGCGCCTGATGGTGATGAACGCCGCCTGGCATTACGACACCGGCCGGCCGGCGGGTGCGGCCGCCAACGCCGCCAAATACCTGGCCGCCGAGGCTGGCTTCAAGGCCTGCACGGCGGCGGTGATGACGCATGGCGGCTTCGGCTACGCCAAGGAATACCATGTGGAACGCTACCTGCGGGAGATCATCATCCCGCGCCTCGCCCCGGTCAGCCCGCAACTGGTGTTGTGCTATATCGCCGAGCGGGTGCTGGGGCTGCCGCGGTCGTATTGATGTGGGTAAGGGTAGAAAGGAAGGGTTCTTTTTTGGAAAAAAGAACCAAAAAACTTTTGTTCGTTTTACCCACTGGCCTCGCATCCGCTCCAATCGGATAACGTTTTTTTGCTTCTTTTTGTTCACAAAAAGAAGACTTCCTTCCTTCGCTCGGAGCCCTGAATGCGCGTAGTCATCATCGGCGGCGGCGCCGTCGGCAGTTCCATCGCCTACCACCTCGCCCTCCAGCCCGGCTTCAGCGGCGAGATCACCGTGGTGGAGCGCGACCCGACCTATCGCGTCGCCTCCTCCTCGCTGTCGGCCAGTTCCATCCGCCAGCAATTCTCCACGCCGCTGAACATCGCCATGTCGCAGTTCGGGCTGGGCTTCCTGCGCGCCGGGGCGGAGGCGCTGGCGGTGGACGGCGACCAGCCGGCGCTGGGGCTGCGCGAGCAGGGCTACCTGTTCCTGGCCTCGGCAGCCGGGGCGGCGGTGCTGCGCGAGAACCAGGCGGTGCAGGCGGCATGCGGCGCCGAGATCGCGCTGCTGGCGCCGGACGAGCTGGCGGCGCGGTTCCCGTGGCTGTCCACCGAGGGCGTGGCCGGCGGCGCGCTGGGCCTGTCCGGCGAGGGCTGGTTCGACGGGCCGGCCTTGCTCGCGGCGCTGCGGCGCAAGGCGCGCAGCCTGGGCGTGGCTTATGCGGCGCGCGAGGCGGTGAGCTTCCAGCGCGCGGCGGGGCGGATCGAGGGCGTGCGGCTGGATGACGGCACGCTGCTGCCCTGCGACGTGGCGGTGAACGCGGCCGGCCCCTGGGCCGCGCGCGTGGCCGGCTGGGCGGAGATCGACCTGCCGGTGCGGGCGCGCAAGCGCATGGTGTTCGTGGTCGCCTGCCGCACCAGGCTGCCGGGCTGCGGCTTGACCATCGAGCCCGGCGGCGTGTGGTGGCGCCCGGAAGGCACGGGCTTCATCTGCGGCCGCTCACCGGACGAGGGCGAGCCGGACCCGGACGAGGCGCCGCTGGAGGTGGAGGAGGCGATGTTCTACGACCGCGTCTGGCCGGCCATGGCCGAGCGGGTGCCGGCCTTCGAGGAACTGAAGCTCACCGGCGCCTGGGCCGGCTACTACGAGTACAACACCTTCGACCAGAACGGCATCGTCGGGCCGCACCCGGATTGCGCCAACCTGGTGTTCGCCAACGGCTTCTCCGGCCACGGCATGCAGCATTCGCCGGCCACCGGGCGGGCGGTGGCGGAGTTGATCGCGCAGGGCCGGTACGTCAGCCTGGACCTGTCGCCGCTCGCCTTCGACCGCGTGGCGGCGGGCCGCAGGCTGATCGAGCGCAACATCGTATAGAGCCCGCCAACGGGCCGGAGGAAACCATGAGCGACTACAATGTGGGTGACCTGGTCGCCGAGTTCCTGGCCCTGTGCGGCGTTACCACCGCGTTCGGCGTGGTCAGCGTGCACAACATCCCCATGCTGGACGGCATCGGCCGGCGCAACGCCATCCGCTACGTGATGGGGCGCGGCGAACTGGGCATCAGCCACATGGCGGACGGCTACGCGCGGGTCACCGGCGGGTTGGGCGTGATGTTCAGCAGCACCGGGCCGGGGGCGGCCAACGGGGTCGCGGGGCTGGTGGAGGCGCGGTTCGCCGGCTCGCCGGTGCTGCATATCACCGGCCAGACGGCGACGAAGTTCGTCGATCGCGGCATGGGCACGGTGCACGACGTGCCGGACCAGCTCGGCATGCTGAAATCGGTGTCCAAGGCGGCGTTCCGGGTGCGTTCGGCACAACAGGCGCTGGGGGTGCTGACCAGGGCCGCCGTCACCGCGCTCACGCCCCCGATGGGGCCGGTGAGCGTGGAGGTGCCGATCGACATCCAGCGCACGCCGATCGCCCGCCCGGCCTCGTTCGACAACTTCACCCTGCCGCTGGCGCCGCCGCTGGCCCCGGCGGCGGCCGAGCTGGACGAACTGGTGGCGCGCGTGCTGGCGGCGAAGCGGCCGATGCTGTGGCTGGGCAACGGCGCCCGCCACGCCGGCGCGGCGGCGCGGGCCTTGCTCGACCTCGGCTTCGGCATGGTCACCAGCTGGAATGGCCGCGGCGTGGTGCCGGAGGACCATCCCATGACGATGGGGGCGCTGAACGGCAACGGCAGCGCGGCGGTGCTGGAATTCTACGCCGGCTGCGACCTGATGGTGGTGGCCGGCTCCCGCCTGCGCGGCCACGAGACCGGCGATTTCACCGTGAAGCTGCCGCCGCTGGCGCAGATCGACGTGGACCCGATGGCCAACGGCCGCACCTATGCCCCCGACTGCTTCGTGCGCGGCGACGCCCTGCCGACGCTTGCCGCGCTGGCCGAACGGGTGCGCGGCAGGCTGGTCGTGGACCCCGCGTTCGCCGCCGATTTTCAGGCGGCAAAAGCCCGTGCACAGGAGGATTTCCGGGCGAATCTGGGTCCTTATTCCTCGTTTCCGGCCCAGTTGCGCGCCGTGATGCCGCGCGACGCGCTGTGGGTGCGCGATATCACGCTGAACAATTCCACCTGGGGCAACCGGCTGTTCCCGGTGTACGGGCCGCGCGACAGCGTGTATCCCGTGGGGGCGGGCATCGGGCTGGGGCTGCATCTGGGCATCGGCGCGGCGCTTGGCGCGGGCGCGCGCAAGACGGTGATGATGAGCGGCGACGGCGGGTTCTTCCTCAACGTCACCGAGCTGTGGACGGCGGTGCAGGAGAACGCCGACATGGTGATGATCGTGATGAACGACCGCGGCTACGGGGTGATCAAGCACATCCAGGATTCGCTGTACGGCGGCCGCCGCTTCTTCGGCGACCTGCTGGCGCCCGATCTGCAGCAGCTGGCGGCGCTGGCCGGCATCCCGTCGTGGAAGGTGACGCAGGCGGAGCGGTTCGGCGAGACGGTGGCGCAGGCGATCGCCCATCGCGGGCCGTCGCTGGTGGAGGTGGACATGACGGCGATCGGGGCGTTCCCGCCGTATTTCCCCTACGACCGCAAGCAATCCTAGGCGGGGAAGGGGCCAGGGTGCTGCCCTGGCCCCGGCCGGTCACATCCCCAGCACGTCTTCGGCCGACCTGAAGCCCAGGCCCAGGTCCTGGGCCACCGCGGCGTAGGTGACGGCGCCGGCATGCACGTTCAGACCGCGGCGCAGGTGCACGTCGTCCTTCAGCGCCTGCTGCCAGCCCTTGTCGGCCAGCGACAGGGCGAAGGGCAGGGTGGCGTTGCCCAGCGCGATGGTGGAGGTGCGGGCGACCGCGCCGGGCATGTTGGTGACGCAGTAATGCACCACGCCTTCCTCCACATAGGTCGGCGCGGCGTGGTTGGTCGGGCGGCTGGTCTCGAAGCAGCCGCCCTGGTCGATGGCGATGTCCACCAGCACGGAGCCGGGGCGCATGCGGGCGACCATGTCGCGGCTGACCAGCTTGGGGGCGGCCGCACCCGGCACCAGCACGGCGCCGATCACCAGGTCGGCCTCAAGCACCGCCTGCTCGATGGCGGCCGTGGTGGAGTAGAGCGTGTGCAGGGTGGTGCCGAACTGCGCGTCCAGCTCCTTCAGGCGGGCCAGCGAGCGGTCGATCACGGTGACGGTGGCACCAAAGCCGATGGCCATGCGGGCGGCGTTGGTGCCCGAGACGCCGCCGCCGATGATGGCGACCCGCCCGGCGGGCACGCCCGGCACGCCGCCGAGCAGCACGCCGGCGCCGCCCTGCTCCTTTTCCAGGCAATGCGCGCCGACCTGCACGCTCATTCGCCCGGCGACCTCGCTCATCGGCGCCAGCAGCGGCAGCGCGCCGCGCGAGTCGGTGACGGTCTCATAGGCGATGCAGGTGGCGCCGGAGGCCATCAGCCCCTCGGTCTGCGTCTTGTCGGCGGCGAGGTGCAGGTAGGTGAACAGCACCTGGTCCGACCTCAGCATGGCGATTTCGGGGGCCAGCGGCTCCTTCACCTTCACGATCATGTCGCTGCCGGCGAACACGGTGGCGGCATCGGGCGCGATGGTGGCGCCGGCGGCCTGGTAGGCGGCGTCGGTGAAGCCGATGCCGGTGGCGGCACCCTGCTGCACCAGCACCGTGTGCCCGCGCGACGTGAATTCCCGCACCGCGGCGGGCGTCAGCCCCACCCGGTATTCATGGGTCTTGATTTCCTTGGGAACGCCGATGCGCATGGGATGTCCTTCATCAGGGTCACGGTGTGGCGCGCCGATATAGCGCCGCCTTGGGGTGCCTGCGAAGGACCGGCGGCAAAAAATCCCGCATGCCGGCAAGACAAAAGTCGGTGGGACAAATGCCGGCAGGGCAAAAAGACAGAAGGCCCCGGGTTGCCCCAGGGCCTTCACATTGTCTGGCGGCGGCTGCCGACGGACAAGCGGCTAGCTCGCGCCCCCGAAACAGGAGACGGAGATCCCGGCCACATCCGCGGTCCGCAGCCACGAGCAATGAGACACTGGATCACCTCCTTTCAGTTGGTTGACGACGAAAGACAGCCTGCGCCCGCGCCGTGAGTCCGCACAAGTGTTTTCGACACCCCCCGGCTTGCCAGAGTTCCCGCCGGCGGCAATTCTGGCGGCAAAAGAACATGAGGAGCCGGAAATGCCGACCGCGCCGCTGATGTCGCTAAATGGACGGATTGTTCCTTACGAGCAATGCACCGTGCACGCCTTCTCCGGCGTGGTGAAATACGGTGCCGCGGTGTTCGAGGGACTGCGCGGCTACTGGAACCCCGACCGGGGCGACATGTACGTGTTCCGCCTCCGCGAACACCTGGAGCGCCTGCGCTACGGCATGCGCATCCTGCGGCTAGACCCGGTGTTCGACCTTGATTTCATGGAGCGCAGCCTGATAGCGATGATCCGCGCCAACGGGCTGCGCGAGACGGTGCATCTGCGCATGATCGCCTATCTGGACGGCGACGACGAACTGGCGGCCACCGGGCCGGTGGGCCTGGTATGCGGCGCGGTGCCGCGCCCGCGCGGCCGCGCGGTGGAGGAGGGGGTGCATATCGCCGTCAGCACCTATGCCCGCATCGCCGACAACGCGCTGCCGCCGCGGGTGAAGGCCACCGCCAACTACGTCAACAACCGCGCCGCCGAACTGGAGGCCAGGCGCAACCAGTACGACGGGGTGCTGATGCTGACCGCGCAGGGCAAGGTGAGCGAGGGCTCCGGCGCCTGCTTCTTCATGGTCCGCAATGGCGCGGTGCACACGCCTGACGTGTCCAGCGACATATTGGAGAGCATCACCCGCGACACCGCCATCGAGCTGGTGCGCCGCAAGCTCGGCCTGCCGGTGCATGAGCGCACGATCGACCGCCACGAGGTCTATGCCGCCGACGAGGCGTTCTGGTGCGGTTCGGGCTACGAGATCCAGCCGATCCTGTCGGTGGACCGGCTGGCGCTGGGCGACGGCCGGCCCGGGGCGGTGACGCGGGCGGTGCAGAAGGCGTATTTCGACGTGGTGGAGGGCCGGGTGGAGGACTACCCGGCGTGGCGGTCGGCGGTTTATGCCAATGCCTGACCGGCCGGCCTGGTCATGTCCGGCAGGGGCATCCTGTCCCAGCCGGTCAGCCGCTCCACGGCGCGGCCGATGCGCAGCAGGGTCGCCTCGTCGAACGCCCGGCCGGCGAGCTGCACGCCCAGCGGCAGGCCGGACTCGTGCAGCCCCACCGGCAGCGCCAGCGCCGGGTGGCCGGTGACGTTGAACTGGATCATCTGCATCGGCGCGGCGGCGGCCATCGCGTCGGGCAGGGCGTCGAAGCGCGGGGCCGGGATCAGCACGTTGGCGGTCAGCAGCGCGTCGTGGCGGGCCAGCGCGTCGCTCACCGCGTCGGTGAGTTCGCGCCGCAGCCGCATCGCCTGCACCAGCTCGGGCGCGGTGATGGTGGCCCCCAGCGCCAGCCGCTGGAACGCCACGCGGCCATAGTCCCGCGGACGTTCGCGCAGGTCCCTGGCGTGCACGGCGAACGCCTCGGCGGCCAGGATCACCCGGCCGCAGGCGGCGAACAGGGCGAAATCCGGCAGCGCCACATCCTCCACCCGTGCCCCCGCCTCGCGCAGCAGCGCGGCGGTGCGCTTGATCGCGGCCAGCGCCTGCGGGTCCGCCCCGGGCAGGGCGGCGAACCAGGCGCGCGGCACGCCGATGCGCAGGCCGGCCACGCCCACCTCGATATCCGCCAGGTAGTCGGGCACCGGCACGGCGGCGCTGCCGGGGTCCAGCGGGTCGTGCCCGGCCACGGCCCGCAGCGCCAGCGCCGCGTCGCGCACGCTGCGCGCCAGCGGGCCGCAATGGTCCATCGTCCAGGACAGCGGGAACACGCCGCGCCGGCTGACCCGGCCATAGGTCGGCTTCAGCCCGACCACGCCGCAATAGGCCGCCGGATGGCGGATCGAGCCGCCCGTGTCCGAGCCCATGGCGAAGCGCACCATCCCCGCCGCCACCGCCGCCGCCGAGCCGGAGGAGGAGCCGCCCGGCACGTGGTCGCGGTTCCACGGGTTGCGCGGGGGCGGGAAGGGCAGGTCGAAGCTCGGCCCGCCGATGGCGAATTCATGCGTGCCGGTCTTGCCCACCAGCACCGCGCCGGCCGCGCGCAACCGCTCGGCGACGTGGCAATCCTCGGCCGGAACGTGATTTTCCCGCAGTTTCGAATGGCAGGTCGTGCGGATGCCGGCGGTGTCATAGATGTCTTTCAGCGCATAGGGGATGCCGGCGAGCGGCCCCGGCGCCTCGCCCTCGGCCAGCCGCGCCTCCAGCATGCGCGCCTCGGCCATGGCGCGGGCCGGCGTGACCGTGATGAAGGCATCCAGCAGGTGGTCGGCCGCGTTGATGCGCGCGATCGCCGCCCGCGCCTGCGCCACCGGGCTCATGCGCCGCCCAGCGGGTCGAGCCGGAACACATGTGCCGGCTCCGCCTCGGCCCGTTCGAGCAGCGCCACCGCCGCCCGCAGGTCGCGGTATGCCGCCAGCAGGCCGTCCCGGCGCTCGTCCGGGACGGTGATGCCGGCGCGGGCCATCAGCATGTCGAACTCGGTGTCCATCACGTCCCCGAAGGAGGGCCAGTGCCCGCCCCATCGCCCTGAAGGCGGGCGCCCCGCCAAAGGGAGCAGGCCCCTGGAACCTCGCTTGGAAGGAGGTCCAGGGGCTCGGCTCCCAATACTTCAAGACATGGGCGGGCCTGGACAGAGCCCAGCGCTTCCTTGCTCCTAGCTGTTCGGTCCGCGCTCCATCGAGATCGGCTGCCAGCGGCGGCGATCCAGCTTCGGCAGCACGGTCGGGTTCACGCAGCTCATCGGCCAGCGGTCGGTCAGCGCCAGCGCCAGCTCCTGGCCCACCCGCCGCTTGCGCGCCGGATCGAAGCGGGCGGAGGCGGAAGCGGTGTGCGCCGAGAGGATCACGTTCTTCATCGCCAGCAGCGGGTTGTCCTGGCGCGGCGGCTCCACCTCCAGCACGTCCAGCCCGGCGCCGGCGATCCATTTCTCCTCCAGCGCGCGGATCAGGTCGGCCTCGTTGACCGTCGGGCCGCGGCCGACATTGAGGAAATAGGCGGTCTTTTTCATCTGGCGGAACTGCCTGGCGGTCAGCATGCCCTGGGCCTCGGGCGTGGCCGGCGCGTGCATCGAGACGAAGTCGCAGCCCATCACCTCATCGAGCGTGGACGGCAGTACGCCGTGCTCGATCATCACCAGTTCCTCGATGAACGGGTCGTAGGCCTTGACGATCAGGCCGAACGGCTTGGCCCGCCTGGCCACCGCGCGCGCCACGTGGCCGAAGGCGATCAGCCCCAGGGTCTGGCCCATCAGGCGGGGGATTTGCAGCAGCGGCGTGCGGCCGGTGCGCCAGCGGCCCTCGCGCACCAGGCGGTCCTGCTCGATCACGTCGCGGAAGCAGCCGAGCAGCAGCATCATCAGATGGTCGGCGACCTCCTCGATGAAGGTGTCGGGGCAGTTGGTCACCGGAATGCCGCGCGCCGTCGCCGCCGCCACGTCCACCGAATCGACGCCCACGCTGCCCAGCGTGATGGTGCGGCAGCGCTCCAGGCTGTCGATGACCTTCTTGGTGATCGGCATGCCCTTGGCGTAGATCGCGTCGGCATCCCTGGCGACGGCGATGAAGCCGTCCTCGTTGGCCGGGCCCTCGACGATCTCGTAGTCCAGGCCCGCCAGCGCCTCGGACTCGTAGTTGTAGTCCACCGGGGCGGTGCTGAAGCTGGCACCGGCCGGCGTCGCGATCTTGAACTTTGCCACTCTTGTCGTCCTCCTTGGGGATTTTCGGTATCAGCCTTGCGGCGGGCGGGCCCGCACGGCGGCCTCGTTGATGTCGATGCCCCAGCCGGGGCCGGTGGGCATCACGAACTCGCCATTCTCCACCACCGGGATGGTGGTGAAGAACTCGTCGCGCCAGGAGACGCTGTCGATGTCGATCTCCATCACCCGGAAATTCGGCACGATGGCGCAGAGATTGGCGCTGATGACGCTGCACAGGTGGCCGTAGAAATTATGCGGCGCCACGTTCATCTCATACACCTCGGCCATCGCGGCGATCTTCACGGATTCGCCGAGGCCGTTCCACACCACGTCGATGATCGGCACGTCCATCGCATAGGCCTCGAAGAACGGCTTGAAGTCCCTCCGCCCGCACAGCGTCTCGCAGGAGGCGATGGGGCAGGGGGCCATGGCGCGGATGGAGGCGAGGGAGGCCGCATCGTGCTGGTCGATCTCCAGCCAGGTGAGGTTGTAGGGCGCCACCGTGTCGGCGATCCGGCGGAAGCCCTCGGTCTTGAAGTGGAAATTGGTGTCCAGCATCACGCCCAGGTCCGGCCCGGCGCCGGCGCGCACGGCGGCCAGGGTGTCGGCGGTGTAGCGCAGCGCCTCGGGCGACCAGTTCAGCTCCGGCCAGCCTGGGTTGCGCCCGAAGCCGCCGCCATAGCTGGAGAGCTTAGCGCCGTCCCAGGCCATGATGTTGGTCTTCATCGCCTTGAATCCGGCCTTGCGGATTTCCTCGGCATGGCGGGCCACGTCGTCGTAGTTGCGCAGCGGCGGCGCGCCCACCAAGGCGGCGTTGCGGATGCGGTAGGTGCTCATGTGCGACCAGTAGGTCGGGATGCGGGTGCGCACCGGACCGCCGAACAGCGCGTAGACTGGCACGCCGAGATCCTTGCCGCGCAGGTCCAGCAGCGCGTTCTCGATCGCCGCGATCGCCTGCTGGTTCAGCCCGCCGCGCGACTGGCGGGTCAGCACATGCAGATGCGCCACGATCTGCTCGCTGGCCCGCGGGTCTCGCCCGATCAGGGCCGCACCGAGTTCATCGATGACGTTGGCCAGGCCCGCGCTGCCGAAACTCTCGTTGAATTCCGACCAGCCGACGGTGCCGCTGTCGGTCATCACCTTCAGGAACGAGAACATTCGCCACCCGGCGTCAGCCCGCAGGGTTTCTATCCCGGTGATTTTCATGTTTCCTCCTGGTATGGCCGCGCGGCGGTCGCCGTTGGTAGCGATCCCCAGCAAGGGACTCCATCACGGAAGCCGGCGCGCCACAAGTGAGCGGCAACGAAGCAGGGGAGGCCGGAATGGCAAAGCTATCGGGAAAGATCGCCTGGGTGACCGGGGCGGGCAGCGGCATCGGCGAATCCGCCGCCCTGATGCTGGCCGAGGAGGGGGCCGAGATCGTGCTGACCGGCCGCCGGCGGGAGCCGCTGGAGAGCGTGGCCGCCCGCATCGCCGCCGCCGGCGGCAAGGCGCATGTGCAGCCGGGCGACCTCATGGTCTCCGCGCAGGTCGCCGCCATCGGCGACTGGATCAAGGCCAATCTGGGGCGGCTGGACGTCATGGTGGCCAATGCCGGGCTGAACATCGTCCAGCGCGACTGGTCGAACCTCACCTTCGAGGGGGTGGACACCGTCATCCACGGCAATCTCTCCAGCGCCTTCTACAGCGTCATCACCGCGCTGCCGATGATGCGCGCGCAGAAGGACGGCGTCATCATCGTCACCGCCAGCATGGCCGGGCGCTGGATCAGCGGCCTGTCCGGCGCCACCTACACCGCCGCCAAGCACGGGGTGGTGGCCATGTGCCACACGGTGAACATGCAGGAATGCGTGAACGGCATCCGCTGCTCCGCCGTGCTGCCCGGCGAGGTGGCCACCCCGATCCTGGACAAGCGGCCGGTGCCGATCACCCCGGAGGAGCGGGCGCAGATGGCGCAGGCCGACGACCTGGGCGACCTGATCCGCTACATCGCCTGCCTGCCGAAGCATGTGGTGATCAACGAGGTCATGATGTGCCCCACCTGGAACCGCGGCTACGTGGCCGCCCTGCGCCGCAACGGCTGAGCCATAGGCCCGCCACGGGCGCCACCCGTGGCGGGCGCGATGCAACCAGGTCCGAAAATGGCGAGAGCGGCGGCGCCGCCTGCGCCATACTCGCCGGCATGCACCTGGACCGAGACGCCTGCTACCGCGCTTTGCTGACCCGTGACGCCCGGTTCGACGGGCAGTTCTTCACGGCCGTCCGCACCACCGGCATCTACTGCCGGCCGATCTGCCCGGCGCGGGCGCCGAAGCTGGAGAACGTCATCTTCCTGCCCAGCGCCGCCGCCGCGCAGGCGGCCGGGTTCCGCCCCTGCCTACGCTGCCGGCCGGAAACCTCACCCGACATCGCCGCCTGGCGCGGCACTGCCGCCACCGTCACCCGCGCCGTGGCGCTGATCGCGGCCGGCGCCCTCGATGAGGACCGCGTCGACGGCCTGGCCGCCCGCCTTGGCATGGGCGAGCGCCAGCTCCGGCGGCTGTTCCGCCAGCATCTCGGCGCCTCGCCGAACGCCGTCGCCCAGACCAGGCGCTCGCTGTTCGCCAAGCAGCTGATCACCGACACGCGGCTGCCGCTGGCCGAAATCGCGCTGGCCGCCGGCTTCGGCAGCGTGCGCCGCTTCAACGACAGCTTCCGCAAGCTGTACGGCCGGCCCCCGGGCACGCTGCGGCGCGGCGCCGGCGACGCGGCGGGGTCGGCGGTCACGCTGATGCTGCCATACAAGCCGCCGTATGACTGGCCGGCGATGATGGGTTTCCTGGCGGCGCGGGCCATTCCCGGTGTCGAGCATGTCCGGCCGGAGCTGTATGCCAGGAGCATCGCGCTGGGTGGCGCGCATGGCACCATCGTGGTGCGCCCGGCCGATCCGCGCGGCGGCCCGAACACCCCCGCCCGGCATGCGCTCGTGGCGACCATCCGCTTTCCCGTCATCACCGCCCTGCCGGCCATCGTCGCGCGCATCCGCCGCATCTTCGACCTCGGCGCGGACCCGGCGCTGATCGGCGCGCAGCTCTCCGCCGAGCCGCATCTGGCCATGCTGGTCGCCGCCCGGCCCGGCCTGCGCGTGCCCGGCGCCTGGGACGGGTTCGAACTGGCGATCCGCGCCATCCTCGGCCAGCAGATCACCGTGGCCGCCGCCACGCGGCTCGCCGGCAAGCTGGTCGCCGCCTACGGTGCCGCGCTGCCGCCGGACGGGCCGGAAGCGCCCGGCCTGCGCTACGTGTTTCCGCCGCCCGACCGCCTCGCCGGCGCCGACCTCACCAGCACCCTCGGCATGCCCCGCGCCCGCGCCGCCGCCCTCGCCGGCATGGCCGCCGCCGCCACGGCCGATGCCCGCCTGTTCGAGCCGGGGCAGGGGCTGGAGGACGCCGTCGCCCGCCTGGTGGCGCTGCCCGGCATCGGCGACTGGACCGCGCAGTACATCGCCATGCGCGCCCTGCGCGAGCCGGACGCCTTCCCCGCCGCCGATATCGGCCTGATGCGCGCGCTCGCCACCGCCGAGGGCCGCCCGACCCCGCAGGCGCTGCTGCGGCGCGCCGAGGCGTGGCGGCCCTGGCGCGCCTACGCGGCCCTGCATCTCTGGGCCTCCGAGCCCGTCGCCGCGAAGGAGATCCGCCTTGAAGCTGCTGCTTAGCCGCCAGCACTCGCCGATCGGCGAGATGCTGCTCGTCTCGGACGGGGAGGCGCTGCGGGCGCTGGATTTCCATGACTACGAGGCCCGGCTGCATACGCTGCTGCGGCGGCATTACGGCGCGTACACGCTGACACCGGCGACCGATGCCGGCGCTGTGGGGCGGCACCTGGCGGCGTATTTCGCCGGCGACCTGGCGGCGCTGGACGAGGTGGCGGTGCGCACCGGCGGCACCGCGTTCCAGCGCGAGGTCTGGGCCGCGCTGCGCCGCATCCCGGCCGGCACCACCACCAGCTATGGCCGGCTGGCCGCGACCATCGGGCGCCCCTCGGCCAGCCGGGCCGTCGGCATGGCCAACGGGTCCAACCCGGTCGCCATCGTCGTGCCCTGCCACCGGGTGATCGGCGCCGATGCCAGCCTCACCGGCTATGGCGGCGGGCTGCCCCGCAAGGCGTGGCTGCTCGCCCACGAGGCACGCCACGCCGCGGCGGCCGGCTGACCGCCGCGGCGCCGCGTCAGGTGCCGGGCCGCGACACCTCGGTCTCCTTGCAGGTGATGAACTCCAGCAGCACCGGAATCCCCTGCTGCGTCTTCTCGATGCCGCGCTTGATCGCCGGGATGATGTCCTCCGGCTTGGTCACCCGCTCGCCATAGCCGCCGAAGGCGCGGGCCATCGCCGCATAATCGCCGGAAATGTCGGTGGAACGGTATTTTTCGGTCGAAACCGGCATCACTTTCAGCTCGATCGCCATCGAGAAATTGTTCATCAGGATCGACATGATGGGGATGCGCTCGCGCACCGCCGTCTCGAAATCCATCCCGGTGAAGCCGATCGCCGCGTCGCCCCAGACGTTGATGCACAGCTTGTCCGGCTTCGCCAGCTTCGCCCCCATCGCCAGCCCCAGCCCGTAGCCGAGCTGCGTGGTCTTGCCCCAGCCGATATAGGAGAGCGGCGTGGTCGCCTTCCAGAACGGGCTGAGCTGGTCGCGCGGGCTGCCGGCGTCGTGGGTGATGATGGTGTTGGCCACGTCCACCGTATGGAACAGGTCCCAGATCACCCGGTACGGGCTGAGCGGCGCGTCGTTGCTGGTCAGCTTGGGCATCCACTTGGCCAGCCATTCCTTATGGCTGGCGGCGATCTCGGCGGCCACGGCGGTCGCGTCGCGCGGCGCCGTCACCGTCTTGCCAATCTCGGCCAGCAGCGCGTCGAGGGTGAGGCCGGCATCGCCCACCAGCCCCACCTGCACCCGCACGTCCTTGTTCAGGTGCGCCGGGTCCAGCGTGGCGTGGATGAAGGTCTTGCCCTTCGGCATCGCCACCGCGAACGAGGTCTCGGTGAAGCTGCACCCCACGCCGAACACCACGTCGGCCGCGGCCAGGAACTGCGGCACCGCGCGCGGCATCGCCACGCCGCCGGAGCCGAGCGAGAGCGGATGCGTCTCCGGGAAGCTGCTCTTGCCGCCCAGGCTGGTCACCACCGGGATCGCCAGCAGCTCGGCCAGCGCCTTCAGCTGCGGCCAGGCCTGGGCGTAGTGGATGCCCTGCCCGGCATAGATCACCGGCCGCTTGGCGGCCACCAGCAGGGCGGCGGCCTCCTTCACGTGCACCGGGTCTGGCCCGTAGCGGGTGGACAGCACCGGCACGTAGTCCAGCGGCTCGGCCACCTCCTCGGTCCACATATCGGCCGGGATCTCCACCACCACCGGCCCGCCGCGGCCGTTGCGCAGCTTGGTGAAGGCGCGGCGGAAGATGTTGCACACCTCGGCGGCGATGTTCACCGGCTCGGACGACTTCACGTAGGGACGCATCGCCGATGTGGAATTGAAGTTCGGGTCGATATGCGCCAGCCGCCGCGCATAGCCCATCGGCAGGATCAGCACCGGCACCGACTCGCCGTAGCACTGCGCCACGCCGCCCATGGCGTTCTCCGCCCCCGGGCCGTGCTGCATGCAGAACGCGCCGATGGTCTTGCCGGAGGTCACCCGCGAGATGGCGTCCGCCATGTGGATGCCGATCCGCTCCTGGCGCACCATCACCGGACGGATATCGGCCGCCGCCGCATATTCGATCAGATGGTTGACGGGATAGCCGGTGAGGATCTCGATCCCCTCCCGCTTCATGATTTCCGCGATCGCGTCGCCGAGCTTCATATGCCCCTCCCAGAGCTGGCTTGATCGGGAAACGCTAGGCGCGCGCGGCAAGACCGGCAAGCCCGGGGGGTGTGGACTCGGCTACGGGTTCGGGGCGATCGGCGCGCAGTTGCGCCGCCCGGCCATCAGGCAATCCTCGATGCGGCTGTTGTCGTGCATTCGCCGGGCCAGCCAGATGCCGCCCAGGACCAGCAGCAGAATCAGCACCATGGCGGCCAGCGCGGTTCGCCGCGAGGGTGGCTCCGGATCGTCGGGCATCGGCACCGCCGGCGTTGGTTGCCCCGATCTGGTTGACAGGGCGGGGGCAGGGGGGGCAGTTGACCCCATGCGCAGGCGGACGGCAATCACGGCGATGCTGGTCGGGCTCGGGCTGTGCGCCGGGCCGCGCGCCATGGCGGGCATCGCGCAGGACCATTTCTTCACCACCTCGGACGGCGTGCGCCTGCACTACACCCTCGCCGGCCCGCCCGGCGCGCATACCATCGTCCTCGTTCCGGGCTGGACCATGCCGGGCTGGATCTGGGACCGCCAGGTGCAGGCATTCTCCCGCCGCTACCGCGTGGTCGCCTTCGACCCGCGCGCCCAGGGCGAGAGCCAGATCGCCCCCTCCGGCTACGAGCCGGGCCGGCGCGGCCAGGACATCGCGGAGCTGATCGCCACGCTCGGGCCGCAGCCGGTGCTGCTGGTCGGCTGGTCGCTGGGCGTGCTGGACGTGCTGGCCTATGTGCACCAGCACGGCGACGCCCGGCTGGCCGGGCTGGTGCTGGTGGACAATTCGGTCGGCGAGAACCCGCCGCCCACGCCCTCGCGCACCCCCTACCATCCCGGCCCGCATCTGCCGCGCGAGGTGATGATGCGCAATTTCGTGCGCGGCATGTTCGCCCGCCGGCAGCCCGCCGCCTGGCTGGACCGGCTGACCCGCGCCGCCCTGCGCACCCCGCAGGCGATCGCCAACGCGCTGCTGGCCTATCCGGTACCGAGAACCTACTGGAAGGACGCCGTCTACTCCACTGACAAACCGGTTTTTTACATCGTCCGTCCCAAATTCGCCGGCCAGGCCGCCAACCTCGCCGCCCACCACAAGGATGCCGAGACCGTGGTGCTCCACAATATCGGCCACGCGCTGTTCGTCGACGACGCGCCCCGCTTCGATACGTTGGTGCAGGACTTCATCCGGCGGCGCGTATGGCGCTAGCCGGCCGCGCGCGTGCCCCCGCCAGCATCGCCGAGCTGGCGCCGCTGTTCCTGGTGTCGATGGCCACGGTCGGGTTCGAGATCGCGCTGACCCGCTACTTCGCGGTCGCGAAATGGTCGGAATACGGCTACTGGGTCATCTCCATCGTGCTCGCCGGCTTCGCGCTGTCGGGCGTGGCGATGGCCCTGGCGCGCGACCGCTTCGCCGCCCACGGCGCGGCATTGCTCGCCTGGCTACCGGCGCTGCTGATCGCCGCCGCCGCGCTCGGCTTCCACTTCGTCACCACCAACCCGTTCAACCCTTTGCAGTTGCAGAATTCGGCGACCTTCACGCCGCAAATCTGGAACATCGCCGGGTATTACGCCGCGCTGCTGCCGTTCTTCTTCCTCGCCGGCCTGTATGTCAGCCTGTATTTCGTGCTGCACGACCGCGAAATCGGCCGCGTCTACGGCTTCGACCTCACCGGCGCCGGCCTGGGGGCGCTGGCGGTGCTGGCGCTGATGCAGGTGGTGCACCCGTTCCACCTGGTGCCCTGCCTGCTGCTGCCGCTGGCCGCCGCCGCCATCGGCCGCCCCGGCGCCTCGGCCACCCGCGCGCCGCTTGTGCTGGCCGGCGTGGCGCTGCTCGGCGGCGCCGGGCTGCTGCTGCTGGACGACCAGGCGGGATTCAACGAATACAAGGCGATCTACGCCCCCCTGAACGTACCCGAAAGCCGTGTGGCGGCCGAGCGCCTGTCGCCGCGCGGCCTCTACATGCTGCTCGACGACTTCACCGAGCGGGTGGACACCGACCTGTCGAACAATGCCGGCCTGCTCAACCTGCCCGGCCCGCCCGGCGCCTTCGGCCTCTACCGCGACGGCAACCGCATCGCCGCGCTGCCGAAGCCCGGCCCGGTGGACGCGCGCTACGCTCCGGCCACGCTGGCGGCCCTGCCATACGTGCTGCACCCGCGGGCCAGCGCGCTGCTGGTCGGCACCTCCGGCGGCTTCCGCATCGCCGAGCTGCAGGCGCTGGGGGCGGCGCATATCGAGGCGCTGGAGACCGAGCCGGTGCTGCGCGACGCGCTGCGCCACGGCCTCGGCCCGGCGATGCCCCCGGCACTCGGCTCCGGCGTGGACCTGCGCGGCGAAAGCCCGATCGCCGCCGCCGCCGCCGGCCGGTTCGACGTGATCGACATCTCCGCCGACTTCCTCGACGCCGCGGACGCCAACACCAGCGCCTTCGCCGCCGAGGCCATCGCCACCTACCTGCGCGCGCTCACCCCGGGCGGCATCGTCTCCATCCCCGCCTCCATCCGCGAATTCCCCGCCTACGCGGTGCGCGTGCTGGCCACCGCCCGCGCAGCCCTGCTGGCCGCCGGCATCGCCGAGCCGGAAACCCATGTGCTGGTCTACCGCTCGGCCTGGAACGTGCGCGTGCTGCTGTCCAACGCCCCGTTCGGGCCGGACCGCGTCGCCGTCGCGCGCAAGTTCTGCGACGACCGCTCGTTCGACATCAGCTACTTCCCCGGCATGGATGTCGCCGCCGCGCGCGCCGGCATCTACAACGACCTGCCCGCCGTCTCGTTCGCGGCCGGGGCGGTCACCTCGGATGCCGGCCTGCACGACGCCATCGCCGACGAGGCGCTGCCGGTGCTGCGCGGCCAGGCCACCGAATCCTCGCGCGCCTTCAACCTCTCGCCGATCACCTACGACCGGCCCTCGTTCTACGCCGTGCTCCGCCTGTCCCAACTCGGCACCATTCTGCAGCGGCTGGAGATACTGCCGCAGGCGGAGATCGGCCCGCTGGTCAATCTGGCGGTGCTGGCGCAGGCGATCGTGATCGCGCTGCTCGTGCTGGCGGTGCCCCTGCTCGCCGGCCGCCGGCTGCGCGCGCCGGGCGGCGGCACGCCCCGCGCGGTGGCGTATTTCGCCGGGCTCGGCCTAGGTTTCCTGTTCATCGAGATATTCCTCATTGAGCGGGCGAGCTTCTACCTGAACGACCGCACCTCGGGCTTCGCGCTGGTGCTGAGCGGCATGCTGGTGTTCTCGGGCCTGGGCAGCATGCTGGCCGACCGCTGCGCCGCCAACCCGCGCCGGGCGATGTGGATCGCCACGCTGGTGGTGGCGGTCTGGGGCGTGCTGCTGCTGGCCGGGCTGCAACAGGCGATGCTGGCCACGCTGGCGCTGCCCTGGCTGGCGCGGGCCGGCCTGGTGCTGCTGGTGGTGGCGCCGGCCTCGCTGGCGCTGGGCCTGCCGTTTCCGCTGGGTCTCAGCCGCACCGGCTCGGGCGGGTTCCTGCCCTGGGCCTGGGGGCTGAACGGCGCCTTCTCGGTGGTATCCACGCCGCTGGCCAATCTAACATCTTTGGAACTCGGCTATGATCGGGTTCTGCTGGCCGCCGTGCTGCTGTATGTGGTCTGCGCGCTGGCCTTTCCGCGCGCCCCTTCGCCCGCCACCTGACCCCCGCCACCTGACTGGAGACGTTCCATCGTGACCCAAGGCTTGCTGACCCGCCGCGCCCTGGTGGCCGCATCGCTCGCCATGCCGGCGCTGGCCACCCGTCCGGCCCGCGCCGCCGGCGCCTGGACGCGCGAGGCCTACCTGGACGCGATGGCCAAGTCCGGCCGCCCGGTCAGCCTGACCCAGGCGCAGTTCGACGCCATCCAGGCCCGCAAGCCGGCCGCCATGAAGCGCATCGAGCAATACCTGAAGGAGCGCCTCGGCCACGCCGACCCGGCCGTGATGGCCGCCTTCGAGGCGGTGCCGCGCGAGTATTTCCACTACCTCTACGACAGCCACCGCGCCACCCCGGGCGACGCCTACGAGGCCAACCCGAAGCCCTGGGCGCTCGGCTTCGGCTCGGCGCTGTCGGATTATCTGGGGCAGGCCTACATGACCCAGGTGGCCGCCCCCAAGCCGGACGACATCACGCTGGAAATCGGCACCGGCAGCGGCTTCCAGTCCGCCCTGCTCAGCCGCATCGTCAAGCAGGCCTATTCGATCGAGATCATCGAGCCGCTGGGCAACGCGGTCTCAAAGATCTTCACGCCGCTCGGCTACGACAACGTCCACACCCGCGTGGGCGACGGCTATTTCGGCTGGCCGGAGGTCGAGGGCGGGTTCGACATGATCATCATCACCTGTGCCGCCCAGTACGCCCCGCCGGACCTGTTCAAGCAACTCAAGCCCGGCGGGCGCGCGCTGATCCCGATCGGCCAGCCCTTCAAGCGCGGCCAGTTCCTCTATGTCTACACCAAGGACGCCGAGGGCAAGATCCACTCGCGCAAGGATGTCGGCGTGTATTTCATCCCGATGACCGGCGCGATGATGAAGCGCCCGGTGCCCAAGGAAGCCCCCGCCGGCTGACCCCCCCGGCTGAACTCCCTGGGGGGCTGTATTCACCGGCTCGGTTCGGATAGGTGATGGAGATGGCCGGGCGCCGCCCCGGCCGACCGTCACGGGGGAAACCATGTCCGACGCTTCCGGCCTGCCGACGCTCACGATCCAGGGCCACCGCGCCACCATCCGGCTCAACCGCCCGGCCGTGCACAACCGCATCGAGCCGCCGGACATCGCCGCCCTGATGCGCCTGCTGGACCAGGTGGATGCCGACCCCGCGGTACGCGTGCTGGTGCTCGCCGCCACCGGCAAAAGCTTCAGCTCCGGCTTCCATATCGGCGAGATCGGCGCCTCCTCCGCCGGCAGCGCCACCCCGGGGTTCGAGGAACTGACCGACCGGTTGGAACAGGCCCGCCCGCCCACCATCGCGGCGCTGAACGGCGGCGTCTACGGCGGCTCCACCGACCTCGCCCTGGCCTGCGATTTCCGTGTCGGCGTCACCGGCATGGCGATGTTCATGCCGGCCGCCCGGCTGGGCCTGCACTACTATCCCGGCGGCATGCAGCGCTATGTCAGCCGGCTCGGGCTGGACACCGCCAAGCGGCTGTTCCTGCTGGCCGAGAAGCTGGAGGCCGCCGAGCTGCTGCGCGTCGGCTTCCTCACCGAGCTGGTGGACCCGGCGGCGCTGGACGCGCGCGTGGGGGCATTGGCGGACGTGCTCGCCGCCAACGCCCCGCTGGCGGTGCAGGGCATGAAGCGGGCGCTCAACGACATCGCCCGCGGCAACGCCGACCTGGACGCCATCACCGCGCGGGCACGCACCAACCGCGACACCGCCGACCTGAAGGAAGGCCAGAAGGCGTGGATGGAGAAACGGACGCCCAAGTTCATCGGCGCCTGACGAAAACGGCCTGAGAACCAGGCAAAAGGGGGGGGAAAGCCATGAAAATCGGCTTCATCGGCGTCGGCAACATGGGCGGCCCCATGTGCCGCAACATCATCCGCAACACCAACCACGAGGTGGTGGTGTTCGACGTCAACGCCGCCGCCGCCGAGGCGTGCACGGCGCTCGGGGCCGCCATGGGCGAGAGCGTCGCCGCGGTGGCGGCGGCCTGCGACGTGGTGTTCACCTCGCTCGCCATGCCGGCGGTGGTCGAGGCGGTGGCGCTGGGGCCGGACGGCATCGCCGCCCATGCGAGACCGGGCAGCACCTATATCGACCTCAGCACCAACTCGCCGGCCACCGCGCGCAAGCTGCGCGCCGCGATGGCGGCCAGGGGCGTGGCCATGCTGGAAGCGCCGGTGAGCGGCGGCGTGACCGGGGCGGAGGCCGGCACCATCACCATCATGGTCGGCGGCGACGCGGCCACGTTCGAGGCGCAGCGCCCGCTGCTGGCCAGCTTCAGCGGCGGCGTGGTGCATGTGGGCGAGGTCGGCATGGGCTCGGTCGCCAAGCTGGTCAACAACATGCTGGCCTTCTGCAACATGGCGGCGGCGGCGGAGGGCCTAATGCTGGGCGCGGCGGCCGGCATCGACCTGGACAAGCTGCAGCAGGTGGTGATGAGCAGCAGCGGCGCCTCCTGGGCGTTCAGGTCGCTGGCGGCCAAGGCCTTCGCCGGCGACTTCAAGGCCGGCTTCGCGCTCGACCTGGCCTACAAGGACCTGCGCCTGTCGCAGGAACTGGCCGAGGAGGTCGGCCTGCCCGGCCTGGTGGCGCCGCAGGTGGTGGCGCTGCTGCGCATGGCCCGCGCGCAGGGGCTGGGCGCATCGGACATGTCGGCGATGATCAAGGTCTACGAAGGCATCATGGACCGCGACACACGCGCGCCGTGACGCTGGCGGCGGCGCGCGCTATGCTCCGTCCGGCTCGGCTACCCGCAACCGGCTTTGTGAAGCAAGGACAAGTCTCGTGGCCAAAGGTCAGATGAAAAGCGGGCGTGAACCCAAAAAGCCCAAGGCGACCGTGAAGAAGCCGGTGGTGGAGGTCTCCTCCTTCTCCAGCCTGCAACCGTCCAAAAAGCCGCCCGCCAAGTCCGGCAGCAAGTAGCCGCCGGCAAGCCCACCGCGAAACCGGCGCCCGCGCGGCAACCTACCCCGCCGCGCGGGCCTGCTCGTCCGCCACCTCGGCCACGATGGCATCCAGCAGCCGGGCCGGGAAATGCGGCGGCATGGCGCGCCCCTCCAGCGCCTGCACGATGAACACCACGCGGCTGCGCCGGTCCGCATCCGGCCAGCGGTCGAGCCAGTCCGGCTCGGCGAACACGTGCTGCACGCCATGGATCACCGCCGGCCGCCCGGGCATCTCGGCCACGTCCACCATCCCCTTCATGCGCAGCAGTCGCTCGCCGCAATGCTCGGCCAGCGCCTGCAACCACAGCGTCAGCGCCAGCGCCGGCACCGGGGCGGCCCGCTCCACCAGAAACGTCGAAATCCCCGCGCCATGCCGCGCCACCCCCGCCGGCACTGCCCCCAGGCGCGGCGCCGGCGCCAGCAGCAGCGCCGGGTCGGGCGCCCCCACCGCCAGCGGCGCCAGCATGTTCAGCCCCCGCAGCGCCGCCAGCAGGGCAGGCGCGGGCGCGGCGAGATCGGTCTTGGTCAGCACCAGCCGGTCGGCCAGCGCCACCTGCCGCCGCGCCTCGGGATGCCGCCCCAGCGTCGCCTCGCCCAGCAGCGCGTCCACCAGCGTCACCACGCCCGCGACGGCATGGCTGCCCGCCAGCGCCGGGTCGGTCATCAGCGCATGCAGGATCGGCGCCGGATCGGCCAGGCCCGAGGTCTCCACCAGCACCCGATCATAGCCGACGCTCCCCGCCGCCCGCCGCGCCAGCAGATCCAGCAGCGTCGCCACCAGGTCGGTCCGCACCGCGCAGCACAGGCAGCCGGTGGTCAGCGCCAGCACCGTCTCGTCGCCGCCGGCGATCAGCGCGTGGTCCAGCCCCACCTCGCCGAACTCGTTGACGATCACCGCCGTGCGGGCAAAGCTCGGGTCGCGCAGCAGCCGGCCGATCAGCGTGGTCTTGCCGCTGCCAAGAAACCCGGTCACCACCGAGACCGGAAGAAGGGGGCCTGTCTGCATGTCCGATCACATCATCCGCGACGAGGCCGCCCTGCGCGCCCTTTACGGCATGCCCTCCGGGGCGGCGGTGGCCAAGCAGGTAGACCACCTGCACCCGCATTACCAGTCGATGATCCGCGCCGCCCCCTTCGCCGTGCTGGCCACCATCGGCCCCAACGGCGTGGACGCCACCCCGCGCGGCGACGCCCCCGGCTTCGTCGAGATCGCCGACGACCGCACCCTCCTGCTGCCCGACCGCCGCGGCAACAACCGCATCGACAGCTTGCGCAACATCGTCACCGACCCGCGGGTGGCGCTGCTCTTCCTCATCCCCGGCATCGGCGAGACGCTGCGGGTGAACGGCACGGCGGAAATCTCGATTGACCCGGCCCTGCTGACCCGCTTCGTGGTCGACGGCAAGCCGCCGCGCAGCGTGCTGGTGGTGCGCGTCATCACCGCCTTCTTCCAGTGCACCAAGGCGCTGGTGCGCTCGCGCCTGTGGGACCCGGCCGCCCAGATCCCCCGCACCGCGCTGCCCAGCACCGGCACCATCGTGGCCGACATCGCCCGCGGCCAGTTCGACGCCGCGGCCTACGACGCCGCGGCCCCCCAGCGCCTCAAGGAAACCCTCTACTGACGGCGCCCGCTCACCGCAGCAGCCGGCGCATATAGGCGGCACCGGCGTCGTAGCTCGCCAGCTTCGCGGCCAGTTCCGGCACCTCCAGCCGCGCGAAGCCCTGCGTCGCCCAGAACCCGCCCGAGCCGCCCACCGCCACCAGCGACATCTCGTCCAGCCCCTGCGAGATCGCCATCGCCGCCATCGCCCGCACCACCCGCCGAGCCACCCCGCGCCCGCGCGCGCCTGGCAGCAAGGCGAGGTCGTGGATGTAGTAGGTGCCCGGCCGCTCCGGCAGCCCGCCTAGCCGCGCGTTCAGCGCCGGCGGCGCCGCCCGCCGCCATGGGTGGCTGATCAGGTAGCCGACCAGCCCGTCCTCACCCTCCAGCACATGGCAGCCGAACGGGAACAGCGCCAGCCGCTCGGCGAACACCTCCGGGTCCTCGGGATAGGCGGTGTGCACGGCCTCGCCCACCGCCTCCACCGCCGGCAGGTCGGCCACCCGCATCGCCCGCCAGGCCAGGCGCGGCGGCGCCGCCGGATCAGCCGGGCGCGACATCGGCCGGCCGCAGCCGCTGCGGCAGGGTGGCCAGGCTGTCCACAGTGTCGAAGTCGCGCAGCACCGCGTCCTCCTCCATCGCCACCTCGGCCACCTGCTCCAGATGGCGCTGCAACAGCCCGCGCGCCCCGCCATCGCCCGACAGCGCCAGCATCTCCGGGAAATACCGGCGATCCCACAAAATCGGGTTGCCGATCCGCCCCTGGTGCATCGGCACCACGATGCTGCGCCCCTCGTCGGGGTCGTAGGCGGCCAGCAGCCGGTCGAGCATCCGCCCGGTCACCAGCGGCATGTCGCCCAGGCAGATCACGGCGGCCGACACCTCGGGCGGCAGCGCCGCGATCCCGGCCTTCAGGCTGGCCGACAGCCCCTCGGCATAGGCGTCCGCCTGCACGAAGCCCACCGGCCGCCCGGCCAGCGCCGCGCGCACATCCCCGGCGCGATGGCCGGTCACCACCAGTACCGGCCGCGCGCCGCTGGAGAGCACGTTGTCCACCACCCGGGCGATCATCGGCTTGCCGGCGCGGTCGGCCAGCAGCAGCTTGTTGTACGGCGCCATGCGGGTGGATTTGCCGGCCGCGAGCACCAGGGCGGCCACCACCGGCCGGCGCGGCGACGCCGCCGGCGACGCCGCCGGCGCTGATGGGGCCGGGGCCGGGGCCAAGGCCGGGGCCAAGGCCGGGGATGGGGCCGGCGGCCTGCCGGCGGCCCGGGCGCGCGGCAGCGGCCTCGCGTCGGTGTCCTTCAGCAGCCCGCCCACGCCCATGCGCATCACCTCGGCGGCGCCCACCGGCAGCCCCGCGAACAGCCGGCGCAGCACGAAATCGATGCCGTTCAGCTTCGGGCTGCGCGCGCAGCCGGGCAGCACCAGCGCCGGCCGGCCCTCCAGCTCGCCCAGGCAGATCAGGTTGCCGGGATCGACCGGCATGCCGAAATGGGTGATCCGCCCGCCGGCCCGCACCACCCCGGCCGGCCCCACGTCGCGCCGGTCCACGGTGGCCGAGGCCCCGGCCACCAGCAGCAGGTCCGCCCCCGCCGCCAGCAGCTGCCGCAGGGCGGCGGCGATCGGCGCCTCGGCATGCGGGCAGCGCAGCGGCGCCAGCAGGCTGCCGCCCAGCGCCCGCACCCGCGCCTCGGTCGCCTCGATGGTGCCCTCGGTCACGCTCTCCTTCAGCCCCGGCAGCTCGCTCAGCGCCAGCCCCACCTTCAGCGGCCGGAACGGATGCAGCGCCAGCGGCGGCGGCCCGTCGCGCAGCACGGCCGCCACCTGCGCCAGCACCGCGCCCGGCACCGCGAACGGGATCACCTTGATGGTCGCCACCATGTCGCGCGCCGCCACCACGCTGGCGTCGCGCAGCGTGGCGATGGTCAGCGATTCGTCGATCAGGTTGATCCGGTCCAGCCGCGCCGGGTCCACCAGCAGCAGCCCGGCGGCATCGGCATGCAGGTTCACCCGCCCGGTGCCGGCCCGCCCGGCCGAGAGCAGCGGCGCGTCCAGCGCCTCCGCCAGCAATGCGGCGGCCTCGTTCTCCGCCACGTCCCCGGGCTCGAACCGTGCCGCGATCACCGTCTCCCGCCCGGCCTCGCGCAGCGCCGCCAGCGCCGCCTCGTCCAGCACCGCGCCCTTCTTCAGCACGCGCCCGGCCAGCCGGTGGGAATGCGCCACCACCGCGCCCAGCGCCTCCGCCAGCGGGAAGGCGCCGAAGATCATGCCGCCGCCGCGGTTTCGGCCTTGTCGGCCAGCGGCGAATGCCGGCGCACCGCGACGAACTCCGCCAGCACCGACAGCGCGATCTCCGGCGCCGTCACCGCCTCGATGTTCAGCCCCACCGGCCCGCGGATGCGTGCCATCGCCGCCTCCGAATGCCCCAGCTCGCGCAGCCGCTTCAGCCGCGCCGCATGGGTGCGCCGGCTGCCCAGCGCGCCGATATAGAAGGCGTCGGATTTCAGCGCCCGGTCCAGCGCCGGGTCGTCCAGCTTCGGGTCGTGCGTCAGCGTCACCACCGCGGTGCGGCTGTCCGGCGCCAGCGCGTCCAGCGCCTCGTCCGGCCAGTCCGTCATCACCGTCACGTTGGGGAAGCGCTCGTCGCTGGCGAAGCTGCGGCGCGGGTCCACCACCACCACCGCCAGCCCAAGCTGGGCGGCCATCGGCACCAGCGCCTGGGCGATATGCACCGCCCCCACCACGATCAGCCGCATCGGCGGGTTGTAGACGTTCAGGAACCACTCCGCCCCGTCCAGCGTCACCGTGCCGCTCTCGTCGCGGTCCAGCGCCCTGGCCGCCGCCTCGGCCAGCGGCGCGGGCGCGTCCGGCGCGGGCAGCAGCAGCTGCGCGCCGCCCGGCACCTGGGTGGCCAGCACCACCGGCCGCTTGGCGGCCCGCGCGGCGGTCAGCGCCGCCAGGGTATCCGGCGTCATGCCAGCTTCTCCACGAACACCTTGAGCTTGCCGCCGCAGGCCAGCCCCACCTCCCAGGCGCGCTCGTTGGTTATGCCGAAATCGAGCAGTTGCGGCGTGCCGCTGTCCAGCGTCTGCATCGCCGCCTCGGCCACCGCGCCCTCGATGCAGCCGCCGCTCACCGAGCCGGCCATCTTGCCCGAGCGCGTCACCGCCAGCTGGCTGCCCGCCGGCCGGGGCGAGCTGCCCCAGGTCTGCGTCACCGTCGCCAGCGCCACCTGCTCGCCGGCGGCCCGCCACTCGGCGGCCACGGCCAGGATATCGTCAGCCTGTTGCATGCTCATGAGGCCAGTCTCCATCGTTCCATCTCGCGCGGCGAGGACGGCCGCGACAGCGTCTGGATCAGCGCGCGCAGGCTGGCCAGGTTGTGCACGGGGCGGAACTCGTCCACATGCGGCAGCATCGCGCGGATGCCCTGAGATTTGGGTTCGAAACCATCCCAGCGCAACAGCGGGTTCAGCCAGATCAGCCGGCGGCAGGATTTGTGCAGCCGCTCCATGTTCTCCGCCAGCCCCGCCATGCCCTCGCCGCCGTCGCGCGGCCGGTCCAGCCCGTCGGTCACCAGCAGCACCACCGCCCCCTGGCCCAGCACCCGGCGCGACCACTGATGGTTGAAGGCGGCCAGCGCCTCGCCGATGCGGGTGCCGCCGGACCAGTCCGGCACCGCATGCGCCACCATCTGGAACGCCACCTCGGCGTCGCGGTGGCGCAGCTGGCGGGTGATGTTGGACAGCCGGGTGCCGAACAGGAACACCGACACGCGGTCCCGGTCATTCGCCACCGCATGCAGGAAATGCAGCAGAATCTGGGCATAGCGCGACATGCTGCCGGAAATGTCGCACAGCACCACCAGCGGCGGCGGGCGCGTCACGGTGCGGCTGCGCTCCAGCGACAGAATCTCGCCGCCGAACCGCCGCGCCGCGCGGATGGTGGCACGCAGATCGGTGTTCGGCCCGGCCGGGTCCGGCCGCAGCCGGCGGGTGCGGCGCAGGTCCAGCGGCAGCGTCAGCAGCCGGATCTCCTGCTTGGCGCGGGCGATGTCGTCGGCGCTCATCGCCTCGAAATCCATCTGCTGCAACCGCTCGCGCTCCGAGACGGTCAGCACCGCGTCGATCTCCTGGCGCGGCGGCGGCGGCTTGTCCTGGGGCGAGGGCTTCTTGTCGAACGCCTCGGCCAGCCGCCGGCTGCCCGGCGGCGCGCGCTCGGGCGGCATCTCCTTCTGGGCGTCCAGCAGGCCCATGGCGGCGGCCGCCTTCGCCGCCTCCGGGTCGCGCCAGAACACCAGGAAGGCCTGGTTGAACAGGTCCTCGTGCTCGTGGCGATGCACCATGGTGGTGCGCAGCGCGGTGCGCACCTGCACGCGGCTGCCGATATCCACCAGCAGCATCGCCCGCTGCGCCGCCAGCATGTCCGCCGGCCCCACCGGCAGCCCGGCGCGGCGCAGCAGCCGGGCGAAGTGCATGATGTTGGCGGAAAGCATGCCTTCCACCGCCGCCATGGGGGTCAGGCCACCACGGGGGCGGCGGTGGATTTCGCCTCGGCTACCAGCCGGGCTGCCTCAGCGCCTTTGATCTTGGCGATATCATCCTGATATTTCAGCAGAACCCCCAGCGTTTCGTCCACCGAGGCCGGGGCCAGCTCGTGCTGGTTCAGGTGCATCAGCGCCGCCGCCCAATCGATCGTCTCGGCGACGCCCGGCAGCTTGAACAGATCCTCGCCGCGCAGCCGCTGCACGAAGGCGACGATCTCGGCGGCCAGCAGCGGCGCCACCCCCGGCGCCTTGCGCGCCAGGATCTCGCGCTCCCGCCGCGCATCGGGGTAGTCCACCCAATGGTACAGGCAGCGCCGGCGGATGGCGTCGTGCACCTCGCGGGTGCGGTTGGAGGTCAGCACCACCACCGGCTTGGTGCGCGCGAGGATGGTGCCGTATTCCGGCACGGTGATCTGGAAATCTGCCAGCAATTCCAGCAGGAACGCCTCGAACGGCTCGTCCGCCCGGTCCAGCTCGTCGATCAGCAGCACAGCCGGCGGCAGGTCGGGGTCGATCGCCGACAGCAGCGGCCGTGCCTGCAGGAACTCGCGGGCATAGATGTCGCTGGACAGGCTGCGCCGGTCCACGTCGCCCGACGCCTCGGCCATGCGGATGGCCATCAGCTGGCGGGCATGGTCCCACTCATAGGCCGCCGCCGACAGGTCCAGCCCGTCATAGCATTGCAGCCGCACCAGCCGCCGGTCGAGCCCGGCGGCCAGCACCTTGGCGATCTCGGTCTTGCCGGTGCCGGGCTCGCCCTCCAGGAACAGCGGGCGGGCCATCGCCATCGCCAGGTGCACGGTGGTGGACAGCGCGGTATCGGCCACGTACCCGCCGGCGGCGAGCAGGGCCGCCGTGTCGGCGACGGTTGCGGGCAGCACTACAGATAGGCTCCGAGAATGAGGAAGGCGATGAACAGGAAGATGGCCCCGCCGATCCAACCGACAATGGGAATCCCCATCGGCGCTTCCGGCAGCAGCGCCAGCAGGCTCACCGAGGGGGCCGGCGCCGGCGGCGCGGGGGCGGCCTCCGGCGCCGCCTCGGCGGCGCCCACGGCGGCGGCGAAGCGGTCGAAGAAGGCGTCGGCCATCTGCTTGGCGGTGGCGTCGATCAGCCGCGCGCCCAACTGCGCGATCTTGCCGCCGACCTGCGCCTTCACGTCGTACGACAGCAGCGTGGCCGCGCCATCGGCGACCAGCCGCACCGTGGCGCCGCCCTTGGCGAAGCCGGCGACGCCGCCCTGGCCCTCGCCCTCGATGCGGTAGCCGTTCGGCGGGTCGAGGTCGAGCAGGTTCACCTTGCCGGCGAAGCGCGCCGAGATCGGCCCGATCTTGACCGCGGCGGTGGCCTTCAGCTCGGTGTCAGACAGTTTTTCCATGGTTTCGCAGCCCGGAATCGACCCCTTCAGGATCTCCGGGTCGTTCAGCGCGGCCCATACCTTTTCGCGCGGCGCGGGAATCCGCCGCTCGCCTGACATGTCCATCTGACGTCATTCTCCGTTGCGCGCGCCCGAAGTTACTTATAGGGGGTGGGGGATGCAACCGACCCAGGCCGCAATTCGGCCCCGCGCAGCCGGAAGATAGGTATGATTCCGGGACTGTCATGGGGCATACCTTTCGCCGGGGTACTGCTGTCGGTGGCGTTGTTTCCACTGGTCGCGCCGCGGCTCTGGCACCGCCGGATGGGGGTGATCCTGGCCGGCTGGACCCTGATTCTGGTCGCCTCGGAGGTGGTTTTCGCCGGATTTCCGGCCGGTTTTCACCTCGTCTGGCACGCTTTCCTGGTCGAATATCTGCCTTTCGTGGTCCTGCTGCTGGCCCTGTTCACCGCCGGCGGCGGCATCCTGCTGGAGGGCGGGCCCTGGGGGCGGCCGGGGGGCAACACGCTGCTGCTGGCGATCGGGGTGGCGCTGGCCGGGGTGATGGGCACCACCGGCGTCTCGATGGTGCTGATCCATCCGCTGCTGCGCGCCAATGCGCATCGCAGGAGACGGGCGCATCTGGTTGTTTTCTTTATCATCCTGGTCGCCAACGCCGGCGGCGCCACCACGCCCCTGGGCGACCCGCCGCTGTATCTCGGCTTCCTGCAGGGCATTCCGTTCACCTGGCCGCTGCGCCACCTGAGCGTGCCGATGCTCACCCTGGCGCTGCCGCTGCTGGCGGCGTTCTGGCTGGTCGATCGCCACCTCGCCGCCCGCGACAACCCGCCCGGGCCACGCAAGCCGCTGAGATTGCGGGGCGAAATCAACATCTTGCTGGTCGGCGTGGTGGTGGCGGCAGTGCTGGCGCAGGGGGTATGGGCGCCGGGCGAGGTGGCGCTGCTGGGCGTGCCGATCGGTATCGAGCGGCTGGTGGCCATCGGCGTGATGCTGGCGGTGGTAGCCGCCTCGCTGGCGCTGACGCCGCGCGCGGTGCGCGAGGGCAACCTGTTCACCTGGGAGCCGATGGCCGAGGTGGGCAAGCTGTTCGCGGCCATTTTCATCACCATAACGCCCGTTCTTGCCATGCTGGCGGCGGGGTTCGACGGTCCGTTCGCGCCGCTGCTGCGGCTGGTGACGCGGGCGGATGGCAGCCCGGAGCCGCTGGCGTATTTCTGGCTGACCGGGCTGCTCTCGGCGTTTCTCGACAACGCGCCGACGTACCTGGTGTTCTTCCGCATGGCCGGCGACGACCCCGCGGTGCTGGCCGGGACGCTGGCCGATACGCTGCTGGCGATCTCGGCCGGGGCGGTGTTCTTTGGCGCGCTGACCTATGTGGGCAACGCGCCCAACCTGATGCTGCGCAGCATTGCCGCGCATCGTGGCATTCGCATGCCCGGCTTCTTCGGCTACATGGGCTGGGCCTGCCTGCTGCTGCTGCCGGGCTTCCTGCTGCTGTCGATCCTGTTCTTCCCGTGATGGAGCGCCACACATGACCTATCTCGTCGCCGACGACCTGCCGACCGGGCCCGCCGGGGAGCGTTTCAGCGCGCTGCTGGCGCGCGGCGGCATCGTGCAGATCCCGGGGACGCATAACGGCATGGCGGCGCTGCAGGCCGCGCGCGCGGGGTTCGGGGCGCTGTACCTGTCGGGCGCGGCGATGACCGCCTCGATGGGCGTGCCGGACCTGGGGATGATCACGGTGGACGAGGTGTGCTTCTTCATCCGCCAGGTGGCGCGCGCCAGCGGGCTGCCGGTGCTGGTGGATGGCGACACCGGCTATGGCGAGGCGCTGAACGTGATGCACATGGTGCGCAGCTTCGAGGATGCCGGCGCGGCGGCGGTGCATATCGAGGACCAACTGCTGCCGAAGAAATGCGGCCACCTGAACGACAAGAAGCTGGCCGACCCGCACGACATGGCGGCCAAGGTGGCGGCGGCGCGCAAGGCGCGGCGGCATCTCTACATCATCGCCCGCACCGACGCCGCCGCCAGCGAGGGCATGGACGGGGCGGTGGCGCGGGCGAAGCTGTACCTGGAGGCCGGCGCGGACGCGATCTTTCCCGAGGCGCTGAACACCGCCGAGATGTTCCGCGAATTCGCCCGCCGGGTGGATGCGCCGCTGCTGGCCAACATGACCGAGTTCGGGCGCACTCCGTTCTTCACCGCCGCGGAGTTCCAGGAGATGGGCTACCGCATGGTGATCTGGCCGGTGAGCTCGCTGCGCGTCGCGGCGAAGGCGCAGGAGGAGCTGTACGCGGCGATCGCGCGCGATGGCGGCACCCACCGGATGGTGGACCGGATGCAGACCCGCAAGGAGCTGTACGAGACCATCGGCTACCATGACTACGAGGCGCTGGACGCCTCGATCGTCACCACGGTGGTGCCGCCGGCGATGCCGCAGCAGGGCTGAGGGCGCGCGTTTTCAGGCGGTTGCGGGCGCCGGGGCGTCCACTGCCCGGCTGAATGCTACCAAATGTAACTCTCGCTATGACGGTTGTGACAATCCGCCGGCCCTGGGCCGGCGGGGTTGGTTTCAATAACAATCAATTAGCGATTTCAGCCCAGTGTCCGCCGCATGAACGCCCGCCCGCGCCGCCAGAACCGTTCCTCTCGATCACTTATTGTCCCATTGCGCGGCGGCGGCGGCTGGCACCATCTGCCCAGGAAACAGGCAGTACCGTACCCCGAGCGGGCGTGGGCCAGCGGGCGTGGCACTGACTGGCGGATGAGCGGCACACGGCCTCAGGGGCAGCGATAACATATGGACAGGCAAGGGACCGGCTCGGCCGGTGCCGGGCGGCGCGCGCGCGGCTGGCAGCGCGCGCCGGGATTGGCGTGGCGGCGCGCGCGGGGCTTCGCCGTGCCGCTGGTGGCGCTGGCGGTCTGTGCCGCGCTGCTGCTGATGGTGCAGGAAGCCTCGGCCTCGTTGAACTATCGCGCCGTGGTGCAGGCGCTGCGGGGGCTGTCGGCGCCGGCGCTGCTGCTGGCGCTGCTGGCGACCGCGCTGAGCTATGCCGGCCTGGTGGCGCGCGACGCGGCGGCGTTGCGGCAGGTGGGCGCGCGGGTGCCCTGGCCGACGCTGCTGGTGGGCGCCGTCGCCGGCTCCGCGCTGGGCAATGCGGTGGGGCTGGGGGCGCTGACCGGCGGCGCGGTGCGCTACCGCGTGTATGGCGCGGCGGGCGTGGCGCCGGGCGCGGTGGCGCGGGTGACGGTGCTGACGGCGGCCACCTTCGGGTTGGCGTTGGTGGCCTGGGGCGGGCTGGGGGTGTTGCTGGCGGCCGAGCCGATGGCGGCGCTGTCGGGCATTCCGGCCTGGGCGTTGCGCGGGCTGGGGGTCGCCGGGCTGGCCGCCACCGCCGCCGTGCTGGCGCTGGACGGGCGGGCTTGGGCGGTGCCGGGCCGGCCGCGCCTGCGGCTGGAACTGCCGGGGCGGCGCTTCGTGCTGTGGCAGCTCGGGCTGGTGGGCATCGACGTGCTGGGGGCCGCGCTCTCGCTGTGGGTGCTGCTGCCGGCCTCGGGCGTGTCGCTGGGCGTGTTCCTGGCGGTCTACACGGCGGCGATGCTGCTGGGGGTGATCGGGCATACGCCGGGCGGGCTGGGCGTGTTCGACGCGGCGCTGCTGTTCGTGCTGGGGCCGGCGGTGCCGGCCGGCGGCGCGGTGGCCGCGTTGCTGGCCTATCGCGCGGTGTATTTCATCCTGCCGCTGGCGGTCTCGGCGGTGCTGCTGGCGGGGTTCGAGGCGCGGGCGATGGTGCCGCGCCTGGCCGGCGCCCGGCGGCAGCTGGGGCGGCTGGCCCCGGTATTTTTGGCGGTGATCACCTTCGCCGTCGGCGTGATGCTGGTGTTCTCCGGCGCCACCCCCGCCTTCGGCCGCCGGCTGGCGGTGCTGGAGGCGGTGCTGCCGCTGTGGACGGTGGAGGGGGCGAATTTCCTCGGCGGCATCCTGGGCGTGTGCCTGCTGTTCGTGGCCCGCGGGCTGCTGTTCCGGCTGGGCGAGGCGTGGTGGCTGGCGCTGGGGCTGGCGGCGGCGAGCCTGGTGCTGTCGCTGGCCAAGGGGCTGGCGTTCTTCGAGGCCGGGGTGCTGCTGGGGCTGATCGTGCTGCTGCTGGCGACCCATGGCGGGTTTCGCCGGCGGGCCTCGCTGCTCGACCAGCGGGTGACGCTGGGCTGGCTGGTGGCGGTGGCGATCGTGCTGGCGGTGGCGGTGTGGCTGTTCCTGTTCGCCTTCCGCGCGGTGCCGTACAGCAACCAGCTGTGGTGGGAGTTCGAGTTCGACGAGCGGGCGCCGCGCGCGCTGCGCGCCGTGCTGGGGGCGACGCTGTTCGCGGTGGGCCTTGCGCTGCGGCAACTGCTGCGGCCCTCGGCCGGGCGGGCGGTGCGCCCCTCGGCCGGCGAGATGGCGGAGGCGGCGGCGATCGTGCGCGGGCAGGAGCGCAGCGACGCGGTGCTGGCGATGATGGGCGACAAGAACTTCCTGTTCTCGCCCAGCCGCCGCGCCTTCCTGATGTATGCGCGGCGCGGCCGGTCCTGGGTGGCGCTGTACGACCCGGTGGGGCCGCGCGCGGAGTGGCCGGCGCTGATCGGCGCGTTCGTGGCGCTCGCGCATGCGCATGACGGGCGGGCGGCATTCTACCAGGTGCGGCCGGACAGCCTGCCGATCTATCTCGACGCGGGGTTGAAGCTGATGAAGCTGGGCGAGGAGGCGTGCATCCGGCTGGACGAGTTCGGGCTGGAGGGCGCGCGGCGGCAGCACCTGCGCTACGCGCTCAAGCGCGGCGAGCGGGACGGGCTGACCGCCGAGGTGGTGGGCCCGGCCGGGGTGGCGGCGGCGCTGCCGGTGCTGCGGGCGATCTCCGACTCCTGGCTGGCCGCGCACAAGGCGCGCGAGAAGGGGTTCTCGGTGGCCGCCTTCGACCCGGCCTGGCTGGCGCCGCAATCGGTGATGCTGGTGCGCCAGCATGGCCGGCCGGTGGCCTTCGTGTCGTTCATGACCACCGACCTGCACACCCAGGCGACGGTGGGGGTGATGCGGCACGTGGATGGCGCCTCGCCCTATGCCATGGAGTTCCTGTTCACCCGGCTGGCGCTGCATCTGAAGGAGTCCGGGTTCAGCCGGCTGAGCCTGGGGATGGCGCCGCTGTCGGGCATGGCGGCGACGCCGCTGGCCTCGCACTGGCACCGTATCGGGCACCTGCTGTGGCGCTATGGGGGGCGGGTGTACAATTTCCGCGGCCTGCGGACGTTCAAGAGCAAGTTCGGGCCGGACTGGGAGCCGCGCTACCTCGCCGCCTCCGGCGTGTTCGGGCCGTTCCTGTCGCTGGCCGACGTGGCGGTGCTGGCGGGCGCGGCGCACGCATGATCCGGCAACTGGTGTTGATGGTGCTCGCGATGATGCTCTCCGCCGCCCCGGTGCATGCCGAGCAACGCTATGGCGCCCTGCATGTGGTGCGCCCGGCGGGGCCGATGCGGGATTTCGTGATCCTGTTCTCGCGGGCCGATGCCTGGGGGGCGGAGGACCAGCGCGCCGCCGAGCTGCTGGCCGCGCAGGGGGCGTTCGTGGCCGGCGTGGAGAGCGGGCCGTACCTGGCGCGGGTGGCGGGCCAGCCCTGCCACCTGATGGACGGGGATTCCGAGTCGCTGAGCCGGCAGATCCAGCGCGAGGAGGCCACCGTGCATTACCACACGCCGATCCTGGCCGGCATCGGCGCCGGCGGGCTGCTGGCCGAGCGGGTGCTGGCGCTGGCGCCGGCCAATTCGATGGCCGGCGCGGCCTCGCTCGACCCGGTGGGCAGCCCGGCGCTGGACGCCTCGCCCTGCGGTGCGCGGGCGAGCGCGCTGGAGGGGTTCTGGACGGTGGGGGCGACGCCGGGCTGGACCGGGCAGGCGGTGGTGGCGGCCAGCGGCGTGCGGCCGGTGCTGCGGCAGATGCCGGAGGGGCAGGCGCCCGCCGAGGCGCTGGCGGCGCTGGTGGCCCCGCACCTGGCGCCGGCCGGCGGCGGCGGGGAGGACGTGTCGGACCTGCCGCTGGTGGAGTTGAAGGCGGCCCGGCCCACCGACATGCTGGCGATCGTGCTGGCCGGCGATGGCGGCTGGCGGGACATCGACAAGCGGATCGGCGAGGACCTGCAGAAGGCCGGCGTCAACGTGGTGGGGCTGGACAGCCTGCGGTATTTCTGGAGCGCGCAGACGCCTGACCGGACGGCGGCCGACGTGGCGCGGATCATGCGCAGCTACATGGCCAAATGGGGCGCGAAGCACGTGGCCCTGATCGGCTATTCGTTCGGGGCGGACGTGCTGCCCTTCGTCTATACGCGGCTGCCGGAGGGGCTGCGGGCGCAGGTGTCGCAGATGTCGCTGCTGGCGCTGTCCAAGGGGGCGGATTTCGAGATCCGCGTGGTCGGCTGGCTGGGCGCGGGGCCGAGCGCCAGGGCGCTGCCGGTGCCGCCGGAACTGGCGCGGGTGCCGGCCGCGGTGGTGCAGTGCTTCTACGGCGCCGACGACGCCGAGGGCTCGGCCTGCCCGGGGCTGGCGGGCACGGCGGCGGATGTGGTGCGCACCGCCGGCAGCCACCATTTCGACGGCGATTACGAGGCGCTGGCGCGGCGCATCCTGCAACGCTGGCGGCAGCGGATCAGCTAGGCCACACCATGCGTTGACCTCGCGGGGATGGCGGGGTTGGGTGGCGGCAAGCCAGCCAGGGGGAGCCGCCATGCCGGGATTCGTCGATGCGTGACATGAAGCGCGTGGTGATGTGGATGGCCGGCGCGCTGGTGTCGTTCTCGGCGCTGGCGGTGTCGATCCGGTCGCTGTCGCACGGGCTGAACGTCTACGAGATCCTGGCGGTGCGCAACGTGGGCGGGCTGGTGGCGCTGCTGGGCTACGCGCTGGCGCGGCGCGAGCGGGTGGCGGGGCCGTTTCCGCTGCGCATTCACCTTTTGCGCAACGTATTCCATTTCGGCGGGCAGACGGCGTGGTCGTACGGCATCACCGTGCTGCCGCTGGCCACCGTGTTCTCGCTGGAATTCACCTCGCCGGCGTGGACGACCCTGCTGGCGGTGCTGTTCCTGGGCGAACGGCTGACGGCGGCGCGGCTGGGCGCGGTGGTGCTGGGGTTCATCGGCGTGATGGTGATACTGCGGCCGGGGATCGAGGGGTTCCAGCCGGCGGCGCTGATCGTGCTGGGGGCGGCGGCGTGCTTCGGGGTGCAGCTGACGACGACGAAGTTCCTCACCGGGACGAACAGCGTGCTGACGATCATGGTGTGGATGAACCTGATGCAGCTGCCGATGTACCTGGGGGTGAACGTGGCGACGGGCGGGCCGCTGTGGTTCGGCGGACTGCTGAGCTGGGCGGAGGCGCCGGCGCTGGCGGTGCTGTGCGTGGCCGGGCTGCTGGCGCATGTGTGCCTGACCAACGCCTTCCGCTACGGCGACGCGATCATGGTGGTGCCGATCGACTTCCTGCGCATCCCGGTGATCGCGACGGTGGGGATGCTGCTGTACGGCGAGCGGTTCGACCCGGTGATCCTGCTGGGGGCGGCGATCATCGTGAGCGGGATCGCCTGGAACCTGTACGACAGCCGGCGGCGGGCGGGGTGAAGCTTGTCTGATCCGCCCCCGGCGACGATGATGCCGGGGTGGAGGGGACAGAATGTTCGAACTGGCCGAAGAACACCGGATGCTGCAGGACCTGGTGGCGAAGTTCGTCAACCAGGAGCTGATGCCGCTGGAGCGCGCGGTGCTGGCGCGCGAGGCCGGCGGCGGCAAGGTGGGGCTGACCGAGGCGGAGGAGGCCCCGCTGCACGCCAAGTGCAAGGAGCTGGGGCTGTGGGGGCTGGACGTGCCGGAGGAGCTTGGTGGCGCCAACCTGCCGACGGTGGCGCTGATGGCCGTCAACGAGGAGCTGGGGCGGACCTGCGTGCCGTTCTTTTTCCCGCCCGACTCGCCGAACCTGCACATGCTGATGGCGGTGGTCAACGACGACCAGCGGGCGCGCTACCTGCTGCCCTATGCCGATGGCAGCGCGAAATCGGCGATCGCGATTTCCGAGCCGGGGGCGGGCGGCGATCCGGCCGGGATGATCACCCGCGCGGTACGCGAGGGCCCCGACGGCAAAAGCGGGGACTGGGTGATCAACGGGCGCAAGATCTGGATCAGCCGGGTGCCGAACGCCGATTTCACCATCGTCATGGCGCGCACCGGCGAGGGCAAGCGGCACGAGGGGGTGAGCGCCTTCGTGGTGGAGAAGGGCACGCCCGGCTTCATCGTGGAGCGCGAGATCCAGATGCTGGGCGGGCAGCGCACCTATGAGGTGGTGCTGGAGAATTGCCGGGTGCCGGCCAGCCAGCTGCTGGGGCGCGAGGGGGCGGGGTTCGCGCCGATGCAGCTGCGGCTGACCATACGGCGGCTGCAGATGGGCGCCTGGTGCACCGGCATGGCGGTGCGGGCGCTGGACATGCTGTGCGAACATGCCCGCCAGCGCGTGACCTTCGGGCAGAGGCTGGCCGACCGACAGGCGGTGCAGTGGTGGATCACCGACGCGGCGACGCGCATCCATGCCTGCCGGCTGATGGTGATGGACGCCGCCGCCAAGCAGGATGCCGGGCGGGACGTGCGCACCGAGGCCTCGATGATCAAGGTGTTCGCCACCGAGATGGCGCAGGACGTGATCGACCACGCCATGCAGGCCTATGGCGCGATGGGCGTGACCAAAGAGCTGCCGTTGCAGCTGATGGCGCAGAAGGTGCGGACGATGCGGGTGTACGAGGGGCCGTCGGAAGTGCACCGGATGGCGATCGCGCGGCGGATTTTGCAGGCGAAGGGCTAGTTCGCCGGAAGCGGAGGCGAGGGGATGGCTCAGGCGGGCGGGGTGACGGTGCTGCTGGCGGGGCTGACCTTTCCGGAGGGGCCGCGCTGGCATAACGGGCGGCTGTGGTTCTCGGATTTCTACTCGCATCGGGTGATCGCGCTGGACCTGGAGGGCCATGCCGAGACCGTGGTGGAGGTGCCGCAGCAGCCCTCCGGCCTGGGCTGGGGGGCGGATGGGGCGCTGCTGATCGTGTCGATGCTGGACCGGCGGGTGCTGCGGCTGGAAGGGCCGGTGCTGCGGGCGCATGCCGACCTGTCGGGGCTGGCGGGCGGGCCATGCAACGACATGGTGGTGGATGCGCAGGGGCGGGCCTATGTGGGCAATTTCGGCTTCGACCGCTATGCCGGCGAGGCGGAGCGGCCGGCGGTGCTGGTGCGGGTGGACCCGGATGGCAGCATGCGCGCCGTGGCCGAGGACCTCGCATTCCCCAACGGCGCGGTGATCACCCCGGATGGCGGCGGGCTGATCCTGGCCGAGACGGCGGGGCAGCGGCTCACCTGGTTCGATATCGACGCCGAGGGCGGGTTGTCCGGCCGGCGCGTGTTCGCGCAGTTCGAGGATTGCTACCCGGACGGCATCTGCCTGGACGCCGAGGGCGCCGTCTGGGTGGCCGATGCGCGCGGGGAACGGCTGCTGCTGGTCCGCGAGGGCGGCGCGGTGGCGCGCAGGGTGGCGATGCCGCCGGGCCGGCATGCCTATGCCTGCATGCTGGGGGGTGCCGACCGGCGCACGCTGTTCATCTGCTCCAGCACCGGCAGCGGGCCGGCGATGGGCCAGCGGGCCGACGGGCAGATCGACACCGTGCAGGTGGACGTGCCGGGGGCGGGATTTCCCTAGCGAGGGCGACTTTGGCAGGGCAACGGGGGGCAGCCGGATGACCGTGACGGACGAATGGGGCCTGCACGGCAAGGTGGCGATCGTCACCGGCGGCGGCGCGGCCGGGGAGGGGATCGGCAACGGCCGCGCCACCTGCATCCTGCTGGCCCGCGCCGGCGCCCGCGTGCTGGTGGTGGACCGCGACCTGCCGCTGGCCGAGCGCACCGTGGCGATGATCGCCGCCGAGGGCGGCACCGCGCGGGCCGGCAGCTTCGATGTCACCAACAGCCAGCAATGCCGCGCCATGGTGGCCGAGGCGGTGCGGCTGTGGGGGCGGCTGGACTGCCTGGACAACAACGTGGGCATCGGCAGCCGCGGCAGCGTGGTGGCCGAGAGCGAGGAGAACTGGCGTCGCGTGATGCAGGTGAACGTGGACAGCATGTTCCTGGCCTGCAAATACGCCATCCCGGAGATGATCCGCACCGCCGGCGGCGGCGCCATCGTCAACATCTCATCGATCTCGGCGATCCGGCCGCGCGGGCTGACGGCCTATACCGTGTCCAAGGGCGCGGTGATCGCGCTGACCAAGGCGATGGCGGTGGATCATGGGCGCGAGGGCGTGCGGGTCAACTGCATCGCGCCCGGGCCGGTCTATACGCCGATGGTCTATGCGCGCGGCATGAGCGAGGCTGCACGGGCGCAACGCGCCCGCGCGTCGGTGCTGGGAATGGAGGGGACCGGCTGGGATGTCGGCCAGGCGGCGCGCTTCCTGCTGTCGGCGCAGGCGCGCTTCATCACCGGGCAGACGCTGGTGGTGGATGGCGGCGCCTCGCTGGTGGGGCCGGAGCGGGATTCGGCGGGATGAGCACGGGGCCGCTGGCGGGGCTGCGGGTGGTGGAGTTCGCCGGCATCGGGCCGGGGCCGTTCGCGGCGATGCTGCTGGCCGACATGGGCGCGGACGTGGTGCGCATCGAGCGGCCCGAGGCGCGCGTGCGGGCGCATGATGTCACGCTGCGCGGCCGGCGGGTGGTGCGGCTGGACCTGAAGCGCCCGGCGGACGTGGCGCAGGCGCTGGCGCTGCTGGACCGGGCGGAAGGAACGATCGAGGGCTTCCGGCCGGGGGTGATGGAGCGGTTGGGCCTGGGGCCGGCGGCGGTGCTGGCGCGCAATCCGCGGCTGGTCTACGGGCGGATGACCGGCTGGGGGCAGGACGGGCCGCTGGCCGCGCGGGCGGGGCATGACATCACCTATATCGCCATCGCCGGCGCGCTGGGCGCGATCGGGCCGGCCGGGGGGGGGCCGGTGCCGCCGCTGAACCTGGTGGGCGACTATGGCGGCGGCGCGCTGTACCTGGCGATGGGCATGCTGGCGGCGCTGCTGGCCGCCAGGGCGACCGGGCGGGGGCAGGTGGTGGACTGCGCCATCAGCGACTGCGTGGCCAACATGCTGGCGATGTTCCACGGCATGCGGGCGGCCGGGACCTGGCAGGACCGGCGCGGCGTGAACATGCTGGATGGCGGGGCGCATTTCTACGCCACCTATGAATGCGCGGACGGCAGGCACATCGCGGTCGGCGCGATCGAGCCGCAATTCTACGCCGAACTGCGCCGGATCGCCGGGCTGGACGACCCCGCGTTCGACCGCCAGCGTGACCCGGCGGCCTGGCCGGACCTGAAGGCGCGCATGGCGGCGGTGTTCCGCACCCGCTCCCGCGACGAGTGGTGCGCGCTGTTCGAGGGCAGCGACGCCTGCGTGACGCCGGTGCTGGGGCTGGGTGAGGCGGTGGCGCACCCGCACAACGTGGCGCGTGGGGCGTTCGTGGCGCGCGACGGCACCGTGCAGCCGGCGGCGGCGCCGCGGTTTTCCGGGACGGCGACGCGGGCGGGCGCCGCGCCGGTGGAGTGCGGGGTGGGGGAGGTTCTGGCGGGCTGGAGGTGAAGCACCGCCATCGCCCCCCGCCAAAGCGGCCGAATCAGTGCTGGATCACCGCCGGGCGGGCGGTCAAACTGACCGCGCGGCGTGACATGCGCGACCGCGCAGGAGAAGCGCCATGCCGGAATCGCCGGCGAACACCTTGGAAGCCGACGATGCCGCCGCGCCCGCCCTGACGACCGAGCTTCAGCGGATCGCCGGGCTGGCCGCGCGCTTCCTGGGCGTTTCGACCGGCGCGGTGAGCCTGCTGGATGCGCGCGGCGCCTGGCGCATCGTCGGGTCGGCCGACGCCGGGCGGGACGCGGCCGGGCACATGCTGGCGCGGCACGTGGCCGCCGCCGGCGGGCCGGTGGCGATGAACGACCCGGCCGGCGACCCGCGCTTCACCGGCGATTGGCTGCTGCGCGACGCGCCATGCCGCTTTTATGCCGGCGTGCCGGTGTTGCTGCCGGACGGGCGATGCGGCGGCGTGCTGAGCGTGCTCGGCCCCGTGCCGCGCGCGCCGCTCGCCGCGGCCGAGGCGGCGACCCTAGTGGAGCTTGCCGGGCTGGCCGCTTCGGCCCTGGCACGCCAGGCGGAGGCGGCCGCGGTGGACGCCCTCGCCCGCCGGGCCGAACTGACCGGCCGGGCCCTGGCCGCGGTGGGCGGAGCGGGCGGGTTCCAGGCAGCGTTCCAGGCGACGCTGACGCTGCTGTGCACGCATTTCGGCGCGGCGATCGGCCGGATCTGGCGGCTGGACGCACGCGAGAACGCGATGCGCGAGGTGTGCCACTACGCCAGCAGCGATGCGCTGGAGGCGTATTTCGCCCGCTCCAACCGGCTGGAGCTGTCGCCCGGCAATTCCAACGTGGCCCGGGCGATCGAGACCGACCGGCCGCAGACGGTGCAGATGGCCGAGCTCGCACGCGCCGGCGGGCTGCCGCTGGTGGCCGAGATGATGCGGTACGGCATGGTCTGCCAGGTGATCCAGCCGGTCCGCCACCTGGATGAGCGCCTCGCGGTGGCGCTGATGTTCAACACCGAGCGGCACGACCTGGAGGCGGTCGCCGCCGATATCGCCTCGCTGCTGGAGGTGCTGCATACCGCGATCTACCGCAAGGTCGCCGAGGAGCGGATGCGGCTGCTGACCACGGCGCTGGACCGCGCGTCCGATGCGGTGCTGATCACCGAGGCGGCGCCGCTGGACGAGCCGGGGCCGCGCATCGTCTACGCAAATGCCGCGTTCAGCCGCGCCACCGGCTATGGCCTGGACGAGGTGCTGGGCCGCTCGCCGCGCCTGTTGCAAGGGCCGGGGACCGACCGCGCGGCGGTGGCGGCGCTGGGCGAGCGGCTGCGGCGGCTGCAGCCCGCGCGGGTGGAACTGCTCAACTATGCCAAGGATGGCACGGAATACTGGGTGGAGCTGGACATCACGCCGATCGCCGGCAGTGATGGTGGCAACGGCGGTGAGGCGGTGACGCATTTCGTCAGCATTCAGCGCGACGTGACCGCCCGGCGGCAGGCCGAGCGGGCGGCGATCCAGGCGCAGAAGCTGCAGACGATCGGCCAGATCACCGGCGGCGTCGCCCATGATTTCAACAACCTGCTCGCCATCATCGCCGGCAATCTGGAACTGCTGGAGGAGGCGCTGCCCGGCCGGAACGATCTGCGCCAGAGCCTGCAGGCGGCGCTGCGGGCGACCGATCGCGGGGCGGTGCTGACCCGCAGCCTGCTGGCCTTCGCCCGGCAGCAGCCGCTGGAGCCGCGGTCGGTGAACGTGAACGAGGTGGTGCGCGACCTCGGCGCGCTGCTGGAGCGGACGGTGCCGGAGAATATCGACGTCCGGCTGGTCACGGCCGCCGAGTTGTGGGCCTGCGAGGTGGATCCGTCGCAACTGCAGAACGCGCTGCTGAACCTGATGGTGAATGCGCGCGACGCCATGCCGCAGGGCGGCCGGCTGACCATCGAGACCTGCAACGCCATCCTGGACGAGAGCTACGCCGCCAGCCACAGCGAGGTGGCCGTCGGCGACTACGTGATGCTGGCAGTATCGGACACCGGTACCGGCATGCCGCCCGCGGTAGCCGCGCGCGCGTTCGAGCCGTTCTTCACCACCAAGCCGCAGGACAAGGGCACCGGGCTGGGCCTCGCCATGGTCTACGGATTCATGAAGCAGTCGCGCGGCCATGCCGCCATCTACAGCGAGGTGGGGCGGGGCACTACGGTGCGGCTGTACCTGCCGCGCTTCCACGGCCTGGCCACTCGGGCGCCCCGTCTGCCCGCCTTGCACGGCGCCGCCCCGGAATCGGCGACCATCCTGGTCGTGGAGGACAATGGCGACGTCCGCCGGCTGACCTGCGTGCTGCTGCGCTCGCTTGGGTACACCGTGCTGGAGGCCGACACCTCGGCCGAGGCCCTGGCGGCAGTGCAGCGGCACGACGAGATCGACCTGCTGCTGACCGATATCGTGCTGCCCGGCACGATGGACGGCGCCATACTGGCGCGCGAGGTGCTGCGGCTGCGGCCGGGCATGCGGGTGCTCTACATGTCCGGCTACACCGAGAACGCTATTCTGCACCACGGGCGGCTGGACCCCGGCGTGCTGCTGCTGCAGAAGCCGTTCCGCCGGCAGGAGCTGGCCGCCAAGGTCCGGACGGCGCTGGAGGGCGGCGCCCCCTAGGGCGTGATGACCGCTGCAAGAAGCGGTCATCACGCTCTAGGGCTTTGTTTTGTCGCGTGATTCAGACCTCCGGTGATTCCACCTCCGGTCATCACGCTCTAGAGCTTTGTTTTGTCGCGTGATTCAGACCTCCGGTGATTCCAGCTCCGGTCATCACGCTCTAGCCGCCCTCCAGGCCCCTCAGGGGCGCTGGTTGCTGAAGATGATGGTGCCGCTGGCGGCGAACATGCCGCCGACGCCGTGGCAGACCGAGATCTTCGCCCCCGCCACCTGCGCCGGCGCGGTGCCGCGCATCTGGCGCACGCTCTCCTGCAGGGCGAACATGCCGTACATGCCGGTATGGGTGTAGGACAGGCCGCCGCCATTGGTGTTCATCGGCAATTTGCCGCCAGGCGAGGTGTTGCGCTCCCAGATGAACTGCGCCGCCTCGCCGCGCCCGACGAAGCCGAGGTCTTCCAGGCCGTAGATCGGCAGATGCGCGAAGGCGTCGTAGATCATCAGGTGGTCCACGTCCTTGTGGGCGATGCCGGCGGCCTTGAACGCGGCCGGGCCGGCGACGCGGAAGGCGCGCGAGGAGGTGAAATCCTCCATCTGGCTGATCATCGGCGTCTCGACGCTCTCGCCGGTGCCCAGGATGTAGACCGGCCTGGTCGGGAAGTCCTGCGCACGGTCGGCCGAGGTGAGGATGAGCGCGCCGCCGCCATCGGTGACCAGGCAGCATTGCAGCAGGCGGAACGGATAGGCGATCATGCGCGAGTTCAGCACGTCGTCCACGGTGATCGGGTCGCGGAACGCCGCGCGGGGGTTCCGCGCCGCCCATTCGCGCTGGATCACGGCGACCATGGCGAGTTGCTCATGGGTCAGCCCGCGCTCCTTCATGTAGCGCAGCACCGGGATGGTGAACATGGTCGGCGGGCCGAAGGTGCCGTAGGGCAGTTCGAACTGGCCGATCAGCGTGGAGGGCGGCTGCGGCGGGCGGTTGATGCCGATGCGCGACTTGCCGGCCTCGCCATGGGTGATCAGCACGGTCTTGCAGAGCCCGGCCGAGATGGCGGCGGCGGCGTGGCGGACATGGATCATGAACGAGCAGCCGCCCACCGCGGTGCCGTCCACCCAGGTGGGCGTGATGCCCAGGTAGTGCGCCATGTTCACCGGGCTTTCCCCGGCGCAGGCCACGCCGTCGATATCCTTGGGCGTGAGGCCGCAATCGCGCAGCGCGTTCAGCGCGCTGTCGGCATGGAGCTGGATGTTGGACATGTCGGGGATGGAGCCGAGGCGCGTGGTCTCGGCGGCGCCGACGATGGCGATGCTGCCCGGTTTCATCGGCGTCACCCCTGCACCGGACGGAACAGCGGCAGGCTGATCTCGTCGTCCATCGTCTCGAACGTCACTTCCAGGGGCATGTCCAGCACCAGGGCTTCCGGCGTCTGCGGGCAGCCGGTGATGTTGCTCATCATGCGCGGGCCCTCGTCCAGTTCCACCACGGCGATGGCGTATTCGCCGGTGAAGCCGGGCGCCGGGCGGTGATTGATGACGTAGCTGAACAGCCGGCCGCGGCCGCTCGCCTTGAACACGCTGACCGACTGGCTGGCGCAGGCCGGGCAGAACGGGCGGGGCGGGAAATAGACCTTGGCGCAGGCATCGCAACGCTGCAGCCGGAGTTCGCCGGCGCGCGTGCCGTCCCAGAAATGCTTCGTCTCCGGCGTCGGCATCGGCCGCGGCCGTTTCGGGTCAGCCATCTTGGGTCTCCTGTTTGTGCTCGGTCATGCGGGGGGTCGGTAGCGGTCGCGCAGGGCCTGCTTGTAGAGCTTGCCGGTGGGCAGGCGGGGCAGTTCGTCGATGAAATCGATGGATTTCGGCACCATGTAGCGGGCGACGCGCTCGCGCAGGAAGGCCAGCAGCGCCTCGGCCAGGGCAGGCGAGGGGTCCTCCCCCTCGGCCAACTCAACCACCGCCTTCACCGCCTCGCCGAGATCCGGGTCGGGCACGCCTATCACCGCGACATCGCGCACGCTCGGATGGGCGATCAGCGCATCCTCGATGGCTTGCGGGTAGATGTTCACGCCGCCGGAGATGATCATGAAGGCGCGGCGGTCGGTCAGGAACAGATAGCCCTGCTCGTCCGCGTAGCCGATATCGCCGAGCGTGGACCAGGTCTTGTGCACTGGATGCTGGGCGCGCGCCGTCTTGTCAGGGTCGTTATGGTAGGCGAAGGGCAGCACGTCGCGCTCGAAATAGATCAGCCCGGGCGCGCCCGGCGGCAGTTCCACGCCCTCGTCGTCGCAGATATGCAGGATGCCGAGCTTGGCCCGGCCGACCGAGCCGGGGCGGGCGAGCCACTCCTCGCTGGTGATGCGGGTGATGCCGTTCGATTCGGTGCCGGCGTAATACTCCTGCAGGATCGGCCCCCACCACTCGATCATCTGCTGCTTCACCGCCACCGGGCAGGGAGCCGCGGCATGGATGGCGCAGACATGGCTGGACAGGTCGAACCCCGCGCGCGCCTCCGGGGCCAGCTTCAGCATGCGCACGAACATGGTGGGCACCCATTGGCTGTGCGTCACCCGATGCCGCTCGATCAGCCGCAGCGCCTCCACCGCGTCGAAATGGCGCATCATCACCACGGTGCCGCCGAAGCGCTGGGTGGCGATGGTATAGGCCAGCGGGGCCGCATGGTACAGCGGCGCCGGCGACAGATAGACCATGTCGCGATGGAAGCCGTAGCCCTGGAAGGTCTCGATGCCGCGGAAATGCGCGGAGATCGGCAGGTTCGCCGGCGTCCGCTTGATCCCTTTCGGCCGCCCGGTCGTGCCGGAACTGTACAGCATCGTGTCGCCCGCCCATTGCTCGGCGAGAGGCGCGGGTGGAAAACCGGCGATGGCCGTCTCGTAGGATTCCCAGCCGGCAATGGTGCCGTCGATCATCAGCCGGCGCCGGCAGCCCGGCATGCGCCCGGCCAGCGCGGCGGCCACCTCGGCGCGGGCCAGCGACGAGACCAGCACGCGCGCCCCGCAATCATCGACGATATAGGCCGCCTCGTCGGCGGTCAGGTAGCGGTTGATGGCGGTGATATACAGCCCGCTGCGCAGCGCCGCCCACACCACCTCGCTGTAGCGGAGGTGGTTTTCCATGAACAGCGCGATGTGGTCGCCCGGCCGCAGCCCTTCTGAATACAGGAATTGCGCCAGCCGGTTGGAGCGTTCGTCCAACTCCCGCCAGGTCAGCACGGCGCCGGTATCGGCCTCGATCACCGCCGGCTTGCCGGGGGTGCGGGCGGCATGCTCCCCGGGGTGCATGCCGCCGCGCATCTGGCCGTCGGGTATTTGCCCCCTGGGGGTCAATCCAGGTCCTTGCCGTTCATCCCGGCATTAAGGCGGGCGCGTTTCTGCAGGTCCATCATGGTCGGGCCGAGCTTGGACGGGTCGGCGTTCGGCTCGCCCACCGGGCCGCGATGCCAGCCCTCGGCGATCGCCAGCAGCCCGCCGCCGGACTCCACGATGCGCCCAGTGAAATCGTCGGACTCGCGGCTGGCCAGCCAGACCACCGGCGGCGCCACATTGCCCGGGTCGCGCTGCGCCTTCTCCGCCTCGGTCAGCTCGCGCAACCCCACGGTCATGCGGGTGAGCGCGATCGGGGCGATGGCGTTGGCGGTCACGCCGTAGCGCTTCAGCTCGCGCGCGGCGATCACCGTGAAGGCGGCGATGCCGGCCTTGGCGGCGCCGTAATTGGTCTGCCCGGTATTGCCGTAGATGCCGGAGACGGAACTGGTGTTGATCAGCCGCGCATGCACCGGGCCGGCGATCTCCTTGCTCTTGTTGCGCCAGTAGGCGGCGGCGTGGCGCGAGGGAGCGAAGGTGCCCTTGAGATGCACGTTGATCACGGCATCCCATTCCTCCTCCATCATGTTGGCCAGCACGCGGTCGCGCAGGATGCCGGCGTTGTTCACCAACACGTCCAGCGTGCCGAAGGTGTCGACCGCCTGGTCGATCATCCGCTTGGCGCCCATGAAATCGGCGACGTTCTCGCCGTTCACCACCGCCTCGCCGCCCATTTCCTTGATGAGCCGCACCGTCTCCTGTGCCGGCGTCTCGTCCTTGCCGGTGCCGTCGGCCGCCCCGCCGAGGTCGTTCACCACCACCTTGGCGCCGTGCTTCGCCAGCAGCAGCGCATAGCCGCGGCCGATGCCGCGCCCCGCGCCCGTCACGATCGCCACGCGCCCTTCGCAGAGACGAGCCATATGTTCGTTTCCTCTTGCCGATTGCCGTTGCCGGTATCGCACGGAGTTTGGCCTTGGCGCCGGGATGAGTCTACCCTGCCCGCAAGCACCCGCGCAGGCGGGGCGCACGGGGACGCGCGGCCATGAATTTCGATTTCTCCGACGAGTTGAACCAGTTGCGCGACCAGGCGCGCCGCTTCCTGGCCGAGCATGGCGGCCCGAAGCAGGCGCGCACCGTGCTGGAGGGTGCCGCCCCCTACGACACGGCACTCTGGCGCGAGATGGCCGGGATGGGCTGGCTTGGGGCGGCCATCGCCGAGGCGCATGGCGGCGCCGGGCTGGGCCACGAGGGGCTGTGCGTGCTGGCCGAGGAGATCGGCCGCGCGGGGGCGCCGGTGCCGTTCTCCTCCTCGGTGTATCTCGCCAGCGAGGCGATCGCCCTGGCCGGCAGCCCGGCGCAGCGTGCCGCGCATCTGCCCCGGCTTGCCGCCGGCGAGGCGATCGGCACGCTCGCCTGGACCGAGGGGCCGGGCAACCCGTCCGAGGCCGGCATCGCGGCCAGGCTGGAGGGCGGGCGGCTCACCGGCGCCAAATGGCCGGTGCCGGATGGCAGCATCGCCGATATCGCCGTGGTGGCGGCGCGCGACGCGGCCGGCGCGGTGGTGCTGGCGCTGGTGGACCTCACCGGCCCCGGCGTCACCCGCGAGGCCCTGGCCAGCCTGGACCCCACCCGCGACCAGGCCCGCATCAGCTTCGACCGCGCCCCGGCCGAGCCCCTGGCCGGCGACGGCGCGGCGACGCTGCAGGCGGTGCTGGACCGCGCCGCCGTGCTGCTCGCCTTCGAGCAGGTGGGCGGCGCCACCGCCTGCCTGGAGATGGCAGCCGATTTCGCCCGCCAGCGCTACGCCTTCGGCCGGCCGATCGGCTCCTTCCAGGCGATCAAGCACAAGCTGGCCGATGTGTACGTGGCCAATGAGCTGGCCCGCTCAAACGCCTATTACGGCTGCTGGGCGCTGGCCACCGGCGCCGCCGAGCTGCGCCTCGCCGCCGCCGCCGCCCGCGTTTCCGCCACCGAGGCGTTCCATCTGGCGTCCAAGGAGAACATCCAGACGCATGGCGGCATGGGCTTCACCTGGGCGGCCGATTGCCACCTGTTCTACCGCCGCGCCAAGCTGCTCGGGCTGTGCCTGGGCAGCGCGCCGTTCTGGAAGGAGCGGCTGGTGCGGGAGCTTGAAATGCGGAATGCGGCGTGAAGGGAGGTCTTCTTTTTGTGAACAAAAAGAAGCAAAAAAACTTTCTGTTCGTTGGAGTACTCACGGTGATTCTTAGCGAATAAAAGTTTTTTGGTTGTTTTTTCCAAAAAAGAACCCCTTTCTTCCTTTCCTGAAGGACCACCCCATGGACTTCGACGACACCCAGGCCGAGGCCGCCTTCCGCGCCGAAGTCCGCGCCTTCCTCGCCGCCAATGCCCGGCCCAAGGCGGGCACGCGGCCGACCTCGCGGGCGCAGCACGTCGACGCCGCCTTCATCGCCCGCGCCAAGGACTGGCAGGCGCGCAAGGCGGCTGCCGGGCTGGCGGCGATCACCTGGCCGAAAGCCTGGGGCGGGCGCGAGATGCCGCCGATGTTCCAGGTGATCTACAACCAGGAGGAAGAAGCCTACGCCACCCCGCGCGGGGTGTTCGAGATCGGGCTGGGCATGTGCATCCCCACCATGATGGCCTACGCCACCCCGGCGCAGCTTGAGCGCCACGTCGCCCCGGCGCTGCGCGGCGAGGAGATCTGGTGCCAGCTGTTCTCCGAACCCGCCGGCGGGTCGGATGTCGCCGGGCTGCGCACGCGCGCCGAGCGGGACGGCGAGGATTGGGTGATAAATGGCCAGAAAATCTGGACATCCGGCGCGCATTTCGCCGATTTCGGCATCATCGTCACCCGCAGCGACCCGAATGTGCCCAAGCACGCGGGGCTGACGTTCTTTTTCCTGGACATGACATCGCCCGGGGTGGAGGCGCGGCCGATCCGCCAGATTTCCGGCGCCTCGCATTTCAACGAGGTGTTCTTCACCGACGTGCGCATCCCGGATAGCCAGCGCCTGGGCGCGGTGGGGCAGGGGTGGAAGGTGTCGCTGACCACGCTGATGAACGAGCGCCTCGCGGTGGGCGAGATGCCGCGGCCCGATGTGGACGACCTGCTGGCGCTGTGCCGGCTGGCGGAACTCGACGGCGCGCCGGCGCTGGCCAACGCCGCGGTGCGCGAGCGCATCGCCGAGTGGCACGTGCGCAGCCAGGGGCTGAAGTTCAGCCGCTTCCGCACCATGACGGCGCTCAGCCGGGGGCAGACGCCGGGGCCGGAATCCTCGATCGCCAAGCTGGTCAACGCCGCCAAATTGCAGGACATCGCCTCGTTCGGGCTGGACCTGCTGGGCCCGGCCGGCGTGGTGATGGACCCCGCCCTGGCACCGCTGCACGCGCTGTTCCAGGAGGCGCTGCTGTTCTCCCCCGGCCTGCGCATCGCCGGCGGCACGGACGAGATATTGCGCAACATCATCGCCGAGCGCGTGCTCGGCCTGCCCGGAGATATCCGGGTGGACAAGGACAAACCGTTCAACCAACTGCCGCAAGGGACTCGCTGAGCATATGCGTATCGGATTTATCGGGCTGGGCGTGATGGGCGAGCCGATGTGCCGCAACCTGGCGCGCAAGAGCGGCGCCGCGGTGACGGCGTACGACCGCGCGGCGGAGCCGCTGGCGCGGCTGGCCTCGGTGGGCGTGGCGGCGGCGGGCAGCGTCGCGGCGCTGTCGGCGGCGGCCGATGTGGTGTTCCTGTGCCTGCCCAGCGGCAAGCATGTGGAGGCGGTCTGCCACGGGCCGGACGGGTTGGTGGCCGCCGCCCGGCCGGGGCAGATCGTGGTGGATTGCGGCACCTCGCCGGTGGCGCTGGCCCGCGCGCTGGCCGGCGCGTTCGCCGCCCGTGGCGCGGTGTTCGCCGATGCGCCGATCGCCCGCACCCGCCAGGCCGCCGAGGACGGCACGCTGTCGATCATGGTCGGCGCCGATGCCGCCACCTTCGCCGCCCTGCGCCCGCTGCTGGCCTGCTGCGCCAGCGAGGTGAGCCATTGCGGCGGCGTTGGCACCGGGCAGGTCGCCAAGATCATGAACAACATGGTGCTGATCCAGACCGTGGTGGCGCTGTCCGAGGCGCTGGCGGTGGCGCGGCGCGCCGGGATGGACGGGCAGGTGCTGTTCGAGACCCTGGCCAAGGGCTCGGCCGACAGCTTCGCACTGCGCAACCATGGCATGAAGGCGGTGCTGCCGGGCGTGTTCCCGGAGCGGGCGTTTTCCACCGAATACGCGCTGAAGGACCTCGGCTACGCGCTCGACCTGGGGGCGGAAACCGGGATGACGCTGCCGGGCGCGGAACTGGCCGCCGGCATCCTGCGGCAGGCGATCGCCGACGGCGACGGAGATCTCTACTGGCCGGTGATCAGCCGGGTGATCGACCAGGAGTGCTGAGGGGGGACGTTGACCGGCCATGCCGGGCGCGCGACGATTTGAGCGGGCCGCGGGCAGCGCGGCCGCGAGGAAACCCCTGATGTCGGGATGCACCCATGCCGGTTCCTGAGAGTTTGCGCGCCCTGCGCCTGCCGGTGATCGCCTCGCCGATGTTCATCGTGTCGGGCACGGAACTGGTGGTGGCGGAGTGCCGGGCCGGCATCGTCGGCTCCTTTCCAGCGCTGAACGCCCGCCCGCAGGAGGCGTTCGACACCTGGCTGGGCCAGGTCGAGGCTGCATTCGGCGGCCGCCCGCCGCCCTACGCCGTGAACCTGATCTGCCACCGCTCCAACGACCGGCTGTCCGGCGACCTGGAAACCTGCGTACGCCATCGGGTGCCGCTGCTGCTGACCAGCCTGCAGGCGCCGGGCGAGGTGGTGCAGGCGGCGCACGAATATGGCGGGCTGGTGTTCCACGACGTCACCACGCTGCGCCATGCCGAGAAGGCCGCCGAGATGGGGGTGGACGGGCTGATCCTGGTGTGCGCCGGCGGCGGCGGGCATGCCGGCGCCACCAGCCCGTTCGCGCTGCTGGGCGAGGTGCGGCGCTTCTTCGCCGGCACCATCGTGCTGGCCGGCGCCATCACCAGCGGCTCGGACATCCTGGCGGCGCAGGCGATGGGGGCGGACATGGTCTACATGGGCACCCGCTTCATCGCCACCGAGGAGGCCAACGCCGCCCCGGACTACAAGCGCATGATCGTGGACTCCGGCGCGCGCGATGTCACCTACACCAACCTGTTCTCCGGCGTGCATGCCAACTACCTCAGCCGCAGCATCGCCGCCGCCGGGCTGGACCCGGCCGGCCTGCCGGCGCCGGAAGCCGGGCGCGGCTATGTCGCCGGGCACAAGCGCGAGAAGCCGAAGGCGTGGAAGGACATCTGGGGTGCCGGCCAGGGCGTCGGCAACATCCTCGATTGCCCGCCGGTGGCCGGGCTGGTGGACCGGCTGGCGCGGGAATACGACGAAGCCTGGACCCGGATGGACGCACTGCGGCGGGTGCCGGCATGACCCGCCCGTTCGAGGGCATCCGGGTCTTCGACATCACCCACGTGCTGGCGGGCCCGTTCGCCGCCTATCAGCTCGGCCTGCTCGGCGCCGATGTCATCAAGGTGGAGCATCCCGACGACCCCGATCAGAGCCGGTCCACCGGCAGCGATACCGGGCTGAACGAGGCGCAGATGGGCACGGCATTTCTCACCCAGGGATCGAACAAACGCTCGCTCACGCTTGATCTCAAAACAGAGCCGGGCCGCGAGGTGCTGAAGCGCCTGGTCGCCACCGCCGCCGAATGGGAGGCATTCCTGCAATCCCGCCACGTCCCGGCCGCGCGCGTGCGCACCATGGCCGAGGCGGTCGCCGACCCCCAACTCGCCACGCGCGGCGTGATCCACCGGGCCGCCGACGCCCCCGGCATTCCCGGCGGCTACGGCGTGCCGGTGGCGCCCTTCCTGTTCGCCCATGGCGGCCCGCAGGTGGACTCGCCGCCGCCGGGGTTGGGCGAGCAGACCGGCGCCATCCTGGCTGAACTGCGCTATTCCACCGCCGAAATCGCGAATTTGCGGGCAAAACGGGCCGTCTGATGCCCCAAAACAGAGAGAATTACCCCGCGTGACCATCGACATCGCCCAGCAGATCCCGTCCATCGACAGCGTCGAGGTAGGGCTGGCCAGCACCGGCTACATCGCCTCCCGCCAGATCGCCACCGCGGTGTTCCTGGCGATGCGGCTGCAGAAGCCGATCCTGGTCGAAGGCCCGGCCGGCGTGGGCAAGACCGAGCTGGCCAAGGCCACTGCCGGCTACCTGAAGCTGCCGCTGATCCGCATGCAATGTTACGACGGGCTGGACGAGTCCAAGGCATTGTACGAGTGGAAATACGGCAAGCAGCTCCTCTACACCCAGATCCTGAAGGACAAGCTGGGCGAAACCCTGCGCGATACCGCCAGCCTGCATGACTCGCTGGAAAAACTCCACCTGGTGGACGACATCTTCTTCTCCGATCGCTTCCTGGAGCCGCGCCCGCTGCTGCGCGCCCTGCGCGAGGAGCAGGGTTCGGTGCTGCTGATCGACGAAATCGACAAGGCCGACGAGGAGTTTGAGGCGTTCCTGCTGGAAATCCTGTCCGACCACCAAGTGACCATCCCGGAAATCGGCACCGTGCACGCCATCGTGCCGCCGATCGTACTGCTGACCTCCAACGCCACCCGCGACCTCGGCGACGCGATGAAGCGGCGCTGTCTGCACCTGCATATCGGCTTCCCCGACGCGAAGCTGGAGGAGCGGATCGTCGATGCCCGCATCCCCGGCATCCGCGACAGCCTGCGCCGGCAGATCGTGAGCTTCGTGCAGCAATTGCGGGCGCTGGACCTGCGCAAGCTGCCCTCGGTGAGCGAAACCATCGACTGGGCGCGCGCGCTGCTGCTGATGAATGCGACCCGGCTGGACCCGGCGGTGGTGCATGACACGCTGAACGTGCTGATGAAGTTCGAGGGGGATATGCAACTGGCGGGCAAGTCGGTGGCGGAGTTCGCCCAGAAGGCGCGGCGTGAGGCGGGGTTGGTGGATTAGGTGAGGGCAGGGAAGGAAGGTCTTCTTTTTGTGAACAAAAAGAAGCAAAAAAACTTTATCCGTTTGGGTACGGGCGGTGCTGGGTGTCCTAGCCATCGGATGGAAGTTTTTGGGTTCTTTTTTTCAAGAAAGAACATCTTCCTTGCCTGACCTCCTCCTCCGCCTTCTCCGCGCCGCCCGCGGCGCCGGCGTGCGCATCTCCGCCGCCGAGACGCTCGACGCATTGCAAGCGGCCGATGCCGTGGGCTTCGCCGACCGCCAGGTGCTGCGCGACGCGCTGACCCTCTCGCTGGCCAAGACCGTCGCCGAAAAGCAGCTCTTCGAGGCGACGTTCGACCGCTATTTTCGCCGCGACGCGCCGCCCGCCGAGGAGGCACCCGACGACACGCCGGCGCCCGCCGCGCCGGGCGACCTGCCGGAACTAGGGAACCTGCTGCTGGAGGGCGACCCGTCGCGCCTGGCCACAGCCATGGAGGCCGCCGCCGAGGGTATCGGCGCCTCCAACATCACCCTGTTCACCCAGACCAACCTGTTCGCCCGCCGCATGATGGACCGCATGGGCCTGCCGGCGCTGGAGCGCGAGATCACCGCCCGCCGCGCCGCCGGCGACGACGCCATGGCCGACCGGCTGGACCGCGCCCGTACGGCACTCGGCGAGCAGGCGCGCGGCTACATGGAGCGGCAACTGGCGCTGTTCGCCGCCGGCACCACCCGCGAAATCCGCGAGCGTGCGCTGCGCAGCGTGCGGCTGTCGCAGATGGACCGGCGCGATGTGACGCGCATGCGGGTGCTGATCCGCGACATCGCCAAGCGGATCGCCAGCCGCTACAGCCGCCGCCGCTGGGAGGCCCGGCGCGGCGTGCTGGACGCGCGGCGCACGCTGCGACGCAACATGGGCCATGACGGGGTGCCGTTCCGCACCGTCTGGAAGCGCACCCGCATCGACCGGCCGCGCGTGATGGTGCTGTGCGACGTGTCCGGCTCGGTGGCCGCGGTCGCGCATTTCCTGCTGATGTTCCTCTATTCCCTGGCCGATATGCTCTCGGGCATCCGCTCCTTCGCCTATTCCAGCACGCTGATCGAGGTGAGCGACCTGCTGGCGCGCCATGACATCGACAAGGCGGCCGAGAAGGTGATGGAAGCGGCGGGGTTCGGCTCGTCCGACTACGGCCGCTCGCTGGCCGCCTTCGCCGACCTCGCGCTGGGCGACATCACCCGCGACACCACGGTGATCGTGCTGGGCGACGCCCGCGGCAACCGCAACGAGCCGCGGGTGGACGTGATGAAGGCGATCTTCGAGCGCGCCGGGCGAGTGATCTGGCTGAACCCGGAGCCGCGCACACTTTGGGGCTCGGGCGATTCCGACATGCTGCGCTACCAGCCGTACTGCCACCAGGTGACGAGCTGCAACACGGTGGACCAGTTGGAACGGGTGATGGACGATCTGTTGCGGACGTCGCGGTAGGCAGGAAGTCTTCTTTTTGCGAACAAAAAGAAGCAAAAAACTTTATCCGCTGGGGCGCGTCCGCAAACGGATAAAAGTTTTTGGTTCTTTTTTCAAAAAGAACACCTTGCTTGCTTCCTTCCGCACGGGGTGGTGACACCGACCGCGCAGGCAGGCAATCTGTCCGCAACACGCAACAGCAATGCGGGAGGAAAGCCGATGGCCAAGAAGATGCTGGAGGGCAAGGTCGCCGTGGTCACCGGCGCCGGGCGCGGGATCGGCCGCGCCATCGCGCTGGTGATGGCCGAGAACGGCGCCAAGGTGGTCGTCAACGACGTGGGCGCCAACCTGGACGGGCAGGGGCACGACGAGACCCCGGCGCAGCAGGTGGTGCGCGAGATCGAGGCGCTGCACGGCCAGGGCCAGGCGGTCGCCAACGCCGACAGCGTCGCCGAGTGGGACAGCGCCCAGCGCATCGTCGCCACCGCCATCGACCGCTTCGGCAAGATCGACATCGTGGTGAACAACGCCGGCATCCTGCGCGACACCATCTTCCACCGCATGACGCCGGAGGAGTTCGACGCCGTGGTGAAGGTGCATCTGTACGGCGCCTTCTATGTCAGCCGCGCCGCCATCCCGCATATGCGCGCGCAGGAGAGCGGGGCGTTCGTGCATATGACCTCCACCTCCGGGCTGATCGGCAGCATCGGGCAGGTGAACTACGCCGCCGCCAAGCTGGGCATTGCCGGGCTCTCGCGGGGGATCGCCGGCGACGCCGCGCGCTACAAGGTGCGCTCCAACTGCATCGGCCCGCACGCCTTCAGCCGCATGATCGAGAGCGTGCCCGGCCAGACCGAGGAGCAGATGCAGGCCCGCGCCGCCAAGACGCGGCCGGACCAGGTGGCCCAGCTCGCCGCCTTCCTGGCCAGCGACTCCGCCAGCGACTTCACCGGCCAGATCCTGGGCGCGCGCGGCAACGAGATCTACCTGTACAGCCAGCCGCGCCCGATCCGCACCATGCATCGCGGCGAGGGCTGGACGGTGGAATCGATGGCCGACACGCTGGTGCCGGCCTTCAAATCCAGCCTGACACCGCTGGAGCGCACCCGCGACGTGTACGCCTGGGACGCCATCTGACCGCACCGGGGCAGGAGGCTGCGATGGACGAGGGGCCGGACGAGCTGGACGCACTGGACGACCACGCCTTCCGCCTGAAGGTGCGCGGCTGGATCGAGGCGAATTATCCCCCGCACCTGCGTAACCCGCCCAAGCGGCTGCACTGGCCGCAAAGCCGGCCCTGGTACCTCACCCTGGCCCGCCAGGGCTGGCTGTGCCCCGGCTGGCCGCGCGAGCATGGCGGCATGGGCCTGTCCGCCGGCAAGCAGCTCGTCTGGATCGAGGAGCTCCAGCGCCACGGCTGCGCCCGGTTCAACGACATGGGCATCAACATGCTCGGCCCGCTGCTGATCCGCTACGGGACGGAGGCCCAGAAGGACTTCTTCCTGCCGAAGATCCGCAGCGGCGAGCATATCTGGTGCCAGGGCTACAGCGAGCCCAATGCCGGCTCCGACCTCGCCGGCCTGCGCACCGAGGCGGTGGCCGACGGCGAGGATTGGGTGGTCAACGGCCAGAAGATCTGGACCACGCTGGCGATGGACGCCAACTGGATTTTCCTGCTGGTGCGCACCAACAAGGCCGCCAAGAAGCAGGAGGGCATCAGCTTCCTGCTGGTGCCGATGGACACGCCCGGCATCACCGTGCGCCCGATCATCAACCTCGACCGGCACGACGAGTTCTGCGAGGTGTTCTTCGACGACGTGCGAGTGCCGCTGGGCAATCTGGTCGGCCATGTGGACCAGGGCTGGACCATGGCCAAGACGCTGCTGGGCTTCGAGCGCATCTCGATCGGCTCGCCCCGCCAGTCCAGCTACGCGCTGGGCCGGCTGCGCCTGCTGGCCGAGCACGCCGGCGCCTGGGACGATCCGGTGTTCCAGCGGCGCTATGCGCAGCTGCGGCTGGACCTAGCTGACCACAAGGCGCTGTACGAGACCTTCGCCGACGCGGTGCGGCGGGGCGAGACACTCGGGCAGGATGTCTCGATGCTGAAGCTGCACCAGACCGAGCTGTTCCAGCGCATCACCGACGCCATGCTGGATGTGGCCGGGACGGCGGCGGGAATGCTGGAGCCGCTGGAGGGCAACAACGACCTCAATCCCTCCGGCCAGTTCATCCAGGCCCGGCCGGCGACGATCTACGGCGGCTCGAATGAGATCCAGCGCAACGTGCTGGCAAAGAATGTGCTGGGGCTGTAAAGGCGGAGGGCTCGTACCCGACGAAGACGAACGCGATGAAATCTCCATAAGTCTATGACAAATATACCTATTCTCAAATCATGCGGCAATCGCTGGGTTCCGGCGGCCATGGCGCGCTATAGAGGGCTTCATGTTCCTGGATGACGCGACCCCTTCTTCGCCACGTCGCAGATCGCTTCGATCACCGTCTGGTTGAGTTCGTTCGGCAGGTCGTGTCCCATGCCCTCGATCGGCCTATGGATCGCGTTGGGGATCGAAAGCGCCGTGTCGTGGCCGCAGGCCAGCGGGATCAGCGGATCGTCGGCCCCATGAATGACGAGCGTCGGCGCGGTGATCGTCGCCAGACGCGCGCGCCGGTCCCCCGCCACCGCCATGGCCGCGATCTGCCGCGCCGTGCCGCCAGGATCGTAGCGTCGCTCCACCTCTTCCAGCAAAAGGGCGCGATGGGCTCCCCCGTCGAACGGATATGCCGATCCGGCAATCCTGCGAGCGAAGGCGAGGCGCACCGCCAGAAAGCCGTCCGGATCGACAGCGGGATCGGGCGCCGGACGCATCATCATCGCCATGACGTCGGGGGCGGCCTGCGGGAGGGCCGGATTGCCGGTGCTCGACATGATCGAGGTCAGGGAGAGGACCCGGTCGGCATGCTCGCTCGCCAGGACCTGCGCGATCATGCCGCCCATCGACCGGCCAACGGCATGGACCCGCGCGATACCGAGCGCGTCGAGGAGACCGACCGCATCGGCCGCCATGTCGTGAAGCGTATAGGGAACATCGGGCCGGCGCCCGGCCATTAGCGCGGCGGCCAGCGCCGCGAAATCCGGCGGGACCGAGGCACTGAAATGCGTGGAGCAGCCGGTATCGCGGTTGTCAAAGCGGATGACGCGATATCCCCTTGCGGCGAGTGCCTCGCAAAAGGATCTCGTCCACCGGATCATCTGTGTCCCCAACCCCGCGATGAGCATGATGGTCTCATCTGCGGCATCACCGAAATCGTCCCACGCCAGTTCGATGCCGTTGGCCTTCGCGGATCTCATGATCTTGGTTCATTCGAGTTGAGAGGAAGCGACATCTCGGACAAAGGCAGAAGACGCGAATCCTCGATGGCTGCCACGCGATGACCGAGACCGGCGAGATACCGCTCGTTGCCTGCAAAGGAGAGGAACGACGCCACGCTCGCCTGCCGGACCAGCATCGCCATGTCCCATCGCTCGTCTGCCGGGCCGATCAGGAATGGTCCGCCTGCACCGAGAAACAGAACATCGCCCCCAGTTTCGCGCAGATAGGGCAGCGTATGTCGGACGTAGCGGTCGAAGGCCTCGGCGCCACTGATCGGCATGGCGGGTGCCAGTTCGGGATGGGCGGAATAGTCGGCGGTATCCTTGAACCGAAGCAGATTGAGTATCGCAATGGGACCGGTAAGGCCGCGCTGCATGAACAGCCGCCCCGCTTCCAGGGTCGGCTCGATATACGAAAGGGGTTCGGACCTGCTCATTGGCGTTTCCCCCCTGTCGTTCGGTCTTGATCCGAGTGTGTGGAAGAGCCGAAGGCGAGGCGCATGACATAGGCCCGGATGTCCTCCGGCCAAGGCGCGATCCGCTCCTCCAACGCGGAGCGGTTGTCCGCGAAAAGGGCGCGCGTCGCGTCCTCGTAGCCAGGCAGGTCACCGGCGATCGCCTGCATGAATCGATACGCGGCCTCCTGCGCCGCCCGCCGTTGCTGGCGTGGATGCAACGCCTTGCGGGCCTCGTCCACGAGACGCCGCAGCGTTGCGGACGCGCCGCCCGGCTGGGTCGCCAGCCACTCCCATTGCCGCGGAAGCAAGGTCACTTCTCGGGCGACAACGCCCAGTTTTGGCCGCCCGCGGCCCTTCTGCCCGTCCTCTGATTCCCCATTGCCGGAGATCGCGCCGGCTTTGGGACGATAGCGACCCACATGCGGCTTTGGAGGCTCGGAGAGACGCTCAAGAATCTCCGCATCGCTGCCACGTAAATCGAGATCGACGACACAACCTGTCGCGTCGTCGAACACGAGGACCGCATCCGCCGTCCCGGCCAACCGCGCGACCGTAATGGCAACATCCGCCAGCGGGCCGGAAAACAGCAGTCGCCGGCCAGTGAAAGCCGTGCCGCGCCCGGTCAGGAAATCAGACATGTCGAGCCCGCCAGAATGCAGATGCTATTAATACCCGGGTAAATATCCCTGTCAATTATACCGGGTGATATATGTCTGACCTTGTCGGATGGCGGGTTCGGCGCACGAAGTTCCGCCCTGTTGGGGGATCGAAAGAGGTATGGGGGGGAAACGGGGGCATTGGGCGCTAAGCCATGCTTAAAATTGGCAATTTTGGCCAAAATGGCGGATGGGGTGGGATTCGAACCCACGGTGCGCTTGCACGCACGGCGGTTTTCAAGACCGCTGCCTTAAACCGCTCGGCCACCCATCCACGCTGGTTGATTAGCCCGGCAAATCAACCCATTGCAAGGTGGCAAGCCGGGGTGCCGTTTTGTTCCCCGGGCGCGAGCCCGCGCAGATATATCCTAGCCACCCTGGCGCTGGAATGGCCCAAATGGCCGGGCAGGCCACCGCCCCCGCCGCATTCGGCAACTTGATATGTGATTTTAAAGGAGTCGCGTGCTAATCGGATCGTTGCTTGATGACGCCAGATATGCCGGAACGTGAAATGGCCCTCCCCAACATGCCCGCCGAACAAGTTCGTTCGACTCTCCAGGAACTGGAGCAGGCGATCTACAATCATGAGCAGTGGGCCGAAGCGCTTTATGGCACGCTGATCTGCCGCCTGGCGCCTGACCAGCGGGACATGGATGTCGATGCTCATCGAAACTGCCGGTTTGGCCAATGGTATTACAGGTCCGGGGTCGTCAATCTTGCGCGCCATCCCGGCCTTGCCGAGATCGAGATCACGCACGAGCGCATGCATCAGCACGCGAGAACGCTGTTGACATCATCCGTCGGCCGCGTGCCGATCTCGATCCAGGATTACGGGCGCTTCGTGGCCGCGATGAAAAATCTGTATCTGGAAGTCGCCACCGTCCGGCGTGAATTCGAGGATACGCTCCTGAATCTCGATCCGCTGACGGGCACGCCGAGCCGCACCGGCATGCTGACCAAGCTGCGCGAACAACGCGAGTTGGCAGTGCGCAACGTGCATCCGTGCACCATCGTGATGATGGACGTGGACCACTTCAAGGAGGTCAACGACCGATACGGGCATGGTGTGGGCGACAAGGTCCTGGTCAACCTTGCCCGCTATGTCATGGCGCATCTGCGCCCCTACGACACGGTGTTTCGCTATGGCGGGGAGGAGTTCCTGATCTGCCTGCCGGATACCACCGTCGAAACCGGCCTCGACATCGTCGAACGGATGCGTGTGGAGCTGGGGTCGTTGCCGCATGAGGCCGGCGATCACGGCACGTTCCACGTCACCGGCTCGTTCGGGCTGACGCTTCTAGACCCCATCCTGTCCGTCGAGCAGTCGATCGACCGTGCCGACAAGGCGCTTTATGCCGCCAAGGCAAAGGGACGCAATCGCGTGATCGCCTGGGATGCGTCGATGAACGAGGCGCCGGCCAAACCCACGGCCTGACGGAAGCGGCCGGCGGCGATCGCGGGTAGCCCCGCATCGGCGCGTTGACGGCCCGGCGGCGGCGCGGGAGCATACGCCGCTCCCGCTTCGCAGGAAAGGCGACCGACATGCGTCATGATGCGCAAGGACTGCCGATTTCGACAGATTCCGCCGCCGCGGCCGCGGCGTTCGACCATGTGGTAGCCGGCTATCTCGGCTACCGCGCCGATACGCCCCAGCGCCTCGCCGCGCTGCTGGCAGTCGCCCCGGATTTCGCGCTGGCGCATTGCCTGCAGGGCTACATGACCATGCTCGCCTACAAGCAGTCCGTCGTCCCCGCCGCCCGCCAGGCCGCTGCCACCGCGGGCCGGCTGGGCATCGATGCCACCGCGCGCGAGCAGTTGCACGTGGCCGCGCTGGAGGCCTGGGTCGATGGCGAGCTCGACGCGGCGCTGGCGGCGTGGGAGGCGATATTGCGCGCCCACCCGCATGACGTGCTGGCCATCCGGCTGAGCCATTTCGTCAATTTCTGGCTCGGCCGGGCGCACGACATGGCCGCCTCCATCGAGCGCGTGCTGCCGCATTGGTCGCCTGCCATGCCCGGCTATTCCACCGTGCTGGCCTGCCGCTGTTTCGCCCAGGAGGAGTGCGGCAACTATCTGGCTGCCGAGCCTGACGGGCGACGCGCCATCGAGCTGTCCCCCGGTGACCTCTGGGCCGCCCATGCCGTGGCGCATGTGCTGGAGATGCAGGGCCGCCGCAGCGAGGGCATCCAGTGGCTCACCGGTCTGGCCCCCAACTGGGAGGGTGGCAACAACCTGCAGCACCATCTGTGGTGGCACTGCGCGCTATTCCGACTGGAGCAGCGCGACTTCGACGAGGTGCTGGCGCTGTACGATACCCGCTTCCGCAACCTTTCGGCGCCGCTGACGGTGGCGGCCCCCGATGTCTATATCGACGTGCAGAACGCCGCCTCGATGCTGTTCCGCCTGGAGCGGCAGGGCGTGGATGTCGGCGACCGCTGGCACGAACTGGCCGACCATGCCGAGGCGCGGGTGGGCGACTGCCTGTCCGCCTTCACCCTGCCGCACTGGATGATGGCGCTGGCCGCGACCGGCCGGGGCGAGGCCGCCGGGCGGATGATCGAGGGCATGCGCGCCTTCGCCAGCAATCGCGGCACGCTCGCGCCCATCGTGCGCGACTACGCGCTGCCGATCAGCCAGGCGGTGTGCGCCCATCGCGCCGGAAACCATGCCGAGGCGGTGGCGCTGATGCGCCCGGCGCTGGGCGGCATGTGGCGCCTGGGCGGCAGCCACGCCCAGCAGGACGTGCTGGAACAGGTGTTCCTCGACGCCGCCGCCCGCGCCGGCCAGACCGACGATGTGCGCCTGGTGCTGGAGCGCGCCGCCGGCCGCCGCGCCATCCCGCTGGAGCGCATGGTGGGCTGGCATGAAGCGGCGCATCAGTTTTCCCTTTGATCGTGCTGGTATTCCGGTCCATTCCAGGCTACCCGAACAGCCCACGAGCCGGTAGACTGGCTGCCCTGTACGCAACGAGGTCCGCATGACCAACCGCTTGTCCCGCCTGGCGCGCGCCGCCCGGCTCTCGGCTCCGCTGGTTCTGGGCGGGATGGCCCTGCCGTTTGGCATCTCCGCCGCCAATGCGCAGGATGCCAAGCCTGCGCCCGACAAAACCAGCATCTGGACGCTGCAGGGCGAAAACGCCTCGATCAGCACCGCCAAGCTGACCGACCGGTTCTACACCAACGGCGTGCGCGTCGGCTGGACCTCGGGTGTCGGCGAGGTGCCGGATTTCCTGCAGCGCATGGGCCGCGCGCTGTGGTTCGGCGGCGACCAGCGTATCTCCTTCGATCTGACGCAGCAGATCTACACCCCTGCCAACACCTCCACCGCCGCCTCGCTCCCCGGCGACCGACCGTATGCCGGCGTGCTGATGGCCAATTTTTCGCTGATGCAGGACACGCCCACCACGCGCAGCTCGATGACGCTGGGCCTCGGCGTGGTCGGCCCGGCCGCGCTGGGCGAGGAGGTGCAGAACAACTTCCACGACCTGATCGGCCAGAAGCGCATCAACGGCTGGTCGTCGCAGCTGCACAACGAGCCGCTGCTGCAGATCACCAGCGAGCGCGTCTGGCGCGTCAAGACCGGCCATGTCGCCGGGCTGGAGACCGAGGCGCTGCCATCGCTCACCGCCGCGGTGGGCAATCTGCGCGTCTATGGGCAGACCGGCGTGGTGTTCCGCATCGGCGAGGGGCTGGAGTCCGATTTCGGCCCGGCACGGCTGCGCCCGGGCCTGACCGGCGGCGACGCCTATACCCCCACCCGCCCGTTCGCTTGGTATATCTTCGCCGGCGCCGGCGGGCAGGCGGTGGCGCATGACATCACGCTGGACGGCAATACCTGGCGCACCAGCCCGAACGTGAAGCGCGAGCTGTTCGTGGGCGAGGTGCAGGCCGGTTTCGCCATCATGTACCACGGCGTGCGCCTGACCTACACGCATGTGATCCAGACCGAGCAGTACCACCACCAGCCCGGCGGGCTGCACCAGTTCGGCTCGCTGGCGGCGTCGGTCCGCTTCTGATGCGGATCGCCGTCATTGCGCCGGGCGCCATGGGGGCGGCCGTCGCGTGGCGGCTGCACCAGCGCGGCGCCGAGGTGGCGGTGACGCTGGCGGGCAGGGGCGGTGGCAGCGCCGCCCGCGCCGCCGGTCTCGCGACTCTGGAGAGCGAGGCGGCACTGGTCCGCTGGGCCGAAGCCGTGCTGTCGATCCTACCGCCCGGCGAGGCGCTTGGGCTGGCCGAGCGCCTCGCCCCGGTGCTGGCGGAACGGCCCGGGCAGGTGCTCTACGCCGACTGCAACGCGGTCAGCCCGCCCACCGTGCAGGCCATCGCCGCCGCCGTGCCGGCCGCCCGCTTCGTCGATGTCGGCATCATCGGTGGCCCGCCGAAGCAGGATGGCCCCGGCCCCAAGCTCTACGCCTCCGGCCCGCACGCCCCGGCACTGCTCGGCCTGCGCACCCATGGCATCGATTTGCGGGTGATTGAGGGCGGGATCGGCGCCGCCTCGGCGCTGAAGATGAGCTATGCCGGCATCACCAAGGGGCTGACCGCGCTGGGCAGCGCCATGGCGCTGGGCGCCGCGCAGGCCGGCGCCGCCGAGGCGCTGCGGGCCGAGCTTGCCGACAGCCAGCCCGCCCTGCTGGCCTGGCTGCAACGCAGCGTGCCCGACATGTTCCCCAAGGCCTATCGCTGGGTCGCCGAGATGCAGGAAATCTCGGCTTTCCTCGGCGACATTCCGGCGCGCGACATCCATCTGGGTGCGGCCAGCCTGTTCGCGGCGCTGGCCGAGGCCAATGCTAACCAGACGCCGGACGGCCCGATCGCCCGGCTCACCAATTTCTACCGTCGCGCCTGAGAGGCCCCATGTCCGCCGAAGCCCGCCTTGAAGCCCACCTCGCCGCCACCGGGCTGGTGCTGCCGCCCCCGCCGCAGCCGATCGGCAACTACGTGCCATTCCGCATCGGCGGCGGCCTGCTATTCCTCTCCGGCATCGGCCCGCGCCACCCGGATGGCTCCAGCACCATCGGCTCGGTGGGGCGCGAACTGACGGTGGAACAGGGCTACCGCGCCGCCCAGCAATGCGGCCTGAACCTGCTCGTCAACATGCGCCTGGCGCTCGGCTCGCTGGACCGGGTGGACACGGTGCTGAAGCTGCTCGGCATGGTCAACGCGGTGCCCGGCTTCACCGAGCACCCGAAGGTGATCAACGGCTGTTCCGACCTGTTCGTGGCGGTGTTCGGCGACGCCGGCCGCGCCGCCCGCTCGGCGGTCGGCATGGCCAGCTTGCCGAATAATATCTCCGTTGAGATTGAAGGCGTGGTGTTGATTCGCGGCTAACAGTCTGTCTTGAATCGGGCCATCAACGTGCCAGCCGACGTAGGAGCAGGATCGCGGATGCGGCGAAAAGGAACGCCTCCGCGGACTTGATGGTAGCCTCGAA
>MKWE01000018.1 GCA_001899585.1 Rhodospirillales bacterium 70-18
TTTTGCGAAGAAGTCTAGACACGAATAGGCGCCGGACCCATTTTGCGAAGAAGTCTAGACACGAATAGGCGCCGGACCCAAGCGCCCCCTCCCGGCTCACATGCGTTCGCCGACCTCCCCCGCAAGCGGGGGAGGAGTACAGTCCGCTTACTGCATCCACTTCTCCTCCCCCGTTCACGGGGGAGGTGGCGAGGATGCGTCGGCATCCGAGACGGTGGGGGGTGCTGCAATACTCTCCCCGCGCCCCGAAAGTTTTGCGTGTCTGTACGCTATTGCTAGTGGACTTTAAGGCGGCGTTCTACCGGGTTTGCTGTACCGCTTATTCGTCTCTGACGATTGCTTGGTTAAAGATGGCTGTTTTGGAGCAACCGGATTTTTAAGCACTTGATACGCAAAAATAAATATGACCGGTCCAGACGAGTCGTGGCATGGCCCCGATAGAATTGGGATTTCCACAATTTCCATGCCGTCCTGATCCTGCCGTTCTGAGGCTGGCTTTTTATTCCATTCGTCAGCATCGGCCTCAGCCTTGCGGGTAAGTCGTTCGCAAGAGTCCAATCTTCCAACAATAGTCACCCGTTCGGGATGCTTATGAAATTTCTTATAGGCGTTCTTGTCATTCCAATAAACGCCAATCAGAGAGGTGTTGGCGCTGGTTTTGCTGCGAGTCGGGCCACTAAGCCGGGCGGCGTCTTCAACAATCAAGCGGGACGTCACGACTCCAACTGTTCGAATACAGCGGCCCTGATAGTGGCTGTGATTACGAGCGATGTTGTGCAGTTCGACATCCATTGAATTCTGTGAGGTACACACGGATTCTTTTGATGAGCCATCGCCAATGTTCCCGCGTGTGTCTGCACATCCCGCGAGAAGCGTTAAGGCTGTAAGAAAGCAGGCGATCGGCTTCATCGCAGGTTTCAGAAATCCAGGCCGATGTCGAAATTGGGGGCGGAGTGGGTGATGGCGCCGGAGGAGATGTAATCGACGCCGGTCTCAGCGATCGCGCGCACGGTTGCGATCGTGACATTGCCCGAGGCTTCGAGCACCGCGCGGCCTTTGGAAAGCGCCACGGCGCGCTTCATGTCGGCAGGCGCCATATTGTCGAGCAGGATCGTGTCCACGCCCAGTGACAGCGCCTCCTCCAACTGGGCCAGCGTGTCCACTTCCAGTTCGATTTTCGCCATATGGCCGAGGCCCGCGCGCACGCGCTCGATCGCGGGTTTGATGCCGCCTGCCGCGGCCAGATGATTGTCCTTGATCAGCACCGCATCGTCGAGGCCGAAACGGTGATTGAAACCGCCACCACAACGCACCGCATATTTTTCCAGCACGCGCAGGCCCGGCGTGGTCTTACGGGTGCAGACGATGCGCGCATTCGTGCCCGCGACCGCATCGACCAGCGCGCGGGTGGTGGTGGCGACACCGGAAAGATGGCCGGTGAAGTTCAGCGCCACACGCTCCGCCGTCAGGATGGCGCGGGCTGAGCCTTCGACTGTGGCGAGGGTTTGCCCGTTGGCAGCCTTCGACCCGTCCGGCGTTTCCACTTTGAAGCTGAGCGCGGGATCGACCAGGCGGAAAGCGCATTCCGCCGCGATCAATCCGGCGATGGTGCCGTCTTTCCGGGCCGCCATGCGGGCGGTAACGCGAGTCTCGGGCGCGATGATGAGATCGGTGGTGATGTCGCCGGCGCGGCCCATGTCTTCTTCCAGCGCATGGCGCACGGACGGTTCGACAAGCAAATTATGCGGCGGCCGCGTTTCGGGGAGGGCGATGATTGTCATGATGCGACCCCTCTCCGAAAAATTCTTCGCT
>MKWE01000019.1:0-63028 GCA_001899585.1 Rhodospirillales bacterium 70-18
ATCCCTATCATCAGAAGGGGTCCCTTTTGGACGCCGATCCGGGGTCCCTTTTGCGTGCCGATTGACACCGAGGCGAGGGTGGCGAGCAGGTAGAGCCCGCCGATATCGCCAGCGGTCAGCCCAAACGCGGCTGAGAACGAAGCGATGAACAGGCCGATGCACAGTGTCTGGCCCGGTGCCGAAAAGAAGGTGTGCATGGCGCCGAAGACAAGAACCCGAGCATTGTCTCGGGCGAAGGCAAAGGTGCCACTGCCGGACTGGCTGAGTGCTGACATGCCGCCATCAGCCCTCAGCGGAACAGCACCACCGGGACCTTACAGGAACGGATCATCTCGGTGGTGGTGGAGCCGATCACCAGGCTGCGGATGCGGGAATGGCCATAGGCGCCCATCACCAGCAGATCGATGCCGTCGGCCTCCACGCGCCGGGAAATGGCCGCGTCGGCCGGACCAGAGACGATATCGGCCTGCACCGCGTAGCCGGTCGAGCGCAGCACGGAGGCGGCATCGTCCAGACGCTTGCGTGTTTCGGGCGTGTCCGGGTCCGCGCTCAGCAACCGGCAGTCCAGCCCATCGAAGATCGGGCTTCTGGCGACATAATCCACCGCCTTCATGGCGCTGGTGCCGCCGTCAAAGGCAATCAGGAACCGGGTGATCGGCCGAAAGGCGCGAGATGCCACCAACACTGGCTTGTGGCTGGCGCGCACCACTCGCTCGAGGTTGGAGCCGAGATGCAGCTTGGCGAAATCGGCCGCCTCGCCGCGCTTGCCGATCACGATCAGGTCGGCACCGGCTTCGAATTCCTGAACCGTCTCTATCACGTCGCCATGGCGCAACTTGGTGGCCACATCGGACACGCCGGCGGCCGTCAGGCGGGTCTTGGCTTCGTCCAACAACAGTCGGCCGCGCCGCAGGGCGAGTTTGGATTTCTGCTCGTCTAGGCTGGCCAGTTCAGCCAGCAGCGTGTCGCGAACTTCGGCATCCAGCGTGCCGCTGAAATCGGTGGAGGCCATCGCCACGTCGCGCCGGCCTAGCACATGCAGCACATCGACCGACGCCCCGATGCGCTGTGCCGCCCAGGCCGCGTGGTCGCAGACGCTCTGCGCGTATATCGAACCGTCGATCAGCGCCATCAGCTTGGTCATGGTCCATTCCCCCCTCAATGCCCCGCCAGCCGTTCCAGCGCGCCGGGCTTGTCGTGAATCGCGAGTCTGTCGACGATTGTCTCGCTCGCTTCATTCAGGCCGATGATCTCGACCGCCGCACCCTCGCGGCGAAACTTGAGCACCACGGTGTCGAGCGCCGCGACGCTGGAGATGTCCCAGATATGCGCATGGGACACATCGATCGTCACCTTCTCCAACACCTCCTTGAAATCAAACGCAGCCACGAAATCCTCCACCGAGGCAAAAAACACCTGGCCGACGACAACATAGGTCCGCGCCGTGCCGTCCTCGGATAGCGTCGAGGTGACGCGGAAGATCTGCGCGATTTTCCAGGCGAAGAAGATGCCCGACAACAGCACGCCGACCAGCACTCCCATCGCCAGGTTGTGGCTGGCCACAACGACGATGACGGTGGACAGCATCACCACCGAGGAACTGCGCGGATGGGTCCGGAGGTTGGCGATCGACCGCCAGCTGAATGTGCCGATCGAAACCATGATCATGATGGCGACCAGCGCGGCCATGGGAATCTGCTTCACCCACTGGCCGAGCACCACGCACAGGATCAGCAGGAACACGCCGGCGCACAGTGTGGACAGGCGCCCCCGCCCGCCCGACTTCACATTGATGACGGACTGGCCGATCATCGCGCAGCCGGCCATGCCGCCGATGAACCCGGTGCAGAAATTGGCCACGCCCTGGCCCACGCATTCGCGGTTCTTGTCGCTCGGCGTATCCGTCAGCTCGTCGACGATGGAGGCGGTCATCAGCGATTCGAGCAATCCGACCGCGGCAACCGCGGCTGCATAGGGCAGAATGATCTGCAGCGTTTCCAGGGTCAGAGGTATTTGCGGCAACAGGAACACCGGCAGGGTGTCGGGTAACTGCCCCATGTCGCCGACGGTGCGGATATCCATCTTCAACGCCAGTGAGATCGCGGTCAGCACGATGATGCAGATCAGCGGCGAGGGCACCACCTTGGTTAGCCGCGGGAACAGATAGATGATGGCCAACCCACCGGCGACCATCACATAGGTCAGCCATGGCACCCCGACCAGTTCCGGCAGCTGCGCCATGAAGATCAGGATGGCCAGGGCATTGACGAAGCCGGTGATCACTGAACGCGAAACGAAGCGCATGACGTAGCCGAGCCGCAGCAATCCCGCCGCGACCTGGAGCAGCCCGGCCAGGATCGTGGTGGCCAGCAGGTATTGCAGCCCATGATCGCGCACCAGGGTGACCATCAGCACCGCGGTGGCCGCTGTCGCCGCCGAAATCATGCCCGGCCGGCCGCCGGCGAAGGCGCTAATCGTCGCGATGGAGAACGAGGCGTACAGGCCCACCTTCGGGTCCACCCCGGCGATAATCGAAAAGGCGATCGCCTCTGGGATCAGGGCCAGGGCAACCACGATCCCGGCCAGAACATCGCCACGGATGTTGCCGAACCATTCGGTGCGTATTCTGGAGAGGGACATATTGATCCTGTATCGACAGGCACGTTTGTCCCCATAGTGCGAGACAAGGCCAGCGTCATAACAACAAATATAAAGGGAACGGGACTGCAGTAGAAATCCATCCAAAAACCGCCTGCAGCATTCCCTTCAGCCTATTCGTATCGAACGACATAGGCGGGCGAAGAGTCTGGGAGCTGCAGGAAGGTCTACATTGGACTGGCTGGTCTCCGAAGGGTGGCCTACGACATGCTGCATCGCAACATTACGTGTTTAATGCCCTATCTTGGAGAAAGCAAGCCCACACGCGCCGCTAGGCTTTCGGCGCAGAGGCAGTGGTCACGCTGGGTGATGCCTATCGTACCCATCGAGTCGGCGACGGTTCTCAGAACCGGGGCGGCATCCACAAGAGCATGTTGGATTCGATCTCCGACTGCTACCCCGAATGGCGTGGAACGGTTCAAAGCAGGGCCGAGAGTGGAGACTCGTTTGGCTGGGTTCCCTCTCCCCAGCCACGCATATGGCCGTCGGCCAGGTTATGTCGCTTTTCTGGAAATTGTGGGGCGGTGTCGGGGGTTACCGATGAGGGTCGGGTCTCTTGCTGGCGGTGATGCGCGACTGGCGGCACTGTAGGGCCAGGTTTTAGCCCCGGTCTCTGTCGTCGATTTTCCAATATCCGAAAGTGACCGGGCCCGGGAGCCGGAGACTGGTTTGCTTTTGTGAGAGACCGGTTCGCACTGGCGCGCAGTAGGCAATTGCGTGCCAATCGATGGGCGCGCGTTTTGACGATATCGGCTCGATGACGAGGCGATTTGTCCGAGTGCGGTGATGTGTTTGGCCGGAGAGCTTTCAGCCGATCGATGGGACCCGACGGTAGTCTGGGTTAGACGAAGGCGCGCGCCATCGGAATATACGTGATGTCCATCGCCCAGACCTGGTTCGGCCGATCCACCACCAGCTTCCGCAGGTTGTGGCCCGGCGCGGGTTTGGACGTGTTCGGCCGGCGATACAGCGCCTCAATCCCCATCCGCCGCATCAGCGTCGCCACCGCCACGCGGCCGATCACCACGCCCTCGGCGCGCAGAAGATCGCGCAGCATCCGGCTGCCCGCGAAGGGGTGCTCCAAATGCAGCGCATCGATCCGGTGCATGATCGCCAGCCGCGCCGGCGGCACCGGGCGAGGAAGATAATAGACGCTGCTCCGGCTCAGCCGCAGCAGCCCAGCCTGTCATTCGGCGCGGGGTTCCCGCGCCGATCGGCGCGCCAACTCATTGATATGTCCGCATATAGCCGGGTCGCTTCATGATGCGGATTAACACCCTTGCAGCGGGATGGGAGATTGGCTGCCGTTGGGCGGGCACCCTGCTCGCCAAGGCGGGTGATTGCGGCGTAACTGAGAGTCATGGATGCGGTTGCTCCAACCCGGAATGGCCGCAGCAGTTGCTTTCAGAGTGCTGGCGCATAGGCTGTCGCAATCGAGGGCGATCGCGAGGGAGGTTGGAGTGGAGGGACTCTTCCAGAAAATCGTTGCGGCACACGCTGCGATCCGGCCCGAGGTCTCCGTCACGCCGCTGGATTTCAGCAGCGCGCTGTCAGCGTCGACCGGCTGCGACGTATTCCTCAAGTGTGAACATCTGCAGCCAACTGGGTCGTTCAAGCTGCGTGGCGCGACCAACAAGCTGGCGCATTTGGATGACGCCGAGCGCCGGGCCGGGGTGGTGACCGCGTCGACTGGCAATCACGGGCTCGCCGTAGCCCGGGCAGGATCGCGTCTCGGCATTTCCGTGACGGTCTACGTGGCAGCGTCGGCGTCGTCCCTCAAGACAGCGGCCATCAGGGCGCTGGGGGCCACGCTGGTATCGGTGGACGGCCCGCCGATCGCCGCCGAGTTGCGGGCGCGCGAGCGCGGAGAGCGCGAGGGGAAGGTTTACGTTTCACCATACAACGATCCCCAGGTCGTCGCCGGGCAGGGAACGACCGGCGTGGAGCTGGTGGAGCAGAACGGCGAGCTGGACGCGGTGTTCATCGCGGTCGGCGGCGGTGGCTTGATCGGCGGTGCCGGGACCGCACTCAAGCGGTTGAGCCCCAAGACCCGCGTCGTCGGGGTGTGGCCCGAGAACTCGCCCTGCATGCTGCGCGCGCTGGAAGCGGGGCGGATCGTCGACGTAGAGGAAACGGCCACGTTGTCGGACGGAACCGCCGGTGCGGTAGAAGCGAGGTCGATCACCTTCCCGATCTGCCAGGCTGTGATCGACGAGACCGTGACGGTGACGGAGCACCAGATCGCCGCCGCGATGCGCAGGATCGCCGAAACGGAGCGTTGGATGATCGAAGGAGCCGCCGGTGCTGCGGTCGCCGGCATGATCAAGAGCGCCGAACGCTACAAAGGGCGAAAGGTGGCCGCGGTACTCTGCGGCCGCAACATCGCGCTGGAGACGTTCCTGACGGCAGTTGCTGGTTGACGGGCGGCCTGTGAACAGGAAAGGGGCGGGCTAAGTGCCGACAGTAGCGACCGCCGCCGGGTCGCGGCTTCACTGACTCATGGTCCCTGAAATCGACATCTGGCGCGGTGCCAAGCTCTTTGTCGACCAGCAGTCGCGTGTCCCAGGCCCATCGCCGCTTCAGAACCCGCCCCGGGGCCGTCCGGACGCACTGTCGGCCGCCGGCCACCGGCTAAAGCACCGGTTCGCTTTATCTGCGCTTTGGAGGCGCGAACAACACCTCCGGATTGGGCGTAAACCGCGCCAGCTTCGCGGGATCCAATTGAACCCCGAGGCCCGGGCCGTCTGGGATCGCAAGATAGCCCTCATCATCAAGCATGAAAGGCTCCGATAGAATCCCGTCCACGTAAGGACTACCACCGATGAACTCGACGAGATCGGTCTGCGGCATTGCAGCGGCCAAATGGAGGTCGGCGGCCAAACCAAGAGCCGTATTCCAGCCGTGGCCGATATATTTCACGCCGAACTCGTCAGCGAGCCAGGCGATACGGCGCTGCTCGCTGATGCCACCCACCTTAGTGACGTCCGGCTGGACAATGTCGAACGCTCCGCGCGACAGCCAGGGCAAGAAGGATTGGCGCCGCGTCAGAACCTCTCCGCCGGCGATCGGAACGCGGCTTTGAAGCCGCAATGCGCAGTAATCGTCGAGTGCATCGGGCCGCAGCGGTTCCTCGAACCAACCAACATCGAAGTCATCAAGCATCTGCGCCGTACGCAGCGCCCATTTTAGGCCGTGCGGCCAATATGCATCGCTCGCACCGGCATCGACGAACAGCTTTGCCGTATCGCCCGCGGCTTCCCGGGCCGCACGCACGATTGTCTCATCCAGTTTCGGGTCAAGTGCACGACCGAACGGCCCCCATCCGATCTTGAAGGCACGGAACCCGCGGGCGCGGAAGGCTGCAACAGTGTCCGCCATCTGCTGGGGCTCTTCCATCAGCAAGGAACAATACGGCTGAACACGGTGCCGATAGGTGCCACCGAGCAGGCGCCCGACTGGCTGGTGAGTGACCTTCCCCAGAATGTCCCAAAGGGCGATGTCGATGCCGCTAATCGTGTGCGTTATGACTCCCCCCCGGCCCATCCAGAACGTGTTTTGGTGCAGTTTCTCGGCGACCCGCTCCGGTTCCAGCGCATTCTCACCGTCGAACAGTGGTCGCAATACTTGCAAGGCGGCCTGAACCATTCGACCATCGGTGAAGACGCTGCCGAGTCCGGTGATGCCGGCATCAGTGTGAACGGCGATCAGCGCATGGATCGAATCATCCGGCTTGATTTCCGTCGACCAGCCACCCTTCGGACTCTCGCCAAATAATGGCGCCGCCTCGATGGAGGTAATCTTCAGTCTCTGCATTCCCAATGCTCCCGTTTACGTGCGCTTGCGGCGCGTGTCTGTCCAACCATGGCGCGACCAGTCCTCGATGCGCCGGACAATCAGCGCTGACGGGTAGCCAACTGCGAAATATAGAAACGCGGTAACGGTGTACACAGTGAAATATTGATAATTTCGTGCGGCAATTATCTGCCCACTGAACATCAATTCCTGCACGGTGACAACAGAGGCGAGCGCGGTATCCTTGAATAGAGAGATAAGGTAGTTTCCAAGTGCTGGAAGAACGATACGAAATGCTTGCGGCAAGACGATCTTGCCCAGCACCTGCCACCGCTTCAGGCCAAGACTGAGGGCGGCTTCCCACTGCCCTTTCGGGACCGCCTGGATGCCACTTCGGTATACTTCACTCATGTATGCTGAGTAGTTGAGGGTGAGGCCGATGATTGCCGCGGGGATCGGTTCCAGCCGCAGTCCCGCGCTCGGCAAGACATAAAAGATGTATATAAGTTGTAGAATCAGTGGCGTAGCCCGAATGAACTCGACGTAGAAATCAGCGGGCCAGCGGATGGAGCGGGACGGCGACAGACGCGCCAACGCCACCGGGATTGCCAACAGGCTGGCAAGAACGATCACCACCAGCGTGAGCATGACGGTGATCGCCAAGCCATGCAGGAAAACCGAGCCGTAGTCGCGAACGACCTCCAGGTTCAATAGGTCCATCGAGGTGGAGGTCTCTCGATCTCAAAGCGGGAAGAAGAACAGGTTGCGATTCGACAGGCCGTATTTCTTCAGCAGCGCCGACATCTCGCCGTTGCCTCGGACTTCGGCCAGCGCCTGAGTGTAACCGACACGCAGCGAGCAATCACTTTTGCGCATGGCGTAGCGGGCATAGCCATAACCATATTTGTAGATCATGTCGTCAGGAACCTTGACGTTTGGCACGATCTCTATGGGCGCGGATTTATTGGCCTGGAGATAGGCCAGAACCTTCACGTCGTCCTCAAGGATCGCCTTGACCCGCCCGGTCGTAATAGCGGCGAATTCTTCGGCGTCCGTTTGGAATGGCGTCACCGTCACTCCGATCGAACGAAGATACTCGTCCGCCGCCGACCCTGCGATGGCGCCGACTTGCGTGCCCTTCAACGCAGCGAAGCTGTGCGGTGCGGCGGTGTTGGACTTCTGCACGACGATCGCTGGACCGTACCACCATGCTGGGCCGGAGAAGGAAACCGCCTTGAGCCGATCCGGGGTGATGTGGATGTTCGCCGCCACCACGTCGATGCGGTGCGACAGCATGGCAGGAATCAGTTGCCCGAAGGGCATCACCTCGTAGTGGATCTTCGTGATCCCGAGCCATCTCAGCGCCGCTTCGTTGATGTCGACATCGAGGCCGCTCGCTTTGTGGGTAGCAGGATCGATCGAGGAATAGGGCGGAGAGGGCGATATGCCGAGCGTGATCCCATCTTGTTGGGCGTGCTTCAGGGAATTGTCGCCGCAGTTTTGGAAGAGCGGCACGGCCTCGAAGCGGTAGCCTTGTGCCACGGCGGCACTCGTCGTGCCGGCGATGAGCGCCAAGCACAACGCGAAGGTTGCTTTAGGCAACATGAGTTCTGTCCCCCCCCTTTGGATGTTTCAGCAATATCGTATACAATAAGCATTGTAGACATGAGTCAATGACAAACCGCGTGGCCAGCGCAGCAGCACGACCCACCGCCGGGGCAGATCATGGCGAAGGTGAGTGGCGGAAGGTGCGGCCACGCACCCTGGTCGGTCAGGCGCGAGCTTTCTTGTCTGGGTATTTCGCCTGGATTTCTTCGGCAAAATGGCATGCGGCTTCGTGCGACGCGGCTACGGCGCGCAGCGGCGGCGGCGTGGCCTGGCAGATGGGTTGGGCCATGGGGCAGCGCGTATGGAACCGGCAGCCGGGCGGCGGATCCGCGGGATTGGGGACGTCGCCACGGATCGTCGCGAACTGCTTCTTACCCTCCCGGTTCGATGGAACCGCCGACAGCAATGCGATGGTGTAGGGATGCAAGGGCGCGTCGAAAATTTGCGCCTTCGGGCCGATCTCGACGATCTGGCCGAGATACATGACGGCGACACGGTCCGATATGTGGCGAATGACGCCCAGGTCGTGGCTGATGAACAGATAGGTCAGGCCGAGCTGCCGCTTGAGGTCCTGCAACAAGTTGAGGATCTGCGCCTGGATCGAGACGTCGAGCGCCGATGCGGCTTCGTCGCACACGATGAAGCGCGGATGCAGCGCGAGCGCACGCGCAATGCAGACGCGCTGCCTCTGCCCACCGGAGAATTCGTGCGGAAACCGGCTCGCATGGTATTCGGCGAGCCCGACGAGGCCGAGGAGGTCCCGCAGGCGTTCCTCCCGGCTGAGCGTGTCGCCGATGCCGTGAATCACCAGCGGCTCCACGATCTGTTCCCCCACGGTCATCCGGGGATTCAGCGCACTCTGCGGGTCCTGGAACACGATCTGCATGTCCCGCCGGGCGGCCCGCATGTCCCGCGGATTGAGGTCCAGCAGGTTGCGACCGCCGAAGATCACCTGCCCTGCCGTCGGTTCGACGATGCGCAGCACCAACCGGCCGGTGGTGGTCTTGCCGCAGCCGCTCTCCCCCACCAGCCCGAGCGTCTCGCCGGGCAGGATGTCGAACGATACCCCGTCGACCGCCCGGACCGTCCGGCGCCCGGCGCGCAAACTGTGGCGGGCGGAGACGAAATCCTTGCGGATGTTCCGCACGCTGAGCAACGGCGCTGGCGGAAACGCGCCTGGTGGATGCTCCCTCATGCCACCCCGGCCCCCAACGCGTAGCCGGTGTTGCGGATGCACGCAGAGCGGCTCCCCGGGCCCAGCGACGCGAGCGGCGGCTGCACGGTGGCGCATACCTCCTTCGCATAACCGCACCTGGGTGCGAAGCGGCAGCCCGGCGGCAGATCAAAGGGTGGCGGGACGGTACCTTCAATCGCTGTCAGGCGGGCGATGTCGCGATCGATCGACGGAATGCTGGCAAGCAGGCCTTCGGTGTAGGGATGCCGCGGATGCTTGAACACGCTGTCGGCCATCGCCTCCTCCACGACACGGCCGCAATACATGATCGAGACCCTGTCGGCGAAGGATGAGATGACCCCAAGATCGTGCGAGATCAGGATAACCCCCATCCGGAACTCGGCCTGCAGATCCTGCATCAGCTCCAGTATCTGCGCCTGGATCGTGACGTCGAGAGCCGTGGTCGGTTCATCGGCGATCAACAGTTTGGGCTCGCAGGCCAGTGCCATGGCGATCATCACGCGCTGGCGCATGCCGCCGGACAGCTGATGGGGATATTCGTCGACGCGGTGTTCCGGCGCCGGAATGCGCACGCGCTTCAGGGCCTCGATACTGCGGTCCCGCGCCTCCCGGCGGCTGACCTTGAGATGACGCCTGACAGTCTCGCCGATCTGGCTGCCGATCGACAGCACGGGGTTCAGGGCCGTCATCGGTTCCTGGAAGATCATGCCCATCTCGCTGCCACGAAGCGCCTCCAGCCGGCGCGGGGTCACCGTCAGCAGGTCCTCGCCGAGAAACTCCAGCCGGTCGGCGGTCAGCCGGCCGCCTGCCGGAAGCAGGCGCATCAGTGCGAGCGCGGTCATGCTCTTGCCGCTGCCGGACTCGCCGACAATCCCAAGCACTTCGCCGGCCGAAAGTGTCAGTGAAACGCCATCCACCACCGTCATCGAACCGAAGGCAATGCTCAGGTTGGCAACCTCGAGCAGTTTCCGATCAGGATCGGGGTGAGTCGCAATGTGTTGTGGCAGTCGCACGCCTGGCCGGCCCCCCTCGGCTGTTTTCAGTTGAAACGTCTGCGGCAAATGATATACAATAAGACAATATTAGCAAGCCTCGACATACCATGCGAGGATACCTGCGGCGCCACCCGGACAGTGGCCACGATCCGCAGTACGGCGCGACGCAAGCGCGAAGGTGGGGCGCAACACGGATGCGGAACACGAATGTCATCGGGTGTTCGTCGACCAGCTCAGGCAGGACGCGCTCGGGTTTGCCGGGGGCCCGAACGTCAGAACGCCGCATATCGATCGCCTTGCCGCCGAGGGCGTGCATTTCACTGCCGCCTGCTCCACTTTCCCGGCCCGCTCGTGCTGCGGCCCAATGTCGACATCGACGCCATCCGTTTCTTCCCGCCCGAATGGTACGAGGCCAGCGGCCCCGGCGGGGCGATCGATCCTGCCGAACCACACTCCGTGCGGCGCGTGTTCGACGCAAACATGCAGGCCTATTACGCCATGATCGAAGTGATCGACGACAATGTCGGGCGCCGCTGTCATATGCTTGAGCGCAACGGAATCGCCGATAGCACCATGGTCGCGCTCCTCTCGGACCACGGCGAGCGCGGTGGCAGCCACGGCAAGCTCGGCAAGGCCGAACCGTGGGAGGAATCGGTCCGCGTCCCGCTCATCGTCAGCTGCCGGGCGCCTGGCCTCGTGCCGGGCGGATGTGCCTGCGGCGTGCCGGTTCATACCGAGGATCTATTCTGCAACCTGCCGGGCCTGGTTGGCGGCAGCGAGGCGCCGGCGCCGCTCCGGGTCGATTTCGCGCCTTATATCCTGGGGCGGGCGCCGGAACCGGACCGCGATGGCGTCCTACTGGAATTCGTCACCGAGACCCGCACCAACCGAGCCTATTGGGACAGTACATGGCGTGGCCTGCGTACCCGCAACCACAATACACGGTGCTTGGGGGCCGGACCGATGCGCGACCGTGGCAGTTATTCGATCTCGCGGCCGATCCCTGCGAACAGGCCAATCTCGTCGACGATCCGGCGTCCCAGGCCCTGGCCGCGAACATGCAGCGGCAACTGGCGGCCGTCCTGGATCAGGGCGGGGACGACTTCGCCCTCGCGCCGGCCTTCGGTCTGCCGGCGCGCAATGCGGTAGCAGTGTAGTGCGGCGATGTCGGTCATGCGTGTGCCGGTGGCTTGACCTGAAGAAATTCTTCATTGTATACGATTATACCATATAGCCCAACCAAGACGCCGACCGCAACAGCCCCGCGTAACGGCGCCGGGGCAGGTCAGCGAAAATAAACGCAGGAGGGAGATCGGCTATGGACCACAGCAACCGGACTTCACGGCGCAACCTGCTTGCCGGAACGGCGCTGGCGGCTCTGGCGGCGGCGCTGCCCAAAGGTGCGGCGGCCGCCGCCGGCGGAGAGATCATTTTCGTCCAGGGCTCCAATCCGCCTAGCCTCGATGCGATGTCCACGTCGTCGCAGGCCTCGCGCAACATCAACATGAACATCTACGAGACGCTCTACGGGTTCAGCGAGCACACCGCGCCTATCCCTATCCTGGCCGAGACGGTCGTCGTGTCCGATGACGGACTCACCTATCGCTTTCCCCTGCGCAAGGGCGTGAAGTTCCACAACCTTAAGGAAATGACGGCCAAGGACGTCAAGGCGTCGCTGGAGCGCTACCGCAAGGTCGGCGCCACCAGCAACCTGCTGGAAGCGGTCAAGAGCATCGACATCACCGGCGACTACGAAGTGACGCTGACGATGCACCAGGCCACGCCGACCTTCCTCGAATCCTTCTGCTCGCCGCGCGCCCCGGCCGTGATCATCCCGGAAGAGGACGCCCTGGCGGAGGCGGGCAAGACCTCGATCATCGGCACCGGTCCCTACAAATACGTCGAGTATGTCCCGGACAGCCATGTCAAGCTGACACGGTTCGCCGAATATTCCCAGGATACCCGAATGCCGGATATCGACGGCTTCGGTGGCCGCAAGACCGCGTATCTCGACACCGTGACCTTCCGGATCATGCCCGAGCCCGGCGCCCAGACCGCGGCGCTTGAGGCCGGCGAAGTGCATATCGTGGAAGAGATTTCGGTGCCCGCCGGCAAGCGGATGGAGAAGAACCCGAACATCAAAGTCTACAAGAACATGCCGTGGGCCATGCTCACGCTGATCATGAACCTGGATGTCGCGCCAACCAACAATCCCAAGTTCCGCGAGGCCGTGCAGGTCGCGCTCAACATGGAAGAGGTCATGGCCCTGGCGACCGCGGGCTTCTACGAGCTCGATCACGGCTGGCAGTACAAGGGCACGCCGTACTATGCCGGCGACATCGGCAAGAGCTACTACAACCAGCACGATGTCGCCCGCGCGAAGAAGCTCCTGGCAGAAGCCGGCTACAAGGGCGAGGAGTTCTCGATCCTCACCGACTCCAACTATACGGAGCACAACAAGGCGGCCGTGGTGATCGCTGGGAATCTGAAGGCGGTCGGCATCAACGCGGTGATCAACCAGGTCGACTGGCCGACCGCGCTCAAGATCCGCCTACAACCCACAGGCTGGCACGGCTGGACCTTGATGCTGGGGATCGAACCCTATGTCGGCCCTGTTGCCCTGGTGTCCACTTTCACCGGGAAACGCCCGCTGTTCGTCAAGAACGATCGGGAACTCGACGTCCTCTACCAGGAGCTCGTCATCGGCAAGACCGTCGCGGCGCGCAAGGTCACCTTCGCGAAGATCCAGAAGCGCCTCTATGAGTTCTTCGGCATCATCAAGCTCGGGGATACCGGCCAGATGCAGGCGGCGCGCTCCAGCGTCGAAGGCTACCGGCCGTTCCGCTTCCCGCGCCTCTATAACGTCCGGGTCAAAGCCTGATGCCTGCGGGCGGACACTGAACCGTGCTTCGCTTCCTGGTTCGACGCCTGCTGAGCGCGATCCCGGTCCTGGCCGTCGTGTCGGTCGTCACGTTCCTGATCATCTGGATCGTGCCGGGCGACGTGACGGCGGAGATCGCCGGGCCCGACGCGACGCCCGCGCAGATCGTCCGCCTGCGCCAGGAACTTGGCCTGGAGAGGCCGCTGCTCGAGCGTGCCATGGTGTGGTACGGCCATCTCCTGCACGGCGATCTCGGGCGGTCCTATCTGCTGAATCGCTCGGTGGCGGCGGCCGTGATCGAGCGGCTGCCCGTCACCCTCTCGCTTGTCGCGCTGGGACTGTTGCTGTCCGTCGTGATGGGCATGCTGCTCGGCATCCTCGCGGCGGTCCGGCACAATACCTGGATCGACCAGGCGGCGACCTCGGTGGCCCTGCTGGGCTTGTCGGTTCCCGATTTCTGGTTCGGGCTGCTCCTAATCGTGTTCTTCGGGGTGCAGCTGCACTGGCTGCCAACCGGCGGCTTCGTGCCGCTGACCCGCGATCCCGTCGGATGGCTGCGCTCGATGACGCTGCCGTCCCTCACCCTCGCCTTCACGCAAATGGGCGTTCTTGCCCGCATGACACGCTCCTCGATGCTCGATGTTCTCGGCCAGGACTACATCCGTACCGCCCGCGCCAAGGGTATGCAGGCCTGGGTGGTGATCTTCCGGCACGCCCTGCTCAACGCCCTGATCCCGATCGTCACGATGGTCGGCATCCTGACCGGCGTGCTGCTCGGCGGCGCGGTCGTCGTCGAGTCCGTGTTTTCGCTGCCCGGGGTCGGGCGGCTGATCATCGGCGCCATCCAGCGCCGCGACTTTCCCATCATCCAGGGCGGCCTGCTGATCACCGCCGCTACCTTCGTGTTCGTGAACATCGCCGTCGACATCCTCTACGGCTGGCTCGATCCGAGGGTCCGTGATGACCGCTGACACCGCCACGGCCAGAAGCAGGGGCAGCCTGGCCGCGGAGATGGCCCGGGCCCGCCGCCGCCGCTACCGGGCCTTCATTGGCCGCCTGTTCGCCCACCGCTCCTTCCTGCTGGGCTTCGTGCTGCTCGGCGGCATCGTGGTGCTGGCTGCCGGCGCCAACGTCATCGCGCCCTACAATCCCGACCAGAACGACTACCACAGCTTCCTGGCACCGCCATCGGCGGCGCACTGGATGGGCACCGACGAGTTCGGCCGCGACGTGATGAGCCGCGTCATCTTCGGCACGCGGGTGTCGCTGCGCATCGGTCTGGGGGTGGTCGTCGCCTCCGGCATCCTGGGCACCCTCATCGGCGCGCTCGCGGGATATGTGCGGTGGCTCGACGGTGCGCTGATGCGCTGCATGGACGGCCTGATGGCGTTTCCCGGCGTTCTCCTGGCCATCGCGCTCGCCGCCGCCCTCGGGCCGTCGGAACTCAGCGCCATCGTCGCGCTGACCGTCACCTTCACCCCCAGAACGGCGCGTATCGTCCGCGCCAGCGTGATCGTCACCAAACGCATGCTCTATGTCGAGGCCGCGCTCGCCGCCGGCGCGGGGCATCTGCGGGTACTGTTCCGCTACATCCTCGCCAACACGCTGTCTCCACTCATCGTGCAGCTGACCTTCATGTTCGCGGTTTCGATTCTGGCCGAAGCGATCCTGAGCTTTCTGGGCGTAGGGCCGCCGCCGCCGCAGCCCTCGCTGGGCAATATCATCGCCGGCGGGCGCGCCTACATCCAGGAAGCCCCATGGGTTACCATCTATCCCGGCCTTGCCATCGCCTGCGCGGTGCTGGGCCTGAACCTGATGGGCGACGGTCTAAGGGACACAATCGACCCGCGGCTGCGCACTGTACGCGAGCCGAGATAGCCGGATACGCTTGGCGGCACTCGGCCGGCCGACGCCGCGCCGACTCTGCTAATCGGTTGTCGTGGCGCGGCCGGGATCGTATACGATCGACCCCAACCAGGCATTTGCCGGATGGGTCGGGCAGCGAAGCCCAGCATGACGGATATTGAATGACACGCGAAACCACCAGGACGACGCTGGCAGCGAGCCGAGCGCAAACCAAGGAACCGATGCAGGCCCGCTGGGAGGCCAGCCGGCCGCAAACCATGGTTGATCACGCGGTCGCGGCCATCATTTCCGGCGCGGCGCGCGGCGTGATCCTCCCCGGCGACCGGATCGTCGAAGCCGATCTGTGTCAGGGACTCGGCATGAGCCGCGTGCCGATACGCGAGGCGTTGCGGATTCTCGAGAGCCAGGGTGTGGTCACCAGCGAGCCCTACAAGGGGATCCGGCTGATGGAGGTCACGAATGCGCGCCTCGCGCAGGTGCTGGATGTGCGGGTCGCGCTCGAGGTCCTTGCCGCCCGGCGCGCCCTCGGCGCCGGGCGCAACGACAACAAAAGCCTGGAGAGGCTCCGCCAGGACCGCAACGAAATGGAACTGATGGCCCATCGCGGCGACGCCTACGCCTTCGCCCTAGCCGACGCTGCTTTCCACCGCACCCTGTGCGAACTCGGCGGCAACCCTGTGCTCTCGTCGCTGTGGGAATCGCTCGCGCGGCAGGTGACCATCATCGGCGGTTTGGCCACGTTGGGCAAGCCGATGATCGAGATCGTCAAAGAGCACGACACGCTTATCGACATCTTCGCGGCCGGCGACCAGGCCGCCATGGCGCGGGAACTGCACGACCACATCATCGTGTTCGCGCAACGCATAGATTTCGACGCAATTATCGCGGAGCGGCGCCGCAAAGAGGCCTGAAAGGTTTGCTGCGGCCGCTACCGCCGGCAGGTGCGCAGTTCCGATCCCGGCGCGCTAAAAGACAATTGACAGCCGCTTTCTTTGTATACAATCATACATTGCAATGCGGAGGAGACCATGGCGAAACTGGAAATCGAGCGGTCGCGGATCGTCAACCCGATCGACTTCGACAAGAACGGCCGTCAGGCCGGCTACCTGCGTGCTCCGCTTTCGCGCAACACGGCTGGCTGGGGCATCGTCGAAATCCCCATCGTCTGTGTCAAGAACGGCACCGGCCCCACCGTGCTGCTGACCGGCGGCGTGCATGGCGACGAATACGAGGGCCCGATCGCCATTTCCCGCCTGGCCCGCTCGCTCGATCCGGCGCGCGTGCAGGGCCGCGTCATCATGATCCCCGCCCTCAACGTGCCGGCGGTCCTGGCCAATACCCGGTTGAGCCCGATCGACAACCGCGACATGAACCGCTGCTTCCCCGGCGATCCGCGCGGCACCTTCTCGGAAATGCTGGCCCATTTCCTCGATGGCTGTGTCCTGCCCTATGCTGACCTCTCGGTCGACCTGCACACAGCCGGCCATTCCTGCGATTCGGCGCCTTCGACGAACATGCACTATGTTGCGGCGCCGGACGTCCGCGCTAGGACGATGGCCGCGGCGCAGGCCTTCGGCGCGCCCTTCAACGTGGTGTTCTGGGGCGTCGATGAAGGCGCCACCTTCACCTCCTGTGTGGAGCGGCGCGGCATCATCTCGCTCGGCACCGAGCTGGGCGGTTGGGGCCGCGTGTCGATCGATGGGGTGCGCGTCGGCCGCCGTGGCATCGACAACATCCTTAAGCATATGCGGATTATCGAGGGCGCGCCGGATACCAGCCAGCCCGATGGCGCCAAGGCGACACGCCACATGATGGTGCGCGACCCCTCCTGCTATTCTTTCGCCCCCGCGGCCGGACATTTCGAGCCGACCAACACTGCGGGCGAAACTGTGCGCGCCGGCGACCCCGCGGGATGGCTGCATTTCGTCGAGGACGTGGACCGCGATCCGATCGAGGTACGATACGAAAGCGATGGCGTGCTCTGGATGTGCGCCGGGCCCGGCCGGGTAGCGCGCGGCGACGTCGTCGGGGTGGTGATGAACGACTACGCCGAACCGGCCACCGGCTGAGCGGCCGGCCCTGCGATGAATTTCCAGCATAGCCTCACGGAGTGGCGCGCATGAAGATCCTGGTCGCCGAATGCATGCAGGAGGTGTCCTCGTTCAACCCCCTGCCGAGCGAATATGCGGACTTCACCGTCGAGCGCAACAGCGCTTTCGTCCGAAACCCCGGCCTCAACACCTCGCTGGCCGGCGCGCTGGCGGTGTTCGACCAGAACGCCGATGTCGAGGTCGTGCCGACGATTTCTGCACGCGCCGGCAGCGGCGGCGTACTCTCGGCGGCGGGATGGGCGCAGCTGTCATCGGAATGGCTGGCCGAACTCGCCCCGCACGCAGGAAAGGTCGACGCGCTCTACGTCTCCCTGCACGGGGCGATGGGCGCGCAGGGCGAACCGGACCCCGAGGGTCATCTCCTGGAACAGATCCGCCACCTGTTCGGGGCGACCATTCCGATCGTTGTTTCCCTCGACCTGCACGGCATCCTTACCAACCGCATGCTGCATCAGATCGATGGCCTCACCATCTATCACACCTACCCCCACGTCGACTTTGCCGATACCGGGCGCCGCGCCGCCACCCTGCTACTCGACATCATCCGCCGCGGGCTGAGGCCGGTCATCGTGCGCGTGCGGGTGCCGATGCTCGCCCGGGGCGACGAGTGCATCACCAAGACTGGCTGGTTCGGGGACGTGATTGCCGATGCGCAGCTGCTGGAGCGCAGCGGCAAGGTACTCGCCGCGGGGGTCATGATCGGCAACCCGTTCACTGATGCGCCGGAACTCTGCACCCAGGCCCTCGTGGTGGCCGAAAGCGATGCGGACCTCGCCCGTGGCGCTGCCACCGCCCTCGCCGAAGCCATGTGGGCGGGCCGGCAGCGCCTGGTGGGCAAGCTCGTCCCAGTCGCCAAGGCCGTTGCACTGGCGGCATCCATGCCCGGCCCGATCCTGTTCACCGATGCGGCCGATGCCACGTCGTCAGGCGCAAGCGGCGATTCCAATGTCCTGATCAAAGCGCTGCAGGAGGCGGGATACCCCGGCCGCGTGCTGGCGCAGATCGTCGACCCAGCCGCGGCCCGCGCCGCGCATGCCGCCGGCGTCGGTGCGCAGGTCAACGTCACTCTAGGCGGCGTCTACGATCCCGCCCGGTTCACGCCGATGGTCGTCACCGCGACTGTCGAAAGCCTGTCCCGCGGCCGCGCGCGGCTTGAGACGATGGGGGTGCCGCTTGATGCGGGACCGACCGCGGTGCTGTCGTTCGGCAACATGACGGTGGTGACGATGAGCCATACCGTCAGCCTCTTCGATCGGGCGATGTACTACGCAAACGGCCTCGATCCCACGGATTTTGACCTGATTGTCGTCAAGTCGCCGCACACCGAGTTCCACATGTACGACCAGTGGGTGAGGAAGAACTTCAACGTGGACGCCCCAGGGGCGACATCGGCGAACCTCAAGACCCTCGGCCATCGTCTGTGCGCCCGGCCGATGTACCCGCTGGACGCGGACGTCTCCTTCGCGCCGGTGCCGGAGCTGCATTCCCGACGCGGAACGCTCCCGGAGGGACCCAATCGATGAAAATCGATCGGGTGGATCTTTTCTATCTGGCGATGCCGGATGTCACGGCGGCTGCGGATGGCAGTCAGGACGCGCTGGTTGTGCGCGTCGTCGCCGGCCACCATGTGGGCTGGGGGGAGTGCGAGGCGGCGCCGCTGCCGTCCATCGCGGCCTTCGTGTGCCCGATGTCGCATGGCGCGTGCCGCCCCGTCTCGATGTCGGTGATCGGCGAGACGCTGGACGGACCAGCCGACATCCAGCGCATGTCGGCCGCGGTAGCCTACAACAGCATGGACCTTCTTCAGGCCCCGCACACGTGGTCGGGGATCGAAATGGCGATGTGGGACCTGCTGGGCAAGGCGCGTGGCGAGCCGTGCTGGCGGCTCCTGGGCTACGATAAGGCGTATCCGAAAACTCCTTATGCCTCGGTACTCTTCGGCCAGACCGCGCAGGAAACCCTGGAGAGAGCGCGCGACATCCGAGGCCACGGCTTCGTCGCTGCGAAATTCGGCTGGGCCCCGTTCGGCGCCGGCGTGCAGGCGGACCGGGACCAGCTGGCGGCAGCGCGCGAGGGGATTGGGCCAGATGGTCTGCTGTTGATCGACGCCGGGCAGATCTTCTGGGACGATGTCGAGGCGGCGGCCCTGCGCATCGCTGCACTGGAGCAGGCCCGAGCCTTGTTCATCGAGGAGCCGTTTCATGGTGCCGCCTTCAACGCCTATGCCGCACTCGGCGCGCGGCTGAGCACGGTCAAGACGGCCGGCGGCGAGGCCTCTCACAACCGCTATATGGCCGAGCATCTCATCGAATTTGCCAGGGTCGGCTATATCCAGATCGATTGCGGCCGCATCGGCGGCCTGTGGCCGGCCAGGCAGGTGGCCGACTACGCCGCGGCACGCGGAGTCACCTACATCAACCATACCTTCACTTCGAACCTCGCGCTGAGTGCGTCGCTGCAGCCCTATGCCGGGCTGAAGGACCACCGGCTCTGCGAGTATCCGACCACGCTGCGGCAACTCGCGGTGGACCTCACGCGCGACCATATTGTTCCTGACGCGAACGGAGAGATCATCATCTCTGACGCGCCCGGCTTGGGCATCGATGTGAACCGGGCGGCGCTCAGGGAGTATGCTCAGGACGTGGAAGTCAAGGTCAACGGGAAAACGTTGTTCTTGTCACCTACGCCGTAGCAAGTGACCTTATGCTGGTCTGCCCCCGTTGGGTGATCCGGCTTGAATGTTAGTTTGGCGGATGGGTTGATGCCAGGGCTTCCGTGGGCGGGCGATCGCGCGCCCACGGAAACGTTGCGACGCGTCGGGGCAGGATCGCTTCGGGTGCTGGGAGTCGGTAGCCGAGGGCGCTGTGCGGCCTGGCGGTGTCGTAGTGCCGACGCCACGCCTCGATCAGCAGCTCGGCCTCGCGGAGGCTGTAGAAGCTCTCGCCGTTGAGCAGTTCGTCACGCAGCTTCGAGTTGAAGCTCTCGCAGTAGCCATTGTCGTTCGGCGTGGCGTCCGGCGCCGATCAGCACCCCAAACGGCCTCCGGCAAATCCGGGGCGCTTCACAAACGCAAATTGCGCCGTCCTGGCGCGGTCAATCTGATGATAGGCGCGAGATTGCACCGCGATCTCGGCCCGCGCCCGTGACTCGGCATCACAACGCCCCCCCGATGGGGGCATGAAATCGAAAAGACTGGCGACTTCCACACCTCGTCGCGGGTCCCAATCGAATATCCTACATGGTGGAACAGCCCGATCCGATGAATCCGGCCGGCCCTCGCCACACCTCGCTGCGACAAACATCGGTGGTCGCTTCAGCATTTTTGAGATAGAAAAAGGGTTGCCTTGCGCCAAAATCCGATGGTTAGATGGTTCGCGGATTAGACAATCTGTTCTGTAATATGGAACATAAGCGGAGACTGAGGTGACCGAAGCGCGGGTTCAGTCAGTGGCGCGTGCAGCTGCCTTGCTCGACGCGATGGCATCGGGCGATTGGGTGGCGCTGCGCGACCTGGCGCGGCGGATCGGCGTGGCCAAGACCACCGCATTCAATTTGGTAGGCGCCCTCGTCGATGTCGGCCTCGCCGAGCACGATCCCGCGAAAGGCTGCTACCGGCTGAGTCTGCTGCATCTGGTCTATGGCCGCGCGGTCGAGCGGCGGATGGACATGGTGGAACTGATCCGGCCGTTCCTGGTTCGGCTCTGCGCCGAAACCCGCGAGACGGTGAATCTGGCGCTGCCCTCCACCACCGATGCGATCATCGTCGAAAGCCTGGAAAGCAATCAGACGCTGCGGGTCTCAGCCTATGCCGGCACCCGTGCCGATTACCACGCCACCGCCTGCGGCCGGGCCCTGATCGCCTGGCGCAGCGACGCGTTTCGCCAGACGATCTTCGATCTCGGGCCGCTGCGCCCGAAAACCGCGCACACCACCACCGATCTGGCGGCGTTGAATGCGCTGCTGGACGACACCCGCCGCCGGGGCTGGGCCAGCGAGTTCGAGGAGAACGAGACCGGCAGCGCCTGCGTCGCCGCCCCGATCCTTGATGCCGAGGGGCAGCCGATCGCCTCGGTCAGCGTCGCCGGGCCGACGTCACGCTTCCAGCCGGAGGCGATGCGCGGCCTGGGCGCGCTGCTCGTGCAGCGCATGGCCGAAATCTCCGCCGCTTTGCAGCGCGCGGGGCAAGCACCAAAACTTCGTCTGGCAGCAGGAGACTAGGCAGTTGGCCACCATAGCCCGCGTGCTTCTTGCCGGAATCTCGCACGAGACGCACAGCTTCGTCGCCGAAACCACCCCGCTGGAGCAGTTCACCATCCGCCGTGGCGCCGATCTGCTGGGTTGCGCCGGCGACGGTTCGATGGTCGACGGCTTCCTCGAAGTGGCCGCCTCCGAGCGCTGGGCCGTGCTCCCGGTCTGCGTCTACCGCGCGCAACCCGCCGGCCGCATCGAGCACAGTGTGTTCGAAGCGTTCTGGGCGGAGGTGGAGGCCGGCGTCCGCCAAGCCCTGGCCGGTGGTCCGCTGGACGCGATCTGGCTGGCCCTGCACGGTGCCGGCGTCAGCACCGAATGTGACGATATCGAGGGCGAATTGCTCGACCGCTTGCGCAAGCTGCCCGGCGTGGCCGCCCTGCCGATCTTTGGCGCCTTCGATCTGCACGCCAATTTCACCGACGCGATGTCGGCCAACGCCACCGCCCTGGTCGGCTTCCGCGAGAACCCGCATATCGACGCGCGCGACACCGCGGTGCGATCGGCGCGGCTGCTCGCCCGCTGCCTCGCCGAGGGGGTGACGCCGCATATGCTGTCGCGCCGCGTGCCGATCATCTGGCCCCCCACCGGCACTGGCACCGCGATGTCTCCGATGCTGGACCTCGAACAGCAGGCACGCCGCATCGAGGCGGAGAATCCGCTGATCTGGGCGGTCAACGTCATCGGCGGCTATTCGTTTTCCGATGTTACGGACGCCGGCGTCGCGTTCTCGCTGGTCACCACCGGCGAGAACGCCGCCGCCGAGGCCGCGCTGCAATCCCTGTGCGACATAGCCACCCGCCTGCGCGACCTCGGCCAGCCCGCCGAATGGGACCTGGACGCCGCGCTGGCCGAGATCAAAGCCAAAACCGCCGGCTTGTGGATCGTCATCGAACCCGCCGATAATATCGGCGGCGGCACCGCCGGAGACTGCACCACGGTGCTGCGCGGCTTCCTCCGGCACGACATCCGCAACGCCGTGGTCGCCATCGCCGACCCCGAGGCTGTGGCCGAACTCAGCAGCCTCAAGCCCGGCGATACCACCACCTTGAAGATCGGCGGTAAGCGCGACCCGATGGACCCCGGCCCGGTGGAGCTCACCGTCCGGCTGGTCAGCCTCAGCGACGGCCGGTTCGATCTTGAAGACCGCAACAGCCACATGGTCGGCGCGCAGGGCATCCATATCCAGATGGGCCCGTCGGCGGTGGTGGATGTCGACGGTAAGATCACCATCCTGCTCAACAGCATCAAGACCGCCCCGATGGATCTCGGCCAGCTCCGCTCGCAGGGCATCGTGCCTGAAACCAGGTCGGTCATCGCGGTCAAGGCCGCCGTCGCGCATCGCCGCGCCTACGACCCGATCGCCGCCGGCAGCTACATCGTGAGGACCCCCGGCGCCTGCACCAGCGACCTCGCCTCGCTGCCCTACAAGCGGCTGCGCCGGCCGATCTATCCGCTGGACCCGGTCCCCACGCTGGATAAGGTTTGACCCGATGACCGAACCCACCGCCGGCCCGCGCCTCAGCTTCGACCGTTCGCGCGCGGCGATCGCGCGTAGCAGCCAGTGGATACCGGGCGGCGTCAACAGCAACTTCCGCATGAATGTGTCGCCAACCCCGCTGGTCGTCGAAAGCGGTGATGGCGCTTGGCTGACCGACATCGACGGCAATCGGCTGATCGATTATTATCTCGGCATGGGGCCGATGATTCTCGGCCACCGACCCCAGGCGGTGTGCGACGCGGTCAGCGCGCAACTGGCCAAGGGTATCCTGTTCGCCGCCCAGACCGAGGCCGAGGCCGAAGCGGCACGCAGCTTCTGCGAGATGGTGCCCTGCGCCGAACGCGTCCGCTTCGGCTGTTCCGGCTCGGAGGTGATCCAGGCCGCGCTGAGAATTTCCCGCGCCGCCACCGGGCGCGAGACGATCCTGAAATTCGAAGGCCATTACCACGGCTGGTTCGACAATATTCTCTGGTCGGTGGCGCCGCCGGCCTCGGTGCTGGAAACCCGCAACGAGCCGACGCCCTATCCCGGCAGCCAGGGCCAGCTGGCCAGTGCCGGCGAGGCCGTCGCGGTGCTGCCGTGGAACGACCTCGCGGCGCTGGAGGCCCGGCTGGCGAAACGCGACATCGCCGCCGTCATCATGGAACCGGCGATGTGCAACGCCGGCGCAATCCACCCCGCCGCGGGCTATCTCGAAGGAGTCCGTGCGGCCTGCAGCAAATTCGGCACAATCCTCATCTTCGACGAGGTGATCACCGGCTTTCGGCTGGCGCCGGGCGGCGCGCAGCAACACTTCGGCGTCACGCCTGACCTGGCGACCTTCGGCAAGGCGATCGCCAACGGCTTCCCGGTCGCCGCCGTCGCCGGCCGGGCCGAGCTGATGGATCTCTGCAAGGCCGGCGTGCTGCACGGCGGCACCTACAACGCCCAGCCGCTGGCGATGGCCGCCACTGCGGCAACCCTGCAACAGCTCACCCCGGCGCTGTATGCCGGCATCGCCGAGCACGGCACCCGGCTGATCGAGGGCCTTACGCGCATCTTCCACGATGCCGGGGTGCCCGCGAGCATCGTCGGTTTTCCGCAGGTGTTTCACGTCGGCCTCGGCCTCTCCGCCCCGGCGCGCGACTACCGCGACCTGCTGACAATGAACCGCCCCGGCTATATCGCCCTTACCACCGAGATGCTGCATCGCGGCGTGCGCGTGCTGGAGCGCGGCGCCTGGTTCCTGTCATCCGCGCACGACGCCGCGGTGATCGATGAGACATTGGCAGTGACTGAAGACTCCCTGCGCACCATCCGGCGTGCCGGAAAAATCTAGCGCGGGTATTCCAGTGGCGCCGCCCTGATCGCGCGCACTTCGCACGACCTGGTCTCCGCCCCCGGCCAGACCTCGCGCACCTTCCCGGCCTGGACGAACCTCAAGACCGCGCCGTTGAACGGCGTGCGCATCCGCCAATCGCTCAGCCTCGCCACCGACCGAAAATCCCGCCTGCAAAACGCGCTCGGCGGCGCGGCAAGGTCGGCGCGGACCACCACGTCTCCTGCCGGTTCTGGTCGGTGACGGTCCCGGGGTGACGCCGACAAGACAAAAAGCAGGAAGCGTTCTTTTTTGAGAAAAAGAACCAAAAAACTTTTATCCGGGCTTCGCCCCCGGTGGCGCCGGCGTGTCCGCGCGGCAGACCTGGATAAAGTTTTTTCCGCGGTTTTTTTCAAAAAAGCGCCGCTTGCTTGCTTCCTTGCAGCGAACCAGCAATGGCAGTATAACTAACATTCATGCCCCTCACCACCCCGGCCTCCGCGCTCGGCAAACGCTACCTCCCTCATATCACCGATATCTGCGCCCATCTGTCCCTGGTGGCGGCGCGCTATCGCCGTCTGTCGCCGCTGCTGGTGCTGGTCTGGTTCCGTCTGGGCCACACATTGGCGCGGCTCGACCGCCTTGCCACGCGCTGGCACCATGGCCGCCTTCGCCCGGCGCCTCGGCCGGGCCGACGCCGCGCCCGCCGCCCGGCGCCCCGAAATTATCCGGCCGAGGCCTGGCTCCCCCGCCGCACACCCGCCGGCCATGCCTGGCTGATCCGCCTGCACCAGCCGATGGCGCAATTCATACCGCGCATCCAAGCCTTGCTGGATGACCCCGAGATCGTCGCCCTTTGCGCCGCCGCCCCGCAGGCCGGCCGCCTGCTGCGCCCGCTCTGCCGCATGTTCGCCATCACCCCGCCGGCGCATCTGGCGGGCCCCGGCGCACCGCGCGAAGCGAAGCCGCCAAAGCCCCGGCCGCGCAACCCCGCGCCGCCGCCATTCGCCGAACACTCGCCCAACGTCTGGCCCTTTGTGCCGCACCGCCTGCGCCTGCGTGTCCAGCGTCTCCGCCGCCCCAAGCCGCCGGACTGAGCGCGATGCCGGCCCGTCCTGATGGCTGCGCGTGCCGATGGCTGCGCGCGCCTCACGCCCCATGCGGGCGGTGCACTGGCACGATCGCGGTCATTGCCGGTCCCGCCCGGGCTGGGCCGCGCCGGCGTAGAGAATCTGCTGGGTGCGGGCGAGCATCGCGGCGTGGAAGGCCAGGCAGGCCGGGTCGCGGTCGTTGGCCGGTCGGGGCTCGGGATGGAAATTGCCGTAGCGGTCGGTGCCGCGCACCAGCGTGGCGCTGTCGTCGCTGCCGATGGTCTGGCGCAGCCGTGTGGGAATATAGCGGATCGCCAGCCCGATGCGGCGATGCGCGGCCCGGTTCGGCTCGGAGCCGTGGATCAGCCGGACATGGTGCAGCGACATCTCGCCGGGCGCGAGCACCAGATCGACCGCCTCGCGCTCATCCACCGCGACCGCGATCTCCTGCCCGCGGCTCAGCAGATTATCGGCCGCGAAGGTGTCACGGTGCGGCAACTGGTCGGTGGTGTGGCTGGCGGGAACCACGCGCATGCAGCCGCTTTGCGGCGTGCTGGGCGTCAGCGCCAGCCAGGCGGTGCAGATATCGGGCGCCGAGAGTCCCCAATAGGTGGAGTCCTGGTGCCAGGTGATGCGCTTGCCGTCATGCGGGCTTTTGGCGAAAAAGCCGCTGGCCCAGCACAATATGTCGGGGCCGAGCACGCCTTCCACCGCATCCAGGATGCGGGCGTCGCGCACCAGATCGGCGAGGAACGGGAACAGCAGATGCGGCTTCTGGTTGCTGGCCGCGGAGAGCCGGCCGCCTTCCGCGCGCTCGATCGCCTCCAGCCGGGCGAGCAGATCGGCGGCCTCGGCTTCGGGCAGCACCGGCAGGCGCGGGAGGAAGCCGGTATCGGCGTAGGCGTGTTGCTGGGCTGCGGTGAGGAATGCCATCTCGTGCCTCCAATGGCGAATCAGCCGTAGTCGATGCGTGGATCGATATAGGCGTACAGCACGTCCACCAGTACGTTGATGCCGATATAGATCACCAGGATGCACATGATGCAGCCCTGGATCAGCGGGTAGTCGCGGGCGTCGATCGCCTGGATCAGCAGCCGGCCGAGACCGGGATAGGTGAACACCGCCTCGGTCACCACGGCGCCGCCGATGAAGCTGGCGGTCATCAGGCCGACGATGGTGACGAACGGCAGCAGCGCATTGCGCAGCACGTGGCGGCCGATCACGTCGCGCTCGCGCAGGCCCTTGGAGCGCGCGGTGCGCACATAATCGGCGCGCAGCTCGCCGAGCAGCGCGGCACGCAGGAAACGCGCGAAAATGCCGGAGACGTAGACGCCGAGGGTGAGCGCCGGCAGCAGCGTGTTGCGCAGCGCGCCGGCCGGGTCGTCCATGACTGGCACATAGGCGGAAACCGAGGGCAGCCAGCGCAGCCGCACCGCGAACAGCAGGATCAGCAGAATGCCGAGCCAGAAAGTCGGCACGCCGAGCGCCAGCGCGCTCCAGCCGGACAGCATGCGATCGAGCCAGCCGCGCGGCCGAAGCGCGCTCGCCAGCGCCACCGGCACGCCGAGCGCGAGCCCGACCGCCGAGGCGCTCAGTCCGAGCTGCAGCGTGGCCGGAATGCGTTGCAGGATCAGCGTCACCACCGGCTCGCGGTTCTGGATCGACAGGCCGAAATCGCCTTCCAGCGCGTGGTGCAGCCAGGACCAGTATTGCAGCAGCATCGGCCGGTCCAGCCCGAGCCGGGCGATGGTGGCCTGGATCTGCTCCGGCGTGGCGTTCTCGCCCACCAGCGCGCCGACCGGGCTGCCCGGCACCGCGTAGACCATCGCCCAGATGGCGAGCGAGGCCAGCAGCAGCACCGGCAGCATCTGCGCCAGGCGGCGGAGCACGAAGCCGATCATGCCGGCTCGTCCAGCGTGGCCAGGTGAGCGCCCTGGCGATCTTCCAACACCCGCGCCAGGGTGCGCCCGATCGTGTCCAGCGACAGGATGGTGAGCGTGAGCACCAGGCCAGGCAGCACCGCGTAGGTCGGCGCCTCGTACAAATACTGCTTGCCGGTGCGCAGCATGTCGCCCCAGCTCGGCGCTGGCGGCGGGATGCCGACACCGAGAAAGGCGAGCGCCGCTTCCAGCAGAATCGCCACCGAGGTGAGGATGACCACCTGCACCAAAATCGGGCTCCAGGCGTTGGGAAGAACGGTGCGGAACATCGAATAACTCGCCGAGCCGCCCATCGCCTCCACCGCCAGTACGAAATCCAGCCGGCGCAGCGCCAGCACCTGGGCGCGGGTGATGCGGGCGAACCCGGGGATGCCGGTGATGCCGACGGCGACCAGGGCTGCCATTTGGCTGCGGCCGATCACGGCGATCAGCGCCATCGCGAACAGGATGCCCGGCAGCGCCAGCAGCACATCCACCAGCCGCATCAGCACCGCATCGCGCCAGCCGCCGAAGAAGCCGGCGACGAGCCCGATCGGCACGCCGATGCAGCCTGCGATCAGCACGGCACCGGCGGCGGTGGTGAGCGACGTGCGAGCGCCGGCGATCACCCGGGCCAGGATATCGCGGCCGAGCTCGTCGGTGCCGAACCAGTGGGCCGCCGAGGGCGGGTCGAGCGTGGCGGTGAAATCCTGCGCCAGCGGGTCCAGCGGCAGGATCAGCGGCGCGACGAAGGAGGCCAGCAGCACGACCGCCAGGAAGGCGATGCCGAGCGCGGCGCCAGGGTGTTTCAGGGCGAGGCGCATCAGGCCGGCTCCGGCCGGGTCGGGCCGGCGTGATGGCAGGCGCACAGCGTCGGCAGGCCGGGATAACAGGTGAATTCCGGCACCTCAGCCGCACATATGGCATCGGCGCGGAAGCAGCGTGGATGGAAGGTGCAGCCGCTCGGCAGGCGGGCGGGGCTCGGGATTTCGCCGCGCAGCACGATGCGGCGGGTTCTGTCGCGCAGATCGGGGTCGGGCAGCGGAACGGCGGAGAGCAGCGACTGGGTGTAGGGGTGCACCGGGTTTTCGTAGAGCACGTCGCGGTTGCTCTGCTCCACGATGCGGCCGAGATACATCACCGCCACCCGGTCGCAGATATGGCGCACCACCGAGAGGTCGTGGGCGATGAACAGATAGGCCAGGCCAAGCTGCTGTTGCAGGTCTTGCAGCAGGTTGACGATCTGCGCCTGGATCGACACGTCCAGTGCCGCCACCGGCTCATCGAGAATCAGCAATTTCGGTTGCAGCGCCAGCGCCCGCGCGATGCCGATGCGCTGCTTCTGGCCGCCGGAGAACTGCCGCGGCATGCGGCGCATCATGTCCGGCGACAGCCCCACCCGCTCGAACAGCCCGGCGACATAGGCGGCGCCGCCGATCTCCTCGTAGAGACCATGGATGCGCAGCGGCTCGGCGACGATCTCGCCGGCGGTGCGGATCGGGTTCAGCGAGGCGAACGGGTCCTGGAAGACGTACTGCATCTGCCGTCGGATGCGGCGCAGTTCGGCGCGGCGCATGTTGGTGATGTCCTCGCCGCCGAAGCGCACGCACCCGGAGCGGACCGCCAGCAGGCCCATGATGGCGCGCCCGGTGGTGGTTTTGCCGCAGCCGGATTCGCCGACCAGGCCGAGGGTTTCACCGGCCCGGATGGTGAGGTTGACGCCGTCGACCGCGCGGACCCAGCCGATGGTCCGGCGCAGCAGGCGGCTGCGGATCGCGAAGTGGACGCGCAGATCCTCGACCACCAGCAGATCCTCGCCCTTGGTGGTCGCCGCGCCGGCGTCGGGCCGGGGCAGCGGTGGCAGCAGGCCGGTGAGCGGGAAATGGCAGGCGGCGGCACTGGCCTGGCCGTCCTCGCGCAACGCCGGGTCGGTGGTGGCGCAGAGCGTCTGGTCGCGGCCGATGGCGCAGCGCGGGCGGAAGGTGCAGCCGGTGGGCAGGCGCGCGGCCTCGGGCGGCTGGCCCTCGATCGGCAGCAGCCTTGCGGCCACGGTGTCCAGCCGCGGCAGGCTGCGCAGCAGGCCGGCGGTATAGGGGTGGCGGGGGCGATGGAAGATGGCCTCCACCGGGCCGGATTCCACGATGCGGCCGGCATACATCACCGCCACCCGGTCGGCCACTTCGGCGACCACGCCGAGATCATGGGTGATCAGGATCACCGCCGCACCGGTCTGCCGCCGCCGTTCGGCCAGCACCGCCAGCACCTGCGCCTGGACCGTGACATCGAGCGCCGTAGTGGGTTCGTCGGCGATGATCAGCCGCTTCTGCCCGGCCATCGCCATGGCGATCACCACTCGCTGGCGCATGCCGCCGGAGAATTGGTGCGGATACTGGCCGGCCCGCGCCACCGGGTCGGGGATGTCGACTTCCTGCAGCAATGCGGCCGCTTTGGCCGACGCCGCGCCGGCCGCGACCAGGCCGTGCGCCACCTGGCCCTCGATCACCTGCCGGCCGATCGGCAGCACCGGGTTCAGCGTGGTGGTGGGGTCCTGGAAGATGGTGCCCACATCGCGCCCGCGCATCCGGCGCAGTGTCTCGCGGTCCGCCGCGGTAACCTCCAGGCCGCCGAGGCGGATGCTGCCGCGCACCCGCGCCGATGGGTCGAGCAGGCCGGTGATGGCCAGCGCGGTGACGCTTTTGCCGGAGCCGGACTCGCCGACGATGCCGAGCACCTCGCCGGCATGCACGTCGAAATCCACCCCGCGCACCGCCTGGCCGCCGCCGGGGAAGGCCACTTCCAGCCCCCGCACCGACAGCACCGCATCGTCAGGCATCCGGGTTCAGCATATGGTCACGATGTGAAGCCGATCTCGCGCAGCACCAGCAGATTGTCGATATCGGGCACGAAGCCGCTGACCTTCTTGGCCGCCACGATGAGGAACACGTTATAGGAGTTGGTGGCGATGCCGAACGAGTCGTTGACCATCGCCTTGTTCAGCGCGTCGTACGCCGCCTTCACCGCCGGGCCGCTGCCCATCGTGGTGTCGACCCGCTGAATGGCGTCGACATAGTCCTTGAACGGTATGACCTTGCCCAGCACTGGGTTGTTGACGGTGCGATAGATGCTGTTGGTGGCGATCCGGCTGGGGAATTTCTGCACGTTGCCGACACCGCCGAACATCGCGTTGAAATGCCCGCCCAGCATGGCGTCGACGAATTCGGTGCCGCCTTTGAGGTCCAGCTTGATGTTGATGCCGACCTTGGCGAGCGTCGCCTGCACGACCTGGCTGATCCGCACCGATGCATCGTCGCTGCTGTTGACGGTCAGTTTCCAGTCGTTCATCTGCGCGGCGGACAGACCGCACTGCTTCAGCAGCGCCTCGCCCTTGGCGAGATTGAAGGCGTAGGTCTTGTCGTAGGAGCGGTCGGCGGCCGGGCTGGAGGGCGCCCAGGGCAGCGCCGTTACCTCGCCGAGCCCGGCATAGCCCACTTTCAGGATCGCCGCGCGGTCGATCAGGTAGTTGAAAGCCTGACGGAACTTCTCGTTGTTGAACGGCGCCATGGTGGTGTTGATGCGGAACACCTGCACCAGTTGCCCGGGCCCCTGGATCAACTGGTAGCCGGCATCGCGCAGTCGCACTGCATCGCGCGCGCCGCCGCCGTAGATCATGTCGACCGCACCCGACTCAAGGGCCGCCGAGGCGGAGGCATTGTCGCTGAACACGGTGAACACCACGTCCTTCAGCAGCGGCTGGCCGTGGCGCCAGTAGTTTGGGTTGGCGCCCAGATGCAGCTTCTGGCCGAGCACCCGTTCCACCATGTTGAACGCCCCGGTGCCGGCCGGTTTGGTCTCCACGCTGTCGATCCCGGCGGGCGAAATCACCGGCATGAATTCGAGCAGGTCGGTGATCTGGCGATCCGGGACCGGCGCCTTGAAGTTGATCCGCACGGTGCTGGGGTCGACCACGGTCCAGTCTTTCACCACCGCCATGGTCGGGTAGACGTTCTTGCCCTTGGCCGGGTCGTTGGCCTTTTTGAGCGTCGCGTCCAGCGCCGCGCTGTCCATCGCGCTGCCGTCCTGGAAGGTGACGCCCTTACGCAGCGTGAGGGTGACCGAGGTGCTGTCATCGGCCACTTTCCAAGCTGAAGCCAGGGCCGGCACCGCTTTTCCGCGCGCGTCGTAGTCGATCAGCGTGTCGTACAGGTTGCGCATCACCGTCGCGTTCTGCGAGGAGAATTGCATCGGATCGTAATTGACGATGTCGGCCAGCACGGCCACCCGCAGCGTGCCGGTGTTGAGCGCAGCCGCCTGGGCGCGGCCCAACCCGGCCATCGCCAGCCCCGCCGCCGCCAGCAGACCGCCCGCCTGCCGCCGCCCGAGCCTTGGTTGCGACCAGTCCAAACTCCCTTTGGCCATGTCGTGCCCCCTGTTCGCAATTCGATGTTGCGTGCTGGATGCAACCACCGCATCGTGCGCCAGTCAAACACAATCCCGCCGTTCGGCGGCAATGTTTCACATTCTTCGCCGCGTTCGCCCGCCGGGTTTTTCCCCGTTGTAGTGAGGCTTTCATGCGTATTGCCGTGATTCACGTGGGGCAGGAGACCAACGACTTCAACAAACTCCCGACCACAACTGCCAGATTCGCGGCGTTCGGCCTGTACGAACGGGACGAGGTGCTGCGGCGGATGCATGGATTGGGCCAGGTGGGCGGCTGCATCGATGCGGTGGCCGAGGCGGGGCTGGCGGTGGAGTGGGTGCCGATCATCTCCGGCTGGGCGCTGGCCGGCGGCCGGCTGGACCGCGAGGCGCGGCTGTTCTTCGAGGAACGCATCGGCACCGGCCTGCGCGAAGCCGGGCGCATCGATGCGCTGGCGCTGCATCTGCACGGCGCCTGCGCCGCCGAGGGGGTGGACGATGTGGAGGGCGCGCAGCTCGGCATCTGCCGCGCGGTGCTGGGGCCGGAGGTGCCGATCGTGGTCTCGCTGGACCACCATGCCAATGTGACCGAGCAGATGGTCCGGCTCAGCACCGCCATCGTCGGCCACCGCACCCAGCCGCATGATCTGTATGACACCGGGCGGCTGGCCGGCGAGATGCTGGTGCGCATCCTGCGTGACGGCGCGAGGCCGGTGATGGCCTGGCGCAAGCTGCGGATGATCACCCATCAGGAGCAGTTCCTCACGGCCTCCGGGCCGATGAAGACCTGGTTCGACCAGGCCCGCGCGATGGAGGCCGACCCCAGGGTGCTGCAGGTGGTGCCGTGCCCGATGCAGCCATGGCTCGATGTCGCCGAAGCGGGCTGGGCCACCATCGTGGTGACCGACAACGACCGCCCGCTGGCCGAGCGGCTGGCCGATGAGAGCGCCGATCTTGCCTGGGCGATGCGCGACGACTTCATGGTGCGCGAGGCGGTGGCGATCGATGACGGGGTGCGGATGGCCGATGCCGCCGAACGCGGCGTGGTGGTGCTGAGCGACACCGGCGACACGGTGTTCGGCGGCGCCGCCGGCGACAGCAACCTGATCCTGGAATCGATCCTGCGGCTGGGCATCAAAAGCCGGGCGCTGATGCCGCTGGTGGAGCCGCAGACGGTGGCCCGGCTGGTGCAGGCCGGCGAGGGCGCCGAGGTGACGCTGGAGGTCGGCGGGGGTATCAGCGGCTATTTCCGCCCGCTGCGGGTCACCGGCCGGGTGCGCCGCATCGCCGATGGGCGGGTGCGGGTGAAGCTGTTTCAGCAGCCGGAGTTCGACCAGGGCCGCACGGTGGTCTTCGAGACCGGGCCGGTGACCCTGCTGGTTTCCGAGGGCACCGGCGCCGGCGGCAATGTGCCGGACGTGTACCGCTTCTTTGGACTGGAGCCGACAGAGTATAAGATGGCGGTGCTGAAGACGGCGTCCAACTTCCAGTTTTTCGCGCCGATCAGCAGCCGGGTGATCCGCATGGACACCAGCGGCCCCGGCCAGTCCGACGTGGCCGGGCTGCCGTGGAAGCGGGTGCCGCGCCCGATCTTTCCGCTCGACCCGATCGGCGGCTGGCGCGGATGAGCGCCGCCAGGAGCGAGAATACGCCCCCTCACTGGCGCGGATGTTCGATCTGTCGGGCCAGTTCGCCACGGACGGCAATAGCGGGCTGCGCGCGTCGGACCCCGGGTTTCAGCCGCGGATCGCCTCCCGCGCCCCGGCCGGGCGGTGGGGAGATCCTACGGAACTCGGGGCGGCGGCAGTGTATCTGGCGTCGCGGGCGGCGGGCTTTACCACCGGGGGCGTGCTGACGGTGGATGGCGGACTGACGGCGGTAATTTGAGACGCAGGGTGGAACCGATGCGCATTTTCGCGGCAAGCCTGGCGACCGAGACCAACACTTTCGCGCCGATCCCGACCGACCGGGCGGCGTTCGCTGCCAGCTATTATCCGCCGGGCGCGCATCCTGCCACGCCGACCCTGTGCAGCGCGCCGATGGTGGCGGCGCGGCGTGCGGCGCGCGAGGGCGGGCACACGCTGATCGAGGGCAGCAGCGCCTGGGCGGAACCGGCCGGGCTGGTGGGCCGCGCCGCCTATGAGGCATTGCGCGACGAGATCCTCGGGCAGTTGCAGGCGGCCATGCCGGTCGATGTGATGCTGTTCGGCCTGCATGGCTGCATGGTGGCGCATGGCTATGACGACTGCGAGGGCGACCTGCTGGCCCGTGCGCGCGCCATCGCGCCGCGTGCGGTGATCGGCGCGGAACTGGACCTGCATGCGCATCTCTCGACGCAGATGGTGGAGAGCGCCGATGTCATCGTGGCGTTCAAGGAGTTTCCGCATACCGACTTCCTGCCGCGCGCCGAGGAGCTGACGGCCTTGTGCCTGCGCGCGGCGGACGGCCGGATCGCACCGGTGGCTTCGGTGTTCGACTGCCGGATGATCGGCGGCTTCATGACCAGCCGCGAGCCGGGGCGGAGCTTTGTCGATCGACTGCAGGCGATGGAGGGGCGGGACGGCGTCTTGTCGATCTCGGTGATCCACGGCTTCCAGGCGGCGGATGTCTATGATGTCGGCACCAAGGTGCTGGTTTATACCGATGGCGACGCAGCGGCCGGGGAACGGCTGGCCGAGCGTTTGGGGCGGGAGCTGATCGGCTGGGGCGGCGCCGGGGTGCCGGTGCATCTGAAGACCTCGGAGGCGGTGGCCGAGGCGATGCGGATGCCGGGCGGGCCGGTGGTGCTGGCCGATCGCTGGGACAATCCGGGCGGCGGGGTGGCCGGGGACAGCACCTTCCTGATCGAGGAGCTATTGAAATTCCCCGACATGCCGGCCGCCGTGGGCGCGTTGTGGGACCCGGTGGCGGCCGCTTTCTGCATCGCCGCCGGGCCGGGGGCGGAACTGCCGCTGCGCTTCGGCGGCAAGGCGGCGGCGACCTCCGGCCGGCCGATCGACGCTGTGGTGCGGGTGCGGGCGACCACGCCGGAGCTGCTGATCCCGTTCGAGCAGAGCCAGGTCTCGCTGGGGGCGGCGGCTTCGATTAGCATCGGCGCGCTGGATGTGGTGCTGGCCAGCGGCCGGGCGCAGACCTTCAACCCGGCGGTGTTCACCCGGCTCGGCATCGATCTGGCGGCCAAGAAGATCGTGGTGGTGAAATCCTCCAACCATTTTCACGCCGCCTTCGCGCCGATCGCCGCCGGCATCATCTATGTCGATTGCGGCGGCCCCTATCCGCCCGATCCGGCGCGGATCGCCTATACCAAAATCCGCCGGCCGATCGCCCCGCTCGACCCCAATCCCTGGCTCGGCTGAGGAGGCCATGATGGACGACGCGCACGACCCGATCATCGGCGAGGGCCGGCACCGCTACCGCTTCCGCCGGGCCTGGGCGAAGCTGCCGCGCTGGTGGAATTTCGGCGAGAACGCGCCGGGGCGGCCGCCGCAGACCGCGGTGCAGGGGGCGGTGGCGGCCAATGGCGACGTGTATGTGCTGTCGCGCGGCGCGCATCCGGTGACGGTGTTCGACGGCGAGGGTAATTTCATCACTGCCTGGGACAAAGGGCGATTTTCGCCGTTTGTGCATGGGTTGGCGATCGACCCGCAAGGGCATGTCTGGATCACCGATTCGGGCAGCCACACCATCACCGAGCATCTGGCTGATGGCACCCTGCTGCGCACGCTCGGCAGTGCGGCGTTTCCGGCGCCGACCTTCTACGGCAATCCGTTCAACATGCCGACCGGGGTGGCGTTCGCCGCGGATGGCGACATTCTAGTGTCGGACGGCTATGGCAACCGCCGCGTGCATCGCTTCGCGCCGGACGGCACGCTGCGCCATTCCTGGGGCGGGCCGGGCGCCGGGCCGGGCGAATTCGCGCTGGTGCATTACATCGCGATCGACGCGCAGCAGCGTGTTTATGTCGCCGACCGCGAGAACAACCGCATCCAGCTGTTCGACGGCGCTGGCGGGCATCTGGCCGACTGGGCCGATTTCAGCCTGCCGAGCGACCTGGCGATCGGGCGCAACAGCATCGTGGTGGCCGGGCAGGACGGGCTGAGCATCTGGAGCCTGGAGCGCGAATTGCTGATCCGCTGGTCGCGCGACACGCCGCTCAAGGATGCGCTCAACCTGCACGGCGTCTGGCTGGACGGGGAGGAGAACATCTACCTCGCGCAATTTGACCGCACCGTCTCCAAGCTGACGCGCATTCCGTGAGAGATTTCCCGATGTGCAATTCTGCCGGAGGGCGCATATCGTGCGGGAGCGTAGGTAAAGCGGGTCGGTTCGTCGCTTCGGGAGAGTCCACCTGCGCCGATCACACACTGACCTGAAGCCGTCGCCGCCCCCCTCCTGCCGACCCGCTGCTGGACACCGCTTTCCGCTCAGGCGCAGCGGCAGTGCCCCAGCCACCGGCAGCGCCGTCGCTTCGCGCAGCCGCCAGAACCAGCCTGACGAATGAAGTGCATCACCTCAGGGCCGGTGGCGGCGCCAAACGCCTGGCGCTGGCGAAGCGCAGGCCATGAGTCGGCCCCTGCGCGGCCTTGGGGGTATATGTTCGTGATATGTTTCGAAATAGCAGTCCGACGCTCCCGGACGCACCGCTTTCCCTGTATTCTTCCCTGTTTGCAGGAAACGCCACCAGCAGAGACCGGTTCGCTCCAGACTACGTCCTCAGCCACGCATATGGCCCTTGGCCGGGTTATATCGCTTTTTCTGGAAATTGTGGGGCGGTGTCGTGGGTTAGCGAGGGGGTTCCGGTCTCTCGCTGGCGGTGGCGCGCGATTGGCGGCACTCTGGGGCGGGTTTTGAGCCCCGGTCTCTGTCGTCGATTTTCCAATATCCGAAAGTCGCCTGGCTCGGGAGCCAGAGACCGGTTTGCTCTCTTTGAGAGACCGGTTCGCACTGGCGCGCGGTGGGCAATTTCGGGGTAATCGATGCTCGGGAGTTTTGGCGGCAACGATCGCAAAATGCGACGGGCTCGTTCTCGCCGTTCTGGCAGGAAACCAACACCCCGTCCTCGGCCAGCTGCGGCGCCGGGGTGCGTGTGGCCGTAGTGTGAGTATGCTCAGATCGACTGATGGGTTTGATCGATACAGGAGGTCCGTCGTTCAGCGCGTCGATCGACATCGAGACCCCAGCCGATCAACGCACCGGGAGCTTGCCCCGATCCGCCGGGGTGGCGAATTCCTCGCGTAGGGCCGCTGCGAAGGCTTCCGCAACCGCCGACTGTGGACGACCCAGGGGCGATACGAGCGTGAGATCCTCGGCAATGCGTGGCAGGAACGGTCGGATCACGATTCGACGGTGCCGATTGTCCTCGGCGCTCACCCGATCGAGGATCGCAAGTCCCACGCCTTCCATCACGAGCGCGCAGGCGGTGCTCGCCAGCGGAGTGTCGATATGCGTGCGCGGCCGCACGTTCCGCGCTTCCAGCAGCCCATCGAGCTTGGTGCGGAGCCGGTTCACCGAGGCCAGAGCGATAAATGGCTGGTCATGCAGGTCGGCCGGCCGGATCACGCGACGCTGGTGCAACGGATGGTTGGGGGGCATCACGCAGACTGCCTCCACCGATGCCAGACGCTCCCGCCTCACTTCGTTCACCCGGACCTCGAACTGAGCGATGCCAAGGTCGACATGGCCGCTCGCGACTGCCTCGGCGACACGCGGGGAGTCCATTGTCTGCAACGATATCGACAGGCCGGGCCAGCGCCGCAGGAATGTTGCCACCAGTCCGGGCAGCCAGCCGCTACTGGCCGCGTGGCTTGCCGCCAACACCAACCGCCCCTGCCGCAGGCCCTTCAGGTCCTGAGCGAACCGGGTCAGGTAGTCGAGGCTGACGAAGGCGCGACGCACCTCGTGGTGCAGCGCCTGTGCCTCCGGCGTTGGAATCAGCCGCCGCCGCTCCCGCAGGAACGCGCGGAAGCCCAGTTCGCGCTCCAACTGGCCGAGGGTCTTGCTCACGGCAGGTTGCGACACATGCAGCAGCGCGGCGGCAGCGGTGACGGTACCGGCCTCCATCAACACCCGGAATACCTCGCATTGCCGCAGGTTCATTTTGCCGGGTTCCATAACCTAGAAGCATGAACTGCCCACAATAAGTGCTTTGACCTGCTCCTCGCAACGCCCGTAGGGTTACAGCAGGGATCAAAAAGCCAGCGGGAAACGCGGCGTCGGCAAATGGAACATTCCCAGGCGACGGCTGAATTGCCTTTAGTGGACAAACGAGTGCGATTGGGATGCCGGGCCAAGCCCGCGCAGGCCATGTCGTGAACCGACGACAGGATTTTCCGTGAGCGCGATCAACGAACGCCGTCAGATGAAGCTTGGGCTCAATATCGTCGCCAACGGCGCCCATGCGGCAGGCTGGCGCATGCCGCAGGCGCGGGCCGACGCCGCGATGGACATCAGGCTGTGGAAGAAGATGGCGCAGGCGGCGGAAAAGGCCCGTTTTCACTTCATGTTCTGGGCCGATGGCATCGCCGTGCGCCACTCCGCACGCGACGATGACGAACTTTCCTACAATGCGCGCATCGATGTGTTCGAGCCGATGACGGTGATTGGCGCGTTGGCCGCGGTGACCGAGCGGATCGGCTTCGTTGCCAGCGCCTCGACGACCTACAACGAGCCCTACCATATCGCGCGTAAGTTCGCCTCGCTCGACTATGTCAGCAACGGTCGTGTCGGCTGGAACGTGGTCACTTCGTGGAGTGAGCAGGAGGCGTATAATTTCGGCCGCGAGGCGCATATGGAGCACGGCCTGCGCTACCGTCGCGCGGAGGAGTTCGTCGATATTGTTTTCGGTCTGTGGGACAGCTGGGAGGACGACGCGTTCATCCGCGACAAGGCCAGTGGGCGCTATTTCGATCCGAACAAGTTGCATACCCTGAACCATCGCGGTGAGATATTCTCGGTCAAAGGGCCGCTCAATGTCGCCCGCCCGATCCAGGGTTACCCGGTGATCGCACAGGCCGGCTCGTCGGGGCCCGGCCAGGACCTCGGCTCGCGCATCGCCGACCTCATCTACACTGCTCAGAAAACCCGCGAATCCGCCCTCACCTTCTACCGCAGCGTAAAGGAGCACGCTGCTGCAGCCGGCCGGGCGCCTGGGTCGATGCTGGTGATGCCGGGCATCCTGCCCATCATGGGCCGCACCCGCCAGGAGGCGAAGGACCGTTTCGAGCAGTTGCAGGACCTGGTGCATCCCCGCGTCGGGCTGCCCACTTTGGCCGACACCTATGGCGACCTGTCCGCCATGCCTCAGGACGGTCCGCTGCCGCCGCCGCTCGAGGGCAGCAACGCAGTGAAAAGCGGCCATGAAGCGCTGATCCGGCTCGGGCAGCAGCCGGGCATGACGATCAGCAAGCTGTACAAGATCATGGCGGGCGCGTCGGGCCATAATATGCTTGTCGGCACCCCCGCAGACGTTGCCGACCAGATGGAGGACTGGTTTTTGGCCGGCGCCTGCGATGGCTGGAACATCATGCCCGCCTTCATGCCAGATCCCGCCTACGAGGCATTCGAGTGGCTGGTCCCGGAACTGCAACGCCGCGGCCTGCACCAGACCGAATACAGCGGCGACGGCACGCTGCGTGGCAGCCTTGGCCTCGCGCGCCCGGAATTCCACAGCCGTGGGTATGCACGCTGACCGCGCCCGTCCCCTTCACGCTTATTGGAGATGCGTCATGAAAACCCTCGTTCCGCTTGGCGCCGCTGCGTTCCTCGTCATGGCTATGTGGGCGTCACCATCGGCCGCGGCACAACAGCCGGGCGCCGATCCAGCGCTGACCCAAGCTGAGGACCCGGCGCTGGTGAAGCTGCTGCCGGCGGCAATGGCGAAGTCTAGGGTCTTCACTGTGGCCGTAGCGCTTGGCTCGCCGCCGGACGATTTCCGGAACGAGAAGGGCGAGGTCGTGGGCTGGGAGATCGATATCCTCCGGGCCGCCTGCGAGGCCCTTGGCATCGCCTTCGAACCACGGCCGACCACCTTCGATACGTTGATCCCGGGGCTGCAGGCGAAGCGTTTCGATGCGGCGATCGGCCAGATGGGCGTTACCGTCGTGCGGGAGAAGGTCGTCGACATGATCGGTACGCTGACTGGCAACGAACTGTTCGCGGCGCTGGCCGAGAACCCGATCAAGGTGGAGAGCCTCGACGACTTGTGCGGGATCACCGTCGCCACCACGCGGGGCTCGCGCGAGATGGTGTTCGCCGAGGAGCATAATCCTAAATGCGTCGCGGCCGGCAAGAAGCCGATTAACGCGTTGGCCTTTGCCGACGGCAATGGGGCGGCGGACGCGCTGATGAGCCGCCGAGCCGATCTCTTCTGGCTTGGCTCCACAGCGGTCAGTTATTTCGTTGCCCAATCCAAGGGCCGCGCCAAGGTTGTCGGCCATTATACCGACACCAGCTATATCGGCGTGGCGATGCCCAAGGGTTCCGACATGGCCACCCCGTTGCAGGCAGCTATCCAGCATCTGATTACCAACGGCACCTACGGCAAGATCGTTGCCAAATGGGGCCTGGCCGACGCTGCCGTGAAGGAGGCGCCGTTGAATCCGACCAACGCTCTGAAATGATCCTGAAGCTGGGCTCCGATTCGGGGGTGCCGGACGTCGTCGTGCCGCTGCGCCACCCTTGGACATGGGCGGCCAGCGGGATGGCTGTGCTGATCGCAGCTGCGGTGGCCGTCAGCGTCGCCACCAACCCCGCCTTCCAATGGCCGGTGGTGGCCAAGTATCTCTTCGACGCCCAGATTCTCGGCGGTCTACTCCGCACGCTCGAACTCACCGTGGTCGCGATGGCCATGGGCCTCGTGCTCGGTACGGTCTTGGCGATAATGCGGCTGTCTGCCAACCCGCTGTTGTCGACGTTGAGCTGGCTCTACATCTGGTTCTTTCGCAGCGTGCCGGTGCTGGTGCAGTTGATCTTCTGGTACAATTTCGGCGCCCTGTACCCGACGCTCGTGCTGCGCGTCCCCTTCGGCCCCGAGCTTTACCACGCCAGCATGAACGCGGTGATCACGCCGCTCACCGCCGCCCTCGCCGGGCTCGGCCTGGCCCAGGCCGCCTATACCGCCGAGGTCATCCGCGCCGGCATCGCCTCCGTGGCGCACGGGCAGACCCGCGCGGCCAAGGCGCTGGGCATGCGTCCGGCGACCATCTTCGTACGCATTGTCTTTCCACAGGCGATGCGGGTGATCATTCCGCCGGTTGGGAACGAGGTGATCTCGATGGTCAAGAGCACCTCGCTGGTCAGCGTCATAGCGCTGTCGGACCTGCTGTACACCGCACAGCTCATTTATGCCCGTACCTATGAGACCATTCCACTGTTGATCGTGGCCTCACTCTGGTACCTCGCCATCGTCTCGGTGCTCTCAGCAGGCCAGCATGTGCTCGAACGTCGGTACCGGCAGCGCTGATGCAGGAAGCCGAACCGATGGTCCGGATCAGGGGACTGGTTAAGCGCTTCGCTGGCCGCGAGGTGTTGAGCGGCATCGACCTTGATGTGCCCGCCGGTAGCGTGATGTGCATCATCGGTCCCTCGGGTTCGGGCAAGAGCACGCTGCTGTCCTGCATCAACCACCTGGAGCGTATTGACGGCGGCCGGCTGTGGGTCGGCGGCGAACTCGTGGGCTATCGCGAATACAAAGGCCGGCTATACGAACTTCCGGAGCGCCAGATCGCCGGCATGCGCCAGAAGGTCGGCATGGTGTTCCAGCACTTCAACCTGTTCCCGCACATGACGGCGCTGCAGAATATCATCGAGGCGCCGATCCGGGTGAAAGGCGAGCCCGCCGCAACGGCGAAGAGGCGGGCGATGGCGTTGCTGGAGCGGGTCGGCCTTGCCGCCAAGCATGCATCCTTCCCCGCGCAGCTTTCCGGTGGCGAGCAGCAACGTGTCGCCATTGCCCGCGCGCTGGCCATGGAGCCGCAGCTGATGCTTTTCGACGAGCCGACCTCAGCGCTCGACCCCGAACTCGTCGGGGAGGTTCTGGCGGTGATGAAGGATCTCGCCCGTTCGGGCATGACGATGGTGGTAGTCACCCATGAACTCGCGTTTGCGCGTGAGGTCGGTGACGAGCTGACTTTCATGGATGCCGGCCTCGTGGTCGAGCGCGGGCGCCCGCGCGACGTGCTCGCCGCTCCGCAGGAGGCGCGCACGCGGGACTTCCTCTCCCGCGTGCTGTAACAGCTCTACTCTGCCGCCCCTGTGAGGGTACGCACATCCCGTGTGTATCGATTGACGTGCGGCTTCAGGCCGAGATTTTCGCGCAGAGTGCGTCCCTCATACTCACGCCGGAATCGTCCGCGGCGCTGCAGCTCTGGCGTGATGAACTCGACGAAATCCTCGCACCCACCGGGCAGGATTGCCGGCGTAATGTTGAACCCGTCGCAGGCCTCGGCGTCGACCCACTGCTCCATCACGTCAGCAATGTCTGATGCCGTGCCGATCAGGCAGAAACCGCCGGCGCCCGCAAGGTTCTGGCACAGCTGGCGAATGGTCCAATTGTTGTCTCGCACGCGTTTCATGATCCGGTCGTACGCGCTGCGTACCTGCGGCTCCACCGTCAGCTCTGGCACCGGGCCGTCGATCGGATAGCCGGTGAGATCGCCGAGCTCGTTGTACACCCGTGCGAGCCCGACCAGCGGATCGAGCAGTTCCTGCAACTGGTCGAACTTCGCCTGCGCCTCGACCCGTGTGGCGGCGACGAACGGCCGCAGCCCCGGCATGATCTTCAGGTCGTCACGGTCACGCCCGTATTTTGCCATCCGCCGCTTTATGTCGTCGTAATAGGCCTTGGCCGCGGGAATGCTGTCCTGTGCGGCATAGACCACGTCGGCCGACGCGGCGGCGATCTCACGTCCGGGTTCCGACGCACCGGCCTGCACGAGGATCGGTCGCCCTTGCGGCATCGAGGCGACGTTCAGCGGCCCGTTCACCGTGAAATGCTTGCCGCGATGGTTCAGCAGATGCATCTTCGCCTCGTCGTAGAACACGCTGTTCGCCTTGTCGTAGACGAAGGCGTCCGGCTCCCAACTGTCCCACAAACCTTTGACCACTTCGATGAACTCTGCCGCCCGCTCGTAGCGCGTGTCGTAGTCCAGGTGCTTGGCGCGGTTGAAGTTCTGCGCTTCCGCATCCGACCACGAGGTCACCATGTTCCAGCCGGCGCGCCCGCCGCTGATCAGATCCAATGTCGCGAACTTGCGCGCCACGTGATACGGCTCGTTGTAGGTGGTGGACGCCGTGGTCACCAGGCCGATATGCTTCGTCAGCGCCGCCAGCGCAGGCAACAGGGTCATCGGCTCCATCTCGACGATCTCGTAGCCGGAACGGCTCAGCGAGCCCGGCGGCTCGTCCTTCTCGCGGATGCCGATCCCGTCGGCGAAGAAGATCATGTCGAACTTGCCGCGCTCGGCGGCTTGCGCGTTGCGCACATAGTGCTCGAACCGCAGCGTGCCGTCGGCAGGTACGGCCGGATGGCGCCATGCGGCGACGTGGTAGCCGATGCCGCGCATGGACATACCGAGCTTCATGTGCCGCCTGTGGTCACTCATCCGAATGCCCCGTCCTGTCGCCCAAGTATCGGCAATCCAGTCTGGCGCGGCCAGACCATTTTACGCTTGACGACATAATCCTGCTCGGCGTGCTGACGACAATACGCCATCTTGCATTTGCTGAATGCCGGCGTGCACCAGCTACGGTGAGAGGCGGTCTGTGAATGATGCCGGAACAATCAGAAGCTATTGATTTTGTGGAACTCAACCTCTGTCGGTGATGGGCGGCAACGCCTTCACGCTCCTGAAACAGCCATTTCTCTCATTCCGGCATCATTCGCAGACAAGCTCTTAGATCCGCGGCCGCGAAACCTCCGCCACCGCCTCCACCACCGCACTTGCCGCCATGCGCGGCAGCCGCGCCAGCAGCCCTCGCCGGCGGGGCCGGAACACCCGCTTGCGCGCCTTCTCGCCGCCGATCTCGCGCACCAGCCCGTCCACGTCGCCGAAGCCGTCGATCAGCCCCGCCTCGCACGCCCGCGCGCCGAGCATGAAGCTGCCGTCGAACAGCGCCGCCTCCTCGCCCTTCAGCCGGCCGGTGCGGCGCGTGCGCACCCAGTCCTTGAAGCGGGCATGGATGTCGTCCATCAGGCCGCGCACGAAATCCACGTCCTCCGGCCGTTCCGGGGAGAACGGGTCCAACCGCGCCTTGTTGGCGCCGGCGGTGTACAGCCGGCGGCGCACCCCCAGCCGGCCGATCGCCTCCTCGAAGCCGAAGCCGCCGCCGATCACGCCGATGGAGCCGACCACGCTCATCGGGTTGGCCAGGATGCGGTCGGCCGCGCAGGCCAGCCAATAGCCGCCGGAGGCGCCGGTCTCGCCGATCACCGCCGTCACCTTGGCGCCGTTCTCCTCGGCGCGCAGGCGGATGCGGGCGGCGATCTGGTCGGACTGCACCGGCGAGCCGCCGGGGCTGTCGATGTCCAGCACCACATGCCCGCCTTGGCCGGCGGCGCGGAAGGCGGCGTCGATCAGCGGGGCGTAGGCGGCGATGTTCAGCGCGGCGCGGCGGGCGAGCATGCCGTGCAGCACCAGCACGGGCACCTTTTTACGGCGCCAGAACAGCAGGTTCATTCACTTTCCTTCGGCAGGCGGTCGCGCACCAGGGCCAGGTAGTAGTCCCGCATGTGCGGCAACGCGCGATCGTCGAAGTCATATGTGGGGTTGTGCAGCCCGGCGCAATCAACGCCGTTGCCGACGAAGGCGAAATTGCCCGGCACATGGGCCAGCAGGCGGGCGAAATCCTCGCTGCCCATCAGCATGGGGCACTCGGGGTCCAGCGTGTCCATGCAGGTGGCGGCGGCGCGCAGCGCGGCGCGCGTCGGCTCCGCGGCGTTGAGGGTGGACACGAATTCGCGCGTGTAGGCCACGCTGGCGGTGGCGCCGTGGGCGGCGGCGGTGGCCTCGGCGATGCGGCGCAGTTCCGCCTCGATGATGGCGCTGACCTCGGGGCGGAAGCTACGGGCGTCGCCCAGGATGCGCACCGTGGTCGGGATCACGTTGCGGGTGCCGTCGGTGAGGAACTCGGTGACCGAGAGCACCGCCGGCGCCACCGGGTCCAGCCGCCGCGCCACCACCTGCTGCAGCGCCATCACCACGGCGCTGCCGGCCAGGATGGGGTCGATGCAGACATGCGGGCGGGCGGCGTGGCCGCCGCGGCCGGTGAGGGTGATGGCGAAATTGTCCTCGGCGGCCATCAGCGGACCGGGGCGGGTGGCGAAATGGCCCACCGGCAGGCCGGGCAGGTTGTGCAGGCCATACGCCTCGTCGATCGGGAAGCGGGACAGCAGGCCGTCGTCCAGCATCGCCTGCATGCCGCGCCCGTGCTCCTCGGCGGGCTGGAAGATGAAATGCACGGTACCGTCAAAGTCCGGCTCGGCGGTCAGCGCCTGGGCGGCGCCGAGCAGGGCGGCGGTGTGGCCGTCATGGCCGCAGGCGTGCATGCGGCCGGGGATGGTGCTGCGGTGCGGGCGGTCGGCGGCCTCCTGGATCAGCAGTGCGTCCATGTCCGCGCGCAGGCCGATGGCGCGGTTGCCGCCGCCCCGGCGCAGGGTGGCCACGACGCCGGGGCCGCCGATGCCGGTGGCCACCTCCAGCCCCGCCGCGCGCAGGATTTCGGCCACGAAGGCGGCGGTTTCATGCTCCTCGAAGCCGGTTTCGGGGTGGGCGTGCAGGTGGCGGCGCCAGGCGGCCATCTCGGTCATATCACGTGCAATCATATCACGTGCTCCGGACGCAGGCGGCAGGCGGCGGCGGCGGCCTGGGTCTCCACCTGAAGCGTGGCGTGGTGGATGGCGAAGCGGGTGTCCAGCTCCTCGCAGGCGCGGCGGATCAGCGCCTGGTCGTCGGCACCCTCCTCGCGCACCAGGTGGGCGGTCATCGCGGTCTCGGTGGTGGACAGCGCCCAGATATGCAGGTCGTGCACCTCCGCCACCCCCGGCAGGGCGCGCAGATGCGCCGCCACCTCGGCCGGGGCGATGCGGCGGGGCACGCCGTCCATCGCCAAGTGGGCGGCGTCGCGCAGGGTGCCCCAGGTGCTGGCGACGATGATCGTCACGATCGCGAAGGAGGCCAGCGGGTCCAGCCACAGCCAGCCGGTCAGCAGGATGCCGCCGGCCGCCAGCACCACGCCGAGCGACACCAGGGCGTCGCCGGCCATGTGCAGGAAGGTGGCGCGGATATTGATGTCGTCGTGCCCGCGGCTGAACAGCCAGGCGGTGAAGCCGTTGATGGCGATGCCGGCGCCGGCCACCAGCATGACGGTGGCGCCGCCGACCGGGGCCGGGTGGAAAAGCCGGTCGATCGCCTCGGCCGCGATGGCGCCGGCGCCGAGCAACAGCACCATGGCGTTGATCAGCGCCGCCATGATGGAGCCGCGCCCCCAGCCATAGGTGAGCCGCGCGCTGGGCGCCCGCCGCGCCGCCACCGCCGCCGCCCAGGCCAGCAGCAGGCCCAGCACGTCGCCGGCGTTGTGGGCGGCGTCGGCCAGCAGCGCCACCGAGTTGGCCGCCAGCCCATACGCCACCTGGGCGGCCACCAGGGCGATGTTGAGCGCGGCGCCGACCGCGAAGGCGGTGCCGAAATCGACCGGCGCATGGACGTGGCCATGCCCGTGGTCGTGGCCATGATCGTGGTCGTGGTCGTGGTCGTGGTCGTGGTGATGGTCGTGTCCGCTCATGCGCGCCTGCCTTGCTGGCCGGACGGTCGCACTGAGGCATGGTGCGGTGCAAGGGCGAGCAGCGAGGAAGTTCAGGTCACATGAAGGCGGGGAGGGGGTGAGGCGGGGAGGCGGGGAGGCGCCTCACCTTGCTTCTCCCCGCCTCCTCGCCTCCATGTGTTTCTTCTCTACCTCAGGGCCGCGCCGGCTCCGGCCAGTTCGGCCGGTCCAGCGGGTCGGGCTTCAGGGAGCGGTCCATGTGGTCCACCACCCCGCGCACCCCCGGCGTGCCCTCGGCGGCCACCACCAGGGCGCGGCGCACCGCCGGCTCGTCGTAGCGGCCCCACAGATGCACCACCCCGTCCTCGACGAGGATGTTCTCCGGCTCCGGCCGCCCCGCCCAGCCCTGCTGGCGCAGTTCGGCCAGCAATGCGTCGCGGATGCGCAGGTCGTCGGCCGGCAGGCTGGCCGGGACAGCCCGGCTGGCCAGCGCCTTCAACAGGTTGGCGCGGGTGATGATGCCCACCACCGCGCCGGCCGCATCCAGCACCGGCACGCGCTTGATCCGCCGCCACTCCAGCAGCTCGGCGATCTCGGCCACCGGCGCGTCGTCGTGCACGCTCACCACCTCGGGCGTCATCACGTCGCGCGCATGGCGGCCATGGGTGTGGACATACTCATCGGCCACGCTGGAGGAGGACATGAACAGCGCCAGCCAGCCGGAATAGCGCGGCGCGGTGCCGGCTTCCACCCGGCGCACCAGATCGCCCTCGCTGACGATGCCCACCAGCCGGTCGCCGTCCAGCACCGGCACGCCGCTGATGCGGTTGGCGAGCAGGATGCCGGCGATCTCGGCCACCGTCGCCTCGGGCCCCACCGCGATCACGTCGCGGGTCATGATGTCGGCGGCGTTCATGGCAGCAGCGGCTCGTTCCAGCGCGGCCGGTCCATCGGGTCGAAGCCGGAGAACTCGTCCAGATGGTCCTCCACCGCCTTCACGCCCGCGATGTTCTCGGCGGCCACCACCATGGCGCGGCGCACCGCCTTGGAGGCCACGCGGCCCCACAGGTGCACCACCCCGCCCTCCACCAGCACGTTGGCCGGGTCGGTGGCGCTGGCCCAGCCCTGGGCGCGCAGTTCGGCCAGCAGGGCGACGCGGATGGCGGTGTCGTCGGCGGTGGCGGTGGGCAGGCCGTGGCGGGCCAGCGCCGCCACCAGGTTGGCGCGGGCGACGATGCCCACCAGCCGGCCGGCCGCATCCAGCACCGGCACCCGCTTCAGGTCGCGGGATTCCAGCGTTTCGGCCACCTGGGCGATGTCCATGTCCTCAGGCACCACCACCACCGCGCGGGTCATCACGTCGCCGGCGCGGCGGCTATGGGTGCGCACGTATTCGGCGGCACGGGTGGCGGCGCTGGTGAACAGGTCGGCCAGCAGCGAATGTCGCGGCGCGGTGCCGGTTTCCGCCCGGCGCACCAGATCGCTCTCGCTGACGATGCCGACCAGAGCGCCGTCCGCGACGATCGGAACGCAACTGATATGGTGATGCACCATCATTGTCGCGATTTCGTGGACCTGCGCATTCGGCCCGGCGGTGACCACGTTGCGGGTCATGATGTCGGCGGCGTTCATCGGCGGCCCTCCCGGATTGATGCCCATTCTATGCCGCGAGGCCGGCCGCGTCGCCTTGATCTGGGTCAACCGCCCCCGAGGGCTGCGTTTCCTGTAGCCCGGATGTGCGCCCGGCGGCGATTGCGCGGTCGGAAAACCCTGTATGGGATGCCCATATCGAAGCCGATCCGCACCACGCGGACGGCGACGAGGCATGAGGGGATCGTCCGATGTTCGACACCAAAACCCGCGATATCGCGCGGATGCTGATGCGTACCCACGGCCTGCGCGCCCATGCGGTGGCCCAGGAGCACGCCGCCCAGGCCCGCGCCAAGGGCGACGCCGCCGGCGCCGACCATTGGGACCGCGTTGGCCGCCGCATCCATGAGCTGCGCGCCGGTCAGCCGGCTAGCAGCGCCGCCAGCGCCACCGCGCCCACGCCGATCCGGTAATACGCGAACGGCGCGAAGCCGTGCCGGGCGACGTAGCCGACCAGCGCCCGCACCACCAGCAACGCCGCCACGAACGCCGCCGCGAAGCCCAGCGCGATCAGCAGGCCGCCATCGGCGGTCAGCGTCGCCCGGTTTTTGTACAAATCATAGGCGGTCGCGCCCAGCATGGTGGGAATGGCCAGGAAGAACGAGAATTCGGTGGCCGTCCGCCGGTCCACCCCCAGCAGCAGCGCGCCCATGATGGTGGCGCCCGAGCGCGACACGCCCGGGATCATCGCCACCGTCTGGCAGAACCCGATGCCCAGCGCCCGCCCCAGGCCCAGGGCCGCGATCGAGCCCACCCGCGCCGGCGGCACCACGCGCTCGATCGCCAGGATGGCCACGCCGCCCAGGATCAGGCTCGCCGCCACCACGTAGGGCGAGAACAGTACGCCCTTGATGAAGCCGTGCGCGAGCGCGCCGATCATCGCCGCCGGCAGGAAGGCCACCAGCACCGCCAGCGCGAAATGCCGCGCCGCCGGGTCGCCGGCCAGCCCCAGCGCCACCCCCAGCAGCCGGCGCGCATACAGCACGCACACCGCCAGGATGGCGCCGAGCTGGATCGCCACCTCGAACACGAAGCCCGGCGGCCCCTGGAAGCCCAGCAGCCGCGAGGCCAGGATCAGGTGGCCGGTGGAGGAGACCGGGATGAACTCGGTCAGCCCCTCCAGCAGGCCCAGCAACAGGGCCTCGGCGTAGGTTTGGAATGTCATCGCTTGATCCGGAAATGTGATCCGTCGAATGTAATCTGTCAGGGGGGCCGTGCGGCGGGCTCACCCCACCTGCCGCGGCCGCCAGATCGCCGTGTGCGCCACGCGCGCCAGCGGCCGCCCATCGGCCAGCACCAGCGCATCCAGCTCCACGAAGCGGTGGCCCTTGCGCTCGTAGTTTTCGGCCACCCGCGCCCGCACCCCCAGCGTCTCGCCCACCCGCCCGGCCGCCAGATGCCGCACCCGGCTGCCGACATGGATCCACGGCCCCAGCACCACGCTATGGGTCAGTGCCCAGTTGCAGGTGCGCAGCACCATGCCGGGGTGCAGCAGGCCCTCGGCGGCGTAAAGCGGGTCCGTCTCGCGCAGGTCGGCCAGATAGGCGCCCGCCACCGCGGACGTTACGTGCAGGGGCCGCATGCCGAGCCAGGTGCCCGCCGCCAAGCTGTCCTCGCCCGCCGGCGGCCGCGCGGCCGGGGGTGTGACCTGCGGCCAGGCGGCGAGGTCGGGCGGCGGGTCGGCGGCCTCCGGCAGGCTGGCCGTGCCGGTGGCGCACAGCGCGCCGAGGCTCTCCACCCGCAGCGACAGGCCCTCGCCCGCCGCCTCGGCGCCGACCACGGTCATCTCGCCGTCATAGACGGGGCTGGCGAAGCGGCATTCCGCCGTGCCGCGCTCCAGCCAGGCCCGGCCCCAGCGCGCCACCGGCTGGTGCGCCATGTAGGCATACACATCCACCCCCGGCACCAGCCCGCCGGTGAAGCCGAAGCGCCGGGCCACGCTGTCGTCGTGGATCTTGTTCTCGGAGTCGTGCGCGCTGTTGTAGGCGCGAACCTCGTAGGGCGCGGGCAGCGTGGCGGACATGCGGGTTCCTCCCTTTCCCCCCACCCTACCCTGCCGCCGCGCCGCCATGCCAGGATGCGCGCCAACAAACAGGATGGGGGAACCGGCAATGGCGGAGGATCTGGCGCATTGGCTGCGGGCGCGCTTCGGCGAGGCGGTGGCGGTGCCGGCGGAGGCCGACCTGCCGGCGCTGGCCGGCATGGCCCGCCACCGCACGCTGCGCCGCTACCACGACCGGCCGGTGTCGCTGGCGCTGCTGCGGGCGCTGGCCGGGGTGGCGCTGTCCGCCCCCAGCAAGAGCGACCTGCAACAGGCCGACATCGTGATCGTGCGCGACCCGGCGCAGCGCGCCGCCCTGGCCGCCCTGCTGCCCGACAATCCCTGGGCGCGCACGGCGCCCGCCTTCCTGGTGTTCTGCGGCAACAACCGCCGCCAGCGCCGCCTGCACGAACTGCGTGGACACACATTTGTGAACGACCACCTGGACGCCTTCTTCAACGCCGCGGTGGATGGCGCCATCGTGCTGGCGACCTTCGTCGCCGCCGCCGAGACGGCCGGCCTCGGCACCTGCCCGATCAGCGCCATCCGCAACCACCCCGAGGAGGTGGCGCGCGTGCTGGCGCTGCCGGAGCACGTGTTCCCGATCGCGGGGCTCTGCGTCGGCTGGCCGTCGGACCAAGGGGCGCTCACCCCTCGGCTCGGCCTGCGCGCCACGGTGCATGTGGACCGCCACGACGACGCCACGCTGGACGCCGACATCGCGGAATACGACGCCCGCCGCAACACCAGCCGCCCCTACGCAGCCAGGCGGCGGGACGACCTGTTCGGCGCCGACGCGCCCTATGGCTGGTCGGAGGACAAGGCGCGGCAATACGGCCAGCCGGAACGCCGCACCTGGGGCGCGTTCGTGCGCGGGCGGGGGTTCCGGCTGGAGTAGCCTCGCAGCGGGGCGGCTCAGCCGCCCTTGCCGCCGCTGCCGCTGCCACCGCTGCCGCTGCCACCCGTTCCGGTGCCGGTGCCGGTGCCGGTGCCAGTTCCGGTGCCAGTGCCGCTCTTGTCGCGCTCCTGCTCCTGGGTGCGGGTGCGCGTGCGGGTCTGGTCGCCGGTGCCGGTCTGGTCGCCGGTCTTGTCCTGCAGCCGGTCGCGGTCGCGGTCGCGATCCTGATCCTTGTCCTTGTCCTGGTCCTTATCCTGGTCCTTATCCTGATCCTTGTCCTGGTCGCGATCCTGGTCCTTGTCGCGGTCCTGGTCCTTGGTCTTGTCGGCGGTCGGGTCGCGCAGGCGGTCGCGGTCCTGCTGTGGCGTGGTGGTGGTCTGGGCCATGGCACTGGTGGCGCCGATGGCCAACACCAGGGCGAACCCGCCAGCCAGGGCCCGAACGGCGGCGCGGCGCGGCAATGCGCCCGCGACGGCGGTCGGCAAAACGGTTGTCGGCATCTGTGCAATTCCTTCGGATCTGATCGCACGCCCGAAGCGCCGGCGTGTGCGGGTATCTTCCGCGCCGCGGCGGATCGTTGCCATGACATGGATCAAAAAATCACCGTGCGGCGGAACAAAATCGCGGCGATGGCGGGCATTCACCCCAGGATGACGCGGCCGATGCCATCCCCGATGTCGATCCGCGTGCCGTAGGGCGCCGATAATTCGGCGAGATGCCGCAGGATGGCCGGGTCGGCGGAGAGCCTGGGGGTGCCGCGGCGGGCGCGCGGCTGGCCGAAGCCGAGTTCCACCGGCACCAGTTCCAGCCCCGCCAGCGCGCCATCCTGCCAGCGCCAGCGCGCGATCACCGATTTCCACGCCCAGGGATCGGTGGCGAAGCCGCGCGTGTTGCCGGCGGAGCGCTTGTCGATGGCGTCGGCGACGTTCTCGGTCAGGCCGAGGTCGAACTTCTCGTAGAAATCGCTGGGCAGGCTCGGCACCGTCTCGTTGTGGAAGATGAAGTTGCCGAGGCTGTAGAAGATCGGCCGGCCCTGGTGGATCTCGATGCCGCGCAGGACATGCGGGCCGTGGCCGATCACCGCATGGGCGCCGGCATCGATGCAGGCACGGCTGAAGTCCTTCACGAAGGCGGCGGGGGCGGATTTGGTGGCGCCGCGCATCTCGTGGGCATGCAGGCTGACCAGCACGTGGTCGGCCTGGCGGCGCGCCTCGCCGATGGCGGCGACGATGCGGGCCACGTCCTGCTTTTTCGCGGTGGTTTCCACCCTGGCGGCGGGACCGGCACGGAAGCGGTGGCCGCCGAACAGCATCACGCCCTCCTCCAGCTCCGGCGCGAAACCCTCCTTCACGCGCAGCTTGTGGCCGGTGTTGATGCCGCTCTCCTCGGCCAGTTCGTGCAGCGCCCGCAGCCGCTCCGGCGGCAGGATGTAGGTGGTGGTGTGGCGCAGCATGCTGACGCCGGGGCGGCCGGGCATGTCCGGCCGCTGCTGGCCGGCGGCGGCGGTCTCGTGGAAGGAGGCGGTCACCGCGATCAGCGCCACCCGGGCCGAGGGGCATTCCAGGTAGCGCGGGCGGGTGGCGTCGGCGAGGTGGATGCCGGTGCCGGCGTGCAGCATGCCATGGGCGTCCAGCGCCCGGCCGGTGGCGGCCATGCCTGCATGCAGGTAGTCCAGCGTGTGGTTGTTGGCCAGCGAGACCATGTTGAAGCCGAGCGCGCGCAGATCGGCGATCACCCCGTCCGGGGCGCGGGCCCAGGTGCCGCCGCTGACGGCGTTCGGGGTGGCGTCCTCGCCGGGGGTCAGCACCTCGAAATTGGTGAAGCGCGCATCCGCCGCGCCGATCAGGGCCGCGAGCGCCTGCTGGTCCGCGCCGCCCGGCAGCCGGCGGGTGATGAAGCTGTCGCCGGTGGCAACCAGGCTGAGCGAGGCCATGGCGCGTTCTCCTGGGTCCGTCGGGGCGCGCAGGCTACCATGGGCGGGGCCGGCGGTGCAGAGGGGGGCCTTGCGCCATCCGGCCGCCAGGGCCGATGATTCCCGCCGCGATCCGCCCCGTTCCTGTTCGGTAAAAAGAAGCCATGATCCGCATCGCCGTGCTGCATTTCTCCCACGAGACCGTGACGTTCCTGGCGAACGACACCACGCTGGAGGATTTCGTCTATCCCGGCTCCCCCTGTGCCGGCGAGGCGCTGCTGGCGATGGACCCGAAGGGCTATATCGGCGGCTTCGTGCAGGTGGCGCGCGAGCAGGCGGATGTGGAGCTGGTGGGCATTGAAAGCCCGGGCTTCCCGAAGACCGGCACCGGCTCCGGCTGGGTCACCGAGGAGGCGTTCGAGCATTTCGTCGGGCGGATGGTCGCGGAGCTGCGCGCCCAGGGGCCGTTCGACGGCGTTTACCTCGCGGTACACGGGGCGATGGGCGCGCGCGGCGTGGCGCGGCCGGAGGCGGAGCTGGCGGCCCGGGTGCGCGCGGCGGTGGGGCCGAAGGCGCGCATCGCCGGCACCTTCGACCCGCACGGCAACGAGGACGACGCATTCTTCCGCCACGCCGACCTCGCCTTCACCGTCAAGTATTTCCCGCATTACGACAGCCATTTGCAGGGCGAGCGGGCGGCGCGCATGCTGATCCGCGCCATCCGTGGCGACTTCAAGCCTGCGCATGCGACGGTGAAGGTGCCGATCATTTCGCCCACCGTGCTGCAATGGACCGGTGCCGCACCCTGGAGCGACCTGGTGCAACGGGCGCTGACCTGGGAGGCGCGCGCGGTGGACACCTATGTGAACGTGTTCTTCGGCTTTCCCTGGTCGGACGTGCCGGATGTGGGCATGACCATCCAGGTGACCACCAATGGCGACGCGGAACTGGCCCGGCGCGTGGCCGACGACATGGCGCAATGGGCCTGGCGCAAGCGCGAGGCGCTGCTGGGCACCACCAGGGTGCTGACCATCGCCGAGGGCGTGGCCGCCGCGCGGGATGCGGCCAAGCCCGCCATCCTGGCCGACCATTCCGACCGCTCCGGCTACGCCACCTGGCTGCTGCGCGAGATCATCGACCGTGGCCTGGGCAAGACGCTGGTGGCGACGGTGGCGGACGGCCCGCTGGTGGCGCGGCTGCTGGCCGCCGGCATCGCCGTGGGCGACCGGTTCGACGAGATGGTGGGCGGAACGGTGGACCCCTCGGCCGGCGCGCCCGTGCGCGTGACCGGCACGGTGGCCGCTCTGCCCGGCGGCGTGCGGCGCGGCAACGCCCAGACCTGGATCATGGTGGCGTTCGGCGACGGCAACGTCGTGGCGATCAGCCCCTATCTGGTGCAGATCATCGAGCCGGACGACCTGCGGGCCTACGGGCTGGAACCGAACGACTTCGAGGTGATCGCCATCAAGTCCCGCGTGCATTTCCGCCGCGGCTTCGACGACAGCGGCTTCGCGCGCAGCATCTTCCTGGTCGAGCCGCCGGAATCCTTCCTGGGGACCGTCCGGCTGGACGGGTTGCCCTACCGCAACGTCGATCTCAAGGCGTTCTACCCGTACGGCTCGCCGGCGTTCCCGCCCGCGCCCCCTGGCCCGGCGCGCGGTTGACTGGCCCCCGGACGCCTGCTCTCGTTGCCGAGGATGAGCCCAAAGGCCGCGCAATGACCGATACCGTGGACGTGCTGATCATCGGCGCCGGGGCCTCCGGCGCCGCCGTCGCGTGGAGCCTGGCCGAGACCAAGATGCGCATCGTCTGCCTGGAGCAGGGCGACTGGATGAACCCCGCCGCCTACCCGGCCAGCGGGCGGGACTGGGAAGCGCGCCAGCTCGGCGATTTCGCGATCAACCCCAACCGGCGCGCGCGGGCGGCCGACTACCCGATCAACGAGGACAACTCGCCGATCAAGGTGGGCAATTTCAACGCCGTGGGCGGCAGCACCATCCTCTATGCCGGGCATTTCCCGCGCTTCCACCCGTCGGATTTCCGCGTCCGCTCGCTGGACGGGGTGGCCGATGACTGGCCGCTCGACTACGCCACGCTGGAGCCGTTCTATGCCGAGAACGACCGCGTCATGGGCGTCTCGGGCCTCGCCGGCGACCCCGCCTATCCGCCGCACGAGGCGACGATGCCGCCGCTGCCGCTGGGCCGGTCGGGCCGGATCCTGGCGCGCGGGATGAACGCGATGGGCTGGCACTGGTGGCCGTCCGACAGCGCCATCGCCTCCACCGACTACGAGGGCCGGGCGGGCTGCATCAACCTGGCCCATTGCACCTCCGGCTGCGCGCAGGGGGCGAAAGCCTCGACGGACATCACCTACTGGCCGCAGGCGATCCGCGCCGGGGTGGAGCTGCGCACGCGCTGCCGGGTGCGCGAGATCACCACCAACGCCGAGGGCATGGCCTCCGGCGTGGTGTATTACGATGCCGAGGGCGTGGAGCGGTTCCAGGCGGCCGAGGTCGTCATCCTGGCCTGCAACGGCATCGGCACGCCGCGCATCCTGCTGAACTCCGCCTCCGGGCGGTTCCCCCGCGGGCTCGCCAACACATCGGATCAGGTGGGGCGGAACCTGATGTTCCACCCCTATGCCGCCATCCATGGCTATTTCGACGAGGAGACCGACGGCTATCGCGGCCCCGGCAACTGCATCTGGAGCCAGGAGTTCTATGAATCCGACCCGTCGCGCGGCTTCCTGCGCGGCTACACCTTCGAATTCGTGCGCGGCCAGGGCGCGGTGATGGCCGCGGTGCAGGGCATGCAGACGGGACGGCTGCCCTGGGGGGCCGCGCACCACGCCGCCTACCGCAAGCTGCACGCCCACCGCACCGGCATGGTGGCGATCTGCGAGGACCTGCCGGAGGCGCATAACCGGGTGACGCTCGACCCGGTGCTGAAGGACGGCCACGGCATCCCGGCGCCGAAGCTGCACTACACGCTGTCGGAGAACTCGCGGCGCATGCTGGACCATGCGGTGGCGCGCGGCAGCGAGATCCTGCGCGCCGCCGGCGCCCGCGACATCGCCACCGAGGCGCCGATCCAGAGCAACGGCGTGCACCTGATGGGCACCGCGCGCATGGGCACCAACCCGGAGCGCTCGGTGGTGAACGAATGGGGGCGCAGCCACGACGTGCGGAACCTGTTCATCGTCGATGGCTCCATCTTCGTCACCTCGGCCGGCCTGAACCCGACGCGCACCATCCAGGCGCTGGCACTCTACATCGCGGACCAGATGAAGCGCCGCCTGAGCACCCTGTTCGATTGAGGACCACATGGCGAGCGATGATGCGGCCCCCGGGCCGGGCCTGACCGACGCGGCGCGGCACGCGCTGCGCCAGGTGGCGGCGATGATGATCCCGGCCAGCGCCGAATACCGCGTGCCGGGCGCTGACGACGAGCTGGTCTTCGCCGACATGCTGCGCAGCACGGGGCGCGACACCGCGGCGATCGCGCGCGCGCTGGCGGACCTGGACGCGCGCGCCGGCGGCAGCTTCGCCGGGCTCGACGCGGCGCGGCGCGAGGCTGTGGCGGGCGAATGGCGGGCGGCGGCAAGCCCGGACTTCATCCTGCTGCAACGCCTGGTGCTGCAATGCTACTACCGTGACGACCGGGTGATGCGCTCGCTCGACATGGAACCGCGGCCGCCCTTCCCGAAGGGGCATGTCGTCGAACAGGGCGACTGGTCGCTGCTCGACCCCGTGCGCAAACGGGCGAGGATGTGGCGGGACGCGCCGTAGCGCGAATCGGCATGGCATCCCGGCACCGATCGGCCCCGGCATTGGTCGGCGCCGGAACGCCCGCGGTTGAGGATCGATATGCAACTGGGTTGTCGACAATTTTGTTGTCAACCAATCGGCATCTGCTACCCTCGCGCGATCGGCGGAGAACCGCCAGGCTGTCGAGGGTGCGGAAATTTGTTCGAGAAAGTCCTGGTCGCCAACCGCGCGACCGCCGCCACCCGGGTGATCCGCGCGCTGCGATCGCTCGGGGTGCGCAGTGTCGCCGTGTATTCGGAGGCCGACCGCGACCTGCCGGCGGTGGCCGAGGCCGATGAGGCCTTCCCGCTCGGCCCCGCCCCGGCGCGCGACAGCTACCTGAACCAGGACCGCATCCTGGCCATCGCCCGCGCGGCCGGGGTGGACGGGCTGCATCCGGGCTACGGCTTCCTGTCGGAAAACCCCGATTTCGCCCGCGCGGTGGAGGCGGCCGGCATACGTTTCATCGGGCCGGACTGGCGGTCGATCGCCGCGATGGGCCACAAGAGCCGTGCCCGCGAACTGATGGCCCGGCACGGCATGCCGATGTCGCCCAGCAGCGCCATCCTCGGCGCCGATGCGGATGCGGCGCTGGACGAGGCCCGCGCGCTTGGCTTCCCGGTGATGATCAAGCCGGCCGGCGGCGGCGGCGGCATCGGCATGATGGCGGTGAGCGACGAGGCCGGGTTCCCCGCCGCCCTGGCGCGGGCGCGCAGCCTGGCGGAACGCAGCTTCGCCAGTTCGGAACTCTATCTGGAACGGCTGATGCTGCGGCCCCGCCATATCGAGTTCCAGATCATCGCCGATTCGCATGGCGATGTGCGGCATTTGTTCGAGCGCGACTGCTCGGTGCAGCGGCGCCACCAGAAGGTGATCGAGGAATCCCCGGCCCCCGGCATCGCCGCCGAGGATTTGCGCGCCGCCGCCGCGAACGTGACCGCCAGCGTCGCGGCGGCCGGCTACACCAATATCGGCACCGTGGAGACGCTCTATACCCCGGGCACCGGCTTCAGCTTCCTGGAGATGAACACAAGGCTGCAGGTGGAGCACGCGGTGACCGAGGAAGTGACGGGCATCGACATCGTCGCCGCCCAGATCCGCCTGGCCGCCGGCGCGCGCCTGGCCGCGGTGTTGCCCGACCCGGTGCGCCGCCAGGGTCACGCCATCCAGGCGCGCATCTATGCCGAGGACCCGGTGCGGTTTTTCCCCTCGCCCGGCCCGCTCACCGTGTTCCGCCCGCCGGCCGGGCCGGGGATTCGGGTGGAGACCGGCTACCGCGAAGGCAACCTCGTGACCCCGCATTATGACCCGATGATCGCCAAGGTGATCGCCCATGCGGCGGATCGGCCGGCGGCGATCGCCACCCTGGCGGAGGCGCTGCGGGGCTTCGAGATCGCCGGGCTGAAGACCAATATCCCGTTTATCCTGGCCGTGCTGGGCAGCGAAGGATTCGCTGGCGGGCAGGTGCATACCGGGTTGGCGGCGGAGGTGCTGAAGGCGAAGTAAGGCGTTCTTTTTTGGAAAAAAAGAACCAAAAAACTTTTATCCGCTGGAGTCTCCCCGGCCAGCGCCGGGTCTCCAGCGAACAAAGTTTTTTTGCTTCTTTTTGTTCACAAAAAGAAGATTCTCACTTCCTCGCTGCAAGGAATGTCTCGTATCCCGCCAACACCCGCAACGCCTGCGCCGCCTCCGCGAGTTCGTTGTAAACGGGGATGCCGTCCGCCACCGCCTGTTCGCGGTAGCGTTGCTTCTGCGCCTCGATGTCGGCCTCGCCGTCCGAGCGCAGCACCAGCACGAAATGCCCGGCCTCGGCGCCGCCGTCGCGCGCGGCCAGGGCGGCGGCGAACAGGTTGGGCAGGATCTGCGGATTGGCGTAGCTGAGGATCACCGTCATGTTGAGGTGCATCACCACCGCGCCGATGCCGGGTTCGGCGGCGAAGGCCTCGAAGATGCGGCCGGCGATCCGCCCGTCCTGCTGGCGCAGCGTGCCGGCGGGCGTGTCCACCGGGTTCTGCACGCTGGAGCCGGGCGGCAGGCCCAGCGCCTCCAGCCGCGCCAGCGTCGCCTCGCCGAAACGCGGCACCTCGAAGCCGGCGCGGCTGAAGGCGTCGGCGGCAAGCACGCTGGTGCCGCCGCCATTGCCGAACAGCACCAGCTTGCGGGTGGGCAGGCCCGGCCGGGCGGGCAGTGCCTGGAACATCAGCAGCGCGTCCAGGAAAGCGTCCAGCGTTTCCACCAGCGCCACCCCGGTCTGTCGCGCGAAGGCGCCCCAGAGCCGGTCGTCCTGCGCCAGGGCGGCGGTGTGGGAGGCGGAGGCGCGCTGGCCGTCGGCGGTGCGGCCGCCTTTCAGCAGCACCACCGGCTTGCGGCCGCGCGCGGCGCGCAGCGTGTCGAATAACTGGCGGGCGTCCGGCGCGTCTTCCAAATAGAGGCCAATCACTTTGGTCCGCGGATCGGCCAGGTAGTAGCCGAGCAGTTCGGCGGCGCCCAGATCGGCGCAATTGCCCATCGTGACGAGCCCGCTGAAGCGCAGCCCACGCATCTGGCCGCGCCGCAGGATGTCCACCCCCAGGCCGCCGCTCTGCGACAACACGCCCACGCCGCCGGGGGCGAAGCCGACGCGATCGACGAAGGAGAGCTTCGCCAGCGGCGCATGGATACCCAGGCAGTTCGGCCCCACCAGCCGCGCCCCGGCGCCGCGCACCGCCGCGACCAGCTCCGCCTGCAACTCCGGCGCCCCGCTTTCGGCGAAGCCGCTGGAGACCACCTGCACGAAGCGCAACTTGCCGGCGGCACCCTCGAAGAGCTTCGGCGTCTGTGCCGCGCCGACGGCGACATAGGCGTAGTCCACCGGTTCGGGCAGGTCGCGCAGCGAGGGTACCGCGGGGAAGCCCTCGATGGTCGGCGCGGTCGGATGCACGGGGTAGATCCGGCCGACGAAACCGCTGGGACGCAGGTTACGCAGGAAGGTGTTGGCGAAGCCGCCGGTGCCGCTGGAAGCGCCCACGACGGCCACCGCCCGCGGCGCGAACAGCGGCGCGAACCGGGCCAGCGCATCGCCGCTCATCGCGCGTCTCCCAGGATGATCCGCGCATCCGCCGCCACCGCGCCGGCGGGTGAGACGATCAGCGGGTTGATGTCCAGTTCGGCGACCGCATCGCCCACCGCCTCCAGCAGGCCGCCGGGGCCGCCGATCGCCAGCAGCGCGGCCCGCAGCGCGCCGATTGCCGCCGGGGGGGCGCCGCGCCATCCGGACAGCAGCGCGCGGCCACGCAGCGTCTCCAGCATGGCGTCGCAATCCACCGCGTCGATCGGGCAGATGGCGAAGGCGATGTCGCCCAGCAACTCCACCAGCACGCCGCCGAAGCCGCACATCACCACCGGGCCGAAGCGCGGGTCGTGCAGCGCGCCGACCACCATTTCCACACCTTTCGGCGCCATTTCTTCCAGCAGCCAGCCATCCACCGCATGGCCGGACGCGGCGATCCGCGCGCCCATCTCGGCGATCGCCGCGCCGGCCGCCGCCGCGTCCGGCAGCCCGATCCGCACCCCGCCGGCCTCGGTTTTGTGCAGGATGTCGCGCGAGACGATCTTCAATGCGAACGGCCCGTGCAGACCCTCGGCGAGCGGCCCCGCCGGCTCCGGCGGCAGCAACGCGCCCGGCGGCACCGCGATGCCGAAGGCGGCGAGCACCTGCTTGGCCTCCACCTCGTTCAGCGCCGACCGCCCCGCCGCCCGCGCCGCCGCCAGAATGGCCCGCGCGCCCGCTGGATCCGCCACGCTCACGCCTCCAGGATCGCCACGACCTCGCCCTCGGCCACCGACGCCCCCTCGGCGACGCACAGCGTTTTCAGCACGCCGCGCTCCGGCGCCAGCACCGGGATTTCCATCTTCATGGATTCCAGGATCATCACCGGCTGCTCCTCGTCGAGCGCATCGCCTGGCGCGGCCACGATCTTCCAGACCGAGCCGCTGATCTCCGACAGAACCTTGATTTCGCGCATCGCGTTTCCTCGCTTATGGCTGTTAAAAGCTGGTGGGCCAGGCCGCCAGCCGGTGCGTGCCCACGCCGCCGCTCAGCCGCCGGCCATGCACCTCCAGCATGTTCGCCAGCCAGTCCCGCGTCTCCGAGGGCTCGATCACGTCCTGCGCCTCGTACAGCGCCGCCAGTTCCCAGGCCGAGGAATCCCGGCCCAGCTCCTCGGCCAGCCGGTCGAACCGCTCCGGGTCGTCCTCGCGTTTCAGCCCGTGCAGGATGCTGACGCCGATCACCGGGTCCACGAAGCCGAGATCGGCCATCGGCCAGCATGCCGTCGCGTCCGCGTTCCGTCCGCCGCCCATGTTCAGGTAGGCCTGCCCGTAGCTCTTGCGCATCACCACCTGCAGTTTCGGCACGGTGACGAGCGACAGCGCGTTCATCCAGTTCATGATCAGCCCCGGCGCGCCGCGCAGCTCGCCGGCCATGCCGATCAGGAAGCCGGGCTGGTCGGTCATGAAGATGATCGGGATGTTGAAGCTGTCGCACAGCACCAGGAAGCTGGTCGCCTTGCGGCAGGCGTCCACGTCGATCGCGCCGCCCTTGAACAGCGGGTTGCTGGCGATCAGCCCAACGCTGCGGCCGTCGATCCGCGCCAGCGCCGTCACCAGCGAACGCCCGAACCTGCCCTTCAGTTCGAACAGCGACTCCGCATCCGCGACCAGCCGCAGGATGCGCCGCACGTCATAGGTCTGGTGGCGCGATTCCGGCAGCGCCGCGCGGATCGCGTCGCCATCCGCGCCCGAGCCCTCCGGCACCTCGCACCGCGGCGGTGCCGCCCCGGCATGATCGGGCAGGTAGCCGAGGAACCGCTTCACCGCCGCCAGCGCCTCCTCGTCGGTGTCCACCGCGAGGTCCACCAGCCCGGTGGTGTCGGTATGCAGCTTCCAACCGCCCAGTTCCTCGGCGTCCACCGCCTGGCTGATGGCGATCGAGGTGACGCGCCCGGAGGCCACCGACATTTTGGCGCCCTTGCGCATCACCACGAAGTCCGACAGGCAGGCATACCAGGTGGACGAGCCGTAGCACGGCCCCAGCATCGCCGAGACCCAGGGGGTGGTGCGCTCGCGCAGATATTCCGTGGGGTCCTGCCCCAGCATCGCCCGGCCGGCCGCCCCCATCCGATCCGGCATCCGCGCGCCCGCGGATTCGCCCACATAGATCACCGGCATGCCGGAGCGCGCGGCGATGCGCTTCACGTGCTGGATCTTCTTGCCGTTGATCGCGCTGCTCGACGCACCGAGCACGGTGAAGTCATTGGACACCACCGCCACCGGCCGCCCGCCGATCCGCCCGAAGCCGGCGATCTTGCCATCCGCCGCCGAGCGCCCGCGCATCTCCGGCCGAATGCCCTGCGCCAGCAAGCCGGTCTCGCTGAAACTATCCGGGTCCAGCAGCACATCCAGCCGCTGGCGGGCGTTCAGCACGCCCTCGGCCGCCCGTGCCGCCAGCTTGGCCGCACCGCCCATCGCCAGCGCGGTCTCGCGCCGCCGCGTCAGTTCCGCCTGCGCCTCATCCAGGGACATACGGTGTCTTTCCTCAGAAACTGGTCGGCCAGGTGCGCATCAGATGCCGCCCGACGCCGCCGGCCGGCGCCATCCAATGCGCCCGCAGCATCTGGCGCAGGTAGTCCCGCGTCTCGCGCGGATCGATCACCGTCTGCGCGCCGTAGGCGGCCGCGAGGTCATAGGCGCCGGTCTCCCTGGTCATCGCCGCCACCGCCGCCTTGTAGGCCTCCGGGTTGCCGTCGCGCTGTGCCCCCAGCGCGATCACCGCGCCGTATTCCGGCTCCATGAAGCTCACCTCCGCCGTGGTCCAGGCCGCCACCTCGTCGGCATTGCCGGCGCCGCCCATGTTCAGCACCGCCTGGCCGTAGCTCTTGCGCATGATGATCGACAGCAGCGGCACGCTCACCAGGGAGAGCGCGTTCATCCAGTTGATCACCTTGCCCACCGCCCGCTTCGCCTCGCCCTGGATGCCCACCAGGAAGCCCGGCTGGTCGACCATCAGCACGATCGGGATGTTGAAGCTGTCGCACAGCACCAGGAAGCTGGTGGCCTTGTCGCAGGCATCGGGGTCGATCGCGCCGCCCTTGACCAGCGGGTTGTTGGCGATGAACCCCACCGTCCGCCCATCCAGCCGCGCCAGCGCCGTGACGATCGCGCGGCCGAACCGTGCCTTCATCTCGAACACGCTGCCCAGGTCGCAGATCGCCTCCAGCACGCGGCGCACGTCGTACACTTGCTGGCGGGCCTTCGGCAGCAGCGCCTCCAGCCGCCCGGCCCCGCTCTCGGACCCTTCCGGCACCTCGGCCAGCGGCGGCGCCTCGCCATGGTGCGAAGGCATGTAG
>MKWE01000019.1:63071-155807 GCA_001899585.1 Rhodospirillales bacterium 70-18
CGGTCACCTGGTCCACCAGCCCGGTGGTCTGCGCATGCACCCGCCAGCCGCCCAGCGCCTCAGGGTCCACCTCCTCGGAGATCGCCAGCGAGGTCAGCTTCGGGCTCGCCACCGCCATCACCGCGCCGCGCCGCATCACCACGAAATCCGACATCGCGGCATACCAGGAGGAGGAGCCGTAGCACGGCCCCAGCACCGCCGAGGCCCAGGGCGTCTCGCGCATCCGCAGATAGCGGTTGCGGGTGTCGCCGGCGCCGATCCCGGCGGCGCCCATGATCTCCGGCATCCGCGCGCCGGTGCTCTCGCCGAAGAAGATGATCGGCATGCCGTTCTTCGTCGCCACATGCTTGATGTGGCTCATCTTCTTACTGTTGATTTTGCTCGACGAGGCCCCCAGCACGGTGAAGTCGTTGGAGACGACGGCCACCATGCGCCCGTCCACCTGCCCGAACCCGGCCACCTTGCCATCGGCGGGCGTGCGGTCGCGCAGCGCCTTGTCGGCGGCCGCCGCGAGCAGCCCGGTCTCCAGGAAGCTGCCGGGGTCCAGCAGATGATCCACCCGTTCGCGCGCGTTCAGCAGGCCTTCCGCCTTGCGCGCCGCCAGCTTGCGCGGCCCGCCCATCGCGCGGGCCTGCTCGCGGCGCGCCTGCAACTCCATCGTCACCCTCTCGTGCGCCATCATTTCCTCAATTCTGCATCAGGCCGGGGAGCCAAAGGGCGATCGCCGGGAACGCCGTCAGCACCACCAGGTACAGCAGCATCGCCAGCATGAACGGGAACACGCCGCGGAACACGCCATCCACCGGCACCCCGGCATAGCGCCCGACGATGTAGACGTTGAGTCCGATCGGCGGCGTCACCAGCCCGATCTCGGACGTGAGCGCCAGCACGATGCCGTACCAGATCGGGTCAAACCCCAGTTGCACCACGATCGGCAGGGTGATCGGCACCGTCAGCACCAGCAGCGCCACCTGGTCCATGAAACAGCCCAGCAGCAGCTTGATCGCCAGCAGCAGCGCGATGATCACCCAGCGCGAAGTCGGCAGATCGCCGATCGCCGTCGTCAGGGTCTGCGTCGCCTGGCTCATCGTCAGGAAGTAGCCGAACAGCAGCGCTCCGGTGATCACCATGGTGATCATGGCGCTGATCCGCGCCGTCGCCCGCAGCGCCTTGTAGAGCGAAGTCCAGTTCAGCCGCCGCCGCTGCGCGGTGATCAGCAGCGCCCCCACCGCGCCCATCGCCGAGGCTTCGGTGGGGGTTCCGATGCCGAAATACATCACGCCGACCACCACCAGGAACAGCAATGTCATCGGCAGCACCCGGCTCAGCATGCGGATGCGCGTCCAGAGCGGCGGCTGCGGGTCGGTGCGCTCGCGGATCAGCGCCGGGTTGCGCCGGATCAGCACCTGCAACGTCACCGTCAGCACCACCACCCCGATCATCCCGGGGATGATGCCGGCGATCAGCAGCTTGCCGAGATCGGCGCCGCTCAACACGCCGTAGATGATGAGTCCGTTCGCCGGCGGGATCATCGAGGACAGCGTGCCGACGATCGCCGTCAGCCCGGTGGCCAGCTTCATGTCGTAGCCGTGCCGCCGCATCTGCGGAATCGCGGTGGAGGCCAGCGTCGCCGCCGCCGCGGCGCTGGAGCCGCAGATCGAGCTGAACCCCGCGCCGGTCAGCACGGTGGAAATTCCCAGGCCGCCGCGCAGGTGGCGCGTCCAGGCGTCGATGGTGTCGAAAAGCTCCTCGGCCACACCGCTGACGATGACGAATTCCGCCATCAGCACGAACATCGGGATGGTCATCAGCTCGTAGGTGCCGGCGGTGGTCACCGGCGTCGTGGTCAGGAAGGCGAGCATCGGGTCGAACCCGCCGATCAGCCACACCCCCAGGCAGCCGCTCGCCCCAAGCGCGAAGGCCAGCGGAATCCCCATGCCGATCAGGGCAAACAGGAGCAGGGAAATGCCGATTGCCAGCATCGGCTAATCCGCCAGTGAGGAATGGGTGGCGATCCGCCCGTCGAGCGTCGCCTCCACCGCCGCCAGCGCGCCGCACAGCATGCGCAGCGCCAGCAGCGCGGTGCCGGCCACCACGATCGCGTGCATCGGCCAGATCGGCAGCGGCAACGCGCCCGGCAGCGTCTCGCCCTGGTTCCAGGCGCTGCGCATCGCCAGCCCGTTGCCGTAGGCGATGCCCACCGCCAGCAATAGCCCCAGCACCTCGCCCAGCAGGGTGAATCCGTTGCGCAGCACCGGCCGGCTGATGCCGCGCACCGCGAAATCGAGGTTCATGTGCGCGCCCCGCCCGGTCACGTAGGGCAGGGCGAAAAAGAACAGCGCGATTAGCAGGAAATGCGTGGTCAGGTCGTGCGACCAGCTGAACGGCGCGTTCAGGGCGTAGCGGAACACCACATCCACCGCGGTGATCCCCACCATCGCCGCGATCGCCGCGCAGGCCAGCAGCATCAGCGCGCTCTCCAGCGGCGCGATCAGCCGCCCGAGCAGCGCCGAGGGCCTCACTTCACCGCCGCGCGAAAGCCCGCCAGCACCTGGCTCGCCGGCAGGCCGCGCTTGTCGAGCTCATCGGCCCATTGCTGCTGCACCGGGCGCATCATCGTCTGCCACTCGGCCTGCTGCGCCGCATCCAGCACCGCCAGCTTCCAATGGTGCTTGCCCGCCAGTTCCTGGCCGATCTGCCCGTTCTCGGCATCCTCATGCCGGCAGAAATTCTGCCAGGTGGCGTCGCCGGCCTGCAGCATCGCGGCCTGCACCTCGGGGCCCAGCGCCTGCCATTTCTGGTCGTTGATCAGCGCCACCAGCCCGAAGCCGCCGATGTCGGCGCCGACCGTGCTGTATTGCAGGACATCCTGGGTGCTGTTGGCAAACACGCTGTTGAACGCGCCGAAGCGCCCGTCCACCGTGCCGCGCTTCAGGCCCAGATACAGGTCGGCCACCGTCATCTGCACTGGCACGCCGCCCACCAGCAACGCGGAATCATCCGACGCGCCGCCCAGCGTCTTGAATTTCAGCCCCTTCATGTCCTTCGGCAGCACCACGGCATGGTGCACCGTCTGCACCTCGTACGGCGGGTTGGTGAACGCGAACAGCACATGCATGTGCTTGGGCGCGTATTCGAGCTTGTCCAGCATGCCGCCAGGCTTCAGCAGGTCCCAATACGCCTTGCTGCCGGCGCAGGTGCTGGCGAACATCTCCGGCAATTCGGCCACCGCCGACAGCGGCAGCTTGGCCGGCGTGTAGGACGGCCCGGTGCTGCCGACATCCACCGCGCCGGAGGCGGTCAGCGCCAGCAGGTCGGCGCCCTTGCCCAGCTGCCCGGCCGGATACCACTGGAAGGTCACCCGTCCCTTGGTGAGCCTGGTCACCATGTCCATCCAGAACTTGGAGCCGTAGACGCTGATCGGATGGGTTTTGGGGATTGAATCGGCAAAGCGCAGGTTGATCGGCGCCGGATCGGCCGCCTTGGCGGGCGCGGTTGCCAGCCCAGCGGCAAGAACCAGGGCGGCGGGGAGCAGACGGGTGGCACGGTGGCGCCGGCGTTCGGACGGTCGCATCGCGTATCCTCCTGATGGCCGGGGCGGGCCCGGCTCTTTTTGTCTCTTGCGGGCAAGCCAAGCACCGGCCTCGATTGTCGTCAACATGTATATTAAATTGTTGACAATTTTTTCGCCACGCTTCGGCCGCCGATTTTTCCTACACTGCCGCGATGACACGCCCCGCTCCGCCCCCCGGTTCGCCCCCCAGCTCGCCCCCAACCCAGCGTGACCCGGATGTCGGCCGCCGCGCGCTGCGTGAGTTGCGCCACCGCATCACCACCGGCGTGCTGGCGCCCGGCGCGCAGCTGCACGAACAGAGCCTGGCCGACGAGCTCGCCATCTCGCGCAGCCGGCTGCGCGAGGCGTTCGCCCGGCTGGAAGCCACCGGGCTGATCGACCGCACGCCGAATCGCGGCGCCTTCGTCCACCGCCTGACCATCGCCGAAGCGCGTGACGTGTTCCAGGCGCGGGAGGCGCTGGAGAGCATGTGCGCCGGCCTCGCCGCCCGCAACGCGCCGCCGGAAAGCTGGCAGGACCTGGTGGATCTCTTCGCCGCCCCCACCCAGGCGCTGGTGGAGGCCGGGGATTTCGAAGGCTATCTGGCCAACGTGGCGCTGTTCCGCCGCCGGATGATCCAGGCCGCCGGCAACCAGACCATCGCCGAACTGCTCGGCCCGCTGCTGGACCGCAGCGCCGTGGCGATGCGCCGCGTCATCCTGGCGACCAACCGCGCCAGCGACGGGCTGGTGCAATACCGCGCTGTCATCGCGGCACTGCGCGCCGGCGACGCCGAGGCCGCCGAACAGCGCAAGCGCGCCCAGCTGCACGAGGCCTGGGCGGCGCTGGAACGCTACCACCGTCTCGTGCTGTAGGCGTGCCGCCGCTGCTCGGCGTGGGGTTCCGAGGCCGATCGGCACGCCGGGACAGGCAACCGTAGCGCTAGTCGATCCGCCGCAGGCTCAGTCGTACCGCGCCGCGATTGTTCCAGTACATGCCGGGCACGTCATTGGCGAAACACCACAACTGCCCCGATCGCGGCGGGCCCAGCCGCATCCCCCTCCCGATCGCGAATGCGGTATCCGGGTTGCAGTCGAGCGCCCCCACCAGGCAGAAATACGGCGCGCCCGGTAGCCGCAGCCAGCGCGCCGCCAGACGTTGCGTCCAGCCCGGCGCGGTGTTGCCCTCCGGCCCCGAGCGGATGACCCAGTCGATCCACTCGCCCTCCGCTGCCAGGTCGTACAGCCGCCCCGCCTCCAGCCGGATGCCGGTGTCGTTCCACCGGCAGCGCGCCCGCACCGTCACCGGCCCCGCATCTGCCATGACCGGATCTGCCACGACCGCATCTGCCATGCCTACAGCGTCACAGTCAGGTCGATGATCGCCCCCGGCGCCGGCACGAAGCCTTTCGGCATCGGCTCCACCACCTTGTCCGTCCCATCTTTCCCGCGTGCCGTGACGATGATCCGACACGGCTCCATCGCCGGCACCTCGTGGCCGCCATAGGACGGGAACCGTCCCTTCTCGCTCAGGAAGAAGCGCTGCAGCGCGTTGCGCGTGCCGGTGCTGCCCTGGCCGACCACCCCGGCCAGCGGGATCTTGCCGGCATCGTCCGGCGCCGCCGGGTCGGGCTTGCCGATCTGCACCCGCACATCGCCGACGCTGTCCCTGCGAACGATGCGCACGGCGATCCAGGCCAGTTGCGGCGCCACCTTCGGCGCCACGCTCGCCGGCGTCTTCACCTCGCGGAACCCCAGCGCCACCATCAGCGTGTTCACCCCGGCGCTGCCGCCGGCCAGGATCGCCGCCGTCAGCACCTCCCCCAGCATCCCGGGTGGCGTGGCATTGGCCGCGGTCTTGGCCTGCACCGCGTCCATCAGCGCGGTGATGGCGTCATAGTCGAACCCGCGCACGAACACATAGGCCACCACGAAGGCGACCAGCGGGCGCATCGCGCGGGCGTTGAAGGTCTCCACGAACGGCCGCCAGTTGAACAGCGTCGCCAGCGCCGATTCCAGCAGCACCGCCATCAGGAACAGCGTCAGGATGGTGCTGCTGGCCGCGGTCAGCCCGGCACCGGACATCAGCGCCGACACCGAGCCGGGCACGGCCGCCGCCGGTGCCCCCGCCGTCTCCGCCATCGCGCCCGGCGGCCGCAGCACCGCCCAGCCAACGCTCATCACGGCGGCAAGGCGGCGGGCCGACGCGTACCTCATGGACCAACCTCCCCTCCTGGACCAACTTCGCGGACGAGCGGAAACGTAATGTCGAAACAGAAATCGCAGGGCCGCACCACGATGTCCGCCGCCTCCGTGGCCCCGGGCGAAGCCCCCTCGTCGCTGCGCACCACCCGGCCGCCTGTCGCCGTATCCAGCCGGGTCAGCAGCGCCGGCCACGGCAGCGTCCCCCACCCGACCTTGCCGGCCGTCTTGGCGCTGGTCGGCACCAGCGCCAGCCGCAGCCGCGCCATCGCCTCCAGCCCGCCCTGCATCAGCGTGGCGTTCTGGCTGGCGTGGTGGCCGACCTTGTACAGCACGGTCCGCCGCACCAGATCCGCGCCGGTCACCTTGCGTCCGCCATAATCCGGCCATTCCACCGCCGACCAGGACAACCAGTTGCCGATCTGCGCGTCGGCGGCGAACAGCAGCACCGGGTTGTCGCTCGCCGCCTTCGGCCCGACCTCGATCGCCAGCACCAGCGAGGTGTTGTTGACGATCTTGTCCAGATGCAGCGCCAACTGCTCGGCGCCCCCCAGCCAGGCATCGCCCAGCCGCCGCCAGTCCAGCCGCCGCGCCTCGAAATCCGTCTCGCCGGCGCCACGCTGGTCGGCCGGATCGGCGGCATCGGCATCGGCGTCCACCTCCCCCCAGTAGCGCGGGCCGAAGAAGGCATCGTCACGCGTGTACTCCAGCGGGATCTGGAAGCGGCTGGCGAAGGGCGGGTCATCCGCTTCGCCCACCGCCGCCGCCAGGTTGGCGGCCGCCATCGCCGCATCCGCCATCGCCGCCGCGCCGAACGGATAGGCCTCGCCACTGCCCTTGCGCGGGTCCATCCGGTTCAGCAGGTCGCGGTCGCGCGGCGGTCCCAGCACGAAGATGCGCCACTCCCCGCCCTCGCTCTCGAACGGCGGCCCGCCGGGCGCCAGATAGCTGATGGCGGCCTCGGACCCCGCCAACCCGCGCAGCACCTCGGCCGCCGCCTTGGCGTGCGTGCCGGTGCCGGGCGAGTCGCCGAAGAACCCCAGCGAGCCGTCCCACTGCGCCGCGTCCCCGCCGCCGGCCATCCGCACCCGCCGCACCGCCCCCCACAGCGCGTTCACTCCCTGCGCGCGGGTCTGCAGCAGCGAACGCGCGAAGGCGTCGCGCTCGTCCTCGGTCCAGGCGCACCAGATCGCCCCGGTGGTGCAGGTTTTGAAGATATCGGCGGCATGGAAGAAGCCGGACAGGTGGTCCCAGTGCTCGTGCGTGCCCACGATCAGGTCCAGCTTCCCGCCGGTGCGCGTGCGGATGTCCTCGGCCACCTTGCGAATGCGCGTCGGCCCGTCGGTCTCGGCGGCATGGATGCCGCAATCGATCAGCAGATGGAACGGCGTCCCGTCCCCGCGCGGCAGCGCCAGCAGGAAGCAGTCGCCCACCCCCAGCCGGTACATGCGGATATGGATCGCCGGCGCCTCGGTCGCGGTCGGGCTCGGGTTCGGGTTCGGGGGGCTGGTCACGGCACGCCTCCTCAATGGTCCGAATGCATCAGCGCGAACGGCTCGGCGGCATGCTGGTCGCGCCGGAAATAGCTGGCCGACGCGCTCCCGCCGGCCGCCATCCGGAATGCCTGCTGGCGCGCGGTGCGCTCGCCATGGCCGACCCGCTTGTAGATCAGATAGCGCACCTCGCGCTCGGCGCGGTCCCAGATGATGGTGCAGCCGCCGCGATACCACTCGCTGTCGCCCTTCGGCTGCCAGCGCTGGGTCAACTCGATCACCACCGCGGCGCCCAGCTGCCCGTCCGGCCCCACCCGCCGGGTCGGGCGCACGGAATGCACCTCGATCCCGCCGGTGATGCCCTGCCCTCCGTCGACGCTCTGCTCCTGATGCGGCGCCAGCAGCCCCAGCGCCGCCCACAGCGACGGCGCCTCCGCCGTCTCGGTCAGCGCCGCGTGCAGCTTGCGGGCATTGGCGCGGCTGGCCCGCCAGGCCGCCAGCCGGTCGCTGGCCAGATCCCATTTATCGCCCACCCCGTCCAGCACCGTCGTCATCCCGCTCAGCGTCAGCGGCTGATCCGGCCGCTGCCAGATCAGCGCGTCCGGCGACCAGGTCTGCACCCCCTCGGGCAGGATGCCGCGCCGGCGGAAGCCGTCGACCAGCGCGACGCGATAGCCATAGGGGTCGTCGCGCACCAGGTCGGCATCCGCGGTGATCAGCGCGCGCAGGTATTCACCGAAAGTCGGGTCGACCGGCGGGCAGTAATCCAGCGCGCGGATGCAGATATTCAGGAAATGCCCCGCCAGCTTGGCCGCCTCGTCGGCCAGCCGCCCGGCCAGGTCGTGCGGGATCTCGCCGCGCGGCAGCACGCCGGTGCCACCGGTGGCAAGCCGGAACAGGTCGGCGGTGCGGTCCTCGTAGACCTGCACCCAGGCATCGAACACCGCGGCCACCAGCACCTCGCCCAGCGCGTGCGGCTCGCTGGCATCGGCGTAGTCGGTCGGGCTGGGCGGCCGGCCGATCGCGTCGCGCAACGCGCCGCGCCCGCCGATCGCCTGGCCGAACTGGCGCGCCAGCTTGCCCATGATCGGGCCGAAGCGCAGCCGCCCGCGCGCCTGGCGGATCTCGCTCAGCAGCGCCTCGCGCATGGTGAAGTGCTGGAACAGCGCCACCATGTCGGCGAACGCCTCGTGGAAGGCCGGCGCGTCGGGGTTGGTCGGCTCCTTCCATCTCGGATGCAGCCCGTCCAGCAGCGCGTGCGTGGTCTCGTGCGCCACGATGTCGTGCGACAGGCAGGTGAAGATCATGCCGCCCCGCATCACCTCGGTGGCACCGGGCGCCAGGGCGCGGAAATAGCCCAGCAGCAGCGCCCGCTTTTCCGGGCTGTAATAGGCGTTCGGCTCGCGCAGCGCGTGCGGATAGATGCGCAGCCGGCGCACGAAGCGGTGCTTCAGCCCCTGCGGCGTCTGCTCCACCAGCTCCGCCCAGAGCGGCGCCCGTCCCAGCGCGGTCTTGAAGTGGCCGATCGTGCGCATCGCCACCGCATAGGCCATCTGCTGGTGGAACTGCGGCGAGCCGTCGCTGGGCGCCAGCCCGTCCTGCGCCAGCAGCTCGGGCGCGTTGAGGTCGACCGGCGCATAGGCGCGGTCGCTGGCCGGGTCGATGTCGATCACCTCGACATACGCGCCGACCGGGCCGGGCCGCAGCCCGTCCTCCCATTCCACCGCCACGACGGCGGTGGCGATCCGCCGCGTCGCCATCCGGGTGGCGAAGCCGGGGTCGAAGGCGAACACCTGCAACTGCCGGCTGTCGGGCACCGGCACCGCCGGCGGCGGCGGTGCCGGCGGCGGCATCCGCGGCGCCGGGACCTGTGGCGCCTCCTGCGCCGGCGCCGCCGGCCCGCCGCGCGCCGCCGCCGGCAGCCGCGCACGGATCAGCCCGCGCAGCGCCGCCGAACACGCCGGCGCGTCCGCCACCGCCGCCAGCACCGCGCGCCAGCCGTGATCGGCCAGCCGGGCGTCCTCCGGGTCCAGCCCGCCCAGCGCCGCCTGCACCTCGGCCGAGCCATGGGCGATCTGCAACGCCTCCAGATGGAACATCCGGTCATGCGGGCTGGCCGCGGCGCCGATGCCGGTCAGCAGCCGCAGCACGGCGAAATCGGTGTGGTCCTCCGCCTCCTTGCGCAGCGTCGCCGGCAGCGCCGGCGCGAAGCCCAGCGCCGCGTCGGCATGCAGCACCCCCCGCCCCAGCCGCGCATCCGGCGGCCCGTCGCGCCCGGCGGCCCGGAACAGCGCCAGCCGCGCCGCCTCCACCCGCTGCCAGCCGCTATGGCCGGTCAACGCCTGGCGATGGCGCTCCAGCCACAGCGCCGTCGCCGCCGCGATCTGCGGCGTGGCCGCCGAGGTGCCGCCGCCGTCCTGGTCCACCCGGTCCGGCTGGCCGAACACCGCCCACGGCGCGTTCGGCGTCCAGGCCGACAGCGCCGTGCGCATCTTGCGCGCCGGCCCGTAGCAGCCGGCCATCCGGTCCAGCCCCAGATCCGCATAGGGCTTGCCATCCGCCATCACGCCGCAGGCCGCCAGCACCCGGTTGAAGCGGGCCGGATAGACGATGCTGCGCACCGGCAGATTGCCGAAATTGTTGCCCGCCGCCGTCACCACCGCCACGCCGGCCTCGTACAGCGCGTTGACCGCGTCCGCCCACACCGCCGAGGGCGCGCCGCCCATGCTCATGCTGACCACGTCGCACCGCGTATCGGCGCTGCCGGCCAAATGATGAACATAGTCCAGCGCCGCGGCGATGGCACTGTTGGCGAACAGCGTCACCCAGTTGGCCACCCGCAGCGGCACCACCTCGAAGCCGCGCGCGCCGCCATAGGGCTCGCCGGCCAGCAGCGCCAGCGTGGCGGTGCCGTGCCCGAACATCGGGTTGACCGCCGCCGTCTTGCGGTCGAACGCGTCCGAGCCCGGCGTGCCGTCTGGCGACAGGTCGGCGAAATTGCGCGCCAGCCCGGCGCGCAGCCCGGTGGGCTTGCTGCGGTGGGCGGGGTCGTAGCCGGTGTCCAGATGGGCGATGCGCAGGCCGGGCGGCGCGGCCCCCAGGATCGTCCGCGCGGCGGCCAGCCCGGAATAGGGCCGGTCGGCGAACCAGCCGTCGGGCGCGCCGATCGGATAATGGTCGGATTGCGGCGCCCCGCCCCCCGCCGCGGCGCCCGCCTGGCGCTGCTGGTCCGCCGGCAGCCAGGACTGCTCCAGGTCCGGCTCGGCCATCACCAGCCCGGCATCCCCGCTGGCCCCCAGCCCGTCGCGCACCAGCGCGTGGCAGGCGTCCCAGGCGTTGCCCGGCAGCTCCAGCTCGCCCGTCACCTGCCAGCTGGCCGCCGCCCCGGCAATGCCCAACGCCGCCCCACGGGCGTCGTCGATGCTGGGCATCAGCGGGCGCAGGGCGATCGGCGCTGCGCCGCCGATCGCCAATCCCTGGCGGATCGCGGCCGGATTGGCCTTGAGAAGAAGCCGCATCGCGGGACGCTCCAACAGATGGTGAAACGCAACGGGCTACACGGCTGCCCCGGGATAGGGAAGTTGCGGCGCCGGCCCCAACGTGGGGTCGACGTGCCGCCGCAGTGCCGCATCGCACACCGCATAGCCCCAGTTGATCAGCCGGTCCTGCGCCCCGTCATCCAGCCGCTTCAGCCGCGTCGGCATGTTGGCCAGCATCATGGTGCGGTCATGCGGACAGGCCAGCGCATCGGCCAGGCCGTATTTGGCGATATCGGTGCGGATGCCCCAATAGGCGCCGGCGCGATGGTCGGCATCGCCCGCCGGCGCCTTGAAGCTGGCGATCAGCAGCCGCTTGCGCAGCGCCCGCACCTGGTTGTCGACCACGTTCAGCACCCGGTAGGCATGCCTCGCCCAGTCGCTCTTGGGCTCCGGCTCGGCCTGCATCTGTCCCCCGGCATCGCTGACCAGGATGGTGTCGTAGCGCTTCCACGCCGTCTCCAGCCCCAGATTGTCGTAAACCCCGCCATCGGTCAGGATCACCCGGGTGGTATAGGGGGCCATCTGCAGGTCGGTGCCCGAGCCGGGGGTGAACGCCGCCGGGTCCAGCCGCAGTTCGAACGGCGACAGCACCGGCGGAAACGCCGAGGACGCCGCCACCGCGTGCGCCAGCGGCACGGTCGGCCGCTTCACCTCGCCCACCCGGTAGTCGCGCATATACGGCTTCATGAACCGCCACAGCGCGCCCGACTGCACGTTGGTGGCGTTGATCACGAAGCGCGGCTCGTCCGGCAAGTCCTGCAGCGTCGCGCCATGGAACAGATGCGTGTCATAGGCGGCCGCCACCCGGTCGCTGACCCGCCCGGGCAGCGCCAGGCCGAAGACGATCGCCTCGGCGTCGATCGTCTCGCCGGCCAGGGCGCGGATCGGCGTCACCACCTCACGCAGGAAGGTCGCCGTCTGCGGCACGGCGTCGGCCATCACCGCCGGCCAGCGCAACGCCAGCACCCCGGCGGTGATCGAGCCGCCGGACACGCTGGAGATACGCCGCAACCGGCGCAGCACCCCGGTCTCGTGCAGCCGCCACAGCGCGCCAAGATGGAACATCATCGCCCGATAGCCGCCGCCGGACAGGCACAGCGCCATGCCATGCTCCAGCTCTGCGGCTCCGGACTCTCCTTGCGGCGACTGGACGGGCGACAAGTCCGGCATGGCTCGTCTCTCCGGTGGCAAGCTGGCCGATGGCAAGCAGGGCCTCGGAAATCGTACCTAGGACAGGCACGTGGGAAAGGCAATGAAATAGATGCTGTGGCGTATATAATGTGACGGGCGTTCCACCTCCGGCCATCGCTACGTCAACGGATCAAACGGCCACCCATCCGATATCGACGCTTACAGCACCGCAAACTCGCCGCCTGACATCAACCCGCGAGACGAGGACGAGCCACCGTTAATCTACGCCCCGATCCGCGCCAGAAGCCCCTGACGACGGACACCCTGGCAACGGGCGACTTGGTTTTCGCGCGCACAGGTCAGCTTGCTATTCCCGCCCCCTGGCCGCGGGTTCTCGAACTGCTCGGCGCCGCGATGATGCCTTGCAGGTCCTGCACCGGCCGGGGCTTGCTGAACAGGTAGCCCTGTATCTGGCCACAGCCCTCGGACTTCAGGATGCCGAGCTGTTCCCTCGTTTCCACCCCCTCGGCAAGCACCTCCATGCCCAATGCCTTCCCCAGGGCCAACGACGGCGCGTTTTCTTAGCCTGGTTCCGGTTCATCTCGGACCGTCAATCTCTCAGTCTTCCGATCGCGCCTTCGCATCGCGCTGGTAGACCGCGAGGAACGCCCTGCCCATCAGCGACGTCTCCCGTTCCAGGCACCGCTCCAGCACCATCGCCCGCATCGCCTGGATTGCCCGATCGTCCGGCGCCGCGCCCGCCGCGAACTCCGCCAGATGGGCCGCGAGCCGCGTCCGCCCGCTCTCGGCCAGCGCCGCCGCGCGCTCCGCCAGCCGTTCCGCCCCGCCCGCCAACGCGGCCAGCTCCGCCGCCAGCTCGGGCGCCGGCGCCGGCTTGAGATGCGCCGGATTGCCGTCGAACCACCCGCCATAGAGGTGCCAGATGGCCCGCACGACGAACTCCGGGTCGTCGTATTTCGGCCGCAGATAGGGCTTCGCCAGCAGCCCCGCCGGCGCGGACACGCCGTGCAGCACCTCGTCCAGCGTGCATCCCCGGTTCATCAGCGCCAATGTCTGCCCCACCAGGCTTTCCAGCAGCGTCGCCCCGTCATCCAGCACCTGCCCGGCGCGCGCCGCGCCGAAGATCACCGGCCCGTGGCCGGGGATCAGGACCTCGGGCCGGAGCGCCCGCATCCGCCGCAATGTCGCCGCCCATTCCGCCGCGTAGCGCTGCACCTTCCGCGGATTGCCCGCGTTCGGGAACATCCAGATGACGAAATCCCCGCTCGCCAGCACCCGCCGCGCCGGCAGCCAGACGAACGTCGCATCGTCCGTCTCTCCCCGCCCATGGAACAGTTCCAGCCGCTCGCCGCCGATCGTCAGCGCCAGCGTGTCGTCATACACCTCGTCCGGCTGCCGCTGGCCGACCGGGTAGATGTAGCCGGGGTCGTTGAACTGCTGGCCCTGCACGATGCCGTTGAAGCCCTGCGTCGTCTTGTAGCGCTCCATCCGCCGCCGCACGTCACGATGGGCGACGATGCGCGGCCGGGCGGCACCTCGCGCGTCGGCCTCCTCGTCGATGACCTTGATGCCGCCGGTGTGGTCGACATGGCCGTGCGTGTAGATCACCGTATGCACCGGGCTGTCGTCCCAGCGCCGGACAGCCGCGAGGGTCCTGGCCGCCAGGACGGCATTGGCCGTGTCGATCAGCACCAGCCCCGCCGAGGTGCGTATGGCGGTGACGCTGCCGCAGAAATACGTCGTGTGGACGGTGACGATGTTGTCAGCGACCGGGGTGACCGCGCCGTGCGCGACAGACCCGGTCCATTCCTCCATTGGCGCGGCCCCGCTCCAAAGGCGTTCGAACAGAGTGCCGTGGTCCATGTCATGGCTCCTTGTCTGCCGTGGTCCGAGGTGGTGCCCATCCGCGGGACAGTCTGGTTGATCCATTCGCAGTCAAAGATCGAACGGCTCGCGGCACACGCCAAAGCCTCGCGGGCGGCGGACAAGCAGCATCGCGTCATGCGGCACGATGTCCTTGGCCGGCTCACCGGGCGCCGCCAGCCCGGGCGCCGCCAGCCCGAGCGCGCCATTCGCCGCTGTATCCGCCCAAGCGGGCACGATACTGCCGCGACGCGATTGATTGTGCCACTCCGCCACAACGGCCCGGATCCACCGCCTGACCCCGGCACGCATCCGGGGATGGCCACCACCGGCACGGAGGTCTGTTCCCCGCGCCTGCGGGGATGAAGTGGCCAGCAGCCTGGTGCGGGGCGTGATCCAGGGCTGTCCCCTCGCCTGCACCATGAGTCGAGGATAGCTCCCACACCCTTGCGGCAACGACGGCTCTTTTTACGCGCGGGCGTTGGCAGCTTCCTGCTGTCAGAGGGTGTTATGAAATTGCGTAAAGCAGGCCGGAAACGAAGGAAGCAGGAAGCGTTCTTTTTTGAAAAAAAGAACCAAAACGGCGCTCACGTTCGAAGCCGCGCGGCGTTGATGAAGTCTTTTTGCTTCTTTTTCTTCAGAAAAAGAGATTCTTCTTTATTTTCTTCATCAAAATTCATGACACCCTCTAGACCAAGCTCTCGGTGGCTTCCTGTCCCCGCAACCACCGTCACGGCTGCGAGATCGCCTCATACCAAGGCTCGCTGACCGCGACCCTTGGCATGAGTCTTTGTTTAGCGCGCCGCCACCCGCCAGCCCGGCGCGCGATACCAAGGCCCGCAGGCGACGGAAGAGTCGTCGCCTGCGGGCCTTGGTATCAGTGCGCGCGAGCGATACGGCTCGGCATAGGCGGGTCCACGCCCCTGGACCTCGATTAAATTCCGAGGTCCAGGGGCGCGGCCCCCGATAGTTCAGGACATGGGCGGGGTGCGGGGCAGCGCCCCGCCTTTCCTACGCCCGCGGCAGCAGCTTCTGCACCTGCGCCGTCATATCCGCCAGCACCTGCTCCGGCGTCGCCCGCTGCTCGACGATGCGGGCCAGATTGTCCACGATGGTCTGGGTGATGCGCACCCCGTTGCTGCCCGGGAAGGCGTACCAGGGCTGCATCAGCGGAATCTGCTCCTCGGCCGGGCGGAACAGCGGGTTTTCGCGGTAGAACGCGCCGAGATAGCGGTCGTCATGCAGCGTCAGCGTGTTGCTGGGCACATAGCCGGTGCCGCGTACCATGATGGTCTGCCCCACCGGCCCGGCGGCGAAGCGCATGAACGCCCAGGCGGCCTGCTGGCGGGCCGGGTCCTTGGTCAGCATCACCACCGCGTTGCCGCCGGTCGGCAGCTTGCCGCCGGGGGTGATGATCGGCATGCGCGTGGTGCGCAGTTCCACCTGCGGGCCGATCGACTTCTGGAACTGGCCGATATAGGCGGTGGTGCCCATGATGATGCCGAGCTTGCCGGCATAGAAGGCCTGGAACGCGGCCTCGGAGGTCAGCGGCGGCATCTTGCCCACCTTGACCATGCGGTCCAGCAGTTGCAGCGCGTGCAGGCCAGGCTGGCCGAAATCCACCTTGGTCTCGTCGGCGCTCAGCATGTGGCCGCCATAGCCGTAGAGCAGGGCGGAGAACATCCAGTCATCGCCCGGCCAGCGGTAATGCATGCTGCTGATGCCGTCGCCCAGGGCGGCGATCCTGGCGGCCAGGGCCAGCACGCCGTCCCAGTCGGTGGGAAACTTATCGGGGTCGCCGCCGGCCCGGCGCACCAGGTTGGCGTTGTAGTAGCAGATCGGGTTGCTGGCCGAGAAGGTCAGGCCGGTCTGCTTGGCGCCCACCTGCGCGAGGGCGAGAATGCCCGGGGTCCAGCCGGCCTTGGCGGGGTCGCCGTCCTTGGCCAGCAACGGCGCCACGTCCACCACGATGTCGCGCTCGGCCAGGAAGCGCAGGCGGTTCAGGCCCTGGAAGCTGATATCCGGCAGCCCGCCGGTGGCGGCCTGGCGGATCACCTGCTGCAACCCGTCCTCATAGGTGGGCGAGGGCGCCGGGAAGCGCACGGTGATGCCGGGGTTCTCCTTCTGGAAGGCGACGGCCAGCTTGTCCATCACGTCCTTGAAGAAGGACGGCATGGGGTAGTGCACCGACAGCTCGGTGGCGGCCAGCGCGCCGCGCGACAGGAACGGCATGGCCAGAGGGGCGGCGGCCAGCGGGGTGGCCAGCAGCAGGCGACGGGTCAGTTTCATCGTGGATTCCTAGAAGGTTAACCTTTGAGGCCGGCGGTGGCGACGCCCTGGATGAAGCGGCGCTGCGCCAGCAGGAAGGCGGCGACCATGGGCAGCGTGGTGATCACGCTGGCGGCCATCAGCGCGCCGATGTCGTTGCCGCCCTCCTGCGAGCGGAAGAACAGGACCCCCAGCGCCGGGGTGGCCATGGACTGGCGCTGGATGACGATCAGCGGCCAGAACAGGTCGTTCCAATGCGCGACCACGCTGAAGGTGGCGAAGGCGGTGGCGGTCGGCCAGGCATTGGGCAGGATCACCCGCCAGACGATGGCAAGCTCGCCCATGCCGTCCAGCCGAGCGGCCTGGATCAGCTCGTCCGGCAGCGCCTTGAACGCCTGGCGGAACATGAAGATGGCGAACACCGAGATGGCGAAGGGCGCGGTCAGCGCGGTGAAGCTGTCCAGCAGGCCGAGCTTGGCGAAGGCCACGTACAGCGGCAGCGCCGGCACATGGGCGGGGATCAGCAGGCCCAGCAGCACCAGCGCGAACACCAGCCCCCGGCCGGGCCAGCGCAGCTTGGCCAGCGCATAGGCGCAGGGCACCGCGAACAGCAGCTGGAAGAACAGCACGATCGCGCAGACGATCGCGCCGTTCAGCAGGAAGCGCAGCAGCGGCACGGCGGTCAGCGCCTTGTGGTAGTTCTCCCAGCCGTAGAAATGCCGCGGCCACAGGTTCAGCGACGCCTGGAATATCTCCCCGCCGGGCTTCACCGAGGCGGAGAGCATGAACAGGTAGGGCGCCAGCACCACCAGGGCGGCCAGGCTCAGCACCGCCAGCCGCGGCGCGTCGGCCAGCAGGGAGCGGGTCGGGGCGGTGTTCATTGGTAATGCACCCGGCGCTCCAGCACCCGCGTTTGCAGCAGCACCAGCCCCAGCACCACCACCAGGAACACCACGGTGATCGCGGCCGAATAGCCGATGCGGAAATAGGTGAAGCCTTCCAGGTACATCTCGTGCAGCAGCACCTCGCTGGCCTTGTTCGGCCCGCCCTGGGTCAGCGTCGCCACCGTGTCGAACACGCGCAGGCAGCGAATGGCGGTGATGGTCACCACGAACAGCGTGGTCGGGCCGAGCATCGGCCAGGTGACCAGCCAGAACCGGTCCCAGCCGCGCCGCGCGCCATCGGTCTCGGCGGCGGCGCGCAGTTCCGGCGGAATCGCGGTCAGCCCGGCCAGGAACAGCACCACCACGTAGCCCAGGTTCTCCCACACGCCGATCATGCACAGCGAGGTCAGCACCCAGTCCGAGGAGCCGAGCCAGTTGACGGGCGCGATGCCGAAGGCGGCCAGCGCCCGGTTCAGCGGCCCGATGGTGGGGTGCAGCAGGTATTCCCAGGCGGTGGCCATCGACACCAGCAAGGAGACCACCGGCAGGAAGAACACGGCGCGGAAAAAGGCCCGCCCGCGCGTGCCGCCCTCGATCAGCAGGGCGAGGCCCAGCCCCAGCGCCACCGACAGCGGCAGCACCGCGGCCACGTAGACCAGCGTGTTGCGCAGCGCGATGCGAAAGCCGGGGTCGCCGAGCAGTTCGGCGTAGTTGGCCAGCCCGATCCAGCGCAGCGGCGGGCCGCCCAGCTCCATGTCGGTCAGCGACAGCACCAGCAGGGCGGCGGTGGGCAGCAGCAGCAGCAGCGTCAGCGCCAGCACCGCGGGGCCGGCCAGCAGCAGCCCGGCCATCGCCTCGGGATGCAGCCGCCACGGCAGGCGGGATTGAAGGCGCGGTTCCAGCGCGGCCGGCAGCCGCGCGGCCTCAGACATGCGCCATGGCGCGCGCATGCGCCAGCCGCGCGCCCTCGGCGGTGAACAGCAGCGCGGCGGGCCAGTCCGCCTCGAAGCGCACCGCTTCGCCGGGGCGCAGCCCGTCGGCGGCGGCGGCCGGCACGCGCGCCACCAGGGGGGTGGCGCCGCAGCGCGTATGCAACAGGCTGTCCGCGCCGAGCGATTCCAGGTGCTCCACCGCCGCGAACAGCGGCCCGGCGGGGGTCAGCCGCAGCGTCTCCGGCCGCAGGCCCACCGTCACCCCGGTGCCGTCGGCGGCGGCCGGGTGCACCGGCAGGCGCAGCCCCTCCACCACCACCCGGCCCTCGTCCACCGTGCCGGGCAGGGTGTTGATGCGCGGGCTGCCGAGAAACTGCGCCACCGCCAGGCTGGCCGGGTCGTCGTACATCGTGCGCGGCTTGCCGATCTGCAGGATGCGCCCGGCCTGCATCAGCGCCACCCGGTCGGACATGGTCATCGCCTCGACCTGGTCGTGGGTGACATAGACGGTGGTGACGCCGGCGCGGCGGTGCAGCTGCACGATCTCCTTGCGGGTGCGCGCGCGCAGTTCGGCGTCCAGGTTGCTGAGCGGTTCGTCCATCAGGAAGGCGGCCGGGTGGCGCACCACGGCGCGGCCCAGCGCCACCCGCTGCCGCTGCCCGCCCGACAACTGGCCGGGCCGGCGGTCGAGCAGGTGGCCGATCGCCAGCATGTCGGCGGCCTGGCGCACGTCGTCCATGATGCCGCGCCGCGCCGCCGCCTGGCCGGGCGACAGGTGGCGCAGCAGCGGCAGCCGGCCCAGCACCGACAGCCGGCGCATCGCCAGCGGCACCGCCATGTTCTGCGCCACCGTCAGATGCGGGTAGAGCGCGTAGTTCTGGAACACCATCGCCACGTCCCGGTCCGCCGGGCGCAGCCGCGTCACGTCCTGCCCGCCGATCGACACGCGCCCGGCATCGGCCTGCTCCAGCCCGGCGATGATGCGCAGCAGCGTGGTCTTGCCGCAGCCGGAAGGGCCGACCAGGGAGAGGAACTCGCCCTGCGCCAGGTCCAGGCTGATGTCGTGCAGGATGGCGGCGCCGCCGAAGCTCTTGCGCACGCCCTCGATGGAGATTCCGGCCATAATTCAGGCCGCCGGCGGATAGGTGTGGGCGCGGATCTCGTGGATGAACGGCCGGTCCATGCCTTCCGGCTCCAGCAGCGTGGTCTCCACCGCGTCGTCGCCGAAGCGGTGCAGCAGCACGGCGCAGGGCCGGTTGCCCGGCAGGCCGGGCTGCTCGTCCGGCGCCACCACGAAGGCGGTGGAGGGCGCCCAGGCATAGCGCACCGGGCCGCGCGTGGCCTCGTGGTGCACGTGCAGGTGGCCGGAGGCGACCAGCCGCAGGTTCGGGTGCGCCATCACCGGGCGCAGCGGCGCGCGGGCGAAGGGCGGCACGGACCAGTAGTCGAACCCGGTCTCGTCCGGGTCGGCGGCGAAGAACGGCTTGTGGATGAACACCGCCAGCCGCCGTTCGCCCAGCGTGGCCAGCGCCTCGGCGATCATGGCGGCCTGGTCCTGCTCCTCGGCGTGCGCGCCCATCACCTGGCTGTTCAGGCCGAGCAGGCGCCAGCCCGGCTGGTCCAGCACCCAGCGGTCGGCCCCCATGGCGCGGCGGAACCGGCCCAGCCGCGCGTCGTTGACCGGCTGGCGCGGCGCCCGTTCGGGGTGGTCGCCCACGTCGTGATTGCCGGGCACCGCGTGGACGGGGGCGGACAGGCGGGCGAACTGGGCCTGCGCCAGCGCCATGTCCGCGTCCTGGTCGGCGCCGTCCAGGCTCACATCGCCGGTGGCGATGACGAGGTCGGGCCGGACCGTGTCCATCGCCTGGACGACGCGGTCGAAATTGGCGCGCAGCAACTGGGTGCGGGCGCCGAGATGGGTATCGGAGATCTGTGCGACGGTGAATGCCATGCGCGCCTATCTAGGCGGCGGCGATGACCGGGCGATGACGGGTGTGCGATAGTTTGGTGTCAGGCGAAGGGAAGGAAGCCTTTTTTTGTGCACAAAAAGAAGCAAAAAAACCCTGTCCGCTTAGGGATTCAGCCCCAGGGAATGAAAGTTTTTGGGTTCTTTTTTTCAAAAAAGAACCCGTTTTTCCGCCCTCAGCGCGTCGCCGCCCCAAACCCCAGGAACCCCGCCGACGGCCGCGGCGTGCCCGGGTCGCTCACCAGCACGCGCGGCGGCGGCGCCGGCATCGGGCGCATGGGCGCCGGGGCGGGGCGGGCGGCGGCGAACTTCACCGGGGGCGCGGCGGCGGCCTTGGCGGGGGCGCCCGGGGTGGGTGCGGGGGGGGCGCCGCGCATGGACAGCAGCATGAAGGTGATGTCGTTGCGGCCCAGGTCCACCGACAGGTCGGTGGGGGTCAGGCCGAGGACGTTGTGGGCATCCAGCTCCGCGCCACGGGCCAGCGCCTCGCGCGCGGCGGCGATGTCGCCGCGGTTGATGGCGTCGAACAGCGCCTCGTTCGGCTTCATGTCCGAGGGGTCGCGCTGCAGCGGCGCCACCGGGCGGGCGCTGGTGTGCGAGCCGGGCAGGGCCGGGGGCTGTACCTTGGGGGCGAAGATGGCGTTGGGGTCGGCGCCGGAGCTGATGCCGCCGCTGGGGCCGTTCTGCATCGCCTGGCCGACGATGCCGCCCATCTGGGCGTGCGCGTGCCCCGCCACCAGCAGGGCGGCCAGGGCGGCGACGGCCGGCGCGGATCGGCGCGCCAGGGAAATGATGCGTGTCATCCGCATACCCTACCTCAAATACGGTTGAGCCACCAGAACCCGGCGTTGAGCCAGGTGGCGTAGCAGGTCCAGAGCAGATAGGGCACCAGCAATGCGGCGGCCATGGGGCGCAGTTGGCCGAAGGCGCGCAGCGTCAGCCCGATCAGCACCACCAGCGGCAGGATCACCGCCAGCCCCAGCGCCGGGCTGTGCAGGCCGAAGAAGGCCGGGGTCCAGAGCGCGTTGGCCAGCAGCTGCCAGCCCCACAGCCGCAGCGCCGCCCGCTTGGCCACCGACATATGCGCCGGCAGCCGCCAGACCAGCCAGCCGGCGGTGCCGACCATCACGTAAAGCGTGGTCCAGACCGGCGCGAACACCCAGTTGGGCGGCGTGCCCGGCGGCGTGGCCAGCGTGAGGTACCAGCCGCGCACCGCCTGCGCCGTCAGCCCCGCGCCGGAGGCGCCGACCAGCAGGCACAGGCCGATGAAGCCGACCAGGGCGAGGGCGGTGGACCGCCGGAGGAAGCCGTCATGGATCTGGAAGGCACGTACTCCCGTTCAGGCGAAAGGCCGAGGGAGGCATATGGTCATCGCCCCTCCCGCCGCCAAGCCAGCAATGCCAGGCCGAGCAGCAGCGGCAGCGCCAGCCAGGCCGGCAGCAGCGGCAGGGCGGCGATGCCGGTGACCAGGTGGTCGTGGCGGCGTTGCAGGCCGATCCAGCCGGCGCCGCTGCTGCCGCGCCCCGGCTCGGTGCGGCGCAGCGCGGGGGCGCCGCCGCGCAGGGCGGGGTCGGCCAGCCAGTGCACGCTGCCGCCGGAGGCGCGCACCAGCGCGGCCAGCTTGCCGGCGCTGGCGCGCAGATCGGCGATTTCCGCCGGGTTGGCCACGCCGGAGGCGGCATAGGCGGTGCGCACCCCGTCGGTGGCCTGCCACACGCCGGGCAGGCTGGCCGGCATGGCGCCGGCGGCGTGGCCGGGGCCGATCTGGCGCAGCGACAGCGTGCTCTGGTGGCCGTCCGGGTCGGTGACGGCCACCGGGGGGGCGGGCGTCTCCTCGGTGGTGCGGCGGTCGATCGCGAGGCGGTTGGCCTGGATGGTGGCGCGCAGGGTGTTCTCGTCCAGCTCCGGCTCCTTCATCAGCCAGTGCGCGACGCGGCGGAGCAGTTCGGCCTGCGGCCCGCCGCCCTGGTGGCCGCGCGACCACAGCCAGATCTGGTCGGACAGCAGCAGCGCCACCCGGCCGCGACCGACATGGTTCAGGATCAGCAGCGGCGACTCGCCGCCGTTGCCGTCCGGGGCGGCCATCAGCACGTCGCCCTGCACGCCGGCCGGCACGATGCGGCGGTACCAGCTTCCCCAGGTGGGCGGCTTGCCCGGGGTCCAGCCCGGCAGCCCCTCGGTGACCGGGTGGCGGGCGCCGAGCGGGGTGAGCAGCGGGCGGAACGGCGCGTCCACCACCCCGGCGCTGCCGCCCAGCGCCGCCGGGCGGGCCGGCAGCACGTCGGCCAGCGGGCTTGCCGCCAGCGAGGCGGGGGAGGCGAATTCCGGCCCCGCGCTCATCAGCAGCGCGCCGCCCGCGCGCACGTAGTCGGCGATGTTGCGCAGGTACAGCGCCGGCAGCAGGCCGCGATTGGCGAAGCGGTCCAGGATGATGAGGTCGAAATCGTTGATCTTCACCTGGAACAGCTCGCGCACCGGGAAGGCGATCAGCGCCAGCTCGTTCAGCGGCGTCAGGTCGTCCTTTTCCGGCGGGCGCAGGATGGTGAAATGCACCAGGTCCACCGCCGGGTCGGATTTCAGCAGCCGCCGCCAGGTGCGCTCGCCGATATGCGGCTCGCCGGAGACCAGCAGCACGCGCAGCCGGTCGCGCACGCCGTTGATGGAGACCACGGCGCGGTTGTTCAGCAGGCTGACCTCGCCGGGCAGCGGGTCGGCGGTGAGTTCCACCACGGTGGGGCCGCCACGGGTGATCGGCACCTGCACGGTCTGCTCGGTGCCCAGGGGCACCCGCTCGATGCGCGGCGGCTCGCCGTCGCGCCGGATGGTCAGCCGCGCGGTGGCGCCGTAGGCCAGCCCGTTATGCGGCACGCCGAGGTCTTCCACCGCCAGCCGCAGGGTGACGGTCTTGCCGACGATGCCGTAGCTGGGCGCGTCGATCAGGCGGATGCGCCGGTCGGTCTGCTCACCGGCGGCGGGCAGCAGCACGTGCAGCGGCGCGCCGCCGGGGGGTGTGGCCGGGATGTCGTGCACCTGCCCGTCGGTGATGGCGACGATGCCGGCCAGCCGGGCGCGCGGGATGTCGGCCAGGGCGCGGTCGATGGCGGCGAACAGGCGGGTGCCCTCGCTGCCCGCCTCGGGCACCGTGATGGTGCGCAGCTCCAGGTCCTTGATGCCGCCGGCCTCGGCCTCGATGCGGGCGCGGGCGGTCTCGGCCAGCTTCGCGCGGTCGGCGACGCCCATGCTGGCCGACTGGTCCACCACCAGCAGGCCGATATCGGGCAGGGTCTCGCGGGTTTCCTCCACCAGGCGCGGGCCGGAGAGCCACAGCAGCAGGGCGGCGAAGGCCAGGAAGCGCCACGCCACGCCGCGCGCGCCGCGCCACAGCGCGGTGGCCAGGGCGGCGGCGCACAGCAGCGCCAGGGCGGCCAGCAGCCACCACGGCAGCGCCGGGGCGAAGCGCAGGGCGGCGATGGCGTGCTCGGTGAAGGCGGAGAGCGGGTGCATGCTATTGGCCCGACATCATTGACCGAGGCGTTCCAGGATGGCCGGCACGTGCACCTGGTCGCCCTTGTAGTTGCCGGTGAGCGCGTACATCACGAGGTTGACCCCGAAGCGGTAGGCAATGGTGCGCTGGCGGGCGCCGCCGGGAATGGTGGCGTAGGGGTTGCGGCCCTGCGCGTCCACCGCCCAGGCGGCCGCCCAGTCGTTGCCGCCGATGATGACCGGGCTCACGCTGTCGTTGCTGCGGTCCTGGTCGCGCTGCACCCAGACGGTGCCGCCGGTGTAGCGGCCGGGGAAGTCCTGCAGCAGGTAGAAGCTGCGCGCCAGCACGTGCTGGGTGGTCAGCGGCGCCAGCGGCGGGATGGCGAGGTCGGCGGCGATGCGCGGCAGGGCGGCATCCGCCCCGGCGGCGAAGCCCTCGCCGCTGCCGGCGTTGCGGGTGTCGATCAGGATGATGCCGCCATGTGCCATGTAGTCGTTCAGCGCCGCCACCGCCGCGCCCGACAGCGCCGGCGCGTCGGCGGCGATCGGCCAGTAGAGCAGCGGGTAGAAGGAGAGGTCGTCGGTGCCCGGGTCGATCGCCGCCGGCTCGGCCAGGGCCGCGTTGGTGCGGCGGTTCACGTAGTCCGACAGCCCGGCCAGCCCGGCGCGGGAGACCGCGTCCATCTGCGCGTCGCCGGTGACGACGTAGGCGAGGCGGGTGGCCAGGGCGGGGTTGGTGTCGGGGTTGAGTTGCTGATTACCCCCTTGGATGCCCCCTGGGATGCCCCCTGGGGTGCCCCCTGGGATGCCCCCTGGGGTGCCCCCTGGGGTGCCCCCTTGGGCCATCGCGCCGGGCATGGCGAGCAGCAGCAGCAGGCCGGCGGCCACCGAGGCGCGGAACAGCCCGCGCAGCCGCAGGCTGACCAGCAGGTCGATCGCCAGCAGGGCCAGGGCGGCGGCGATCAGCCAGGGCCCCAGCGCGCGTTCCGGCGCGGCGGCGCCCAGCATTTCGGCGCGGGCGCCGGCGATGGCGGGGGCGGCGCGCGGCGGGGCGAGGTTGGCGGCGAGGTTCAGCGCCCGCCGCCCGCTTTCCGGCCCGTACAGTCCCGGCGGGTGGCGCGGCGAGGGCACCGCGCGGGCCAGCTCGGCGGCGGTGAGCGCGGCGGCGGCCGGCGGCGGCTGGCCGGGCTGGCCGAAGCCGTCCAGCGTCTCGGCCGGGGCGAGCGGGGTGGGGGAGGCGTCGTCGGCCCCGCTCACCCCCACCGACAGCGCCACCAGCCGGCGCAGCATGTCCACGAACAGGCCGGAGAGCGGCAGGTCCGACCAGTCGGCGTTGGCGGTGACGTGGAACAGCACGATGCGCCCGGCGCCGCGCGCCTGCTGCGTCACCAGCGGCGTGCCGTCGGCGAGCTGCGCCCAGGTCTGGCTGGCGAGCTTCGCGCCCGGCTCGGCCAGCACCTGCTGGTTCACCCGCACCTCCGCCGGCACCGCCAGCCCGGCGAAGGGCGAGTCGGCGGCGAAGGGGGCCAGCGCCGCCGGCTGGCTCCAGGACATCGCGCCGCCCAGCTGCCGGTCGCCGGCCAGCAGGCGCACCGGCAGCAGGCTGTCCGGGTGCTCGGCGGTCTGCGGGCCGGCGAAGCGCAGCAGCAGCCCGCCCTTGTCCACCCATTTGGCGATCAGGTCGTGCTCCGGCCCGTCGGCCACCACGCGGTCGGCCAGCACCAGCACCGAGATCTGGCGGGAGAGCAGTTGCTCCAGCCCGCCCTCGCGCAGCTCGGCATAGGGGTCCAGCGCGCGGCGGATATAGAACAGCGGGCCGGCCAGCGGGATGTCGGCGGTGGTGGCGTCGCCGGCCAGCAGGCCGACCGGGCGGCGGCGCCAGCGCTCGTCCAGCAGCGCCACGCCGCCGGCCGAGGCGGGGCCGGCCAGCACCAGCCGGGCCAGCCGGTTGCGCAGTTCCGGCGGCAGGGTGAGCTTGGCCTCGGCAACGCCGGCGCCGGGGGCGAAGGCCAGGGCGACGCGGGCCAGGGTGCGGCCGTCGCCGGACTGCGCCAGCACGGCGGCCTGGTCGGCCACCGGGCGCGCCACCTGGGCGAGACGGACCACCAGCCCGTCCGCCTCCGGGCGCGGGGGCAGCAGCAGGCGGGCCTGCGGCACCTCCTCGCGCACCACGGTGAGCGGACCGGCGGCGGCCAGCGCGGCGGCGAAGGCGTTCCAGCCGGCGCCGCCCGCCGGCCCATCAGTCAGCCCGTCTGCGATGTAGTCCACCGCGCCGCGCGGCCCCCAGGCGCGCAGCGCGGCGGCGGCGGCGGCGCGGTCGGAGGGCCAGGGCTTCGGGCGCAGGGCGGCGAGGCGGGGGCGCAGCTCGGCCGCCGGCATGGCCGGGGTGGCGGCGGGCGGGGCGCCGGTTTCGTCGGGCGCCGTGGCCAGCAGCGCGACCGGGCGGCCGGCGCGCTCGGCGCGGTCCAGCACCCCGCCGGCGGCCTGCATGCGGCGCGGCCAGTCCGGCGCGGCGGCCCAGCCGTCATCGACCACCAGCAGCACCGGGCCGCTGCCGGGCAGGCTGGCGCCGGCGTCCAGGATGGGTCGGGCGAGGCCGAGGACGATCAGCCCGGCGGCGGCGATGCGCAGCGCCAGCAGCCACCAGGGGGTGCGCGCCGGCGTCTCCTCCACCGCGTGCAGGCCCAGCAGCAGGCGGATGGCCGGGAACACCTCGGTGCGCGGGGCGGGGGGCGTGATGCGCAGCAGCCACCACAGCAGCGGCAGCGCGGCCAGCGCCAGCAGCACCCAGGGGGCGGCGAAGATCATCGGCGGCCCCTCATCGGCGGCCCCTCATCGGCGGCCCTCATCGGCGGCCGGGCTCGGGCGACAGGGCGGCGTACAGGGCCAGCAGGGCGGCCTCCGGCGGGTGGTCGGTGCGGTGGGTGGCAAAGCCCCAGCCGGCGGCCCGCGCGATCGCCGCCAGCCCCTCCTGCTGGGCGGCCAGTCGCTCGGCATAGGCGGCGCGCACGCCCTCCACGCGCGGCACCAGGGTGGCGGCTTCCTGCTCGGTGCCCTGGAAGCGGATGCGCCCGGCATAGGGCAGCAGCGCCTCCGCCGGGTCCAGCACCTGCAGCAGGTGGCCGCGCAGGGGCACGCCGGCGAGCGCGCCGACGCAGGCGCGGATCTCGTCCAGCGGGCCGAGGAAATCGCCGATCAGCACCACGCTGGCATGACGGGGGAGGCCGGTGGCGGGCGGCAGGGCAGGGGCCTGGAGTTCGCCCAACTGGTCGGCCAGCCGCGCCAGCCCGGCGCGGCCGGAGACGCTGCGCGCGGCGGGCGCCACCAGGCGCACCCGCTCGCCGCCGCGCAGCAGCAGGCCGGCCAGGGCCAGCAGCAGCAGCTCCGCGCGCTCGATTTTTTCGGTGGGGGCGGCGCGGGAGCGCCAGCGCATGCTGGGCGAGCCGTCGCGCCACAGGGCCACGGTCTGCGCCGCCTCCCACTCCGTCTCGCGCAGGAACAGCCGGTCGGAGCGGGCGGATTGCCGCCAGTCGATGCGGCTGGCGGGGTCGCCGGGGAGGAAGGGGCGGTATTGCCAGAAGCTGTCGCCCTGGCCGACCCGGCGGCGGCCGTGCACGCCCTGCCAGACGGTGCTGGCCACCCGCTCGGCCGCCACCAGCAGCGGCGGCAGCCTCGCGCCCAGGGCTTCGGCGCGCCTGGCCTGGGTGTTCATGGGCGCGGGCATGCTCACCCGATGCGCTCGACCAGCCGCTCGATCACCTCGGCGACGGTGATGCCGCGGGCGCGCGCCTCGTAGTTCAGCGCCATGCGGTGGCGCAGCACCGGGGGGGCGAGGGCGGCCACGTCGTCGATGCTGGGGGCCAGGCGGCCATCGAGCAGGGCGCGGGCGCGGCTGGCCAGCATCAGCGCCTGGGCGGCGCGCGGGCCGGGGCCCCAGGCCACGTAGTCGCGCACCAGCGGCTCCTCGCTGCTCTCCGGCCGGCCGCCGCGCACCAGCGCCAGGATCGCCTCCAGCACGCTCTCGCCCACCGGCAGGCGGCGGATCAGCGCCTGGGCGGCCATCAGCGCCTCGGCGGTCATGGCCGGGCGGGGGGGCGCCTCGGCGGCGCCGGTGGTGGCCAGCAGCATGCTGCGCTCGGCCGCGAGGTCGGGGTAGGTGACGCGGATTTCCAGCAGGAAACGGTCGAGCTGCGCCTCCGGCAGCGGGTAGGTGCCCTCCTGCTCGATCGGGTTCTGGGTGGCCAGGACGTGGAACGGGCGGGGCAGCGCGTGCTCCACGCCGCCGATCGCCACGCGCTGCTCCTGCATGGCCTGCAACAGCGCGGACTGGGTGCGCGGGCTGGCGCGGTTGATCTCGTCGGCCATCAGCAACTGGCAGAACACCGGGCCGGGGACGAAGCGGAAGCGGCGGGTGCCGTCGGGCAGTTCGTCCAGCACCTCGCTGCCCAGGATGTCGGCGGGCATCAGGTCGGGGGTGAACTGCACGCGCTTGGAGGCCAGGCCCAGCACCACCGCCAGCGTCTCCACCAGCCGCGACTTGCCGAGGCCGGGGACGCCGACCAGCAGCACGTGGCCGCCGGAGAGCAGGGTGATCAGGGTCTGGTCCACCACCTCCTCCTGGCCGTGGATGGCGTGGGCGATCTCGCGGCGGACGGCGGCGATGCCGGCGGCCAGCGCCTCTACCTCGTCCAGCGTGGCGGCGTCGGCGGCGGCGGGCGCGGGCATCGGGGTGGGCATCGGGGCGGGGCTCCTGGGTCGGGCGGGCGATCGGGTTCAGCCTAGATTGGATCGCGGCGGGGGTGTGCCACTTTTCATGCAGGTGGACGCCATGTCACTTTCCGCCAGGGCGCGCCCCCCGAAGACCACGCAGGCACTTTCACTGGGGGGGGGATGCTACCTATATCAAGGGCGCGGGCGGAAGCCGCGCAACGGCCGAGGACGGGATCGTGAACGAGGCAGGCGGGCAACAGGTGGGGCGAACGGGCGGGGCGCCTGGATGCGGCGCCGTGTCGCGTGGGGCGCGGCGCGCGCCGGTGGACTGCGGCGACCTGCCGTTCCTGATCAAGCGCGACGGCACCTGGATGTATCGCGGCAGCCCGATCCGTCGCAAGGAGTTGGTGTGCCTGTTCGCCTCCGTGCTGCGGCGCGAGGAGAACGGCGACTTCATGCTGGAGACGCCGGCCGAGCGCGGCCGCATCCAGGTGGAGGACGCGCCGTTCGTGGCGGTGGAGTTGTGCTGGGACGGCGTCGGCCGCGACCAGGTGCTGAGTTTCCGCATCAATACCGACCAGGTGGTGGTGGCCGGGCCGGATCACCCGATCCGCGTGGCACACGACCTGCTGACCTGCGAGCCCACCCCGTATATCCGCCTGCGCCCCGGCGCCGGACGGCTGCCGGTGGAGGCGCGGATCGGCCGCGCCGTCTATTACGAACTGGTGGCGCTGGCCGAGCCGGGCATGGTGATGGGCCGGCGGATGCTGGGCGTGTGGAGCGCCGGCAGCTTCTTTCCGCTGGGCGAACTCCCGCCTGGCGAGGGGTGATGCCGGATCGGGAGCGGCGGCCATGAGCCCGCAGGAGTTGCGCGCCCGGCTGCGCCTGCTCGGCGAGCCGGCTGGCACCCCGGCGGTGCCGACGATGACGCGCCTGCCCGCGTCCGGCGCCGAGGTGGGCGAGGAGCGGATCGGGGCGGCCATCGGCTCGGACGACGCCGCCGGCCTGACCCCCGGGCCGCTGGTGCCGGCCGCCGTGCTGGTGCCGTTCGTGCAGGGGGCGCGGCCCGGCGTGCTGCTGACCCGGCGCACCCCGCATCTGACCAAGCATGCCGGGCAGGTGAGCTTTCCCGGCGGGCGCATCGACCCCGGCGACGCCAGCCCCGAGTACGCCGCCCTGCGCGAGGCGCGCGAGGAGATCGACCTCGACCCCGCCCAGGTGGAGATCACCGGCCGGCTGGGCGATTACGTCACCGGCACCGGCTACCGGATCACCCCCGTCCTCGGCCTGCTGCCGGCGGGGCGGGAGCTGGAGGGGCTGGGCCTGACCCCCTCGCCGGACGAGGTGGACGCGGTGTTCTCCCTGCCGCTGTCGGTGCTGCTGGACCCGCGCGCGCCGCAGCGGCGGCGGGCGGAGTTCCGTGGCGCGTGGCGGGAGTTCTGGGTGTGGCCGCATCCGGACCATTACATCTGGGGCGCCACCGCCGCGATCCTGGTGCATCTGGCCGAGCGGCTGCGCGGATGACCGGGCGGCCGCGATGATCGGCCCGCTGCGATGATCGGTGTGGCCGAGGTCGCGCTGTTCCTGCTGCCCTTCGTGCTGTTCGCGCTGTGGCGGGTGCTGGCGCCGCATGCCTCGCGGCTGGCGCTGGCGCTGGCGCTCGCGGCGGTGGCCGGGGTGGCGCTGGGGGCCGCCTGGGTGGCGCGGCGCGACCGGATGGGCTGGCATCAGCCTTACGTGCCGGCGGTGACGCTGCCGGACGGGACGATCGTGCCTGGGCACGTGGGAGCTATCGTGCCTGGGCATGTGGGAGTTATCTTGCCTGGAGCTATCGTGCCTGGGCATGTGGGCGTCCAGGGGCGCCCGGGGGCGCCGTGACGCTGCTGCTGGAGCCGAGGCCGGATTTCCTGGCCGATCCGGCGCTGGCCCGCGTGCTGGCGGCCCTGCCCGGCGCGCGGCTGGTCGGCGGCTGCGTGCGCGACGCGCTGGCCGGCCTGCTGGTGCATGACATCGACCCGCATGACATCGACCTGGCCAGCCCGCTGCCGCCCGAGGCCGCGATGGCCGCCCTGCGCGCCGCCGGGCTGCGCGCGGTGCCGACCGGCATCGCCCATGGCACGGTGACCGCGGTGGCGGACGGGCGCGGCTTCGAGGTCACCACCCTGCGCCGCGACGTGGCCACCGACGGGCGGCACGCCGTGGTGGCGTTCACGGACGACTGGCGGGTGGACGCGGCGCGGCGGGATTTCACCATCAACGCGATGTCGATGACCGCGATAGGTATGGTGCATGACTATTTCGGCGGCATCGCGGATTTGCGGGCCGGGCGGGTCCGTTTCGTCGGCGACCCGGCGACGCGCATCGCCGAGGACCGGCTGCGGATGCTGCGGTTTTTCCGCTTCCATGCCCGCTTCGGCATCGGCCCGCCCGACCCGGCCGCGCTGGCGGCGATCGCCGATGCCGCGCCCGGGCTGGCGCGGCTGTCGCCCGAGCGGGTGTGGAGCGAGCTGAAGCGCATCCTGGCCGCCCCCGCCGCCGCCCCCACCGTCGCGCTGATGGCGCAGGCGGGGGTGCTGGCGGCGGCGCTGCCGGAGGGCGCGGACCCAGCTCGGCTGGCGGCCCTGGAGGCGCGCGGCGCGCCGGCGGACCCGCTGCTGCGGCTGGCCGCCCTGCTGCCCGCTCCGCCGGACGCCGACGCGGCGGCGCTGGCGGCCCGGCTGCGGCTCTCCACCGCCGAGCGCGACCACCTGGTCGCCCTGCGCGCCGGCCCCGCCCCGGGCGACAGCGACGACGACGCGGCGCTGAGCCGCCTGCTGGCCGACACGCCGCGCGCGGTGCTGCTGGGGCGAAGCTGGCTGGCCGGGGCCGGCGCGGCCACGCGGGCGCGGCTGGCGGCGCTGGCGGTGCCGGCCTTCCCGCTGCATGGCCGCGACCTGGCCGCCGCCGGGGTGCCGGCCGGCCCCGCCATGGGGGCGCTGCTGCGCGAGCTGCGCGGCTGGTGGCTGGCCGGCGGCTGCCTGGCCGACGCGGCCGCCTGCATGGCGGAACTGTCCAGGCGGCGCGCGGGCTGATACACGCGCCGGATGCCCGCGCCCGCACCCGACGCCACCCGCCCCCTGCTGCGCCGCCTCTGGCGTGAGCACATCCTGCAATTCCGCCCGACGTTGTGGCTGATCCTGGCGCTGACGGTGGTGATGGCGGCCGCCCAGGCCTGCTACCCGCTGGCCATCGACCACGCCTTCACCCTGTTCGAACGGCGGGACGTGCGCATTCTGTACCAGGTGCCGGCGATGGTGCTGGCGCTGACCACGGTGAAGGCGCTGGCGCAGTACGGCCAGAACGTGCTGGTGCAGAAGGTGGTGCTGCAAACCATCCGCGCCTTGCAGGGCCGCATGTTCGCCCATCTGATGCGCGCCGACCTTGCCCGGGTGGAGCGCGAATCCCCCGCCGCCCTGGCCGCCCGCTTCACCACCGACGCGGCGACCATCCGCGAGGCGATGACCCGCGCGGTGAACGGCGTGGGCGACGCGCTGAAGGTCGCCGGCTCGGTGTTCGCGGTGCTGTATATCGACTGGCAGCTCAGCCTGATCGCCGCCCTGCTGTATCCGCTGGCGGTGCTGCCCATCCAGCGCATCGGCCGGCGCATCCGCCGCAACTCCGGCGCCATGCAGGAGCGCACCGGCGAGGCGGCGACGCTGCTGAACGAGAGCTTCGCCCAGGCCCGCACGGTGCGCGCCTACCGGCTGGAGGCCGCCGAGACCCAGCGCGCGCAGGAGGCGTTCGCCCGGCTCTACCAGGCGCTGCTGGGCATGGCGAAAAGCCGCAGCCGGATCGACCCGCTGCTGGAGGTGATCGGCGGTGCGGCCATCGCCGCCGTGTTCGGCTATGCCGGCTGGCGGGCGGCGCAGGGCGGGCCGGGGCTGGGGGCGGCCTCGCTGGGGCATTTCACCAGCTTCGTCACCGCCCTGCTGCTGGCCGCCCAGCCGCTGCGGGCGCTGGGCAGCCTGAACGCGGCGGTGCAGGAGGGGCTGGCCGGGCTGGTGCGGGTGTTCGCCGTGCTCGATGAGCCGCCCGGCATCACCCAGGCGGCCGGCGCGGCGGCGCTGCCGGCCGGGCACGGGCGGGTGGTGTTCGAGGACGTGGCGTTCGCCTACCCGGACGGCCGGGCCGGGCTGCGCGGCCTGTCCTTCGTGGCCGAGCCGGGGCAGACGGTGGCGCTGGTGGGGCCCTCCGGCGCCGGCAAGTCCACGGCACTGGCGCTGATCCCGCGCCTGCAGGACGCCTCGGGCGGGGCGATCCGCATCGACGGCGCGGATGTGCGCGCGGTCACCCTGGCCAGCCTGCGCGACGCCATCGCCTATGTGGGGCAGGACGCGCTGCTGTTCGACGACAGCGTGGCCGCCAATATCCGCATGGGCCGGCCGGGGGCGGATGCCGAGGCGGTGCGCGCGGCGGCCGAGGCGGCGGCGGCGGACGGCTTCATCGCCGCCCTGCCGCAGGGCTACGAGACGCGGGTGGGCACCGGCGGGCAGGCGCTTTCCGGCGGGCAGCGCCAGCGCGTGGCCCTGGCCCGCGCGCTGCTGCGCGAGCCGCGCATCCTGCTGCTGGACGAGGCGACCAGCGCGCTGGACGCGGAGAGCGAGCGGCTTGTGCAGCAGGCGCTGGGCCGGCTGCGCCAGGGGCGCACCACCATCGTGGTGGCGCACCGGCTGTCCACCGTGCGCGACGCGGACCTGGTGGTGGCGATGGCGGAGGGGCGGGCGGTGGAAATGGGCACCCATGCGGCGCTAATGGCGCGCGACGGGCTGTATGCCAGGCTGGTGCGCACCCAGTCCTTCACCGATGGAGGGGGTTTCACCGAGGGGGGCGCGGCCGATGTGGCATAGCGAATTCGCCTACGACCCGGCGGCCGACGGCATGGACCAGTTCGGGCCGATCGTCGGGCTGTCGCTGACGGTCAGCCTGTCGGCGGCGCTGGTGGCGGCGGTGCTGGGGCTGGGGCTGGCGGCGCTGCTGGCGCTCACCCGCTTTCCCGGCCGGCGGGTGCTGGTGGTGGCGGTGAACGCGCTGCTGGGGCTGCCGCCGGTGGTGGTGGGGCTGCTGCTGTACCTGCTGCTGTCCCATGGCGGGCCGCTGGGCGGGCTGGGGCTGCTGTTCACCCCCGGCGCGATGGTGGCCGCGCAGGCGATCCTGGCCACCCCGATCGTCGCCGCCCTGGCGCACCGGGTGCTGGAGGCGGACTGGGTCGAATATGGCCGCGCCCTGCAGGCCAGCGGGGCCAGCCGGTGGCAGGCGCTGTGGCCGCTGCTGGGCATGGGCCGCCGGGCGCTGGCCACCGCGGTACTGGCCGGCTTCGGGCGCACCGTCTCGGAAGTGGGCGCGGTGCTGGTGGTGGGCGGCAACATCGCCGGGCACACCCGCACCATGACCACGGCGATCGCGCTGGAGACCAGCAAGGGGAATCTGGCGCTGGCGCTGGCTTTGGGTATGGTGTTGATCGGCATCAGCGTGGCGGTGAGCGCCACCGTGCTGGTGCTGGGCGGCCAACCGGAGAGGAAGCGCATATGAAACACCTTGTCGCGGCGCTGCTGCTGGCCGCCGGCCTCGCGGCCGCGCCGGTTGCGGCCACATCGGCGCGGGCGGAGACCATCGTGCTCGCCTCCACCACCTCGGTGGATAATTCCGGGCTGCTGAAGCACATCCTGCCGGTGTTCACCAAGGCCACCGGCATCGAGGTGAAGGTGCTGGCCCAGGGCACCGGCCAGGCGCTGGCCACCGCCGCGCGCGGCGACGCCGACATCGTGCTGGTGCACGACCCGGAGGCGGAGGCGAAGTTCATCGCCGCCGGCCACGGCATCCTGCGCCGCGAGATCGCCTGGAACGACTTCCTGATCGTCGGCCCGAAAGCCGACCCCGCGCATATCGCCGGCGGCAAGGACGCGGTGGCGGCGCTGAAGGCGATCTATGCCGCCAAGGCCGCCTTCGTCTCGCGCGGCGACGCCTCGGGCACCGACGCGCTGGAGAAGCGGCTGTGGAAGGCCGCCGGCCTCAACCCCGCCGGGCAGGACTGGTACAAGGACATCGGCGGCGGCATGGGTGCCGCCCTGAACGCGGCCGCCGGCATGGAGGCGGTGACGCTGACCGACCGCGGCACCTGGATTTCCTTCCGCAACAAGCGTGACCTGGTGGAGCAGGTCTCCGGCGACCCGAAGCTGATCAACCGCTACGACGTGATCCAGCTGGACCCGGTGCGCCACCCCAACATCAAGCGCGCGGCGGCGGCCAAATTCGCCGAGTGGCTGGTGGGCAAGGAAGGGCAGGCGGCGATCGGGGCATACCGGCTGGACGGCGAGACGCTGTTCCATCCCGACGCCAAGCCCTGAGGGCGGGCGCGGCCGCCGCCCGGCCGGTCTGATCCCTTTTCGCCGCTCGCGGGTTGACGCCGCCGCCGCGCCGGTTTCTGGTGCGCCGCGCACAAGCGGGAGGAAGCGATGGCGGCTCAGTTCTGGTTCGATGGTCACTGGACCGAGGAGGCGCCGCGCCTGATCGGCCCGGCCGACCACGCGATGTGGCAGGCCTCGGTGATCTTCGACGGCGCGCGGGCGATCGGCGGGCTGACGCCGGACCTGGACCTGCATTGCCAGCGCGCGATCAACTCGGCCCGCTCCATGGGCCTGACCCCGGGGCTGGCGTGGGAGGAAATCCGCCGCCTGGCCATCGAGGGCATCCGCCGCTTCCCGAAGGACGCGGTGCTGTATGTGAAGCCGGTGTTCTACGCGGCCGGCGGCGGCATCGACCTCGCCAGCACCACCACCGCCTTCGTGCTGCATCTGTTCGAGGCGCCGCTGCCCGGGCTGGGCGGGTTCTCGGCCAGCCTGTCGCCGCTGCGCCGGCCGGCGCCGGAAATGGCGCCCACCGACGCCAAGGCCGCCTGCCTCTACCCCAACTCCGCCCGCGCCACCGCCGAGGCCAACGCGCGCGGCTTCGACGCGGCGGTGATGCGCGACCCGTGGGACAACATCGCCGAATTCGCCTTCGCCAACCTCTGGATCGTGAAGAACGGCGTGGCGATCACCCCCACCGACAACAAGACCTTCCTGGCCGGCATCACCCGCCGCCGGGTGATGGGGCTGCTGCGGGAAGCCGGGATCGAGGCGCGCGAGGCCAGCCTGACGGTCGCGGACCTGACGGGGGCGGACGAGATGTTCTCCACCGGCAATTACGGCAAGGTGGTCGCCTGCAACCGCTTCGAGGCGCGGGAACTGAACGCAGGGCCGGTGTTCCAGGAAGCGCGGCGGCGGTACTATGCGTGGGCGGAGAGCACGCGGGTCGTTTAGGAGCGGGTTCTTTTTTGGAAAAAAGAACCAAAAGACTTTTATTCGCTGGCTGATCGGGGGAGGCGGGCCATGCCTCCCCCGGCTCAACGAATAAAGTTTTTTTGCTTCTTTTTGTTCACAAAAAGAAGACCTTCCTTCCCTACTCCGCCGCCGCCACCCGAACCGCCGCCGGCCGCCGCACGCCCAGTATCGCGATCGCCGCCAGCAGGCAGGCCACGCCCGCCGCGAAGAAGGCCGGCAGGTAGCTTGAGAGCACGTCGCGCGACAGCCCGCCGCCGAAGGCCGCGGTGGCGGCGCCAAGCTGGTGGGCGGTGAACACCCAGCCGAACACCAGCGCCGCGCGTTCCCGCCCGAAGCCCTGCGCCGTCAGCCGCACCGTGGGCGGCACGGTGGCGATCCAGTCCAGCCCGTAGAACACCGCGAAGATGCTCAGGCCCAGCAGGGTGAAGCCGGAATAGGGCAGGAACATCAGCGACAGGCCGCGCAGCCCGTAATACCAGAACAGCAGCCAGCGGTTGTCGTAGCGGTCGGACAGCCAGCCGGACAGGATGGTGCCCACGAAGTCGAACGCCCCCATCATCGCCAGCATGCTGGCCGCCTGCACCTGCGCCAGCCCCATGTCGAGGCAGAGCGGGATGAAATGCGTCTGCACCAGCCCGTTGGTGGACAGGCCGCAGACGAAAAAGGTGAAGAACAGCGCCCAGAACACCCGCGAGCCGGAGGCGTCGGCCAGGGCGGTGAAGCTGGTGCGCACCGCGCCATGGGTGGTGCGCGCCGGCGGCGGCGTGACGGTGGTTTCGCCGTAGGGGGCGAGGCCCAGGCTGCCCGGGTGGTCGGCGGCGAACAGCACCATCAGCACCAGCGCCACGAAGCAGGCGGCGGTGGCCGGCAGCAGGGCGTAGCGCCAGCCGGCATGCTCTGCCAGCCAGGCGGCCAGCGGCAGGAACAGCAGCTGCCCGGTGGCGTTGGCCGCCGTCAGCATGCCCAGCACCAGGCCGCGCCGGGCGGTGAACCAGCGGCTGGAGACGGTGGCGCCCAGCACCAGCGCGGTCATGCCGGTGGCGATGCCCAGCATCACCCCCCAGGTGACCCACAGCTCCCACAGCGCCGTCATCTGGGTGGCCAGCGCCACGCCGGCCACGATCAGCCCCACCGCCACCGCCACCACGCGGGTGACGCCGTAGCGCTGGATGAGGGCGGCGGCGAACGGCGCCATCAGGCCGTACAGCAGCAGGCGCAGCGCCAGCGGGCCGGAGATGTCGGTGGTGTCCCAGCCGAATTCTTGCCGCAGCGGGGTCAGCAGCACGCCGGGCATGCCCATGGCGGCGGAGGTGGACAGGGCGGTGACGAAGGTGATGGCGGCCATCACCCAGCCGTAATGGATGCCGCGGCGGGTCAGCCAGGGGGCGAGGACATGGGCGTACATGAAGTGGCTCCTCAGGCGGAAGGGACGGCGCGCAGCGCCAGCGCGGCGGCGGCGGAGAGGCTGGCGCGCGAGCGTTGCGGGTCGGCGGCCAGGGCGCGGGCCAGGATCAGCCCGCCGTTCATCGCCGCCAGCATGGCAAGCGAGGCGTCGCGGCAGGTGGATTGGGGCAGGGCGGGGTGGGCGCGGGCGATCTCGTCCTCCAGCACGCCGGCCATCGCCTGCACGCCTGCGCGCAGGGCCTCGGGCAAGGGCGGCTCGGCGCGGGCGACCTCGGGGCCGAGGGCGGCCAGCGCGCAGCCGTCGTCCAGCGAGTCGCGGTGGCGTTCGGTGAGGTAGCCGCCGACCAGCTCGGCCAGCGGGTCGCGGCCCTCGGCGCGGGCGCGGGCGGCGCGCACGCGCCAGCGCTCGGCGGCGACGAGCAGGGAGCCGCCCAGCGCCTCGGCGGCCAGGGCGGCCTTGCTGGGGTAGTGGCCGTAGAAGGCGCCATGCGTCAGCCCGGCGGCGCGCGAGATCTCGGCGATGCCGACGCCGTTGAGACCGCGGCGGCGGAACAGCCGCGCCGCCTGGTCGAGGATGGCGGCGCGATGCGCCGCGAGGGTCTGCCGGTCCACACGCATGGATTACATTATGAACATCATGAATAACCACCGCAATCCACGCCCCGCCGCATGGCTGTCATGCAGGTAGAGGTGTCAGACCTGGACGGGCGCGGGGGCGACGGTGGGCAGCCGCGCGGGCCGGGCGAACAGCGCCGTTACCGCCGCCACCAGGCACAGCACGCCGCCGGTGAAGAAGGCCGGCAGGTAGGTGGAGAGCATGTCGTGGGTGATGCCGGCGCCCAGGGCGGCGATGGCGGCGCCGATCTGGTGGGCGGTGAAGATCCAGCCGAACACCAGCGGCGCCTGCTCCCGCCCGAAGCTGCTGGCGGCGAGCTTCACCGTGGGCGGCACGGTGGCGATCCAGTCCAGCCCGTAGAACACCGCGAACAGCGACAGCCCGACCAGCGAGAAATTGGAGAACGGCAGCGCCAGCAGCGACAATCCGCGCAGGAAATAGTACCAGAACAGCAGCTTGCTGCTGCTGAACCGGTCCGACAGGAAGCCCGAGCCGATGGCGCCGAAAAAGTCGAACATGCCCATCAGCGCCAGCACGCTGGCCCCGGCCACGGCGGCCATGCCGAAATCCTGGCACAGCGGGATGAAATGCGTCTGCACCAGCCCATTGGTGGTGAAGCCGCAGATGGCGAAGGTGCCGAACAGCACCCAGAACATGCGGTGCTGCGCCGCGTCGCCCAGGGTGGCCAGGGCGGTGCGCACCGCGCCCTCGGCCGGCTGCTGCGGCGGCGGGCGCGGCGGGCCGGCTTCGCCATAGGGGGCGAGGCCGACCTCGCAGGGGTGGTCGCGGCCGAACAGCAGCATCATCACGAAGGCGACGCTGAGCGCGCTGATCGGCGCCAGCACCGAGACGCGCCAACCATAGGTTTCCGCCAGCCAGGCGGCGATGGGCAGGAACACCAGTTGCCCGGTGGCCGCCGCCGAGGTCAGCAGCCCCAGCACCAGGCCGCGCCGGGCGGTGAACCAGCGATTGGCCACGGTGGCGCCCAGCACGATCGCCGTCATGCCGGTGCCCATGCCGACCAGCACGCCCCAGAACACGTAGAACTGCCACAGCAGCGTCATCCGGGTGGAGAGCACCAGGCCGCCCACGATCATCGCCAGCGCGGAGCAGATGGTCACCTTCAGCCCGTAGCGCGACATCAGCGCCGCCGCGAACGGCCCCATGGCGCCATACAGCACCAGCCGCAGCGCCATGGCGCCGGAGATGGCCCCGGTGTCCCAGCCGAATTCCTGCTTCAGTGGCACCAGCAGCACGCCCGGCATGCCCATGGAGGCGGCCGTGGCCAGCATCGTCAGGAATGTGATCGCCACCATCGCCCAGCCGTAGTGGACATTACGGCGGGCCAGGAACGGTGCGACGAGGCCGGACAACATGCGCGGGGGCGGTCCTTTCCATGGCCGGCTGCGCACCGGGGCAGCCTGTATGATCGGTATTACAACTGCGCGACATTTCTGTCTGGCATTGCCGCGTTAAATCGACGAGATCCGTTGATATAAAATAATGACTGTGCCGTCCAACGTAAATTGACGATGCCGGAATCCGGCCGTTCCCGGCCAAATCCGCCACTTTGGCCGCGCCGGGCAGGCCATTTTGGGCCGGACATCACGGAAATCGTGATGCCCGGCGGCGCGTTCAGGCCGCCGCGAGATGGCCGCAGAATGTTGCGGGATCGGTGTTGGTGCCGCACAGCAGCAGCCCCACCTTCCGGCCGGCCAACCGCGCCCGCAGCGGCCCCAGCGCGGCGGCGGTGGCGGCCGCGCAGGCCGGCTCCACGGCCAGTTTCAGCTCGTCGAACAGCAGCCGCATGGCGGTGCGCAGCGCGGCGTCGGACACCGTGACCAGCGCGTCCACATGACGGCGGCACAGGCCGTAGCTGTAAGCCTCGGTATGCGGCGCCATCAGGCTGTCGGCGATGCCCGACAGCGCCCCCAGCTTCAGCGGCCCGCCGGCGGCGAAGCTCTGCGCCATGCCGTCCGCCCCCTCCGGCTCCACGCCGAACACCTCGATCCCGGGGCGGGCCAGCTTGAAGGCGCTGGCGACCCCGGCGGCCAGGCCGCCGCCGCCGATCGGCAGCACCACCGCGTCCAGCTCGCTCTGCCCGGCCCATTCCGCGCCCAGCGTGGCGGTGCCCAGGATGGTGCGCAGCCCGTTGAACGGATGCACGAAATACCGCCCCTCCTCGGCCTCGATCCGGCGCACCAGGGCGAAGCCGCTGGCGCCATCCTCGGCCAACAGCACCTCGGCGCCGAAGCGGCGGCACAGCGCGAGGCGGGCGGGGCTGGCGGTTTTGAGCATCACCACCTTGGCGCCGATGCCCAGGCGCATGGCGGCATAGGCCACCGCCACGGCATGGTTGCCGGCGGAAATCGCCGTCACCCCGCGCGCGCGCGCCGCCGCGTCCAGCCCCAGCAGGTTGGAGAAGGCGCCGCGCGCCTTGAAGGTGCCGGAATGCTGCAGAAGCTCGAACTTGAAGTTGGCCGCGATGCCCTCCAGCCCCGGCACGTCGGCGCGGTCCAGCACCGGGGTTTGCACCACGTAGGGCGCCAGCGCGGCGCGTGTGGCGGCGATGGCCTGGGCGGTGGGGACGGGGATGCCGTCGATCTCGGTCATGGCGGTGCTCTGAAGGATTAAGGATTCACATAGAGGCGGGGAGGCGGGGAGGCGGGGAGGCGAGGAGAAGGAAGGTAGAGGAAGGTGGGCGAGGCGGATACCGGGGGGCGGGACGGTCGATTTGGAGGAAGAGCGGGGCTTTGCCCCGCGCCCCACCAGGGGCTCGGCCTCTGGCGGGTCTGGGCGGAGCCCAGCCTTCGCTTCCTTCGGTCATCCCCCCTGGCGGGCCGGGCCTACGCCTCCAGCCCCGCCACCGCGCGCATCTCGGTCTCGATCCGTGCCGCGGCGAAGCGGGTGGTGATCCAGTCCAGCCCGGCCTCGCCCAGCGTGGTGCAGGCGGCCTCGTCGTCATAGAGGCGCAGGATGGCCTCGGCCATGGCGGCGTGGCTGTCGGCCACCAGCGGGCGCAGGGCGGGCGGCAGGTCCATGCCCTCGGCGGCCACCGGCGAGCACAGGCAGGGGATGCCGGCGGCCAGGCTGTCCAGCACCTTGCCCTTCAGCCCGGCGCCGAAGCGCAGCGGCGCCACGGTGAGGCGCGTGCGCTCCCACACCGCCGACAGGTCGGGCACGTGGCCGAGCACCTCCACCGGGCCGGGCGCCGCCTCGGCGCGGGCGCGCAGGCTGGCGGGCAGGTCGCTGCCGGCCAGCAGCAGGGTCACGCTGGGGTCCTGCGCCCAGACCAGCGGCATCACGCGGTCCAGCAGGGTTTCGGCGGCGTCCAGGTTGGGGGCGTGCTGGTAGCTGCCGACGAAGGCCACCCCCGGCCGGTCGTCGAACGGCGTGGTGGCCGGGCGCGGCACGATCGCCCAGGGCAGCAGGTGCACCGCCGCCTCCGGCACGTCGCGCGCCAGCATGTCGGCCTCGTGGCTGGAATGGGTGATCACCGCGTCGGCGCCCAGCACGGCGGTGAGTTCGGCGGCGCGCAGGCCGGCGATGGCGTCGGGCAGGCGGGCGGGGTCGGCCAGCCAGGGCGCCTCGGCCGGGGCGTCGTCCGCCTCGGCGAGGTCGGCGGCGCGGGCGGCGCGCAGCCAGTGCAGGTCGGCCACGCAATACACCAGCCGGGCCTGCGGCGCCCAGTGGCGCACCAGCGCGCCATAGCGCTGCATGGGGCCGTAGCGATGGATATACACCAGGTCCAGCTCCGGCCCGGCGCGGCGCAGCACCTCCTCGGCGGAGGCGGCCCAGGGCAGGTGCCAGCAGGTGACGCCCATGCCGGCCAGGGCGCGGGTGGCGGGACCCTCCTGCGCCAGCGCCAGCGAGGCGACGAACTCCACCGCGTAGCCCAGCCCCAGCAGCGCGCGCATATGCGACACCACGGCCGAGGACCCGGCGTCGCGCGCCGGGTCGGGCACGCCGTCGTCGATCACCAGGGCGCGGGGGCGGGGCGCGGGGGCGAGGTGGGCGGGCGGCACCTGGCCGGGGCCGGCCACGCCCCAGCGCTCCAGCAGCGCCGCCTGGCGCGGCGGGCGGGCGGGCAGCAGCGCGGCCAGCCGTTCGGCGACCATCCGGGCGAGGTCGGCGCGGGCCGCCGCGTCGGCCTCGGCGGCGGCGGTGGCCAGCGAGCGCGCCAACTCGGCCAGCGCCGCCACCTCGTCCGGCGGCGCGTGCGGCAGCACGATCGGGCTGCCCTTCAGCTCCGCGTGGTCGGCGGCGCGGCGCAGCGTGACGCGGCGCTCGCCATGGGCCGAGAGCGGCCGCGGCAGTTGCAGGATGAAGCCGACCCGGATGTCCTCGCCCAGCGTGGCGGCGAGGTCCTTGCGCGGCAGGTCGGCCCGCACGGTGCCCAGCGGCTCGCCATCCACCAGCACCTCCAGCAGCACCTTGCGGCCGGGGGCGCCCAGGTTGCGGGCCCAGCCGGTGATGCGCCTGGGGTCGGCCAGCCGGCACTGCCCCTCCAGCCGCCCCAGCGCCAGGATGGCGGCCGCGCCGGTCTCGCGCGGGAGGCTCTGGCCGGCCAGGAGGTCGGCCGGAGGGCGATCCAGCGGGGCGAGGGGCGTGAAGTCTGGCATACGATCGTATGGCACTCGGCGGTTATCGTGATTTCACGCGTCAAAATATGATTACATTTTTCATGACACAACGACATTTCGAATAATTGTCGAAAAATCCACATAAGTTCACATTGAATTACCGATACCCATCAAGGGCACTCGCGATGTCAGCGCCGCCCGTTCAGGGCGGCGACGATCAGATCGATCCCCTGGGCGTGCCAGCGCTGCACCGCCTTGTGGTCGGCCCCCAGCAGCAGGCCCAGCCGGCGCCAGGGGAACAGGTGCCGCTCGGTCACCGGGCTCACCAGGCTGCGGGCGCCGACGATGCGGCGCAGCACGTAGCGGTCGGGCGGGATCAGCGGGATCCAGGCCATCGCCTCGTCCATGCGGGTGATGCGCGCGGCCGGCGGCACCGGCGGGCGCAGCCGGGTCTGCCCGGCGCGCTCGCCGGACCAGCCATAGCCCTCCAGCGCGCCGCGCACCATCTCGATGGTGCTGGTGCGCATGCGGGTGGAATAGCCGCCCTGCGGCAGCGCCAGCAGGGTGCGGCCGGATTCCTCCAGCCGGTAGATCACGTATTCGGCGTCCACCGGCTGGCCCGCCCGCTGGCTCCCCCGCTGGCTCCCCGGCTGGCTCCCTGGCTGGCTCCCCGGCTGGTTCATTGCGGCGCCCGGGTTTGCGCCGTTCGGCGCGCCATTCAGCGCGCCATTCGCACCGGCCACGGCGGCGGCAACCGGGCGGGCGCGGGCGGGTGCGCGCCCGGTGGGGCCGCCATGTCCCTCCGGTGAAACCGGAGGACATGGCGCGAATGGCGCACCCCCCCCGGCCGGGGCCGCCGCCGGGGCCGCCGGGGCCGCCGCGCCGCGCCGTTGCCGCGCCATTGCCGCGCCATTCGGGCGCGCCGTGCCGGGCGCCGTGCCGGGCGCCATGTCGGGCGCCATGCCGGGCGCCGTGCCGGGCGCCACGGCGAGCGCGGGGCCGAGCGCCATGCCATGGGCGGCGCGGGGGAGAATTTTGTTCATGTTTTGTTCCTTCATCGGTCCGAATTACCCCCGCCCGCTGGCCGAGGGGCCGGCGCATCGGCCGGCCCCTCGGCCAGGCCGGCGGGCCTCGTCGCGGTGGGCCGCTTCGCATCCACCACCCGCACCCCCATGCGCAGCTTGCGCTGGGCGGCGTGGCGGTATTCCTCCTCGACCAGCAGGCCGGTGCGCAGCCACAGCGCGATGACGCGCGCGGCCTCGTCGTCCTCGAAGCCGAACTCGCGCACCAGCACGCCGCCGGCCCAGCGCTCGGTGCCCTTGCCGGTGCGGTGGGCGGAGAAGGCGTGGCCGCTGCCGGCGCCGGCGGCGATCAGGTCCAGCGCCCGGTTGCACTCCGCCGCCCCCATGCCGCGGAACGGGCTGGGCGGCTTCCAGGCGGCGATGGCGGCCACGCTGTCGCCGTTCGGGTATTCCGCCGTGGCGTTGCCCAGCGCCACCGTCTCCAGCCGGAACCAGGCGGTGGCGTCGCCGCGCGGGGCCATGTTGGCCTTGGCGTCGTCCAGCCGCACATGCCGCCAGCGCTCGCGCTCGGGCACCGACAGGGCGCGCGCCTCCTCCACGCTCATCGGCGTCAGCAGCGCGGCGGAGCGGGCGGCGTCGGTCAGCGCCTTGGCGCCGCGGGTGGTGTCCACGTCGCCCCCCGCCTTGTCGCCGCTCCCCTTGCGCACGTGATGCACCAGCAGCACGGCGGCGCGGGTGCGCTCGGCCACCTCCGCCCAGGCGGTGGCGGCGGCGTCCATCTGGGCGTTGGAGTTCTCGTCCAGCCGGTGGCTCTTGACGAACGGGTCCACCACGATCAGCCCGATGCCGGCGGCCAGCGCCGCCTCGGCCACCGCTTCGCGGTCCGGGTGGGCGATGCCGGCCTCGCCCGGTTCGGCCATGCACAGCCGGCGGTCGCGCCCGGAGGTGAGGTGCAGCCGCCCCTCCACCGCCGCGCGCGGCAGGGCGTGCAGGCGCATCAGCGCGGCGACGCGGCGGTTCAGCTCGTCCAGCGGGTCTTCCAGGTTGAGCACCCAGGCCGGCACCGAATGGTGCACATGCTCGCCCAGGAAGCCGCGCCCGCTGGCCAGCGCCAGCGCCTGCGCCAGCGCCAGGGCCGACTTGCCGACCCCGCCGGGGGCGGCCAGCACCGAGACGAAACGCCGGATCAGCCGCGCGCCATATAGCCACTCGCGCGGCGGAATCGCCTCGGGCGGCGGCAGGGCGGCCGGGGTGGCCTCCAGCGGGGCGATGGCGGCGGCGGTGCGCGCCGCCTCCCACGCGGCCCATATGTCGCTCATGCGCACATCCGGCGCGACAGATCGCTCATGCGCGCCTCCGGCGCGACAGATCGCTCATGCGCGCCTCCGGCGCGACAGATCGCTCATGCGCGCCTCCGGCGCGGGCGGCGGGCCAGGGCGCGGCACACCAGCTGCTCGGCGATGGCGCGGCGCTCATGGGCCAGCAGCAGCCCGCCGGCATCGGCCTCGGCGGCGGCGGCCAGCAGGCGGCGGCGGGCGGCGCGGGCGACGATCAGCGGGGCCAGCGCGTCGTGCACCCGCCAGGCGGCGCGGTCGCGGGCGCCCAGCGTGGCGCGGCAGGAGTCGCGCAGGGCGTGCAGCAGGTGGCTGTGCAGGCCCCAGGGGCTGAGCGTGGGGGCGGCGGCGCAGGCGGCGTGCACGATCGGCGGCAGGATCTCGTCCTCGTCGAGCAGCCCCTGGGCGACCAGGCGGCCGGCGATGCGGGCGGCGCGAAGCTGGGTCTCGGGCCAGGGGACGACCAATGGTGCGAGGTGCCTCACGCGGCCAGTCCGAGCGGCGGCCAGGGATAGGCGCTGCCGTCCAGCAGCGTGCCGGCGGTGATGGCGCCCCAGCTGTCCGGGTGGCCGGCGGGCAGCGCCTCGCGCGCGGGGTCCGCCGCCGGGGCGGGCGGGCGCAGCGGGGCCCGCGCGCCGATCGCCCGGCCGCGCTCGATCGCCGACCAGCGGCTGACCAGCAATTGCGCGGCGATGGTGTCCCAACTGGCGCCCTCGGCGCGCATCCGGCGGATCCTGGTGTCGCTGGCGTCGGTCCAGAGCAGTTTGACGGGCATGGCGGGGTCCCTTGCGGCTGCCTGAACGTTAGACTTGATAACGAGAAGGCGTCAATAATTATAACCTCGACTGGTTAGAAAAACTGACATACCGTTCCGCATGGACAAGACGGATCAGGACCCCGGCGACGGGCTGGTGGGCGGACGCATCCGCGAGGCGCGGCGCGCGCGCGGCATGACGCAGGATGCGCTGGCGCAGGCGGTGGGGGTGTCGCGCAGCGCGGTGGCGCAGTGGGAGACCGGGCGGGCCGGGCAGTTGCGCGGCAATCTCGCGCGCATCGCCGCCGTGCTGGGGGTGTCGGCCAGTCACCTCATGGAGGGCGGCGCCAGCGAGGGCGGGCCGGCGGCCGAGGACGGGACGGAGCTGGCGCTGCTGCGGCTGTACCGCGCCTGCACGGCGGATGACCGGGCTTTTTTGCTGCGCACGGCGCAGCGGCTGGCGCGCGCGGCCGGCGAATCGGGCGGCGCGGGCTGAGGCGGGCGGGCGCTCACGGCTTTGTGTGCGCGGCCCGTGGCGGCCGCGAGGGCGGCGGGCGGGGCGGCGCCGCGGCGCGGGGCGGAATCCACCGAATCCGAGGATTTATGCCGCACCGCGGCATCCTGGAATGGCGCTGTAGCGAACCGAGCCGGACACGCATCGGCTGACGCGCTATACAATCGTAACCAGCATCACCGGCGGTGGCGATGATTCGGCAATTTTGGCAGGCTTGCTCACATGTTGACACTTGCCTTTCCGTTTTGCAGTGCACTACAACTAGGCCGAACGCAGGTTAATTTTATTCGAGGTCGAAACCGCCATGGCGACAAACGTAACAGTGCTCGGCGCCTCCGGGTCGACCGTAACCATCCCGTTCACCTCGGCAGCCAACGCCGCGGCGGCCCAGACTGCCCTCTACAAGATCTCGCAGCTGGTGCAGGCCAGCGTGCTGACCCAGTATCAGTATCCGGGCACCGGCACGGTTCCGGCGCCGGCGCTGCTGGGCGGCGTGGTGGTCAGCGGCGCCACCCCGGTCAATGTCGGCGCCCTGCCGACCAACACCTGGTCGATGGTCAACAACGCCGACAACGCGGTGCCGACGGTGGTGGGCCTGGCGGGCGGCGGCACGGTGGCGGCGACGCTGCCGGGCACCACGGTGGTCGGCGCCTTCACGCCGATGACGGTGGCCTCCGGCACTTCGGGCATCATGTTCCTGAACGTGTCCAGCAACGCCGAGGTCTACCTGGGCGGCGGCAACAACTACATCTACGAGCGTGACGCCGCGGCCAAGGCCGTGATCGGTGTCGATGCCGGCACGTCCTATATCGAAGCCCAGATGGGCGCCACCACCATCAACGCCTTCGACGGCGCCGGCATGCTGGTGCAGGCCGGCGGCACCGGCTCCACCCTGATCAACGCGCAGGGCGGCCAGACCAGCTTCTGGGTGTATGGCGACACCAGTGGCGGCGCGGCGGTCACGCTTACCGGCGCCTCGGCCGGCAGCAAGATCACCTATGTCGGCACCAACCACGCCAGCACCTTCCTGAACCCGGGCGCCGGCGACATCACGGTGTTCGGCAGCTTCGGCGGCGACAGCACCGGCACCGCGACCCTGTTCGGCGGCACCGCGGCCCTGGGCGGCGCCACCGTCACGGCCCCGGCCTTCACCGGGGCTGCCACCGTCTATGGCGGCACCGGCTACTTCGCCGGCGGCACCGGCGGCGCCAACCTGATGCACACCAGCACGGTGACCGCTTCCACCACCCTGGTCGGCGGGCATGACGGCGACACCCTCTACAACCACGCGGCCGGCAACTTCCTGATCTCCGGCGCCGGCGCCGAGACGCTGTTCGGCGTGCAGGACACCACCACGGGCGGTTCCAACTTCCAGCTCTCCAGCGGCGACACCACGGTGTTCGGCGACGCGCTGGGCGGCAACCACTTCTTCCTGGGCGCCGGCCTGGGGCTGATCGAGGGCAGCTGGGCCAACACCCACGCGATCGCCAACTACTACTCGGTCGCCAATGGCGGCGGCAGCACGCTGGTCACCGACTTCATCAGCGGGCTGGACAAGTTCTCGGTCTCGCTCAGCGCCGGGGCGCCATCGGTCAGTTCGCTGACCTACTATGCCGCCGGCGCCGGCGGGTCGCCGTTCGGCAGCCACGACGGCACCGCGCTGGTCCTGTCCGACTCCACCAAGGTCTACTTCTACGACACCCAGGTGAAGACCACCGACCTGAGCTGATCGGAGGCTCTCCTCCGATTGCCGAAAGGCCCGCCACCGGAAGGTGGCGGGCCTTTTGCTTTGGGGCCCGGGGGAAGGAAGGGTCACATGGAGGCGGGGAGGCGGGGAGGCGGGGAGGCGGGGAGGCGGGGAGAAGCAAGGCGGGGGGCGCCCGGACCCGCCTACGTCCTGGAGTATTGGGGGCCGCCACTGGTCCTCAATATCTTCAAAAATTCCGAGGTCCAGGGGCTCGGCCCCTGGCGGGGCACGGGGCAGCGCCCCGCCTTGCCTGTCGCTTCAGCCCCGCCGCAGCAACCGGTGCCAGTCGTTGATGGCCACGTCCAGCAGGCGCGGTCGCGGGCAGGGCGGCAGGATCAGCTGGGCGTTGCCGTCGGTCCAGCGCCAGCTTCGCCGTTCGCGGGTTTCCAGGCCGTGGAAGCCGTCGCCGGCGACCAGGCCGCCGAGGTCGAGCGGCACGCCGTCCAGCAGGATGGACTGGATGGCCACGCCGAAGCGGCGGGCATCGGCCTCGCCGCCGTCGCGGTTGGGCGGGTAGCCGACCGGGGAGACCAGGCGCAGGCTGGCCGCCCCGGCGGGGATGGTGAAGCGCCACAGGCCGCCCTGCGGCGGCTGCGCCAGCACCGTGCGGCCATCGGCCACCAGCCGCAGGTCCGGCGCCTCGCCGGAGGGGAGGTCGCCGGGGGGCAGGTCATTGGGGAGCAGGTCATTGGGGGGCAGGTCGTCGGGTGGCGCCTCGGCGGGCGGCGGCTCCGGTGTGGCGGCCGGTGGCGGCGGGGCTTCGGCGGTGGCGGCGCGGGTGAGGCGGCCGCGCAGGGCGAACAGGGCGGGGCCGGGGGGCAGCAGGCGGGCGGACAGGGCGCCGCCGGCGTCGCGCCGGCTGGCGGCCGGCAGGTTGGCGACCAGCGGCAGGCCATGGCCCTCCAGCGTCACGCCGTACCAGGGCGTCTGCTCGGTGCGGGCGGCGCGCAGGATGCTGCGGCCGTTCACCAGCGCGCCGGCGGGGGCGAGCGCGCCCTCGGGCAGCGCCTCGTCCTGCACGAACAGGAGCTGCTCGGGGGTGACCACCAGGTCCTGGCGCGGCCGGCCGGGGCCGAGGGCGCCGGGCAGCAGGTGGATGGTGGCGCCGCCGGGGCCGGGCGGGGGGGCCAGCTTCTCCACCGCCACGACGCGCAGCGGGCCGGTGGCGGTGACGACCGACTCGCCCGGTTGCAGGGTTTCCACCGGCCGGTCGTGCTGGCCGAGGGCGGTTGCCACCCGGACCGGGGTGCCCGCGAGGAAGCAGCCGTCGCCGATCATGCCGCCGACCTGCACCGCGCGGCCCCGCTCAACCGGGGCCGCCGAACAGGCGGACCCAGGCGCGGCGCAGCGGCTGGCCGGCGCGCCAGACCGCGCGCAGCGGCAACAGCGCCTTGCGGTTCCAGGCGGCGACCGCCTCCAGCTCGGCCAGGCGTAGGCTCTGGGCGTGCAGCAGGTCGATCACCTGGCGCAGGGCGGCGGAGTCGGCCGGCGGGTGGCCGGCGGTTTCGGGCACCGGGTCGAGGAAGCGGGCCTCGTCGATCTGCGCGCGGGCTTCCAGCAGGGTGCGGTCCAGCAGCGCCATGCGGGCGGCCTGCAGGTCCTGCGGGGTGGCGAAGCTCTCGCGGCCGCGCTTGAGCAGCACGATGAACTCGCAGCCCGCGGTGTCGTGCAGGGTGTCGATATGCCAGTCGATGATGCCGAGCTGGGCGAGTTCCAGCACGATCAGCGCGAAGCTGGCCGGGGTGAACTGCCAGGCGTGGTAGTCCACGTAGGGCGCGTCCGGCGTGTCCTGCCAGATCTGCATGGCGGCCTGGGCATCGGCGAAGTCGTGCAGGAATTTCGGCGCCTGGGTGGGGTGCTGGCCCCAGGCGATGGCGCCGTCCATGGAGATGGAATAGGCGAGGTGGTTCCAGGCGGTACGCTTGCCGTGGCGGCCGGCGGAATGGCCGGCCAGCACGTCGCCGGTGGTGCTCCAGGGCTTGTAGTAGTCGAAGCAGTACCGCTTGTCGGGCACCGCGAGCGACAGCGCGCCGTCGGCGGCCATGACGGTCTGCGCGGAGAGCAGGAAGCCGGCGAGGTCGGGCAGGTGCTCGATGACGTGGCTGGCGATCAGCAGGTCGAATCGGCCGTGGTCGGCCTGGGGGATGGCGGCCTCCAGCGTGCCGCCGGCCCAGACGTAATCCACCGCCTCGATCGCGTCCAGATCGACGTGGAAACCGGCGTATTTGGCCCGCAGTTCCGCCTGCGAGGCATGATCGACCACGCGCGCGTTCCATCCGCCCTGCTTGGGCGCGATAGGGGCGTGGCTGGGGCCGATCTCGATGATGCGGGTGGCGTGGGTGGCGCCACTGAGCAGGCGGGTGGTGCGGTCCAAGGCGGCTCTTTCGTGAATGCGGCCCTTGGTAACAGCACCGATGGCGGAATGGGAAGGGCGATCAGCCCGGAACGAGGGTCACTTTCGCGATGCCGCGGCTGAGGATGCCGAGTTTGGCGGCGGCGGCGCGGGAGAGGTCGATGATGCGGCGGCGGGTGCCGGGGCGGTCGTTGATGGTGACCACCACGCTGCGGCCGGTGGCGGGGACGATGACGCGGACGCGGCTGCCGATGGGCAGGGTGGCGTGGGCGGCGGTGAGCTGGCCGTCGTCGTAGCGGGTGCCGCTGGCGGTGCGGCGGCCTTGCCAGCGCTTGCCGCCGTACCAGGAGGCGATGCCGGTCTGGTGCCAGGCGCCTGGGATGTCGCTCCAGATCGGCTGGGTTTGCGGGATGGCGGGGTGGGCGATGGCGGGGTGGGCGAAGGCCGGGTCGGGCCGGAGGTGGGGTTCGGCATGGGCGGTGCGCGGCAGGGCCAGGCCCGCAAGTATCAGCGACATCAGAAAGGGTGGCAGTGCCGCTTTGGCGGACTTGATCATTGCATTCTCCATCCGCGTGGTCCTGGCCGTGCCGAGGTAACTAACAGTGGCACGGTGTTGGACTGGCCGTGGTGCCTTCCATGATCTGCCGATGCGTGTGTGGGCAGCGGCACAAATAGCTGGTTCAAACTTCGGGCATTCAGCCCAGGATCGCCGGCAAGATCAACCACAATCCTTCACCGATGGCAAACAGTGCTGGGCGGAATCGTGTCATGACTGTGGCGCGCGCCGGTAGATCGGTTTCGATTGTCCTTGTAGATGGTTGATTTGGCAGCATTTCAATGTGGCCGGAATGTGGCGGGGGCCGGCGCGGGGCTGGCGCGCGCGGTAGGATTTTTCCCCCTCGGACAGGGGGTGATTTCGCGCCGTTCGGAGGGCGGTATGGAAAAAATGCCCATTGTGGAATTTTTTCCTTCCCATCCACCCCAGCGATAGGTATAAACCGAGGCATGATCGGCGGCGTGTGCGGGCAACCCACACGCCGTTTTCGCGTTTATGGGGCGGGTGCGATGGACGAGGATCGGCGCCCGAAACTGACGCTGGCGGGCTGGGCCGGGCATGTGCTGAAGCCGCTGGGGCAGAAGCCGGCCAAGCATCACCTGAAGATGCTGAGTTGGCTGGGCGACGTGGCCCGGCATCGGACCGACCGGCTGGTGATATTGATGCCGCCGGGCAGCGCCAAGTCCACCTATGCTTCCCTGAACATGCTGCTCGGCACGCTGGCGGCGATGGCCAGCGCCGTGGTCTCCTACTGGGTGGGCAGCAGCGCCGGCAGCGCGCAGAAAACCGACATGCTGTTCCGCAGCGCGCCCACCACCGGCGCCAGCTGAGGCGTCACGGCGCCTCCTGAATGGCGTCCAGCGCGTCCATGTAGCGGCGATGCGCGGCCGGGCGCGGCATGCGGTCCAGCGCCGCCGCCCCTTCCTCCGGCGAGGCGGCGCCCCAGGCGAAGGCGGCCACCTGCTGGCCCACCAGCCGCGACAGGCCGAGCGACTCGGCCGGCGGCGAGAAGCGCCGGTACAGCCGCAGGAAGCCCAGCCGGCCCGAGAAGCTGGCCACCGCCTCGGCCCGCGCATGCCCGCCCATCCGCCATTCCGCCGCCAGCGCGGCCCCCATCCGCCAGCCGCGCGAGGGCAGCAGGCTGGCGAACACGTCGGCCTCGTTGGCCAGTTGGCACAGCAGGTCGAACCCGTGGCCGCGCGGGTCCGCCGGCACGCAGCCGGCGGCGCGGGCGGCGTTGATGGCGACGCAGGCCGGGTCGGTGGCCAGGATCACGTCGGTCACCACCAGGCTCTCCGCCGCGCCCAGCCCGGCGGCGGCCAGCACCGGGCGGGTGAGTTCGGCCGCCAGCCGCTCCAGCCGCCCGTCGCCAGGTGGCGAGCCGTCATGCCCGCGGTCGTGGCCCACCATCGCCACCACCCCGAGCGTGCTCATCGGCGCGTCGAGCAGCCCGCCCAGTCGCGCCAGGGCGCAGAGCAGCCCCATCGCCATCACCGCCTCGGCGACGTGGTGGCGGTTGTGGTAGGGCAGTTCCGGCCGGAACGCCCCCTCGGCCTGCACCGCGGCGGCCAGGGCGCGGGCCGCCCCGGCGGCCGGCGTTTCCGCCAGCGACGCATCGCCCAGCACATCCTCCACGGCGCCCGGAATGTCGGGCGGTCGGCTTCGTCTGGTGGCAAATCCCTGCTCGATGGCGGCAAGCGTCTGCAATCCAAGCACTCCGAACGGCCAGGATGAAGGCTAGCATGTCACAGCGGGTTGATGTCTATAAAACGTTCCGTTCGATCAAGATTGTGTACGTGGCGTGATATTCTGGATGCCCCCCGCCCTCAACCCGCCCTCAACCCGCCCTCGACCCGCCCTCAGTAGGTCGCCCGGCCGCCGGAGCAGTCGAACACCGCGCCGGTGGAGAAGCTCGCCTCCTCGCTGCACAGCCAGCACACCAGGGCGGCCACCTCCTCCACCGTGCCGAACCGTCCCATCGGGATTTTCGACAGCATGAACTCGATCTGCGAGGGCTTCATCTGGTCGAAGATCGGCGTGCGCACCGCCGCCGGGGTCACGCAGTTCACCCGCACCGCCGAGCCGGCCAGCTCCTTGCCCAGCGACTTGGTCAGCCCGATCACCGCCGCCTTGGAGGCCGAGTAGGCCACCGCGTTCGGGTTGCCCTCCTTGCCGGCGATCGAGGCGATGTTGACGATCCGCCCCCAGCCGCGCCGGAGCATATGCGGCACCACGGCGCGGTTGCTGAAGAACACCCCGTCCACGTTCACCGCCATCACCCGCCGCCACTCCTCCACCGGGTATTCCCAGGTCGGGTAGTTGGAGCCGGTGATGCCGGCGCTGGCCACCAGCATGTCGATTCCGCCCAGCGCCGCCGCCGTGGCATCCGCCGCCGCCTGCACCGCCGCCGCGTCGGCGAGGTCGAGCGCCACGGTATGGACCGGCACGCCGAACGCCGCCGCCGCCCGCCCCAGCGCCGCCGCGTCGCGGTCCCAGATCGCCAGCGCCGCGCCCTCGCTGGCCAGCCTTGCGCTGATCGCATGGCCGATCCCCGAAACGCCCCCGGTCACCACCGCCACCCGCCCCTCGAAACGCCCGCCCATCGCTGTTTCCTCCCCAGAACCTTCACCCCCCGCATTACCCCGCCCGAATGCGGCATGAAAGGGGCGGGGCTTTGCAGCCGCCCGGCACGGGATATGCTGGCGGCTTCGGCGAAGGAGACGCACATGCCCGTTCCCACGGATGCCTGGACCAGAATCGGCGCGATCAGCTCGCCCGCCTTCTCCAAGGATGGCAAAACCCTGTTCCACCTGCGCGGCACCGCCACCCCCGGCACCGGCCTGCCCCAGGTCTGGGCGATGGACGCCGACGGCGCCAACCCCCGCCCGCTCAGCGCGCACAACGAGAAGGTCGGCTTCCTCCGCCGCGCCCCCACCGACGACCGGCTGATCTGGGGCATCGACGCCGGCGGCGACGAGCGCCAGCAATTCTGGCTGCTGGAGCCGGGCGGCGCCCCGCGCGCGCTCACCAGCGCCGCCGAGGTCATCCACGAATTCGGTGCCTGGTCGCCCGACGGCGCCCGCATCGCCTTCGCCGCCAACGACCGCGACGAGACCATCTTCGACATCCATGTCGAATCCCTCGTGACCGGCGAGCGCACCCGCCTGCTGGAAGGCCCCGGCATCGTCACCGTGCCGTCGTGGTCGCCGGACGGCGGCAAACTGGTCATGCTGCACGACCATTCCAGCAGCGATCAGCGGCTGTTCGTGCTGGAGGTCGATGGCGGCGGCATCGTCGAGGTGCCGCGCCCCGGCCCCACCCGCTTCGCCTCCATGCGCTGGGTCGAGGCCGGGGCCGCCATCGCCGGCCTCACCGATATCGGCGGCGAGGATTTCATGCGCCTCTGCCGGATCGACCCGGCGACCGGCGCCGCCACCGTACTCTACGCCGCCCCCGGCCGCGACGTGGAGGCATGGTCGCTCTCGCCGGACGGCACCATGCTCGCCACCATCGAGAACGACCGTGGCTACGCCGTGCTGCGCGCCGGCCCCATCGGCACCGACCGCCCGGCCGTGGACGGCCTGCCCCAGGGCATCGTGGCGGATCTCGCCTGGTCGCCCGACAACACGCGGCTGGCCTGCACCGCCCAGGGCCCGGCCGCACCCCCCGGCATCTGGCTGTGGGAGGCCGGCGCCATCCGCCCGCTCGCCCGGCCCGACCCGCTGGCCGATGCCGGCATCGACCCCGCCAGCTTCGTCACCCCCGCCCTGGTGGCCTGGGAAAGCTTCGACGGCCTGCGCATCCCCGGCTGGTACGCGGTCCCCGCCACCCCGGCCCCCGCCGCCGGCTACCCCGCCGTGGTCTGGGTGCATGGCGGCCCGGCCAGCCAGACCCGCGCCAATTTCCGCGCCGACATCCAGATGCTGCTCGACCAGGGTTTCGCCGTGCTGATGCCCAACATCCGCGGCTCCACCGGCTACGGCCGCGCCTACATGGAGGCCGACGAGCTGGAAAAGCGGCCCGACTGCCTGCACGACCTTTCCGCCGGCCGCGCCTGGCTGGCCGCCCGCGCCGAGATCGACGCCAGCCGCATCGGCATCATGGGCCAGTCCTATGGCGGCTGGGTGGTGCTGGCCGCCGTCACCCTGCAGCCCGAGCTGTGGCACGCCGCCGTGGACTATTACGGCATCGCCGAGTTCAACACCCTGCTGGAACGCACCGGCCCCTGGCGGTCCGACCATCGCGCCCGCGAATACGGCTTCCGCGGCGAGCACGAGGCGGTGTTCGAGCAAATCTCCCCCCTCCGCCACGCCGACCACGTCCGCGCCCCGCTGCTGGTGCTGCATGGCGACCGCGACCCGCGCGTGCCGATGCACGAAAGCGACCTGTTCGTGCAGGCGATGGAAATCCGGCAGAAAAAGGTGCGCTATGAACGCTTCACCTATGCCGGGCACGGCTTCATCCGCCCGGAGCACCGCCCCCGCGTCTATGCCGCCGTCGCCGAACACTTCCACACCCACCTGACCGGAGACGCGTGATGTACCTCATCGCCCGCACCCACCGCCCGCTCATCATGGGCCGCAATGGCGCGGTCGGCGCCAACCACCCGCTGGCCACGCAGGCGGGGCTGGACGTGCTGCGCGCCGGCGGCAACGCGGTGGACGCCGCCGCCGCCGTCTCGCTGGCGCTGGGTGTGGTGGAGCCGATGATGTCCGGCCTCGGCGGCGACGGCTTCTGCAACGTGCTGATGAACGGCCGGCGCGAGGTGTTCAACGGCACCGGCCCGGCCCCCGCCGCCGCCACCGCCGAGCGTTTCGCCAAGGGCATCGAGATCACCGGCCCGCTCAGCGTCTCCGTCCCCGGCTGCCTCGCCGGCATCGCCGCCATGCACGCCGCCCACGGCAAGCTGCCCTGGTCCCGCCTCGTCCAGCCCGCCATCGGCTATGCGCGCGACGGCTACGGCGTCACCCACCGCCACCACGACATCACCCGCGACAACCGCCCCCGCCTGGCGGTGGACGCCGCCAGCGGCCCCACCTTCCTCGGCGCCGCGCTGGACAACCGCCCGGTCGGCGACCTCGTCACCCAGCCGGACCTCGCCCGCACCCTGGAGGAGATCGCCGCCGACGGCGCCGAGACCTTCTATCGCGGCAAGCTGGCCAAGCGCCTCGCCGCCGCCATGGCCCAGCGCGGCGCCCTGGTCACCGAGGCTGACCTCGCCGCATGCACCGCCGAGCGCGGCGTGCCGGTCGGCATCACCTATCGCGGCTACGAGGTGACGCAGACGCCGCCCAACTCCACCGGCTTCGTCATGCTGCAGATGCTCAAGATCGTCGAGCGGTTCGACTTCGCGGCCCTGTCGGAGGCCGAGCGCATCCACGTCCTGGTGGAAGCCAAGAAGCGCGCCTTCCTCGACCGCGAGCGCTACGGCGCCGACCCCCGCTTCGAGACGGTGCCGCTGGAGCACATCCTGTCGGACGCGCATGCCGACGCCCAGGCCGCCACCATCGACCTGCGCCGCGCCACCCCGATGGAGCAGCCGGTCGCCGCGGCGGCCGGCGACACCACCTATTTCTGCGTGGTGGACAACGAGGGCAACTGCGTCTCCGGCATCCAGAGCATCAATTCCGGCTACGGCTCCGGCGTCACCGCCGGCGACACCGGGGTGCTGCTGAACAACCGCATGGCCTACTGGCACCTCGCCCCCGGCCACGCCAACCGCCTGGTCCCCGGCAAGCGCGTGCGCCACACCATGAACGCGCCGATGGTCTTCAAGGACGGCAAGCTCTGGGGCGTGCTCGGCACCCCGGGCGCCGACAACCAGGTGCAGGTGAACACCCAGGTCCTCACCGCCATGCTGGACCTGGGGGCAGACCCGCAGACCGCGCTGGAATCCCCCCGCTGGACCTCCAATCAGCCCGGCCAGGGCGCCAACTGGCCGCATGACGGCGACCAGCAGCTCACCATCGAAAGCGATTTCGGCGCCGACGTGCTGGCCGACCTCGCGGCGCGCGGCCATGTGCTCAACCGCGTCGGCCACCTGGGCGGGCCATGCGCGATGCAGGCGATCCGGGTGCTGGAGAACGGGGTGCGGATGGCGGGGTCGGACCCGCGGCGGGATGGGTGGGCGGGGGCGTGGTAGGCAAGGAAACGTCTTCTTTTTGTGAACAAAAAGAAGCAAAAAAACTTTGCTCGCTGGGCTGTACGGTTGCCGTGCGCTTCAACGAACAAAAGTTTTTTGGTTCTTTTTTTCAAAAAAGAACCGCTTGCCTCCCATGCTGAACCGCCTCTGGCGCACCGCCTGGGTGCTGTTGCTGCTGCCGCCCCTGTTCTGGTCCGGCAACTTCGTCATCGGCCGGGCGGTGCGTGCAGACGTGCCGCCGGTGGCGCTCGCCTTCTGGCGCTGGGCCGGCGCGTTCCTGCTCTGCCTGCCTTTCGCGTGGCCGCATCTGCGGCGCGACCTGCCGGTGCTGCGCCGCCACTGGGTCAGCACCCTGCTGCTTTCGGCCACCGGCGTCGCCGCCTTCAACACCATGATCTACACCGGCCTGCAAACGACGACGGCGCTGAACGCGGTGCTGCTGCAATCGGCCATGCCGCTGTTCATCCTGGTCTGGGCGGCGCTGCTGTTCGGCCAGCGGCCCGGCCCGGCGGAGCTGCTCGGCATCCTCGTTTCCATGCTCGGCGTGACGGTGATCGCCGGGCAGGGCTCGCTGGAAACCCTGGCCGGCCTGTCGCTCAACCCCGGCGATGTCTGGGTGGTGGGCGCGGTGGCGGCCTACGCCTTCTATTCCGCGCTGCTGCGCCGCCGGCCCTCGGTGCACCCGATGAGCTTCCTGGCGGTCAGCTTCGCCCTCGGCGCGCTGCTGCTGGTGCCGTTCTACGGCGCGGAGATGGCCGAGGGCCGGCATATCGTGCCCGGCGTGCCGGCGCTGCTGGCGATCCTGTATGTGGCGCTGTTCCCCTCGCTGCTGGCCTATCTGGCGTTCAACCGGGGGGTGGATCTGGTCGGCTCCGGCCGGGCCGGGCAGTTCGTGCACCTGATGCAGGTGTTCGGCACCTTCCTGGCGGTGGCCTTCCTGGGCGAGCACCTGCGGCCCTACCACGCCGCCGGCATCGCGCTGATCGCCGCCGGCCTGCTGCTTGCCAACCGCCCCGCCTTCCTGCAAAGGCGGCCGGCATGAAGCGCGTCCTGCTCGTGGCCGCCCTCGCGGCGGGCCTGGGCGCCAGCCCACCCCCGGTGCCGCCCACGCCGGACGCCCCGGCCGAGATCGCGGCACCCACCGAGGTCGCAGGCCTGCTCGGCTACCGCGTGCACGACGACACCGGCAAGGAGCTCGGCCGCATCGTCGATGTGCTGGTGGATGCCGAGGGCCGGGTGCGCGGCGTGGTGGTCGATGTCGGCGGCTTCCTCGGCGTCGGCAGCCGCAAGGTCGCCATCGCCTGGCGCGCGCTCACCTTCTCCAGCGGCAAGGACGGCCTGGTGGTGGCCGTCGCCGTCACCACCGCGCGCATCCGCCTCGCGCCGGAAGTGCTGCCCGGCAAGCCGATCGTCATGCTGGACGTGCCGACGCCGGGCCTGTCACGTTAGCCGCATGATACCGCTGCGGATACGGCGTGGCCTGGACTGGCTGAATTTTTTCGTCGCCGACCTGCAAACCGGCTTCGGCCCGTTCATCGCCGTCTACCTCACCAGCCATAAATGGACCCAGCTCGATATCGGGCTGGCCCTCAGCGTCGGCTCGGCGGTCTCCATGGCCGCCCAGGTGCCGGCCGGCGTGCTGGTGGACGCCATGGCCAGCAAGCGGCTGGCGGCCAGCGTGGCGCTGGCGGCCATCGGCGCCAGCGCCACGCTGATCGCCGCCTCGCCGATGCTGCTGCCGGTGCTGCTGGCGCAGGCGCTGCACGGCTTCGCCAGCTGCATGCTCAACCCGGCCATCGCCGCGCTCACGCTGGGGCTGGTGGCCCGCACGGCGGTGGCCGAGCGGCTGGGCCGCAATGCCGGCTTCGCCGCCGCCGGCGCGGCGGTGGGGGCGGCGCTGATGGGGGCGGCGGGCACCTGGGTCTCCAACCGCTCGGCGCTGTGGCTGGCCGCCATTCTCTGCGTCCCGGCGCTGCTGACGCTGCGCCACCTGAACCCGGGGCAGGCCGTCCCCACCGCCGAGGCCGGCCGGCCGCCGCGCGAGCCGTGGCGCGGCGTGCTGAGCGACCCGCGCCTGCTGGTCTATCTCGCCTGCGCCGTGCTGTTCCACCTCGCCAACGCCGCGATGCTGCCGCTGGCGGCCATCGAGGTCACCAAGCGGGTCGGCAACTCCGCCAGCCTGGTGATCGCCGCCTGCATCCTGGTGCCGCAGGTGATGGTGGCGCTGCTGTCGCCCCGCGTCGGCCGCTGGGCCGGGCGCTGGGGCCGCCGCCCGGTGCTGCTGCTGGGCTTCGCCGCCCTGCCGGCGCGCGCCCTGATGCTGGCCTGGGCCGACCATCCCGGCATGATCGTGCTGGCGCAGTCGCTGGACGGGCTGGGCGCCGCCGCCTTCGGGGTGATGACGCCGCTGATCGCCGCCGACCTCTCCGGCCCGGGCGGGCGCTTCAACCTGCGCATGGGGCTGTTCGGCCTTGCGGTCGGGCTGGGCGCCACGCTCAGCACCACGCTGGCCGGCTGGGTGGCCAGCACCTACACCAGCGACGCCGCCTTCCTCACCCTGGCCGCCGCCGGCATGGTGGCGCTGCTGGCGGTGGCCCTGGCAATGCCGGAGACAAGGCCCCTGCAAGGCGCTACATCCCCCGCATGAACTACCGCCACGCCTTCCACGCCGGCAATTTCGCCGATTGCATGAAGCACGCGCTGCTGGTCTGGCTGCTGCACGCCATGCAGCGCAAGCCGGCCGGGCTGCTGGTGCTGGACACCCATGCCGGCGCCGGCCGCTACGACCTGTCCGCCGGCCCGGCCGAGCGCACCGGCGAGTGGCGCGCCGGCATCGCCCGCCTGCTGGACCATCCGCCCGCGCCGCTGGTGGAGTATGTCCGGCTGGTCGAGTCGCTCGGCCTCTACCCCGGCTCCCCGGTGCTGCTGCGCGCCCTGCTGCGCCCGCAGGACCGGATGGCGTGCTGCGAGCTGCACCCCGAGGAGCACGCCGCCCTGCGCCGCGCCTTCGCCCGCGACCACCAGGTCGCCGTGCACCACCGCGATGCGTGGGAGGCGCTGGGCGCCCTGCTGCCCGCGCCCGAGAAGCGCGCCTTGGTGCTGATCGATCCGCCCTACGAGGCCACGGACGAGTTCGAGCGCCTGGCCGCCGGTCTGCGCACCGCCCTGCGCCGCATGCCCAACGCGGTGGTCGCGGCCTGGTATCCCATCAAGCACCGCGCCCCGGTGCGCGCCTTTCACATCGCGCTGCGCGAGTGCGGCCTGCGCGACGTGGTCGCCGCCGAGCTGTGGCTGCGCGCGCCGCTGGACGCGGCACGGCTGAACGGCTGCGGGCTGCTGGTGGTGAACCCGCCCTTCGGCTTCGTGACCGAGACCCCATCGATCCTCGATGCGCTGCTGGGGCGGCTGGGGGCGGGGGAGGAGGGCGAGGGGATTGGCGTGGAGCGGTTGGTGGATGAGTGAGGGGAAGACTTCTTTTTGTGAACAAAAAGAAGCAAAAAAACTTTATTCGCTGGAGTGCGCGGCACAGCCGGTGCGACCCCCCCAGCGAATAAAGGTTTTTTGGTTCTTTTTTTCAAAAAAGAGCGTTCTTCCTGGTTCTTGCTCATGACCGACGTAGCCGTCATCGGCGCCGGCGCCTGGGGCACCGCGCTGGCCATCCAGGCCGCCCGCGCCGGCCGCGCCGTCACCCTGTGGGCGCGCGACCCCGCCCGCGCCGCCGCGCTGGCCGCCACGCGGGCGAACCCGCGCCTGCCGGGCCATGCGCTGCCGGCCGCCGTCACCATCACCGCCGAATTGCCGACAGCGCCGCTGCTGCTGCTGGTGGTGCCGATGCAGCATCTGCGCGCGGTGGCCGCCCGCCTGCCGCCGGGCGGGCCGCTGGTGGCCTGCTGCAAGGGGCTGGAGGCCGGCAGCCTGCGCCTGCCGCTGGAGGTGCTGGCCGAGGCATGCCCCGGCCGCCCCGCCGCGGTGCTGACCGGCCCGAATTTCGCGCACGAGATTGCCGCCGGCCTGCCCGCCGCCGCCGTGGTGGCGGCCCGGGACCCGGCCCTGCGCGGCGCGGTGGTCGCGGCGCTGGCCACCCCCGGCTTCCGCCTTTACGGCAACGAGGACGCGGTGGGGGCGCAGGTGGGCGGGGCGGCGAAGAACGTGGTGGCGATCGCCGCCGGCGCGGTGATGGGCGCCGGGCTGGGCGAGAACGCCCGCGCCGCGCTGATCACGCGCGGCCTGGCCGAACTGGCGCGGCTGGCGGCGGCGCTGGGCGGGCAGGCGGAGACGGTCTCGGGCCTGTCCGGCCTGGGCGACCTGGTGCTGACCTGCACCGGGGCCACCAGCCGCAACTACAGCCTGGGCGTGGCGCTCGGCCAGGGCCGGCCGCTCGCCGAGATCCTCGCCGGCCGCACCACCGTCGCCGAGGGCGTCGCCACCGCCCCCGCCCTGGTGGCGCGCGCGACGGCGCTGGGCGTGGAACTGCCGCTCTGCACCGTGGTCGCCGCCGTGGTGCAGGGGCGGCTGACACTGGCCCAGGCGGTGGACGCGCTGCAGGCCCGGAGGCTGCGCGATGAGTGAACAACCGGGAAGACTCACAACAAGGCGCGGAGGCGGTGAGAAGATGATCAAGCCTTCTCTCCGCCTCCACGTCTCTTTGTTGCCTGCATTCCTTCTCCTCTCCATCAGGAACGCCCCATGCTGCGCGGCATCCTGACCGTCGGCGGCTGGACGCTGGCCAGCCGGGTGCTCGGCTTCGCGCGCGACATGCTGATCGCCGCCCTGCTGGGCGCCGGGCCGGTGGCGGATGCCTTCTTCGTCGCCAACCGCCTGCCCAACCTGTTCCGCCGGCTGTTCGGCGAGGGCGCCTTCGCGGCCGCCTTCGTGCCCGCCTTCTCCGGCCTGCTGGCCGCCGAAGGGCAGGCGGAGGCGCAGCGCTTCGCCGAGCAGGCCGCCGCCGTGCTGACGTTCTGGCTGGTCGGGCTGACGGTGGCCGCCGAGATCTTCATGCCCACGGTGGTCGCCGCCATCGCGCCGGGCTTCCGGGCCGATCCGGAGAAGTTTGCGCTGGCGGTACAGTTATGCCGCATAACCTTCCCCTATATGCCGCTGATCTGCCTCGCGGCGCTGCTCTCGGGCGTGCTGAACGGGCTGGACCGCTTCGCCGCCGCCGCCGCCGCGCCGGTGGTCTACAACCTGGTCTCCATCGCCTTCATGCTCGGGCTGACCGGGCTGGTACCCACCGCCGGGCACGCGCTGGCGCTGGGGGTGAGCGCCTCGGGCGTGGTGCAGCTCGTGCTGCTGGGCTGGGCGGTGCGCCGCGCCGGCATGCGCATCCGCCTGCCGCGCCCGCGCCTGACCGCGCGCATGCGCGAATTGCTGCGCCGCATGGGGCCGGGGCTGATCGGCGCGGGGGTGACGCAGCTCAACCTCGCGGTGGATGTCATCATCGGCAGCCTGCTGCCGGCCGGCACGGTGTCGGTGCTGTACTATGCCGACCGGGTGAACCAGTTGCCGCTGGGCACCATCGGGGTGGCCGTCGGCACCGCGCTGCTGCCCACGCTGTCGCGCCAGGCGCTGGCCGGGCAGGGGGCGGCGGCGGTGGCGACGCTGAACCGGGCGCTGGAATACGCGCTGCTGCTGACCCTGCCGGCGGCGCTGGCGCTGCTGGTGGTGGCGCGGCCGATCATCGCCGTGCTGTTCGGCCGCGGCGCCTTCGATGCCGCGAGCGTGGCGCTGGCGGCCCAGGCGCTGGGCGCCTACGCGGTGGGGTTGCCGGCCTTCGTGCTGGTGAAGGTGCTGGTGCCCGGCTTCTTCGCGCGCGGCGACACGGCGATGCCGGTGAAGATCGGCATGGCGGTGGTGGCGCTGAACCTGGCGCTGAACCTGGCCTTCATGGGCCCGCTGCAGCATCTCGGCCCGCCGCTGGCCTCCTCGCTGGCGGCCTGGGTGAACGTGGCGGCGCTGGCCTGGGTGCTGCGCCGGCGCGGCCACCTGGCGCTGGACGCGCAGCTCCGCCGCACCGCGCCGCGCATGCTGGCGGCCGGGCTGGTGATGGCGCTGGTGCTGTGGGGGCTGGAGGTGGCGGTCTACCAGCCGCTGGCCGGCGTGCCGCTGCTGCGCTGGGCGGGGCTGGGGGTGCTGGTGGGCGGCGGCATGCTGGCCTATGGCGCCGCCGGCCAGGCGCTCGGCGGTTTCGACCTGCGCGCGGTGGCGGCGGGGCTGCTGCGCCGCCGCGCCTGAGCGACAAGGCTTGACCGGGGGCGGATTCCGCCGGAAAAACCCCCTCCCTCCAATGGAAAACATGGCAATGCAGCGCATTTTCTCCGGCATCCAGCCCTCCGGCGTCCCGCATCTTGGCAACTACCTGGGCGCGGTGCGGAACTGGGTGCGGCTGCAGCAGGACCATGACTGCATCTATTGCGTGGTGGACCTGCACGCCATCACCGTCTGGCAGGACCCGAAGGAGCTGGCCAACCAGACCCGCGGGCTGGCCGCCGCCTTGCTCGCCTGCGGCATCGACCCCAAGGCGAGCCTGCTGTTCCACCAGTCCGCCGTGTACGCGCATCTGCGGCTGGCCTGGATCTTCAACTGCGTCGCCCGCATGGGCTGGCTGAACCGGATGACCCAGTTCAAGGAAAAGGCCGGCAAGGAGCGCGAGAACGTCTCCACCGGCCTGTTCACCTACCCCAACCTGATGGCCGCCGACATCCTGGCCTACCACGCCACCCGCGTGCCGGTGGGCGACGACCAGCGCCAGCACCTGGAACTGGCCAACGACATCGCGCAGAAGTTCAACCACGATTACGGAGCGGAGTTCTTTCCGGCGATCGAGCCGATGATCCTCGGCCCGGCCGCGCGGGTGATGAGCCTGCGCGACGGCAGCAAGAAGATGAGCAAGTCCGACGCCTCGGGCCAGAGCGTCATCAACCTGAACGACGACGCCGACACCATCGCGCTGAAAATCCGCCGCGCCAAGACCGACCCGGAGCCGCTGCCGAGCGAGCCGGCGGGGCTGGAGGGGCGGCCGGAGGCGCGCAACCTGGTGGGCATCTACGCGGCGCTGACCGACACCGACCATGCCGCCGTGCTGCGCGAGCATGGCGGCAAGGGCTTCGGCGCCTTCAAGCAGGTGCTGGCCGACCTGCTGGTGGCGCATCTGTCGCCGATCGCCGCCGAGACCCAGCGCCTGCTGGCCGACAGCGCCACGCTGGACGGCATCCTGCACGACGGCGCCCGCAAGGCCGAGGCGATCGCCGAGCCGATCGTCGCCGAGGCGGAGCGGCTGGTCGGCTTCCTGAAGGTATAGACATCACCGCCGCCAACCCCGATCATTCCGCCAACGGCAAGGATGCGGCGGTGCGGGTGATCGGGCTTCTGGCGGCGTGCCTGATCGTGCTGGCGGCCACGGCCGCGCGTGCCGCCCCACCCACCGGGGCGCCAACCGAGGCCGTCGCGGTGCCGGGCCTGGCGCGGCCGGCCGAGATCCTGCTGGACCGCTGGGGCGTGCCGCATATCTACGCCGCCAGCCAGCGCGACGCCTTCTTCGCCCAGGGCTGGAACGCGGCGCGCGAACGGCTGTGGCAGATCGACCTGTGGCGCCGGCGCGGGCTCGGCCTGCTGTCCGAGGTGCTGGGGCCGACCTTCGTGGAGCAGGACCGCGCGGCACGGCTGTTCCTGTATCGCGGCGACATGCAGGCCGAATGGCATGCCTATTCCGACGACGCCGAGGCCATCGCCACCGCCTTCGTGGCCGGCATCAACGCCTATGTGGACCGCGTCGCCGCCACGCCCGCTCTGCTGCCGGTGGAGTTCCGCATGCTCGGCTACCGGCCGAGCCATTGGACCGCCGCCGACGTGGTGCGCATCCGCAGCCACGGTCTGACCCGCAACGTGCGCAGCGAGGCCGCCCGCGCCGCCGTGCTCTGCCACGCCTCGCCGGCCGCCGACACGCTGCGCCGCACGCTGGAGCCGGCCTGGACGCCGCATCTGCCCGAGGGGCTGGACCCCTGCGCCATTCCGGACGACGTGATGCGGGTGTTCAACCTCGCCACCTCCGAGGCGGTGATCACCCCCGCGCGGCTGTTCGGCGACCCGCTGGCCCCGCCGCCGCTGCCGCGCCGCTACCGCCAGGGCGCGCTGCCGCCGGAATGGGACACCTCCACGCTGGGCAGCAACAACTGGGTGGTGGGGCCGGGCCGCACCGCCACCGGCCGGCCGATCCTGGCCGACGACCCGCATCGCGGCGAGGCGGCGCCCTCGCTGCGCTACCTCGCCCATCTGGTGGCGCCAGGGCTGGACGTGATCGGCGCCGGCGAGCCGGGGCTGCCGGGCATCTCGATCGGCCATAACCGCACCATCGCCTTCGGCCTGACCATCTTCGGCATCGACCAGGAAGACCTCTACGTCTACGAAACCGACCCCGCCGACCCGGCCCGCTACCGCTACGGCGACGGGTGGGAGGCGATGACCGTGCTGCACGAGGACATCCCGGTGAAGGGCGCGCCGGCCCGCGCGGTGGAGCTGGCCTTCACCCGCCACGGCCCGGTGGTGCGCGAGGACCGGGGCGCGCACCGCGCCTATGCCGTGCGCGCGGCCTGGCTGGGGCCGGGCATGGCGCCGTATTTCGGCGCCATCGGCTACATGCGCGCGCCCGACTGGCCGCATTTCCTGGCCGCGATGGACCGCTGGGGCGCGCCGAGCGAGAACCAGGTCTATGCCGACACCAGCGGCAATATCGGCTGGGTGCCCGGGGGGCGGGTGCCGGTACGGCACAACTGGGACGGGCTGCTGCCGGTGCCGGGCGACGGCCGCTACGAGTGGGACGGCTTCCTGCCGCGCGACAAGCTGCCCAGCGCCTTCAACCCGCCGCAGGGCTGGTTCGCCAGCGCCAACCAGATGAACCTGCCGCCGGGCTACCCGATCGACGAGCGGCGGATCGGCTTCGAATGGGCCTATCCCGGCCGCTACCAGCGCATCGCCGCCGTGCTGGCCGCCACCCCCAAGGCCACGCTGGCCGGCATGGCGGCGCTGCAGAACGACGTGCTGAGCACCGTCGGCCCGCGCATCGTCGCCGTGCTGCGCGGGCTGCATACCGACGACCCGGACCTGGCCGACACCATCCGCTGGCTGGGCGCCTGGGACGGCAGGCTGGATACCGGCTCGGCCCGCGGCGCGCTGTTCGAGGTGTGGTTCAGCCGCCACCTGCGCGGCGGCGTGGTGGCCGCCGCGGTGCCGGAGACGGTGCAGCCGCTGGTCCTGCCCGGCGAGATGGCGGCCGTGGTCGCCCTGCTGGAGCACCCGGACGCCCGCCTGGGGCCGGACCCGGCGGCGGCGCGCGACGCGGTGATGCTGGGCACGCTGAAAACCGCCCTCTCCGACATCCGCGCCCGCCTGGGGCCGGACCGCGACCACTGGGCCTGGGGCCGGCTACACACCGTGCTGCTGCACCACCCGCTGGCCGACTTCGCCGACGCCGAGCTGCGCGCGGCGATGACGGTGGGGCCGGCGCCGAAATCCGGCAGCGGCCAGACCGTGGGGGCCGCCACCTACCGCCCGCGCGATTTCCGCCTGGTGGCCGGCGCCAGCTTCCGCATGGTGCTCGATGTCGGCGACTGGGATGCCAGCCTGGCCATCAACAGCCCCGGCCAGTCCGGCGACCCGGCCAGCCCGCATTTTCGCGACCTGTTCCCGCTGTGGCTGCACGGCCAGTATTTCCCGCTGGCCTACAGCCGCGCGGCGGTGGAGCATGCGACGGAGCGGCGCATCCTGCTGTCGCCGCCATAACCCGCCACCCAGGGCGCGCCCCCGCATGAACCTGCTGTTCCTGCACCAGAACATGCCCGGCCAGTTCAAGCACCTGGCGCCGGCGCTGGCCCGCGACCCGGCCAACAAGGTGGTGTTCGTCACCCGCCGCGACGGGTTCGACATGCCGGGCGTGCGCCGCGTCACCTACCAGACCACCCGCACCGCGCAGGCCGCCACCCACCATTACGTGCGGCTGTACGAGAACTGCGTGCTGCACGGCCAGGCGGTAGTGCGCGCCTGCCAGGAGCTGGCGCGCGAGGGCTTCCGGCCGGACGTTGTGGTGGCGCATCCCGGCTGGGGCGAGGCGCTGTTCGTGCGCGACGTGTTCCCGCGCGCGGCGATCCTGAACTACTGCGAGTTCTACTATCACGGCGAGGGCGCCGATGTCGGCTTCGACCCCGAGACCCCGGCCGATCTCGACGCCGTCTGCCGCGCCCGCGCCCGCAACGCGCATCTGCTGCTGAGCCTGGAATCCTGCGACCACGGGCTGAGCCCGACCCAGTGGCAGCGCGACCAGCACCCGGCGCCGCTGCGCGGCAAGATCTCGGTGATCTTCGACGGGATCGACACCGGCATTGTGCGCCCCGACCCGGCGGCCCGCTTCACCCTGCCCGATGGCGGCGTGCTGACCGCCGCCGACGAGGTGGTGACCTATGTCGCGCGCAACCTGGAGCCGTATCGCGGCTTTCCCTCGTTCATGCGCGCGGTGCCGGCCATCCTGCGCGCCCGCCCGGCCGCGCGGGTGGTGATCGTGGGCGGCGACGCGGTGAGCTACGGCCAGTCCGCGCCGGACGGGCAAAGCTGGCGCGCGCGCATGCTGGCGGAGGTCGGCCCGCTGGACCCGGCGCGGGTGCACATGCTGCCGCCGCTGCGCTACCACGACTACCTGTCGCTGCTGCGGGTCTCCACGGCGCATGTCTACCTCACCGTGCCGTTCGTGCTCTCCTGGTCCTGCATGGAGGCGCTGGCCGCCGGCTGCCTGCTGGTCGGCTCCGACACGCCGCCGGTGCGCGAGGTGGTGGAGCACGGGCGCAACGGGCTGCTGGCGGATTTCCTGAACCCCGCCGACATCGCGGGGCGCGTGGCCGAGGCGCTGGCCAACCGCGCCGCCATGGCGCCGCTGCGGGCGCGGGCGCGCGAGACGGTGCTGAGCCGCTACGACCTGGCCCACTGCCTGCCGGCGCAGATGCGGCTGGTGGCCAGCCTGGCCTGAGTCCCGGGCCTGGCCTGAGTCCCGGGCCTGGCGTAAGTCTCGGCGGCGCCGCTATTCCAGCAGCACCAGCACCTGCCCCTCGGTGACCGGCTGTTCCTCGGCCACCAGGATCCCCGCCACCCGCCCGGTGCGCGGGGCCTCCACCGGGATTTCGGTCTTCATCGATTCCAGGATCAGCAGCGTGTCGTCGGCGGCCACGCGATCGCCCACCGCGACCTCGATCTTCCAGACGCGGGCGTTCAGCTCGGACAGCACCTTGGTTTCGGCCATTGCGGTTCCTTCCCTCGCGGCGCCGATCCTTGCACAGGCCGGATCAGGGAGCGAGGGCGTGCAACAGCACCGCGGCGGCCTGGGCGACGTTCAGGCTCTGCACCCGGCCGCTGCCGGCGATGCGCACCTGCCGGCGGCAGGCGGCCAGCACTGGCTCGGACACGCCGTTCTCCTCGTTGCCCAGCACCAGCGCCACCGGCCGGTCGCGCGGCAGCTCGGCCAGGGGCAGCGCCTCCCGCCCCAGGCTGGCGGCGACGGTGCGGTAATGCGGCTCCATCAGCATCAGCGCGCGCGGCAGATCGCGGGTGCGGTACAGGTCGAGGTATTCCAGCCCGCCCTCGCTGGTGCGATAGGCGGCGTCCGACGGCATGGCATGGCCGATGCCCTCGCCGATCAGCAGCGACTTCACGCCGAAGAAGGCGGCGCTGCGGGCGATGGCGCCCAGGTTGTGCGGGTTGCCGATGCCGTCCAGCACCAGCAGCAGCTTGTCGCGCGGCGGCTGGGTGGGGTCCAGTATGGCCGGCACGCGCGCCCTGGCCACCGCCACCACGCCGCTGTGGTGCGGGGTGCCGGCGATCTTTTCCAGTTCCTCGGCCTCCACCATGCGGTAGGGCTTGCGCGCCTTGGCGAGCACGCCGCAGAGCGGGCCGGCGGCCTCGCGCATCGCCGGCAGGTAGAACAGGCGCTGCACATCCTCCGCGCGGCGCGCGAACAGGGCGGCGACCGGCTTGATGCCGCAGATGGTGTCGGGTTTCATCACGGCGACTTCCGCCGGCGCGGCCGCCCTGTCAACCTGTTCCGCGCATGGACATCCCCATTCTGTTCCAGGATTCGCGTTTCGTGGTGCTGGACAAGCCCGCCGGGCTGCCGGTGCATGCCGGCCCGCGCGGCGGCGCCAGCGTGGAGGACGGGTTCGCCGCCCTGTCCCGCCGGCGCGACGGGCCGTGGCTGGCGCACCGGCTGGATGCCGACACCGCCGGCTGCCTGCTGGTGGCGCTGCGCCGGGCGGCGCTGCATGCGGCGCAGGCGGAGTTCGCCGCCGGGCGGGCGGAGAAGGTCTATTGGGCGGTGGTGGCCGGCGGCCCGGCGGGCGATGCCGGCGTGGTCGATGCCCCGCTGCTCAAGCGCAGCACCAAGGCCGGCTGGCGCATGGTGGTGGACCCGGCCGGGCAGGCGGCGGTGACGGAGTGGCGGGTGCGCGGCCGGGCGGCCGGCATGGCGTGGCTGGAACTGCGGCCGCGCACCGGGCGCACGCACCAGGTGCGGGCGCACGCGGCGCATCTCGGCTGCCCGCTGCTGGGCGACCCGGTCTATGGCGACGGCCAGGGCCGGCTGCACCTGCTGGCCCGCGCCCTCCGCCTGGCCCTGGACCCGCCGGTCTCCGCCGTGGCCGAACCCCCCGCCCACATGCGCCCGGCGCTGCGCCAATGCGGCTGGACTCCAGGCGAATAAAGTTTTTTTGCTTCTTTGTTTTCAAACAAAGAAGCCTGTTCTTTCTTAAAAACCCGCCAGCCCGCCGTCAGCCAACCAGGAACCACAGCCGGAACAGCAGCGTCTCCGTCCAGGTCTGCCGGTGCAGCCCCGGCAGCCGCAGGGCGGCCAGCCGCGCCAGCGGCCCGCGTTGCAGCGCCTGGTGGATCATCAGCACCTCGGCCCGCGCCGGTTCGCTCAGCAGCTCCGGCTGTGCCGCCAGCGCCGCCACGTTCTGCCGCAGCACGCTCATGAACACCCCCGGCCCGCGCCGCAGCGCCGCCACCGCGCGCCGCAGCATCGAGGGCGGAGCGCCGACGAAATTATGGGCGTGCTGGCGGTACAGCACCACCGGCTCGTCATCCTGCACGAACCGCCCGCCCGCCGCGGTCACCAGCAGGTAGCACCACCAGTCATGCAGCGAGGCCGAGGAGGGGGTGCTGCGCGCCACCAGCAGCAGCGCCGCGCGGTTGAGCATCACCGTGCAGCCGGTGGCCACGTTCTGGGTCAGCGAGGCCGGGAAGCCGGGCTGCCGGCCGGGCGGGCCGGAGAGGCCGATGCGGCGCAACTCGGCGTCCACCAGCACCTGGCGCGCGCAGTACAGCGCCGGCGAGGCGGGGTCGGCGCCCAGCAGGACGGCGGTGCCACGCGCCAGCTTCTCGGGCAGCCAGACATCGTCCTGGTCGGCGAAGGCCACCGCGTCCAGCCGGTCGGCACGCATCGCGGCCTCGCCCAGCAGGGCCATGAAGCTGGCGGTCGGCCCCATATGGCCGCCGGACTGCGCCACGCACAGGCAGCGCCCCTCGCCCAGCCGGCCGGCGAAGGCGCGCATGATGTCCACCGAGCCGTCGGTGGAGCCGTCGTCGCGCCAGAACAGCAGCCAGTTGGTGTGCGACTGCGCCAGCAGGCTTTCGAGCTGCGCATGCAGATACGCCGCGCCGTTGAAGGTCGACAGCAGAATCGCGATGCAGGGCTGGGCGTGGTGCGGGGCCATCGGCCCGGACCCTATACCGTGAGGGCGCTGTGCAGGGGTATTGGATCGTCACAAAAAACGGCGTCCACCGTGACGGCGACGGAATGGCGCCAGTCCGGCAGGCGCAGGCCGAATACGCGGGCCAACCGGCCGCAGTCCAGCCGCGAGTCGGGCGGGCGGCGAACCGGGGTGGGCCAGTCGGCGGTGGCGATGGCTTCCACCACGGGTTGCGGCCCGCCATGCCGGGCGGCGGCCTGGAACACCGCCTCCGCCAGCCCGTGCCAACTGGTCCAGCCGCTGCCGGCGGCGTGGAAAACCCCTGCGAATTCAGGCTTCCAGCCCTCGGCGGCCAGCCGGTCGGCGATCGCCAGGATGGCGGCGGCCAGGTCCTGCGTGGCGGTCGGGCAGCCGATCTGGTCGGCCACCACGCGCAGCCGGTCGGTCTTGCGCGCCGCGTTCAGCATGGTCAGCACGAAGTTGCGGCCGGTGGCGCCATACACCCAGGACGTGCGCAACACGATCGCACGAGGGCAGGCGGCGAGCACCGCCCGCTCGCCCGCCAGCTTGGTGGCGCCATAGACCCCGGTGGGGTTGGGGGCGTCCTCCTCCACATAGGGCGCGCCCTTGTCGCCGTCGAACACGTAGTCGGTGGAGACATGGATCAGCGGAATCCCGGCCTGGGCGCAGTAGCGCGCCAGGGTCGCCGGCCCCTCGGTGTTGGCCCGCGCGGCGGCCTCGGCATCGGCCTCGGCGCGGTCCACCGCGGTATAGGCGGCGGCGTTGACCACCAGCGACGGCGCCAGCCGCGCCAGCAGCGCGGGCAGCTCGTCCGGCCGGTCGAAATCGAATTCCGGCCGCCCGGCCCGCACCAGGTTCCGCCCGCCGGCCAGCGCCATGATGGCGGCGGCGAGCTGGCCGCTGCCGCCGGTGACCAGGATGGGGCCGCGCCCGGTTCCAACCTGGGTCACAGCGTGTACCACGGCTCGCACGCCGCCAGCCGGGGCAGGGCGGCGTCCTTGTCGGACAGCACCGCCTCGCCGGGCGCCACCGGCCAGGGCAGCGCCAGGTCCGGGTCGTTCCAGATCACCCCGCGCTCGCAGTCCTTGTTCCAGACATCGGTGACCTTGTAGATCACCTCGGTATCCGGCTCCAGCGTGCAGAACCCGTGCAGGAACCCGCCGGGCACCCAAAGCTGCTGCCAGTTCGCGGCGCTGAGCACGGCGGCGACGTGGCGGCCATAGCTGGGCGAGCCGACCCGGATATCCACCGCCACGTCCCAGATGGCGCCGCGCACGCAGCGCACCAGCTTGCCCTGCACATGCGGGGCGATCTGGCAGTGCAGCCCGCGGATCACCCCCTTGGCGGCCGAGAGGCTGTGGTTGTCCTGCACGAACACGTCCGAGATGCCGGCTTGCGCGAAGCGGGCGGCGTTGTAGGTCTCCGAGAAAAACCCGCGCGCATCGCCGAAGCGTGGCGGCGTGACCAGCATCACCTCGGGGATGGCCAGGGGTTCGACCTTCATGGCTATAGGTGCTCCCCGTCGGCCAGCAGGGTCAGCACCCGGCCAAGCTCGGTCTTGCCCAGCGCGTGGGCCCGCCGGCGCAACTGCTCGGCGTCGATCCACCCCATGCGGAACGCCACCTCCTCCGGGCAGCCGACCAGCATGCCCTGGCGGGACTGGATGGTCTGCACGAAGGTCGCCGCCTGCAACAGGCTGTCCGGCGTGCCGGCATCCAGCCATGCGCAGCCGCGGCCCAGCCGCTCCACGTGCAGGCTGCCTTCCTCCATGTACATCCGGTTGAGGTCGGTGATCTCCAGCTCGCCGCGCGCCGAGGGCTGCACGCGGGCGGCCATCTCGGTCACCCGCTCATCGTAGAAATACAGGCCGATCACCGCCCAGTTCGAGGCCGGGGCGGCCGGTTTTTCGACGATTTCCACCGCTTTTCCGGCCGAATCCATGGTGACCACGCCGTAGCGCTCGGGGTCGCGCACCTGGTAGGCGAACACCGTCGCCCCCCGCGGCCGGGCGGCGGCGGCGCGCAGCGAGACCGAGAGGTGGTCGGCGAAGATCAGGTTGTCGCCCAGCGCCAGCGCGCAGGGCTGGCCGGCCAGCCAGTCGCGGCCGATGTGGAAGGCCTGCGCCAGCCCGTCCGGGCTGGGCTGCACGGCGTAGGTGAAGGTCACCCCCAGCCGCGAGCCGTCGCCCAGCAGCCGTTCGAACTGCGGCAGGTCGGCGGGGGTGGAGATGATCATGATGTCGCGGATGCCGGCCAGCATCAGCACCGACAGCGGGTAGTAGATCATCGGCTTGTCGTAGACCGGCAGCAACTGCTTGCTGGCGGCGAGCGTCATCGGGTGCAGGCGCGTGCCGGAGCCGCCGGCGAGCAGGATGCCCTTCATGCGGCGCTCGCCTTGGCCGCATCCGCTTTCGTGCCCTGGCCCAGCCGCTGGCCGGCGTAGCGGGCGGCGCGGATGCGCTCCCACCAGGCGCGGTTGGCCAGGTACCAGTCCACCGTGGCGGCCAGCCCGGCGTCGAAGCCATGCGGGGCCTTCCAGTCCAGCGCCCGCTCGGCGTGGCTGGGGTCGATCTCGTAGCGGAAATCATGGCCCGGGCGGTCGGTGACGAAGCTGATCAGCCGGGTGCGCGGGCCGGCCGGGTCGGGCAGGCGGGCATCCAGCGCGGCGCAGATGGCGTGGACCACCTGCAGGTTGCTGCGCGGCTGGCGGCCGCCGATGGCGTAGGTCTCGCCCGGCCGGCCGCGTTCCAGCACCCGCACCAGCGCCTCGGCATGGTCGTCCACGAACAGCCAGTCGCGCTGGTTGGAGCCGTCGCCGTACACCGGCAGGGTTTTGCCCTCCAGCGCGTTCAGCGTGACCAGCGGGATCAGCTTCTCGGGGAACTGCCAGGGGCCGTAATTGTTCACCGTGTTGCTGACCAGCGTCGGCAGGCCATAGGTGTGGCGCCAGGCGCGCACCAGGTGGTCCGAGGCCGCCTTGCTGGCCGAGTACGGGCTGCGCGGGTCGTAGGGCGTGGTCTCGGTGAACGGCGCGTCGCCCGGGCCGAGGGCGCCGAACACCTCGTCGGTCGAGATGTGATGGAAGCGGAAGGCGGCCGCCCGGGCGGCCGGCAGGGCGCGCCAGTAGGCCAGCGCCGCGTCCAGCAGCGTGTAGGTGCCGACCACGTTGGACTGGATGAACGGGCCCGGCCCGTCGATCGAGCGATCGACATGGGTTTCCGCCGCCAGGTGCATCACCGCGTCCGGCTGGTGGGTCTCGAACACCTGGCGCATCGCCGCGTGGTCGGCGATGTCGGCGCGCACCAGCAGGTGGCGCGGGCTGGCGCCGGCCTCCTCCAGCGCGTCCTCGGAGGCGGCGTAGGTCATCTTGTCCACGTTGACGACGCTGTGGCCGGTGGCGCGGATCAGGTGGCGGATCACCGCGGAGCCGATGAAGCCGCAGCCGCCGGTCAGCAGAATGCGCATGGCGCTGCTCCGGCGTTTGAAGGGGGGGCGTCGTAAAGGGGGGCGTAGGAAAGGGGCGGACTGGTGCCGTCGCGTTTCGCCGTCATCCGGATTCCTTCAGGTGCGCATCTATCGCCGGCCCGCCCCACGCCGCCCGTCCCGCGTGCCGACCGTTCCGTGCAACGTTCATTACGCAGCACGCGGCGATCAGTCCAGCGGGATTAAGGCCCGTGTACTACCGGCCGTGGCGTTAACCTGCCAGCCGCCGGCCGGGGCGGCAACCGGGTGCGTCGCTCTCGCGGACGTGAACATGTCAACAATTGGAGAGCGGGCGGCGCCCTGGCGCGGCGGCTGCCTTGCCATCGCCATTCTTAGCCGACATTTAGCGATCCTGGCGGACGATGCGCCACACTGCCCGGCGCCAGGCCGGGCGTGCCCGAGAGGAAGCGTCACGGCATGGTACCAGGCCTTAGCTGCGAGGTGGAAACCCGCCTCGCCGACATTCTGGATGCGCGGGTGACCGACATCAGCGCCGAGGCGCTGCTGCGGCGGGACTTCACCCTGCTGTCCGGCCGCGACGAGGAGGCCCGCCAGCTCGGCATCGTCTCGGTCGGCGAGGATGTGACCGTGGTGGTGACCGACCCGACCCGCCGGCTGGGCAATGTGCGCGTGCAGGCGGGCGGGCGCGGCAACCTGCTGTTTTTCGACAACCTGGACTGGGGCGGCAACCTGCACGCCACCATCCGCATGCTGGGCGGCGATTCGGCGGTGCTGTTCAACCAGATCGGCGACGCCTACGTGGCGATGCAGGACATCTATCTCCGCTCCAACCACCAGTTCCTGTTCTGGGGCGCCGGCGCCTCGGCGGTCGGCCTGTCGATGGAGGTGGAGGGCGACGGCGCCGGCGTGGTGGTGGGCGACGACGCGCTGGTCTCCGGCGGGGTGTGGATCCGCAACCACGACATGCACGCCATCCACGACCTGGCGACCGGCGCGCGGCTCGACAGGCCGCCGGTGACCACGGTGCTGGAGCGGCATGTCTGGCTGGGCCAGGACGCCATGCTGCTGAACACCGAGCGGGTCGGCATGGGCGCCATCGTCGGCGCGCGCGCGCTGGTGAAGGGCGTGGTGCCGCCGCGCGTGGTGGCGGCGGGCACCCCCGCGCGGGTGATCCGCGAGGGGGTGAGCTGGGGCCGCAGCGCCCAGGGCATGACCGTGGCGGAGCGTGCCGCCATCGGGCTGGCGCCGCTGTCCGCCGGATGAGGGGCGGGCACGCCGTTCACGAATCGATCACGCGGACGGCGAGCGGCAAGTGTAAAAACGATATCACTGTTACGCTGGTTGCGGGGGGCGGTTGCTTTGTCTATTGATACCTCTGTTAAGCCTCCCGAAAGCCGCACAGGAGTGGATACCGTTGTCGCCAGCGAAGTATGTCCCGCATATCGACCTCTTGCTGCAGGCCCTTCGGATCAACCGCGAACGGCTGAGCAGCCGGTCGAAGATCGCTATCGACACCAAGCTGCTGCGCGGGCTGCTGCAGGCGCTGGCGGCCAGCGCGCCGTTCTCCGAGGAATTCTACCTGGAGGCCTATGCGGATATCGCCGAGGCGCATTCGGTCGGCAAGGTGCCCGATCTGCACCAGCACTTCCTCGAATCCGGCTTTTTCGAGGGCCGGTTCGGCGCGGCGCCGGAGGTGGACGAGGCGTTCTACACCTCCACCTACAAGGATGTCGGCCAGGCGGTGCTGCGTGGCGACATCAAGTCCGGCGCGGAGCACTACCTGCGCACCGGCGCGGCCGAGGGGCGCATCCCCAACCCTGCGATGCGCGGCACGGTCGAGGGCTGGATGATGATGCTGCGCGACGAGGGCGGCCGCGCCTGACACCCTGGCTGACACTGGGCCTGGCGCCGGGCCGCGCGTGCCGACCGATGAGGGCTGGCGCCGATGAATGACCTCATGCGCGCGCACCGGGCGCTGTGCAGCGTGTTCGTGGCCGACGAGATGTTCCGCGCCGCCCTGGGCGGCGGCCGGGCCGACCTCGGCACCGTGGCGCGCTACCTGGCGCTGCCGCTGCACGAGCGGCCGTTGCTGTCGTATTACTTCGACCCCTTCTTCTACCTGCTGACCAACCCGGACATCATCGAGTCCGGGGTCGATCCGCTGCTGCACTTCATCGAGTTCGGCCTGCAGGAGATGCGCGCGCCGCACCCGCTGATCGAGCCGCATTTCATCCTGGGCAACGATGCGCACGCCCTGGGCGCGCCGCCGGACATCGCGCTGCTGGTGGACCTGCTGGACTACGACCTGGCCAGCCCCAGCCCCTATTTCGACCCGCAATTCTACCAGGAGCAACTCGGCCCGAACGCCCCGGCGCACGGCATGCTGCGGCATTTCCTCACCCAGGGCCTGTGGTCCAACCGGCTGCCCAACCCCTACCTGGACCCGATGTGGTACGCCGACCGCAACCCCGACGCGCCCAACGAGCCGTATGGCGCGCTGCGGCACTTCGTGATGGTGGGCGACACCGAGGGCCGCGCCGGCGGACCGAATTTCGACGGCCGGCTCTACTGGGCCCGCTACCCCGACGTGGCGGAGGCCGCGGTGGCGCCGCTGCGCCACTTCCTCTCGCGCGGCCGCGCCGAGGGCCGCCAGCCGGCCATGGAATCCCCGCCCGAGGCGGAGGCGATCCTGGTGCCCTACAGCCCGGAGGTGGCGCTGCCGATCGCGGTGGACCCGGCCGGGAGCCGCCAGCGCCACGACGATCTGCGCGCCCGCCTGGCCGCCCAGCGCCAGGCCGCCAAGGAGCGGGTGCAGGTGGCCCCGCCCGCGCTGTTCCACTCCGCCGACCCGGCGGGCGACATCGCCGCGCTGGCCTTCCCGGCCGCCGCCGCCCCGCGCGTCTCGCTGCTGATCCCGGTGTTCAACGAGCCCGAGGTCACCGCGGAATGCCTGATGGCGCTGGCCGCCGACCCGTCGGCCGCGCCGTTCGAGGTGGTGGTGGCCGATGACTGCTCCACCGACCCGGCGATCGCGCGGCTGGGCGGGGTGGCGAACCTGGTGGTGGTCCGCCAGGAGGCGAATGCAGGCTTCATCGCCAACTGCAACGCCGCCTTCGCCCGCTGCCGCGGCGAGTACGTGCTGCTGCTGAACAACGACACCCAGGTGCTGCCCGGCGCCATCGACCGCATGGTGGCGGCGCTGGACGCCGACGCCACGCTGGGCGCGGTCGGCCCCAAGCTGATCTACCCGAACGGCCGCCTGCAGGAGGCCGGCTGCTACCTGACGCCGAACGGCGAGGCCGGCATGGTCGGCCTGTTCGGCGACCCGGACGAAGGCGGCTACTGCCACGACCGCGACGTGACCTATTGCTCCGGCGCCGCGCTGATGCTCCGCCGCGCCCTGGTGGGCGAGACCTTGTTCGACGACGCCTTCCGCCCCGCCTATTGCGAGGACGCCGACCTCTGCCTGCGCCTGCTCGCCGCCGGCCACCGCGTGCGCTACCTGCACCAGGCCGTGGTGGTGCACCACCTCAGCGTTTCCACCAACCGCCAGTCGGTGGCGCGCAAGCTGCGCACCATCACGCGCAACCAGCAGACGCTGACCGAGCGCTGGGGCGGGCTGCTGGACCGGCTGGACCGGGTGCGCCCGATCGCCTTCTACCTGCCGCAGTTCCACCCCACGCCGGAGAACGATCTGTGGTGGGGCCAGGGCTTCACCGAATGGACCAACGTGGCCAAGGCCCGCCCCAGCTATATGGGCCATTACCAGCCGCATCTGCCCACCGACCTGGGCTTCTACGACCTGCGCACGCCCGACGCGCTGGACCGCCAGGCGCGGCTGGCGGCGCGCTACGGCATCGAGGGCTTCTGCGTCTACTACTACAATTTCGGCGCCCGCCGCGTGCTCTCCCAGCCGCTGGAGGTGGTGCGCGCCAACCCCGCCATCCCGTTCCACTGGTGCCTGTGTTGGGCCAACGAGAACTGGACCCGCCACTGGGACGGCGGCTCGCGCGAGATCCTGCTGGAACAGAGCTACGACCCGGCGACGCTGGCCGCCATCATCGCCGACGTGGTGGAGCAGGCGGCCGACCCGCGCTACCTGCGCGTTGCCGGCAAGCCGATCTTCCTGGTCTACCGCCCGCTGATCCTGCCCGACCCGCCCGGCTTCGCGCATGCCTGCCGCACCGCCTTCGCCGCCGCCGGCTTCCCCGGCGTGCACCTGGTGTACGTGGAGAGCATGGAGGCGGTGGACCGCGGCGTGCGCCCCGCCGACCTGGGTTTCGACGCCTGCGTGGAATTCCCCCCGCACGGCCGCGCGGTGCCCAGCCAGACCGGCGCGCAGATCGTCAAGGAAGGCTGGAGCGGCTACCGCTACGACTATCCCGAGACGGTGCTGGCCTTCCTCGGCCGCGACACCGTGCCCTACACCCGCTACCCGGCGGTGTTCCCCGACTGGGACAACACCCCCCGCCAGCCGCAGCGCGGCACCAGCTTCGAGGGTGCGAGCCCGGAGGCGTTCCGCGTCTACGTGGAGGAAAAGATCGACGAGCTGCGCCGCTTCCATGTCGGCGACCAGCGACTGCTGTTCGTCAACGCCTGGAACGAATGGGCCGAGGGCGCGCATCTGGAGCCGGACACCGGCCACGGCCACCGCTGGCTGGAGGCGATGCGCGACGCCCTGGCCGCCCGGCGGTGGGCATGATGGACGCGCCCGCGCCGGCCGCGCCGCCCCCGCTGGCGGACATCCCGCTCACCATCATCGGCCACCCCTGGGCGCCGATCGGCATGGGCGAGCAGATGCGCAGCCACCTGCACGCCGGCAACGCGGTCGGCCTGCACCACCGGGTCTACGACATCTTCCGCTACGCCCGGCGCGTGGACCCGGCGCACGCCGCCCTGGTGGCGCCGCTGGAAGCCGACGACGTGCCCCCGGGCATTCGCATCTTCCACGTCAACGGCGACGAGGTGGAGCGGGTGATCGCCGCCCTCGAGGCGCGCGGCGGCAGCTTCGCCGATGGCTACAACATCATCGTGCCGGCCTGGGAGCTTCCCGCCTACCCGGCCGCCTGGGCCGAGGGCCTGAAGCGGTTCGACGAGGTGTGGGCGCTGTCGCGCTTCATCGCCGATGGCCTGGCCGCCGCGGGGGTGGAAAGCCACTGGATCGGCCAGGCGGTGGAGCCGGAATACGGCCCGCTGCTGCCGCGCCGGCATTTCGCCATCCGCGAATCGGCGTTCGTGCTGCTCACCTTCTTCGACCTGTCGTCCTACGCCGCGCGCAAAAACCCGTTCGCGGTGGTGGAGCTGTTCAACCGGCTGCGCGCGGAGGCGCCGTTCCGCGACCTGCAACTGGTGCTGAAGGCCAAGAACGGCGAGCACGGCGCCGAGGAATGGGCCAAGGGCGTGGCCGCCGACCCGCAGATCAAGGTGATCGACACGCCGCTGGACACGCTGGGCGTGCGCAGCCTGATCAACGCCTGCGACTGCTTCGTCTCGCTGCACCGCGCCGAGGGGTTCGGGCGCGGGCCGGGCGAGGCGATGGCGCTGGGCCGGCTGGCGCTGGCCACCGGCTGGTCGGGCAACCTGGATTTCATGACGGCGGAGAATTCGCTGCTGGTGCGCCATGGCATGCGCGAATTGCAGCCGGACGAATACCCGCACTGGCAGGGGCAAAGCTGGGCGGACCCGGATGTGGGCCACGCCTGCGACCTGCTGCGCCCGGTGCTGGACGACCCGGCGCGCGGGGCGGCGATGGCCCGGCGCGGCCAGGGCGAGGTGCTGCGCAGCCACGGCAACCGCGCGGTGGGCCTGCGCATCCTGGCCCGGCTGGAGGCCATCCTGGCACGCGCCGGGGGCGGCTGAGGGAAGCAGTCACAAAGAGGCGGAGAGGCGAAGAGCAAGCCAGCCCTACTCTCCGTCTACTTCACCGCGCCCAGCGTGAGCCCCTGGATCATGTACCGCTGCAACAGCGCGAACACCACCGCCACCGGCAGCGTCGCCAGCAGGGTGGCCGCCATCACCTGGTTCCATTCCACGCTGTAGCGCCCGGCCACCAGGTTCACCACCCGCAGCGGCAGCGTCAGCCGCGACGGGTCGCGCAGCAACGTCAGCGCCACGGTGAACTCGTTCCACCCGGCCACGAAGGTCACGATCCCGGTCACCGCGATCGCCGGCAGCGCCAGCGGAAGGAATATGCGCCGCACCGCCTGGGCGCGGGTCGCGCCGTCGATCCAGGCGGCCTCCTCCAGGTCGGCGGGAATGGTCGAGAAATAGGCCGACAGCATCCACACCGAGAACGCCAGGTGATAGGCGGCATAGACGATGATCACCCCCAGCCTGGTGTCCGCCATGGTGCCGTCGCCGAACGGAATGGCGGCTGCCATGCGGAACAGCCCCAGCACCAGCAGCACCGGCGAGAGCATCTGCGTCACCAGCAGGAACTGGCGATAGGCGCCGCGGCCACGGAAGGGCAGCCGGCTCATCGCATAGGCGGCCGGCACGGCGATCAGCAGCGCCAGCAGCGTGGCGCTGACCGAGATCAGCACCGAGTTGAACGCCGCCTGGCCGAAATCGACCGTGGTCCACATGTCCACGAAATTATGCCAGGCGAAGCGCGTGGGCAGCCAGTGCGGCGGATAGGCGATCACCTCGTCATGCGGCTTCAGCGCGGTGGAGAGCATCACCGCGAAGGGCAGCAGGTTCACCACCACCAGCGGCGCCAGCGCGCCCCACGCCAGCACCGACCGGCGCAATTTCCTCGCGCTCATGCGCCCTCCCGCGCACGCAGGCGCATATAGATCGCGGTCGCGGTGAACACGATCGCCAGCATCACCAGCGACACCGCCGCCGCCGGTCCGGGGCGGCCCAGGTAGAAGGCGACCTCGTAGAGATAGGTCACCAGGATATGCGTGGTGTTGTCCGGCCCGCCCTGGGTCATCACCCAGATGATCGGGAAGGAGTTGAACACATGGATCACGTTCAGCACGATGGCGATGTTCAGGAACGGCCCCAGCATCGGCAGCGTCAGGTAGCGGAAGCTCTGCCACGGCCGCGCCCCGTCCAGCCGCGCCGCCTCGTAGATGTCGCCGGGGATCGAGGACAGCCCGCCCAGCAGGATGGTCACGGTGAACGGGATGGACACCACGATGCCGATCCCCACCTCCACCGGAAACGCCGTCTCCGGCCGCGCCATCCACTGGATCGAGGTGCCGATCAGCCCCCATTGCCGCAGCGTCGCGTTGATCATGCCGTAATCGGCGTTGAACGCCCACAGCCAGACGATCGCCGCCATCGACAGCGCGATCGACCAGGGCAGCATCACGATGGTGCGCGCGATGCCGCGGCCGTAGAAATCCTCGCGCAGCACCAGCGCCACCGGGATCGAGAGCAGGATGGTGCCGCCCACCACCGCGCCGGTCCACACCAGGGTGCGCACCAGCGCGTCGATGAAGATCGGGTCGGTGGCGATGCGCTGGAAATTCGCCAGCCCGGCGAAGCCGCGCACCTGCCCGAAGCGCGACACCTCCGAGAGCGAGAGCCGGATGATCTCGTAGAACGGATACCCGATCACGGCGCCCGCCAGCGCCAGGCTCGGCAGGATCAGCAGCCACGGCAGCAACCCGGGCCCGCGCGGGCCCGGGACAGCGACGCCTGCCACAGGCCTATTTGCCCAGCGACTGGTTCGCCCTGGCCGCCGCGGCCTTCAGCGCCGCCTCAGGCGTGGCGCTGCCGAGGAAGACGGATTGCACCGCATCGGTCACCGCCTTGGCGGTATCCTCCCAGCCGGTCACGGTCGGCGCGAAGCGGGCCTTCGGCAGCAGGTCCACGAAGGTCTTCAGCCGCGCGTTCTGGGTGAAGGCGGGGTCGGCGGCCTCCTCCTTGGTGGTCGGCAGGAAGCCCTCGCCCTTGGTGAAGGCGACGCGCGGCTCCTTGCTGAACAGGAAGTCGAGCCACTTCCACGCCGCCGGCTTCACCTTGGAGTTGTGGAACATCACCACCGAATCGGTCACCGCATAGGTCGCCGAGGTGCTGCCCTCGGGCACCGGCACGATGCCGTAATCCAGGTTCGGCGCTTCCTTGGCGATCTGGTTGATCAGGAAGGGCGCGGTGATCACCATGCCCAGGCGGCCCTGCTTGAACAGGTTCTGCAGGTCCTCGCGGGTGTAGTTGGTCGGCCCCGGCTCGGTCAGCCCGCGGTCGAGCATCGACTTGTAGAGCGTCAACGCCTTCACCCCGGCCGGCGAGTCGAAGGCCGCCTTCTGGTTGGCGTCCAGCACCTCGCCGCCGTACGACCACATGGCGTAGTAGAAATAGACATCGACCTCGGTGCCCTTGGCCATCAGCCCGAAGCCGTTGCCGCCATCCGCCTTGATCTTCTCCGCCGCGGCGACCACGTCATCCCAGGTTTTCGGGCCGTTCGGGAAGCCGGCCTTGGTCAGCATCGCCTTGTTGTAGAACATCGCCCGTGCCGAGGCGGCGATCGGCAGGCCATAGGTCTTGCCGCCGATCTGGCCGGGCTTGAGGAACGGGCCGATGAAGCGGTCCTTGAAGCCGCCGGTCATGTAGCCGTCCAGCGGCTCGGCGATGCCGTCCTTGACGAAATCCAGCAGCCAGCGCGTGCCGATGATGGACACATCGGCGTTGGTGCCGCCGGAGATGTCGGTCTGCAGCTTCTGCAGCAGGCTCGGCCAGTTCACCACCTCGATCTTCACGTCGATCGAGGGGTTGGCGGCATGGAAGGCGGCCGCCATCTTCTCGAAATACGGCCCCGTGGCCGCGCTGTAGTAGGAGACGGTCATCCGCACCGTCTCGGCGCGGGCCGGCAACGCCAGGCCCATCGCCAGCACTGCCGCCGCCGCAACCCTTTTCCATCCGCTGCCCATTCGAGCCTCCCTTTATGTCGTTGCAACGCTAACGGCAGCACCGGCCCGGCGGCAATGGTTACCTTTCGATTCAACGGCGCCAATTGACGTGCCGCATCGATCGGCGGCGCGGATCGGACGCATCGGATATCGCCATTGGATCGCGGCGCGCCGCCCGCCCACCTTGCCCTCTGTGCCAGTCAGGCCGTTCTGTCCGCGAGGGTCGCCATGTCCAGTACCGCACTCCAACAGCCAATGCCGGCGCTCGCCTGGCCGTGGCGCCTGCTGCCCGGCGTGGCGCTGTGCGGCGCCGTCACCCTGGCGGCGCTGGCGCTGGAGCGGCTGGAGGCGCGCGTGCTCGGCGGCACCTGGATCGAGGCGCTGGTGCTGGCCATCCTGGTCGGCACCGCCGTGCGCACCGCCTGGACGCCGGGCCGCCGCTGGTTCCCCGGCATCGCCTTCAGCGCCAAGACGCTGCTGGAGGTGGCCGTGCTGCTGCTGGGTGCCGCGGTCAGCGCGCGCACCATCGCCGCCGCCGGGCCGGGGCTGCTGATCGGCATCGCCGGCGTGGTGGTGGTGGCCATCGCCGCCAGCTACAGCCTCGGGCGGCTGCTCGGCCTGCCGCACCGCATGGCGGTGCTGGTGGCCTGCGGCAACTCCATCTGCGGCAATTCGGCCATCGCCGCCGTCGCCCCGGTGATCGGCGCGGATGGCGAGGATGTCGCCGCCTCCATCGCCTTCACCGCCGTGCTGGGCGTGCTGGTGGTGCTGCTGCTGCCGCTGGCCGCACCGCTGCTGCATCTCAGCGGGCTGCAATTCGGCGTGCTGGCCGGCCTCACCGTCTACGCCGTGCCGCAGGTGCTGGCCGCCACCGCGCCGCTGGGGCCGCTGGCGGTGCAGATGGGCACGCTGGTCAAGCTGGTGCGCGTGCTGATGCTGGGCCCGGTGGTGCTGGGCCTGTCGCTGCTGACCCGCCGCCTGCGCGACGAGACCGACGAGGCGCCGCCGCACCTGACCGCCGGCGACCGCCCCCGTGCAAATCGCCCGCCGCTGCACAAGCTGGTGCCGTGGTTCATCCTGGGCTTCCTGGCCCTGGCGGCGCTGCGCTCGGCGGAGCTGGTGCCGCAGCCGCTGCTGGGGCCGATCGGCACGCTGGCCAACGGCCTGACCATCGTCTCCATGGCCGCCCTCGGCCTGGGCACCGATCTGCGGGTGGTGGCGCGCGCCGGCGGGCGGGTCACCGGCGCGGTGGCCCTGTCGCTGGTGGTGCTGGGCGCGATCAGCCTCGGCCTGATCCGGCTGCTCGGCCTCGCCTGAGCCGGCCCTCAGCGCGGCGCGTCGATCAGCCGCAGCAGGGCATCGGCCGCCTGGCTGCAGTACCGCCCGGCATGGCGCAGCACGTTGAAATCCCGTTCCGGCAGCGGCAGCGCAACCTGGTGCAGCAGCCCGGCCTCGATGCCGGGCGCCGCCACCGAGGCGGAAATGGCGGTGGCCCCCATGCCCGCCTCCACCGCCGCCCGCACCGCCTCGTTGGACGGCAGTTCCAGCACCACCCGCAGGTCGGCCGGGCACACGCCGAACCGGCCCAGCGCCGCCTCGAACTCCGAGCGGGTGCCGGACCCCGGCTCGCGCAGCACCCATTCGCTGCCGACCAGGTCCTCGGGCGCCAGCCGGTCGCGGCTGGCCCAGGCGTGGTCCTGCCCGACCACCACGACAAGCTGGTCGCGCGCCACCCGCCGGCTCGCCAGCGCGGGATCGTCCACCGCCCCCTCGACGAAGCCCAGCTCCGCCGCGCCCTCATGCACCGCCGCCGCGACCTGCGCCGTGTTGCCCACCGTCAGGTGCACCGTGATGCCCGGATAGGCGCGGCGGAAGGCGACCAGGTGGCGCGGCAGCCAGTAGCTGGCGATGGTCTGGCTGGCCTGCACCACCAGCGTGCCGCGCTTCAGCCCGCCCAGCTCCGACAGCACCATCTCCGCCGCCTCCGCCCGCGCCAGCACCGCGCGCGCCTCGGCCAGGAACAGCGTCCCCGCCTCGGTCAGTGCGATGCCGCGCCCCACCCGGTGGAACAGCTTGACGCGGTGCCGCGCCTCCAGCGCCGCGATGGCGCCGCTGGCGGCCGATTGCGCGAGGTTGAGCGCCTCCGCCGCGCGGGTCATGTGCTGGCGTTCGGCGACCGCCACGAAGACACGAAGCTGTTCCAGGGTCATGCCCCACCATCGCAAGCTTCGCCCCCGCCGGCCAGCATGTTGCCACGCGCCGCGCCAGACCATAGGAGAGGCCTTCGCCAAGGAGGGCGGCGCATGGACAAGGATGAACTCACTCGCTGGGCGCTGGGCAATGGCTGGCAGGAGATCGCCGGCACCCTCAGCCTGACCAAGCCGTCCTCGCCGAAGGAGGCGATCGTGCGGCTGCTGCTGAAGGCCACGGTGGTGACGCTGGAGGTCAAGAAACCGGCCGGAAAATGGGAAAAAGTGGCCAGCCTGGCCTATACCAAGATCCAATCCGACCCGGAAACCGGCATGCCGCTCGGCCTCGGCCTGGACACCATTCCCGGCTTTACGATGCTCATGCGCGAGAACAAGGACCGCATGGTGTTCGCCCGCATGACCGGCCGGCGCGAGGGCCAGTGATGCACGTGCCCGTCATCCGCGCGGCCACCAACGCCGACCTCCCGGCGGTCGCCGGCATCTATGGCCACCACGTGCTGCACGGCACCGCCTCGTTCGAGACCGAGCCGCCGGAGCTGGCCGAGATGGCGCGCCGCCGCGCGGCGCTGCTGGAGCAGGGCTATCCCTATCTGGTGGCCGAGCAGGGCGGGGTGGTGGTCGGCTATGCCTATGCCAGCACCTACCGGCCGCGCGCCGCCTATCGGGACACGGTGGAGAACTCGGTGTATCTGCGGCCGGACGCCGCCGGGCGCGGCACCGGCGGGCTGCTGCTGGCGGCCCTGATCGCCGAATGCGAGGCGCGCGGCTTCCGCCAGATGATCGCGGTGGTCGGCGACAGCGCCAACGCGCCCTCCATCCGCCTGCACCAGCGCCACGGCTTCCGGCTGGTGGGCACGCTGCGCTCGGTGGGCAACAAGCATGGCCGCTGGCTGGATACCGTGCTGCTGCAACGCGCGCTGGGGCCGGGCGACACCTTGCCGCCCACGCGCGGGGGCGCCGCGGCCTAACCTTCGGCGCGGCCGCGTTCGGCGACGATCGCGGCGAGCACCTGCGGGTGCGCGCGGTCGAAGGCGTTGAGCGCCAGCCTGGCCTCGCCGATCCGCGCCTCCAGCCCGTCGGTATGGTGCACCAGGCCGGTGGCGGCCTCGTCCGTGCCGGGGGCCTCCCGCGCGGACGCCTTCTCCAGCGCCTCCACCAGCTTGGCGCGGCGCAGCGCGAGCCCCTCCGGCGTGCCCAGGGCGGCGGCGCGCAGCATCGCCGCCTCGCCGGGCAGCAGCGCCACCTGACCGCCCAGCAGATGCTCGTAGCCGCCGGCGCGCAGCGGGCGGACCAGATGCGCGGTGGCGCGCGAGGCGGCGAGGTCGGCCACCGAGAGGATGTCGGTATTGGGCAGCGCCAGCCGCTTGCCCGCCAGTTCGGCGACCACGCGCCCGGCGAGCACGCCCAGCCGCAGCGTGCCCTTGGCGACGCCGCGCTCCACCAGCCAGGTGACATAGGCGGTCTGGCTCAACGCATTTCCTCCCCCCGTGGCCGCGCGGCCGTCGGTCTAGCGGGGCAGTCTACTCGGGCGAGGCCGCCCGCGCATAGGCGGCGGCCAGCCCCGCCGCTGGATCAGCCGTCCTTATCGGCCTGGATTTCGGGCGCCGACGCGACGCGGGTGAAGGCGATCGTCGTCCGCGTGCCTTGCGCGCCTCAATGCGCACCAGGGCCGTGATCATCTGCAGGTTGTTCTTTACCCGATGCTGAATCTCCTGGAGCTGCACGTCCTTCTCGCGGATCAGCTGCTGGAATTTCTGGCGGTCGGATGCGTCGTTTCCGCTCACGTCGACCAGCACGGCCAGCCGATAGGCAGGCCGGTCGTTGTCGTCGACAATGACGTTGGAATAGGCTTCGACCGTCGAGGTCGCACCGTCTTTCGGCTCGATTCGGAACGTTCCGGCGTAGTCGTTTGCCTGGGCGATGGCGGTGCCGAGCGGCAGTTCGACACCCGCCTGCTCGGCATGTCCGCGCAGGCTGTCCCAGGGCTGGTTGGCGACATCGACCAGCGACTGGCCGGAAAGCTGTTCGAAGGCGGGATTGGCGTAGACGATGCGCTCCGGCTTGGTCATCGTTGCGACAACCACGGCCAGGGTATCCCGTCGAAGAAGCGCTCGAACTGGTTGTCGGTCAGCGCGCCGGCCAGACCGGGCGCCGCCAGCGCGGCCAAATTCTCCGCCGGCTGGTCCGCGCGCGCGCCGGGCAGTTCGATCAACGCGCACGACACACGAGTATCCGGTAGGAACGTGCGATGAGTAATTACCCTCTGATTGGCCCGCCACCGGCCGTCGGATCCCGCTTTGGTCCGACGCCGCCACGGGTGCGGCATCGCCTCGGCGCGGGCGTGCGATACCGTTCGATACAGGCGGATCCAAGCCGCTGGCGGGGCGCGGGGCAACCTCCCGCCGCTTGCCGTGATGGCTGAAATATCCTGGCAATTCGTATAAAAGCCCCCCGCCCGGTTGGTGACGAGGTCACCAACCCGCCGGCCGCTTACCGCTAGACCTGACGCCGGATAGCACCTACATCAGGCGCGCCAGTGCGTCCGCGCCTCCCGGCGCGGCCGCCGGCGCATGCAAGGATCAGCCATGCAAGCCGGTCTCGACGCCGTTTTCCTCGCCCGCGCGCAATTCGCCTTCACGATCGGCTTCCACATCGTGCTGCCCGCCTTCACCATCGGGCTGGCCAGCTTCCTGATGGTGCTGGAAGGCCTGTGGCTTGCCACCGGCCAGCGCCATTACATGGATATCTTCCGCTACTGGCTGAAGATATTCGCGGTGGTGTTCGCCATGGGCGTGGTCTCCGGCCTGCCGATGTCATACCAGTTCGGCACCAACTGGTCGGCCTTCGCCGACCGCACCGGCCCGGTGCTGGGCCCGCTGCTGGGCTACGAGGTGCTGACCGCGTTTTTCCTTGAGGCCGGGTTCCTGGGCGTGATGCTGTTCGGCATGAACCGGGTCGGGCGGGGGCTGCATTTCCTGGCCACCTGCCTGGTGGCGTTCGGCACGCTGCTGAGCGCGTTCTGGATCCTGTCGGCCAATTCCTGGATGCAGACGCCGGCCGGCTACACGATCGGCCAGGGCGGGCAGTTCCTGGCCGCGGACTGGTGGGCGATCATCTTCAATCCCTCCTTCCCGTACCGCTTCGTGCACATGGTGCTGGCCTCCTACCTGTCGGTGGCCTTCGTGGTCGGCGCGGTGGCGGCCCTGCACATGCTGCGCCACCACGCGGGCCCGGCCGCGCGCACCATGTTCTCCATGGCGATGTGGATGGCCGCCATCGTCGCCCCGGTGCAGATCGTCGCCGGCGACCTGCACGGGCTGAACACGCTGGCACACCAGCCGGCCAAGGTGGCGGCGATGGAAGGCCATTTCGACACCCGGCGCGGCGCGCCGCTGATCCTGTTCGGCCTGCCCGACATGCGGGCCGAGCGCACCCGCATGGCCGTCGAGATCCCGCGCCTCGGCTCGCTGATCCTCACCCATTCCTGGGACGGCGAGATCAAGGGCCTGAAGGCGTGGCCGGCGGCGGACCGGCCCTATGCGCCGGTGGTGTTCTGGGCGTTCCGGCTGATGGTGGGCCTCGGCCTGCTGATGGCCGGCATCGGCCTGGCCGGCCTGGTGCTGCGCGCGCGCGGCCGGCTGTACAGCACGCGCTGGCTGCATTGGGCGGTGCTGCTGATGGCGCCATCCGGCTTCCTGGCGGTGCTGTCCGGCTGGACGGTGACCGAGGTGGGGCGCCAGCCCTACACGGTCTACGGCCTGATGCGCACCGCCGAGAGCGTCTCCCCGGTGGCGCTGCCCGGCGTGGCCGCCTCGCTGGCCGGGTTCGTGGCGGTGTACCTGATCGTGTTCGGCGCCGGGCTGCTGTTCATCCTGCGCCTGATGGCCCGCCCGCCGGGACCGGAGGCCGAGGGGCCGCCGGTGGGTGTGCCCGTCCGCAGCGCCGGCATCACGCCGATCGCGGCAGTCGACCAGCCGGCGGGGGAATAGGGCGATGACATATCTCATGACGCTCGACCTGCCGATGATCTGGGCGGGGCTGATCGCGGTGGCGGTGCTGGCCTACGTGGCGCTGGACGGCTTCGACCTCGGCGTTGGCATCCTGTTCGCGGTGGAACGCGACGACACCGACCGCGACGTGATGGTGAACACCGTGGCGCCGGTGTGGGACGGCAACGAAACCTGGCTGATCCTGGGCGGCGGCGGCCTGTTCGCGGTGTTCCCGCTGGCCTACGCCACCATCATGCCGGCGCTGTATCCCACCATGATCGGCATGCTGCTGGCCCTGGTGTTCCGCGGCGTGGCCTTCGAGTTCCGCTTCCGCGCCCAGACCCGCCCCGGCCGCCGCCTGTGGGATATCGCCTTCCTCGCCGGCTCCGCCTTCGCCGCCTTCTGCCAGGGCCTCACCCTCGGCGGCCTGCTGCAAGGCATCAAGGTGGAAAACCGCGCCTATGCCGGCGGCTGGCTGGACTGGCTGACCGGCTTCTCCATCCTGTGCGGCATCGCGCTGGTGGTGGGCTACGCGCTGCTCGGCGCCACCTGGCTGGTCTGGCGCACCGATGGCGAATTGCAGCGCCGCGCCCGCCGCCACGCCCGCGCGCTGGGGGCGGCGACCTTGGGGCTGATCGTGGTGGTCAGCCTGTGGTCGCCGATGCTCAACCCGGTCTTCGCCCAGCGCTGGTTCGCCTGGCCCGGCATCCTGCTCACCAGCCCGGTGCCGGTGCTGATGCTGCTGCTGGCCTGGAGCTTCTGGCGCGGCCTGTCGCGCGGCAGCGACGTGCAGCCGTTCCTGTCCGCGCTGGGCTGGTTCGTGCTGTGCTTCGCCGGCCTGGGCATCAGCATCTGGCCAATGATGGTGCCGCCCTCGGTCACCATCTGGGACGCCGCTGCCCCGCCGGAGAGCCAGGCCTTCCTGCTGGTCGGCGCGCTGGTGCTGGTGCCGCTGGTGCTGGCCTATACCGGCTACGCCTACTGGATCTTCCGCGGCAAGGTGCGCCCCGGCGCGCATTACCACTAGGCGCGGCGGCAAGATGGGCCGGCGGCTGCTGTGGTTCATCGGCCTATGGCTGGCCGGGGTGGCCGCGGTGGGCCTCGCGGCGGTGCTGTTGCGCCTGCTTCTGGCCCCTTGACACGGCTGCGGCGGCGTTAGTTCGACGTGAAAGCGCGTGAACGGCGCGTCGCGGAATTGCATTGCCGCCGCGTATCTTCAATGATCGCGCAACCATAGCGGGTAGCGGCGCATCCGATGACCGGCACATCCACCACGGCCCCTGGCATCTGGGCCGACAGCGAGGCGTGGTCGGTCGGCGAAGCGCTCGGCCTGGGGCGGGAGCAGGATCTGGCGGAACTGCAATCCTGCGGCCTGCTGGATGCGGAATGGTACGGCCGCGACGACGCCGCCGCGCATTACCTGGATCATGGCTGGCGCGAGGGCCGGCTGCCCAACCCGTATTTCGACACCGCCTGGTACCTGCGCGAAAACCCCGACGTGCAGCGCGCCGGCCTGCACCCGCTGCTGCACTACCTGCGCCACGGCGAGGCGGAGGGCCGCGGGCCGGCGGCGTGGTTCGACCTCGCCTGGTACGCCACCCGGCATACCCCGCCGGCCGGGCGCACGCTGCTGTGGCATTTCCTGCGGCACCGGCGCACCGGAACGGTGAGCCCGCTGCCGGAATTCGATCCGCAGTTCTACCTATCGCGCTACCCCGACATCGCCGCCGCCGGGATGGACCCGTTCGAGCATTACCTGCACTGGGGCTATCGCGAGGGGCGCGACCCCTCCGCCGGGTTCGACACCAAATACTACCTGCGCCGCTACCTGGACGCCGACCTGTCGGAAAACCCGCTGCTGCACTATCGCCGCGCCCGCCACCTGCTGCGCCTGCATCCGGTTCCGCCCGAATCCGACATCGATGTCTTCGAGCAGGTGCGCCGTACCACCCGCCCCGGCCCGTGCTTCGAGGAGGTGGTGCCGCTGCCCCGCTCCGCCGCGCGGCGGGCCAAGGTTCTGGCCTATTACCTGCCGCAATTCCATCCGGTGGCCGAGAACGATGCCTGGTGGGGCGCCGGATTCACCGAATGGACGGCGATCGCCCGCGCCATGCCGCGCTTCGCCGGGCATTACCAGCCGCGCATCCCGCGCGACCTCGGCCATTATTCGCTGGCCGACCCGCAGACCATGCGCCGGCAGATCGAGCTGGCGCGCGATGCCGGGCTGTTCGGCTTCGTGCATTATTTCTACTGGTTCAACGGCCGCCGCCTGCTCGACCACCCGATCGAGGCGATGCTGGCCGAGCCCACGCTGGATTTCCCGTTCTGCCTGATGTGGGCGAACGAGAACTGGACCCGCCGCTGGGACGGCTCGGACGAGCAGGTGCTGATCTCGCAGGACTGGCGGCGCGGCGACGAGCGGGCGCTGGTGGACTGCCTGGCCCGGCATTTCCGCGACCCGCGCTATATCCGCATCGCCGGCCGCCCGGTGCTGATGATCTACCGCCCCGGGCTGATCCCCGACACCCGCGCCACCGTGGCGCGCTGGCGCCGGCTGTTCCGCCGCCACCATGGCGAGGACCCGGTGCTGGTGATGTCGCAGAGCTTCGACGCCACCGATCCGGCGGAATTCGGCTTCGACGGCGCCATCGAGTTTCCGCCGCACAAGCTGGTCCGCCGCGCGCCGACGCGCAACCATGAGCTGCGCTATTTCGATCCGCGCGCCACCGCCCAGGTGTTCGCCTATGCCGACGTGGTCGCCGCCTCGCTGGACGAGCCGGCGGCGGATTTCCCGCTGATCAAAACCGCGATCCCCGGCTGGGACAACGATGCCCGCCGCCAGGGCGCCGGGCTGGTGGTGCATGGCGCCACCCCGGCGGCCTACCAGGACTGGCTGGCCGAGCTGGTGGCGCGGGCGGCCGCGCGACCGTTCCTCGGCGAGCCGTTCGTCTGCGTCAATGCCTGGAACGAGTGGGCCGAGGGCGCCTATCTGGAGCCGGACCGGCATTTCGGCGCCGCCTTCCTGAACGCCACCGGCCGGGCGGTGGCGGGGATGGCCGGGCGGGCGCGCGGGCCGGGGCTGCTGCTGGTGGGCCACGACGCCTTCCCGGCCGGGGCGCAGCACCTGCTGCTGCATCTGGCGCGCCACCTGCACGCGGCGCTGGGGGTGCGGCTGGAGATTCTGCTGCTGGGCGATGGCGCGCTGCGGGCGGCCTATGAGGCGGTGGCGCCGACCGTGGTGGTGGCCGACGCGGCGGCGCTGGGCGAGCACCTCGCCGGCTGCGCGGCGCGCGGCCTCACCGCCGCGCTGGTGAACTCCGCCGCCGCCGCCTGGACGGTGCCGCAACTGCGCGCCGCCGGGCTGGCGGCGACGCTGCTGGTGCACGAATTGCCGCGGCTGATCGCCGAGAAAGGCTTGCAGGAGGGCGCGCGCCAGGGCGCGGCGGCGGCCAGCCGGCTGGTGTTCCCGGCCGAGGCGGTGCGCGACGGCTTCGCCACCCTGGCGCCGTTCGCCGCCGACCGGGCGTTGGTGGCGCCGCAGGGCAGCTATCGCATGGTCGCCTTCACCGCCCGCGCCCGCGCCGCGCTGCGCGCCCGGCTCGGGCTGGCGGACGGGGTGAAGCTGGTGTTGGGGGCCGGCTACGGCGATCTGCGCAAGGGGTTCGACCTGTTCCTGCAGGCCTGGCGAATCGCGCGGCGGCGCAGCCGGGCGGTGGTGTTCTGCTGGATCGGCGCGCTGGACCCCTCGCTGCGCGCCTATCTGGGCGCCGAGATCGAGGCGGCCCGCGCCACCGGCGGCTTTCTGCTGCCGGGCCACCAGGACGAGGTGGCCGGCTGGTTCTGCGCCGCCGACGCCTTCGCGCTGACCTCGCGCGAGGACCCGTTCCCCTCGGTGGTGCTGGAGGCGCTGTCCGCCGGGCTGCCCAGCGTCGCCTTCGCCGGCTCGGGCGGCATCCCGGACCTGCTGCGCGCCCATGGCTGCGGCCGGGTGGCGGCGATGGGCGACCCGGCGGCGATGGCCGGCGCGCTGCTGGCGCTGCTGCGCGAGGCGGAGCCCTGCGGCGGGCGGG
>MKWE01000019.1:155847-221301 GCA_001899585.1 Rhodospirillales bacterium 70-18
CGCCTATGCCGAGGCGATGCTGCGCACCGCCCTGCCCGGCCTGCCGCGCATCTCCGTGGTGGTGCCGAGCTACAACTATGCCCGCTACCTGCCGGCGCGGCTGACTAGCGTGTTCGCGCAGACCCAGCCGGTGGAGGAGGTGATCGTGCTGGACGACGCCTCCACCGACGACAGCGCCGCCGTGGCCGAGGCCGCCGCCGCCAGCGCCGGGCGGACGATCCATCTGGTGGTCAACGCGGTCAATTCCGGCTCGGTGTTCCGCCAGTGGCGGCGCGGCGCGGAGCTGGCGCGCGGCGACTGGGTGTGGATCGCCGAGGCCGACGACGCGGCCGACCCGGCGCTGCTGGCCACCCTGGCGGCGCGGCTGCGCGCGGCGCCGGACGTGGTGCTGGCGCTGTGCGACAGCCGCAGCATCGATGCCGAGGGCGCGGATGTCTGGCCGGATTACCAGGGCTACTACGCCGCCAGCGGCAGCGACGCGCTGGCCCGCGACGCGCTGTTCCCGGCCCGCGACTTCGCCCGCCGCTTCCTGGCCGAGCGCAACCTGGTGCTGAACGCCAGCGCCGTGCTGTGGCGGCGCAGCGCGCTGCTGGCGGCACTCGGCCGCTGCGGGCCGGAGCTGGAGCGGCTGCGCATGGCCGGGGACTGGCGGCTGTACCTGGAAGTGCTGGCCGACAGCGACGGCAGCGTCGCCTGGGTGGCCAGCCCGCTGAACATCCACCGCCGCCACGCCGCCAGCGTCACCGGCCGGCTGGCGGCGCCGCAGCACCTGGAGGAGATCGCCCGGCTGCACCGCACCGCCCGCGGCCTGCTGGCGCCCGAGCCGGCGGCGCGCGACGCGCTGGCGAGCCGGCAGGACGCGTATCTGCGCCAGGCGGCGAGCCTGCTCCAGGCGCCGTGAGCGGCGGCGGCCCGCCTTGATGCCGATCAAGGCGGCTTGCCGGCATCGGCCGCAGGATCGCCCCGCCTGCAACCGGGGGACCGCATGGAGAGCGTCGATCTGCGCGGCTACGCGCATCTCAGCCCGTTCGAGATCAAGGAGGAGCTGATCCGACTGGCCCGCGCCTCGGGGCGTGGGTCAGCGGGTGGACCGGGGGGTGGACCGGCGCGGGCGTTCCTCAATGCCGGCCGCGGCAACCCCAACTGGGTGGCGACGCGGGCACGGGAGGTGTTTTTCCTGCTGGGCCAGTTCGGCATCGCCGAATGCCGGCGCGGCATGGCCCACCCGGCCGGGCTGGCGGGCATGCCGCGCGAAGCGGGGATCGCCGGGCGGCTGGCGGACTGGCTGGCCGACCGGCTGGCGCGCGAGCCGGACGACGAGGCGGCGCGGGCGGCGGGCGAGCTGGTGGGCCATGCGGTGGCGCGGTTCGGCTTTCCGGCCGATGGCTTCGTGCATGAGCTGGCCGACGCCATCATCGGCGACAACTACCCGGTGCCGGGGCGGATGCTGCGCCATGCCGAGCAGGTGGTGCGCGCCTATCTTGGCGCCGTGCTGGGCGCCGTGCCGGGCACCGTGCCGGGCGGCGGGCCGGATGCCGGGACGGAGATGGGGCCGCTCGACCTGTTCGCCGTCGAGGGCGGGACCGCGGCGATCGCCTATGTGCTCCGCTCGCTGAAGGCCAACCGCCTGCTGCGCCCCGGCGACCGCATCGCGCTGGCGACGCCGATCTTTTCGCCCTACCTGGAAATTCCGGGCCTGGAGGATTACGCGCTCGACCCCGTGTACCTGGAAGCGTCGGAGGCGGATGGCTTTCAGCTGAGCGACGCCGCGCTGGACCGGCTGCACGATCCGTCGATCCGGGCGCTGTTCCTGGTCAATCCGGGCAACCCCACCTCGGTGGCGCTCAGCCCGGCGGTGCGGCGCCGGCTGGCCGAGCTGGTGCGCACCGGCCGGCCGGACCTGATGCTGCTGACCGACGATGTGTATGCGACCTTCGTCGGCGGCTTCCGCTCCCTGCTGGCCGAATTGCCGCACAACACCATCGGCGTCTATTCCTGGTCGAAATATTTCGGCTGCACCGGCTGGCGCCTCGGCGCCGTCGCGCTGCATCGGGACAATGTGTTCGACCGCGCCATCGCGGCGCTGCCGGAGCACGAGCGTGCCGAACTGGACCGGCGCTACGCCAGCCTGGCGCCGGCGCCGCGGGCGCTGCGGTTCATCGACCGCATGGTGGCGGACAGCCGCGACGTGGCGCTGAACCACACCGCCGGGCTGTCGCCACCGCAGCAGGCGATGATGACGCTGTTCTCGCTGGTCGATCTGATGGACGCCGGGGCAACCTATCGGCAGGCCTGCGCGGACCTGCTGGCGCGGCGATCGGCGGCGCTGCACGAGGGGTTGGGGCTGGCGCGGCCTGCCGATCCGCTGTCGACGAATTACTACGGCCTGATCGACCTGTCGTCCTGGCTGCGCCGGCAGGTCGGCGAGACCGTCGCCCGCTGGGTCGAGGCGCATGTGCATCCGCTGGACATGGTGTTCCGGCTGGCGCGGGACCACGGCATCGTGCTGCTGAACGGCGGCGGGTTCCATGCGCCGGACTGGTCGGTGCGCATATCGTTCGCCAACCTGGACGACGATGTCTACGACGATATCGGGGCCGCGGTGCGCGCGATCGTCCAGGGCTACGTGGATGCCTGCCACGCGGCGCTGCTGGCGGATGGCGCCGCGCCCGCCGGGTGAAGCCGGCGGGCCCCGGACGGTCGCCACCGGCACATCGGACCTGCGCCGGTTTCGCTTGTCGGTGCCGGGCGATGGCACGATCCTGGGCGGTAATGTCCGACGCAACCACATCCTTGGCCGCCCCGCCCGGCGGGCGGCCCGCCAGTATCCGGCTGACCGCGCTGATCATCGCCAGCGCGCTGTTCATGGAGGGCATCGACTCGACGGTGCTGGCCACCGCGCTGCCGACCATGGCGCATAGTTTCGGCGTCGACCCGTTGCAGATGAACGTGGCGCTGACCTCCTACCTGCTCAGCCTGGCGGTCTGCCTGCCCGCCAGCGGCCGGGCGGCGGACCGCTTCGGCGCGCGCAACGTGTTCCGCGCGGCGATCGGCATGTTCACCCTGGGCTCGGTGCTGTGCGCGCAGGCGGACAGCTTGACCTTCCTGGTGGTGGCGCGCGTGGTGCAGGGCATCGGCGGCGCGATGATGACGCCGGTGGGGCGGCTGGTGCTGCTCAAGACGGTGTCGAAGTCCGAGCTTGTCTCGGCGATGGCCTGGTTGCTGATCCCGGCCACCGCCGGGCCCATTCTCGGCCCGCCGCTGGGCGGCTTCATCGTCACCTATTTGTCCTGGCGGTGGATTTTCTACATCAACGTGCCGTTCGGCCTGCTGGGCATCGTGCTGGTGAGCCTGTTCATCCGCGAGGTGCGCGAGCCGGAGCCGGCGCCGTTCGACGTGACCGGGCTGCTGCTGTCCGGCGTCACGCTGTTCTGCCTGATGGCGGCGCTGGAGGCGGCCGGGCGCGGCATCGGCTCGGGCGGGCTGGCGGTGGGGCTGTTCGCCGCCGCCGTCGCCGGCGGGGCGCTGTACTGGCGGCACGCGCGCACGCAGGCGCAGCCGGTGCTGGATTTCGGGCTGATGCGCATCCCGACCTTCCGCATCTCGGTGCTCAGCGGCTCGCTGTCGCGCATCGCCGTGGGCGCGGTGCCGTTCCTGCTGCCGATGATGCTGCAGGTGGGCTTCGGCGACTCGGCGGCGCGCAGCGGCGGCATCACCTTCGCCGGCTCGATCGGCGCGCTGTTCATGCGCCCCTTCGCGCCGCGCCTGCTGCGCCGCATCGGCTTCCGCAACACGCTGATCTGGGTCGGCCTGGCCTCCACGGCGCTGTTGGCCACCTCGGCGGCGTTCCGGCCGAGCTGGCCGGTGCCGGCGATCTTCGGGGTGCTGGTGGTGATCGGCTTCGTGCAGTCGTTGCAGTTCATGGGCTACAACACGATCGCCTACGCCGATGTGCCGCGGGCGCGGATGAGTGCGGCGACCAGCTTCTACACCACCATCCAACAGCTTTGCCTGACGCTGGGCATCGGCGTCTCGGCGGCGGCGCTGGCGGCCTCGGTGGCGCTGAACGGGCATGCGCGGGCGATGCCCGGCGATTTCTCGGCGGCCTATCTGTTCGTGGCCTGCGTCGCCATCTTCGCGCCGCTGGTGGCGACCAGGCTGGACCCGATGGCCGGCGCCGAACTCAGCGGTCAGACGGCGGCGGCCGTGCAGGCGCCGCTGCGCATGCGGGTGGGGGCATCGCTGCGCCTGCTGCGGCGGCGGGTGGCGGGCCGGATCGGCTGATCGGCCGCTTCAGGCCGGCCCGGGCGCGCGGGCGGCCACCAGCCAGATCCGGCCGGGCAGCGCGACCGGCCCTTCGGTGCTCGCATGCGGGGCGAGGGTGGCGCGCAGGGCGTCCCGCGCGGCGCTGCGCACTGCCTCCGGCTGGCCGGCCAGCAGGCGGCCGGTGGCGCCGAATTCACTGGTGCGCTGCACCGCGTCGTCCAGCGTGCGGCCGATCGGCATGGCGAAGGTGACCGGAGTGAAGCCGGGCGGGCTGAAGCCGGCATCGGTGAGGATCTGCGCCACCCGGTTGGCGTCGCCGAAGGCGAACTGGCCCGGCAGGCCCGGATCGGCCGGGGGCGCTGGCGGCAGCAGCCCGGCGATGGCGCGCTGCGGCACCTGCACCCAGGGGTTCGCGGCCGGCGGCTGCCAGCAGGCGAAGGCCAGGCGGCCGCCGGGGCGCAGGCCGGTGCGCAGATTGGCGAAGGCGGCGACCGGATCGCCGAAGAACATCACGCCAAAGCGGGAGAACAGCAGGTCCGCCTGCCCTTCCGGGAACGGGTGGGCGGCGGCGTCGCCCAGGATCAGCGTGACGTTCGCATGCGCCTCGGCGCGGGTGCGGGCGACGCCGAGCATGGGCGCGGAGACATCCAACCCGGTGACATGGCCGGCGGGGCCGACCTGGGCGGCCAGGGCGAGCACGGTGTCGCCGGTGCCGCAGCCGATATCCAGCACGCGCTCGCCGGGTTGCGGGGCGGCGTGGCCCAGCAGGGCGTGCGAGACCGGCGCGAGGGACGCGTCCATCTGCTTCTGCCGCGTGACCCACATTTCTGAGCCGGGTCCGTTCCAGTAGGCGAGTTGCTCGGCATGCGGGTCGGGCTGGTTGCTCATCGGCTTGTCTCCTCGGCGTGTGTTCTCGGGGGGAGGCGTGCGCTCGCCGCTATGTGGGGCGGCGCACGCCCGTTGTCACGCCGGCGGCCGGCCGGCTACCCGACGCGGTTGGAGATAAGGTCCGTCACCACGCCCGGGTCGGCCAGCGTGGAGGTATCGCCCAGCCCCTCGGTCTCGTTGGCGGCGATCTTGCGCAGGATGCGGCGCATGATCTTGCCGCTGCGGGTCTTGGGCAGGCCGGGCGCCCATTGGATGGCGTCCGGCGCCGCGATCGGGCCGATCTCCTTGCGCACCCAGGCGATCAGCTCCTTGCGCAGCTCCTCGCTGGGCTCGTTGCCGTTCGTCAGGGTGACATAGGCGTAGATGCCCTGGCCTTTGATATCGTGCGGAAAACCGACCACGGCGGCCTCGGCCACCTTGGGATGGGCGACCAGGGCGCTTTCCACCTCGGCGGTGCCCATGCGGTGGCCGGAGACGTTGATCACGTCGTCCACCCGCCCGGTGATCCAGTAATAGCCGTCGGCGTCGCGCCGGGCGCCGTCGCCGGTGAAGTAGTAGCCCTTGAAGGTGGAGAAATAGGTCTGGATGAAGCGCTCGTGGTCACCGAACACGGTGCGCATCATGCCGGGCCAGGGGGCGGACAGACACAGCATGCCCTCGGTCGCGCCCTCCAGCAGCTTGCCTTCGGCATCCACGATGGCGGGGAACACCCCGGGCAGCGGCAGGGTGGCGGAGCCGGGCTTCTGGGCGATCGCGCCGGGCAAGGGCGAGATCAGGATGCCGCCGGTCTCGGTCTGCCACCAGGTGTCCACGATCGGGCAGCGCTCGTCGCCGACATGGCGGTAATACCACAGCCACGCCTCCGGATTGATCGGCTCGCCGACGCTGCCGAGGATGCGCAGGCTGGCGCGGGAGGTTTTCTTCACCGGCGCCTCGCCCTCGCGCATCAGGCTGCGGATGGCGGTGGGGGCGGTGTAGAAGATGTTGACCTGGTGCTTGTCCACCACCTGCCAGAAGCGGCTGGCGTCCGGCCAGGTGGGCACGCCCTCGAACATCAGCGTGGTGGCGCCGTTGGCCAGCGGGCCATAGACAATATAGGTATGGCCGGTGACCCAGCCGACATCGGCCGTGCACCAATAGACCTCGCCGGGGCGATAGTCGAACACCAGTTGATGCGTATAGCTGGCCCAGACCATGTAGCCGCCGGTGGTGTGCAGCGCGCCCTTCGGCTTGCCGGTGCTGCCGGAGGTGTACAGGATGAACAGCGGGTCCTCGGCGTTCATCTCGGCGGGCGGGCAGAACGGGGCGGCGGCGTGGCACAGGGCGTCGTAGTCATGGTCGCGCCCGGCCTGCATCGGCACGTGGCCGCCGGTGACCTTCACCACCAGCACGTGCCGCACGTCCGGGCAGTGCTTCAGCGCCTCGTCGGCGTTGGTCTTGAGCGCCACCTTGCGGCCGCCGCGGCGGCCCTCGTCGGCGGTGATCAGTACCCGCGCGCCGGCATCCTGGATGCGGTTGGCAAGGCTGTCCGGGGAGAAGCCGCCGAACACCACGGTATGCACCGCGCCGATGCGGGCACAGGCGAGCATGGCGACCGTCGCCTCCACCACCATCGGCAGGTAGATGCAGACCCGGTCGCCCTTGGCCACGCCCAGCTCGTGCAGCACGTTGGCCAGCCGACAGACGCGCTCGTGCAGGTCGCGGTAGGTGACGCTTTCGGAGGTGTTGGGGTCGTCGCCCTCCCAGATGATGGCGGTCTGGTCGCCGCGTTCGGCCAGATGGCGGTCCAGGCAGGAGACCGAGGCGTTGAGCGTGCCGTCCTCGAACCATTTCACGTGGACATCGTCGGTGAAGCCGCCGGAGAGCATCTTCGTGGGCGGCTTGATCCAGTCGATCCGCCGGCATTCCTTCGCCCAGAACGTGGCGGGGTCGCGCGCGGCCTCGTACATGGCCTGGTACTGGTCGGCGGTGACCAGCGCCTGGGCGGCGATTTTCGGCTTCACCGGGATGAGGGTGTCGGACATTGCTTGGTTTCCCGTCCTGGACGCATGAATCGGCGGCCGAAACCCCCTAAGCCTCGGCCGTTACAGGCCGGCATCCTCGGGCACGAGGATGATGCCGTCCTTGACCTGGATCATAACCGGTTCCAGCCGATCGCCAAGGCAGGGACCGCGGAAGCACAGCCCGGTGTCGATGGCGAACTCGGCGCCGTGGGTGGAGCAGACGATGCGGCTGGCGTCGGTGGACAGGAAGCGGTCGGGCGCCCAGTCCAGCGGCACGCCGATATGCGGGCAGGAATTGACGTAGACATGCACGGCCTCGCCCTGGCGCACCGCGAACAAGCCGGTGAACCCGCCCGGCGACGGGCCGAAGCCGCGCGCCGCGCCGTCCGCGATCTCCTCCAGGCGGCATAACGCCCGCCACTTGCTCGTGTCCATTGGTGGAACCGGGTCTCCAGGCCAAACGAATGAAAGTTTTTGGTTCTTTTTTCAAAAAAGAACAGGATTTCCTTGTTTGAAAACAAAGAAGAAAAAGAACTTTATTCGCTTTTTTTCGGGTCTTTCCAGCCGCCGAGGCGGCTGATGGCCGTCCAGTCTTCGTCGCTGATCGGCATGACCGACAGGCGGGACTGGCGGATCAGCGGCAGGCTGGCGAAGGCGGGGTCGGCCTTCAGCTCGGCCAGGGTGACCGGGCGCGGCATCGGGGCGACGGCGCGCATGTCCACGCAGGACCATTCGCCCTTCTCGCCCGGCTCCACGCTGGGGTCGGGGTAGGCCTCGCGCACCACCTCCACCACGCCGACGATCTCCTTGCCGACGTTGGAGTGGTAGAAAAACGCCCGGTCGCCGCGCTTCATGGCGCGCAGGTTGTTGCGCGCCATGTGGTTGCGCACGCCCGTCCAGGGCTCCACGCCGTTGGCCACCTGCTGGTCCCAGCTGAAGGCGTCGGGCTCGGATTTGACCAGCCAGTGCGCCATCAGGCCGACGCGGCCCAGGCGGCGAGGTTCGCGGCGAGGTTCGCGGCGAGGTTCGCGGCGAGGTTCATCGGCGACATCATGGGCCAGTCCTTATCTGTGGATGCGGCACCTTCCCGTGGATGCGGCAGGGGTGACATTACGGTAATGCCGGTCGGGTTCAAGCTGAGGGCGCTTCAAACCGCGGCGGCGGCGGCTTATGGTGCGGCCGTGGACGCATCCGCCTCTGTTGCCCCGGCTCCGGCTCGCAACCTGCACCGCTTCGCCAATCCCGGCCGCTTCCTGCGGCTTTCGGGCAAGGTGCTGCCGTATCTGGCCGCCGCCGCCCTGGCGGTGAGCGCGGTGGGGCTGTGGTGGGGCCTGTTCCGCGCGCCGGCCGACTGGCAGCAGGGCGACGCGGTACGCATCATGTACGTGCACGTGCCGGCGGCCTGGCTGGCCTCGCTCGGTTATCTCGGGCTGGCGGTCTGCGCCGTGCTGTCGCTGGTGTGGCGGCATCCGCTGGCCGACCTGGCGGCGGCCGAGATCGGGCCGGTGGGCGCCGGCTTCACCGCGCTGTGCCTGGCCACCGGCAGCCTGTGGGGTAAGCCGATGTGGGGCGCCTGGTGGGTGTGGGACGCGCGGCTGACCTCGATGCTGGTGCTGTTCTTCCTCTATCTGGGCCATATTGCCCTGATCCGCGCCTTCGACGACCCGCAGCGCGGCTATCGGGCGGCGGCGATTCTGGCGCTGGTGGGGGTGGTGGACCTGCCGATCATCAAGTTCTCGGTGGACTGGTGGAACACGCTGCACCAGCCGGACAGCATCACGCTCACCGGCGCGCCGACCATGTATGTGGGCATGCTCTACCCGCTGGCGGTATGCGCGCTGGGCTTCACGCTGGGGTTCGCCGCCATCGTGGTGGCGCGGCTGCGCGCGGCGGTGATGGAGCGGCGCATCCGCGCCCTGCTGATGGCCCGCGCCCAGGAGGGCCGGATGACGGAGGGCCGGATGACGGATGGCCGGATGACGGACGGCCGGGCGGCGGGGGCCTCGTGAATTGGATCATTTGACCTATATCATCGCGGCCTATGGCCTGACCGTGCTGATTGGCGGCGGCTTCGCCGTGGATGCCTGGCTGCGCATGGGGCGCGCCCGGCGCCGGCTGGACGCCATCGATCCCCGCGCCCGAAAGTGAGACCGCCATCCATGTCCCGCCCGGTGATGACCCGCAAGCGCCGCCGCCTGATCCTCGTGCTCACCTGCCTCGCCGGCCTTGGCGGCGCGGCCGGGCTCACGCTGTCGGCGTTCAGCGACAACATGGTGTTCTTCGTCGCTCCCTCGGACTTCGCCACCAAGGCGCCGAAACCCGGCCACAGCTTCCGCATGGGCGGGCTGGTCGAGGCCGGCAGCCTGCAGCGCGCCACGGTGGACGGCAAGCCGGTGGCGCGCTTCCGCGTCACCGACGGCGGCGCGACGGTGAACGTGCAATACGGCGGCATCCTGCCCGACCTGTTCCGCGAGGGGCAGGGCATCGTGGCCCTCGGCACCCTGCGGCCGGACGGCAGCTTCCTCGCCTCCGAGGTGCTGGCCAAGCATGACGAGACCTACATGCCGAAAGACGTCGCCGACGCGCTGAAGAAATCCGGCCACTGGAACCCCGCCGAGGGTCCGCCGCCGCCCGCCTCCACCTGGAACACGCTGGAGGTCGGCCGCGCCGACGCCGCCAAGGCCGACGCCGGCAAGCGGGCCGGCGGATGACCCCCGAACTGGGGCATTTCGCGCTCGCGCTGGCCGTGGCGTTCGGCTTCGCGCAGGCGATCATCCCGCTCTGGGGCGCCCAGCGCGGCGACGCGCGGATGATGCAGGCCGCCCCGGCGCTGGCGATCGGCCAGCTGATCGCGCTGGCCACCTCGTTCGGCGTGCTGATGTGGGTCTCGGTGGACAACGACTTCTCGGTGCTGAACGTCGCCGAGAACAGCCACAGCCTGAAGCCGCTGCTGTACCGGATCACCGGCACCTGGGGCAACCACGAGGGGTCGATCCTGCTGTGGTGCCTCATCATCGCCATCTGCGGCGGCGCGGTGGCCGCCTTCGGGCGCAACCTGCCGGCCAGCCTGCGGGCGCGGGTGATCGGCGTGCTCGGCGCCTCGGCCTGCGGCTTCACCCTGTTCGCGCTGATCGAGAGCAACCCCTTCCTGCGCATCTGGCCGCCGCCGATCGACGGGCGGGACATGAACCCGCTGCTGCAGGACCTGGGTCTCGCGATCCATCCGCCGATTCTCTACATGGGCTATGTCGGCTTCGCGGTGCCTTTCGCCTTCGCCGTCGCCGCCCTGCTGGAGGGGCGGGTGGACGCCTCCTGGGGCCGCTGGGTGCGGCCGTGGACGCTGGCGGCCTGGTGCTTCCTGACCAGCGGCATCGCGCTCGGCTCCTGGTGGGCCTATTACGAGCTGGGCTGGGGCGGCTACTGGTTCTGGGACCCGGTGGAGAACGCCTCCCTGCTGCCCTGGCTCACCGGCACGGCGCTGCTGCATTCGGCCATCGTGGTGGAAAAGCGCGAGAGCCTGAAGGCATGGACGGTGCTGCTGGCCATCGGCACCTTCTCGTTCAGCCTGTCGGGCACCTTCCTGGTGCGCTCGGGCATCCTCAACTCGGTGCATTCCTTCGCCAACGACCCGGCGCGCGGGGTGTTCATCCTCGGCCTGCTTGGGCTGGTGATTGGCACCGCGCTGGTGCTGTTCGCCTGGCGCGGCGCGGCATTGTCCTCCTCCGGCCTGTTCGCGCCGATCTCGCGCGAGGGCGGGCTGGTGCTGAACAACATCCTGCTGTGCGCCATCGCCGCCGTGGTGGCCACCGGCACCATCTACCCGCTGTTCGCCGACCTGGTGCTGGGCCAGAAGCTCAGCGTCGGCGCGCCGTTCTTCAACGCCACCGTGCTGCCGCTGGCGGTGCCGGTGTTCGTCGCCATGGCGGTCGGGCCGATGCTGTCGTGGAAGCGCGCCGCCCTCGGGCCGGCGCTGGTGCGGCTGTGGTGGGCGGCGGTGGCGGCGGCCGGCATCGGGCTGTGGGCGAGCTTCGGCGGGGCCAAACTGCTGCCGGCGCTGGCGTTCGGCTGCGCGGCGTGGCTGATCCTGGGCGCGCTGACCGACATCGTCGAGCGCATCCGCCTGTTCCGCATCGCCCCCGGCGCCAGCCTGCGCCGGCTGGCGAGCCTGCCGCGCGGAGTGTTCGGCGGCGCGCTGGGCCATGCCGGGCTGGGCGTCACCATCGCGGGCATCGCCGGCATGTCGCTGTCGGTCAGCACGATCGTGCTTGTGAAGCCGGGCGAAACCGTGCACCTCGCGGGGTATGACTGGCACCTGGTCGACCTGCACGACGCCGCCGGCCCCAACTACGCCGCCCGCGTCGCCACCATCCAGGTGTCGCGCGACGGCCGGCCCGTCGCCGTGTTGGCGCCTGAGCGGCGCAGCTTCCCGGTGCAGCGCATGACCACGACCGAGGCGAAGATCGAGACCAATTTCCTGCGCGACCTCTACGCCGTGCTGGGCGAAGAGCGCGACGGCGCAGCCGTGCTGCGGCTGCACGACAACATCCTGGCGCCCTGGATCTGGCTGGGCGCGCTGGTGATGGCGGCCGGCGGCATGCTGTCGCTGTCCGACCGGCGGCTGCGCCTGGGCGCCCCGGTGCGCCGCGCCGCGGCCGCGCCCGCCACACCGGGCGCGTCGGCTCCCCCTGGCGCTCTGGCCTGACCATGTCGACACGTCGCGCCTTGCTGTTCGCCGTTCCGCTCGCCGCCGCCGCCGCCGCGGGGGGCGGCTTCTACATCGTGCTGCACCGCATGCAGCAGGGCACGTTCGACCCGCGCGGCGTGCCGACGGTGCTGCTCAACAAGCGGGTGCCCGGCTTCCGGCTGCCCGGGCTGATCGATGCGGGCTTCGCCTCCACCGACCTGTTCGCCAGCGGCCGGCCGATCCTGGTGAATTTCTGGGCCACGTGGTGCCCGCCCTGCATCGAGGAGCATCCGGTGCTGATGGCGATGCAGGCCGAGGGCATCCCGATCTGGGGCATCGCCTACAAGGACAAGCGCAGCGCCGCGGTGGATTATCTGGAGCGCAACGGCAACCCTTATGCCCGCAACGCGATCGACGCGCCGGGGCGGGTGGCGATCGATTGGGGGCTGACCGGCGTGCCGGAAACCTTCCTGGTGGACGGCGACGGCTTCGTGCGCTGGCACATGTCCGGGCCGCTCACCTTGGACATGGTGCACCAGCAGATCCGGCCGCTGATGCGGAAATACACGGCATGACCCGCCGGCATCTGGCCCTGGCCAGCCTGGCCCTGCTGCTGGCGGGCGGCTCGGTGGCCTGGGCGATTTCCGACCCGGCCGAGGCGCTGCCCGACCCGAGGCAGGAGGCCCGCGCCGAGGCGATCGGCCGGCAATTACGCTGCCTCGTGTGCCAGAACGAAAGCATCGAGGACAGCGGCGCCGACCTGGCGCGCGACCTGCGCCACATCGTCCGCCAGCGCGTGGCCGCCGGCGACAGCGACGCGCAGGTGGTGGACTGGGTGGTCGCCCGCTACGGCGATTTCGTTCGCCTGCGCCCGCCCTTCGAGTGGCAGACCGTGCTGCTCTGGGGCTCGCCGCTGCTGGCGCTGGCGGTGGGCGGGCTGGGCGTGCTGGTGCACCGCCACTACCGCCCGGCGCCCCCCGCGCCGCTGAACGAGGCCGAGCAGGCGCGCCTGCGCGACCTGATGGAAACCTGAGCGCGAACACCGGACCGGGCCAGCATGGACACCACAACCCTGGCGACCTTCGGCGCTGTGGCGGCGCTCGCGGCGGTGGCGCTCGCGCCGCTGGTGCTCGCCCTGACCCGGCAGGCGCCGCCGCGCGGCCGCAAGGAAAGCGCCCTGGCGCTGCACCGCGCGCAACTGGCCGAGCTGGACCGCGAACTGGCCGCCGGCCGGCTGCGCCCGGCCGAGCACGCCAGCGCCACGCTGGAGGTGCAGCGCCGCTTGCTGGCCGTGGCCGAGGCCGCCGAGACGGTGCCCGCGCGCGCCAGCCGGCTGCCGCTGCTGGCCACGCTGGTGCTGGTGCCGGTGGCGGCGCTGGCGCTGTACCTGCGCGCCGGCCACCCCGACATGCCGGCCGCCCCGCTGGGGCCGCGCCTTGTCGAGGCCCGCCGCGAGGCGCGGCAGGCCGACGCGCTGATCACCACCTTGCGCCAGCGGCTGGCGCAGCTCGACCCGAAATCCGAGATGGCCCGCCAGGGCTATGTGCTGCTGGGCAATGCCGAAGCCGGGCGCGCCCATTACGCCGCCGCCGCCGCCGCTTGGCAGACCGCGCTGGCGGTGCGTTGGGACGCCACCCTGGCCGCCCAGGCGGCGGAGGCGCAGGTCCGCGCCGAGGGCCATGTCAGCCCCGCCACCGCCGCGCTGTTCCGCCGCGCCCTGGCCGATGCCCCGGCCGATGCCCCCTGGCGGGAGCTGGCGCAGAAGCGGCTGGACGAAGTGAAGTGATCCCGACCGCCTGAGTGATTGCCGCATCAGGGCAAGCAAGTCCGGGTTTGCTTCGGGTCCCGATACTTCAAGACCCGATACATCATGGCATGGGCGGGGTTCGGAGTGGCGCCTCGCCTTGTTTGGGTGACGGCCTTGCCTGGGCGATCGGCCGAACACCGCCGCCGCCCTCAGGCGCGGATATGGTCGATCGCTTCCTCGTCACAGACGATGCCGGCCGGGCCGGCGAGCAGGGCCGCCACCGGGTCGCCCGCCCCCGCTGCGCCCGCCCCCGCTGCGGCCGCCATCGCTTCAGCCGGCCGCGGCGCGGTGGGCGGGACGGCGGCGGCCGCAGCGGGGGCGGGTTGGGCGGCGGCCGGGTAGTGGCGGAGGAAGATGCGCATGGCGTGCGCCACGCCGAGGCCGTTCACCTCGCGCAGATCGTCTTCGTAATAGGAACCGCGATTGGCATGGGTGGTGATGATCTCGTAGGACGGGAAATAATCCACGTCGCGGAAGCTGCGACTGATCTCCTCGGCCACCACGCGCAGCACCGACTTGCTGTAGGTGGTGGAGACCAGCACGTGGCGCGGCTCGTAGGTGGCGATCAGCGGCACCGGCGAGACGGTCAGCACCACACGGCAGCGGCGGTTGACCCGGCGCAGCGCGTGCATGAAGGTCTGCATGTCCTGCTCGATCTCGTGCACCGAGAAGTTCACGAATTCATGCCGCCCGTGGTCGTAACTGCCGCCCGCGACGCCGGGGGCGAGCGGGAACACCGCGCCGTCGCGCTTGGAGCGCCAGCCCTCAGTGAGGCCGAGGGTGAAGATGAACAGGTCGGTGGTCTCGAACATGGCGCGCACATGCGCCAGGTGGGCGGCGCGGGCGGCGGCGACCTCCTCCTCGGTCTCGAAGCCGTCCGGCTCGATCTGCGGGCGGTAGGGGTCGACGAAGCGGCCATCCGGGCGGCGCCAGGCGGTTTCCACCGGGCTGCGCTGGCCGAACGCCTCCTGGAACAGCTGCAGCAGCTGGCGGGCGGTGTAGAGGTTGCCGTAGCGGCAGGAGAACACGCCGAAATTGCGTCGCGTCGCCTCGGCGGCCGGCAGGTCGGGCGCCGGCTGCTCGGGCACGTAGTAGTTGAAGCCGATGCCGGCCAGCGAGCGGGAGATGTGCTGCGCGAAGCAGCTCCCCGCCGTGGCCACGCGGTCGGTGACGGCGATGGAGAAGCCGGTGGCGGTGACCGGGTCGAGCCGGAAGGATTCCTGGCGCGACATGGCGCGGCGCCAGAACTGGTGGTCGGGGATGCCGGAATACGGGTTGGCCATGGGTGCTGCCTCTGCCTTTGGTCGCGGGCCGTCAGGCCAGGAGCCGGGTGATGGCGGCGACCTTTTCGCGGTACGGGCTGTCCAGGGTGACGGCCTCGGGCGTGAGCTCGCGGTAGCTCTCGAAGTTCAGCGCGACGAACTCCTCCAGCCCGAGCGTGTAGTTGGTGCCGGGCAGCTTGAAGCGGTAGTCGCCCTGCACGCCGTAGCACTCGCCCACCTCGGGGTAGACCGGGTAGATCGGGCCGTTCAGCATGTTGTCGGCCACCTCGGCGTAGCGGCGCTCCACCGGGATGCCGATGTAGCGCAGCGCCTCGGCGGCGATGCTGTGCAGCACGCGGATGCGCGGGTGGTTGATGCTGACCATGAAGCAGCCCTCGGCGCACCAGCGGTAGAACGCATCCTCCAGCCGCGGGTAGCCGAGGCTGCGGAAGCCGGCGAACAGCCGGTCCCGGGACTGGTCCCAGCCGTCGAAATAGCCGATCGCGGCGTAGGTCTTCGCGTTGAACATGCGCACGGTGTCGGCCACCGACAGGCCGCGCAGGAAGCAGGCCAGCGCGATCGCCGAGTGGTAGCCGCCCAGCGGGCTGTCCAGGCCAATGCCGCGATGCGAGGCGTAGATGAGGTCGGGGTGGTAGCAGGGGAAATAGATGGTCGGCAGGTACGACATGCGACCGGCATAGGCGGGGTTCTCCACCTGCGCGCGCAGGTGGCCGACGGTGAACACATGGTCGTAGCGGCCGAGCAGGTCGGCGTAGAAGGCGTCGGACTTGCCGGCGGCCTCGTGGACGGTCAGCCCGTCCGCCTCCACCCCCGCGCCGATGTGCTGCATACAGTTGACGATGCCGAAGGTCTGGCAGTTGGAGACCACCAGCAGCTTGCGCCGGCTGCGGCGGGCCAGGAAGGCGGCGACCAGGGTCGCCCCGGGGGTCAGCGGGCGAGGCGGAGCGGCTGCCGGGTCGGCGGCGAGGGTCATTCTGGCACCGTCAGGGGGTTGGGCGGCGCAGTATGCGCCCGAACCGGCCCGGCCGGGAAGTCGCGAGGCCGTGTGGTGGCGCTGAGGGGAGCGTGGAGCGACGTGCTCAGGAGAGGTGCAGCGCCTGGTAGATCCGCGCCGCCGGGGGCCAGGCGGCGACCACCTCGGCCTGGCGGGCATAGGCGGCCCAGAGCAGCGCGCCCACCACGCCGAGGCTGAGGCACCAGGCGAACAGCACGGTGGCGGGGTTGCGCTCCGGCGCTGGCCGGACGCCCGGGTGGGCGGGTGGGCGGCCAGAGGGGTAGGCGGACGGGCGGGCGGCGGCGAGGCTGGTGGGCAGGTTGGCGGGGAGGGGCGGGGCGGGCTGCGCGATGGCGGGCGGGCCAGGGGGTGGGCCCGGGGACGGAAGAGGGGGCGCGATCTCGGCGGGCAGGGCGTGCGCCAGCGCGTCGGCGAAGGGGGTGGGCGCCGGCGCGGGCGGTTGCGGCATTGGCGCGGGGGCCAGGGGGCGCGGCGGCGCGGTGGCTTCCGCCGGCGCCCATTCCCGCGCGCAGCGGGCGCAACGCACCCGCAGGGGCGGGCGCGGGTCGGCGGGGCCGCGCGCGAGCATCGCGTCGGGCACCTCGTAGGTGGCCTGGCAGGATGGGCAGACGATGCGCATCGGGCTTCTCTCTCGGCCGCGCATGGTGCGCGAGGGCGGCGGCGTTGACAACAGTGGAGCGGCGCTTCCGGCGCGGGGTGCATTGGTGGCAAAAGGGGGAGCGGCGGCCGCATCGGCGGGGCGCCGACGGCCGGGCCGGACAGCACCGGCGGCCGGAATGGGGCGGGGGCGGCACCGTGCGCCCGCCGCCGGAGCGGGATGCGACGCGGCATGATCGGATGATGATGATCGAACTGCAGGAGGTAGGGCTGCATTATGGCGGCCCCCGTAGCGGCGGCGCGGCTGGCGATGGCCGGCCGGCGGGCGGGGTGGACGTGCTGCGCGGGCTGAGCTTCGCGGTGCCGGCGGGCGGGTTCCGCTGGCTGCTGGGGCCGTCGGGCGCCGGCAAGACCTCGCTGTTGCGGCTGCTGCATGCCGCGGTGCGACCGACGCAGGGGCGGCTGAGCCTGCTGGGGGCGGATATCGGCCGGGCCAGCCGGCGCGAGCTGCCGCCGCTGCGGCGCAGCATCGGCATGGTGTTCCAGGATTTCCGGCTGCTGCCGCATCTGTCGGCGTTCGACAACGTGGCGCTGCCGCTGCGCATCGCCGGGCGGCCGGAAGGGCAGATCCGCGCCGATGTGGGCGAGATGCTGCGCTGGGTGGGGCTGGCCCGCAAGACCGCGGCTCGGCCGGCCGAGCTGTCGGGCGGCGAGCAGCAGCGCGTGGCGATCGCGCGCGCGGTGATCACCCGGCCGCGGCTGCTGCTGGCTGACGAGCCGACCGGCAACCTGGACGACGCGCAGGCCGAGCGGCTGATGGTGCTGCTGAAGGAGATGAACCGGCTGGGCACGACGATGGTGGTCGCCACCCATAATGCGGCGCTGGTGGAGCGCCACCCCGGCCCGGCGCTGCTGCTGGAACACGGGCGGCTGCTGGCCGATGGCTAGGACGGCACGAACTGCGGTGGCGGCGGGCCGGCTGCGGCCGCCGCGATTCGACGATCTGGGGCTGCGCCGGGCGCTGGGCGACCGCATCCTGCCGCTGATGGTGGCGGCGATGACCTTCCTGGCGGCGCTGGCGCTTGCCGGAGTGGTGGGGGCGGCGGCGCTGGCGGCGCATTGGCAGCGCGGCGCGGCGGCGGTGGTGACGGTGCAGGTGCCGCGCCCGGCCGAGCCGGCGGCCGACCGGCCGGGCGAGACCCGTCGCGCGCGGGTGACCGAGCTGGCGCAGGCGGCGGCGGGCGTGGCCAGCGCCCGCGCGCTGGGCGATGCCGAATTGGCCGACCTGCTGCGGCCCTGGCTGGGCAGCTCGGCGGAGACGCTGTCGCTGCCGCTGCCGGCGGTGGTGGAGCTGCGCATGGCGCTGGATGCGCCGCCCGAGGCGCTGACCACGCTGGCCGAGCGGCTGGCGCGGGCGGCGCCGGGCACGCTGACCGAGAGCCACGGCGTCTGGGTGCGCCGGCTGGCGGTGCTGGCGCGCAGCCTGCAGGCCTGTGCCTGGGCGGCGCTGCTGGTGGTCGCCGCGGTGGCCGTCGCGGTGGTGGCGATCGCCACCCGGGCCGGGCTGGCGGCGCGGCGGCAGGCGATCGAGATCGTGCACGGGCTGGGCGCCACCGACGCCTATATCGCCGGTCGCTTCGCCGGGCGGGCGACCCGGCTGGCGGCGCTGGGGGGCCTGCTGGGGGCCGGGGCGGCGCTGCCTGTGCTGGTGCTCCTGGCCGCGCTGGCGGCGCCGTTCGCCGGGCCGGCGCCGGCACCGCCGTGGCCGGGGCCGGCGGGGGAGGTACTGGGCTGGCTCGCCGCCCTGCCGGCGGCGCTATGGCTGGCGCTGCCGGGGCTGCCGCTGGCGGCCGCGGCGATCGGCTTTCTGACCGCGCAGGGCACCGTGCGGGCCTGGCTGCGATGGTTGCCGTAACGCCCGGCCGCTTGTGGTTGGCGCGCGCGTTGCCCTGGCTGGCCGGCCTGGCGCTGCTTTGGCTGGGCGGGCTGCTGTGGTTTGCCGCCGCGTCCGGCGGGCGGGGCGAGGCGCCGGCGCATACCGACGGGATCGTGGCGCTGACCGGCGGCGCGGGGCGGGTGGAGCTGGCGCTGCAATTGCTGGAGCAGGGTCGGGCGGACCGGCTGCTGATCTCGGGCGTGGGGCGGGCGGCCACCTTCGCCGAACTCGCGCACCGCGCCGGGGTGGACCTGGCGCTGGCGCCGCGGGTGACGCTGGGGCGGTCGGCGCTGTCCACGCGCGGCAACGCGGTGGAAACCGCGGCCTGGGCGCGGGAGCGCGCGATCGGCTCGCTGATCGTGGTAACCTCGTACTACCATATGCCGCGGGCGATGGCCGAGCTGTCGCGCACGCTGCCGGGGGTGGCGCTGCACCCGATGCCGGTGCTGCCGCCGGGGGGCGCGCCGCTGCGGCTGCTGGTCAGCGAATATACCAAGTTCCTGGCCGTCGAGCTGGGGCTGTCGCGCTTCAGCGGGCACGAGGATCTGAGCAGGCCGGAACCGCCCGCCAACCCGGAGAAACCATACGGATGATCCTGCTGCGCTCCACCCTGTTCAACCTGTGGTTCTACAGCGTGACCACCGGTTTCACGCTCGGCAGCCTGGTGCTGCGGCTGGCGGGTCCGCTCGCGCCGGCGGGCTGGCCGGAAGGGTTGGTGCGGCGCTGGGGGGCGACGGTTCTGGCCGGGCTGCGGCCGCTCTGCGGCATCCGCTACGAGGTCAGCGGCTGGGAGAACCTGCCGGCCGGGCCGTCGCTGGTGGTGTCGATGCACCAGTCGGCGTTCGACACGCTGGTGTGGCTGCTGCTGCTGCGCAACCCGGCCTATGTGCTGAAGCGGGAGCTGACGCGCATTCCGGTGTTCGGGCCGATGTGCGGGCTGGTCGGCATGATCGCGGTCGATCGCGGGGCCGGGCCGGCGGCGATCCGCGCGCTGCTGCGTGGCGGCGACCGGGCGGTGGCGCAGGGGCGGACCATCGTGATCTTCCCCGAAGGCACGCGGGTGCCGCCGAGGGTGCGGGCGACGCTGCATCCCGGCGTGGCGGCGCTGGCCAGCCGCACCCGGCTGCCGGTGGTGCCGGTGGCGACCGACTCGGGGCTGCACTGGGGGCGACGCGCCTTCCGCAAGTTTCCCGGCACCATCCATATCGTCATCCGCAAGCCGCTGCCGGCGGACCTGCCGCGCGGCGAGCTGATGGCGCGGCTGGGGGCGGAGTTCGCCGAGGGGTCCGCCGCGCTGGGGATGCCGTTGCCGGCCGGGCATGTGGATAAGTCTGTGGGAACTGCGTCGGGCGGGTTGCCGGGTTGACGCAGGAATTAATTGGAATCCATTGAAATAATTTTGTTTATTTTGTCCATAGGCGGTACGGAGCGACGGGTTGGGAGATTGGGGATGATATGTGGATGCGATGGTCCCGGGGTGGCGGGGCGGGGCCGGTGAGGCGGGGGCCGCGCCTGCTGCTGCTGGCGGTGCTGCTGCTGGTCGGCGGGCACGCGCTGCTGTGGCGCTGGGCCGAGCAGCAGATGGAGCACGGGCTGGCGGTGCAGGTGGCGCAATGGCGCTCGCGTGGCTGGACGGTCGCCGTCGGCACGCCGGCCTGGGGCGGCTGGCCGCTGCATGCCCGCCTGACCGTGCCCGACGTGGCGCTGTCGGGCAGCGGCGGGCCGCCGGGCGGGGTGGCGTGGACGGCGCAGCGCGTGGTGCTGGACGTGGCGCTGGTGCATCCGCGCACGCTGGTGGTGGATATCGCCGGCCGGCAAAGTCTGCGTCTGGGGCCGGGGCCGGCGCTGGCGTTCACTGCCGCCTCCGCCGAGGCGCGGGTGCCGCTGGTGCCCGGTGTGCCGCCGCACAGCATCGACCTGGTGGTGGCCGGCTGGCAGACCGAGCCGCCGGCGGCGCGGCTTACGGCGGCCCGCGTGAGCCTGCATCTGGAGGAACAGCCGGGCGCCGCGCAGGGCGAGCCAGCGGTCTCGGCGGTGCTGGATGCCGCGGACATCACGCTGCCGCCGGCCGGGGCGGGGCGGACCTGGGCGCTGGGCGAGCACATCGCCAGCGTGGCCGTCGAGGCGGCGCTGACCGGGCCGCTGTCGCGCCTGCCCGACCCGCAGGCGCGGGCGGAGGCGTGGCGGGATGCCGGTGGCACGGTGGCGGTGCGGCGGCTGGCGCTGCGCTGGGGCAAGCTGGACCTGGACGGCACCGCCACGCTGGCGCTGGACGAGGCGTTGCAGCCGATGGGTACCGCGACAGTGCGCATGTCCGGCCAGGCGGAGACGCTGGACGCGCTGGCCGGCGCGCATGTGCTGGCGCCGGCGGCGGCGCAGGCGGCCAAGGCGGTGCTGGCGCTGCTGGCCCGCACGCCGCCGGGCGGCGGCCGGCCGGAGGTGGCGGTGCCGCTGGCCTTGCAGGACCGGGTGCTGACGATGGGGCGCATACCGCTGCTGCGCCTGCCGCTGCTGCTGTGGCCGCAGCTGGTCTGGTCAACGGCCGGCTGAGATGCTACAAAGCGTGTCATGACGATCCGGACCAACAGCACGCGAATTACCGGCCCGGCTGCCTGAGCAGCCGGGGCTGGCTTCTGCCTGTGCCGTTACCGTCTTTCCGGAGCGTATTCCCCATGTCGTTCGATTCGGCTTCGTTGAAGCCGTGGGCCCTGGTGGGCCTGCATGCCGCCGTCCGTTTCACCGTTACCGGCGATGCCTCGCCCGGCCTGCTGCCGCGGTTGCTGATGGCCTTCGCCAAGCGCGATCTGGTGCCGGATACGCTGGAGTTCCGCCGCACCGACGGCGCCGCCCGCATCGAGATCCACATGGCGGCGATGCCGGCCGAGATGGTGCATCTGGTGGAAGGCAACCTGCGCCAGGTGGTGGGCGTGGCGCAGGTGGCGCGCACCCAGGAGATCACCGGCTGCGTGCGCCGCGCGGCCTAGCACGGCGCGCGATTCACGGCCGCGAAACGACGAGCCGGCGCGGATCGCCGCCCGCGCCGAGTTTTCCTTGGCCGTTTCTGCACCGCGCCGTGTTGCGCCTGTAAAAGACGCATGCTAGACGCCGCTCCGCCGGTGACGTGCCGGTCTTGTTCATCGGCCGCATGCCCAGTCCCGGGGCGGCCCCAGAATGTGGAACCGCAGCTTTGGCGTCTGGCGGCAATACGATCTCAACCGGCGGCGGGCTGCCCGGGCGGTATGCCTCCGCACTGTATGCCCTTGCCGACGAGCAGAACATGCTCGACGCGGTGGTGGCGGAAATGGAATCGCTGGGCCGGCTGATCGACGAGAGCGCGGATATGCGCCGCCTGCTCGGCAGCCCGCTGGTGGACATCGCGACGGCGCTGAAGGCCGCCCGCGCGGTGTTGCAGGCGCAGGGCTTCGGCAAGACCGTCCAGGATTTCGTGGCCGTGGTGGTGACCAACCGCCGCATGGCCGCCCTGCGCAGCATCGTCGCCACCTTCGCCGCCCTGGTGGCCGAGAAGCGCGGCGTGGTGGTGGCGTATGTGGAAACCGCCCACCCGCTGACCGATGTGCAGGAGCAGCAGTTGCGCGCCCGGCTGATCGAGGCCGGGTACGGCAACGTCAATATCGTGAAGCAGGTCGATCCGACCCTGCTGGGCGGCCTGGTCGTGAAGATCGGCGCGCGCCTGTATGACACAAGCCTCAAGTCCCGGCTGCAGCGACTGCAGTACGCCATGAAGGGAGCTGCCTGATATGGAGATCCGCCCCGCCGAGATCTCGGAGATTCTGAAGAAGCAGATCGCTTCTTTCGATACCGAGGCCAATGTTGCCGAGACCGGCCAGGTGCTGAGCGTGGGTGACGGCATCGCCCGCATCTTCGGCCTGCAGAACGTGATGGCCGGTGAGCTCGTCGAGTTCCCGTCAGCCGGCCTGCAGGGCATGGCGCTGAACCTTGAAACCGACAATGTCGGCGTGGTGATCTTCGGCGACGACCGCCAGATCCGCGAGGGCGACACGGTGAACCGCACCGGGCGCATCGTGGACGTGCCGACCGGCAAGGGCCTGCTCGGCCGCGTGGTCGACGGCCTGGGCAACCCGATCGACGGCAAGGGCCCGATCGAGGGCAAGCGAATGCTGGTCGAGGTGAAGGCGCCCGGCATCATTCCGCGCCAGTCGGTGCACGAGCCGATGCAGACGGGCATCAAGGCGATCGACGCGCTGATCCCGATCGGCCGCGGCCAGCGCGAGCTGATCATCGGCGACCGCCAGACCGGCAAGACCGCGGTGATCGTCGATACCATCATCAACCAGAAGGTCAGCAACGGCGGCGATGACGACAGCAAGAAGCTGTTCTGCATCTACGTCGCGATCGGCCAGAAGCGTTCGACGGTGGCGCAGCTTGTGCGCACGCTGGAAGAGAACGGCGCGATGGAGTACTCCATCGTGGTCGCCGCCACCGCGTCCGACCCGGCGCCGATGCAGTTCCTGGCGCCGTACACCGGCTGCACCATGGGCGAATACTTCCGCGACAACGGCATGCACGCCGTGATCTTCTATGACGATCTGTCCAAGCAGGCCGTCGCCTATCGCCAGATGTCGCTGCTGCTGCGCCGCCCGCCGGGCCGCGAAGCCTATCCGGGCGACGTTTTCTACCTGCATTCGCGCCTGCTGGAGCGGGCCGCGAAGATGTCCGACGCCGAGGGCAAGGGCAGCCTGACCGCCCTGCCGGTGATCGAGACGCAGGCGGGCGACGTGTCAGCCTATATCCCGACCAACGTGATTTCCATCACCGACGGCCAGATCTTCCTGGAGACCGAACTGTTCTTCAAGGGCATCCGCCCAGCGGTGAACGTCGGCCTGTCGGTCTCGCGCGTCGGGTCCGCCGCGCAGATCAAGGCGATGAAGCAGGTTGCCGGCCGCATCAAGCTGGAACTGGCGCAGTATCGCGAAATGGCCGCCTTCGCGCAGTTCGCCTCGGACCTCGACGCCTCCACCCAGCAGCTGCTGGCGCGTGGCGCGCGGCTGACCGAGTTGCTGAAGCAGCCGCAGTTCAGCCCGGTTCCGATCGAGGAGCAGGTGGTGGCGATCTTCGCCGGCGTGCGCGGCTATCTGGACAAGATCGACGTGGGCGCCATCGGCCGCTTCGAGACCCAGGTGCTGGCGACGCTGAAGAGCAAGGAGCCGACCATTTTGGCCGCCATCCGCGCCGACCGCGAGATCAAGCCGGAGACCGAGAAGAAGCTGGTTGCCTTCATGGACGGCTTCGTCAAGACCTTCGCCTGATCCATGTCGCCTGATTACCTGGCAGGTCGTTTGCAATGCCCAGTCTGAAGACGCTCCGCGTCCGCATCAACAGTGTCAAGTCGACGCAGAAGATCACCTCGGCCATGAAGATGGTCGCGGCGAGCAAGCTGCGCCGTGCCCAAAGCCAGGCCGAGGCGGCGCGCCCATACGCCGAGCGGATGGAGCGGATGCTGGCCTCGCTCGGCGCCTCGGCGGTGGGCAGCCCCACCGCGCCGAAGCTGCTGGTGGGCACCGGGGCGGACAAGGTCCACCTGCTCGTGGTGGTCACTGCCGATCGCGGTCTGGCCGGCGCCTTCAATTCCAGCGTAGGCCGGCTGGCCCGCGCCGCGACCCGCAGGCTCGAATCCGAGGGCAAGACCGTCAAGATCCTGGCGGTCGGGCGCAAGGGGCGCGACTACCTCAAGCGCGAGCTGGCCAGCCGGATGATCGGCGACGTGAACTATGTCGGCCGCAAGTCGATCAACTTCGCCGACGCACAGGACGTGGCGACGCGGGTGACGGCGATGCTGGAAGCGGGCGAGTTCGACGTCTGCACGCTGGTCTACAACCGCTTCCGCTCGGTGATCGCCCAGGTGCCGACCGAGACGCAGCTGATCCCGACCCCGCTGCCGGAAGGCGCCGGCGCGGTTGGGGGCGGCGCCCAAGCTGATGGCGCAATGTATGAGTTCGAGCCGGACGAAGAGACCATGCTGGCCCGGCTGCTGCCGCAGAACCTGGCGATCCAGGTGTATCGCGCGCTGCTGGAGAATGCCGCCGGCTTCAACGCGGCGCAGATGACCGCGATGGACAACGCCACGCGCAATGCCGGCGACATGATCAAGCGCCTCACCCAGAACTACAACCGCGCCCGCCAGGCGAACATCACCAAAGAACTCATCGAGATCATCTCCGGCGCCGAAGCCGTTTGATCGCGTGACAGAGACAGGAGCTTTCCAGATGGCCAGCAACAATGTCGGGCGCGTGACGCAGGTGCTCGGCGCCGTGATCGACGTGCAGTTCGAAGGCGAGTTGCCGTTCATCCAGAACGCGCTGCACACCAAGATGGGCGACAGCACCCTGGTGCTGGAAGTGGCGCAGGAACTGGGCGAGCGCACGGTGCGCTGCATCGCCATGGACAGCACCGACGGCATGGTGCGCGGCCAGGAAGTGGTGGACACGGGCGCGCCGATCAGCGTGCCGGTCGGCCCGAAGACCCTCGGTCGTATCATGAACGTGATCGGCGAGCCGATCGACGAGCGCGGGCCGGTGGGCGAGACCAAGCGCTACCCGATCCATCGCGCCGCTCCGTCCTTTGAGGACCAGTCCAGCTCCACCGAAATTCTGGTCACCGGGATCAAGGTGGTGGACCTGCTGGCACCCTATCTGAAGGGCGGCAAGATCGGACTGTTCGGCGGCGCCGGCGTGGGCAAGACCGTGCTCATCCAGGAACTGATCAACAACATCGCCAAGGGCCATGGCGGCGTGTCGGTGTTCGCGGGCGTCGGTGAGCGTACCCGCGAGGGCAACGACCTCTACCACGAGATGATCGACGCCGGCGTGATTAAGCTGAACGACGATGGCAGCACCGACGGCTCCAAGGTGGCGCTGGTCTATGGCCAGATGAACGAGCCGCCGGGTGCGCGCGCCCGCGTGGCGCTGTCCGGCCTGTCGGTCGCGGAATATTTCCGCGACGAGGAAGGCCAGGACGTGCTGTTCTTCATCGACAACATCTTCCGCTTCACCCAGGCCGGCGCCGAAGTGTCGGCGCTGCTGGGCCGCATCCCCTCCGCGGTGGGTTACCAGCCGACGCTGGCCACCGACATGGGCGCCCTGCAGGAGCGCATCACCAGCACCAAGAAGGGCTCGATCACCTCGGTGCAGGCCATCTACGTGCCGGCCGACGACCTGACCGACCCGGCGCCCGCCACCTCGTTCGCCCATCTGGATGCGACCACCACGCTGTCGCGCCAGATCGCCGAGCTTGGCATCTATCCGGCGGTGGACCCGTTGGACTCGACCTCGCGCGCCCTTGAGCCGCGCATCGTCGGCGAGGAGCACTACCTGGTTGCCCGCGAAGTGCAGAGGGTGCTGCAGACCTACAAGTCGCTGCAGGACATCATCGCCATCCTGGGCATGGACGAGCTGTCCGAGGAGGACAAGCTGGTGGTGGCGCGCGCCCGCAAGATCCAGCGCTTCCTGAGCCAGCCCTTCCACGTGGCCGAGGTGTTCACCGGCTTCCCGGGCGTGTTCGTGCCCATCGCCGACACCGTCCGCAGCTTCAAGGCGATCGTCGCGGGCGAGTACGACCACCTGCCGGAAGCCGCCTTCTACATGGTCGGCACCATCGAGGACGCGGTGAAGAAGGCCGAGTCCATGAAGGCCGCGGCCTGACCGTCCACACGCGTAAGGATCCACACCATGCCGGTCGATCTTGAGATCGTCAGCCCCGAGAAGCTGCTGCTGTCCCGTCCGGTGGACATGGTGGTGATCCCGGCGGCCGAGGGCGAGATGGGCGTGCTGCCCGAGCATTCGCCGATGATCGTGCTGCTGCGGGGCGGCACGATCCGGCTGTATGAGAACGGCCAGGTGACCGAGCGGCTGTTCGTCTCCGGCGGCTTCGCCGAGGTGACGCCGCGGCGGGTGACCGTGCTGGCCAACGAGGCTACCCCGGTGGAGCAGGTCTCCCGCGCCGAGGGCGAACGCCGCATGGCTGCCGCCGAGGCGGAGTATGCCGCGGCGGACAAGATGGACGTGCCTGCGCTTGATGCGGCGATGGACCGTATCCAGGCGGCGCGCGCCATGGTCGAGGCGGCGCAGGCCGCCTGATCTGGCCAAGGCTGGCCGCATGACGGCCAGCCTGCCCCGCACGTAACCCTTGCGTGCGAATCCGCCAGTAACGTCTTGTCATCCGCGCCGCATTGGCGAAGGTTCCAGATGGCCGCCGTCATGCGCGACGCCGGCCGGGAACGAGAGCAAAGGCGGACCGACAGCATGAAGCACTGGCAACTCGCGGATATCGCTTGGGATCGCTTCGACGCCGCGCGGCTGGACCCGTCCATCATCCCGCTGGTCAAGGCCGCGGCTCTGGTTGAGCGCAACGGCATCGACTACGGCATCTACCTGAACAACGTCTTCCCCGACGACCCGGATTTCCGCCAGGCGGCGGATAACTGGAGCGTGGAGGAGGTGCAGCACGGCGATGCGCTGGGGCAATGGGCGATGCTGGCCGATCCGGGCTGGGATTTCGCCGCCGCCTTCGACCGCTTCCGCGCCGGCTACCAGATCAAGCTGGATGCCGCGACCTCCGTCCGCGGCTCGCGCACCGGCGAGCTGATCGCCCGCTGCATGGTGGAGACCGGCACCTCCAGCTACTACACCGCGCTGGCCGAGGCGACCGAGGAGCCGGTCCTGAAAGACATCTGCCGCCTGGTTGCGGCCGATGAATTCCGCCATTTCAAGCTGTTTTACGACCATATGCGGCGCTATCTGGCGCGCGAGCACGTCTCGTTCCTCAAGCGCCTGCGCATCGCTGCCGGGCGGATCACCGAGAGCGAGGACGACGAACTGGCCTATGCCTACCACTGCGCCAACGAGCCGGAGTCGATGGGCTACGACCATGGACGCTGCATGGCGGCATATATGACGCGCGCGACGGGCGCCTACCGGTTCCATCATGTCGAGCGCGGCATGGGCATGGTTTTCAAGACGGTGGGGCTGAAGCCGCGCGGCCGGCTGTCGGACATGTCGGCCCGGCTGGCCTGGCGGCTGCTGCAATCCCGCCGCCGCCGCTACCAGGACCGGCTGCCGGCGGCGGCCTGACACCCCCTGGTCGTGCCCGCCCTCGGCTGCGTAGACTGCGGGCCGGCAGGGTGGGGAACGACGATGGGACAGGACATTTCGCTGGTGATCCGTGGCGGCACGGTGATCGACGGCACCGGCGCCCCCGGGTTCGAGGCCGATGTGGCGGTGGCCGGCGGGCGCATCGTCCAGGTGGGCGAGGTGAGCGCGCGTGGCGCCGAGGAGATCGACGCGCGAGGCCGCATCGTCACCCCCGGCTTCGTCGATATCCACACTCATTATGACGGTCAGGCGATCTGGGACTCGCATCTCGCCCCTTCGGCCTGGCACGGCGTCACCACCGCCGTCATGGGCAATTGCGGCGTCGGCTTCGCGCCGGTGCGCCCGGCCGACCGCGACCGGCTGATCGAACTGATGGAGGGGGTGGAAGACATCCCCGGCGCCGCGCTGCACGAGGGGCTGGACTGGCAGTGGGAGAGCTTCGGCGAATACCTCACCGCCCTGGAGCGCCGCCCCCGCGACATCGACATCTGCGCCCAGTTGCCACATGCGGCGCTGCGCGTCTATGTGATGGGTGAGCGCGCGACCCGGCTGGAGGCGGCCCGCCAGGACGACATCGCCCGTATGCGCGCCCTGGCCGAGGCGGCGATGCGCGCCGGCGCCTTCGGCTTCACCACGTCGCGCACCATCAGCCATCGCACCCTGGCCGGCGAGCACACCCCCACCCTGCGCGCCACTGAGGCGGAACTGACCGGCATCGCGCTCGGCCTGCGCGACGCCGGCAGCGGCATGCTGGAACTGGTGTCGGACTGGAACACTCCCGACCCGGACAGCGAGTTCGCCATGGTCCGCCGGGTGGTGGAAGCCTCCGGCCGGCCGCTGGTGTTCTCGCTGAACCAGCGGCACGACCGCACGCAGGACTGGCTGACCCTGCTGGCGCTGTCCGACCAGGCGGCGGCAGACGGGCTGCCGATCCGCCCGGTGTTCCCGCCGCGCCCGATCGGCATTCTGCTTGGCCTGCAAGGCAGCCAGAACCCCTTTTCCGGCACGCCAAGCTACAAGGCGATTGCCCATCTGCCGTTGCCCGCGCGGGTGGCGGCGATGCGCGACCCGGCGATGCGCGCGCGCATTCTCTCGGAAGACCCGTTCGCCGGCAGCAATTTCCCGCTGCTGCCGCGGCTGTCCTATGCCCGCATGTTCCCGTTCGGCGACCCGCCCGACTACGAGCCGACCGAGGATGCCTCCATCGCCGCGATGGCCGCGCGCGAGGGGCGAACGGCGCCGGACGTGGCCTATGACATGCTGCTGCGCGAAGAGGGGCGGGCCTTCATCTTCGCGCCCCTGGTCAATTACGCCGACTGCAACCTCGACCCCTGCCGTGAGATGCTGAGCCATCCCAACACCATCGTCGGCCTGGGCGATGGCGGCGCGCATGTGGGGTTCATCTCGGATGCCAGCTTCCCGACCTTCCTGCTGACCTATTGGGGCCGCGACCGCACCACCGGCCGCTTCCCGCTGGAGGAGCTGGTGCGCCGCCAGACCTCCGACACCGCCGGCGCAGTGGGGCTGCACGACCGCGGCGTGATCGCCCCGGGAAAGAAGGCCGACCTCAACGTGATCGACTTCGCCAGGCTGGCGCTGGGCCGGCCGGACATGGTGTTCGACCTGCCGGCCGGCGGGCGGCGGCTGCTGCAGCCGGCGCGCGGCTATGATGCCACCATCGTCGCGGGGCGGGTGACCTATCGCCACGGCGAGGCGACCGGGGCGCTGCCGGGCGTGCTGGTGCGCGGGCCACAGGCCGGGTAGCCGCGCCGGCTACCCGGCCGGCGGCGCCTGCAACGTATCGAGCCCGGCTCGCAGAACGTCGCGCATCGCCGCCGTCTGGGCGGGCGAGGCGGGTTTCAGCGCCTCCAGGAGTTGCGCCGGCCCGCCGGCTTTGTCGAGCAGCACGGGCGAGCCGGGCAGGTCGAGGCCGTCATCGGCGCGGCGGACCTGCACCAGCAGGGTACGGTCGGCGGGCAGCGGCGGGTTCGGCTCGATATGGAACCCGCAGGCGCCATCGGCGATGCCGGCGCGCACCAAGTCGTTGCGGCGGAGCGAGGCCATCGCGCCGGTGAACACGCGGCCGTTCACCAGGATTTCCAGCGCCACCCGCATCAGCGGCCGCGCCTCGTCGATCGCCCAGCCATACAGCAGGCCGCGCTCAGCGCAATCGACGCGGCCCAGTAGCGGGCCGGGCAGGCACCCGCCGCGCGCATTGACCAGCTTGCGGGCGCGCACCGCGGCGGTACGCTGGTCGGGCGTGGCATGGTTGGGCAGCGCGAAGCCGGCCGGCAGGTCCTCGGCGATCAGCCCGGCGTCACCGTCCAACTCCACCTCGAACAACTCCAGGCGGTCGGTGCCGGAGTCGCGCAGGATCGTGTGGTCGTTCATCAGCAGCCGCGCCGACAGGGTGACCAAAGCCCTCGTGGGCAGCACAACCGCGAGTTCGGTCAGGGGCGCCACCACCAGGTCGCGCCGCGGCATCCCCTCGCCCAACGCGCCGGCGCGCACGCGGATCGGCCGCGCCTCCGGTTGCGCGGTCAGGTGCGCGGCGGTCAGCACGATGCGTCCCGTCCAGCGCACCCGCCGCGGCGTGCCGGTGGCGTCCAGAACCTCGTCCCCGATATCCAGCAGCTCGACATTGCGGCGGCCGGAGGCGGTGGCGACCATGGTGCCGGCGGCGAAACCCTGTCCGGCGGGCATTTCGTTCATGCGCATTCCGTTGTTCTGGGCATCAAGCCACCCGCCCTGCACCATGGCCGGCACTGCGGTGCAGCAATGGCGAAAGGATAGCCGTCGGGCCGGATCGCAGCAAGCGCGCGGCTTACCGCGTGCGCGCGGCGAGGTGGCGCAGATAGGCGATCACCGCGCCGATATCCTGGTCGCTCAGCGCGGCACGGTCGAAGCGCGGCATCTGCTGCGCCGGCCAGGTCCGCACGCTGGCGGGGTCGCGCAGCAGGGCGCGCAGCCCGGCCTCGGTGAAATACGCGGTCGCCGGCATCGGGCGCAGCAGGTCGGGCCCGACCGTGCCCTCGCCGGCGCCGGCGAGGCGATGGCAGGGCAGGCAGTTGGTGGCGAACAGCGCCTGGCCGCGCCGCGCCGGATCGTCCGGCGCCAGCGAGGCCGCCACCGCGATCGCCGGCCAGCGATGCGCCGGCGAATCCACCGCCGTCAGTTCCGCCAGCGCATAGGGCCATTGCTCGGCCGCCACCGGGCCGCGGGCCGGTGCCCGCCAGACCAGGTAGAACGGCCCGGCCGAGACGGGCTTGCCGGGCAGTTTCGGCCAGGGATGCGCCGGGTCCTCCACGGCGATCCACGCCTCGGCCGGTCCCTCGACCAGCGCGAGCGGCAGTTGCGAGACGAAGCCATCGGTGGCGCGGGCCTCCACCGTGTCGGCATCGCCCGGCGCCAGCCCGGCGAGCAGCGCGCGCAGCGGCACGGCGCGATAGGTCATCGGCCGTCCATAGGATGCGTCCCGCGGCAGCGTGATGCTGGCGGCGTCCGGCCGCGCCAGCAGGTCGGCGGCGGAGAACGACCGGGTCGTGCCGCCGGCGGTCAACCGCAACGCCGGCTCGGCCGCCAGCGCCGGCGCGAGGCTCGCCAGCAGCAATGCGGCCAGCGCGGCCAGCCATCCCCGGTTCCATCCGCCGTGCATGCGTCTCTCCCTCCTTGGGGCTGCTATGGCCAGCGGACCTCGGGCGGCAGGCTCATCAGGATCGCCTCGACATTGCCGCCGGTCTTGAGGCCAAACAGCGTGCCACGGTCGTGGATCAGGTTGAACTCCACATAGCGGCCGCGCCGGACCAGCTGGTGCTCGCGCTCGGCCGGCGTCCATGGCTCGCCCATGCGGCGGCGCACGATCTCGGGGTAGGCACGCAGGAACGCCTCGCCCACATCGCGGGTGAAGGCGAAGTCGGCGTCGGCGTCGCCGGTGAAATGGTGGTCGTAGAAAATGCCCCCGGCGCCGCGCGGCTCGTTGCGGTGCGGCAGGAAGAAGTAGCGGTCGCACCATTCCTTGAACTTCGGATAATACGCCGGGTCATGGCGGTCGCAGGCGGCGCGGAAGGCGGCGTGGAAATGCGCCGCGTCCTCCACCGCCTCGGGGCTGTCGAGCCGCATGGGCGTCAGGTCGCCGCCGCCGCCGAACCAGCCCTTGGTGGTCACCAGCATGCGGGTGTTGAAATGCGCGGCCGGCACGCGCGGGCTGCGCATATGGGCCACCAGGCTGATGCCGCTGGCCCAGAAACGCGGGTCCTCGGCGGCGCCGGGGATCTGGGCGCGGAATTCCGGGCTGAACGCGCCCCAGACGGTGGAGACGTTGACGCCGACCTTCTCGAACACCCGCCCGCGCATCACGCTCATCACGCCGCCGCCGCCGGGGGTGCCCTCGGCGGTGGGGCGGTCCCAGATGGTGCGTTGGAAACGGCCGGCTGGGGCGTCGCCGGCGGCGGCATCCTCGATCGCCTCGAAGCTGGCGCAAAGGCGGTCGCGGAGGGATTCGAACCAGGCGCGGGCCTGGTCCTGCAGGGCGGTGTGCGGCGGCGCGTCCGGCATCGGCGAAAATCCTGAAAATCCGCCACAAACCTAACCTTATCCGCCCGCTTCGTCAGCCGCCCATGTTGCAGATGCTCAGGCCGCTCCCTAGTATGCGCCGCGTCGGAGGGTTGTCCGCGCCGCAGGCGTCGTCTAGTCAGGCGACGCCCGACGAGGTATTGGCCCCCGCACGGGGCGTCCGTCCGCGCCCGACGCCGTTGCAACTGCCCCGCCCGGTCTGGGTGGATCGAGGGAACTGATGGCCGATTCGATGTCTGCGACCCCTATGACCGGCACACACGGCCACCCGTCCGGCGGGGAGGTCACAAAGCGGGACTTCCTGAAACTCGTGGCCGGCGCAGGCGCCGCCGTGGGCGTCGGCGCCATCGTCTGGCCGCTGGTGGACAGCATGAACCCGGCCGCGGACGTGCTGGCGCTGTCCTCCACCGAGGTAACGCTGACGCCGATCGAGGCCGGGCAGGCCATCACCGTGGTCTGGCGCGGCAAGCCGGTGTTCGTGCGCCACCGCACGCCCAAGGAAATCAAGGAAGCCGAGGACGTGAAGCTCTCGGCGCTGATCGACCCGCAGGCCGACTCGGCGCGGGTGAAGGCCGGGCACGACCAGTGGCTGGTGGTGATCGGCATCTGCACCCATCTCGGCTGCGTGCCGCTCGGCAACGCGCCGTCCGACCCGCGCGGCGAATGGGGCGGCTGGTTCTGCCCCTGCCACGGCAGCCAGTACGACACCTCCGGCCGTGTGCGCCACGGCCCCGCGCCGCTCAACCTGGCGGTGCCGCCCTACGCGTTCGAGACCGACACCAAGATCAAGATCGGCTGACGGCCGCCCACTCGCACGGCTCATTCCCCGCACGGCCCACACCGCACGGAACGCCGTCTCAGCCTTCGGAGCACAACTCAATGGCCGGCCTGCACAAGAGCGACTTCAAGAATCCGGTGGTGAACTGGATCGACACCCGCCTCCCTGTCTTCACGATGATGCAGAAGGAATACGGCGTCTTCCCGACGCCGAAGAACTTCAACTATTTCTGGAATTTCGGCGCGCTGGCCATGGTCAACCTGATGATCATGATCGCCACCGGCATATTCCTGGCGATGAACTACACGCCGCACGTCACCATGGCCTTCGACTCGGTCGAGCGTATCATGCGTGACGTGAATTACGGCTGGATGCTGCGCTACGCGCACGCAAACGGCGCCTCGATGTTCTTCATCGTCACCTATATCCATATCTTCCGCGGACTCTACTACGGCTCCTACAAGGCGCCGCGCGAGCTGCTGTGGATGCTGGGCGTGGTGATCCTGCTGCTGATGATGGCCACCGCCTTCATGGGCTACGTGCTGCCCTGGGGCCAGATGTCCTACTGGGGTGCGACCGTCATCACCAACCTGTTCTCCGCCATCCCGGTGGTTGGCGACTCCATCGTCACCTGGCTGTGGGGCGGCTTCTCGGTGGACAACCCGACGCTGAACCGCTTCTTCAGCCTGCACTACCTGCTGCCCTTCGTGCTGGTGGGCGTGATCTTCCTGCACATCGCGGCGCTGCACATCACCGGCTCCAACAACCCGCTGGGCATTGATGTGAAAAGCGAGCAGGACACGCTGCCGTTCCACCCGTACTACACCATCAAGGACAGCGTCGGCATCTGCGTCTACCTGATCGTGTTCGCGGTGCTGGTGTTCTTCGCGCCGAACTTCTTCTCGGCCCCGGACAACTACATCCAGGCCAATCCGCTGGTAACGCCGGCCGAGATCGTGCCCGAATGGTACTTCCTGCCGTTCTACGCCATCCTGCGCTCGGTGCCGAACAAGCTGGGCGGGGTGAGCATGATGTTCGGCGCCATCGCGGTGCTGTTCGTGCTGCCGTGGCTCGATACCTCGCCGGTCCGCTCGGCGAAGTTCCGGCCGATCTACCGCATCCTGTTCTGGGTGCTGGTCGTGGCGGTGATCGCCCTGGGCATGGTCGGCGCGCACCGGCCGGAAGGCGCCTGGGTGACCATCGGGCGGCTGGCGACGCTGTATTACTTCCTGCACTTCCTGGTGATCCTGCCGGTGCTGGGCAAGCTGGAGCGCCCGCTGCCGCTGCCGGAGAGCATCAGCCGTCCGGTGATCGGCGGCGGGCCGCTGCCCGCGGGTGCAACCGCCAAGCCGATGGAGAAGGTCTGATGCGTATCCTCCGCTTTGCCGCCGTCGCGGCGCTGGTCGGCGCCTTCGCGCTGCCGGCCATGGCCGCCGACGAGGTGATCGAGCTGCCGCACCAGAAATGGAGCTTCGACGGCGTGTTCGGCACCTATGATCGCGCCGCCGCGCAGCGCGGCTTCCAGGTCTACAAGGAGGTCTGCTCGGCCTGCCATTCCATGAAGGAAGGCTACTACCGCGACCTCAAGGGCATCGGCCTCGACGAGAAGCAGATCGCCGCGATCGCCGCCAGCGTGACCATCCCGATCATCGGCGACGACGGCCAGCCGGCCGAGCGCCCGGGCCTGCCGGCGGACCATTTCCATTCGCCGTTCCCGAACGACAACGCCGCGCGCGCCGCCAACAACGGCGCCCTGCCGCCCGACCTGTCGGTGATGGAAAAGGCGCGCGTGGGCGGGCCCGACTACATCTACGCCCTGCTGACCGGCTTCGCCGACCCGCCGGCGGGCTTCAAGATGAGCGACGGGATGTACTACAACAAGGTATTCCCGGGTCATCAGATCAAGATGCCCAAGCCGCTCTCGGACGGGCAGGTGACCTATGCCGATGGCACGCCGGCCAGCACGGAGCAGATGGCGCATGACGTCGCCACCTTCCTGACCTACGTCGCCAACCCGGAGATGGAGCAGCGCAAGCGCCTCGGCGTGAAGGCGATCCTGTTCCTGGTGCTGCTGACCGGCGTGACATATGCGGTCAAGCGCAAGGTCTGGGCGAACGTCCACCACTGAACCGCCCGCCCGACCCGACCAGGCACCGCCGCGACCCGCAAGGGGCGCGGCGGTGTTGTTTCAAGCCTGAAGGAGCCTCGCCATGTCGGACACGCGCCCCGCCGAAACCGTCACCCCGGTGATCGGCATCATCGGCGGCTCTGGCCTGTATGATATCGACGGGCTGGAGGGCAAGGCGTGGCGGCGGGTCACCACCCCCTGGGGCGACCCGTCCGACGAATTGCTGGAAGGCTGGCTGGGCGGCGTGCGCTGCGTGTTCCTGCCGCGCCACGGCCGCGGCCACCGGCTGACGCCGACGCACCTGAACTACCGCGCCAATATCGACGCGCTGAAGCGGGCCGGGGTGACCGACATCCTGTCGCTGTCCGCGGTCGGCAGCCTGAAGGCGGAACTGCCGCCGGGCCATTTCGTCATCGTCGACCAGTTCATCGACCGCAGCTTCGCCCGCGAGAAAAGCTTCTTCGGCGAGGGCTGCGTGGCCCATGTCTCGGTCGCCCACCCGGTCTGCCCGCGCCTGGGCGACGCACTGGAGCAGGCGGCGCGCGACCTGGACCTGCCGGTCACCCGCGGCGGCACCTACCTGGTGATGGAAGGCCCGCAATTCTCCACCAAGGCCGAGAGCGAGCTGTACCGCTCCTGGGGCTGCTCGGTGATCGGCATGACCAACATGCCGGAGGCCAAGCTCGCCCGCGAGGCGGAGATCTGTTACGCCACCGTCGCCATGGTGACCGACTACGATTGCTGGCACCCCGACCACGACGCGGTCACGGTGGACATGGTGGTCAAGGTGCTGTTCGCCAACGCCGACAATGCCCGCGCCCTGGTGCAGCAGGTGGTGCCCCTGATCGGCGCGCCGCGCGGTCCCTGCCCGGCGGGCTGCGACCGCGCTTTGGAATACGCCATCGTCACCGCGCCGCAATCGCGCGACCCGGCGCTGATGGCCAAGCTGACCGCGGTGGCCGGCCGCGTATTGGCGGCATAGCCGGCGACGAATTGACAGACGGCGCGGCTGGTTGTTGGCTCCTCCCGATCAGGGGAGGCCCGACATGTCCACCATGCTGACCGGCCGTGTTGTCTGGTACGGCGCCGAGCTTGCCGCCTCGGGCGACTGGATTCGCACCCTGGATGCCGGAAATTGCGCCGAAATCGACGCCGCTTTGGCCTGTTTGGAGCGGAAATCGGCCCCATTTTTGGGATTTTCCCGCGCCGATTTCCCACTTCACCGCACCGCCGCCCTGCTGGCCGAGATCGGCGCGGAGCTGGAGGATGGCCGCGGCATGGTGCGGCTGCGCGGCCTGCCGGTGGAGCGGTATTCGGAGGACCAGTTGCGCCGGATCTTCTGGGGCATCGGCCGCTACCTGGGCACCGCCGTCTACCAGAACGCCACCGGCGAGATCATGGGCGAGGTGCGCGACGAGACGCGGCTGGAGTCCAAGACCTACGCGCCCACGGCGGAGGGGCAGGTCGCCTCGGCCCGCGCCCGGTCGCGCTCCACCGGGCCGCTGCGCTGGCACACCGACCGCTGCGACGTGATCGCGCTGATGTGCGTGCGCAACGCCCAGGCCGGCGGCGTGTCCAAGCTGGCCAGCATCGCCACCATCCATAACGAAATCCTGCGCCGCCGGCCGGACCTGCTGGCGCTGCTGTGCCAGGATTACTGGCGCGCCCGGCCGGTGGACGAGGACGGGCGGTCGCCGGACCGGGTGTTCGCCATGCCGGTGTTCGGCTTCCGCGACGGCCGCATCACCAGCCAGTATTCACGCACCTATGTGGAACAGGCGCAGGAGGTGCCGGGGGTGCCCAAGCTGAGCGCGGCGCAGAACGAGGCGCTGGACCTGCTGGCCGAGGTGGCGGAGGAGGTGTGCCTGCACTCGCCCTTCGAGGCCGGCGACATCCAGTTGCTGAACAACCATGTCGTCTATCATGGCCGTACGGCCTATCAGGACGACCCGACCACCCGGCAGGAGCGGCTGCTGTTCCGCCTGTGGCTGGCCACCCCCAACAGTCGCCCGTTGCCCGCGGGGTTCGAGACGCTGTGGGGCGCCACCGACGCGGGCGCGCTGCGCGGCGGCGTGGTGCAGCCGGCGACCGGCGCGCGGGTGCCGTTGCCCGCCTGACGTTGTCACCCGTGCAGCGGGGAGGGGACATCCCCGCCGAAATAGGCCCGTTCCAGCCGGTGCGGCAGGTCGGCCTCGCTGGTGACGGCTTCCAGCACCATGCGGCCGCGCGCCAGGGCATAGACCCGGTCGGCCAGCGCCAGCGCCTTTTCGATCAGCTGCTCGACCAGCAGGATGGCGGTGCCGCCCTCCTTCAACTGGCGGGCCACCGACAGCACGCGGTCCACCAGCACCGGCGACAGCCCGGCGGAGGGTTCGTCGAGCATCAGCAGGCGGGGGCGGCGCACCAGCCCCTGGGCCACTGCCAGCATCTGCTGCTGCCCGCCGGACAGCGCGCCGCCGCGGTCGGCCCGCTTGGCGGCGATCTCCGGGAAGTAGGTCAGCGCCTCCTCCACCCGCCGCGCTCGCTCCGCGCGCGGCACGTCGTAGCCGGCCAGCAGCAGGTTGTCGGCCACGCTGAGCTGGGTGAACACGCGATGGCCCTCGATCACGTGCACCAGCCCGGCGCGGGCAGTTTCGCGCGGGCTGGCGCCGCGCAGGTCCTGGCCGGCGAAGCGCACCTCGCCCTCCCACGGCAGCAGGCCGGAGATGGCGCGCAGCAGCGTGGTTTTGCCGGCGCCGTTGGGGCCGAGCAGGGCCACCGCCTCGCCGGCGGCGATGGTCATGCCGATGCCGTGCAGCACGCCGATCTTGCCGTAGCCGGCGGACAGGCCGGCAACCGACAGCAGCGGCGCGGACGGGCCGCGTTCAGGCGCCGAGATAGGCACTGACCACCTCCTTGTGGGCGCGGATCTCGGCCGGCGTGCCGGCGGCCAGCTCGCGGCCGAGGTTGAGCACCGTCACCTGGTCGCAGATATCGAAGATGAGGTCGGCGTGGTGCTCCACCAGCAGCACGCCGGTGCCGCAGCGGGCGATCGCGGTCACCAGGCCGCCCAGCCGGCGGATCTCTTCGGCTGAGAGCCCGGCCGCCGGCTCGTCCAGCAGCAGGAAGCGCGGGCGCAGCATCAGCGCGCGGGCGATTTCCAGGAAGCGCAGCTCGCTGTGCTGCAGCCGGTCGGCGCGCACCGGCGCCAGCATCTCCAGCCCGACGCAGCGCAGCGCCAGCAGGGCGGCCTCGCGCGCCTTGGCCTCGTCGCGGTGGTGGCGCGGCAGGCGCAGCAGCGACTCCACGAAGCTGCCCTGCCCGGCGATGGTGCCGCCGACCATCACGTTGTCCAGCACCGAGGCCTCGCCGATCAGCCGCGGCGTCTGGAAGGTGCGGGCGATGCCGCGGGCGGCCCGGGTCTGCGGCGCGCCGGCCAGCAGCGGCGCGCCATCCAGCGTGACGCCGCCGACCTCGGGGGCGTTGAAGCCGCAGATCACGTTCAGGGTGGTGGTCTTGCCCGAGCCGTTCGGCCCGATCAGCCCATGCACCTGGCCGGGGTCGATGGTCAGGTCCAGCCCGTCGATCGCGCGCACACCGCCGAAGCTCAGCACCACGCCGCGCAGCAGGATGGGGCTGGGGGCGCGGCCATGGTCCAGGATGCCGGGCAGCAGTTCCGGCCGCGGCACGATGGCGCGGTTGCTCTCCAGCGGCCGGCGGCGGCCCAGGTCCAGCAGCGCCGCGATGCCGCCGGGCACCGCCAGCACGATCACCAGCAGCAGCGCCGCGTAGAGGAAGGTGGACCAGGCCACCAGGGGGGCTGCGAATTCCGGCAGCACGGTCAGGATGATGGTCGCCAGCAGCGGGCCGAGTACCGAGCCGCGCCCGCCGATCAGGATGGCGATGAAGAACAGCACCGAGAGGTCGAAGGTGAAGGCGTCCGGTGTGATGTAGGATTGCAGCGTGGCGAACAGCCCGCCGGCGATCGCCGCCAGCGCGCCGCTGAACAGGAACACGGTCACCAGCAGCCCGGCCTTGGCGATGCCGATCGACTCGGCCGCCACCTCCGCATCGCGGATCGCCACCAGCGAGCGGCCGAAGCGGCTGTGCGCGGCATTGGCGGTCATCCAGGTGCACAGCGCCGCCAGCCCGAGGCAGAACAGGTAGAAGCCGTAGCTGGTGTCGAACGGCGCCGGCAGCACCGGGCCGGCCACGCCGATGCCGCCGCCGGTGACGCTCTGCCAGGCCAGCGCCACCTGGGTGACGATGGTGGCGAAGCCGAGCGTGGTCATGGCGAAATAGAAGGTGCGCAGCCGCAGCGCCGGTAGCCCGACGACGACGCCGAACACCGCCCCCACGCCGCCCGCGGCCCCCAGCGCCAGCAGCGGCGGCACCGCCGGCGTGACGGTACCGGCCACCAGCACGCTGGTGGTGTACGCGCCGAGCGTCAGCAGCGCGACCCAGCCGATCGCCAACTGCCCGGCGAAGCCCACCACCAGATTGAGGCCCGAGACCAGCACCCAGTAGATCGCCGCCCGCGTGGCAATAAGCACCCAATAGTCGTTGGTGACATGCGGCAGTACCAGGGCGGCCGCCAGCACCAGCAGGAAAGGCAACACGGCGCGCATGCTACACCCGCCGCACGGAGGGGCTGCCCATCAGCCCCTGGGGTGCCACCAGCAGCACCACGATGAACACCGTGAACACCGCGACCGAGGCGAACACCCCGCCCACCAGGAAGTTCGCCGCCTGCTGGAACACCCCCAGCGCCAGGCCGCTGGCGATGGCGCCGCGATTGTTGCCCATGCCGCCCAGCGCCACCGGCACGAAGCCGTAGAAGTTCAGCATCGACCCGTTGGCGAAGAAGGCCAGCAGCAACTGGCCCGAGGCGAAGCCGGCCAGCCCGCCGATCACCCCGGCCAGCGCGTAGCTGGCCATGCGCAGGTTGCGCTCCGGCAGGCCGAGCGCGCGGGCGGCGAAATTATCCTCGGCGATGGCCAGGAAGGCGCGGCCGACCAGGGTGCGCCGGTACAGCAGTTCCAGCCCCACCACCACCACGGCGCAGGCCAGCAGCGGCAGCCAGAACTTCTCGTCGGTCGGCCCGCCATCGCCGATGCCGAACAGGCGGGGGAAGGGCTGCGGCTCGGTGCTCCATTCGATCGCCGTGACCTGCTGGATCATCAGCGCCAGCGCCAGCGTGGACAGCACATACAGATGCTGCTCCAGGCTTTTCAGCACCGGGCGGACGGCGACGATCTCGGTCAGCACGCCCACGGCGGCGCAGCAGGCCAGCGTCGCCGCCAGCCCCAGCAGCGAGGGCAGGCCGAGGCGGGCGATGAACATCGCCCCCAGCACGCCCCCCAGCATGCCCAACTGGCCGGAGGTGAAGCTCATCACCCGCGAGGCGGAGAACATGACGTTGTAGGTGACGCCGATCAGCGCATAGACGGCGCCGACGGCCAGCCCCGACGCCAGGATTGCGGCAAGCATGCTGGTTCCCCGCCCCGCCCCGCCCCGCCTCAGGTGTAGCCGGGGGCCAGCTTGTAGGCGCCCAGCCGCTGCGAATTCGCCTCGGACATCACGATGTCGCTGTCCGGCAGGCCGTTATGCTCAGTCTTGCTCCAGCTGTAGGTGGCGTACAGGCCCGGATATTTGGTCACCGTGTCCCAGTAGGCGACCATCTTCGCCGGGTCGGTGCCGCCGGCTTCCTGCACCGCGCGGGCGATCAGGTTGATTGCGTCCACCCCGTCCAGCACCCACCACAGGATGGTGTCGTCGAGCTGGATCTTGCCTTTCGTTCCGTCCACGAAGCTCTGCACATGGGCCGGCAGCTTGCCGTCGGCGCCGAAGCTGCAGTTGCGGAAGCCGAGGATATAGGTCTTTTCCCAGTTCTTCGGCGCGGCGATCAGCTTGCCCACCTCTCCCGAGCCCATGGTGGGGTGGCCGACCAGCGGCACGTCCCAGCCCATGGTGGCGCGGGTGTTCATCAGCCGCGCGCACAGGCCGGGCGAGACGCTCCACACCACGATCGCCTGGGCGCCGGCATTGCGCATGCGCAGCATGTCCGGGGTCACGTCCGGCTGGGTGGGGTCGATGGTACCCTTGTAGACCACATTGCCGCCGCGCTTGGCGATCGCCGCCGTGGAGCTGGTGACGGTGGTGGTGCCGTAGCCGGTGGTGTCGCCCACCACGGCGAGCGACTTCAGGCCGAGATTCTTGATGCAGTAGTCGCTGACCGCGTTGTCGATCTGGCTGTTGGAGGGCGCCATGCGGAAGGCGTTGGGGTATTTCGCCGGGTCGATCAGGCTGTCGACGAAGCAGGGGTGGACATTGGGCATTTTGGCCCGCGCCATGATCGGCGTGGTGGCCAGCGACTCGCCCGAGTTGGTCGGCCCCCACACGGCATGCACGCGCGCCCGGCTGATCATGTCCTGCACGGCGTTCACCGCCTTGGTGGGGTCGCCCTGGGTGTCGCGCACCACCAGCTCGATCTTGCGGCCCTTGACGCCGCCGGCGGCGTTGATCGCCTCCACCGCGTAATGCACGCCACGGTCGAAGCCGATGCCCGGGGCGGAGCTGGGGCCGGTGAGTGCCGCCAGCCAGCCGATGCGGATCGGCTCGCCCTGCGCCAGCGCCGGCCGGGCGAGGCCCTGGGCGGCCACCAGGGCGCCGGCCGAGCCCAATGCGAAGCCACGACGGGTGATGGTCATGCGGACATCCTCCTTGCGTGCCGGCATATGCCGGCGATTCGGCGGACCTGCAGGCGTCCGCGCGTTGTTGAAACGATCCTACGGGATGCCACCGGCGGCGCAACCCCGGGGCCGCGCCGGGCCGCCAGACCGCGCCCACCCTCGACGCGGGCGGCGGCAATGCCTAGCATCGCTCCCCGCCGGGCCGCCGTTCGCCCCGGCGGCCCATGACCAGGAGGTCCATGCCATGTCCCACACGCTGGAAGAATTCGCCGCACGCTGCCACGACGCCATCGCCGCCGAGCCCGGCCCGGCCGGCCGCCGCAAGGTATGTGCGCTCGTCGAGGAAATGCTGCGCGACCCCGGCTTCGTCGCCACCTACATCAAGGCCGACGGCCCGGAGCGGAAGATCATCTACGAAGACCCGGAATTCGGCTTCTGCATCCTGGCGCATTCCTACCAGGGCGCGAAGGGCAGCCCGCCGCACGACCACGGCCCCACCTGGGCGATCTACGGCCAGGCCACCGGCACCACCATCATGACCGACTGGGAATTGCTGGAGCCGGCCAGCGGCGACCAGCCCGGCAAGGTCCGCGCCACCAAGACCTATACGCTGACCCCGGGGATGGCGTTCCTCTACAACGAGGGCGACCTGCATTCGCCGCGCCGCGACGCCTCCACGACGCTGATCCGCATCGAGGGGCAGGACGTCACCAAGATCCGCCGGGCGAAATACGTCGCGGTGGAGAACGCCGGCGCCTGAGGCCGCATGACGGGGCGGCGCCGCTGCGCCGCCTCGTCGTCGCGATCAGGCTCGGCCGGTCATCAAGCCCGGCCCTTGATCAAGCCCGGCCGGGCGAGATGAACCCCCAGGGCGGGGTGTCGGTGGCGATGTCGGTGGTCACCTCGATCAGCGCCGGCGCGTTGGCGGCGATCGCCTCGCGCAGCGCCACCCGCAGCCCCTCGGCGTCGCGCGCATGCCATGCCCGCACGCCGAAGCTGCGCGCGAAGGCCTGGAAATCCGGGTTGCGCAGCGCCGAGCCGGATTCCCGCCCCTCGAACAGCCGCCGCTGGTCGCGCAGCACGTTGCCATAGGCGCCGTTGTTGAACAGCACGGTCACCAGGTTGATGCCGTGCTGCACGGCGGTCGCCAGCTCGGTGCCGCCGAACAGGAAGCCGCCATCGCCGGTCAGCGCCACCACCGGCCGGTCGGGGTGCGCCACCTTCACGCCCAGCGCCATCGGGAAGCCTGCCCCCAGCGTGCCGGAGAAACCCGAGGTGATCAGCCGGCGCGGCCCATGCACCGGGAAGCCGAACCAGGACACGTAGCCCACCTGGGTCATCTCGTCGCACAATATGCCGTCGTCGGGCAGCACGTCGCGGATGGCCTCCAGGTAGGACATCTGCGGCTGCACCGCCTGGATGGCCTGCGCCGTCTCGGCCTTCACCTGGGCGATCCGCGCCGCCCGCCCGGTTTCGGCCACGCCCTCGCCCAGGGCGGCCAGCAGGGCGCGCGCGCCATCCGCCGCGTCGGCCACGATGCCGATTTCCACCGGCAGGCGCCGCATCTCCACCGGGTCGATGTCGATGCGCGCGATCGCGAGGCCCGCCGGCAGCTTGCCCCAGCGCCCGGCCGGCACCTCAAGGCGCGTGCCGATGCCGATCAGCAGGTCGGTCTCCGCCCAAAGGTGGTAGGCGGAGGCCACCGTCATCGCCAGCGGATGCCGGTCATCGACGATGCCGCGCCCGGTGCGGAACGAGACCACCGGTATGCCCAGCCGCTCGGCCAGCGCCAGCACTTCGGCCCCGGCATGCGCGGCGCCGCCGCCCACCCAGAGCATCGGCGCCCGCGCCGCCCGCAGCCGCGCCGCCAGGGCCGCGATCTTCTCCGGGTCCGGCACCGGGGCGGGCAGCAGCGGCAGCGGGTCCTGCGGCATCACCTCGGCGGTGGCGGTGAACTGGTCCCACGGCATCTCGATGGAGACCGGGCCCGGCCGGCCAGAGCGCATCTGCTGGAAGGCGTTGGCCACCAGCCTTGGCGCGTCGGTCGGATGCTCGATCCGCTCGGCGGATTTCAGCAGCGTGCGCAGGGTGGCCAACTGGTCGGGCAGTTCGTGCAACTGGCCGCGCCCGCGCCCGATCATGGCGCTGGGCACCTGGCCGGTGATGCACAGCACCGGCGCGTTCAGCCCCCAGGCGGTCGCCAGCGCGGCGGTGGTGTTGAGCACGCCCGGCCCCGGCACCACGGCATAGGCGCCGGGCCGGCCGGTGGCGCAGGCATAGCCCAGCGCCATGTAGGCGGTGGTCTGCTCGTGGCGGGCATTGATCAGCCGCAGCCGGTTGGCGTTGCGCGCGAAGGCGTCGAACAGGCCATAGACCTGCACCCCCGGCAGCCCGAACACCGTGTCGATCCCGTGCCGCAGCAGCCCATCGACGATCGCCTCGCCGCCTGTCATCCGCGCCATGCCGGCGTCTCCTTCCCAAACCGGCGGGAACACTCGCATGGCCCGGCAGCCGGGTGAAGGCCCGCCCCGCGGACCCTGTCGCGATCGGGTGGACCTGACCGGACGCCGCGCATAGTGTCGCCGCGCGATGGCCGCATTGATGGGGGGGCTGATGCCGGCGACCACGATCCTGTTCCACAAGGACGGCAACAGCCACGATTGCGGCGGGTCCGGCTGGGCGGCGCCGGAGCTGCACGGCATGTGGAGCACCGCCGCCACCTGCCACCTGGACATTCCCGGCCTCATTCCCGGCATGGCCTACCGCGCCGCCGCCCGCGTCCGCCCGTTCGTCGCGCCGCCCATCGTCACATTCCAGGACGTGACGGTGGTGCTGGGCGGCGAGCCGGTCTGCCGCCACCGGATCGCCAACGCCACGACCGTCGCGTTCGCCGTGCCGGCCCATGCCGTCGGCAAGGACGGAACGTTGCGCATCACCTTCGAATGCCCGACGGCGGTGGTGCCGAACACCATCGGACCGTCACGCGACTCACGCTGTCTGGGCTTCTCGCTCGGGCATCTTACGCTGGAGTCGGCCGCCGGCGCGGCGTCCCCCGCCGAGCCGGCGGCGCCGGCCGCTGCCGCCGCCAAAGCCCCGGTGCCGGAAGGCAGGATGCCGGTGAATGGAACCTCCGCGTTCCTGGCCCCGCTCGCGGCGCGCGGCCTCACCCTCTCGGTCGGGCGCTATACCTATGGCAGCCCGCGGATCAGCTTCATCGACCATGATCCGAAAGCGGTGCTGGAAATCGGCAGCTTCTGCTCCATCGCGGCGGGCTGCCATATCTTCGTCGGCGTGTTCGGCCGGCATCCGGTCGATTTCCTGACCACCTTTCCGCTCGGCATGGCATTCCACCCGCCGCGGCGGCGCGACAAGAGCCGGGTCGAACTGGACAATCTCGGCGTGCGGATCGGCTCGGATGTGTGGATCGGCGACGGCACCACCATCATGGCCGGCGTCACGGTCGGCCACGGCGCGGTGCTCGCCGCCGGCAGCATGGTGACGCGCGATGTGGAGCCCTATTCCGTGGTGGGCGGCGTGCCGGTCCGCCATATCAGCTATCGCTTCACCCCGGCGCAGATCGCGCGCCTGCTGCAACTGCGCTGGTGGGACCTGGACGAGGCGCTCCTCGCCGAGGCGGTGGAACTGTTCTACCAGCGCGACATCACGGCGGCGATCGACGAACTGGAAAGCCGCGCGGCACTGGCCGGCCAGCAGGGAGGCGACGAGCCCGGCTGATATCAAAGGCAAGCGGCGGGGGGGGCGCCCCGCCGGGGGTCAGGTCCGCCCTCAGGCCTGCTTCAGTTCGATCAGGCTGCGCCGGATGCTGCGCCCCAGCCGCACCCGGTCCTCGATATAGGTCGGATCGCCCCAGCGCACCGCGCGCGCCATCGCCTGCGCGTCCTCCATGAAGCGCGCCAGCATCTCCAGCAGCGCCTCGCGGTTGTTGAGGAACACGTCGCGCCACATCACCGGGTCCGACGCCGCGATGCGGGTGAAGTCGCGGAAGCCGGAGGCAGCGAATTTCAGCACCTGCTGGCGGCTTTCGTCCTCCAGCGCATCGGCGGTGCCGCAGATGGTGAAGGCGATCAGATGCGGCAGGTGGCTGACGATGGCCAGCACCCGGTCGTGATGCGCCGGCTCCATGCTCTCCACCATCGAGCCGCAGCGCCGCCACAGCTCGGAGACCTTCTCCACCGCCGCAGCATCGGTGCCCGGCGGCGGCGTCAGCAGGCACCAGCGGCCCTGGAACAGCGTGGTGAAGCCCGAATCCGGGCCGGAATACTCGGTGCCGGCCAGCGGATGGGCGGGCACGAAATGCACGCCCTCCGGCACCAGTGGCCCCACGTCGCGGATCACCGATTGCTTGGTGGAGCCCACGTCGGTCAGCACGCAGCCGGGCGCCAGATGCGGCGCGATCGCCTGCGCCAGCGCCGCGTAGGCGCCCACCGGGGCGCACAGCATCACGCAATCCGCACCCTCGACGGCCTTCGCCGGGTCCAGTTCCACCCGGTCGGCGATGCCGAGTTCCATCACCCGGTCCAGCGTCGCCTGGGTGCGCGCGCTGGCCACCACCTCGGCGGCCAACTCCCGCTTTTCCATGGCGATGCGCGCCACCGAACTGCCGATCAGCCCGACGCCGATCAGCACGAGGCGGCGAAAGACCGGTTCAGCCATGCTGCGTCGCCATGAAGGCGGTGAGGGTGTCGGCCACCAGCGTGCATTCCTCGGCGGTGCCGACGGTGATGCGCAGGCAGTGCGGCAGGTCGTAGGCGCCCATGGCGCGCACGATGATGCCGCGCGCCTTCAGGAAGGCGTCGGCGGCGGCGGCACGGGCGGGGGTGGCGAAATCGGCCAGGAAGAAATTGGTGTGGCTCGGCCACACCTTGATGCCGGCGGCGGTCAGCGCGGTGGCGAGCCTGGCCCGCCATTCGCTGTTGTGGGCCACGCTGCGCTCGACCCAGCCGGGCTCGGCCAGGGCAGCGACGGCGGCGGCCTGGGCGGCGATGTTGACGTTGAACACGCCGCGCACCCGGTTCAGGGCGTCGATCACCGCCGGCGGGCCGTAGCACCAGCCCACGCGCATCCCGCCGAGGCCGAACACCTTGCTGAAGGTGCGCAGCATCACCGTGTTGTCGCCGGCATCCACCAGCTTCGCGCCGGCGTCGTAGCCGGGTTCGGTGACGTATTCGGCATAGGCGGAGTCCAGCACCAGCAGCACCTCGGGCGGCAGGCCGGCGCGCAGCCGTTCCATCTCGCTTTCGGGCAGCAGGCTGCCGGTGGGGTTGTTGGGGTTGGCGACGTACACGATGCGGGTGGCCGGCGACACCGCGGCCAGGATGGCGTCCACATCGGTGGTCAGGTTGCGTTCCGGCGCCTTCAGCACCCGCGAGCCGGCATAGGTGCCGGCGATCTGGTACATGGTGAAGCCGTGCATCGACATGATGATCTCGGTGCGCGATCCATCAGCGAGGGGGCCGCCATAGATGTGGCAGATGTGCTGGATCAGCTCGTCCGAGCCGGTGCCGCAGACGATCCTCGCCGGGTCGAGCCCCCAGCGCGCGCCGATCGCGCGGCGCAGCTCCACCGAGCCCCCATCGGGGTAGCGGTGGATCTCGGCGGCGACGGTGCCGTAGGCGGCGATGGCGCCCGGCGGCGGGCCGAACGCGCCCTCGTTGGCGGAGAGCTTCACGATGCGGTTCAGCCCGGCCACATTCCCCTCGCCGGGAACATAGGCGGCGATCTGCAGCACTTCGGCGCGCGGCCGCGGACCAGTCTGGCTCATGCGGAGTCTCCATCCACGGGAACGGCGTAGGCGCCCAGCACCACCGGCGGGCGCAGCATGTCCGACAGCGCGGCCAGCCGCGCGTCGTCATCAGCCACCAGCCCGGCCACGTCCACCAGCGCCTGCGCCACCGCCGCCCCCTGGTCGCGGCGCAGGATGATAGTGCCGGTATCGAAGCCGGCGGCGGCCAGCGCCCCGGAGAGCCGGGCGCGGCTGGCCTCCTGGCTCAGTTCCAGGCCGATCAGGCTGCGGTCGGTGCTGCCGGGGTCGGCGCTGCTGGCGTCCGGCGGCACGGCGGCCACCACCAGCGCATGCACCTGCGGCGCCCCCTCGCTGCGCGGCGCCCAGAACGGCAGGCGCGCCACCACATGGATGCGCGGCTCGTCGCGGTGCAGCAGCGCGGTCCACCATGCGGCCGAGGCGGCCTGTTCCTCGTCGGGCATCGGCAACACGGCGGCGATCGCGGCGCCGCTGCTGACCTCGCCGATCGCCTGCGCCGGGGTGCGGTGGCGGCGCAGCGGCGTCAGCGCGCCGAAATGCTCGCGCGCGGCCTGCACGAAGGCGTCCCCCGGCCCGGTCTCGCACACTGTGACGACATAGCTGCCCTGCATGCTCGTTGTGGCGGCGAACAGCTCGCGCCACAGCCGGGGCAGCAGCCGCCGCGGCAACGCGCCTTGGTGGCGGCGCAGCAGGCGGCGGATGATCTGCGCCTCCCGCCCCGGACGGATCGCCACCCGCCCCTTGGCGCCATGCGCGCCGACCTGCTCCACCACGCGGGCGCGCTGCATCAGCAGATCGTGGATGGCGTCGTCGATCCGGTCCAGCTCCGCGCGCAACTGCGCGAGCGTGGGCGGGGCGGCCGTATCGGTCGGGTCGGTCGGGTCTGCGGTGCTGGACATCTGCGCGTTCGGCTAAGGGCGGACTGGAATAGCGGATGGTGCCGGATATGCAAAGCTGGCGTTGGCGCGCGGCGCGGCGGATGGTTGCAACGGCCGCGCGCGGGCCGCATATGCTTGCGCCGTGATGGATCAGTCCGCCTCGCCCCTGGCGACCGTCGTCCACCAGCACGCGGTGTTCACCGACGGGCTGCTGCTGGATTGCGGCGTCGTCCTGGCCCGGCTGGAGGTGGCGTACCGCACCTATGGCCGGCTGAACGCCGCGCGCAGCAACGCCATCCTGGTCTGCCACGCGCTCACCGGCGACCAGTACGTGGCCGAGCCGCACCCGGTCACCGGCAAGCCCGGCTGGTGGGAGGCCGTGGTCGGCCCCGGCCGCCCGATCGACACCGACCGCTATTTCGTCATCTGCGCCAACGTGCTCGGCGGCTGCATGGGCTCCACCGGCCCGCGCAGCCAGCGCGACGACGCGCCCGATGGCGTGCTCTGGGGCATCGATTTCCCGCCGGTCACCATCCGCGACATGGTGCGCGCGCAGAAGCGCCTGGTCGAACACCTGGGCATCGAGCGGCTGTTCGCCGTGGTCGGCGGCTCGATGGGCGGCATGCAGGTCCTGCAATGGGCGGCGACCTACCCGGGCCACGTCTTCGCCGCCGTCCCGGTCGCCACCGCCGCCTATCACTCGGCGCAGAACATCGCCTTCAACGAGGTCGGCCGCCAGGCCATCTTCGCCGACCCCGACTGGGAGAGCGGCCGCTACTGGGACTCCGGCAAAATTCCGGCCCGCGGCCTCGCCGTCGCCCGCATGGTCGCGCACATCACCTACCTCTCCGAGCAGGCGCTGACCCGCAAGTTCGGCCGCCGGCTGCGCGGCGGCGCCAGCCTGTCGATGTTCGGCGACATGTTCGAGGTGGAGAGCTACCTCCAGCACCAGGGCAGCACCTTCGTCAACCGCTTCGACGCCAATTCCTACCTCACCATCACCCGCGCGATGGATTATTTCGATCTCGTGGCCGATTCCCAGGGCGACCTCTCCGCCGCCTTCCGCGACACCCCCACCCGCTTCTGCCTGATCAGCTTCACCAGCGACTGGCTGTTCCCCACCGCCGAAAGCCGCGCCGTCGCGCGCGCGCTCAACCGCGCCGCCGCCAATGTCAGCTTCGTCGAAATCGCCTCCGACAAGGGCCACGACGCCTTCCTGCTCGACGAGCCGGACTTCCACCGCACCCTGGCCGGCTTCCTCGCCGGTTGCGCCGAGCACGCCGGGCTGCCGGCATGAACGCCCCGGTCCGCTTCGTCGCCAAGAACATGCGGCTCGACCTGCGGCTGATCGCCGGCATGGTCGCCCCCGGCGCCCGCGTGCTGGACATCGGCAGCGGCGACGGCAGCCTGATCGACCATCTCTACCGCACCCATGGCTGCGACGCCCGCGGCATCGAGATCGACATGGCCGAGGTCACCCGCTCGGTCGCCCACGGCCTGCCGGTGATGCACGGCGACGCCGACAGCGACCTGGCGCAATACCCCGACGATGCGTTCGACTACGTGATCCTCTCGCGCACCCTCCAGGCGGTGGAGCGCCCGCGCGAGGTGCTGCGCCAGATGCTGCGCATCGGCCGCCACGCCATCGTCAGCTTCCCCAATTTCGGCCACTGGCAGGTGCGCTGGCAACTGCTGTGGAGCGGCCGCATGCCGATGACCTCGGTCTGGGCGCGCCCCTGGCACGAAACCCCGAACATCCACCCCTGCACCATCCGCGACTTCGTCCAGCTCTGCGCCGACGAGGGCTACGTGATCGAGCGCTGGCTGGCGGTGGACGAGGCCGGCCAGCGCGCGCCCTGGCGCCGCTTCATGGGCATGGCCAACCTGTTCGGCGAACAGGCCCTGTTCCAGCTTCGCAAGCGCTGAGCCGGCGATGGCCCGCCGCCGCCCGCCCCGCCCCCCCGGGCCGCCCCGCTCCCCTGAGCGGCCCCGCCTCCCCGTGGCGCCCCGCCTCCCCGTGGCGCCGGCCGGCAGCGTGGGCGAGGTGTTCCTGGCCTTCCTCAAGCTCGGCCTGACCGCCTTCGGCGGCCCGATCGCCCATCTCGGCTATTTCCGCGAGGAACTGGTGCGCCGCCGCCGCTGGATCGACGAGGCCGGCTATGCCGACCTGGTGGCGCTGTGCCAGTTCCTGCCCGGCCCGGCCTCCAGCCAGGTGGGCTTCTCGCTCGGCGTGCTGCGCGGCGGCGGGCTGCTGGGCGGGCTGGCCGCCTGGGCCGGCTTCACCCTGCCATCGGCGCTGCTGCTGCTGGCCTGCGCGCTCGGCGCGGCGGCGCTGGGCGGCCCGGTCGCGCAGGGCGTGCTGCACGGCCTGAAGCTGGTCGCCGTCGCCGTGGTGGCGCAGGCGGTGTGGGGCATGGCGCGCACCCTGGCGCCGGACCGCACCCGCGCCGGCATCGCGCTGGCCGCGGTCGGGCTGGCGGTCAGCGTGGACAGCACCATCGCCCAGGTCGCGGCGATCGCGCTGGGCGCCCTGGCCGGGCTGCAATTCTGCCGCGGCGAGCCGGCGCCGCTGTCCGGCCACCTGCACCTGCCGGTTTCGCGCGGCGCGGGCGTGGTGGCGCTGCTGCTGTTCGGCCTCGGCCTGGTGCTGCCGCCGGCGCTGGCGGCGGGCGGCGGCCACCAGGGCATGGCGCTGTTCGCCGCCTTCTACCGTGCCGGCGCGCTGGTTTTCGGCGGTGGCCATGTGGTGCTGCCGCTGTTGCAGGCCAGCACGGTCGGCCCCGGCTGGGTCACGCCGGATGCTTTCCTGGCCGGCTACGGCCTCACCCAGGCGGTGCCCGGCCCGCTGTTCACCTTCGCCGCCTATCTGGGCGCGGCGATGGGGCCGGAACCCAACGGCGTGGCCGGCGCCACCGTGGCGCTGCTCGGCGTGTTCCTGCCCGGGCTGCTGCTGGTCTACGGCATGCTGCCGTTCTGGGACACGCTGCGCCGTGTGCCCGCCGCCCAGGCCGCCATGCGCGGCGCCAACGCGGCGGTGGTGGGCATATTGGCGGCCGCGCTCTACAGCCCGGTCTGGACCAGCGCCGTGCTCGGCCCGCGCGACTTCGCCCTGGCGCTGGCCGGCTTCCTGCTGCTGACCGTCTGGAAGCTGCCGCCCTGGGCCGTGGTGCTGCTGCTGGCCGGCGCCGGCGCGCTCGGCGCGCTCTGACCGTCTACCCCGCCGCTGGCCGCCCCGCCGCCGCCAGAAAGCGCCGCCCCTCCGGCGTCACTTCCACCAGCAGCGCGCCGTCCTCGCCCCGCCGCCGCGCGACGAAGCCGCCATCCACCGCGTCTTCCCACACCGTCAATCGCGGGCAGGAGGTGCGCCAGGCTTCCATCACCGCCGCCTGGTCGCGCCGCCCCGCATCCACCCATTCCAGGAAATCCAGGATCAGCGGCGTCAGCGTATCAGCCATGATCGTCCCCCCTCATACCAAGGCTCGCTGACCGCGACCCTTGGCATGAGTCTTTGTTTAGCGCGCCGCCGCCCGCCAGCCCGGCGCGCGATACCAAGGCCCGCAGGCGCCGGAAGAGTCGCCGTCTGCGGGCCTTGTATCAGGCGGCGCTGGCCACCGCCGGCTGCGGATGCAGGCTGGCCGCCAGCAGCTTGCTCGGCAATGGGTGCCCGACGATCCGCTCGGCGAACCGCGCCGCCTCCACCAGCCTCTCCAGGTCCACCCCGGTCTCGATGCCGAGCTGGCGGCACAGGAACACCACCTCCTCGGTGCACACATTCCCCGCCGCGCCCTTGTGGCCGGCGAACGGGCAGCCGCCCAGCCCGCCCACCGCGGTGTCGAACAGGTCCACCCCTTCCAGCAGCGCGGCATACACATTGGCGATCGCCAGCCCGCGCGTGTCGTGCAGATGCAGCGCGATGCGCAGTTCCGGCCAGCGGTGGCGCACCGCGCCCACCACCCGGCGCACCAGTTCGGGGTCGGCCCAGCCCATGGTGTCGGCCAGGTTCACCGTGGCCAGCCGGTCGCCCGCCTCGGCGGCGATGTCGTGCAGCTTCTGCACGAAGCCGACCACCCGCTCCACCGCCACCGGCCCCTCGAAATTGCAGCCGAACGCCGCCATGGTCGCGCCGTAGTCCACCGCGATGCCGTGGGCCTTGTACAGCGCCGCGATCCGCCGCTGCATCTCGTAATCCTCGGCCAGCGTGCGCTTCTGGTTGCGCAGCGCGAAGGTCTCCGACATCGCGAGCGTCACCTTGCCCCTGATGTCCAGCACCCCGGCCGCGATCGCCCGCTTCAGCCCGGCATCGTTGAGGTAGATGCCGTTATAGGCCACCTCAGGCCGCCGGTTCAGCCCGGCGCAGATCGCCTCGGCATCGGCCATCTGCGGCACCTGCTTCGGGCTGACGAAGGAGACGATCTGCAACGCCGGCAGCCCGGTTTCCGCCAGCATGTCGATCAGCCGGATCTTGTCGGCGGTGGCAATCCGGTCGGGCTGCCCGATCCCCTCGAACTGGAACCCCTCGCGCGGCCCAACCTCGACCAGCGTCACCCTGCGCGGCAAAGACATCGCGACCTCCTCCAACCTGCCGCCAAAACCTACCCCGCCCGCCACCGGCCCGCCAAACGGATAAAGTTTTTTTCTTCTTTGTTTTCAAACAAAGAAGGCTGTTCCTTTTTTGAAAAAAAGAACCAAAAAGCTTTTATTCGTTTCGCTAACCTCAATACCCCATGGCGGCCCCGGCCGGCCGGCGGCTGTCGTTGGCGCCATAGAACAACCCCGGCCGCATCGCGCCCGAGCGCGCCGCGTCATTGCCCGAGGAGGCCACGCTCCGGCCCGGCAGCGGCGCCGGCGGCCCGACCGCGATCGCCTCGGCCGCGCCCCAGGGCGTCTGCTCCACCAGCGTGTAGCCCATGCCGCGCAGCAGCGCCTCGGTGTCCGGCGACAGCGCGCGCGGCTCCACGAAAATCCGGTCGGGCAGCCATTGGTGATGGATGCGCGGCGCATCCACCGCCTCCTGCAACGCCATGCCGTGGTCGATCATGTCCAGGATCACCTGCAAGGTGATGGTGATGATGCGCGCCCCGCCCGGCGACCCCAGCACCAGGAACAGCTGCCCGTCGCGCGTCACGATGGTCGGCGCCATCGAGGAGAGCGGCCGCTTGCCGGGCGCGATGGCGTTGGCCTCGCCCTGCACCAGGCCGAACAGGTTGGGCACGCCGGGCTTGATGGTGAAATCGTCCATCTCGTCGTTCAGGAAGAAGCCGGTATCGCCCGCCATCACCCGCGCGCCGAAAAAGCCGTTGATGGTGAAGGTCACCGCCACCGCGTTGCCCTGGCTGTCGGCCACCGAGAAATGCGTCGTCTCGGTCTTCTCGTGCGGCGCTGTTCCCGGTCGCAAATCCCGCGAGGGCGTGGCCCGGTCGGGCGGAATGGCGGCGCGGATCGCCGCTGCGTACTGGGGCGAGAGCAGCCGGTCCAGCGGGTTATCCACGAACGCCGGATCGCCCAGATAGGTGTTTCGGTCCAGATAGGCATGCCGCATCGCCTCGGCCATCACATGCACCGTGGCCGCCGAGCCGAAGCCCAGCGCGCGCACGTCGTAGCCCTCCAGGATGTTCAGGATCTCGCACAACGTCGTCCCGCCGGAGGAGGGCGGCGGCGCCGAGAGCACCTGGTAGCCGCGATAGGAGCACCGGACCGGGTCGCCCTCGCCCACCCGGTAGGCGGCGAAATCCGCCGCCGTCAGAATGCCGCCGCCGGCCCGCGAGGCCGCCTCCACCGCCGCCGGGACGCGCCCCCGGTAGAACGCCGCCGGCCCGCCCGCCGCGATATCGGACAGGGTGCGCGCCAGCCCCGCCTGCACCAGCGTCTCGCCGGGCTGGTAGGGGCTGCCGTCCGGATGCAGGAAAATCGCCGCCACGTTCGGCTGGGCGCGGAAGGCGACGGTGCGCACATGCAGGATATCGGTGTCCGCCCGCGTCAGAACGAAGCCCTCGCGGGCCAGCCGGATCGCCGGGGCCATCACCTGCGCGCGCGTCATGCTGCCGTACCGCGCCAGCGCGGTGTCCAGCCCCAGCACGGTGCCGGGCACGCCGACCGCCTTCCAGCCGACCAGGCTGGCGCCCCGCACCACGTTGCCGGCGGGGTCGAGATACATGTTCGCGGTCGCCGCCGCCGGCGCCATCTCGCGGAAATTGAGGAAGCGGTCGCCGCCCTTCGCCAGATGCAGCGTCATGAACCCGCCGCCGCCGATATTGCCGCAGCACGGATCGACCACCGCCAGCGCATAGCCCACCGCCACGGCGGCATCCACCGCGTTGCCGCCGGCCTTCAGCATCTCCACCCCGGCCGCGCTGGCCAGGCGCTGCGCGCTCACCACCATGCCGTGCGCCGCCTCGGTGGCGGGCAGGCTGGCGGCCTGCGCGGCGGCCGGCAGCAGCAGGGCGAGCAGGAGAAGCCGAAACACCGATGCCCCCTGCCGCAGCGGTCAGGCCGGTTGCGGGCCGGTCGCCGTGGGCACGGTGACGCCGATCATGTCGCCCTCGCGCAGCAGCCCGGCCAGCTGCTCGGCCGGCCAGCCCTCGGTGCCGGCCGGGCGCATCGGCAGCACCATCCAGCGGTAATCGGCGGTGCTGTCCACCACCCGCAGCTTCACCGCCGGCGGCACCACCGTGCCCCATTCCTCCAGCAGCCCGCGCGGGTCGCGCACCGCGCGGGCGCGGTAGGCGGCGGATTTGAACCAGAACGGCGGATAGCCCAGCACGGCGCGCGGGTAGCAGCTGCACAGGGTGCAGACCACCAGGTTATGCACTTCCGGCGTGTTCTCCAGCACCCCCAGCGGCGGCAGGCCGCGCATCGGGATGGCCATCGCCTCGGCCGCCGCGGTGCCGTCGGCCAGCATCAGGGCGCGGAATTCGGGGTCGGTCCAGGCCCGCGCCACCATCGCCGCGCCCCGCGCAGGCGAGGCGGTGTCGGTGCTGCGGATGCGCTCGGCGATCTCGGCCGGCGTGGTCAGGCCCTTGGCCACCAGCAGGCCGCGCAGGGCCACCAGCAGTCGGTCGCTCTCCACCTGGGAATCGCTCATGCCGCCTCCTGGCGCGCCGGTTCCAGCCAATGCTCGAAAATCTCCACCACCACCTCGTCGCCGGCCCGGCCCTCGCCATGCCACAGCGCCGGCAGGTCGAAGCGCACATGGTACAGCGGCAGCACCGGCGCCGGGCGGGCGAAGGCGAGGTCCTCGGGGTTAGGGAAATCGCCCAGGTGGCGCACCACCGTGCCGGTCTCTCCGCGCAGGTAGTGCGGCGTGCGGATATGGCAGGGGCCGCGCGTCTCCGGCCAGTCGTTGCGCACGGTCACCCGCTGGCCGGGGCCGAAGCCGGCCATCATCCGGCCTCCAGCGCGGCCAGCAGCTCGCCCTCGGTGATCACGCCCTTGCGCAGCAGCGTGGCGGTGATCGCCCGGATCCAGCGCTGGTAGTAGGAAAGCGCGTGGTACTCCGCCTCGGGGATCGCCTCGATCCCGCGGCGCAGCTCGTCCACCGACATCACCTTCTTCATGCCGAGGATCTGGCGGATCGCATCCACCTCCCGGTCGAAATCGGTGAGCGCGTGCGGCTCGGTATCCACCTCCTCGCACAGGAAGCGGGACACGCCGCCCAGGTCGTGCATCGCCCGGGGCTGGCTCTCATGGGTGGTGTCGATGCTCATGGCCGCAGCATAGCCAGCCCGGCCGCCGGCGCGAAAGGGGTTAGTTGGCCACCGCCTCGTCGGCGAAGATGCCCCACAGCACCGCGCGCTTCAGCCAGCCCGTGTAGCCGCCGGCGCGCACATGGCACCAGGCGGCGCGGGGGTCGCAGGACAGGATGCGCCCCAGCACGCCAGGCTTCAGCAGTGCCACCGCGCCGGCGGTGTCGGACGGGTCGGCGCGCAGGGTCTGCTCCGGGCCTTTCAGCACGAAGCCGCGCCGCCCGGTCAGCGTCGCCTGGTGCACCCAGCCCTTCACGCCGTCCTGGTCCTCCACCAGCCGCCACACCTCGAACTCGCGCTCGATCTTCACCGGCAGGTCGCGGCGGTGGTACTGCCACTCCACCGGGTAGCGCATGCCCGGCCCGGTGCGCATGTTCACGTCGTCCGAACGCAACGCCGCCCAGCGCGGCAGCTTCATGCCGGTGGAGGTGCCCTTGGTGGGGTCGTAGGCCGGCCGCTCCGGCGCTGGCGGCGCTGGCGGCTCCGGAGCGGCGGGCTTGGCGGTGCCGGCCACCACGGCGGCCCCGGCCGCCACCGCGGCCGCCGGCTTGGCGGCGCTGGCGAGCGGCCTGGCCTTGCGCGCCTGCGGCCGGTGCGGCGGCTGCACCACCGGCGTCCGCTTCACGGCGGCGCGGCCGGGCGCCGAATGCCCCAGCGTGGAGACCGGCGGCGCATGCACCACCGGCGAGGTGAACGGCGCCACCTGCTGCACCGGCGAGGTCGGCGCCGCGCGCGGCGGCGGTGGCGGCGGTGCGTGCCGCGCGGCGGTTTCGGCTTTCGTTGGCAGGTGCAACACCCCCTGCGCCAGCGCGGCGCCCGGCAGGCTCAGTGCCAGAAACAGCAGGAAAATCGGCGAAATACGGGGTGTTTCCATCGGCTTTTCCTGGCAAATCCACCCGAATCGGGTCAAGTTTCGCGTGCCCACGCCACTCACAGGCTCACCATCTGGCCGGTGCCGACCGCCTCCAGGAAGGTCGCGACACCCGCCACCTCCACCCCCGCCAGCAGGCCGGCCGGCGATATTCCCGCCATGCGCAGCCCGGCCTCGCAGGCGATCATGCGCACGCCCAGCTCGCCGCAGGCCTCGCGCAACTCCGCCAGCCCGGCCACCCCGGCGGCGCGCACCGCTTCGTCGCGGCCGGCATCGGCCAGCGCCGACCAGTCCGCCCGCAGCGCCGCGCAGCCGTGGTTGGTGGCGAACAGCACCACCCCCCGCCCCAGCGCCGCCGCCCCGGCGGCCAGCACGAAGGCGTAGTGCGCCCGCTCATGCGTGCCTGATATCAACAGGATACCCAGCCGGTCAGACGGCACAGGCGGGCGCCGGGGCAGGGTGGTGGGCCGACAGGTCGCGGATGCTGGGCGCCTCGCCGCAGGCCGGGCAGCCGGGGTCGCGGCGCAGCCGGACGGTGCGGAAGCGGGCGGCCAGGGCGTCCCAGATCAGCACCCGTCCGGCCAGGGTTTCACCTATGCCCATGATTTCCTTCAGGACTTCGGTGGCCTGCAAGGTGCCCATCACCCCGGTCACCGCCCCCAGCACGCCGGCCTCGCCGCAACTGGGCACCAAGCCGTCGGGCGGCGGGGCGGGATAGAGGCAGCGGTAGCAGGGGCAATCCGGCCCGGCATGCGGCTTGAACACCGACAACTGCCCGTCGAACCGCAGCACCGCCGCCGAGACCAGGGTGCGGCGGGCCAGCACGCAGGCATCGGCGACCAGGAAGCGGGTGGGGAAATTATCGGTGCCGTCGCAGACGATGTCGTAGCCGGCGATCAGCTCCAGCGCGTTGTCCGGGGTCAGCCGGGTGCGGTGCACCTGCAGGGTCACGCCGGGGTTGATCGCCCGCGCGGCGGCGGCGGCGCTGTCGGCCTTGGGGGTGCCGAGCGAGGCCATGGAATGGGCGATCTGCCGCTGCAGGTTGGACAGGTCCACGACATCATCATCGACGATGCCGATCGTTCCGACCCCGGCGGCGGCCAGGTAGAGTGCCAGCGGGCTGCCCAGGCCGCCGGCGCCGACCAGCAGCACCCGGGCGGCGCCCAGCTTCGCCTGCCCGGTGCCGCCGACCTCGCCCAGCAGGATGTGGCGGGAGTAGCGGGTGATCTCGTCTTCGGTGAAATCGAGGTTCATGGCGCATAACATAGGGTGCCGGCGGCCCAGCACGAACCCCCGCCGGAGAAAGGATCGGCAATGCACGACACGACGGCGGAATCGGCCCTGGTGCTGTTCTCCGGCGGCCAGGATTCCACCACCTGCCTGGCTTGGGCGCTGGACCGCTTCGCGCATGTGGAGACGGTCGGCTTCGCCTATGGCCAGCGCCATGCGGTGGAACTGGACTGCCGCGCCCCGCTGCGCGCCGCCCTGGCCGGCATCGGCGGGTGGGGCGCCCGGCTGGGGCCGGACCACATGGTGCCGATGGCCGAGGGCCTGGCCTCGATCGGCGAGACGGCGCTGACCAGCGCGGCCGAGATCGGCATGGGCGCCGAGGGCCTGCCCACCACCTTCGTGCCCGGCCGCAACCTGCTGTTCCTGACCTACGCCGCCGCCATCGCCTTCCGCCGCGGCATCAGGCGCATCGTCGGCGGCATGTGCGAGACCGATTACTCCGGCTACCCCGACTGCCGCGACGACACCATCAAGGCGATGCAGCTGGCGCTGAACCTGGGCATGAACCGGCGCTTCGTGCTGGAAACGCCGCTGATGTGGATCGACAAGGCCGGCACGTGGGAGATGGCCGAGCGGCTGGGCGGCCACAGGCTGGTGGAGCTGATCGTGGAGGGCACCCATAGCTGCTACCTGGGCGACCGCGCCCACCGCCACGACTGGGGCTATGGCTGCGGCACCTGCCCGGCCTGCGACCTGCGCGCGGCCGGCTGGCGGCGGTGGCGCGAAAGCCGGGCCTGAGCGGCGGCGGTAAGGAAGATCAGGTTGATACGGAGGCGGGGAGGCGGGGAGGCGGGGAGAAGCAAGGCGGAGCCCGTCTGAACCTGCTTCTCCCCGCCTCCCCGCCTCCTCGCCTCCATGTGAATCTTCCCTTTCGTGTCGCCCGCGCCCCAGGGCCTTGTTGTGTCGCGTGATTCAGGCCCTGGGCGCCCTAGCTGCGCGCCACCAGGGCGATGCCGGCGATCACCAGGGCGATGCCGCCGATGCGCAGCGCGTTCAGGTCGTCCTTGAAGATCAGGTGGCCGAGCACGGCGGTGACGACGAAGCTGAGGCCGACGAAGGGGTAGGCCTTCGACACCTCCACCTTGGACAGCACCAGCAGCCAGACCAGCGTGCCGAAGCCGTACAGCGCCAGCCCGCCCAGCACGCCGGGGTTCAGCAGCGCGCCCAGCACGCTCTGGGCCAGGGTGGCGCCAGGGTCGGCCTGGCGGGCGGTCAGGCCCAGCTTGAAGCAGATCTGCGCCAGCGCCGACAGCGTCACGCTGAACAGGATCAGGCCGAGCAGCGGCAGGCTCATCGGTGCGGCCTCATGGATGTGGATACGGCATCGAGGGCGCGCCTTCTCACCAGGTTGCGAACAGGGTGGTGGACTTGGCGGCGGCCAGCACGACGACCAGCGCCAGCCCCACCGCCCACGACACCCGGTCGCGCGCGGCGTAGACGATCGGGTCGTGGTGCATGTAGCCGCGCGAGGCGGACAGCCACATCCGGCATTGCCAGAACAGCATCAGCGGCACGCTGCCCCACAGCAGGCCGGGCGAGGCGTAGAGCGCCGCCGTCGCCTCGCTCTGCACGAACAGCGCCAGCACCAGGGTGGCGGAGAAGGCGGCGCCGCAGCCGAAGGCGGTCAGGATCGGCACATCGGCCGGGCTGTAGCCGCGCCGGGCGATCTGGCCGCCCTGGCCGCCCTGGCCGGCGGCCATCAGCTCCTCCACCCGCTTGAGCAGCGCCAGGCCGAGGAACAGGAAGCTGGAGAAGCCCATCAGCCACAGCGACAGCCGGTGCCCGGTGGCCTCGCCGCCGGCGACGATGCGGATGACGTACAGCCCGGCCAGCATGAACACGTCGACCAGCGGCAATTGCTTCAGCCGCACCGAATAGGCGACCGACATCGCCGCGTACACCGCCACCACCCACAGCGCGCCGGCCGCCAACCCCAGCGCCAGGCCGCCGCACAGCAGCGCGCCGGAGAGCAGCACGCCATGCGACAGCCGCGCCGCGCCGCGGGCGAACGGCCGGTTGCGCTTGTGCGGGTGGGCGCGGTCGGCCGCCACGTCGAGGATGTCGTTGATGATGTAGATGGCCGAGGCGGTCAGGCACAGCGCCGCGAAGGCCAGCCCCGCCTGCGTCCAGGCGGACAGGTCGCCCACCGCGTGCGCGGTCAGGATCGGCAGGAACACCAGCAGGTTCTTGACCCATTGATGCGGCCGCATCGCCCGCAGCAACGCCATGGCGCCCGCCCGGTTGTCGATCTCATGCTCCACCGGGGCGGCGGCGCGGGCGCGGGCGGCGACCGCGCGCGGGGCGTTGACGACGATGGCCGATCCCGCCTCGCGCCAGATCGGCAGGTCGCTGGCGGAATTGCCGGCATAGGCGAAGCCCTTCGGCCCGAACCGCTCCACCAGCGCCGCCGCCTTGGCGCGGCCCTTCATGTTATTGGCGCCGTCTGAGGCGATCACCGCGTCGAACAGCCCGAGATGGTCGGCGATCCGCTCGGCGACCGCCCGGTCGGCGGCGGTGGCCAGCACCAGTTGGCGGCCGGCGGCGTGGTGGGCGCGCAGCAGCGCCAGCAGCGGCTCGTTGTACGGCAGCAGCGCCGGGTCCATCTCGGCCAGGGCGGCGATGCGCTGCTTGAACGCCGCCCGCCCGCCGGCCAGCCGCAGCATGGCGGCGAGCAGCCGCGGGTCGCCGGCGGCGGCGGCGATGCCCTCCTCCAGCATGTCGCTGCGGATCAGCGTGCCGTCGAGGTCGACGCAGAGCGGCAGCGTGCCGGGGCGGGCGGCGGCGGCCACGGGCGGGGGGAGGAGGCTATCGGCGGACATCGGACCCTGCATAACCCTCTGTCATCCCCCTCATAACCCCCTGGCGCCCGCGGCGGGCCGCAGGCAGCATAGACCATGCGCCGCGCCGGCAGGAGGGTGGATATGTCCGAATTGGCCACGACGATCACGACCGGAGCGCGCGGCGAACTGGCGGCCGAGGCGGCGGCCTGGCGACGCCTCGGCCGGCCGGCCGGTGGGCGGGCTGGCGGCTCCGCGGGCGGTTGGCCCTGGCGCGACATCGGCGTTGCGGCGGTGCTGGTGCTGCTGGCGGCGCTGGTCTACGCCCCGCTGGCGCTGCGGCTGGCGCACGGGGCCTTCGCCCTCTACGACAATCTCGGCTTCGATTTCGACCCGACCCGCACCCTGGCCACCCTGGTCGGCACCCCGGCCGACCGCCAGGGCTTCAAGCACCCGTTCATGGTCCTGCTGCGCCCGCTGGTCTGGCCGTTCCTGGCGGCCGGGTTCACCCCGTTGCAGGCGGCCGGGCTGGTGATGGCCGGGTTCGGCGCCCTGTTGGTGGCAGTGGTGTACGGCTTCCTGCGCGCCTGCGGCATCGGCCGGCCGGAAGCCGGCGCGCTGGGGCTGCTGTTCCTGGTCGGCGGCACGCCGATCTTCACCGCGATCATCGTGGAGACCTATGGCCCGGCGGCCTTCTGCATGGCGCTGGTCTGGCTGATCGCGCGGCGGCGGATGGACGACCCGGCGCGCTGGCGGCCGGCGCGGCTGGTGGTGGCGGCGGTGGTGTTCGGCATCACCATCACCAACGTGATGCAGCCGGTGATCGCCGAGGCGATGGTGGCATGGCGGCGGGCGCGGCTGGCGGCGACCGCCGGGCGGCTGGTCGGCTTCGGGCTCGCGCTCGGGCTGCTGGTGGCGGTGCTGGCGCTGGCGATCTGGCCGGACGGCATCTGGGCGGCGATCCGCCACCCGCTGACCGCCGCGCGCGAGGTGTACTGGCTGCAGACCAAGGGCGAGCGCACCGGCATCGGCGGCGTGCTGGCGACCTTCTTCGGCTACTCCTTCGTCTCGCCCGGCTTCACCGTGATCCGGCTGCCGGAAGGGGTGGACATGCTGGATTTCCGCGCCCCCATCCTGGGGCCGGTGGGGGTGGCGGCGCTGGCGCTGTGGATCGGGTTCTGGGGGGTCGGCGCGGTGGCGGGGCTGCGCCACCCGGGCTACCGGCCGGTCGCCTGCGGGCTGGCCGTGGCGCTGCTGGCCAATCTGCTGCTGCACCTGGACTACCAGTTCCGCGGCAGCCTGTACCTGTATTCGGCGCATCTGCATTTCCTGATCTTCGCGCTGGGGGCCGGGCTGGCGCCGTGGCTGACCGGCGCGCGGTGGCGCTGGCGCGGCGCCTATATCGGCGTGGTGCTGGTGCTGGCCGGGCTGACCGGGGCGGACAACATCGCCGCCGCGCGCGACTTCGTGACCCGGTTCGACGTGGTGCGGGTGGTGCCGCCCTGCGCCGGCCCCTGCGCCAGGCCGGTGGCGCCCGGCAGCCCCTCCACCGTCACCGCGCCAGGGGGGTGACCCGCACCGCATCGGGCGGGCCGCGCAGCACCTCCACCCGGCACTCCGTCCCTTCGCGCCGGACATGCAGGTCGAACACCTGCGCACCCAGGCACAGGTCGCGCAGCGTGATGTCGGGCAGCCAGCCGGGCAGGGCCGGGGCGAGGTGCAGCAGGCCGTTCGGCGCGTCTGGCCGCAGGCCCAGGATCGCCTGCAGGAAGGAGAAGGCCGAGCCGGCCGCCCAGGCCTGCGGCACGTTGGCGCCGGGGCACTGCACCGGAAAGCCGGTGCCGTCGCGCGCGATGCCGGCGAACAGCTCCGGCACCTGGTGCATGGCGAAATAGCTGGATGCGTCGCCGAGCGCGCCGGCCAGCCGGCTCAGCTCGGCGGTGAAGCCGTAGCGGCGCAGGCCCTGGGCGATCAGCCCGTTGTCGTGCGGCCAGACCGAGCCGTTGTGGTACGAATAGGGGTTGAAGGCGACGTGGTCGGCCGACAGGGTGCGGATGCCCCAGCCGCTGAACATCGCGTCGCCCATCAGCACCTCCACCACCCGGCGGGCGCGATCGGGGCGGATGATGCCGGTCCACAGGCAATGCCCGACATTGGAGGTGACGCTGAGCACCCGCCGCTTCTGGCCATCGAGCGCGAAGGCGTAGAAGCCGAGCCGCTCGTCCCAGAAGGCGTCGTTGAAGCGGTTGTACAGCGCCGCCGCCTTGGCAAGCAGGCGGGCGGCCGAGTCCGGGCGGCCCAGTGCGGTGTAGATCTCGGCCATGCCGGTCCAGGCGGCGTAGGTGTAGCCCTGCAGCTCGCACAGCGCCTTCGGGCTGGTGACCGGCCGGCCATCCGGGTAGAGCACGGCGTCGGTGGCGTCCTTCCAGCCCAGGTTCTCGTAGCCCTGCGGCGAGCGGGTGCCGTATTCTTGGAAGCCGTCGCCGTCGCGGTCTCCATGCGTGTCGATCCAGGCGAGGCAGCGCTCGGCGGTGTCCAGGTGGCGGCGCAGCAGGTCTTGCTCGCCGGTCCAGCGCCAGGTGGCGTGCAGCAGCATAAGGTAGAGCGGGGTGGCGTCGGCGGTGCCGTAGTACGGGGTGTGCGGGATCAGCTTGAAATGCGCCAGCTCGCCGAGGCGCAGCTCGTGCAGGATCTTGCCCGGCTCGGCGTCACGCGCGGGGTCCATCGCCAGGGCCTGGCGGGCGCCGAGCACCGCCAGGGCGCCGTGGGCGAAGGCGGTGGTGAGCGGCAGGGTTTGCAGCGAGACGATCAGGCTGTCGCGGCCGAACAGCGCCAGGAACCAGGGCAGGCCGGCCGCTGGCACCACATGCCCGTCGATCGGCAGGCGCAGGGCGGCCAGGTCGTCCACCGACTGGCGCCAGATGCGGCAGATCTCGTCGTCCGACGAGGTGACCTTCAGCCCGGACTGGCGCCATTGCTCCAGCCCACGCGCGGCCGGCGCGGTGGCGGCGTGGCAGATGCAGCCCGCCGGCGGGTGCAGCCGCTCGCCGTCATCCTCTAGTACATAGAGAAGGCAGGCGTGCCAGGTGGCGCCGGGCGCGAGGTCGATGGCGAAGCTGAGCCGGCCGTTGGCGTAGGCGGCGGGGCTGTCGCCGCGGGCGGTGACGGCGATGGCGCGCAGGAAATCCTGGTTGGCGTAGCTGGTGCGCAGGCATTGCGCGGGCTCGGACCATTCGGTGGCGATGCGGCCGCGGCGGACCACGCGGCCGGACTTCACCTCGAACAGGTCGGCGAAGTCCGAGCGGATGGAGAGTTCCAGGTTGAAGCGCACGCGCTCCATGCCGTGGTTGGTCAGGTCGAGATCCTCGTGCACCCCGCCATCGGTCCAGCGGCCGAGCACCAGGCTGAGGGTGCGCGGGGCGATGTCGCCATACTGGGTGGGGATGCGGCGGTTGGTGAGGAAGACGCGGGCGGCGAAATGCATGATCGCGCCGCCGTTGGTCAGCTCCCACGTCTCACCGTTGGCGAACAGGCTCCAGGTGCTGATGAGGCGGGTGTCGCGGAACATCAGCCCCTTGCCGTCGCTGTCCGCGAGCTGGCCGTCCGGCTCGCTGGCCCAGACGGTCTGGCCGGCATGGACGATCAGTTGCGGCGGGCCGACGGTGATCTGCAGGGGCATGAGCTGTTCCTGTGCGCGCCGGATGGGGTTGCTGGCGGGCAGTTGACGTGTCGGGTCGATGATGACGAGAACGGAATTGATTGGCGATTGTACCGTGACAGCGCAGGGAATCTTGTCGCTTGGCCGTCGGCGGGCGTGGGGGACGGGGTACTTGACGAATCGGCGGCGAACGTGCCGGCCGGCCGGGTCGGGAATCTTGCATCAATGCAGCGCAGCGAACGTGCGAGATTCGGGAATCTGGCGAGAATTCGGATAGCCCTTGCGACAATCCGCACGAAACGGTTACCGTTTGCAGACCTGTGGCGCGGACTTGGCAGGCGGAAACGCGTGTGGACTGGTCTCCCTGGAGTCACTGTTCCGTTACTCGAGGTGTCTAATGTTAAAACGTCGTCTATCGTGCGTATTAACGTCGTCTTCACGTCGTTAATACGTGCGCGTACGTGTCCGCGTGAGAAGTTCCCTCCATGAGATTGACGCCGGCGAGGCCACCGAGCCCCGGCATTCACGAAGGGACTTTCCGATGACCAACACCGTCCGGACGCAGATCGCCACTGTCGACGCCTCCAAGGTCCGCCTGGGCGGCATGGCGCCGAGCCTGGCGACGGCCGACGCCTCGAAGGTCCGTCTGGGCGGCATGGCGCCGAGCCTGGCGACCGCCGACGCCTCGAAGGTCCGTCTG
>MKWE01000020.1 GCA_001899585.1 Rhodospirillales bacterium 70-18
ATCGTCCCAATGTTGCAGTGCGGCTTCGTCCGCTCAAATTTCGCCTTGGACATCTATTTCTCCGTCTACAGACCTTTTGTTTGACCTGATCGCTTCAACGCTGGCTCAGGCGTATTTCGCCTTCACTTCATCCGCAATTGCCTGCGGCACCTGTTCATAGTGATCGAACTGCATCGTGTACTGCGCCCGGCCCTGGGACATCGAACGCAGCGTATTGATGTAGCCGAACATGTTCGCCAGCGGCACCATCGCGGTGACGATCTGGGCGTTGCCGCGCGTATCGGTGGACTGCACCTGCCCGCGCCGCGAATTGAGGTCGCCGATCACGCCGCCAAAATAATCTTCAGGCGTCACCACCTCGACCTTCATGATCGGTTCCAGCAGCTTCACCGCGCCCCGCGAGGCCAGCTCGCGGAACGCCGCGCGCGCCGCGATATCGAAGGTGAGCGCATTGGAGTCGACGTCATGATATTTGCCGTCGATCAGCCGGGCTTTGAAGTCGATCACCGGGAAGCCGGCCAGAAGCCCGCTTTCCTTCTGCGTCGCGATGCCCTTTTCCACCGACGGGATGTATTCCTTCGGGATCGCACCACCGACAATGCCGTTCTCGAACACGAAACCGGAACCAGCTTCGAGCGGTTCGAATTCGATCTTCACTTCGGCGAACTGACCTGCGCCACCCGTCTGCTTCTTGTGGGTGTAGAGAATGGTGACGGGCTTCGACAGGGTTTCGCGATAAGCCACCTGCGGCGCACCGACAGCGGCATCCACCTTGTGCGTGCGCTTCAGGATATCGACCTTGATCTCCAGATGAAGCTCGCCCATGCCCTTCAGGATCGTCTGCCCGGATTCCGGATCGGACGATACGCGGAAGGAGGGATCTTCCTGCGCCATGCGGTTGAGCGCGATGCCCATCTTTTCCTGATCGGCCTTGGTCTTCGGCTCGATCGCGACCTCGATCACCGGATCGGGGAATTCCATCCGTTCCAGAATAACCGGGTTGTTGGGATCACACAGCGTTTCGCCGGTGGTCGTCACCTTCAGGCTGGCAAACGCCACGATGTCGCCCGCACGGGCTTCCTTGATGTCTTCGCGAGCATTCGCGTGCATCAGAAGCATGCGGCCCACACGCTCCGTCTTCTCTTTCACCGAATTGAGCACGCCGCTGCCGGAGGTCACGGTGCCGGAGTAAATGCGCACAAAGGTGATGGAGCCGACGAACGGATCGTCCACAATCTTGAACGCAAGACCGGAGAACGGCGCCTTGTCATCGGCCGGACGGGTCATGTGCTCATCCGTGCCGGGCTTCACACCATCGACCGGCGGAATATCGAGCGGCGACGGCAGATAGGCCACGACCGCATCCAAAAGCGTTTGCACGCCCTTGTTCTTGAACGCCGAGCCGCACATTACCGGCACGAAATGGAATGCAATGGTACCCTTGCGGATACAGCGCTGCAGGTCCTCTACGTTCGGCTCGTTGCCTTCGAGATAGGCTTCGAGCAGCTTGTCGTCCTCTTCCACCGCCATCTCGACCAGAGCGGCGCGAAGTTCCTGCGCCTTTTCCTGAAGGTCCGCGGGAATTTCCAGCTCGTCATATTTCGCGCCGAGTTGTTCGTCGTGCCAGACGAGCGCCTTCATGTGCACGA
>MKWE01000021.1:0-82116 GCA_001899585.1 Rhodospirillales bacterium 70-18
GCCGCCAACGTATCCCTTCCTATTCCTGATGCAGTTTTGAAAGAACAATACCGGAGGGTCCGCACCCGCTTATCGCAGGGGCCAACCCTCTTTATCCGACTCGCGCTCTCAGCACGAGGCCGAGAGTTTTATCTGAACCGCGGCGGAGATGCAAGCACCAGTTCGCTGCGGTGAGCCGGGGTTTAAGGGAGTCCCTCAGGGCGGTCAACCCCTTTCTTTCGCCGTCATGTCACATTGTCCCGCCACGCCAGGAACCATGAGGCAAAGCGCGGGATACCCACGGCCAGCGGCGTGCGCGGCGCAAACCCGGTCAGGCTGCCGATGGCGTCCACCGCGGCACATGTCTCCTCAACATCCGACAGTGGCCGCGGCACGTCATGCAGCACGGCCCGCCGTCCGAGCGACGATTCCAACAAGGAAATCAACGTCGAAACCGTCTCGCTGCGGTTATTGCCGATGTTCAGCACGCGCACTGGCGGCGTATCCGTCGGTGGCCGGTCAAGGCAGCCAACCACACCCTCGACGATATCGTCGACATAGGTGAAATCCCGCCGCAGCCGCCCGCCATCGTACACGGTGATCGGCTGACCAGCCATGATGGCCTCGGCAAAGCTGTAATAAGCCATGTCCGGCCTGCCCCACGGCCCATAGACGGTGAAGAATCGCAGCCCGGTCTGCCGCACCCCATACAGATGCGCATAGGCATAGCTCATCAACTCATCCGCCCGCTTGGTCGCCGCATACAGCGACAGCGGCGTATCCACCCGGTCCGCCTCGGAAAACGGTAATTGCCGGTTGGCGCCATACACCGAGGATGAGCTCGCATAGACCAGATGCCGCAACCCCGGCAGGTTCCGGGCGATCTCCAGCACCACCAGATGTCCGAGCAGGTTCGCGCTGGCATACGCGAACGGGTCGGTGATGGAATGCCGCACCCCCGCCTGTGCGGCCAAATGCACGATCCGGTCAATTCCGGGATGCGCCGCGACCACCGCCGCCATCGCCTCCCGGTCGGCGATATCGGCCTGCACGAAGCGGAACCCCGCCTGCCCTTCGTGCCGCGCAAGCCTGGCTCGCTTCAGGCGCACGTCGTAATAGGGATTTAGGTTATCGACCCCAACCACTTGCTCGCCGCGCGCCAGCAGCGCGGCCGCAACGTGGTGCCCGATGAAGCCCGCCGCCCCGGTCAGCAAAATCGTCACGCGCCGCGCTCCACCTGCCCCTTGGGGCCTCTAAACCAGCCACTGCACGGCCGGCAAGCCGGGGGCGCGACACGACGCCCCCACGCTGCCCTTATTGCGCGACCCAGCCGCCGTCGACCGAGATCGGCGCACCGGTGATCGTCCGCGCCCCCTCGGAACACAGGAACACCGCGGTCGCCCCGATTTCCTCGGGCGTGGAGAACTGGGCCATCGGCTGCTTCTCGGCCAGGAACCGCCGCTTCGCCTCGTCCACGCTGCAATTGTCCTGCTTGGCCCGCGCCGCCAGCTGCTTTTCCACCAGCGGCGTCAGCACCCAGCCCGGGCAGATCGCATTGCAGGTCACCCCCGCATTGGCCATCTCGATGGCGATCACCTTCGTCAGCCCCAGCAGCCCATGCTTGGCCGCGACATAGGCCGCCTTCTGCCCGCTCGCCACCAGGCCGTGCGCGGAGGCGATGTTAATGATCCGCCCCCAGCCCTTCGCCTTCATCGCCGGCAGCGCCGCCTTGGACACGTGGAACGCGCCGCTGAGGTTGATCGCAATCACCCGGTCCCACTGCTCGTCGGGAAAATCCACCACATCGGCAACGAACTGGATGCCCGCGTTGTTCACCACGATATCGACGCCGCCCAGCTCGGCGTGCCCTTGCGCCACCATCGCCGCCACCTGGTCCGGCTTGCTGATATCGCCCCCCGAGAAGGCGACGCGCACGCCGAACTCGCGGGCCAGCCCGGCCCGCAGCGCCTCGATCTGCGCGGCATCGCCGAATCCGTTCATCAGGATGTCCGCCCCCTGCCCTGCCAGCGCCCGGGCAACGCCCAGCCCGATGCCGCTGGTCGATCCGGTGACCAACGCGACTTTTCCCTTGAGGCTCATGCAATCATCCTTCCGTTCGGCCTATGCCACCCATAGGCGACCACCAGCATTAGGGACCGCCGCGCGACCCGATCAAGTGCTGCGGCGCAGCAACCGGCGTCACTCCCATAAATTCGGCACAACGTGATTGCTGTATCCGGATACGAACGGCGTCGCCAGCGAGGTCGCGGGGTCGAACATATGCCGCCGGATCCTGCCGATATTGCCGCCATAGACATGAATGCTGATACTGGACCGATCCGCGAGTGCATTGGACACCACATGCACGTCATGCAGGCTCGGGCTGACCGCCACCACTTCGCCGGCGCGCAGATGGTCCACCTGCCCCGTCTGCACCGGCCCACCGTCAGCGGCGGGCAGCATCAGGGTCGAAACCTCCTCGCCGCGCAGCATCCCCACCAGGCCCCACACCGTATGGTCGTGCACCGGCGTCACCTGCCCGGGTCCCCACACGAAGCTCACGACGCTGAACCGCTCGGCGGGGTCGCAATGCAGCAGATACTGCCGATACGTCGGCCCTGGCAGCGCGAATTCGTCCGGCAGCCAGTCGTCGTGGCGCACCAGATCCGCCAGCAGCGCCCGCCCGCGCGCCAGCAATTGCCCTTCATCGGCATCGCTGTCGGCCAGCGCCGTCATCGCCTTCACAAAATCGCGCAGCCGCGTGATGTCCGTCATCAAATCCTCCCCTGCCGTCCTGGCCCTCCCGGTCGCCCGTCCATTTCGACCGTCTGCTCCACTTCGGTGGCGCGAATCCCGATCTGGATCAATCCTTTTTGCGCCAATCCTCGCAAGTTTTCTTCCGTCTGGCGGCGCAAACGGGCAAGTATGTGTCATGCGCCTGCCTGCCGCCCTCGCCCCGTTGCGCCATCCGCTGTTCCGCATGCTGTGGACCGCCAACCTGGTGGTCTCGATGGGCGTGTGGATGCAGAACACCGGCGCAGGCTGGCTGATGGCCACCCTGGCGCCGGATGCCTTCACCGTCAGCCTGGTGCAGGCCGCCACCATCCTGCCGGTGTTCCTGCTCGCCCTGCCGGCCGGCGCATTGGCCGACATCATCGACAAGCGCCTGTTCATCATCGGCACGCAAAGCTGGATGCTGGCCGCGGCGGCCCTGCTGGCGGTACTCACCCTGGCCGGGCTCACCGGCATCTGGGGCCTGCTGGCGCTCACCTTCGCCATCGGCGCCGGTGCCGCGATGAACAACCCCGCCTGGGGCTCGGTGATGGCCGAGGTGGTGCCGCGCCAGGACCTGGTGCAGGCGATCGCGCTGAACGGTGTGGGCTTCAACCTGGCCCGCGCGGTCGGCCCCGCGCTGGCCGGATTCCTGGTGCTGGCCGGCGGGCCGGCGCTGGCCTTCGCGCTCAACGCACTCTCCTATGTCGCGGTCATCGTCGCCCTGCTGTCGTGGCACCGCCGCCGCCGGCATTCCGCCCTGCCGCGCGAGCACATGCTCTCGGCGATGCGCGCCGGCCTGCGCTTCACCCGGCACACGCCGGCCATGCAGGCGGCGATGCTGCGTTCGGCCGCCTTTTTCTTCGCCGCCGCCGCCCCCTGGGCGATGCTGCCGCTGGTGGTCAAGGAGCAGTTGCACCTCGGCGCCGGCACCTACGGCATCCTGCTCGGCCTGATGGGGGTGGGCGGGGTAACCGCCGGGATGGTGCTGCCGCAGATCCGCGCCCGGCTGTCGCGCGGCAACACCGTGTTCGTCTCCAGCGTCACCGCCTGCTGCGGCATGGCGATTTTGGCCATGTCCCGCCACTGGCTGCCGGCGGCCCTTGGCATGCTGCTGTTCGGCATCGGCTGGGTCACCGCCTCCGCGGTCACGCAGGGCGTCGCCCAGCTCGCTGCGCCGCCCTGGGTGCGCTCCCGCGCGCTGGCGATCTTCCAGTTGGCCTTCAACGGCGCGCTGATCGCCGGCACCTTCTTCTGGGGCTGGCTCGGCACCAGGCTGGGCCTCACCCCGGCCCTGCTCGCCGCCGCCACCACCGGGCTGGTGCTGGCCCTGGCCGCCCGCGCCTTCAGCCTCGACGGCGAGCAGCCACACACCCAGTCCAGCACGGATGCCGAGCCGACGCCGCCCGAGGCCGTCGCTCCCGAACTGATCCAGGTGGTCCACAAGGCCCGCAACCGGGTGCTGGAAAGCCAGCACTACCGGATCGACCCGGCCGATCAGCCCAGCTTTCTGTCGGTGATGGCCGAGGTGCGCGACGTCCGCGGCCGCGCCGGCGCGATCGGCTGGCAGCTCTACGAGGATGTCGCCCACGCCGACGGCTGGCTGGAGGTTTGGACCGTCGAGAACTGGACCGACCACCTGCGCGAGGCCGCCCGCCTGAGCGCCGCCGACCGCGCCGTGCTGGCCCGCGCGCTGGCCCTGCACCAGGGGCCGCGCCTGCCGCCCAGCCGCTACCTGGCCATCCCGCCGAGCCGCCTGCCAACGCCCCCGAACCCGGCCGCCAGCCGCTGAGCGGTGGCAATCAGCCCGCGCGAGCCCATATCCAAATGGCACGCTACGTAAAGGACGCTCCGAATGAAGACCCTTAACGCATTGGATTCCAACATCCGCACCGCCGCCATCAGCCTGCTCAACGCCCGCGTCGCCGACACGATCGACCTCGCGCTGGCCACCAAGCAGGCGCACTGGAACCTGCGCGGCCCGCAATTCATCGCCGTGCATGAGATGCTCGACACCCTGCGCACCGAACTCGACGACTACGTCGACACCATGGCCGAGCGCGTCACCGCCCTGGGCGGCACCGCGCTGGGCACGCTGCAGGTCACCGCCAAGGTCAGCAGCCTCACCGCCTACCCCACCAACATCCACGCCATCCCCGACCACCTGAAGGCGCTGTCCGAGCGCCTCGCCGCCCTCGGCACCGCCGTCCGCACCAACATCGACGAGGCGACCGAGGCCGGCGACGCCGGCACCGCCGACCTGTTCACCGGCATGTCGCGCGGCCTGGACAAATGGCTGTGGTTCCTGGAGGCGCATCAGGGCAGCTAATCTCCCATCGCCGCTTGCCCGGGCGCGGGGGGCATCGCTAAAGTGCCCTCCGACTACGGGAACACACCATGAACGACCTCTTCGGCCAGGGCAAGGCCCCCCGCGACGACGCGGAGTATTCCGCCAAGGATATCGAGGTGCTGGAGGGGCTTGAGCCCGTCCGCCGCCGCCCAGGCATGTATATCGGCGGCACCGACGAGGCCGCCCTGCACCACCTGGCCGCCGAAATCATCGACAACGCGATGGACGAGGCGGTGGCCGGCCATGCCGGTTTCATCGAAGTCACGCTCGAAGCCGGCAACATCCTCTCCGTGCGCGACAACGGCCGCGGCATCCCGGTCGATCCGCACCCGAAATTCAAGACCCTCAGCGCGCTGGAGGTCATCCTCACCACCCTGCATTCCGGCGGCAAGTTCGGCGGCAAGGCGTACGACACCTCCGGCGGCCTGCACGGGGTCGGCAGCTCGGTGGTCAACGCCCTCTCCGACATGATGCAGGTCGAGGTCGCGCGCGACCGCGTGCTGTGGCGCCAGAGCTACGCCCGCGGCAAGCCGACCACCAAACTGGAAAACGCCGGCCCGGTGCAGAACCGCCGCGGCACCATGATCCGCTTCCACCCCGACCCGCAGATCTTCAGCGACCTCGCCTTCAGCCCGGCCCGCCTCTACCGCTTCTGCCGCTCCAAGGCCTATCTGTTCCGCGGCGTGCAGATCCGCTGGTCCTGCGACCCCGCGCTGCTGAAGCCCGGCCGCGACGAGACCCCCGCCGAGGCGGTGCTGCACTTCCCCGGCGGCCTGCGCGACAGCCTGGAGGCCGACATCGCCGGCAGCCCCACCGTCGCCCCCATCTGGGCCGGCGACGCCGACCTGCCCACCGGTCCCAACGGCGCGCGCACCGGCCGGCTGGAATGGGCCATCGCCTGGCAGGAAACCGGCGAGGCCGACATCGCCTCGTACTGCAACACCGTCCCCACCTCCCAGGGCGGCACCCACGAGACCGGCTTTCGCAACGCCCTGCTGAAGGGCCTGCGCGCCTGGGGCGAGCAGCGCGGCAACCGCCGCGCCGCCGCCGTCACCGCCGAGGACGTGCTGGGCGGCATGGCCGCCAAGCTCTCCGCCTTCATCCGCGAGCCGCAATTCCAGGGCCAGACCAAGGAGAAGCTCACCAGCCCCGAGGCCACCCGCCTGGTGGAAACCGCGCTGCGCGACCGCTTCGACCATTTCCTCGCCGGCGACCCGACCACGGCGGACAACCTGCTCGCCTTCGTCATCGAGCGCGCCGAGGAACGCCTGCGCCGCAAGGAGCTGAAGGACACCCCGCGCAAATCCGCCACCCGCCGCCTGCGCCTGCCCGGCAAGCTGGCCGACTGCTCGGTGGAAGACGCCGCGCGCACCGAGCTTTTCCTGGTCGAGGGCGATTCGGCCGGCGGCTCGGCCAAGCAGGCGCGCGACCGCGCCACCCAGGCGGTGCTGCCGCTGCGCGGCAAAATCCTCAACGTCGCCAGCGCCTCCACCGAAAAGCTGCGCCAGAACCAGGAACTGAAAGACCTGGTCGAAGCCCTCGGCTGCGGCGTCGGCGACCGGTTCGACCGTTCCCGCCTGCGCTACGGCCGCGTCATCATCATGACCGACGCCGATGTGGACGGCGCCCATATCGCCAGCCTGTTGATGACCTTCTTCTACCGCGAACTGCCCGAGCTGGTGCGCCAGGGCCATGTCTACCTCGCCCAGCCGCCGCTCTACCGGCTGACCCAGGGCGCCAAATCGATCTACGCGATGGACGACGCCGACCGCGAGCGCAAGCTCAAGCAGTTCAAGGCCACCCCGAAGGTCGAGGTCAGCCGCTTCAAGGGCCTCGGCGAAATGCCGCCATCGGCACTGAAGGAAACCACCATGGACCCGGCGAAGCGCACCCTGCTCAAGGTGGTCGCCGCCGTGGAGGAACGCGCCGCCACCAACGACCTGGTGGAACGCCTGATGGGCCGCCGCCCGGAAGCCCGCTTCGAATTCATCCAGGAACACGCCCGCGACGTGGTCGAGCTGGACGTCTGAGCCGGAGCGAATTCACCCAGGCAAAAAGATCAACATGGAGGCGGGGAGAAGAAAAGCGAATTCGCCTCGATCTTCCTTCTCCCCGCCTCCCCGCCTCCATGTGATTCTTCTTCGCTGCCCCATGCCCCGTGCCCCATGCCCCGTGCCACGGCACCGGCGGCCTGCGTCCGGCCTTCATCGCCGGCGCAGGCCACATGGATCAGACCGACTTCTTCAGGGTCGGTGAGGCCTTGAAACGGACTGTCTTGCCCGCCTTCACCTTGATCGCCTCGCCGGTGCGCGGGTTCAGCCCCTTGCGCGCCTTGGTCTTGCGTACCGTGAAGGTTCCGAAGCTCGGCAGCGTGAACTTGCCGTTCTTCTTCATTTCCTTGACGATCGCGGCCATCAGGTCGCCCGCGGCGCGATTCGCAGCGGTGCCGGTCAGACTTGCGGAATCCTGCAGCACCGCTGCAATGAATGCCTTAGACATGCGGTTTCCTTTTCTTTTGTAGTGCCGTGCCTGGAATCATGCGCGAATCCGCCGAACGGATCAGCATCATCCCAAAGACGCCGCCTCCTATCAGCGGATTTCGCCTGTTGCAAAAGATTTCTGTGCCGCATCGCGCCAAATCGCCCATCCGCGCATGCCGGGCTTGATCGCCGCCGCGCCCGGGCGTTGAGTGGCGCCGGGCATTCAACCGGAACGACCATGCACACTCCGCCGCTCCCCGCCACCGAATCCATCGACCCGCGCTACCAGGATCTCGACGCCTGGCCCCCCGCCGCCATCCTCGCCGCGATGTGGGAAGGCCAGTTGGCCGCCGTCGCCGCCACCCGCGCGGCGCTGCCCGCCATCGCCGCCGCCGCAGCGGCCGCGGCCCCGCTGCTGGCCCGCGGCGGCCGGCTGGTCTATGCCGGCGCCGGCACCTCCGGGCGCATCGGCGTGCAGGACGGCGCCGAGTTGCCCCCCACCTTCGACTGGCCGCAGGACCGCCTGGTGCTGCTGATGGCCGGCGGCGAGGCCGCCTTCACCCGCTCCATCGAGAACGCCGAGGACGACGGCGCCGCCGCCGAGGCCGCCATCGCCCGCCACGCCATCGGGCCGGACGACGTGGTGCTCGGCATCGCCGCCAGCGGCGGCACCCCCTTCACCACCGCGGCCATCCGCGCCGCCGCCGCGCGCGGGGCGCTGACCATCGGCATTTCCAACAGCCCGGGCGGCGCCCTGCTCGCCGCCGCCGCCCACCCCATCCTGGCCGAAACCGGCGCCGAGGCGATCGCCGGCTCCACTCGCATGAAGGCTGGCACCGCGCAGAAAGTAGTGCTGAACCTGTTCTCCAGCCTGGTGATGGTACTGCTCGGCCGGGTCCACCAGGGCCTGATGGTCGACATGCAGGCCCGCAACGAAAAACTGCGCCGCCGCGCCGCACGCATGCTCGCCCACCTCACCGGCGAGGACGACGCGGCCATCCGCGCGGCGCTCGACGAGGCCGGCGGCAGCGTCAAACTCGCCGTGCTGGTGCTACAAGGGCTGGACCGCGCCGGCGCCCAGGCGCTTCTGGACGACAGCGGCAACAATCTGCGCGCGGCCCTGCTGCGGCTGCGCGCCTCACTGGAGATACCGGCATGATCGCCATCGGCGCCCAACATATCTTCGACGGCCATGCCTCGCACGGCGAGGGCGTGGTGGTGGTCGAGGAGGGCCGCATCGTCGCCATCGCCAGCGAAGCCCCCCCCGGCATGCCGTTCGACGAATGGACCGAGGACGTCATCATCGCCCCCGGCTATATCGACGCCCAGGTGAACGGCGCCGGCGGCGTGCTGCTCAACGCCACCCCCACGCTGGAGGCGATGGCCGCCATCGCCCGCGCCATGGCCGGCACCGGCACCACCAGCATCCTGCCCACCCTCATCACCGACGCGCCCGGCCGCATGGAACAGGCGCTGGAAGCCGCCCGCGCCGCGCTCGAAGCCGGCATCCCCGGCATCGCCGGCCTGCACCTGGAAGGCCCCTTCCTCAGCCCCGCCCGCCACGGCGCCCACCCCAAGGCGATGGTCCGCCGCATGACGCAGGCCGACGCCGCCCTGCTGGCCCGGCCCTTCCCCGGCTGCCTGCTGGTCACCCTCGCCCCGGAAGAGACCGACCCGGCGCTGATCCGCGCCCTGGCCGACGCCGGCGTGCTCCTCTTCGCCGGCCACAGCGACGCCAGTTTCGAGCAGGCGCGCGACGGCCTGGATGCCGGCATCACCGGCTTCACCCACCTCACCAACGCCATGGCCCCCATCGCCGGCCGCGCCCCCGGCATCGCCGCCGCGGCGCTGTCCGACCCGCGCGCCCGCGCCGGCATCATCGTGGATACCATCCATGTCCACCCCGCAATGGTCGCCATGGCGCTGCGCCTGATGGGCCCGGACCGCCTGTTCGCCGTCTCCGACGCCATGCCCACCGCCGCCTCGGACATCACCGAGTTCGACCTCTGCGGCGACCACGTCACCCTGAAGGACGGCCGCCTGACCAACCAGGCCGGCGGCCTCGCCGGCGCCCACGTCACTATGGCCGAATGCGTGCGCAACCTGGTCAACCATGTCGGCGTGGACTGGGAAACCGCGGTCCAGATGGCCACCGCCACCCCCGCCGCCGTGCTGGGCCTGGACGATCGCGGCCGCATCGCCCCGGGCATGCGCGCCGATCTGGTCGCACTGGACCCGAATATGAACGTGCTGGCGGTCTGGCAGGGCGGAGTCAGGATGTAGAGGCAGGGAAGCAAGCGGATTCACAAAGAGACGTAGAGGCGAGAAGAAGAAAAGGCGGAGGGTATACACCCCCCGCCCCACAGCCTCATCGAATAAAGTTTTTTTGCTTCTTTTTGTTCACAAAAAGAAGCCTTCCTTCCCTACAGGCTCGCCTGCGTCACAAACTTCGTATTCAGGTAAGCCTCGATCGCCTCAAGCCCGCCCTCGGACCCGTAGCCGGAATCCTTGATGCCGCCGAACGGCACTTCCGGCAGCGCCAGCCCGTGGTGGTTGATCGACATCATGCCCGCCTCCACCCGCGCCGCGATGGCGTTGGCGGTCTTCACCGAGCGGGTATAGGCGTAGGAAGCCAGCCCGAACGGCAGCCGGTTGGCTTCCTCCACCACGTCGTCGAAGCTTTTGAACGGCACCATCAGCGCCAGCGGGCCGAACGGCTCCTCGTTCATCACCCGCATGTCGCGGTTGAGGTTGGTCAGCACCGTCGGCTCGAAGAAATTGCCCTTGTTGCCGATGCGCTTGCCGCCGGTCTTCACCTCGGCGCCCTTCTGCACGGCGTCGGCGATGAAGCCCTCCATCGCGCTCACCCGGCGCGGGTTGGCCAGCGGCCCCATGGTGCTGCCGGCCTCCTGGCCGTCGCCGACCTTGATCTTCTCGGCCAGCGCCACGAAGCGGCCGACGAAATCGTCGAACACCTTCTCCTGCACCAGGAAGCGGGTCGGCGACACGCACACCTGGCCGGCGTTGCGGAACTTGTTGGCCGCCAGGATCTTGCTGGCCACCTCAAGGTCGGCGTCGTCGAACACGATGGCCGGCGCGTGGCCGCCCAGCTCCATGGTCACCCGCTTCATGTGCAGCCCGGCCAGCGCCGCCAGCTGCTTGCCGACCACGGTGGAGCCGGTGAACGAGATCTTGCGGATCACCGGATGCGGGATGAGGTATTCGGAAATCTCGGCGGGCACCCCGAACACCAGGTTCACCACGCCCGCCGGCACGCCGGCATCGGCATAGGCGCGCACCAGTTCGGCGCAGCTCGCCGGTGTCTCCTCCGGCCCCTTCAGGATCACCGAGCACCCGGCCGCCAGCGCCGCCGAAATCTTGCGCACCGCCTGGTTGATCGGGAAGTTCCACGGCGTGAAGCAGGCCACCGGCCCCACCGGCTCCTTGATCACCAGCTGGTACACCCCGTCGGCGCGCGCCGGGATGACGCGGCCATAGGCGCGCTTGGCCTCCTCGGCGAACCAGTCGATCACGTCGCTGGCGACGCCGATCTCGCCCTTCGCCTCGGCCAGCGGCTTGCCCTGCTCCTGGGTCATCAGCCGGGCGATGTCGTCGGCGCGGGTGCGGATCAGGTCGGCGGCCTTGCGCATGATCTTGGCGCGGTCATAGGCGGACATCTTGCGCCACACCGCGAAGCCCTTCTCGGCGGCGGCCAGCGCGCGGTCCAGGTCGGGGATTTCGGCATGCGCCACGGTGCCCAGCTTGTCGCCGGTCGCGGGGTTGATCACGGTCAGCACCTTGCCGGCGGCACTCGGCCCCCAGGCGCCGTCGATGAACAGCGATACGTCGGAATACATGCGATACCTCTTGGTGTGCGCGGCCGAAGCGGCGTGGTTCCCGGCGCAACATAGCGCCAAGCCCCCGCCTGTCGAGTCGGCTAGCCTCGCGCCAGGATATCCGCCGCCGCCGCCGCCATCACCTGGCAGCCCAGCACGATGTCCTCGTCGGCGGTGTTCTCGCTCCAGTGATGGCTGATGCCGCCGATGCTGGGCACGAACAGCATGGCCGCCGGCATCACCCGGGCGAGTTGCTGCGCGTCATGCCCGGCGCCGCTGGGCATGCGCTGGTGCAGCCCCGGCGCGAACCGCTCGGCCGCCCGGTCGAGTGCGGCGCGGAAGCCTTCGTCCATCATCTTGGGGGTGGAGCGGGAAAGCGTATGAAGTATAACCTTACAGGGTCCGGAAGCATCCGCCTCCGCAACCAGCGCCTGCAATGCAGCCTCCAGGCGGGCCAGAACCGCCGGATCGGCGTCGCGGAACTGGAACATCATCTCCGCCCCGCCCGGCACGATGCTGGCCGCACCCGGGTCGAGCAGGATTTTTCCCACCGTCCAGACCGTTTTTTCGGCACAAATGGTCGGAAATTTCGCCTCGATGGCGGCAAAAAGCCGCATCAAAGCGACCCCGGCATCCTTGCGGATCGCCATCCGGGTGGTGCCGGCGTGGTTCTGCACCCCCTCGAAATTCACCCGGTACTGCCAGATGCCGACGATGCTGGTGACCACGCCGATCTTCAGCCCGGCGGCCTCCAGCGCGTCGCCCTGCTCGATATGCGCCTCCAGGAAGCCCTTGTAGCGGCCGGGTTCGAAGTGCAGGCGGGGCTTGCCGGCCAAGCCCGCTTCGGCGAGCGCCTCGCGCAAGGTCTTGTTCTCATGGCGGTTCCGCGCCGCGTCGATGTCCGCCTCCGACACATCGCCGACATAGGAGCGGCTGCCGAGGAAGGAGCCGTAATGTCCCTCCTCGTCCGCCCAGGCTACCACGTCGATGCCGCGCCCCACCGCGCGCGCCACCTCCAGCGCGTACATCACCCCCAGCGCGCCATCCAGCCACCCCGCATGCGGCTGTGTCTCGGTGTGGCTGCCCAGCAACAGCCGCGGCCCGTCGCCGGCGCCGCGGCCGAGGACGTTGCCGATGCCGTCGATCTCCGGTTCCAGCCCGGCGTCGCGCATGCGCTCCATCAGCCAGCGGCGGCTGTCCATGTCTACCGGGGAGAAGGTCGGGCGGTGCACCCCGGTCTTGTAGGTGCCGAATTCGCGCAGGCGATAAAGATCGGCCAGCAACCGCTTGCCGTCGATGGATATATTCGAGCCGGACACTCTACGCTCCTCAATTGGCCAGTTTGATGCCCTGGGGACGGATTAGCCCGTCCGGCACCGGGGTGAAGCCCGAGACCTTGGTGCTGGCCGCGAACAGCCAGGTCTGGTGGAACAGCACCATCATCGGCACGTCGTGCTGGAAGATGGCGTCGGCCTTGGCGTACAGGGCCTTGCGCTGGCCCATGTCGGTGACCGCGCGGGCCTGGGCCAGCAGGTCGTCGTATTGGGGGTTGTCGTAGTTGCCCCAGTTCAGGAAGCCTTTCTTGGACAGCCAGATCGACACGTTGCCGTCCGGATCGGCGCGGCCGCTCCAGATCACACCGAAGGCCTGGAAATCGCCCGACTTGGCGGCGGCGACGCCGGCATTGGCCTCCTCCACCCGCAATTTCACGTCGAACCCGGCCTCTCCGGCCATCGACTGGATCAGTTCGCCCACCTGCTTGGAGTCGGGCGAGTTGGCGACCAGCAGGCTGACCGGCACGCGCGTCTGGCCGGCTTCCTTCAGCAGCTTCCTGGCGCCTTCCAGGTCGCGCGGCGGAACCGGGAAGGCCGGGTCCCAATAGGGGGTGTGCGGCGCCTCGAACTGGTTGGAGGGGGTTTGCGCGCCGTCGAACACCACCTGGTTCAGCGCCGCGCGGTCGATCGACTTGGCGAACGCCTCGCGCACGCGGGCATCCTGGCCGAGCGGGGTCTGGGCGGCCGGGCCGTGGCCGACGTTGAACAGGATCGACTGGTAGGCCACGCCCGGCTGCGCATAGAGCTTCAGCTTGGGGTTCTTCTTCACCGCCGGCGCGTCGGTGGCGGCCATCCGCTCGATCAGGTCGAGCTGGCCGGATTCCAGGTTCACCAGCTTCACCGTGGTGTCGGGGATCGGCTGGTAGGTGATGCGGTCGAGGAAGATGTTCTTGGCGTCCCAGTAGCCGGGGAAGCGGTCGAGGGTGATGTGGTCCTGCGCCACCCGCTCGGTGAGCTTGAAGGGGCCGGCGCAGACCGGATGCTCGAACACCTTGTCGCCATACTGGGCCAGCGCCTTGGGCGAGAGCATCATGCCGGCGCGATCGGCCAGCACCGCCAGCAGCGGCGCGTCCGGGTGGGACAGGTGCAGCACCACGGTCAGCGGATCGACCACCTCCACCGACTTGACGGCGGCGACCTCGCCCTTGCGCAGGCTGTAGGGGGCGGTGCGGTAGCGGTCGATGTTGACCTGCACCGCCCGCGCGTCCATCGGCTCGCCGTCCTGGAACTTCACGCCTGGGCGCAGGTGCATCGTCAGCGCCAGGTTGTCCTTGGACCATTCCCAGGAGGTGGCGAGCTGCGGCACGAAGGCCAGCTTCGCGTCGATATCGATCAGCTTGTCGCACATGGCGGCGAACACGATGCGTCCAACATAGGAGCCGGCGCGCGCCGGATCGAGCAAGTCGGGGTCCTCGTTCAGCCCGATCCGCAGCGTGCCGGCGGCGTGGGCGGCACCGGTGGCGAGCATCATGGCCAACGCGAAGCAGGCGGTGTGGACCTTGCGCATGCGGGGCTCCGTGCGGATGGAATGAACCGAGACCGATAGCCTGCACCGCCGCGCCGCCGGACCCAAGCCCAAAAATCTCGTGCCCAAAAATCTCGTGCGGGGGCGTGGAATGCGGCAAACTGGCGCGGCAATGGCGGGAGCGCGCGCGGGTGACGGAGATCTATGTGGACGGCGATGCCTGCCCGGTGCGCGAGGAGGTGTATCGCGTGGCCGAGCGGCTGGGGCTGGTGGTGCATGTGGTCGCCAACGGCTCACGCCCGATCCGCCCGCCCGGCCGGCCGAACGTGCGCATGGTGACGGTGGCCGAAGGGGCCGACATCGCCGATGACTGGATCGCCGAGCGGATCACGGCGGGGGATGTGTGCATCACCGCCGACATCCCGCTGGCCGCCCGCTGCCTGGCGCGCGGGGCGCGGGCACTGGCGCCGAACGGCAAGATATGGACCGGCGACAATATCGGCAACGCGCTGGCCGGGCGCGAGATCGGCCGGCACCTGCGCGAAAGCGGCGTGGTGACCGGCGGGCCACGGCCACTGACCAAGGCAGACCGGTCGCAGTTCCTGTCGGCCCTGGATACGGCGGTGCGGGCGGCTCAGCGGGTGGGGTAGGCGAGGAAGCGGTTCTTTTTTGGAAAAAAGAACCAAAAAACCTCTATTCGCTGGAGTCTCTCCGGACAGCATCAGGTGCCCAGCGAACAAAGTTTTTTTGCTTCTTTTTGTTCACAAAAAGAAGCCTTCCCTACCCTTCACATCCCCGCAAACAACGCCGTGGACAGATAGCGTTCCGCGAAGGACGGCGCGATTGCCACGATCAGTTTGCCGGCGTTTTCCGGTTCCTGTGCCAGTCCCAGGGCGGCGTGCAGGGCGGCGCCGGAGGAGATGCCGATGGGCAGGCCTTCCAGTTGGGCGCAGCGGCGGGCGGCGGCGATGGCTTCGCGTTCGCTGACGCGCAGCACGCCGGCCATCAGCCCCATGTCGAGCACGCTGGGTTGGAAGCCCGGGCCGATGCCTTGCAGGCCGTGCGGGCCTGGTTCGTCGCCGGAGAGGACGGCGCTTTCGGAGGGTTCCACCACGAACACCTGCAGGCCGGGGCGGCGCGGGTGCAGCGCGCGGGCGATGCCGGTGAGGGTGCCGCCGGTGCCGGCGCCGCCCACCACGATGTCTACCAGGCCGGCCGTGTCGGTCCAGATTTCCTCGGCGGTGGTGGCGGCGTGGATGGCGGGGTTGGCCGGGTTGTCGAACTGGCGGGGCATCCAGGCGTGCGGGGTGGCGGCCAGGATTGCCTCGGCGCGGGAGATGGCGCCGGCCATGCCCTGGCGGGCGGGGGTGAGCTGCACCTCGGCGCCCATCAGCCGCAGCATCTTGCGCCGCTCGACCGAGGCGCCCTCGGGCATGCAGACGATGAGGCGGTAGCCGCGCGCGGCGGCGACGAAGCCGAGCGCGATGCCGGTGTTGCCGGAGGTGGGTTCCACCAGCACCGAATGGCCGGGGCGGATCAGGCCCTCGGCCTCGGCGGCGTCGATCATGGCCAGGCCGATGCGGTCCTTGACCGAGCCGAGCGGATTGAAAAATTCCAGCTTCAGCGCCAAGTCGGCCACGGGTCGATCCGCGGCCGCAATGCGTGGCAGCCGGACCAGGGGCGTGGCGCCGATCGTGTCCAGCACGCTGTCGTAGATGCGCCCGCGTGCCGGCGGCTCGGGTAGGTGTTTCATGGCGGTGGTTTATCACATCGCGAGATCGTGGTTTAGTGCCCCCTTGGCACATCCGTCGGGCAGGCGCGCGGATGGCGGGGGAAACGCGATGCTGATCCGCAGGGACCGGGTGATGGTGGCGGTGACGGTGATGCTGGACATCGCCTTTCATGGCGGGCGGACCGCCACGGTCAGCGCCGCGGACATCGCCGAGCGGCTGGGCCAGGCGCGGCGCGGCATGGAGCCGCTGTTGCAGGCGCTGTCGCGCGCCGGGCTGCTGGACAGCGTGCGCGGGCCGCGTGGCGGCTATCGGCTGGGCAGGCCGCGACGGGACATCCATCTTTCTGATATCGTGTCGGCGGTGGCCGGCGACGACGGCGAGGCTTCGCCCGAGGCGCCGGCCGCCTCGCCGCCCGGCTCGCTCCAGGCAGCGGTGACGGACCGGCTGTGGGACGAGCTGGAGGCCGCCGCCCAGGCGCGGCTGGCGGCGCTGACATTGGACGACCTGTTGCGCCGCGCCCAGGCCGCCGGGATGCGCCGGCCCGCCACCGAGCCCATCAGCTTCACCATCTGAACCCAGACAGGAACATCGCCATGACCATCCAGCTTGGCCAGATCGCCCCCGACTTCCAGCAGGACAGCAGCACCGGCCCGATCAGCTTCCATGCCTGGCTCGGCACTTCCTGGGGCATTCTGTTCAGCCACCCCAGGGACTACACGCCGGTGTGCACCACCGAACTGGCCGAGGCGGCGCGGCTGAAGCCGGAATGGGACAAGCGCAATGTGAAGGTGCTCGGCCTGTCGGTCGATTCGGCCGAGAGCCACCGCGCCTGGGACAAGGACATCGAGGAGACGCAGCACCAGGTGATGAACTTCCCGGTGCTGGCCGATGCCGACCGCAAGGTGTCCACGCTGTACGGCATGGTGCATCCGCTGGCCGACCCCACCATCACGGTGCGAAGCGTGTTCATCATCGACCCGAACAAGAAGGTGCGGCTGATCATGACCTACCCGCCCAGCACCGGGCGCAACTTCGCCGAGATTTTGCGGGTGGTGGACAGCCTGCAACTGACCGACGCCAACAAGGTGGCGACCCCGGTGAACTGGACCGACGGGCAGGACGTGATCATCTCGCCGAGCCTGTCGGACGCCGATGCCAAGGCGCGCTTCCCCAATGGCTGGAAGACGTTGAAGCCGTATCTTCGGATGGTGGCGCAGCCGCCGCTGCCGCGCTGAACGGCCGAGGCCAGTGCGCTGACCCATTCGGACGATTCAGCCAACCGGCTGAAATGCCCGCTGGCATCGGACCACTAGGCGCCGGCCGCCAGCGCCACGACGGTGGTGGCCAGGATGGCGGCGCAGGCCCAGGCGGCTTCGCGCGGCGTGAGCAGGGGGGCGTCCGGGTGGGTCCGGGCGCCCTCGTCGCGTGGGGCGCGGGCCAAGCCGGGGAGATTGTCGGCGAACGGGGCGGCGGAGACGGCGTGGTCGCCAAAGAATTCCCAATCCTGGCGGCCGCCGTTCTGGTGCGCGTTCATGTGTGGAACTCCTTATTCCACGCTCAATGTGGAGCATTATCCGCCGATATTCAACTGGCGTGATTCGTGAATATTGCTTCCGTGATGGTTATGTGGCATAACCAATCCGCCGGCGCCTCGACATCCTGCCCGACCTATCCGGATGGCCCGCGCTGTCACGGAAGCTTCATCGAACTGCAATCTTGGCGTCTTCATGCCTGCGTAGGGTCCGCCCCGCACGAGACCCCGAGGAGAGCACATGAAATTCGTCCCCACCGCGCTGGCCATCACCCTGGCCGGCTTCACCGCCTTCACCGCCCCCGCCGCGCAGGCGCAGCAGATCACCGGCGCCGGCTCCACCTTCGGCGCGCCGATCTACGGCAAGTGGGGCGAGGGCGCGAAGGCCGCCATCGGCATCACCCTGAACTACCAGGCGATCGGCTCGGGTGCGGGCATCAACCAGATCAACAACCGCACCGTTGATTTCGGCGCCTCCGACATGCCGGTGGCCGCCGACCAGCTGGCCACGCACAAGCTGATGCAGTTCCCGACCGTGATCGGCGGCGTGGTGGTGATCGTCAACATCCCCGGCGTGGAAGCCGACAAGCTGAAGCTGACCGGCGAGCTGCTGGCCGACATCTACCTGGGCAAGATCACCAAGTGGAACGACGCCAAGCTGGTGGCGCTGAACCCTGGCGTGAAGCTGCCGAACCTGGCGATCGCGCCGGTCTACCGCGCCGACGGCTCGGGCACGACCTTCGTGTTCACCGACTACCTGTCGATGCTGAGCGCCGAGTGGAAGTCCAAGGTGGGCTCCTCCACCAGCGTGAAGTGGGCGGCCGGCAACGGCGCCAAGGGCAGCGACGGCGTGTCGGCCACCGTGAAGCAGGTGCGCGGCGGCATCGGCTATGTCGAGAGCGCCTATGCGACGCAGAACAAGCTGACCACCACGCTGCTGCGCAACAAGTCGGGCGCGTTCGTGGCGCCGTCGATGGAAGCCTATGCGGCGGCGGCGTCCAATGCCGACTGGAGCAAGGTCAAGAACTTCGCCATCGACCTGAACGACCAGCCGGGCGCCAAGAGCTGGCCGATCGAGTCGGCCACCTTCGTGCTGCTGCCGACCGACCCGAAGGACGCGGCGCAGAGCGCGGCCGTGCGCAAGTTCTTCGACTGGGGTTTCGCCCACGGCAACGACATGGCGACGCAACTGCTGTATGTGCCGCTGCCGAAGGCGGTGCAGGACGCGGTGCGCGCCGCCTGGGCCGCCGACTTCAAGGGCTGAGCCTCGCCACGCCACTGTGAAAGGGGGCGCCCGGGCTGGGCGCCCCCTCGACACGCCTGCCCCGACGTGCCTGGGCTGTCGTTTTGCCTGACCCGCCATCTTGATGGATGATCCAACGGTGTCCTCGACCGCCGCCCCGCCGCTCACCGGCGCCCGCAAGATGCCCCTCCGCCGCGCCGGCAGCGGAGCCGTTGGCGACCGCGTTTTCGCGGCGCTGGCCTATGCCGCCGGCATGCTGGTGCTGGTGCTGCTGGGCGGCATTATCCTCTCCCTGCTGATCGGCGGGCTGCCGGCCTTCCGCGCCTTCGGGCCGCATTTCCTGGTGGATGCCAACTGGGACCCGGTGCAGCAGCAATACGGTGCGGCGGTGCCGATCTATGGCACGCTGATCACCTCGGTGCTGGCGCTGCTGATCGCGGTGCCGCTGGCCTTCGGCATCGCCTTCTGGCTGACCGAGCTGGCGCCGGCCTGGCTGCGCCGCCCGGTTGGCACCGCGGTGGAACTGCTGGCGGCGGTACCCTCCATCATTTACGGCATGTGGGGGTTCTTCATGATCGTGCCCTTCATGTCGAGCTACGTGCAGCCCTTCGTGATCGACGGGCTGGCCGACGTGCCGGTGTTGAGCGACCTGTTCCAGGGCCCGCCCTTCGGCACCGGCATCGCCACCGCGGCGCTGATCCTGGCGGTGATGGTCATCCCGTTCATCGCGGCGACCATGCGCGACGTGTTCCAGACGGTGCCGGCGGTGTTCAAGGAATCGGCCTACGGCGTGGGCTGCACCACCTGGGAGGTGATGCGCTCGATCGTCATCCCCTATACCCGCGTGTCGGTGATGGGCGGCATCATGCTGGGACTGGGGCGGGCGCTGGGCGAGACGATGGCGGTGACCTTCGTGATCGGCAACACCAACCGCATCTCCCCCAGCCTGTTCGGGCCGGGCAACACCATCGCCTCGCTGGTGGCGCTGGAATTTCCGGAGAGCCCGGCGGGCAGCCTGAAGCTGGCCTCGCTGCTGGCGCTGGGGTTCATCCTGTTCGTGATCTCGTTTATCGTGCTGGCGATCTCGCGGCTGCTGCTGCGCCCGAGGGCCGGGGCATGAGCGCCTCCACGGTTAACCCCGTTGGCAGCCGGGGTCCGGCACGCGACCCGCGGGTGGCGGCGATGCTGTCGCGCCGGCGGCAGCGGCGCAACATGGTGGCGGCCGGGCTGTGCATGGCGGCCACCACGGTCGGGCTGGCGCTGCTGGCGCTGATCCTGGCGACGCTGCTGTGGCTGGGCGCCGGGGGCGTGCACTGGTCGGTGTTCGCGCATTCGACGCGCCCGCCAGGCTCCGGCGGCGGGCTGCTGAACGCCATCGTCGGCAGCCTGATCCAGACCGGGCTGGGGACGGTGATCGGCACGCCGATCGGGTTGCTGGTGGGCACCTACCTGTCGGAATACGCCGGGAACTCTCGGCTGGGCGGCGCTGTGCGCTTCGTGTCCGACGTGCTGCTGTCGGCACCTTCGATCCTGATCGGGCTGTTCGTCTATGCTGTGCTGGTCAACCCGTTCAACGGCTTCTCCGGCATCGCCGGCTCGGTGGCGCTGGCGGTGATCGTGATCCCGATCGTGGTGCGCACCACCGAGGACATGCTGCGGCTGATCCCGGTGTCGTTGCGCGAGGCGGCGGTGGCGCTGGGGGCGCCGAAGTGGAAGTCGATCGTGTTCGTCTGCTACCGGGCGGCGCTGGACGGCATCGCCACCGGAGTGCTGCTGGCGATCGCGCGGGTGGCCGGCGAGACGGCGCCGCTGCTGTTCACCTCGCTTGGCAACCTTAACTGGTCCACCAGCCTGACCCAGCCGATGGCGAGCCTGCCGGTGACCATCTACCAGTATGCCGGCTCGGCGTTCGACGACTGGGTGCAGCTTGCCTGGGTCGGCGCGCTGCTGATTACCTTCGGGGTGCTGGCGCTGAACATCCTCGCCCGCGTCGTCCTGCGGCCCCGCGTGTGAACGGAGCGGAAGCAATGAGCAGCACCATGAACGAGACCAGTGCCCGGATGCCGGAAGTGGACGCCGCCGTGGCCGACCGCGCGCGCATCTCCATCCGCAACCTCGATTTTTTCTACGGCTCCAACCGGGCGCTGAAGTCGATCTTCCTGGACCTGCCGGAAGGCAAGGTGACCGGCATGATCGGCCCCTCCGGCTGCGGCAAGTCCACGCTGCTGCGCGTGCTGAACCGGATGTACGACCTGTATCCCGGCCAGCGTGCAACCGGCGAGGTGCTGCTGGATGGGGAGAATGTCATCGCGCCGGGCATCGACCTCAACCAGCTGCGCAGCCGTATCGGCATGGTGTTCCAGAAGCCGACGCCCTTCCCGATGAGCATCTACGAGAACATCAGCTTCGGCGTGAAGCTGCATGAGCGGCTGTCCAAATCGGCGATGGACGAGCGGGTGGAATGGTCGCTGACCCGCGCCGCGCTGTGGGACGAGGTGAAGGACCGGCTCAACACCTCGGCGGGCGGCCTGTCCGGCGGCCAGCAGCAGCGGCTGTGCATCGCGCGCACCATCGCCGTCCGCCCCGAGGTGATCCTGCTCGACGAGCCTACCAGCGCGCTGGACCCGATCAGCACGCTGAAGATCGAGGAGCTGATCGACGAGCTGAAGCGCGACTTCACCATCGTGATCGTCACCCACAACATGCAGCAGGCGGCGCGCATCGCCGACCAGGTGGCCTTCTTCTATCTGGGCGAGATGGTGGAGGTCGGCGCTGCGGCGCAGATGTTCACCGCGCCCAGCGAGCGCCGCACCCAGGAATACATCACCGGCCGGTTCGGCTGAACGGAACCTCCCATGCCCGAGCACATCGTCAAATCCTACGAGCAGGAACTCAAGCGGCTGTCGGCGCTGATCACCGGCATGGGCGGCATGGTGGAGGCCCAGGTGGCCGCCGCCTGCGAGGCGATCCTGCACAAGGACGGCGAGGCGGCCAACCGCGCCATCGAGTCCGACCCCAAGGTGGACGCCATGGAGCGCGAGGTGGAGCAGGACGTCATCCGCCTGCTGGCGCTGCGCCAGCCCATGGCCCAGGACCTGCGCCACATCGTCGCCGGCCTGAAGATCACCGGCGACATGGAGCGCATCGGCGACTACGCCGCCAATGTGGCCAAGCGCAGCATCGTGCTGACGCAGTTCAACCTGCCCTTCGCGCTGTCCGGCCTGTCGCACATGGCGCGGCTGGTGCAGGAGAACCTGAAGCTGATCGTCGATGCATTCGGCGAGTCGGACACCGACAAGGCGCTGCTGGTCTGGCGCTCGGACGAGGCGATCGACGAGATCTATAACGCCTTGTTCCGCGAGTTGATCACCTATATGATGGAAGACCCGCGCTACATCACGCCGTGCACGCACCTGCTGTTCATCGCCAAGAACCTGGAGCGCATCGGCGACCACGCCACCAACATCGCCGAGACCATCTACTACGCCGTGCGCGGCATCCCGCTGACCGATGCGCGCCCCAAGGGTGACGTGTCCGCCTATGCGGTGGTGCGCCCGGCGGACGACCAGTAAGGCCGCCCGCATGATCTCCCCCCGCCCGCACGAAGACCGCGACCCGCGCATGACGGAAGGCCTGTCCAGCCTGGCCCGCCCGCTGGTGCTTGTGGTGGAGGACGAGGCCGCCCTGGCCACCATGCTGCGCTACAACCTGGAAAAGCAGGGCTATCGCGTCTCCGAGGCCAGCGACGGCCAGGAGGCGTTGACCCGGATCGCCGAGGCGCCGCCCGACCTGGTGCTGCTGGACTGGATGCTGCCCACACTGTCGGGCATCGAGGTGTGCCGCCAGATCCGCCGCCGTCCGAACACCCGCGACCTGCCGGTGATCATGGTCACCGCCCGCACCGAGGACCAGGACGCGGTGCGCGCGCTGAACACCGGTGCGGACGACTACATCACCAAGCCGTTCAACATGGACAGCCTGCTGGCGCGCATCCGCGCCCTGCTGCGCCGCGCCAGCACGGTGCCGACCAAGGGGCGGCTGGCATTCCACGACATCACGATGGACCTGGCCGCCCACCGCGTGCAGCGCGACGGCAAGCCGGTCCATCTGGGCCCCACCGAATTCCGCCTGCTGGAGTTCTTCATGCAACACCCCGGCCGGGTGTTCTCGCGCGAGGAGTTGCTGGACGCGGTGTGGGGGCCGGACATCCATGTGGAGCCGCGCACGGTGGACGTGCATATCCGCCGGCTGCGCAAGTCGATCAACGGCGAGGGCGAGTTGCTGGACGTGATCCGCACCGTGCGCGCCGCCGGCTATGCGCTGGACACGGAGGCGCTGTAGCGATACGTCGGCGGGATGTCGCGCTTCCAGATTGTCATCATCCCGGTCACCCTCTTCCGCCAGAACTGCACCCTGATCTGGGAGACCGACAGCAAGGCCTGCGCCGTGGTCGATCCTGGCGGCGAGCCGGGGCGCATCCTGGACACCATCGCCAACCTCGGCCTGCGGGTCGAGAAGATCCTGCTGACCCATGGCCACCTGGACCATGCCGGCGGCGCGCTGGCGCTGAAGGGCGTGCTGGACGAGGCGCGGACGGCGGCCGGCGAGGCGCCGGTGCCGATCCTCGGCCCGGACGAGCGCGACCGCTTCCTGCTGGAACGCATCGAGGAGGACGCCCTGCAATTCGGCTTCACCGGGCTGCGCAACGTGCTGCCCGACCAGTGGCTGCACGAGGGCGACGTGGTGGAACTGGGCGCGCTGCGGTTCGAGGTGCTGCACTGCCCCGGCCATACACCGGGCCATATCGTGTTCGTGGAGAAGGCCGAGCGCTTCGCCCTGGTCGGCGACGTGCTGTTCCACGGCTCGGTCGGGCGCTGCGATTTCCCCTATGGCGACCCGGTGGCACTGCGCGCCGCCATCCTGGGCAAGCTGCTGCCGCTGGGCGACGACATCGCCTTCATCTGCGGCCATGGCGGCGGCTCCACCTTCGGCGCCGAGAGGCGAAGCAATCCGTTCCTGCAGGACTGAGCCCGCCACCCGGAGGAGACGCCCGCATGCACCGCGAACCGCTGATCATGGTCTGCACCTGCGAGATCGCGGGGCGGGTGCGCGGCAAGGGCTTCCCGGCGCGCGAACTGCCGCAGCGGCTGGTCAAGGGCGTCGGCTGGGTGCCCACCAACACCATGATCTCGGCCTTCGGCACCATCCCGGCCACCCCGTTCGGCACCGGCGGCGACCTGATCCTGGTGCCCGACCCGACCACCGAGGTGAAGGTGGATTTCGAGGACGGTTCGGCGGGCGAGCATTTCTTCCTGGGCGACCTGCGCCACCTGAACGGCCAGCCGTGGGAGTGCTGCCCGCGCGACCTGCTGCGCCGGGCGCTGGCGGCCCTGCACGACGCCGCCCGCGTCACCCTGGTGTCGGCCTTCGAGCATGAATTCGTCTACACCGGCGTCGAGGACCAGCCCGGCAGCCCGTATTCGCTGGACGCCATGCGCCGGCAGGGCGTGTTCGCCGAGGCGCTGGTGGCCGCCCTGCGCGCCGCCGGCACCGAGCCGGACAGCTTCATGGCCGAGTTCGGCGCCCAGCAGTTCGAGGTGACCAACGAGGCGGCGGGCGGCATGCGCTCGGCCGACCGTGCCGTGGTGGTGCGCGAGATGGTGCGCGCCACCGCCCACCGGCTAGGCCAGCGCGCCATCTTCGCGCCGATCCTGGACCCGGAGGGGGTGGGCAACGGCGTGCATATCCATTTCAGCTTCCGCGACGCCGAGGGCGGGCCGGCGTTGTACGACCCGTCGGGGCCGTTCGGTCTGTCAGTCATCGGGCGACAGTTCGCCGCCGGCATCCTGCACCACATGCCGGCGCTGTGCGCGATCACCGCGCCCTCGGTCGTTTCGTATATCCGGCTGCGGCCGAACCGCTGGGCGCCGACTCATGCCACGCTGCAGCAGCAGGACCGCGGCGCCGCGCTGCGCGTCTGCCCGGTGCTGGCGCTGCCGGGGCTGGACCCGACCCGCCAGTTCAACCTGGAATACCGGGTGGCCGACGCCGCCGCGAGCCCCTACCTGGCGCTGGGCGCGCTGGTCTGGGCCGGGGTGGACGGCATCCGCCGCAAGCTCGACCTTCCCGCCGAAGGCCCGCCGCTGCCGGCCACGCTGGGCGCCGCGCTGGACGCGCTGGAGGCGGACACGCAGGCCCGTGGCTGGTTCGGCGAGACCTATCTGGGCGCCTACCTGCAGCACAAGCGCGGCGAGCTGGCGGAGATGGCGGGGCTGGACGAGGCGGCGCAATGCGCCCGCTACGCCCTCACCTACTGAGCAGGTCCAGCAGCGCCTCGGTTCCCAGCATCCGGCAATAGCCGGCGAAGCATTGCAGCGCCGCCGCGTGCCGCGCCTCGGTGTCGGCCATGCAGGCATCGGGGAGGCAGGTGACGTAGTAGCCGCGATCCGCCCCGTCCTTCACCGTGTGGTCGATGCACTGGTCGGTCAGGAAGCCGGTGACGATCAGGTCCTCGATGCCGATGTTGCGCAGCAGGTAGTCGAGGTTGGTGGAGTTGAACAGGCTGGACGAGGTTTTCGGGATCACCATCTCGTCCTCGCCCGGCGCCACCGCCGCCAGCACGCGCGCCTCCCACGAGCCGCGGGCGATGAAGATGTCGGAGAGCTTGTAGTCCAGGCTGCGGTCGCGCCCGTCGGCGGTGGCGTTCTCCATCACGGTGTAGATCACCTCCACCCCCGCCTGGCGGCAGGCGGCGATCAGGCGGGCGATGTTGGGGATCACGCGGGTGGCGGCGGCGTGGTGGAATTCAGGGCGGATCGCCTGCTGCGCCGCGTTGAAGGTGCCGTTCTGCACGTCAACCACCAGCAGCGCCGCCCGCCCGGCGCGGATCGGCCGGTCGCGCGTGAGTTTGGCCGCGTCGCCTTGCTTGTCCGCCATCGCGCTCTCCTGCACAGTGCCGGCCTCAGCATAGCGGAAACCATGATGACGCACCCCACCACGCGCGATGTTCCGGTCGTGCCCGCCCATACCACGCTGCTGTTCGTGGACGTGCAGAACTACTGCGCCCGCCCGGACGGTGCCGAGTTCGCCGCCATGTCGCCCGAGGCGCGCGAGGCCAGGCTGGGCTGGTTCTTCCGCGAGATGGAGGCCCGCGTGCTGCCCAACATGCAGCGCCTGCAGGCCGGCTGCCGCGCCGCCGGGATCGAGGTGATGTACACGCTGATCCGCAACCTCACCCGCGACGGGCGGGACCGCAGCCTGGACTACAAGATCACCGGCTTCAGCGTGCCGCCGGATTCGTGGGACGGCCAGGTGCTGGACGCGATCGCCCCCGGCCCGGACGAGATCGTCATCCCCAAGACCTCCTCCAACGTGTTCGTCTCCACCAATATCGACTACGTGCTGCGCAACCTGGGCACCCGCCATCTGGTGATCTCGGGCATCGTCACCGACCAGTGCGTGGACGGCGCGGTGCGCACCGCCTGCGACCTCGGCTACCTAGTCACTCTGGTCACCGACGCTTGCGCCACCTACAGCCAGGAGCGGCACGACGCGACGCTGCGCGCCAACCAGGGCTATTGCCGCCAGCGCACCACCGAGGCGTTCCTGGCCGAGATCGCCGGCGGGTAGGGCACGACCGCGCTGGCGCGGGCATCGACACTTCTTTACGCTTCGGCGAGCCCACATGCGGCCGGCCAGCCTGTGCCGGCCGTCGGACCGGGGCGCGACGCAAGGCGGTGTGAGCGAGCATGTCCGGCGAGCAGCTTGCCGAAACCCTGGCCCGGCAGGCGCATCAGGCCGCCGGCCACGACTGGCCACGCGCGGCGGCGCTGGCGGCCGAGTTGCGCGGCCGGTTCCCGGACCACCCGGCCGGCTACCAGATCGGCTCGGCCGCCGCGCGGGAGCTGCGGCGGTTCGACGACGCGGCGCTTTTGCTCACCGACGCCACGGCGCGCTTCCCGCGCCAGGCATGGCCGCTGGTGGAAGCGGCGTGGACCGCCAGGGCACGCGGCGACCTGGACCAGGCCGCGCGGCTGGCCGCCGAGTTGCGCGAGCGGTTCGAGACCCTCCCCGCCGGCTACCAGATGGGCGCCGCCGCCGCCCGCCAGCTGGGGCGCCTGGACGAGGCGGCGGCAATCCTCGCCGAGGGTGCGGCGCGCTTCCCGACGCATCCCTGGGCGCTTGCCGAAGCCGCCCTGACCGCCAGGGCGCGCGGCGAAACCGAAGCCGCGACCCGCCTGGCGGCCGAATTGCGCGATCGCTTCCCCGCCGATCCCAATGGTTACCACATCGGTTCAGCCACCGCGCGCGACCGCCAGGACTTCGATGCCGCCGTCGCCATCCTCGCCGAGGCGGCGCAGCGCTTTCCGGCCGCGCCATGGCCGGTGGTCGAAGCAGCCTGGATCGCCCGCGCACGCGGCGACGCCGTGGCGGCAATCCGCCTGGCCACCGAGTTGCGGGACCGTTTCGCCGATCTTGCCGCCGGATACCAGATCGGCGCGGCGGCCGCCCGCGAGGCCCTGCGGTTCGACGACGCGGCCGCCATCCTCGCGGCGGCGATGGCACGGTTTCCCGACGAGTCCTGGCCGCTGGACGGGGCGGCCAAGACCGAAGCGGCGCGTGGCGACATCGCGGCGGCACTGCGTCTGGCCGCCGAGCAGCGCCGCCGCTTTCCGGACGAGCCGGAGGGCTATCAGACCGGCGCCACGCTGCTGCGCCGGGCCGGCCAGTTGGACGAGGCCGAGGCGCTGATGCGTGCCGCCGCCGCCCGCTTCCCGACCGAGGCATGGCCGGCCCGCGAGGCCGCGGCGCTCGCCCGGCTGCGCGCCGACCGCACCGAGGCGGCCCATCTGGCGACGGCGTTGCGCGGCGCCGCCCCCGCTCTGATCGCCGCCGCCACCTGGCCGGCACGCGAGCGCGTCGTCGTCGTGGTCGGCATGCACCGGGCCGGCACATCGCTGTGCACGCGCATCGTGCAGCATCTCGGCGTGGCGCTCGGCGGCCCGCTGATGCCGCCCGCGGCCGACAACCCGGACGGCTACCAGGAGCTGGTGCCGATCGTCGATTGCCACGAGATGCTGCTCGACGCGCTGGGCGCCCGGTGGGACACGCTGCACCTGCTCCAGCCCGTGCCGCCCTCGTTCTGGCGCGGCGAACCGGCCGCCGCCGCGCGCGGCCGGCTGAAGCGGATCGTCGCGGAGCAGGTCGCGGCGGCCGGCGGCGCCTGGGCCTTCAAGGACCCCCGCACCGCCCGCTTCCTGCCGCTGTGGCGGCAGGTGTTCGAGGAACTGGGCATCCAGCCGGTCTGGCTGCTGTCGGTCCGCGATCCGCGCGCCATCGCCGCCTCGCTGCTGGCGCGGGACGGCATTCCCGCCCCGGTCGGCGCGCTGCTATGGGTGGAGCACTACCTGGACGCGCTGCGCCATCTCGGCCCGGACATCGCCGGGATCGTCCATTACGAACACTGGTTCACCGCGCCGGAGTCCCAGGTCGCGCGGCTCGCCGGACTGCTCGGGGACGCGCCAGCCGAAGCGGTGGAAGCCGCCCGGGGCGCCATCCGAGCTGATCTGCGCCACAACGCCCCGGCCGGTGACGCGCCCGATGCCCAGCCCGACGGGGCCTCGGACCTCGCGCGTCACCTCCATGCCTGGCTGCTGGCCGCGCCGCCTGATCTCGCGCGGCTGCAACGGCAGGCCGCCCGGCTGTGGCCCGCCATCACGGCACTGGCCTGCTCGCGCCCGCCCGAGCGCGCGCCGCCGCCCTGAAACGGCGCCTCAGCCGGCCAGGCCGGCCACCGCCAGAATCGCCGTCAGGCTGGCCGCCATGCCGCGCACGCTCGGCGCGCGGTCCACGTCGATCCATTCCTCCAGCGAATGCGCCCGCCCGCCGCTGCCGCCGGAGCCGATCTTGATCGCCGGGATGCCCAGCGCCATCGGGATGTTGGCGTCCGTGGAGGAGGCGACGTGCTTCGGCGCGAAGCCGTGCGCGGTGATCGCCGCGGTGGCCAGCCGCACGATCTCGCTGTCCATCGCCGTGCCGCCGGCCGGGCGGTCGCCGATCAGCGCCGTCTCGGCGGTGATTTCGCCCTGGGCGATGGAGCGGGCATGGTTCTCCCCCGCCACCGCATAGGCGACGATGGCGTGGAACCGCGCCTCCAGCCGCGCCAGCTCGGCCGGCGATTCGGAGCGCAAATCGATCTCCATCCAGCACTCATTCGGGATGGCGTTCACCGAGGTGCCACCGCCCGCCACGCTGGCGCTATAGGTGGTCCTGGGTTTCGCCGGCACCTGCACGCGCGCCAGTTCCACCATCGCCTGCGCCATGGCGTTCATCGGGCTGACCAGCCCGAAGGCGCCGAAACTGTGCCCGCCCGGCCCGCGGAAGGTCACCCGGTAGCGCTTGGAGCCCACGCCGCCGACCGCGATATTGTCCATCTCCGGGCTGTCGACGGTGAAGAACGCCTTGATGCGGTCCTTGTACTTGCCCTCGTGGAACAGGTGCCGCACGCCGCGCAGGTCGCCCAGCCCCTCCTCGCCCACATCGCCCACGAACAATATGTCGCTCTGCGTGCGGATGCCGGCCGCGTCCATGGCGCGGATGAAGGCCAGCAGCACGGCCAGGCTGCGGGTGTCGTCGCCCACGCCGGGGGCGAACAGCTTGGTCCCCTCGCGCCGAACCTTCACGTTGGTGCCAGCGGGGAACACCGTGTCCAGATGCGCCGCCACCACGATCATCGGCCCGTTGCCCGAGCCGCGGCGCAGGCCCATCACATTGCCGATGCCGTCCTGCTCCACATCCTCCAGCCCATGCGCGCGCAGCATCTCCAGATAGGCGGCCGCGCGCACATGCTCGCCGAATGGCGGCGACTCGATCTCGGTCAGCCGGATGATGTCCTCCACCGTGCGGTCGTGCTCGGCGTCCATCACCTCCACCGCCTGGCGATAGGCGGGGCTGGCCATGATCTCGGCAATCTCGGTCATCGTCGCGGGTCCTGTGCGGTGCTTCTGCCCCACTATACCGGCCGGGCGCGAAGTTGCCCCATCGGGAGAAGCAAGGCTGGCCCTCGCCGCGCCATCAGCGGGCGATATAGCCGCCGTCGATGACCATCTCGCTGCCGGTGACGAATTTCGACTCGTCGGAGGCGAGATACAGGATGCCGTAGGCGATATCGTCCGGCTCGCCGACATGGCCGATCGGGTGCAGTGCATCCAGGCTCCGGCGGAAGGCGTCCACCCCCTCCGGCGACTGCCGGCCGAGCGCCTCGACCAGCGGCGTCCAGATGAAGCCGGGATGCACCGAATTCACCCGAATACGGTCCTTGGCATAGATCAGCGCATCATTCTTGGTCATCAGCCGCACCGCGCCCTTGGAGGCGTGGTAGGCCGGGATGTCGCCTGCCCCGATGAGGCCGTAGATCGACGACAGGTTGACGATGCTGCCGCCGCCGTTGCGCTGCATGTGGGGAATGGCGTGCTTGGTGCAGAGGAACACCCCCTTCACGTTCACATTCATCACCCGGTCCCACTCCGCCACGGTCAGCTCATGGGTCGGCTTGTCCGCGCCGGCGATGCCGGCATTGTTGACCAGCACGTCCAGCTTGCCGAATTCGGCCACCACGCCAGCCAGCACCGTGGCCACCGCCACTTCGTCGGTGGTGTCCAGCCGCCAGACCTTCGCCACCCCGCCGGCGGCGCGGATCGCCTCGACGACCGCCTCGCCGGCCGGGTCGATATCGGTCACCGCGACCTTGGCGCCGTGCTCGGCCAACTTCATGGCGGTGGCGCGGCCAATGCCCATGGCCGCGCCGGTCACCACGGCAACCTTGTCCTGAACCCGCTTCATGGCAGATATCCCTTGCGCCGATGCGGCCGGGCACAGGCCCTGCACCCGGTGCACCCTAGCCGCGATACACGGATGGCACGTTGATCCTGGTCAATCCGCGCCGTGGCGCCGGCGGCCGCTACCGGCTCAGCTCGCGGGTCATCTCGTCGATGCCGCCCAGGGTCAGCGGGAACATCCGGTCTTCCATCAATTCGCGGATCATCCCCACCGACATCGCGTGCGCCCAGGCGCGCGGCGGGCGCGGGTTGAGCCAGGCGGAGCGGCGGAAATGGCCGGTCAGCCGGCCGATCCAGGCGCTGCCCGGCTCCTCGTTCCAGTGCTCCACGCTGCCGCCGGCATGGCTGACCTCATAGGGGCTCATCGAGGCGTCGCCGACGAAGATCGCCTTGTAGTCCGGCCCATAGGTGCGCAGCACCTCCAGCGTCGGCACCAGGTTGTCGCGCCGCCGCCGGTTGGTCTTCCACAGATACTCGTAGGGGCAATTATGGAAGTAGAAGTATTCCAGGTGCTTGAACTCGCCGCGCGCCGCCGAGAACAGCTCCTCGCAAACCCGCACATGCTCGTCCATCGAGCCGCCGATATCCAGGAACAGCAGCACCTTGATGGTATTGTGCCGCTCCGGCACCATCTTCAGGTCCAGATGCCCGGCATTGCGCGCCGTGCTGGCGATGGTGTCGGGAATGTCCAGCTCGGTCGGCGCCCCCTGGCGGGCGAAGCGGCGCAGCCGGCGCAGCGCCAGCTTGATGTTGCGGGTGCCCAGTTCCACGCTGTCGTCCAGGTCGCGGAACTCGCGCCGGTCCCACACCTTCACCGCGCGCCCGTGCCGGCCTTCCTCCTGGCCGATCCGCACACCCTCGGGGTTGTAGCCCTGCGCGCCGAAGGGCGAGGTGCCGGCGGTGCCGATCCACTTGCTGCCGCCCTGGTGGCGCCCCTGCTGCTCGGCCAGGCGCTGGCGCAGCGTGTCCATCAGCTTCTCCAAGCCGCCCAGCGCCTCGATCTGCGCCATCTCCTCCGGCGTCAGCAGCTTCTCGGCCAGCTTGCGCAGCCATTCCTCCGGCAGTTCCTGCGGCGCCACACCCTCCGGCCGCTCCAACCCCTTGAAGCTCTCGCCGAAGATGCGATCGAACCGGTCCAGGTGGCGCTCGTCCTTCACCAGCGCCGCGCGCGCCAGAAAGTAGAAATCCTCCACGCTGTAATCGGCGACGCCCGCCTTCATCGCGCCCAGCAGCGCCAGGTATTCGGTGATCGAGGCCGGCACGCCCCCGGCCCGCAGCGCCAGGATGAAATGCGCGAACACCGCCGCCTCCCCTATCCCCCGCGCCGCGACAGGAAGGCCAGGCGCTCGAACAGGTGCACGTCCTGCTCGTTTTTCAGCAGCGCGCCATGCAGCGGCGGGATCACGGTATGGCCGTCCTTGCTGCGCAGCACCTCGGGCGACAGCTCGTCCACCATCAGCAGCTTCAGCCAGTCCAACAGTTCCGAGGTCGCCGGCTTCTTCTTCAGCCCCGGCACGTCGCGCACCTTGAAGAACACGTTCAGCGCCTCGCGCGCCAGGTCCTGGCGGATATCTGGGTAATGGGTCTGGACGATCAGCTCCATCGTCTCGCGGTCGGGGAAGCGGATGTAGTGGAAGAAGCAGCGGCGCAGGAAGGCGTCCGGCAGCTCCTTCTCGTTGTTGGAGGTGATGATCACGATCGGCCGCTGCCGCGCCACCACGGTCTGGCGGGTTTCGTAGACAAAGAACTGCATCCGGTCGAGTTCCAGCAGCAGGTCGTTGGGGAACTCGATATCCGCCTTGTCGATCTCGTCGATCAGCACCACCGACTGCGCCGGCGAGTCGAAGGCATCCCACAGCTTGCCGCGCACGATGTAGTTGCCGATATCGTGCACCCGCGGGTCGCCAAGCTGGCCGTCGCGCAGGCGCGAGACGGCGTCGTATTCATACAGCCCCTGCTGGGCCTTGGTGGTGGACTTGATGTGCCATTCGATCAGCGGATGGCCGAGCGCCTTGGCCACCTCATGCGCCAGCACGGTCTTGCCGGTGCCGGGTTCGCCTTTCACCAGCAGCGGCCGCTGCAACGTCACCGCCGCATTGACCGCGACTTCCAGGTCGCGGGAGGCGATGTAGTTCTCGGTGCTCTTGAATCCGGCCACGCCCTGCTCCCTTGCCTTCAACCAGGGAGTGTCGGGGGCCGGGCGATGCTTCGCAAGAGGGGGCCGGCACGCCGCCGCGGCGGCGGACTGGCGCGGCCGCTCAGTTGGAGGGGCTGGCCGCGATCACAAAAGCCGGGACCACATGCGAATTTCGAGACGAAATCCCAGGAATGCCGACCGGGTCCGCGACCACCCGCACCGGGCACCCGCCATTGGCGGCATTGCCCGACTGGCAGCCCCCGGCGGTGGCGAAGTTCAATGTCTGCATCACCGGGGCCATCGTCTGGGACATAAAATTCGTCGCCACCTGGTTCATTCTCTCAGTCAGGCCGGACCCGACCGTCTGGCCGACAAAAGCCGCCGTGCCCATAACGATCATCGCGACAATGACGTATTCCATCAATGCGTTGCCGCGCCGGTCGGATACAATGCGGATTTTCAGATCGGCCATCAAAAGACACCCTAATCGGAAAGTCGTTTCTGAAAGCGCCGAAGGCATCCCGCGATCAGGCGCGGAGGACTAATCCTTCTATGACATTCGATTTATGACTAAATGACGCGCTGCGCAATTGCAAATCAAGGGCGTTAACCAATTTTGTGCGGAATTTCTCGATAAAAGTATCATTTTTTAGACAAGCCGCTGACACGAGCGCCATCGCCTTGAGGCGCAGGCCCACCACACCCTCCGGTGAGTCCGGCGTTCGCCGCTTTCCGCCGGGAACCGGGCCGCCGCCGGTCAGCCGGCTTCGGGGGCGCTCCAGGCCGTTGGGTATCCGAGGTCACGTTGCAGCTCCGCACCTCCCAGTTGGAGGAAGCGCGCCTCAACCTGCTCGCTCCAGTGGCGGCTGCCGTCGGACCGCGCTCCGGAATAGGTCTTGGTCGGGTGGCCCACCACCTCGTTCATGAACAGCGAAACCAAGTCCCGGCTGCCACCTACACCGACATGCGCCGCGATCGCCTCCAGCGCCAGGCGCTGCTCGACCTGGCCCGCATCGCCCATCAGCTCCTCGAACCGGCATACTAGCACACCAGGCTCACCCCGCCAGCCAGCCACCGAGCGCATCATGCCGATCAGCGGCGAGCCCCACTGGTCCAGGAACGCCGCCAACCTCTCGGGCCCATCCGGCAGTTCCATCCACGTCTTCGGCGCGTCCTCGGCACGGCCCGGCAGCTCAAAGAACCGCATGAACGACACCAGGGCATCGCGCGCATCGCGGATTTGCAGGATCCGGACCATATTGGCCGTCGCCGCCACGCAGGGCGCCATGTGTTCAAGATGGCCAACGACGAACTGGCCCGCCGCGGTCAAGCCCGCCGAAACCTCGATCGGGATATGGGTGGTGAACCGACGGTAGTCCGATTGCGCCTCGGCGATCGACTTATGGCGATAGTCGGTGAAGCCGTGCCGATCGACATGCACCTGGGTATTCACCAGCCCCAACCGCTCCAGCAGCCTGGCGACCATATAGGTGCCGGCCTTCGGCTGCGTGATCAGGCATACCGGCCCCGGCCCCGGGCCCGGGCCAATGAGCGGGGAAAACGCCAGCGTGCCATCCGCCAGCGGATACACCGCCGTGCGCGGAGAGCCCTGGGTCTGCAGATACAGAATGGCCTGGTTGCCTGTACCGGCGGCCACGGTCCGGGCCACCAGGGCGAGTGTCGATGCGGCGACGGCATCGCGCTGGTCCTGCATCGCCTCCAGGCGCTGCCTCAGCCGCTCCACCTCGCGCAGATGCCCCGCGGCCGCCTCGCCCGCAGCCGCCAGCTCGGCGCGCAGCACCGCTGCGGCCCGCCCCGACTCCTCGGCCTGCCGCGCGTGCGCATCAGCCTCGTCGCGCGCCAGCGCCAACTCCGCCCGCACGGCCGCCAAGGCACGATCATGCTCCTCCGTCACCCGCGCCATCGGATCGTCGGCGGCATCGGTCAGCGGACCATCCGCGTCCCGCGGACGCACCGAACCGCCGAAGGCGAGCCCGAACCGCCGGACCAACCCGCGCGATGCACCCCAGATGTCTGCCATCCTGGCCGGTCTCCTGATCGAGCAAGCACACTCGCGGATGTGCGCCGACAGCTAGGTCGTGTCCAGCCTGCCGCCGGCCCATGATAGCCGCCATCGCCGAGGGAGATGCTCGCGCCCCGCAACAAATATGCTAGGGGATGGTCACATCGCCACTCTTCGGCGCCGCCAGACAGCAGTCACCCCTCCGGAGAGTGGCCGAAACGCCGGGCTTTCATTCGAAACGAAGAGGACGTGATGACGGATGTCGAAAATGCGAAGGCCGCCGGCTTCCTGGGCTACAGCGGATTTTCCACCATCTACGGCGAATTGACCGCCGAACTGCCCTTCAACCACTGCGACGCCCAGATGTTCGGCCGCGTCACCACCGGCGCGGGCGCCGTGGTCACCAAGGATGTGGCGCCCTATTCCATCGTCGTCGGCTCGCCCGCCAGGCACATCCGCTACCGCCTGCCCGAGCCCCTCGCGGCGCAGGTGCTTGCGTCGGAATGGTGGGGCTGGGATCTCAGCGGCATCCCCGGCCAGCGCGACTACACCGACCCGGCGGCCTTCCTGCGGCGATTCCACGCGGCGCGGGACAGCGGGCGCCTGAACCGGCTCGCGCCGCCCGTCATCACCATCACCGCCCAGCGCCTGTCGGCCAACTCGGCGGCCATGCTCGCGCCCTAAGGGGCGGCCGCGCCAGCCTGCCGGTATGCGGGGATAAGGAATGGTGGGCGCGACAGGGATTGAACCTGTGACCCCCTCCGTGTCAGGGAGGTGCTCTCCCGCTGAGCTACGCGCCCACGAGCCGCGGTGGAGCGCCGTTCCTAGAGAATTGCCGCCGCCTGCGCAAGCCCTCCACGCACGGCCCCGGCCCGCCCCCGCCTACTTGCCGCGCACCATCGCCAGCCCCAGCCCGGCGCCCACCAGCAGCCCGCCGGAGATGCGATTGCGCAGCCGCCCGCGCGCCGCCAGCACGCCGCGCGCCCGTCCCGCCAGCACCGCCCAGGCGCTGTCCAGCAGCACCGCCACCACCAGGAACGTCGCCGCCAGCACCAGCACCTGCGTCCCCGCATCGCCGCGCTCCGGGCGCACGAACTGCGGAAAGAACGCGCCATAGAACAGCAGCGTCTTCGGGTTGGTCAGGCTCACCACCACCCCGCGCCACATCATCGCCGCCACCGAGCGCGGCTGCGCCCGCACCAGCGTCAGGTCCACCGGGGCCGCCCGCCACTGCCGCACCCCCAGCCACAGGAGATACGCCACGCCCGCCCAGCGCAGCCACTCGAACACCCCCGCCAGCGTTCCCAACAGCGTGGTCATGCCCAGCCAGGTCAGCCCCAGCTGCACCACCATCGCGGCACTGGTCCCGGCCACCGTCAGCAGCCCGAACCGCGTGCCATAGGCCATGCTGTTGGCCACGATCAGCGCCACGTTCGGCCCCGGCATCAGGATCAGCAGCGACACCGTCGCCACGAACGCCAGATACAGCCCCGGATCGACCATCCCCGCCTCCTACAGCAGCCCCCGCTCGGCCAGATTGCGCATCAGCGCCCCCGCCCCGAACCGCCACGCCTCGCACTGGTCGGTCGGCCGGATGCGGTTTACCAGCCGCCCCAGCCGCGGCGCCGCGATGGTCACGATATCCCCCGCCCGATGCGTGAACCCCTTGCCCACCGCGCCGCGATCGTCGATCGGCGCGAACATCGTCCCCAGGTACAGCACCGCCCCGTCGGGGAACCGGTGATGCGCGTTCAGCATCTGCGCCGCCAGGTCGGCCGGGTCGCGGCTGATCCGCGCCATCGAGGAGGCGCCCTCCAGCCGGAAATCATCCTCCCCCTCCACCGTCAGCGACACCACGGCCGCGCGCACGTCGTCCATGCCGAACCCGCCGTCGAAGAACCGCACGAACGGCCCCACCGCCGCCGAGCCGTTATTGTCCTTCGCCTTGCTCAGCAGCAGCGCCGACCGTCCCTCCACGTCGCGCAGGTTCACGTCGTTGCCGAGCGTCGCCCCCACCACCCGCCCGTCGGAGGCCACCACCAGCACCACCTCCGGCTCCGGATTGTTCCAGGAGGAGCCGGGATGCACCCCGGCATCCATCCCCGTCCCCACCGCCGCCATCGGCTGCGCCTTGGTGAATATCTCCGCGTCCGGCCCGATCCCCACTTCCAAGTACTGGCTCCACGCCCCCTGGTCGATCAGCACCTGCTTCAGCTTCGCCGCCTCCGCCGAGCCAGGCTTCAGCCGCGCCAGGTCGTCGCCGATCAGCGCCCGCACCTCCTCGCGCAGCACCGCCGCCGCCGCCAGGTCGCCGCGCGCCCGCTCCTCGATCACCCGCTCCAGCATCGATATCGCGAAGGTCACCCCGGCGGCCTTGATCGCCTGCAGGTCGATCGGCGCCAGCAGCCACGGCCGGCCGGCGTCGCGGGTATCGGCCGGGGTGTTGGCCAGCACCGACTCCAGGCTGCCCAGCACCGGCCCGGCCGCCGCCCGCAGCGCCGCCGCCGGGTCGGGCGCCTCGCACAGGTCGCGCATGGTCGGGAAGGCGGCGGAGATGTCCACTACCCCCTCGGCGCGGATCGCCACCACGCTCGGCCCGTTCACCTCCGGCCGCCACACCCGCCCGGCCAGCGCGCCGGCCACCCCGTCATCCGGCAAGGCCGGCGCCAACGCATCCTGAAACCGGCTCATCGCCCTCTCCCCACTCTGTTCTTCAACGCCCCAGCACGTCGCCCGCGCCGGTCCGCTCCACGATCAGCCCGTAATGCTCCGGCCGCCGGTGCTTCTCGAAATTGAAGATGCTGGTCTTGTAGCTGGTGCACAGATCCAGGTCGCACCGCGCCACCTGCAACTCGTCGCCCAGCGTCGTGCACTGCACCATCAGCTCGCCGGAGGGCGCGATCACGCAGGACTGGCCGATCTGGTCCACCCCCTCCTCCACCCCGGCCTTGGCCACCCCCGCCACGAACGTCCCGTTCTGGTACGCCCCGGCCTGCATCACCAGCTGGTTGTGGAAATTGCCCAGGTCGTCGGTCTGCGGCATCGCCGGGTTGTGCACCGGGGTGTTGTAGCCCAGCACCACCAGCTCCACCCCCTGCAGCCCCATCACCCGGTACGCCTCCGGCCAGCGCCGGTCGTTGCACACCATCATGCCGACCCGCCCGCCGAAGGCGTGCCACACCGGGAACCCCAGGTCGCCGACCTCGAAATACCGCTTCTCCAGGTTCTGGAACGGCTCCCCCGGCCGCGGCTCCACATAGCCCGGCAGGTGCACCTTGCGGTATTTGCCGATGATCCCGCCATCCTTGCCGACCAGGATCGAGGTATTGAACCGCCGCTTGCGCCCGGTGGAGAAATCCAGCTCCGCGTAGCCCAGGTGGAACCCGATCCCCAGCCGCGCCGCCGCGTCGAACAGCGGCTGCACCGCCGGGTTCGGCATCGCCCGCTCGAAATACGAGTCGAGCTCCTCCTCGTCGGTGATCAGCCAGTGCGGGAAAAACGCGGTCAGCGCCGCCTCGGTGTACACCACCAGGTCGCACCCCATCCGCGCCGCGTCCTGCATCAGCGCGAGCAGCCGCGCCACCACGTCCTGCCGGCTTTCACTGCGCGCGATCGGCCCCATCTGGGCGATCCCGACGGTCACGATACGGCTCATGCGGCCTCCCCTGGATTGCCGCCCGAGACTGCCACGGGCGGCACGGCCAGACCAGGGGCGACCAAAGCAGGGGGGACGCCCCCCACCCTTGCGTTACGCGCCGGCAGGCGCACCCTGCGCCACCCACTCCCGCGCGAGGATCACCCCATGCCCGAATTCCCCCCCGTCCGCTTCGGCATCCTCGGTGCCGCCAACATCGCCCGCCAGTTCACCAGCGGCCTCGCCGGCTCCGCCCTGGCGCGGGTCGAGGCGGTGGCCAGCCGCGGCGCCGACAAGGCCGCCGCCTTCGCCGCCGAATGTGTCATCCCGCGCAGCCACCCCAGCTACGAGGCGCTGCTGGCCGACCCCGAAATCGAGGCCATCTACATCCCGCTGCCCAACCACCTGCACGCCGAATGGGTGTTGCGCTGCCTCGCCGCCGGCAAGCACGTGCTGTGCGAGAAACCCTTCACCATGACCTCCACCGAGGCCCGCGCCGCCTTCGCCGCAGCCCGCGCGGCCGGGCTGTGCCTGGCCGAGGCGTATCCCTACATGTCCCAGCCGCAAACCCTGCGCCTGCGCGAGCTGCTCGCCGAGGGCGCCATCGGCCGCGTCCAGCTCGCCACCGCCGCCTTCGGCTTCGCCATCGCCAGCCCGGAGGGCGCGCCGCTGGTGGACCCGGCCAATATCCGCCTCGACCCGAAGGCCGGCGGCGGCGCGCTGCGCGATGCCGGCACCTACGCCATGAGCCTGCTGCGCCTGGCCATCGGCGAGGCGCCGCGGCGCGCCCGCGCCACCGGCCGCTTCACCCAGGGCGGCGTGGACCAGACCGTCGCCGCCACGCTGGAATTCCCCGGCGGCGCCATCGCCCAGCTCACCACCAGCCTCGCCACCGCCGCCCACCGTCACGCCGTGGTGATCGGCGAGCGCGGGGTGATCGAAACCGGCTACAGCAACCACGGCCCCATCGCCCCCAGCCCCGAAGCCGGCCGCATCAGCCTGCGCATCAAGCGCGGCGCCGCCGGCACGGTGCCGTTCGCCACCGAGGAACTGCCGGCCGGCAACGGCTTCCTGGCCGAGGCGGACTCCTTCGCCCGCATGGTCCGCCAGGGCCCGGAGCACTGGAACGGCGCCAGCGAGGCGGAATCCATCGACACCGTCCGCGCCCTGGAAGCCATCGACGCCAGCCTGCACGGCGACGGCGGCTGGGTGGAACTGGCGGCGTAACGGGGCAGGTTGTGGGGGCGGGGCGTCGCTCCGCCCTATTCCTGCGGCTTCAGCACCCGCGACACGAGAATATAGCCAAGCCCGGTGCTGACGAAATTCACCCCGAGCAGAATGCCCAGCACCAGCACCGAGATCCCCGGCCAGCCGGCGGCGATCAGGACCGCCATCACGATGCTGGCGATGCCCGAAAGCAGCATGCCCACCCAGCCGGCATGCGGGCGCATCTCGAAGGCGAACGCAATCTCGAACGCGCCCTGGAACGTGAAGATCACGCCCAGCATCAGCGTGAGCGCGACGGCGCCGGCGAGCGGATTGAACAGCAGGAACACCCCCGCGGCGATCGACAGCAGGCCGATCAGCAGCGCTCCGAAGAACGGCCCGGTGCCATGGATGGAGAACGAGCCGAACAGCGCGACGGCGCCGGAGATCAGCAGCACCCAGCCAACCAGCAGCGCCGCCACCAGGGTGGAAAACAGCGGAAAGACGATCGCGGCCACCCCCAGCACGACCAGCACCACACCGAGCCAGAACAACGTGCCGGATGCGGCCCGGAGGCGGCCATGGAACAAGGTGTCATAGGGTCCATTGCGGGACGAGGTGTCGCTCACGGCATGTCTCCTGCGCTGCATGTATCGATCGGGCATCACCCGGGCCACCCGGGCAATCCGCGCCGGCCGGCATTTTCCATTGGCCAATGGTCTGGCCCGATCCGGGCGGATTCTAGTCGTCATCGAAGCCGGCTGGCAATAAGTCTGTCGATGAAACCTTGACATTCGTCGCATGATTACTGGCGAGAACTGCCGAGCAGCCTCGGGCGAACCATCGCCCCGGCCCCCGCCCTTGCTTCCCCTCCCCCAGCCAAGCGACACTCCGCCGCAACGCGACCGCTTCCATGCGGGCGCCGTCCCCGCCGAAACCGCCGCACCGCCCGAGGAGATCGCCGCATGACCGCACCCGCCGCCATCCGCCGCCTGCAGCCGGAGGCCCGGCTGTGCGGCGCCACCGTCCACGGCGGCACCGTCTACCTCGCCGGCCAGGTCGCCGACGACCCCAGCCAGGACGCCGAGGGCCAGACCGCCGATATCCTGCGCCAGATCGACGCCCTGCTGGCCGAAGCCGGCACCGACAGGCGCAACCTGCTGATGGTGCAGATCTTCATCGCCGACCTCGCCGATTTCGACGCGATGAACCGCGCCTGGGACGCCTGGATCGACCCCGCCCACCTGCCCGCCCGCGCCACCGTGCAGGCGAAGCTGCACCATCCGGCCTGGCGCCTGGAGATCACCGCCACCGCCGCCCTGCCCACCCCCACCCTGCCCACTCCCACCCTGCCCACTCCCACCCTACCGTGAGCCTGCCCTCCCCGCCCGGCGGGGTGGACCGGCACTGGCTGCACGCGGTCGTGTTCACCCTGGTGCTGGTCGGCCTCGTGGTGGCCGCCATGGGCGGGGACTGGCCGTTCGCGCTCTCGGCGCTGGCCACCTGCGGCGTGGGCTTCGGCTTCTTCTACCTGGTGTTCCCCGGCGGCTCGCATTTCGGCGTCACCATGGCCAATAGCGTGGCGCTGTACGCCTGCCTGTTCGTGTTCTTCCGCGACGCCAATTTCGCCGGCGCCCCGCATGCCTACCAGATCGTGGCCCTGGCGGTGCCGGTCCTCGCCTTCCTGGCTGGCTGCTTCGTCCGCCGCGCCGCCATCGCGGCGGCCATCCACGCCCGCCGCCACCACGCCCCCACCCACCTGCCCCGCGTCTCGCGCTGGCTGCCCGGCATCGCCGCGGTCGGCGCGCTGTCCTTCGGCCTGCCCCGGCTGGGCCTGCCGGCCGAGGCGCAGGGGGCGGCCCTGGTCGGCTCCATGGCGGTGATCGGCCTGATCACCGCGCTGGCGGTGCGCGACGTGGTGCTGCTGCTGGTGGACATCGCCCTGGTGTTCGAGACGGTGTCCGAGCGGCTGGACCGGCTGGTGATGCCGGTGATGGCCTTCCTCACCTACTACTCGCTGCTGGTGGTGGTGTTCGCCAGCCTCTACCGCCTCGCCGAGATGTCGCTGGGGACGGGGCAGTTCGTGGTGCGCGGCGCAGTCACCAACATCAGCTTCGCCGACGCGCTGTATTTCAGCGTCATCACCATCGCCACCGTCGGCTATGGCGACATCACCCCGGTCGGCCCGCTCGTGCGCGGCCTGGCCTCCATCGAGGTGGTCGCCGGCCTGCTGCTGCTGCTGTTCGGCTTCAGCGAGATCATGCGCACGCGCAACCGACCCGACTGATCGGATTTCCGCCACGATGGGCGTCCACAAAGCGGCCACAGCGCCACGGGAGCACGGCATGGACTGGACGGGACGCAAGATACTGGTGACCGGCGGCGCCGGCTTCCTGGGCGCCAATCTCTGCCACGCCCTGGCCGCGCGCGGCGCCAGGGTCACCGCGCTGGACGGCTTCCTCTACGGCGGCGGCGCCAACCCGGCCAACCTGGACGGCGCCGCGGTGGAGTTGGTCCGCGCCGACATCCGCGAGACCGACCTGCGGCCGCTCTGCGAGGGCGCGGAGGTGATCTTCAACCTCGCCGCCCAGACCAGCCACATGGGCGGCCAGCGCGACCCGCTGGCCGATATCGCGGTCAACGCCGTCGCCCAGGTCCGCCTGATCCAGGCGGCGCGCGAGGCCGCGCCCGAGGCGGTGGTGGTGCACGCCTCCACCCGCCAGTTCTACGGCAGGCCGCGCTATCTGCCGGTGGACGAAAGCCACCCGGTCAACCCGCCGGACGCCAACGGCGTGTCGAAATTCGCCGGCGAGCAGTACTGGATGATCGAGCATCGCACCGCCGGCCGCCCGGTGGTCAGCCTGCGCCTGACCAACTGCTACGGCCCCCGCCTGCGCATCCGCGACGCCCGGCAGACCTTCCTGGGCATCTGGCTCCGCTGCGTGCTGGAACGCCGGCCGTTCGAGGTGTGGGGCGGCGAGCAGCTGCGCGACATGACCTATGTGGACGATGTGACGGACGCCTTCCTGCGTGCCGCCGCCACCCCGGCCTGCCACGGCAACATCTACAACATCGGCGGCCCGCCGCCGGCCAGCCTGCTGGAGATCGCGCGGATCATGGAGAAGCTGGCGCCGGAGGAGGCGCAGTTCGTCACCCGCGAATTCCCCGCCGACCGCAAGAGCATCGACATCGGCAGCTACCACGCCGACGACAGCGCCTTCCGCGCCGCCACCGGCTGGGCGCCCGAGGTGTCGCTGGAAGACGGCATCGCCCGCTCGCTGGCCTGGTACCGCACCCGGCTGGCACAATACGTATGAGACATAACCATTCCGGGGAAATCGCCGTGAGCGCAGCCGCCATCACCGTCCCGCAGGCCAGTCCGGGCGCCGGCTATCAGGCCCTGAAAGGCGAGATCGACGCCGCTGTGGCCCGTGTTTTGGCCTCTGGATGGTATGTTTTGGGGGCTGAATGCCGGGGATTCGAGGCCGAATTCGCCGCCTGGATGGGCCTCTCGCGCGCCGTCGGCGTGGCCAACGGCACCGACGCCCTAGCCCTGGCCCTGCGCGCGCTCGATGTCGGGCCGGGCTGCGCGGTGGCCACCGTGTCGCATACCGCGGTGGCCACCGTCGCCGCCATCCAGATGGTCGGCGCCACCCCCGTGCTGATCGACATCGACCCCGCGCACTACACCATGGACCCGGCCGAACTGGCCGCCGTGCTGGACGCACCGCCACCCGGCCTGCCGCCGATCCGCGCCGTGATCCCGGTGCATCTTTATGGCCAACCCGTTGATCTTGATCCGATCCGCGCCGCCTGCGCCCGCCACGGCGTGCCGGTCGTCGAGGATTGCAGCCAGGCCCACGGCGCCACGCTGGGCGGGCGCAAGGTCGGCGGCATGACGCAGGTCTCCTGCTTCAGCCTGTACCCCACCAAGAACCTGGGGGCGCTGGGCGATGGCGGGGTGATCGCCACCGCCGACGACGCGCTGGCCACCAGGCTGGCGGCGCTGCGGCAATATGGCTGGCATCGGCACTACATCTCCGACGAGGCCGGCGTGAACACCCGGCTCGACGAGATGCAGGCGGCCATCCTGCGGGTGAAACTGGCGCATCTGGATGCCGCCAACGCCCGCCGCCAGGCCATCGCCGCCGCCTATGACGCGGCGCTGACCGGCGAGCTGCGCCCGCCGGCGCGGCGCGCGGGGGCTACGCACGTGTTCCACCAATACGTGCTGCGCAGCCCGCAACGCGCTGAACTGCAAGCCAAACTCCGCGCCGAGGGCATCGCCACCGGCATCCACTACCCGATGCCCGTCCACACCCAGCCCGCCTATGCCGGCCGCATCGCCCTCGGCCCCGCCGCCTGCCGCGCCACCGAGGCCGCCTGTGCCGAGGTGTTCAGCCTGCCGATGTTCCCCGAACTGACCGACGCCCAGGTGGCCCAGGTCGCCGCCGCGCTGCGCCGCCTGGGGTGACGTATTGCAGTTGCGAAGGCGGCGCCGCCCGGCGCAGTCTTCGCACATGCAGCATGCCCCTCCGCTCGCCGCCGAACTGCTCGCCCTGACCCGCCGGGTCCGCGAAAGGCTGGACGAGGACCCGTTCGGCAACCCGGTGCTCTCGGTGGCGCTGGCGATCTCGCGCCGGCTGGACCGGGGCGAGGTGGATTCCGCGGCGCTGGCCGCCCTGGTGCGCCAGTTGCGCGACGCCGCCTTCGCCGACCGCGCGGCGCGGCTGGGCGCCTATGTCGGCGGCACCGGGATGGCGGACACCCAGGCGGCGCTGCGGAGCCTGGCGGCGCGGCTGGTGCGGCCCGACCCGTCCGACAGCGCGGTGCCGCTGGCCGCCTTCCGCGCCGCCGTGGAGCGGCCGCGCTTCGCCTGCGTGTTCACCGCCCACCCCACCTTCGCCCTGCCCGCCCCGGTGTTCGCCGCCCTGGCCGACGCCGCCAGCGGCCGGGCCGGGCCGGGCTTCGCCACCCACCGGGCCACCGGCATGACGCTGGAGGCCGAGTTCGAGCAGGCGGGTGCGGCCATCACGCGCGGGCGGGACGCGCTGGACCAGTTGGCCGGCGCGCTGCTGGAGCAGGCCGCCGCCGCCTGGCCCGGCCGCTGGGCGGAACTGGCGCCCTGCCCGGTGATCCTGGCGAGCTGGGTCGGCTACGACACCGACGGGCGGACCGACATCTTCTGGTGGGACACGCTGCGCCTGCGCCTGCGCATGAAGCGGGCGCAGCTGGCCCGCCTAGCCGGCCAGCTCGCGCCCCTGCCCGCCGCGGCGGCGCTGGCGCGCGCCCAGGCCGCGCTGGCCGCCGTGGAGGCGCAGCTCGCCGCCTGCCCGGACACCCCGGACCCCGACCGCGTGGCCGCATTCGCGCATGCCCTCGTGGCCGGGCGGGAGGCGGCGTTGGTGACCACCGCGCCGCTCGATGCCCTGCTGCGCGCGGCGATCGCCGAGGCCGGCGAGGCCGACCGGCTCGGCCTGGCGGTGGCGCGCGCCGGGCTGCTGTCGCACGGCCTGTCGCTCGCGCACACCCATGTGCGGCTGAACGCGGCGCAACTGCACAACGCGGTGCGCCAGCGCCTGCTGGCCGCCGACACACGCTTCGCCGACCCGCCGGAGGACCCTTCGCGCCGCCGCGCCCTGCTGTCGGCGATCAACGCGGCGCTGGACGCGGTGGCGCCGCTGCCGGTGGATTTCGGCGCGCTGCTGGCCGAGCAGGCCTCGGCGGCGCGGCTGATGATGACGGTGGCGCAGATCGCCAAGCACATCGACGCCGGCAGCCGCGTGCGCTTCCTGATCGCCGAGACCGAGACCGGCTATTCCCTGCTCGCCGCGCTGTGGCTGGCGCGGCTGTTCGGGGTGGAGCGGCAGGTGGAGATCAGCCCGCTGTTCGAGACCGCCGACGCGCTGGAGCATGGCGCGCGGATCGTGGAGGAGGCGCTGCGCAGCCCGCATTTCCGCGCCTATCTACGCGCCGCCGGCCGGGTGGCGCTGCAATTCGGCTATTCGGATTCCGGGCGCTATGTCGGCCAGCTCGCCGCCAGCTACCTGGTGGAGCGGCTGCGGCTGAAGCTGGGCGAGGCGCTGGCGCGGCACGGGCTGGCCGGGGTGGAGGTGGTGCTGTTCGACACCCATGGCGAGAGCGTGGGGCGCGGCGCCCATCCGGGGGCGCTGGCCGACCGTCTGGCCTATCTGTCGCCGCCGGCCAGCCGGCATGCGCTGACCGCCGCCGGGCTGGCGGTGTGCGAGGAATCCGCCTTCCAGGGCGGCGACGGCTACCTGTTGTTCGGCACGCCGGAACTGGCGCTGGCCACGGTGGCGCGGGTGGCCGAACACGCCTTCGCGCCCGCCGCCGCGACCGCCGACCCGGTGTACGACGATCCGGATTTCGCGGCGGATTTCTTCGGCGCCAGCCGGGCGGCGATGCAGGAGTTGGTGGAGGACCCCGGCTATGCCGCGCTGCTGGGCGCCTTCGGCCCGGCGCTGCTGGACCCCACCGGCTCCCGCCCCACAACACGGCAGGCCGACGGCATGAGCGGGCCGGCGACGATCCGCCACCCGCGCGAGCTGCGGGCGATCCCGAACAACGCGATTTTGCAGCAGCTCGGCTGGATGGCGAACACGCTGCAGGGGCTGGGTGCGGCGGCGGCGCGCCACCCGGAGGCGTTCGCGGAATTGCGCCAGTCCAGCGCCCGGTTCGGCAACGCGCTGGCGCTGGCGCGGCACGCGCTGGCCTATTCGGACCTGGACGTGCTGCGCGCGGCGGTGGCCAGCCTGGACCCCGGAAGCTGGCTGGACCGCGCCGCCCACGCCCACATCCCCGGCCGGCGCGAGGCGCTGGTGGCGGTGGCGCGGGCGCTGGAGCGGCTGGACCTGTGGGCGCCGGCGCAGGCGATGTTCCGGCGCATCCAGGCCGACCACGTGGCGTTGCGCGCCGCCTGGCCGGACGCGCCGCGCATGACCGACCGGGCGATGCTGCTGCACGCGCTGCGGCTGGCGGTGATCCATCGCATCTGGCTGCTGGCCGCCGCCATCCCGGATTTCTCGCCGCGCCACGGGGTGACCCGCGCGGCGCTGGAGGGGCGCATCCTGCGGCTGGACATCCCGCCGGCGCTGGCGGTGCTGGCCGACGTGTTCCCCGCCGCGTCGGACCCGGCGGGCGGGCGGGATTACGGCGAGCCGGCGGCGCCGCGCGCCGGCGACGCCTATGCCCGCGAGCACGCCGAGATTTTCGTGCCGATGGCCGGGCTGTTCGCCCTGGCGCGCGAGATCTCGGCGGCGGTGACGCATGAGGTGGGGGCGTTCGGATAACGGCGCGGCGCGGCGGACGCAGGCGGCCCGCGACCAGAGCGTTATCCGGCCGGATGGACTCACCCGGCCGGATAACATTTCTTGTTAAAACAGAACGCCAATGTGCGATGACCGCTTCTTTCAGCGGTCATCGGGCTTTAGCGTCGCGCCCCACCGCCGGCGCCGCCGCCCGACCCCATACCGCCCCCCGGCCCCATGCCGCCGCCGATGGCCGGCGGTGCGTCGGGCAGGGTGATGCCGCGCTGCCGCGCCCGCTCCTGCATCGCCTGGTGGTTCTCCGCGCGGATGCGGTTGCGCTCCTCGGCGGTGCGCGCGGTGCGCATGCGGGTGCGGTAGGTGTTGCGCTCGGCGGGCGTCATCAGCTGGCTGCCGTAGATCTGCTCCTCCGTCTGGGTCTGGGTTCGTGTCTGGGTCTGGGTCTGGGTCTGGGTCTGGGTCTGGGTTTGCGCCAGGACTCCGGGGGCGGCCATCGGCAGCGCGAGGGCGCCGAGCAGAATGCCGCGCGTCAACAACTTCATGTCAGGCTCCTGTGAAAGCATCGGCTACGGCCGCCGTGAGAGCGGGGCGCGTCAGCCTCGAACGCGATGGCAGTTATTCCGCGGATCGCACGATCGCGCTTTGATCTGGATCATCGCGGCCAGACGGCATGGGGCCTTGCGCGGAGGTCCGGAGTTGCGCAAACACTCCGGAGGGCCGTTACAGGGCCGGCGGGACCGCCATGCGGCATGCGGGGAGCGCACGAATTGAGTTGCAGGATGCGACAGCGGCGGCCGCGGCATTGACCGCCGGGCAGCCCGGGACCGTGCTGGTGGACACGCGCGATGCCGCCCCGCGCGGGCTGTCGGTGATCGTGCCGATGTTCGGCACCGCGGGCTATGTCCGGGCCTGCCTGGACTCCGTCATCGCCGCCGGCAGCGGCGACATCGAACTGGTGATCGTCGATGACGGCAGCCCCGATGACTGCGCACAGGTCGCCCGCGACTGGATCGCGCGCAGCGGCGCCGCCGCGGTGCTGGTGGCCCGGCCGAATGGCGGCCTGTCGGCGGCGCGCAACACCGGCCTGCTGCATGCCCGTGGCGACTACCTCACCTTCCTGGACAGCGACGACCTGTTCGACGGCGCGACCTATCGCCGCATGCTCGGCCTGGGCCGGGCGCACGGAGCCGACCTGGTGTTCGCCCGTGCCGTCTGCATGGATAGCCAGACCCAGAGCCTCTCGGCGTTTCCGGGCTGGGCGGTCTGGTGGGCCATCATGGGCGACCGGCCGATGCGGCGGACCACGCTGGCCCGCGAACCACGGCTGATGGGGCTGGAACCCAGCGCCACCACGCGGCTGTACCGGGCGGCGTTCGCCCGGCGGATCGGGCTGGCATTCCCGGAAGGACTGACATTCGAGGACCTGCCGGCGCATGTGCGCAGCGTCGCGCGGGCGGGCTGCATCTGCCTGCTGGGCGAGACCGGCCTGCAGTACCGGGTCGGGCGGCCGGGGCAGATCACCGCCACGCGCGGCAGCGGGCGGCAGGACAGCCTGGCGACCGCCGACATGGCGATCGGCGAGGCGCTGGCCGCGCGGCTCGGCCTGGATGCCGGCGCCTGCGCCTATGGCGGCATCGCGCGCCTGCTGTTCTGGTGCGCGCAGCACGTGGCGCGCGACGAGCGCCCGGCCTTCCTGGCGCGGGCGGCCGAGGTTCTGCGCCGCAGCCCGCCGGGCTGGGCGACCGGCTATGCCTTCCGTTTCGCGCCGGACGAGACGGATCGCATGGCAGCGCTGGCGTTCGCGCGGGCAGACATCGTGCTGCTCGCCGAGATGGCCGAAGGGGCGGCGCCCGGGCTGCTGCGCCTCGCGGCCCGCGCCGGCCAACCGGGCATGCGCCGCCCGTTCGTGCTGCGCTGCCGTGCGGCGGCGCGCGGCTGGGCCGGGGCGGCGTGGCGCGAGGTCCGGTCTGGCCGGTTGCCGTGGCGCGGCCGATGCTGACCCCGCCCTGGCTGCGCGAGGCGCTGAGACGGATGGAGCCCTATGCCGGCCGCATGTGCGACGATGACGCCTGGCGGGCGCGGACCGGGTTTTTCGGCCCGGTGCGGCTGCCGCAGGCAGCATGCGGCACGCTGCTGCTGATCGGCGCCCGCTCCGGCCTGGAGGCGGTGCTGGCGCGGATGGCCAATCCGGCGAGCCGCATTTTCGTGGTAGAGGCCGATCCGGGGCTGCGGCAGCGCATGCTGGATCTGACCGACGGGCAGGCGCGGGTGTTCGCCACGCTGGAGGCGGCGATGGCAGGCGACCTGCCGGCCGGGATCGACCTGGCGCGGATCGACCTGGCGGCGTTCAGCCCCGCCGTCGTGGCAACGCTTGCGGCCGGGCGGCGGGTGGACCATCTGTGCGGCGAGGCCAGCGAACTGGCGATGGATGCCCTGGCGCTGTACCGGCTGTGCCGGGAGCGGGTGCGCAGCTTCTACTTTCATCTCGCCGAGGCCGGCCATGCGATCGCCGGCGACCGGCCGGCGCCGGCGGTGGAGGTGTCGGTGGTGGTGCCCGCCTACAACGTCGCCGCCTGGGTGGAGGCGGCGCTGGCCAGCCTGGCGGCGCAGACGCTGCAAAGCCTGGAGGTGATCGTGGTCGATGACGGTTCGACCGACGCGACCGGCGCGATCGCCGATGCCTGGGCGGCGCAGGACCCGGCGCGGCGGCGCGTGGTGCATCAGGCGAATGCCGGCTGCGCGGCGGCGCGCATGGCCGGACTGGCGGCCGCGCGCGGCGAGTATGTCGGCTTCGTGGACGGCGACGACTGGGCGGAGCCGCCGATGTTCGAGGAGCTGTACCGCGCGGCGGCGCTGCGTGGCGCCGAGATCGGGCAATGCGGCTTCCATGAGGCGTTCGAGGATGGGTCCCGCCAGGATCATCCCACCGCCTGGGGCGGCGACGGGCCCGGCGGCACGACCGGCCGGGTCGCCGATCCGCGCGCGCTGCTGCTGCTCCAGCCGTCGATCTGGCGGCGCATCTACCGGCGCGACTTCCTGCTGCGCGAGCGCATCCGCTTCCCCGAGCATATCCGCCGCTTCGACGACCTGCCCTTCGCCTTCGTCTCGCTGGCCAGGGCCGGCAGCGTCGGCATCATCCCCGATTGCTATTATGCGTATCGCCAGGGGCGCCCGGGCCAGGACATCGCCGCCCGCGACGAGCGGCTGTTCGTGCATTTCGAGATATTCGAATGGCTGCACGCCGAGATCCAGCCCTGGGCGGACGCCACGGTGCGACGGAGCTTCGCGCGGCTGCAGTTGGCGACGCACCGCTTCGCGCTCGGCCGGATCGAGCGGCGGTTGCGCCGGCGCTATCTGGGGGCGGCGGTGCGACAGATGCATGCGCTTGGCGGCGGCGGCCGGGCCGCGCTGCTGTGGCGGCTGTGGCCGGGCTGGCGCTGACCGGAGGCAGTCAGCCGAGCGGATCGACGAAGAAGGCCGGCAGGCGGGCGCCCTCGGCCAGCATCCGCACCGCGGCCTCGCCGGCGGCCAGCGCCTCGTGGATGGTGGCGTCCATGTCCAGATAGCGATAGGTCCCCAGCCGGCCGACGAAGCTTACGCCCTCCGTCTGTCGCGCGAGGGCCACATAGTCGGCCAGGGTGGCCTGGTCGTGCACCAGGCGCACTGGGTAATACGGGGTATCGGCGGCCAGGCACTCGCGGCTGTATTCGCGGTGGCAGATGGTGTCGGCGAACTGCCCGGCCTCCCATGGGGCGAAGTGCTTGGCCTCGCTGATGCGGGTGTACGGCACGGCTTCGTCGCAATAGTTCATGACGGCGGTGCCCTGGTAGTCGCCGCTGGTCCGGAACGCTTCGAAATCCAGCGTACGGTAGCGCAACCGGCCCAGCCGACAGCCGAAATAGCGGTCGATCGGGCCGCTGTAGAACACGTGGCGGAACGGCTCGGCCAGTTCCTCGAAGCGGCAGCCGAGGCGAAGCTCCACGCCGGGCGCGTCCAGGATTGCGGCGACCAGCGCGGTATAGCCGTGCCGCGGCAGGGCCTGGAACGGATCGCTGAAATAATTGTCGTCGTAGCTGAAGCGCATCGGCAGCCGCTTGAGGATCGAGGCCGGCAGGTCGCGCGGGTCGATGCCCCATTGCTTGCGCGTATAGCCGCGGAAGAAGGCGTGGTACAGCTCGGGGCCGACCATCGCCAGGGCCTGCTCCTCGAAGCTGGCCGGCTGGGCGATGTCGTGGCGGCGCTTGCCGGCCAGGAAGTCCCGCGCCTCGGCCGGGCGCAGGGCGGTGCCGAAGAACTGGTTGATGGTGTGCAGGTTGATCGGCAGGGAATAGACGCGCCCGCCCACCGTCGCCTTCACGCGGTTGACATAGGGCATCATGGTCGCGAAGCGGTTCACGTAGTCCCACACCCGGACGTGACGGGTGTGGAAGATGTGCGGCCCGTAGCGGTGCACCATGATGCCGGTGGGCGGGTCGCGCTCGGTGTGGCAGTTGCCGGCGACGTGCGGCCGCTCGTCCAGCACCAGCACCCGATGGCCCGCCTCGGCCAGCGTGCGGGCCAGGACGGCGCCGCTGAACCCGGCGCCGACGATGCAGATGCGGCTCACGGGGCGGCCTCGCCGTGCCGCGCCCAGCCGTGGCGCGCCGCGGCGCCGAGCATGAGCCCGCCCGCCCGCCGCCCCATCCGCGCCGCGATCGCCAAGCACTCGGCCGGCGGCAGGTGCACGCGGTTGGCCAGGAGCTGGCGCTGGGCCCGCCGGCGGTACTCGGCGCTGAATTGCGGCTCGATGCGGCCCAGCGCCCAGAGATGCGTGTTCAACTCCACCCTCAGCAACTGCCGCTCGATCGCCGCATCCGCCCAGGTGGAGACGCGCGCGCGCAGCCAGTCGAAAATCTCGAAATGCACGAACAGCCTGTCGTCGCGGGCCAGCACGTCCTGCCCCACGCGGCCCTGGCGGTAGAAATACCAGGGGTCCGGCAGCACCGCGGTCCGCTTCGCGCGGGCCAGCGCCTCGAACTGGAACGGCAGGTCGTCGAAGCGGCGGATATGCTCGGGGAAGCGGATGTCGCTGCCCAGCAGGAAGTCGCGCCGGTAAATGCGCCGCCAAATCGTCGGGCGCAGCACCAGCATCTCCCGCACGTCGCGCACCAGGCCGGTCAGCCCGCCGGGGCCGTCGCCGCCGGCGGCGTCGCGGCAGGGGATATCGACGCCATCGGCGTGGGCCTCGACGAAGCCGCACTGGGCGATCTCGGCGCCGCCAAGCGTGGCGGCCTGGTACAGCCCCTCGAACATCCGGGCATCCGCCCAGTCGTCGCCGTCCACGAAGCCGACATACTCGCCGCGCGCAGCCGCCAGCCCGACCATGCGCGCCGAGGCGCAGCCGCCGTTCGGCTTGGCCAGCACCCGTATCCGGCCCGGGTGGCGGGCGGCCCATTCGGCCGCCCTGGCGCCGGTGTCGTCGGGCGAGCCGTCGTCGACGACGATCACCTCCAGTCGCTCGATCTCCTGGGCGGCTAGGCTGGCAAGGCAGCGGTCGATCTCGGCGCTCACGCGGTAGGCCGGCACGACGACCGAGACCTCGACCTCGACCGGGCCGGCATCGCCACCGAAGGCCAGGGGGCTGTCAGCCTCGCGCCAGAAGAAGCTGCGCGCCACCTGGTCGCGGCTGCGCCGGTACAGCGCCAGCGGGTCGATGCGGTCCGGCCGGAACAGGCCGCAGAGATGGCCCACGCCCTGCCGTTCCAGCAGCGCGAGCAGATCGACGTCGCAGAACGGGGCGTCGATGCGGGCGAAGCCGATGCCGCGCCCGCCGGCCGCCGCCAGCGCCTCCGCCACGGTGGCGACGACCCTGGCGCCAGCATGCTGGCCCAGCGCATCGGCCAGGGTGCCGCGCAGCCAGGCGTCCGGCTCGACCACCAGCACCGTCGCGGTCGGGCTGCGGTGCAGGGCGGCCAGCGCCTCCAGCCCCGATCGGCCGCCGACATAGAGCGCCGACGGCGACTCGCCGCCGGCCGCCGCATGCAGCGGGCCGTAGAACCCGGCGCGCAGCCGGGCCGCATCCTCCGCGGCCAAGCCCGCCGGCAGGGCGGCCGGCAGCGCGCCCAGCGCCGCGCGCAGCCCGCGAGGCTCGATCATGCGTGCGCGGCTCCCCGCAGTTTCCCGCCGATGCGGCGGGCGGCGCCCAGGGCCGGGCGAGCCAGTGCGCGCAGCCCGAGCTTGACCACCGTCCGCCCCTCCGGGTGCATCGCCAGCCGCAGCCACGGCCACGGCGCGGGGCGGCGGCGGCCCGCCATGTCGTACAGCACGCGATGCGCGCCGGTGGCGAAGGCGCCAAGCAGCAGGCGCTCGCGCTCGTCGGTGGAGTAGGCGACGCGCGCCAGTCGCAGGGTTTCCGGCTCCAGCCGCCGCACCACCCCGATCGCCTCGCGCAGGAAGCGCGCGCGGTCGGCGTTGGTGACATTCTGCGCGCACCAGTAGAGCAGCCGCACCGCCTGCAGCGCGAGGTTGGCGCACGCTTCCCGCGACAGGCCGGCGGCGGCGTCGATGGCGAGCCCCACGCTGTGGATGGCGTCGAAGCGGCGGGCGCTGCGTTCGTCGGTGATCTTGCCGGGGCGGCCGACGCGGTACCAATAGCCGGTTTCGTTGAGCAGGCCGACATGCCCCGCCCTGGCCAGGCCGTGCACATGCGGGGCCATGTCCTCGAACAGCAGCCCCTCCGGGAAGGCCAGGCCGACCTGGTGCAGGAAGCTCCGCCGGATAACCCGGGGGTTGGCGTTCGGCTCCAGCCGCAGCAACCTCGGTTCCTGGTCGAGCGTCACCCGGCGAAAGCGCCGCCCGCCCATGATGAGGTCCCAGATATGCGCGTCGTAGAAGCGCGACACGGCAAATGTATTCGATTCGAGGACGACGGAGCGGCACAGCACCACGTCGCAGGCCATGCCCTCGCCCGCCTCGGCCATCGCCGCCAGCACCGCCACGTCAGCCAGGTCGTCGCTGTCCAGGAAACCGACGAACCGGCCGCGCGCCCGTGCCAGCCCGGCCATGCGCGCAGCCGACAGGCCGGCATTGGCCTGGTCGATCACGCAGGCCCGCATCGGGGTGTGGCGGACCCAGTCCACCGCCAGCGCGAGGCTGCCATCCGCCCCGCCGTCATGGACGATGATCACCTCGACCTGCGATAAGGGGGCGGACACCAGCGAGTCGAGCGCCTGACGCAGGTATGCCCGCGTGTTGAATACAGGAACCACAATCGACAACGACAAAGAATCGGAATTCAAATCCCAATTACTTGATGTGGCAGAGAATTTATCGAACATTACAACCACCCGAGGCGATCAGTATGAGAATTATGGGACAATAATTGATCATTGACGAAAATTTAGTCAAGTGATATTTGATTTCGTAAGATCTGAAACTTACGTGCGCGCAACAATACTTTCATCACGTTGTGGACTACACAAAAATGACAGGCGCGACCACTGCCGCAGGGGGGCAGCAGACGAACGCAGGGATATGGGCGGTCGTCGTCGCGTGCAACCGGCCGGCCGAGTTGGAGCGGCTGCTGGCCGCCATCGCGGCCCAAAGCGTGGCTGTGGATCGCGTCCTGGTGATCGACAACGGCACCAACCCCCTTGTGGCGCAGGTGGCCGCCGCACGCAGCGCCCAATACCATCGCTCGCTGCGCAACATGGGCGGCGCGGGCGGTTTCGCCCTCGGCATGCTGCTGGCGCTGGCGGGCGGCGCCAGGACCCTGTGGCTGTGGGACGACGATGGCTGGCCGGAAGGCGAGGACTGCCTGGAACGCCTGCTGGGCTGCATGGCCGCAACCGGCGGGGCCATCGTGGCGCCCCTGCTGATCAGCGCCGATGCCCCCGGCCGCGCCGCGTTCGGCTACCGGCTGAACGGGCGGACCACCTTCTCCCGCGCGGCGCTGCAACAGCGCCCCTTGCTGCATGGCATGGCCCATCTGTTCAACGGCACCGTGGTTCCGGCGACGACCGCCGACCGCTTCGGCATCCCCGACATACGGCTGTTCATCCGCGGCGACGAGGTGGATTTCCTGTATCGTGTCCTGGCCGGCGGCGGCATCGTCGCCACGGTGACGGCGGCGGTCGCGCGCCATCCCTCGGCGGAAGCGGAGACACACAGCCTGCTGGGCGGGCGCATTTTCGCCGTGCATCCGGCCGACCCGATGCGCCGGGCGATGCTGTTCCGCAACCGGGGCTACCTGTTCCGGCGGCACCGCCGCTGGGGCTTCCTGGCCCTGGATCATGTTCGCTACACGCTGTTCTTCATCGTGCGCCGCCGCCCCGACCTGGCCGGGTTCCGCGCCTGGTTGCGCCAGACATGGCGCGGCGTGGGCGAAAAGCTCGGTCCACCCCCGTGAGCAGGGGCGCCGGGTCCGGGCGCCCCCGCTCACGGGGGGGGGGCCGGGCGCCGGCCGGTCAGAACTGCGAACCGAGACGGAAATACACCTCGTTGCGATCATAGCGGGCCAGCGTGACATTGGAATCCCGCAGCGTGTACCGATAATCCACGCCCAGCGTCACCTTCGGCGTCAACCGGTAGCGCAGCCCCACGGACATGTCGGCGTCGTTGTCCACCCGCGTCGCCTGAATGAAATCGCTACGGCCCCAGGCCACGCGGGCGATGCCGGTCAGGTCCTGCGTCAGGCGCTGCTCCACCCGCCCGCCGACCACCGTGTAGATATAGCCCGGGCTGCCGGAGAGCGTCGTCTCCTCCATCGAGCGGTCGGTATAGAGGATCAGCGCGGTGCCGGAGGTGGCCTGCCACCGCAGGCTGCCATCGAAGCTCGGCGTGGTGGTGGTCTTGAACCGGGAATCCTCGGCGTTCCGGCTCATCACGCCGACCGAGAAATCGCCCCGCACGCTGGTGGAGATGCGGAACAGCGCGCCGGCGCTGACGCGGTAACCGTCGGAGCTGCGGGCATAGCCGAAATCGTCGTACCGGCTGTTGTAGCGGCGGATATCGCCCAGCAGTTCCACGAACGGCCGGAACGCCGGATTCGCCTCGTAGCGGACCAGCGTACCGAAGGTATAGCGCGTCCGGTTGCGATCCTGGTTGTTGATGATGCCGTTGGCGCCATCGACATTGCTGAAGGTGAGGTGCTCGATCGCGCCGCCCAGCCGGATCGAGAAATCACCGTAGCGGTGGATCACGCCGGCATAGCCGTTGCTTTCCATATATGGCGTGGGCGTGATGCCGTTCACCGCGTCGGGCGAGGAGCGGTCCTCGTGGCTGGCGATCGCGGTGGCGCCGAGCAGGATCTGCGTCTGCTGGCTGGCGTCGATCCGGCCCTCGATGTTGGCGTTCCAGTCCACCGTGTTCTCATGCGGCGAGCGGGCATAGCCGGTGAGGTCGGTCTGCACCTCGGCGGTCAGCGAATGCCGCTCCCAGTTCGACTCCACGCTCAGCTTGGGCGAGATCGTTCCCAGCCAGTCGCTGCGGCGGCTGGTCTTGGTGGCGTAGATGTTGTCGTCGAATATCAGCGCGGACTGGATGTCGGGGTAGATGGTGAACGACCCCACGCGGTAGCCGGGACCGCCCAGTTGCGGCGCGCCGGGCGGGGCCAGCGTGGTCTGCGCCGGGGCAGGCGGCAGCGGCCGCACGTCGGCGGCGGCCATGCGGCCAAGCTCGCTCGCCACCGCCTGGCGCACCGCCTGCGCGCTGGCCGGGGGGGCCGCGGCAGTGATACGGTCGGTGATGCCGCGATAGACCGGCACGCTGGCGCCGATGAAGCCGCTGACCGGCGCGCCGGCGACCCGCGCCAGGGCGGCGGCGCGCGCCGGGGTGGAAGCCAGCGCCGGGTTGGCGCGCAGCACGTCGTCCAGCGCGCGCAGCAGCGCCGCCGGCCCGTCGGCCGACGCGGTGGTGAGCTGCCGCTCCACCCCGGCATCAACGGGCTGGCCCTGCCCGTAGGCCGGCGCCAGCGTCGCTACCGCCGCGGCAACCCCGGTGCACACCGCCAGCGCCCGCAGGGCATTGGCGCCGGCGCGACCGGCTTTTCGATCGCAGGGAGTCGATTTCGTCTTGTAAGCACTCATATTTCACCTGCGAGAGTTGTGCTGCGCACCAGCCGGAGGCATTCGTCTATCAATGTCAAGAACCAATAGACCCGCCGTGCGGCCGGCGCGAGTGCTGCCGGCCGTTCCGCCGCGCGATTGCGCCCTGTGCGGCGTGCGCCAGCTTGCGCTGTTCCAGTCATTTCCGCCCGACGTGCTGGGGCGCCTGAGCGTGCTGCGGCGCGGCGTGCGCATGGTGCCGGCCGGCGGGCAGATCGTGCCGCCCGGCCAGCCAGCCGCCGAGGTGTTCACCGTGTTCCGCGGCTGGGCCTTCAGTTACCGGCTGACCCACGAGGGGCGCCGCCAGATCCTGGACTTCCACCTGCCCGGCGACCTGATCGGCGCGGAGTTCCTCGCCGCCGCCCCCACCGGCGCCGGGGCCGACGCGCTGACCGCGGTGTCGCTCTGCGCGTTCGACGCCGCGCTCCTGATGCAGGCGGCGGCCGACATGCCGCCGCTGGCCGCGGCACTCACCTGGATGGTGGCGCGCGAGGAGGCGGTGCTGGCCGAACGCCTGACCGCCGTGGGCCGGCGCAGCGCCGCCGACCGTCTGGGCCATCTGCTGCTGGAGATGTGGACGCGCCAGCGCCTGCGCGAGGGCGAGGATGGCGCGGAGTGTCGCTTCCCGCTGACCAACCAGCATATGGCCGACGTGCTGGGGCTCAGCCCGGAGCATGTCAGCCGCTCGCTGGCGCAATGGCGCCACCGGCAGCTTGCCTTCGTGGACAGCGGCCGCCTGCGCCTGCCGGACGCGGCCCAACTGGCCGAGCTGTGCGACTGGACCCCGGGCTACCTGCATCCGCGGCCTATCCTCTAGATCCGCCACGACGGCCGCCCCTCGTCCTGATCGTCCCGGTATCGGGTGTTTCCGTATGCATTTCAAGCCCCTCACCCATGCGCCATTACGACATCGTTAATGCATTATTGGCGATGCAGCATTGATTTAGATCATGGCGACGTGACCATGAAACACCCGATTATGCTTCCAACAGAGCGGCAAAGTTTTGGCTTCGCCGTCACCATATGAATACGACTCGCCAGTAGGTAATCAATGTTACCGCATCGCGACGCCCGACGCCCGATCCACCGCCTCGCCGCCATGGCGCTCGTCCTGACGGCCGGAATCGGGGGCACGGCGCACGGCAGCACACCGCCCCTCACCGCTGCCACGTGGTGCGCCGACTACCGGCCGGGCGCGCTGGGCGCGCGGCAGCGATTGGAGGGCGAGAACCTGACACGGTTGCAGGCGACCCAGGCGTTCCTGGCGCCCGGCTTCGCCGCCGGACAATCCCGGACCGGGATCGCCATGCTGGCGGACTACCAGGAGGAGATGGACCGGCCGCACCCCGACCGTGAGGCGGCGGCCGCCTATCTGGCCACCGCCAGCACGGTGCACATCACGCTCGACGTGGTTGGCATGGTCAACCGCACGCTGTGCGTGGCGGCCGGGCAGGCGACGGCGCAGGCAATCGCCACCGCGGCCGAGGCGGCGCGGGCCGAGATGGCGCGCTGAGCATGGTCGACAAGCAAGGGATGCAGCAGATGGATGGGTTTCCGACACGCACCGCGGCACGGCGAACCAGTCTGACGCGGCGTGGCCTTGCCGCCACGCTGGCCGGCGGCTTGGCGACAATCCTGCTCGGCGGCGTCGCCATGGCCCAGGGGCACACCTCGGGCGGCGGCACCGACTCCGGGCACGGTTCCGGCGGCGGCGGTTCCGGTGGCGGAACCGACTCCGGGCACAGCTCCGGCGGTGGCAGTTCCGGCGGCGGTGACGAAGGCAGCGGCGGGCATACCTCCGGTGGCGGTGACGAAGGCGGCCGTAAGGGCGCCGGTCGCGGCCCACAGCAGCGCGCGGTCCGCCATCGTGCCCGCACCGGCCAAACCCTGGGCGGCGGCGAGTCCGGCGGCGGCCATAGCGGCGGCGGCCATGGCGGTGGCGGCCATGGCGGTGGCGGCCATGGCGAAGGCGAGGAAAATGAAGGCGGCACCGATACGGCGGGCACCACCCCGGGCGCCGCGCCCGCCATCACCGGCCTGAGCGAAGGCTCGGTGTCTGGCGGCGCTACCGGGGCCGAGCACTTCGTCCATGACAGCCCCAGCTATTGGGGCGCGGACGGCAAGGTGCTCCGCCGCTGACGAGATCGCTGCCGCATATCGGCCCCTGAACGACCGGTCCGACGGCGGCGGGCGTACTGCGGAGTGCTGAACGCTGCGTCCGCAGCCGTTCCGCGTTCCGGCTACAAAGGTTCAACCCGAGGAGAACTTCCAAATGACATCGATCAACACCCCCCGCCCCGCCTTGCGCAAGATCCTCAACGGGTCGGTCGCGCTTGGCATGGCGCTTGCTTTCGCGGCCGCCCCGCTCCCCGCAGCGACCGGCCTCGGCGGCGCCGCATTCGCCCAGGGCCAGGGCCAGGGCCAGGGTCAGGGTCAGGGCAAAGGTCAGGGCCAGGGCACTGTCCGTCAGCCCGGCGCCGGTGGCGGTGCCACCTCGGGTGGCCAGATGGGCAAGGGCGGCAGCAGCGGCACCGGCAGCGGCACCACCGAAGGTGAGACCGACTCCGACAAGAAAGGCCCGCAATTCGGCGGTGGCACCAACACCCGCAAGCCCGCGCCGGGCACCAGCGGCGGCAAGCCGGTCTGGGCGCAGGAAGGCATTCCCGCGGTCGAGCTGGGCCGCCTGAGCGTCGCCCGCGCCCCGGCCCATGTGATCGAGAAGGCGGCGGCCGAGGCCCTCTCCAACTGGACCACCATGGGCACCACCGTGCTGACGCTGGCCGCCGAAGGGCAGCCGACGCTGACCATGACCGTGGCGCAGCTCTACTCCCTGCCCGCGCTCCAGTTCGCGAACATCGTGATGACCTACTATCCCTCGCTCGTTCGGATCGACTCGCCGCTGGAGAATCTCGGCCTGCTGCAGATCCTCGGCAAGACCGGCACCTCGCCGCTCCCCGGGGTCACGCCGGCCAGCAACATCGACCTCGCCGCGATCTTCCTCGCGTCGGCGTCGGACAAGACCCTGGCGATCAGCGTCGATACCGTGATCGCCATGAACACGCTGCTCGGCCTGCCGTCGATGACGGTGGAGCAGGCGACCCAGCTGGCGACCGATGCCGAAGCGGTGCGCCTGGCCATCCTGATCGGCCACGACGGCTGATCCGGCGGCGCCCGGCCGGCGCGCAGACGGCCCGGGCGCCACGCGAGAGGCCGCTCCCTTCGGGGGGCGGCCTTTTTCGCGTCCGACGCCCCGTCCGCATCGCCAGTCAGGCCGCCGGCATCATCCGCGGTAATGCTGGTGCCGGCGCAGCCGCGCCGCCAGGCTGTCGCGCGGGCCGGTGAGCAGGCTGGCCGTCCACAGCCCGCCCGCCGTCAGCACGATCGCCGGGCCGGCGGGGATGTTGGCGTGGTAGGACAGCAGCAGCCCGCACACCGAGGACAGCAGCGCCAGCGCCACCGCGGCGCGCACCTGCCCGGCCAGTTCGGCGGCCCAGTGGCGGGCGGCGACCGCCGGCAGCATCATCAGGCCGATCGACATCAGCGTGCCCAGCGCCGCGAAGCCGCCGACCACGCACAGCACCACCAGCGCCATGAACGCCAGGTGCCAGGCGCCGCCGCGCCCGCCGACCGCCTGCATGAAGCCGGGGTCGAAGCTCTCCAGGATCAGCGGCCGCCAGATCACCGCCAGCCCCGGCAGCGCGATGCTGGCGACGCCGGCCATCAGCAGCAGCGCGGTGTTGTCCACCGCCAGCACGCTGCCGAACAGCAGATGCCCAAGGTCGATGCCGCGCGTGGCCGAGACGATGGCCACGCCCCCGGCCAGCGCGATCAGGTAGACGCCGGCAAGCTGGCTGTCCTCCCGCCCGCCGGTGGCCCGCGCCAGCCAGCCGGCCAGCAGCGCCACCGCCAACCCGGCCAGGAAGCCGCCGAACCCCATCGCCCACAGCGACAGCCCGCCGAACAGCGCCCCCAGCGCGATGCCGGGCAGGATGCCGTGTTGCAGCACGTCGCTGGTCAGGCTCATCCGCCGCAGCACCAGCAACACGCCGAGCGGCGGCCCGGCCAGCGACAGCGCGACGCAGCCGGCCAGCGCCCGGCGCATGAAGGCCATGGCGAAGGGTTCGATCAGCAGGGCGTGGATCATGCCGCGGCCTGGGTGCAGATTTCCGGCTGCTCCGCCCAGGCCTCGGCCACCAGCCGGGCGCGCAGCCGGGTTTCCGGGGTGAAGGCCACGGCGGTCGGTCCCCAGGCCACCGGGTCGCGCGCCAGCAGCAGCGTCTCGGGGAAGGCGCGGGCCACCAGGTCGAGGTCGTGCAGCACCGCGACCACGGTGCGGCCCTCGCCGTGCCAGCCCTGGATGATGGCCAGCAGGTCGGCGGCGGTGCGGGCATCCACCGCGGCGGTGGGCTCGTCGAGCAGCAGCACCGGCGCGTCCTGCAGCATCAGCCGGGCGAACATCACTCGCTGGAACTGCCCGGCCGAGAGCGTGCCGACCAGCCGGCGGGCGAAGCCGGACAGCCCGACGGCGGCGAGCGCCGCCTCCACCGCCGCGCGCGTGGCGGGCGGCACGGCGCGGAACGGGCCGATGCGGGCCAGCGCACCGCTGGCCACCACGTCGGCGCAGGCGATCGGGAAGGCGCGGTCCAGCGCGCCCGCCTGGGGCAGCAGCGCGATGTCCTGGCGGGCCAGGCCGCCACGGTCGATGCGGCCCTCGGTGGCGGTGTGCAGCCCGGCGATGGCGCGCAGCAGGGTGGATTTGCCGGCGCCGTTGGGGCCGACCACAGCGGTCAGGCTCCCGGGCGCGAAGCGGCCGGACAGGTGGTGCACCGCCGGCCGGCCGGCGTGCAGGCAGGTGAGGTCGGTGAGCGTGATGGCGGGGGGCGTCATATCGCCCACCACACGCCGAGCCAGACGAGGGCGACCAGCACGAGCGCCAGCGCCAGCCGCGCGCCAAGCCCGGAAGCCAGGGAAAGGGGGTCCTGCATTGTTATAGTATAACGTCACCCCCCCTTGCCGGTAAACCGGGACCGCGTGATAGCCTGCCATGCAATGACATCCCTCCCCCCTCCCGACCCCGACCACGCGGCCCGCCGCACCCTGGCCCGCCACCGCGCCTTCGCGACCGGCCTGCTGCTGCTGATGGCCTGCCTGACCATCGGCACCTACTGGCTGCCGCCAGGGGTGTGGACCGAGGTGCTGCAGGCCGCCGCCAAGGCCGGCTTCGTCGGCGGCATCGCCGACTGGTTCGCGGTGACGGCGCTGTTCCGCCACCCGCTGGGCCTGCCGATCCCGCATACCGCCATCATCCCGGCACAGAAGGCCCGGCTGGGCCGCGCCCTGGGGCGGTTCGTGGCCAACCACGTGTTCACCGAGGCGGAGCTGGCGCGCACCATGGCGCGGCTGGACCTGGCCGGGATCGTGGCGCGCTACCTGTCGGACCCGGCCACCGCCCGGCCGGCGGCGCGCGCGCTGGCCGCCCTGCTGCCCAAGCTGCTGGCCACGGTGGAGGACGGGCGGGCGCGCCGGCTGCTGACCCGGCTGCTGCCGCGCGTGCTTGGCGGGCCGGAGGCCGGGCGGGTGGTGGCGCGGGCGCTGCGCCAGCTGATGGCGGGCGGGCGACACCAGGAGGTGTTCGGCTACGTGCTGGGCCAGTTCAAGGGCCTGCTGGCCAGCCGGGAGGAGGCGCTGCGCCTGGCCATCGAGGAGCGGGTGCGCGAGCAAGGTGGCCGGCTGGTCGGCTGGGCGCTGGGTGCCACCGTGGCCCGCCGGGCGCTGGCGGTGATCAACACCGAGCTGGACAAGATGGAACCCGACGGCAGCGAGCTGCGTGCCGCCTTCGACGAATGGATGGCCCGCGAGATCGCCGCCATGGAGCACGACCCCGCCCGCGCCGCCGAATTGGGCCGCGCGGTCGGCCGGGTGCTGGGGCACGAGACGGTGCGGGTGTGGTTCTGGGACATCTGGTCGCGCGTGCGCATCGCCATGGAGGCGGATGCGGCGAAGCCGAACGGGCGGACGGTGGCGTTCCTGGAGGACGCGCTGGGCAATCTCGGGCTGCTGCTGCAAAGCGACCCCGGCGCCAAGGCCCGGCTGCAACGCGCCGCCGAAGGGGTGATCAGCGGGCTGCTGCCGGCCGGGCAGGCGCAGATCGCCGATTTCATCGCCGAGGCGGTAGCCGGCTGGGACGCCGGCACCATCACCGACCGGCTGGAACTGCGGGTGGGGCGCGACCTGCAATACGTGCGCATCAACGGCACGCTGGTGGGATTCCTGGTCGGCGGACTTGTCTACGCGGTGTTGCGTGCGACATTCGGGGTGGTGGCGTTCTGAAGGGGCCCTAGCGATGCGTCTGTCCGTGCTCGACCAGTCCACCGTGGTGTCCGGCCGCTCGCCCGATGTCTCGATCCGCGAAAGCCTGGCCTTGGCGAAGCATGCCGAGGCGCTGGGCTATCACCGTTACTGGGTGGCCGAGCACCACAACTCGGCCTCGATCGCAGGCTCCGCGCCGGAAATCCTGATCGCGGCGATCGCGGCGACCACGCAGCGCATCCGGGTGGGCAGCGCCGGGGTGATGCTGCCGCACTATTCCGCCCTGAAGGTGGCCGAGCAGTTCCGCGTGCTGGAGGCGATCGCCCCCGGCCGGATCGACGTCGGGCTGGGCCGCGCGCCGGGCTCGGACGGGCTGACGGCGCATGCGCTGAACCCGAACGCGGCGGTGGCGGCCGAGCATTTCCCGGCGGCGGTGCGCGACCTGCTGGCGTGGATGGCCGGGGAACCGCTGGTGGAGCGGCATCCCTTCGCCAGCATCACCGCCCAGCCGCAGGGGCCGACGGTGCCGGAGACGTGGATTCTCGGCAGTTCGGAGTATGGGGCGCAGGTGGCGGCGCATTTCGGACTGCCGTACTGCTTCGCGCATTTCATCACCGATGGGGCCGGATGTGCCGAGGCATTGTCGCTTTATCAGGCCGGATTCCGGCCAAATGCCCGCCATTCGGCGCCGTTAGGGGCGGTTTGCGTGTGGGCCTTGGCCGCCGAGACGCAGGCGGAGGCGGAGCGGCTGGTCTCCAGCCGGGTGCTGGCGCGGCTGTGGCGCGACCGGGGGGTGTTCGCGCCGCTGCCCTCGCCGGAGGAAGTTATGTCGCATCACTATAGCGACTCCGACACGGCCCGGATGGCGCGCATCCGCGAGCGGGCGATCTACGGCACGCCGGACGTGGTGGCCGCCAGGCTGCGGGCGCTGGCCGCCGAGTTGCAGGTGGAGGAGGTGGCGGTGCTGACCGCGACCCACGACCCCGAGGCGCGACGGCGCAGCTACACGCTGCTGGCGCGCGCGTTCGGACTGAGCGAGGTGGCGCTGGCGGCGGAGTAGCTTCGCCCTTTATCTTGCCGCGTGATTCAGACCTCCGGTGATCCCACCTCCAGTCATCACGCTTAAGCGCATGGCAGGGCTGCGCGGCTTGTGCGGGGGCGGGGGGCGCACCAGATCGGGGCGGAACGTTCGATATCGAACTATCATCCGTCATACCTATCGCACAGGAGCAGCCCATGATCAGCGTGCAACCCTTCGACCGGCTGGGCAAATTCCGTAACGAGTGGCTGAACGCCCGGCATCACTTCAGCTTCGGCCAGTACCACGACCCCGCGCGCATGGGCGCCGGCGGGCTGCGGGTGTGGAACGACGACGAGATCGCCCCCGGCACCGGCTTCGACCCGCATCCGCACCGGGACATGGAGATCGTGACCTATGTGCGCGCCGGCGCCATCACCCACCGCGACGGCCTGGGCAACGAGGGCCGCACCGAGGCGGGCGACGTGCAGGTGATGCATGCCGGCACCGGCATCGTGCATGCCGAATACAACGAGGAGGCGGTGCCGACGCGGCTGTTCCAGATCTGGATCCAGCCTTCCCGCCGCGGCGTGGCGCCTGGCTGGGGCACGCGGCAATTCCCCAAGGGCGAGGCGACCGACGGGCGGCTGGTGGCGCTGGCCGACGGGCGGGCGGCGGCCGATGGCGCGGCGCTGCCGCTGCATGCCGATGCGGCGGTGCTGGCCGGCACGGTGCGCGCCGGGCAGACGGTGCGCCACACGCTGGGCGCCGGGCGGGTGGGCTACCTGGTGCCCTCGACCGGGACGGTGACGGTGAACGGCGTGGCGGTGAACACCCGCGACGGCGCGACCATCACCGGCGAGGACGTGGTGGCCATCACCGCCACCGAGGACGCCGAACTGGTGCTGGTGGACGTGGCGGCCTGAGGCCGCCAAGGGAAGCCAGGTCACAAAGAGAGGTAGAGGCGATGAGAAGGCGGGAGCGGCCTGCCTTCCCATTGTTTCCGGTGAATGCTTCCCGCCGGGTGGTGCGCGCCGCCGCCCGGCCGACGCATCGATTGACGCCGTGACGGCCGCGTCCTATCGATTGACGAGGGGATGGAGTCCCCCTTGAACCGCCGCAGAGGCTGATGACTCCTGTCGCGCATGGCCGGTCCATGGCGGCGGGGGTATGCCCGGACGGTTCGCCGGTCCGATGATGCCCCTCTCGCCCGGCCTGCGCATGAATGGGACTGCGCATCAACGGGTCTGGCGCGGAAGGAGGCACGACATGGACTACGCCTGGGTTGCCATCGGCAGCGCGATCGGGGGCATGGGCCGCTATTGGGTGGCCACGGCGATGGCGCGGCTGACCGGGCCGCAATTCCCCTGGGGCACTATTCTCATCAACATCGTCGGCTCGTTCGTCATCGGGCTGGTGGCGGCGGCGACGGCGCCGGGCGGGCGGTTCGCGGCGCCGCAGGAGTTGCGGCTGTTCGTGATGGTGGGGGTCTGCGGCGGCTTCACCACCTTCTCCTCGTTCAGCCTGCAGACGCTGGAACTGCTGCGCGACGGCCGGCCGGGCGAGGCGCTGGGCAATATCGTGCTGTCGGTGGGGCTGTGCGTGGCCGGCGTGGCGGTGGGCTATTATGGCGGGACGGCGCTGCACGCGGCGCGGGCGCTGGGGCAGCAGGGGTGACGGGCATGACCGCGGTGATCCTGGTGGTGCTGGAACGACAGGCCGACGCGCCCTCGCTGCTGGCGGCGGCCGGGCGCCTCGCCGGGTTGCTGGGCGGCACGCGGGTGACGGCGCTGGCCGTGCGGGTGCCGGCCGAGGCCACCATCATGCCGACCGAGGAGATCCTGACCGACCGCTACCGGCAGGCATGGGACTCCGCCGAGGCCACCCGGCTGGCGGTGCTGGGCGACGCCCATGCGCGATGGCGGGCCGAGGGCGGCGAGGCGGCCCGGCGCAGCGAACTGCGCATCGAGCAGGGCGACCCGGAGGCGCTGGTGGCCACGCATGGCCGGGCCGCCGACTATCTGGTCGTGGCCCGGCCGAGCGACGCGGGCGGCGGGGCGGCGCGCGAGATGGCCCATGCGGCGCTGTTCGATACCGGCCGGCCGGTGTTGCTGGTGCCGCCGGGGTTTGCCGGCGACTTCGGCCAGGCGATCGGCGTGGCCTGGAAGGATGACGGGCGGGCCGGCAAGGCGGTGCTGGCGGCGATGCCGCTGCTGCGCGCCGCCAGGCGGGTCTGCGTGCTCGCCGGCAGCCGCGACGGCGCGGCGGCGCTGCCGGAGGTGCTGCCCGAGATACTGATGGAGCACGCCATCCCGGCCACGCTGCGCCCGGTCCCGCTGGACGCGCCCGGCGGCTTCGGCGCGGCGCTGCTGCGCGAGGCGGCGGAGGCGGGCATCGACCTGCTGGTGATGGGCGCCTACGCCCACAGCGCCTGGCGGGAAATGCTGCTGGGCGGGGTGACGCGGCATGTGCTGGCGGCGGCGGCCATCCCGGTGCTGCTGCGCCACTAGAGCAACATCCGATCAAACGGAATCGTTTGATTGGATAAAGTTGCTCGCCAAAACAATGAGCTAGAGAATTTTTCGCGCGCCTATCAGCGCGGAAAATTCTCTAGAGGATGTTATGAACTTGCGTGAAGCAGAGCCGGAAAAGAAGGAAGCAGGAAGCGTTCTTTTTTGAAAAAAAGAACCAAAAAACGTTTATCCGGGCTTCGCCCCCGGTGGCACCAGGGTGCTCGCGTTCGAAGCCGCGCAGCGCTGATGAAGTCTTTTTGCTTCTTTTTCTTCAGAAAAGAAGATTCTTCCTTTATTTTCTTCATCAAAATTCATAACACCCTCTAGCTGCTGCGCCACCGAACGGCGGCGCTTACGGCGCGTCCGCGAACACATGGGCGGCGCCGGCCACGCGCAGCCGGACGATCGTGCCCACCGCCGGCACGCCGAGGCCGGCCCGGCGCAGCGTCAGGGCCGTGGCGTCGCCGCCGCACAGCCGCACCGACACGGTGCAGACATTGCCGCCGAACGCCACCTCCGCCACCTCGGCCGCCACGCCGTCCTCGGCCAGTTCCACCTGTTCGGGCCGCAGCATGATCCGGGCTAACCCGTGCCGCCGCCCATCCATATCCCGGTCGGCCACCGGGATGAGGCCGAGCGCGCATTCGGCCCGGCCACCGGCCAGCCGCGCCACCAGGATGATGGCCTCGCCCAGGAAGCTGGCGACCATCGGCGTCAGTGGGCGCTCGTACAGCGCCTGCGGCGTGCCCACCTGCAACAGCCGCCCCGCGCCCATCACCGCCACCTGATCGGCGAAGGACAGCGCCTCCGCCTGGTCGTGCGTCACCAGGATGGTGGTGATGCCGGCGCCGGACAGCAGGTCGGATACCGCCTTGCGCGTGCTGGCCCGCAGCGCGGTGTCCAGCGCCGAGAACGGCTCGTCCAGCAGCATCAGCCGCGGCTGGCGCGCCAGCGCCCGGGCCAGCGCCACGCGCTGCTGCTGCCCGCCCGACAGCGCGTCCGGCCGGCGGGCGCGCATGGCGGCGTCCAGCCCGACCATGGCCATCAGCTCGGCGATCCGCGCCGCGCGCCGCGCCGCCCCGCGTTCCAGCCCGAAGCCGATATTGTCGGCGACGCTCAGATGCGGGAACAGCGCGCCGTCCTGCATCACCACGCCGACGCCGCGGCGATGCGCCGGGACCGCGGCCGGGCCGTCGGCCAGCAGTTCGCCGCCGAGGGTGATGCGGCCGGCATCCGGCGCCTCGAACCCGGCGATCAGGCGCAGCAGGGTGGTCTTGCCGGAGCCGGAGGGGCCGACGATCGCGGTGCGCCCGCCGGCGGGCACCTCCAGCGTCACGCCGTCCAGCGCCGCCACCGCGCCGTAGCGCTTGCCGAGCGCCGTGAGGGACAGGAAGCTCATCGGCCGGTCGCCCGCCGCGACTGCGCGTGCAGCAGCCAGGTCATCGGCAGCGAGAACAGCACCATCAGCAGGGCATAGGGCGCCGCCGAGGCGTAGTCGATCTCGCCGGTATAGGCCCAGAACGTGGTCGCCAGCGTCTGCGTGCCGCTGGGGGCGAGCATCTGGGTGGCGGTCAGCTCGTTGGTGATGCCAAGCGCCACCAGCGCCATGCCGGCCGCCGCCCCCGGGGCCGCCAGCCGGATGGTCACCGTCCACAGTGCCCGCGCCGGCGAGCGCCCCAGGCTGGTGGCCGCCTGCTCCAGCTCCGCCGGCGCCTGGGCGATGCTGGCGCGCAGGCTCAGCATGGCGCGCGGCAGGAACATCAGCACATAGGCGAGCACGATGGTCGCCACCGTCTGGTACAGCGCCCGCACCTGCACCGTGGCGGCGACCAGCGCCAGCGCCACCACCACCCCGGGCAGCGAGCCCACGACGTAGTTGCAGCCCTCCAGCGCGCGTTGCAATCGGCCGGGCGCGCGGACGGACAGCCACGCCATCGGGATCGCCGCCAGCGTCGCCACCACCGCGCCGGTGGCGGCGAGCAGCCCGGTCTGGCCGAGCGCCATGCCGATCTCCGGCAGCCGCCAGACCCCGGCGCCGCCGGCCGCCAGCCAGCGCGCCAGCGTCACCAGCGGCACGCCCAGCGCCAGCAGGCTGACCGTCGCCGGCAGCAGCAGGCAGGCCAGCCTAGCGCGGCCGAGCCGGTGGCGCCGGGGCGGGCGGGCCGCGCCGCCGCCGAGCCGGGCATAGCGCTCGCCGCCGCGCGCCCCCGCCTCCAGCCCCAGCAGACCGAGGCAGCACAGCGCCAGCACGGCGCCCAGCATGCTCGCCGCCGGCCCGTTATAGGCGGACTGGAACTGGTCCATGATCGCGGTGGTGAAGGTGTCGAAGCGGATCATCGCGAACAGCCCGTACTCGGCCAGCAGGTGCAGCCCGATCAGCAGCGAGCCGCCGCACAGCGCCAGCCGCAGTTGCGGCAGCACCACACGCCGGAACACGCGCCACGGCGACAGGCCGAGCGAGGCGGCGACATCCTCCAGCGCCGGGTCGCAGCGGCGCAGGGCGGCCACGATCGGCAGGTAAAGGAAGGCGGAATAGGCCAGAACCGACACCAGAACGCCCGCAAACAGGCCGTGCAGGCTGGGAATCAGGGTGACCCAGGCATAGCCGTGCACGAAGGCCGGCACCGCCAGCGGCGCCACGGCGAGCCAGGCCCAGACCCGCGCGCCCGGCAGGTCGCTGCGTTCGGTCAGCCAGGCCAGCGCCAGTGCCAGCACCGCGCAGGCCGGCACGGTGAGCGCCATCAGCATCGCCGTGTTGAGCAGCAATTCGCCGACGCGCGGGCGGAACACCAGCGCCGAGGCGGTCGCCCAGCCGGTCCGCACCGCCACCCAGCCGATGAAGCCCAGCGGCAGCAGCGCCGCCAGCGAGACCAGCAGCGCCAGCCCGGGCATCCACAGGTGCCGCGGCCAGCGGCGCAGCCGCGGCACTGCGTGCGACCGCCGGGCGGGCGACAGCCGGCTCGGCTTGCCGAAGGCGGTGAGGGACATGGGTGCGGCCGGTCCTGGCTGTTGGTGCAACGATCCACCGCCGCAGGACGGCCCCCGGCGAGGCCGCCGGGGGCGCCAGGCCGCGCCGATCAGGGGCGTTTACAGCAAGCCGGCCTTCAGCATCAAATCGGTGACCGTGGCGCTGTTCAGCCTGGCCGGGTCGATCGCCGGCGCCTGCAGCTCCGGCAGCGGCACCAGCTTCGGGTTCGAGGCGGCGCCGACCCCCACCGCGTATTCGTACGAGTCGCCGGTGCGCAGGATGTCCTGGCCGCCCTTGCCGGTGATCCAGCGCAGGAACGCCTCGGCCTGCGCCTTGTGCGTGCTGGAGGCCAGCACCCCGCCGCCAGAGAGGCTGACGAAGGCGCCCGGGTCCTGGTGGCGGAAATAATGCAGGGCGGTGTTGCCGCTGTTCTCGCCGGTCTTCGCCTGGTCGCCGAACCAGTAGTAGTGATAGATCAGCGCGCCATCGACCTCGCCGGCGTTGACCGCCTTCAGCGCCGTGCCGTTGCCGCGATAGGCGACGGCGTTGGCCTTCATCGCCGCCAGCCACGCCTCGGTCGCCGCCGCGCCCTTCAGTTCCAGCAGGGCGCTGACGATCGCCTGGAAGTCGGCGCCGCTGGGCGAGGCGGCCCAGCGGCCCTTCCACTTCGCGTCCGCGAGGTCGAGCAGCGAGGCCGGGAGCTGCGCCGGGGTGAGCTTTTTCGTGTTGTAGGCGAACACCGTGCTGCGCGCGGCGATGCCGACCCAGTGGCCGCTGGAGGGGCGGAAATTGGCCGGCACCTGCGCCAGCAGATCGGCCGGCAGCGGCGCGAACAGCTTCGCCCGGTCCACCAGCGCCATCGCCGGCGAGTTCTCGGTGAGGAACACATCGGCCGGCGAGGCCGCACCCTCCTGAACGATCTGGTTGCCCATCTCGGTGTCGCTGCCGTTGCGCAGCGTCACAGGGATGCCGGTCTCGCGCGTGAAGGCGCTCGCCCATGCCTTGGTCAGGCTGGCGTGCTGGGCGTTGTAGACGGTGATGCCCGGCGGCTGGGCGCGTGCCACCGGCGCGGCCAGCAAGGCGGCAGCCAGCGCGGCGATGCCGGCGAGCGATGGAACGGTGAACTTCATGGCAACCCCTGCGGCGTGTTGGTATTAAGAATTAATCGCATCTACCACGCGCGGGCGCCCCAGGCAACCGCCGCCCTACCGGCCCGGGGTCATCATGCCGCGATAGCGCTCGCGCGAGCGCAGCAGGTGGTCGCGCATGGCCAGCCGCGCCCCCGCCGCGTCATGCGCCAGGATGGCCGCGGCGATGGCGCGATGCTCCGCCTCCAGCATGCGCAGATAGGCGCCCGGCTCACCCTGGCCCGGCTCCCCATGGTGCGGCGGCTGCACGCGGATGCTCTGGCGCGGGATGATGAAGCGGCCGAGATATTCCAGGAAGCGGGCGAACTGGCTGTTGCCGGTGGCCGCGGCGATGGCGCTGTGGAAGGCGAAATCCTCGCCGACCGAGCTGTCGCCGCGCCCGGCCGCCGCCTCGAACGCCGCCAGCGCCTGGCGCACCGCCCGCAATGCCCGCGCGTCGCCACGCTCGGCCGCCAGCCCCGCCGCCTCCACCTCCACGGCCAGGCGCAGCTCCATCAGGTCCACCACGTCGCGCAGCGAGCCCAGCCCGTCCGGGTCGATGCGGAACGGCCGGCGCGCGGGATCGGAGGCGACGAAGCAGCCCAGCCCCTGGCGCGTCGTCACCAGCCCGTCGGCGCGCAGTGCGGCCACCGCCTCGCGCACCACGCTGCGGCTGACCCCGAAGGCGGCCATCATCTCCTGCTCGGTCGGCAGTTGCGCGCCCAGCACCAGCCGGCCGCTGGCGATCTCGGCGGTCAGTTGCTCGACCACCTCGCTGGCGCGGTTGCGTGCCTGGCCCAGCGGGCGGAGCAGCAACGGCGCGGGTCCCTCGCTTGACAATCCCACCCCCGCATGTCGTAGCATCATCAGACAACATGATGACCGGATGATACCGCCCGCGCAAGGCGTTATCCTGTGCGGGGCCGGAAACGACCTGGATTGCAACGACTGCCAATAAAAAGGGAGAAACAGCCAATGAAACGGCGTGACGCGCTGAAGCTCGGGGCCGCCGCCGGCGCCGCGGTATTCGCCATCGGCGGGCGGGCGCAAGCCGCACCGAAGATGCTGAAGGCATCGGACGTGCATCCCACCGGCTACCCCACCGTCACCGCGGTGGAAAACCTGGGCAAGAAGCTGGAAAAGGCCACCGGCGGGCGGCTCGGCGTGCAGATGTACGCCTCCATGCAGCTCGGCGGTGAGAAGGAGGCCATCGAACAGGCGCAGGTCGGCGCGGTGCAGTTCGCGCGCGTGAGCGTGGGCGCCCTGGGCCCGGTGATCGACGACCTCAACGTCTTCAACCTGCCCTTCGTGTTCCGCAGCACGGAGCATATGCGCCACGTCATCGACGGGCCGGTGGGCCAGGACCTGCTGGACCGCATCACCAACAACGCCAACAGCAAACTGGTCGGCCTGTGCTGGATGGATGCCGGCGCGCGCAGCTTCTACAACACCAAGCGCGCCATCAACACGCTGGCCGACATGAAGGGGCTGAAGATCCGCGTCATCGGCAACCCGATCTTCGTGGACATGGGCAACGCGCTCGGCGCCAACGCGGTGGCGATGGGCTACGATCAGGTGTTCAGCGCCTTGCAGACCGGCGTGATCGACGGCGCCGAGAACAACCCGCCTTCGTACGTGTTCGACCATCACTACGAAGTCGCCAAGCACTTCACCTTCACCGAGCACCTGATCGTGCCCGAGATCCTGGCCTTCTCCCGCCCCACCTGGGACAGCCTGACCAAGGCCGACCAGGACACGCTGCGCCAGCTCGGACACGAGGCCCAGCTCGACGAGCGCGCCCTGTGGGACGCCAAGGAGAAGGAGGCGCTGGACAAGATGAAGGCCGCCAAGATCGCCGAGGTCTCCGGCCTCGACAAAAAGCCCTTCCAGGCCGCCGTCAAGCCGGTCTGGGACAAGTACGGCGCCAAATACGCCGACCTGATCAAGAAGATCTCGGCCACCGCCTGATCGCCCACGCCTGACACCCGGCGGCGGGCCGCGCGCGCGGCCCGCCGGCCCATCCGCCTCGGAGACACCATGCAAGCGACCTTCCGCCGCGCGATGGATGCGCTGTACCTGGCGTGCGTCGTCATCGCGGGCCTTTGCCTGGTGGCCATCGCCGTGGTCATCCCGTACGGCGTCTATATGCGCTACGTCATCAACCGCGCCGATTCCTGGCCGGAGCCGATGGCGATCCTGCTGACCATCGTGCTGACCTTCCTCGGCGGCGCCGCCTGCTACCGCTCCGGCATGCATATGCGCGTCACCCTGCTGCGCACCTCCATGCCGGCGGTGGTGGAACGCGCGATGACGCTGCTGGCCGAGTTGCTGATGGGCGTGCTGGCGCTGTTCATGCTGGTGCGCGGCGCCAGCCTGGTGCAGGCGACGTGGTATCAGGTGGTGCCGGAATTCCCTGCCTTGTCGGTCGGCATCAGCTACCTGCCCATTCCGCTGGGCGGCGCGATCCTGCTGCTGTTCGTGCTGGAGCATATCCTGATCGGCCCGCCGCCGGTTGCCCCCGAACTGCACGCCCCCGAACAGCCCACCGCCGAACCGCCCACCGCCCGCTGACGCGCGCCAAGGACCTTCCCCATGGACATCGCCATCCTGCTCGGCACGCTGTTCGTCTGCTTCGGCCTCGGCATGCCGATCGCCTATGCGCTGGGCTTCGCCGCCCTGGTCGGCGCGGTCTGGATCGACATCCCGCTGGCCGCGGTGATGCTGCAGGTCTCGCACGGCGTCTCCAGCTTCGCCATGCTGACCATCCCGTTCTTCGTGCTGGCCGGCGCCATCATGGCCGAGGGCGGCATGGCCCGCCGGCTGGTCGCCTTCGCCAACGTGCTGGTGGGGGTGCTGCGCCTGCGTGGCGGGCTGGCGCTGGTCAATATCGTGGCCACCACCTTCCTCTCCGGCATCTCCGGCTCCTCGGTCGCCGATGTCTCGGCGATCGGCTCGGTGATGATCCCGCAGATGGAGCGCAGCGGCTATCCGCGCGTGTTCGCCACCAACGTCACCATCAGCGGCTCGCTGCAGGCCATCCTGGTGCCGCCCAGCCACAACGCGGTGATCTACTCGCTGGCCACCGGCGGCAGCATCTCCATCATCAGCCTGTTCATGGCCGGCGTGGTGCCCGGCATCCTGCTGGGCGTGGCGCTGATGGGCCTGTGCGTGGCCATCGCCTACAAGCGCGGCTACCCGAAGGGCGAGGTGGTGCCGCTGGGCGAGGCGCTGCGCCTGTCCGGCCAGGCGCTGTGGGGGCTGGTGACGGTGTTCATCATCGTCGGCGGCATCCTGGGCGGCATCTTCACGGCGGTTGAGGCCGGGGCGGTCGCCGTGGTCTACGCCTTCCTGATCACCATGTTCGTCTACCGCGACTATGCCTGGCGCGACCTGCCGGGGCTGGTGCACCGCACGCTGCGCACTGTGGCGATGGTGCTGACGCTGATCGCCTTCGCCTCGGCCTTCGGCTACGTGATGGCGCTGATGCAACTGCCGGCCAAGATCACCGCCTTCTTCCTCACCCTGTCCAACAACCGCGACGTGATCCTGCTGCTGATCAACGTGCTGCTGCTGGTGCTGGGCTGCCTGATGGACATGGCGCCGCTGATCCTGATCTGCACCCCGATCCTGCTGCCGGTGGTGGAGCGGTTCGGCGTCAGCCCAGTGCATTTCGGCATGATCATGCTGCTCAACCTGGGCATCGGGCTGCTGACGCCCCCGGTGGGCTCGGTGCTGTTCGTCGGCTGCGCGGTGGGCAAGGTGCCCATGGACCGGGCGGTGCGCGGGCTGCTGCCGTTCTACCTGGTGATGCTGGCGGTGCTGGCGCTGGTGACCTATGTGCCCTTCTTCTCGCTGTGGCTGCCGGGGGTGCTGGGGCTGTAGCCGGCGGGCGCTGGGGTCACTCCCCGGCCAGCAGCGCCCGCAGCCGCGCCGCCGGCACCGCCAGCCCGCCGGCGCCGTCGCGCGCCGCCGCCACCTGCAGGCCCACCACCTGCCAGCCGCCGCCCGCCGCGCGCGCCAGCAGCGGCGCCCCGCTGGTGCCGCGCGTGCCGGTGCAGCCATGCCGCAGCAGCGCCCGCCCGCCGGCATCGGCCGCCCGCCCCAGCAGCCGGCAGCCGAGATCGGCCTCGATCACCTCGGCACGGTCCTGGCTGTAGCCACCCAGCGCCACCGGCCCGGCCACGGCATCCGCCAGCCCCAGCACCCGGTCGGGTGCGGCCAGCGGCCGGTCCAGCGTCAGCACCGCGATATCGGCGCCGAACGCCGCCGGCCGGGCGCGCGGGTCGAAGCCGGGGGCCAGCCGGTAGGCCACCGCCACCGCGTGGCCGCTGAACCCGCCCGCCGCGTAGCCGGCCAGCAGATGCACCGAGCCGGCCGGGGCGAAGTGCCCGGCGCGGCGCACATACAGGCAATGCGCGGCGGTCAGCGCGGTGCGCGGCGCCACCAGGAAGGCGGTGCAGCGGGCCGCGCCGGGGATTTGTAGCCGCGCCAGCGCCGACCACGGCGGCACCGTCGCCGCCACCCGCACCCGCGGATCGGCCCCGCCTATGCCCGGCAGGCCCGCATCCGGCGCGCCCGCGGCGCCCAGCAGCAACGCCGCCACCATCAAAGTCAATGCTATCACGGTCCGAAAACAAACCCGTGAAGGCCATCGCAATGCCATAATCACTGCCTACTTACATCGTGCAGAACAGGAGTCCATGTCATGACGAATATCACCCGAGTGGCTTTGATATCGCTCGGTCTGCTCGGCCTCGCCGCCTGCGGTTCTGATCCGCTGACCCGCGGTGTTACCGGCGGTCTGCTCGGCGCCGGCGCCGGTGCGGGCGTGGCGGCGGTGACCCATGGCGATCCGGGCAAGGGCGCCCTCATCGGCGGCGGCATCGGCGCGGTCGGCGGCGCCATCACCTCGCCATAACCCATGCGACGGCCGCCGCCCCCCCCGGCGCGGCCGCCGCGGGAGCGTGGCCGGCGCGAACAGCCGCGCCGCCACGCTCCGCCTTATTGGCTAGATCAGCACCTGCATGTCGCCATCCACCGCCAGCGCCTGCCCGCTGATCGTCGCCCCGAACGGGCTGCACAGGTACAGCGCCATGTTGGCGATGTCGTGCTGGCTGACGAAGCAGCGCAGGCTGGTGGTGCCCACCGCGCGGTCGGTCTGCTCGTTCTCGCTGATTCCGGCCGCGCGCGCCTTGGCGGCGATCACCGCGCGGATGCGCGGCCCGTCCACCAGCCCCGGCAGGATTGCGTTCACCCGGATGCCCTGCGGCCCCAGTTCGATCGCCAGCGTCTTGGTGAACCCCACCACGCCCCATTTCGCCGCGGCATAGGGGCTGCGCAGCGGAAAGCCGAACCGCCCGGCGGCTGAACTCAGGTTGATGATGCTGCCGCCGCCGGCCGCCCGCAGCGCCGGCACCGCGCGCCGCGCCGTGTGGAACATCGCGGCCAGGTCGATGCGCAGCGTGGCATCCAGCTCCTCCGGCGTCACCTCCTCCACCGGCTTGGTCGGCCCGGCGATGCCGGCGTTGTTCACCAGCACGTCCAGCCCGCCGAGATGCGCCACCGCCGCATCCACGAACCCCTCCATCGCCGCCGCATCCCCGGCATCGGCCACCTGGCCGGCATGGCCGCAGCCCGCCAGCGCCCCCGCGTCGATGTCCGAGACGAACACCCGCGCGCCGCAGGTGACGAAGCCGTCGGCCAGCACCCGGCCGATGCCGCCGGCCGCCCCGGTGATCGCCACCCGCAACCCGGCCAGATCCACGGTCAGCGCCGTGCGCGCACCCATCACCATCTCGTTCTCTCCTGTTTCGTGCCGGCATGCTAAAGTCCGCGCCGCGTCGCGCAAATGCGGGGCAGGAGGACGATCATGCAAGCCGGCTTCGGAATTTTCTGGCTGCTGGTGCTCGTGCTGGTGGTGGTGACCATCTTCGCCGGCGCCAAGACCGTGCCGCAGGGCCAGGTCTGGACGGTGGAGCGCTTCGGCGCCTTCATCCGCGAGCTGCACCCCGGCCTCAACTTCCTGATCCCCTTCATCGACCGCGTCGGCCGCAAGCTGAACGTGCAGGAACAGGTGCTCGACATCCCCGAGCAGAGCGTCATCACCCGCGACAACGCCACCGTGGCGGTGGACGGGGTGATCTATTACCGGGTGATGGAGGCGGCCAAGGCGGCCTACCAGATCACCAACCTGGGCGTCGCGCTGTCCACCCTGGCGATGACCAACATCCGCGCGGTGATCGGCGAGATCGAGCTTGATGCCGCCCTGTCCTCGCGCGAGCGCATCAATACGCAGCTGCTCACCATCCTGGACGGCGCCACCACCCCCTGGGGCGTCAAGGTCAGCCGCGTCGAGATCCGCCGCATCGAGCCGCCGGAGAACCTGATCCGCGCGATGAATCTGCAACTCACCGCCGAGCGCGAGCGCCGCGCCGCCGTCACCAAGGCCGATGGCGAGCGGCAGGCGCAGATCATGCGCGCCGAGGGCGGCAAGCAGAGCCTGATCCTGTCCGCCGAGGGCCGCCAGCAGGCCGCCAACCGCGACGCCGAGGCGCGCGAGCGGCTGGCCCAGGCCGAGGCCGCCGCCACCAGCGTGGTCGCCATCGCCGCGCGCGACGGCGGCGAGCCGGCGCTGCGCTACTTCATCGCGCAACGCTATATCGAGGCGTTCGGCCAGATGGCCGCCTCGCCGAACAGCCGACTGGTGGTGGTGCCGATGGAGGCCAGCGCCATCGCCGGCGGCATCACCCAGGCGATGGAACTGCTGCGCGTGGTCCCTGGCGGCCCGCCGGTGGCCGGCGCTCCCGCCGCCTCGGCCGCGCCGGCGATGCGCCCGCCCGCCTCGGTGCCCACGACACCCCCCGCGTGAGCGTCATGACGCCCGCCCTGATGTGGCTGGCCGGCGGTCTGGTGCTGCTGGTCGCCGAGGTGGTGATGCCCGGCGTGTTCCTGTTCTGGCTGGGGCTGGCGGCGCTCGGCACCGGCATGGTGGTGCAGGTGTTCGACCCAGCCTTCGCGGTGCAGGTGGTGGCCTTCGCGCTGTTCACCGCGCTGTCGATCGGCGTCGCCCTGCGGCTGCGCAGCCATGCCTCCCGCCAGGCGCGCACCCTGAACACCGCCGAATCCGGCCTGGTCGGCCGCTCCGCCCACGCCCTGGCCTTCGAGGGGCGCGAGGGCCGGGTGCGCGTGGGCGACAGCGACTGGGCCGCCCGACTCCCCGCCGACGTGCCCACACCGGCCCCCGGCGCGGCGCTGGACGTGGTCGGCGTCAGCGGCACGGTGCTGATCGTGCGGCCGTCCACCCCCTGAACAATCCGTAACCGGGCGCGGCCTTGCAGCCGTGCCGGCGGCGAACCAGATTTTCAGCATGAAGATCTACATCAAGCGCTTCCGGGACGCCCGCGACGATGACGGCCGCACGCTGGACATGACGCCCGATGGCGAGTTCCGCTCGCCGCCGCCCGGCGCCGGCTGGCCGCCGAACGGCGGGATGGGTGGGCCGGCGACGCCCTGGGCCGACCGGCTGCTGCGCTACGCCGTGCTCACCGCCATCCTCGGCGGCGCGGTGGTGATCGCCGCCCTGGCGCTGTGGTTCGCGCTGCTGCTGATCCCGGTGGTGGTGGGCGCGGCGTTGATCGGCTACGGCGCCTATCGCTGGCGGTTGTGGCAGGCCATGCGCGGGCGCTAGTGGTCAGCTGCCAACGGGCTGAGGTGCCCGTTGGCAGCTGACCACTAGCACGGGCCGGCCGTCTCCCCCGCCGCCGCGCCCAGCCGGCGCAGCAAGCCGTCCAGCATCCGCAGTTCCGCCGCATCCAGCCCGGCCATGGCGCCGGCGATGTCGGCGGCGTGGCGGGGGAACAACTCCTCGATCAGCCCCCGCCCCGCCTCGGTCAGTTCCACCGCCACCTGCCTGCGGTCGCCCGGCACGCGAATGCGCCGCACCAGGCCGCGCGCCTGCAACTTGTCCACCACGTCGGTCATGTTGCCGGCGCTGGTCAGCACCTTCCGGCCCAGTTCGCGGTGCGACAGGCTGCCCTTGTGCAGCAGCGCCTCCAGCACGCCGAGTTGGGTGGGCGTCAGGCCCGCCCGCGCCAGCAGCGGCTCGATGCGCGCCACCACGGCGCGGGTGGCGCGCAGCAGCTTCACATAGGCGCGCACCGCCTCGGCCACCGCCGGGTCATCGACGCCGAACATCGCCGCGCGCCGGCCCTGCGCTAGCGCGTCATCATCACCGGGATGGTGGCGTGCTCCAGCACATGGCGGGTCACGCCGCCCAGGATCAGCTGGCGCAGGCGGGAATGCGAATAGGCGCCCATGCACAGCAGGTCGGCATCGAACTCCATGGTCGCCTTCAGCAGCCCGGCGCCCACCTCGCGGTCCACCGGCCGGAAGGTGCCGATATCGGCGGTCACCCCGTGCAGCGCCAGATAGGCCAGCAGGTCGGCCGCCCCGGGGCCGCGGCGCTGGTATTCGTCCGCCGTCAGCACCCGCACCGCCTCGGCCTTCTGCAGCCACGGCATCGCCGCCCAGACGGAGGCGGCCGATTCCGCGGTGCCATTCCAGGCCACGCATACCCGCGTGCCAATGCGCGACGGCGCTGCCTGCGGCGAGATCAGCACCGGCCGGCCGGAGTCGAACAGCACCGCATGCAGCGCGTCCGAGGAGGACACGTCCTCCCCCGCCTCAGGGTGCGGCACCACGGTCAGGTCGGCCAGCCTGGCCTGCTGGGCCACCAGATCCTCCTCCCGCCCGGTCACGGCGGCGAAGCTGGCGGTGGCGTTCAGCGCGCCGTGCCGGGCCTCGGCCACCGCCACGTCGTGCTGGGCCACGAAACGCTCGAACATGCCGCGCACCGCGTGGGCGCGCTCGGCGCTTTCCTTCTCGGTGGCGGACATCATCTCCTCGATCATCGCGCCGGACAGGCCCTCACCGGCCAATGGCGCCACGTCGCGGCTGTCCACGCGCACATGCAGCGCGGTGACATGGGCGTTCCACAGCCGCGCGATCATCAACGCGGTCGACAACGCCGCCTCCCCGGCGGCAGTGCCGGTCAGCGGCAGCAGCAGCTTGCGGATGGCCATGGTCGTCCTCCTTCCGAACTATCTGAACAGTCTAGCACAACCCGCACGGCGCGCGGCCAGTGCCCTGTAAGGTGGGGTGCCGCCCCGCCGTTTCCTGGTGTGGTGGTCAGGCAGGCACGGCCCGCCGCAGCGCCGCCAGCGCCGCCGCGCCGTCGGCGGCCTCCACCGCCAGCCAGTCGCCCGCCCCGGGGTCGGCGGCTGCGGCGCGGCGCAGCACCGCGAGGTCGGCGTCCGAGGCGTCGCCCACCCGCGCCGCCACCCGTGCCTCCAGCACCGCCAGCGGCGCCTGCAGCCATACGCCGCGGAACGGCGTCGACCCGGCGGCGGCGGCCACGGCGGCGCGATGGGCGGGGTCCATGAAGGTGGCATCGGCGATCACCGCATGGCCCAGTCCGGCAGCCTCGCCCACCAGCCGGGCCAGCTCGGCGAACACCACCCGGCTGGCCTCCGGGGTGTACGCCGCCGGCGGCAGCCGCGTCTCCGGCGCGGCGCCGTGGCGGCGCTTGCGGATCTCGTCGCTGCGCAGCACCAGCGCCCCCGGCGCCGGCCCCAGCTCCGGCGCCAGGGCGCGCGCCAGGGTGGACTTGCCGGTGCCCGGCAGCCCGCCGATCGCCAGCACGCAGGCCGGCGCCGGCCGCAGCGCCGCCTCGGCGCGGTCCAGATAGTCGGCGGCGGCCCGCGGGCGGCCGCTGCGCGCCTCCACATGCGCCCGCACCATGGCGCGCAGCGACAGGTACAGCGGCAGCCCGCCGACCAGCCCGGCATCGGCGGTGCGCGCCACGTAGCGGTTCAGCACCTGGTTGGCCGCCGGCCGGCCGGTTCGGCGCTCCAGATCCATCAGCAGGAAGGCGAGGTCGTAGCCGGTGTCGATGGTGGCCAGCGCCTCGTCGAACTCCAGCGCGTCGAACGGCGCCGGGCGGCCCTGCCAGAGGCAGAGATTGCCCAGATGCAGGTCGCCATGGCAGCGCCGCACGAAGCCGGCCGCCTGGCGCGCCCGCAGCCAGCCGGCGCGGCCGGCCAGCGCCGCCCGCGCCGCCGCCTCCCACGCGCGCACCCGCGCCGGGTCCAGCCCGGCCGAGAGTGCGGAGTCGCGGTTGCCGGCGATGAAGCCCGCCATCGCCGCCACCGCGTCCCCGGCGGCCGGCGGCAGGGCGGCGTGATAGGCGGCGACCGCGTCGCCCAGCGCGTCCAGCATCCGGCCGTCCAGCCCGCCGCGCGCGGCGATGGCGTCGAGGAAATTCGCTTCCGGCACCCGGGCCATGCGCAGCACCCAGTCCACCACCTCCCCCTCCCCGCCCAGGGCGAGGCCGCCATCCGGCCGGCGCACCACCGGCACCACGTCGCGATACATGCCGGGCGCCGCCGCCGCGTTCAGCGCCAGCTCGCGCCGGGCGGTGCGCTCGCGCTCGGCCAGGGGAGTGAAGTCGAGAAAGGTCAGCCGCACCGCCTTGCGCAGCTTCCACACCGTGTCCGCGCCGACGAACACCGCCGAGATATGCGTCTCGATCGGCGCCGCGCCGGCCAACCCGCGCAGCAGGGCGGCGGTGGGCGCCTGCTCCGCGGGGATGGCCATCGCGCTACGGGAACAGCTTGCCGGCGGTCCAGCCGCCGCCTTCGGGCGTGTAGACGGTGCGGTCGTGCAGGCGGAACGGCATGTCCTGCCAGAACTCGAAATAATCCGGCAGCACGCGGTAGCCGCTCCAGTGCGGCGGGCGGGGAATGTCCTCGCCGGGATATTTCACCTCGAACTCGGCCAGCCGGCGTTCCAGCTCGGCGCGCGCCGGCAGGGTGCTGGATTGCAGCGAGGCCCAGGCCCCCAGCCGGGAGATGCGCGGGCGCGAGGCGTAATAGGCATCCGCCTCCGCGTCGGTCACATGCTCCACCGCGCCCTCGATGCGCACCTGGCGGTGCAGCGTCTTCCAGTAGAACAGCAGGCAGGCGCGCGGGTTGCCGCCCAGTTCGCCGCCCTTGCGGCTGGTCTTGTTGGTGTAGAACACGAAGCCGCGCGGGTCCCACTCCTTCAGCAGCACCACCCGGGCCGTGGGCCGGCCATCCGGCGTGGCGGTGGCCAGCGTCATGGCGTTGGGGTCGTTCGGCTCGCTCGCCTGCGCGTCCTTGAACCAGGCGGCGAAATGCGTGAACGGGTCGGTGGGGGTCGCGGTGGCGCCGGACA
>MKWE01000021.1:82156-140916 GCA_001899585.1 Rhodospirillales bacterium 70-18
CGCCCGCCTATGTGCCCGTAACGACGCGCCACGCCAAGCCCACCCGCGGCCGTTGCGCCGTCGCCTCTTGCCGCGACCGCCCTTGCTATGCCACGAGCATGCTACCTTACGCGCGCGACCAACCCAGGATGTTATGCCATGCCCCACGGCGAGACCACGACACCCCCCGCCAGGGGCACCCTCATGGCCGGCAAGCGCGGCCTCATCATGGGCGTGGCCAACGCCCACTCGCTGGCCTGGGGCATCGCCGCCGCCTGCGCCGCGCAGGGGGCGGAACTGGCCTTCACCTACCAAGGCGAGGCGCTGGGCAAGCGGGTGAAGCCGCTGGCCGACAGCGTGGGATCGTCGATGGTGCTGCCCTGCGACGTGTCCGACGACGCCAGCATGGACGCCGCCTTCGCCGCCGTGGCCGAGCAGTGGGACGGGCTGGATTTCCTGGTGCACGCCATCGGCTATGCCGACAAGCAGTTCCTCCGCGGCCGCTACGTGGACACCCCGCGCGCCGCCTTCCTGCAGGCGATGGACATCTCCTGCTTCAGCTTCACCGCGGTGGCGCAGCGCGCGGCGGCGATGATGCGGCCGGGCGCGTCGATGCTCACGCTGTCCTATCTGGGGGCGGAACGGGTGACCCCGCACTATAACGTGATGGGCGTCGCCAAGGCGGCGCTAGAGGCCTCGGTGCGCTACCTGGCGACCGACCTGGGCACCCAGGGCGTGCGCGTGAACGCCATCAGCGCCGGGCCGATCCGCACCCTGGCGGCCAGCGGAATCGGCGATTTCCGCTATATCCTGCGCTGGAACCAGTACAACGCCCCGCTGCGCCGCAACGTGACCATCGAGGATGTCGGCGGCGCCGCCGTCTACCTGCTGTCCGACCTGGCCGGCGGCGTCACCGGCGAGGTGCACCACGTCGATTGCGGCTACCATGTCGTCGGCATGAAGAACCCGGACGCGCCGGACATCAGCGTGGTCAACGAATAGTTATACCGCATAACCATCATGTCGCATAACAGCTTCGGCCACCTGTTCCGCGTCACCACCTGGGGCGAAAGCCATGGCCCGGCGATCGGCGCCGTGGTCGATGGCTGCCCGCCGCGCCTGGCGCTGTCCGAGGCCGATCTGCAGCCCTGGCTGGACCGCCGCCGCCCCGGCCAGTCGCGCTTCACCACCCAGCGGCAGGAGCCGGACCAGGTGCGCATCCTGTCCGGCGTGTTCGAGGGCATGACCACCGGCACGCCGATCGCCCTGGTGATCGACAACGTGGACCAGCGCTCGAAGGATTACGGCGAGATCGCCCAGCGCTTCCGCCCTGGCCATGCCGACCTGACCTACGAGCTGAAATACGGCATCCGCGACTATCGCGGCGGCGGCCGTTCCTCGGCGCGCGAGACGGCGATGCGGGTGGCCGCCGGCGGCGTGGCGCGGCTGGTGCTGGGGGCCGCGGTGCGCATCCGCGCCGCCCTGGTACAGATGGGCCCGCACCGCATCGACCGGGCGCGCTGGGACTGGGAGGAGGTGAGCCGCAACCCGTTCTTCTGCCCCGATCCGGTGGCCGCCGCGCAGTGGGAGGAATACCTCTCGGCGGTGCGCAAGGCCGGCTCCTCCTGCGGCGCGGTGATCGAGGTGGTGGCCGAGGGCGTGCCGCCCGGCCTGGGCGCTCCGGTCTACGCCAAGCTGGACGCCGATATCGCCGCGGCGCTGATGAGCATCAACGCGGTGAAGGGCGTGGAGATCGGCGACGGGTTCGCCGCCGCCGCGCTGACCGGCGAGGGCAATGCCGACGAGATGGCGATGGACGATGGCCGCGTGGCCTTCGCCAGCAACCATGCCGGCGGCATCCTGGGCGGGATTTCCACCAGCCAGCCGGTGGTGGCGCGCTTCGCGGTGAAGCCCACCAGCTCCATCCTGGCGCCGCGCCACTCGGTGGACCGCGCCGGCAACCCGGTGGAGATCGTCACCAAGGGCCGGCACGACCCCTGCGTGGGCATCCGCGCCGTGCCGGTGGGCGAGGCGATGCTGGCCTGCGTGCTGGCCGACCACCTGCTGCGCCACCGCGCGCAGAACCCCGACGCGCCGAGCGAGGCCCGCCTCCCCCGCAACTGAACTGGCGCGCGAATAAGCATCTCCGCCGCGGATTAACCGGACCCCACAGGTCCCCTATGGCGTTTGCCCGCGATCCATGCGATTGAGGCATGTTGCACTGCGGCGCAGCCGCGCCCGCCAGTGCCGCAAGCGCAGATGCGAGGGTGGCATGAACGATCCGGCCGGCTCCTTTCTTCCCGAAGCGCGCCCCACCACGCTGGCGGCCTTCATCGCGGCCTGCGGCCGGCAACTCTGGCAACGGCGGATGGCCGCGCTGGCGGCGCAGGCGCAAGGCGGCCAGCGCCGCGGCAAGGCGGCGGTGCAGCGCCACGCGCTGGAACTGACCATCGACCGGCTGTCGCGCGGCGGCCTCAACCGCCCGCACACGGCCGCCGAACAGCGCATCATAGGGCTGGCGGCCGAGGCGGTGGCCACCTATGCGCGGCTCTCCCCGCCCGGGCGGGCCCGGCTGCGCGCGGCGCTGCATGCGGCGCTGGCCGGCGAGGCGACGCTGGCGCCGCTGTTCCACCTGTTCCACACCGCCGCCCTGCAACGCTCGCGCGGCTTCAGCGTGCGCCATGCCGGGCTGGAGGACGAGGCGCCGTTCGACCTGCTGATCCGCCGCGACGGCATCGAGGCCGAGCTGGCCTGCGACACCGTCTCGGCCGAGGAGGGGCGAGACGTGCATCGCGGCGCCTGGGTGGACCTGGTGGACCGCATCGATCCCGACCTGCAAACCTGGCTGGCCGCCCATCCCGGCCGCTACCTGCTGAAGATGACGCTGCCGCAAGGGCTGCGGGAGGGCGCCGGGGATGGGCACGGCCAGTTGGCCGCCCTGCACGCGCGCATCCGCACCATGCTGGAGGGGCAGCGCCGCGCCGACCATGACGAAGCGGCGGTGCTCCGGCTGGACCCGCTGATGCTGGCGGCGGCGCAGGCGGACGAACTGGGGCTGCTGTCCTCGCTGCGCCGCGAGTTCGGCACCCAGGCGCATCTGGCGGTCACCGCCGCCGGCAACGGCGTGTTCGTGATGGCCGCGCGCGCCGGACGGGAGAACGAGGTGGCGGCGGCGATCCGCCGGCGGCTGTTCGCCATCGCGCCGATGCGCCTCTCGGGCACGCGGCCGGGCATCCTGGCGATGTTCGTCGAGGATACCGACCGAACCGAGTGGCGCGAACTGCGCGAGCGGCTGGAGCTGGAGGGCGAGGCGCGGCAGTTCCTGGCCAATCCGGCGGCGCGCGGCGTGGTGGCGGTCAGCTGCTGCTCGCGGCTGGAACTGCTCGGCCTGGGCGCACCGGAAGCGGCGCCGGAGGGCGAATGGCGGTTCCGCAACCCGGCGCATCCGGCGGCCAAGGCGGTGGCGCTGGCACCGGCCGTGCTGTCCTCGATGTAGCCTGCGGAGTGGTTCACGCGACTGTGAGCGCGGCCGCCATCGCCCTGCCACGATCGCGGGTTCAAGTGCGCATCCCGATGCGAGCAGAGGCGGACGAGCCGTGACCGACAGCGAATATGCGCAGCGTCTGGACGAGTTGGACCAGTTGTTGAACGACCCAGACGTGCCGATGCAGCCGCAGCGCGTATGGGCGCTGCTGGCGGAGATATCGCAGCACGACCTCGTGGCCGGACAGATGGCGGGCGAGTAGGCAGGGCCTGCGCCTCCCCGCCTCCGTATAATTCTCCGTCCGGCACGGCCCGCTGCGCTACAGGAAGCTCACCGGGTCCACGTCCACCTCCACCTTCACCCCCCGCCCGGTCGGCACCTGCGCCAGCCAGGCGCGCAGCAACGGTTGCACGGCGGTATCGCGCTGGGTTTTCAGCAGCAGGCGGCGCCGGTGGCGGCCGCGCAGGATGGAGAGCGGCGCCGGCGCCGGGCCGAGCACCACGATGCCCTCGCCGTGCGGCGCGGCGCGGCCGAGGTCGCGGGCGGCGATGTCGGCGGCCTCGGCGGTGTCGGCGGAGACCACCAGGGCGGCCAGCCGGCCATAGGGCGGCCAGTTGCCGGGGCGGCGCTCGGCGGCCTCGCTGGCCATGAAGCGCGCCAGGTCGCCGTGCAGCAGCGCCTGCATCACCTTGTGCTCGGGCGAGTAGGTTTGCAGCAGCACCTGGCCCGGCGCCTCCGCCCGGCCGGCGCGGCCGGCCACCTGGTGCAGCAGTTGCACGGTGCGCTCGGCGGCGCGCAGGTCGCCGCCGGACAGGCCGAGATCGGCATCGACCACGCCGACCAGGGTCAGATGCGGGAAATGCCAGCCCTTGGCGACGATCTGGGTGCCGATCACCAGGTCGATCTCGCGCGCCTCGATGGCGCGCGCAGCCTCGGCGGCGGCGTGCGGGCCGGTGATGGTGTCGCTGGCCATCACCAGGATGCGGGCCTCCGGGAAGGCGGCGCGGGCCTCCTCGGTGATGCGCTCGATGCCCGGGCCGACGGCGGTGAGGCTGTGCGACGCGCCGCATTCCGGGCAGGTCTCGGGGATCGGGATGGCGTGGCCGCAATGATGGCATTGCAGCAGGCGGCGGGCCCGGTGCTCCACCAGCCAGGCGGTGCAGTTGGGGCATTGCATGCGGTGGCCGCAGGCGCGGCACAGGGTGAGCGGCGCGTAGCCGCGGCGGTTGAGGAACAGCATCGCCTGCTCGCCGCGCTCGAAACTGGCCTGGATGGCGGCGAGCAGCGGCGGCGACAGGAAATGGCCGCGCTCGGGCGGGGTCTCGCGCAGGTCGATCAGGCGCAGCGCCGGCAGGCTGGCGCCGCCGTGGCGGCTGGGCAGGTGCAGGCGGCGGTAGCGCCCGGCCTCCACATTGGCCAGCGTCTCCAGGCTGGGGGTGGCGGAGGCCAGCACGGCCGGGGCGCCGCACAGCCGGGCGCGGACGATGGCCATGTCGCGGGCGTGGTAGACCACGCCGTCCTCCTGCTTGAAGGCGGTCTCGTGCTCCTCGTCGATCACCACCAGGCCCAGATCGGGGAAGGGCAGGAACAGCGCCGAGCGGGCGCCCACCACCACCGGCGCCTGCCCGGCATCGACGGCGCGCCAGGTGGTGCGGCGGACGCGCGAGGGCAGGTCGGAATGCCAGACCGCGGGCGCGACGCCGAAGCGGCGCTGGAAGCGGGCGAGCCACTGGCTGGACAGCGCGATCTCGGGCAGCAGCACCAGCGCCTGCCGGCCCTGGCGCAGGCAGGCGGCGATCGCCTCGAAATACACCTCGGTCTTGCCGGAGCCGGTGACGCCGTCCAGCAGATGCACCGAGAAGGCCCGCCCGGCGACGGCCGCGCGCAGGGCGGCGGCGGCCTCCGCCTGCTCGGGCGACAGGGCGGGGCCGGGGTGGTCGGGGTCCGGGATGGCGAAGGGGGCGGCCTCCGGCAGGGTGGCGGGCAGCAGCAGCCCGGCATCGGCCATGCCGCGCAGCACCGCCGGCGAGACCTCGGCGGCGCGGGCCAGCTCGGCGGCGGCCAGGGGGCCGGCCCCCAGGGCGGCCCCCAGGGCGGCCAGCACGCGGCGGCGCGGATCGGTCAGGCGGACCTCGGGCGGCGGCTCGGCCAGCGCCCAGCCGGTGCGCGGCGGCGGGGCGCGCAGCGCGTTGCTGCGCAGCGCCATGGTCAGCACCTCGCCGGGCGGGGCCAGCGTGTAGGCGGCGATCCAGTCCACCAGGCGGCGCAGGTCGGCGCGCATCGGCGGCGCGTCCAGGATGGCGTCGATCGGGCGCAGGCGGTTGTCGCCCACGCTGCCGTCGGGCTCGCCGTCCCAGACCACGCCGATCTCGGCGCGGCGGTTGAGCGGCACCATGACGATGTCGCCCGGGCGCGGGTCCAGCCCCGGCGGCACCCGGTAGTCGAACGGGCCGGGGAACGGATAGGGCAGCAGCACGGGCACGCGGGCGCGGCCCGGCGGCGCGATCACGGCGAGGCTGTCCTGCGATGCGGTCGTTGGGTTGCGCGCGGCCATCCTGTATGGTCTGCCCCAAGTTCTGTCCGCGGGACAGACCCAACAGCCACGGAAGCCCGCCATGAAGTTTTTTGTCGATACCGCCGACACGGCCGAGATCAAGGCGCTCGCCGCCTCCGGGCTGCTGGACGGGGTGACCACCAATCCGTCGCTGATCGCCAAGTCCGGGCGCAAGATCCTGGACGTGGTGGCCGAGATCTGCGCGCTGGTCGAGGGGCCGGTGAGCGCCGAGGTGGCCGCCACCGACTATGACGGCATGATGCGCGAGGCGGCGGTGCTGCGGGCGATCGCCAGCAACGTGACGGTGAAGCTGCCGCTGACGCCGGACGGGCTGCGCGCCTGCAAGGCGCTGACCGGCGAGGGGGTGATGACCAACGTGACCCTGTGCTTCTCGTCGGCGCAGGCGCTGCTGGCGGCCAAGGCGGGGGCCACCTTCGTGAGCCCGTTCGTGGGCCGGCTGGACGATATCGGCCAGGACGGCATGGAGCTGATCGCCGACATCATGCAGATCTTCGGCAATTACGCGGCGCTGACGACCGAGGTGCTGGTGGCCAGCATCCGCCACCCGATCCACCTGATCCAGGCGGCCAAGATGGGCGCGCATGTGGCCACCCTGCCGCCGGCGGTGCTGCGGCAGCTCTACCACCACCCGCTGACCGACAAGGGGCTGGCGGGGTTCCTGGCCGACTGGGCCAAGACCGGGCAGACCATCGCGCCGCCCGCGGGGGCATAGGCTTGGCCGACCGCGCCAAGGCGACGGTGCTGCCGAACGCGGAGAACGTGGCCGCCTATCTGCGCGCGCATCCGCAGTTCCTGGCCGAGCGGGGCGAGCTGTACGGCGTGCTGGCCCCGCCCCGGCGGGTGCACGGGCCGGTGCTGGCCGACCACATGGCGGCGATGCTGGCCGCCGAGCGCGGCAACGCGGCGGCGCTGGCGGCGCGGGCGGACGGGGTGCTGGCGGCCGGGCGGGCGGCCGCCGGGCTGGCGGCGCGGGTGCAGGAGGCGGTGCTGGCGCTGCTGCGCGCCCACCTGCCGCAGGCCGGCGCGGTGGCCGAATGCATCGCCACCGAGATGCCGGCGCTGCTGGCGGTGGACGGCGCGACCCTGTGCATGGAGGCGGACCTGCCGGGCATCCGCCGCCTGCCGCCGGGCACGGTGGCGCGGCTGCTCGGCCAGCGCTCGGTGGTGTTCCGCCCGGGCGGCGAGGACGCGATGCTGCTGCACGGCGAGGCGGCGGCGCTGGCCCGCCACGAGGCGCTGGTGCGGGTGCCCGGCGAGGGGCCGGCCGCCCTGGTGGCGCTGATGGCGCGCACCGGCGAGGTGCTGGACCCCTCGCAGGGCACCGGGGCGCTGACCTTCCTGGGCCGCGCGATCGCGGCGGCGCTGGACCGGTGACGGCGCCGGCTTTAACCATGACCGGCGAGGCGGCGCGGCAGGCGTTCCTGGCCTGGCTGGCCGGCGAGCGGCGGGCCTCGCCGCTGACGGTGGAGGCCTATGCGCGCGACATCGCCGCCTGCCTCGGCTTCCTGGCCGCGCATCTCGGCGGCGAGCCGGACCTGGCGGCGCTGCGCGGGCTGCGGGCGGCCGATCTGCGGGCCTGGCTGGCGTGGGAGGCCGGCAAGGGCATCGGGGCGGCGACGCGGTCGCGGCATCTGTCGGCACTGCGCAGCTTCTTCCGCTACCTGGCGCGGCGGCACGGGGTGAACAATCCGCAGGTGTCGTTGCTGGCCGCGCCGCGCCTGCACAAGCCGCTGCCGCGGGCGCTGACGGCGCCGCAGGCGCGCGCGGTGGCCGAGGAGATCGGCGAGGTATCCGACCTGGCGGCGACGCAGGCGCGCGACATGGCGCTGTTCAGCCTGCTCTACGGCAGCGGGCTGCGCATCGCCGAGGCGCTGGCGCTGGACGTGGCCGACGCGCCGCTGCCGGGCAGCGAGGCGATGCTGCGGGTGGTCGGCAAGGGCTCCAAGGAGCGCATCGTGCCGGTGCTGCCGGCGGTGCGCGCGGCGGTGGCGGCGTGGCTGGCGCTGCACCCCTCCCCCACCCGGGACGCGCCGCTGTTCCTGGGCGAGCGCGGGGCGCGGCTGAACGCCGGGGTGGCGCAGCGCACCATGCGGGTGTTCCGCCAGCAGCACGGGCTGCCGGAACACGCGACGCCGCACGCGCTGCGGCACTCCTTCGCGACGCATCTGCTGGCGGGCGGGGCGGATTTGCGCTCGATCCAGGACCTGCTGGGGCATGCCAGCCTGTCCACCACGCAGCGCTATACCCAGGTGGATACGAAGCAATTGCTGGAGGTCTGGCACCGGACCCATCCGCGAGGGTAGGAAAAGCCGCCTTTCGGTGGGCAAAACGGGGCGAAAAGGCCTCGAATTCGCCGGTGTTTCCGCGGAAATGCCGGCAGATCCGCCATACCGGAAAATGCTCTTCGCAGGTGCAACATTTGCCGGCATGCTGCGTCCGATGAATATCCCCTCCTGGCTGCCGCTGCTGCTTGGCCTGCTCTCCGCCGTCGGGCCGGTCTCGACGGACATGTACCTGCCGGCCTTCCCGGCCATCGAGGCGTCGCTGGGCGGGCAGCACGGGGCGGCGCAGATCACCCTCGCGGCGTGGTTCGCCGGGCTGGCGGTGGGGCAGATCACCCAGGGCACGCTGGCCGACCGGTTCGGCCGGCGCGGGCCGCTGATCGTGGGCACGGCGATCTATACCCTGGCCTCGGCGGGCTGCGCGGTGGCGCCGGACCTGTTCTGGCTGGCGCTGCTGCGGGCGATTTCGGCGTTCGGCGGCTCGGCCAGCATGGTGATCACCCGGGCGATCGTGCGCGACGTGTCGGACGGGCATGCGGCGGCGCGGATGCTGAGCAAGCTGATGCTGGTGATGGGGGCGGCGCCGATCCTGGCGCCGACGCTGGGCGGCTTCATCCTGGCGGTGGCGGGGTGGCAGGCGATCTTCTGGATCTGCACCGCCTACGGCGCGCTGTGCTGCCTGGCCGTGGTGGCGCTGCTGCCGGAGACGCTGCTGCCGGAGCGGCGGGTGCGGCTGGGGCCGGGGGCGCAGGTGGCGCGCTACGTGTCGATCCTGTCCGAGCGGGGGTTCATCACCCATGCGCTGATGGGCGGCTTCGCGATGTTCGGCATGTTCGCCTTCCTGGCCGGCTCGCCGCCGGTGTTCATCGAGCTGTTCCACCTGTCGCCGCCGGCCTTCGGCATGCTGTTCGGCATTTGCGCCGCCGGCTTCATCGCCGCCTCGCAGATCAATCCGCGCATCCTGCCGCGCCTGGGGGCCGACCGGGTGACGCATGCCTCCGTGCGCACCTTCCTGGCGGCGACCCTGGTGCTGACGCTGGTGGCCTTCACCGGCTGGGGCGGCTGGCTGGCGGTGGCGGTGCCGATCGCGCTGTCGATGGCCAGCCAGGGCTTCACCATGCCGAACGCCACGGTGGGGGCGCTGAGCCGCCACGCCGGGCATGCCGGCAGCGCCTCGGCGCTGATGGGCACCATGCAGTTCGGGCTGGCCTCGGTGAGCGGCGTGGTGGCGGGGGTGGCGGGCGACGGCACCGCGCGGCCGATGGCGGTTTTGATGCTGACTGGTGCGATCGGAGCGAATATCTGCGACCTGTGCCGGCCGCGCCGGCAGTGATAGCGTTCCCGCCGCAACCATACGGGACCGGACCATGAGCCTCATCGTTGGGAGCCCGATCGTCGGGGGCCTGATCGTCGGCATTCCCGCCTGCACCCGCGAGGTGGGCGGCCATATCCAGCATGCCACGCCGTCGCGCTACGGCGCGGCGCTGATCGGCGGGGCCGGCGCGGTGCCGGTGCTGCTGCCGCCGGTGGGCGAGGCCATGCTGGCCATGCTCGACCGGCTGGACGGGCTGCTGCTGTCCGGCAGCCCGAGCAATGTGGAGCCGGCCCGCTACGGCGCCGCCAAGGACCACACGCCCGACCGCCACGACCCCGAGCGCGACGAAACCACCCTGCCGCTGATCCGCGCCGCCCTGGCGCGCGGGCTGCCGGTGCTGGCGATCTGCCGGGGCATCCAGGAGCTGAACGTGGCGCTGGGCGGCAGCCTGCACCAGCAGGTGCAGGACATTCCCGGCCGCATGGACCATCGCGGCGGGTCGGGCAGCAACGCGCACCGCTACCGCGCCAAGCACGCCGTGGCGCTGAGCGGCGGGCTGGCCGGCATCTTCGGCAAGCCCGGGATCATGGTGAACTCGCTGCACGAGCAGGGCATCGACCGCCCCGGCGAGGGCCTGGTGGTGGAGGCGGTGGCGCCGGACGGCATGATCGAGGGCGTGCGGGTGGCCGGCGCCCCCGGCTGGGCGTTCGGGGTGCAGTGGCATCCGGAGTGGGGCTATGCTGATAATGCCGACAGCATGGCGCTGTTCCGCGCTTTCGGCGACGCCTGCCGCGCCTATTCGGCGGGACTGAGGAAGGCGGCCTGACATGGACCTCCATCTTGCCGGCAAGCGGGCGCTGATCACCGGCGGATCGAAGGGCATCGGGCGGGCGACCGCCGAACTGCTGGTCGCCGAGGGGGTGGACGTGGTGCTGGTGGCGCGCGACGCCGCCGCGCTGGACGCCGCCGCGCAGGCGGTGCGGGCGCGCCGGCAGGTGGCGGTGGCCACCATCGCCGCCGACCTGTCGCGCGAGGACGAGGTGGCGCGGGTGGCCGCGGCGGCCGGCGCGGTGGACATCCTGGTCAACAACGCCGGCGCCATTCCGCCGGGCGGGCTGCTGGCGGTGGACAACGAGACCTGGCGGCGCGCCTGGGACCTCAAGGTGTTCGGCTTCATCTCGCTGTGCCGCCAGGTGTATCCGGCGATGGCCGCGCGCGGCGGCGGAGTGATCGTGAACGTGATCGGCGCGGCCGGCGAGAAGTTCCCGCCCGGCTACATCGCCGGGGCGGCCGGCAACGCGGCGCTGATGGCGTTCACCCGCGCGCTGGGCCATGCCAGCCAGAAGGACAATATCCGCGTGGTGGGCATCAACCCGGGTGCGACAGCCACCGAGCGGATGGAGATGCTGCTGCGCTTCCGCGCCCGCGAGGAACTGGGCGATGCCGAGCGCTGGGGCGAGTTCGCGGCCGGCGCGCCGTTCGGGCGGATGGGCAAGCCGGAGGAGATCGCCGCGGCGGTCGCCTTCCTGGCCAGCCCGCTCTCGGGCTATACCACCGGAACGATCGTGACAATCGACGGCGGCGCCTGAAACGGGCGCGACGCCGGGGGGAAACAGAACAATGAACGATGTCGGCTTCGACCTGACCCAGCATTTCGTGCCCGGCCTGCCGGAGCCGACGCCGCGCTTCGGCGGCTTTCCGCCCTACAACTTCATCGGCGGGCATAACGACCCGGTGCAGATCCCCAGCGAGGCGCTGGCCGAGGCGGCCGCGCGCGTGCTGCGGCGCGAGGGCTCGAAGCTGGCGATGTACAACCTCGCCCAGGGGCCGCAGGGCTATGCCGGGCTGCGCGATTTCGTCGCGCTCAAGCTGTCGGGCCATCGCGGCATCGCCTGCACGCGCGACGACGTGCTGATCACCTCCGGCTCCGGCCAGGGCATCGACCTGGTGGCGCGGCTGCTGGTGCAGCCGGGCGACACCGTCGTGATGGAGGAGTTCACCTATGGCGGGGCGCTGACCAAGTTCCGCAAGATGGGGCTGAACGTGGCTGGCGCGAAGCTGGACGAGCACGGCATCCGCATGGACGCGCTGGAGGCCCAGCTCGCCGCGTTGCAGGCGCAGGGCAAGACGCCGAAATTCATCTACACCATCCCAACCATCCAGAACCCCACCGGCAGCGTGCTGCCGCTGGAGCGGCGGCACCAGCTGATCGCGCTGTCCAAGCGCTTCGGGGTGCCGATCTTCGAGGACGAGTGCTACGCCGACCTGACCTGGGCGACCGAGGCGCCGCCGGCGCTGTACGCGCTCGACCCGTCCTGCGTGATCCATATCGGCTCGTTCTCGAAGTCCCTCGCCCCGGCGCTGCGGGTGGGCTACGCGGTGGCGGGCTGGCCGGTGCTGTCGCGCATGCTGTCCTGCAAGTCCGACGGCGGCACCGGGGCGCTGGACCAGATGGTGATCGCCGAATATTTCTCGGCCCATTTCGACGACCATATCACGCACCTGAACGGCGTGCTGGCCGGCAAGCTGGCGGCGATGCAGGAGGCGGTGGCGGCCGAGTTCGGCACCGCCGCCGAGCCGTGGACGCCGCGCGGCGGCATCTTCCTGTGGTTCCGCCTGCCCGACAGCGTGGACGTGCGCAAGCTGGTGAAGCCGGCGGCCGATGCCGGGATCGCCTTCAACCCCGGCCCGGAATGGGCGGTGGACGGCGAGGCCGCGAAGTCGCATCTGCGGCTGTGCTTCGCGATGCCGAGCGTGGAGGTGATCCGCGAGGGCGTGGCGGCGTTCGCGAAAGTGTGCCGCGAGCAGACGGGGATTCCGGCGATCAGCCGGAACGTGCAGCACTAGGGACGCTGGCCGGGCCGACCGGGGCCGGGCCGACCGGGGCCAGGCGGATCGGGGCCGGGTGCCCCGCTCCGCCCTGCCCTGCCCTGCCCTGCCCTGCCCTGCCCTGCCCTGCCCTGCCCTGCCCTGCCCTGCCCTGCCCTGCCCTGCCCTGCCCTGCCCTGCCCTGCCCTGCCCTGCCCTGCCCTGCCCTGCCCTGCCGGCCTTGACGGTCGCGGCGCGATCATGCAATGCCGATACAACTCAATGCGCGGTGAAACATGATGCAGATTGCTGAGGCGTTCGTCGATGCCGCCGAACGCCAGGCCGCCGGCGGGGCGAGCCTTGAGCAGGTGCTGCCGCAGCTTCGCGCCATGGATGTCGACAGTTTCGGCGAGTTGCTGCTGCGCATGCCGGACCCCCGGTGGCCGTCGCTGAGCGCGCTGCTGCCCGCGGCCCCCAAGGAGGACATGGACCGCCAGCTCACCGGCGACACCGGCGTGTCGCTGCTGCAGAAATCGGCGCGGTTCATCCGTTCGCTGGAGCACAACACACTGGTGCATACCGGCCGGCCGCTGCATGGCGCGCGCATCCTGGAATACGGCTACGGTTATGGGCGGCTCACCCGGATGCTGCTGCGCTACTCCGATCCGGCGGCCATCTTCGGCTGCGACGTGGCGCAGCGCTCGCTCGACTGGGCGGCGGAGTTCCGGCTGCCGGGCACCTATGCGCTGGTCGAGGAGTTGCCGTCCAAGCTGCCGTTCGGCGGCGCCAGTTTCGACGTGATCTACGCCTTCTCGGTGTTCACCCACCTGTCGGAGCGGGTGACGCGGGCGGCGATCAACCTGCTGGCCGGCGCGCTGTCGGCCAACGGGCTGCTGGCGGTGACCATCCGGCCGGCCGGGTTCTGGAAGGTCGCCGGCAACATGTCGGCCGACGACATCGCGCAGAAGATGACCGAGCATGCCCAGGCGGGCTTCGCCTTCGTGCCGCACAGCAAGGATTTCGGCAAGACATCGATGTCCTTCGCCTGGCTGCGGCGGGAATTCCCGGAGTTGGACATCGTCGGCTACGACTGGGCGATGAACGACGCGCAGCAGATCGTGGTGTATCTGCGGCCGAACTGGCGGCGGGGCTGCGCCGAGCGGATCTAGCCCGCCTCGTTCCACGGGTAATCACGAATACCCGCGTATTTATGCTGGGCGCCGAGGCGGAAGGACAGTGCAAGCGCCGTAATCGGCAACAATACGCTTCCAAATGGAGAACCCTATCTCCTATGCTCCCGCACAAGCAGCGGGGGAATGGCGATGACGCGGAACCGGCGCTTGATGATGGTCCTGGCGGCCATTCTGTGCGTAATCCTGTTCACGGGAGCGGCCGCGGCGCAGCGGGCCGGCCAGGTGCTTGACGAGGCGCAGCAGGCCGGATGGCACGCCGCCCGGTTCCAGCATGCCGGCGAGGACTATTTCCACGACATGGATGGCGGATCGGCGCTGAAGCTGACCGCTCCCGAAATCGTCGGCCGCAACATGTGGCTGGTGTGGACCGGCGGGAACGACCGGTTCTGGGACCAGATGACCAACCTCACCTTCGGCGCCTTCGACCTGCTCAAGATCGTCGCCTACGACCCGACCAGGCCGGTTGACCGCGCGCGGCGTTGGACCTGGCTCGGCCTGATGAACGAGCCGTGTTTCGATGCGCCCACGGCGCCCGATCCCGACCATTTCGGGCTGCTGCTCGACCAGCGGCGCGCGGATTGCCCGGCCGATCCGTTTGCCGACGCGACGAAATATCCCGGCGTGAGGATCGGCGCACGCGGGACGACGGTGCCGGTGGGCTCGATCTATGGCTGGCCGACGGGGATCGTCGGGCTGCGGCTGTTCCCGAACCCGGCCTTCGACGAGGCGGCGCGGCAACGGTGGGACGCGAAGAAGTTCTTCACCGACGAAAGCTACTACAAGGACAAGAACCTGGTGCGGCCGTACCGGGTGGGGATGGCCTGCGGGTTCTGCCATGTCGGGCCGAGCCCGATCCATCCGCCGGCGGACCCGGCCAATCCGCACTGGTCGAACCTGAGCTCGACCGTCGGCGCGCAGTATATGTGGGTGGACCGGCTGTTCGTGTACGACACGAAAAAGGACAATTTCGTCTACCAGCTGGTGCACACGTACCGGCCCGGGGCGATGGACACGTCGCTGGTCTCCACCGACAACATCAACAACCCGCGCACGATGAACGCGATCAACAACCTCGACGATCGCATGGGCATCGCCCGACGCTGGGGGGAGGAATGGCTGGTCGGCGGGGAGCGGGACAACAAGCAGCTCAACGACTACGTGGCGAGCGGGCCGCTGACGCAGTTCTTCCGCCCGCCCGCCACCGTCTGGACGCCGCATGTGCTGAAGGACGGCTCTGATTCGGTGGGCGTGCTGGGGGCGCTGAACCGGGTGTATCTCAACATCGGGCTGTTCAGCGAGGAGTGGCTGCTGCACTTCAACGCCATCGCCGGCGGCAAGCCGATCTCGCCGATCCCGATCGCCACCGCCGAGCGGAACTCGGCCTATTGGCGCGCGACCGAGGCAGGCACGCCGGACATGGGGCTGTTCTTCCTCAAGGCGGGGCGGCCGGATCATCTGGCCGACGCGCCGGGGGGGGCGAAATACCTCACCGCCGATGCCGCGGAACTGGATCGCGGCAAGACGGTGTTCGCCGAGACCTGCGCGCGCTGCCATTCCAGCAAGGCGCCGGTGCCGGCGGCGGGGCTCGATCCGGCGGGATGCGCGGGGCCGGGCTATATGGGTTGCTGGACCAAATACTGGGCCTGGACGAAGACGGACGACTACAAGCGGCAGATGGACGCGATTGTCCATGCGCCGGATTTCCTCGACCATAATTACCTGTCGACCGATGTCCGGGTGCCGGTGACGCTGCTGCAAACCAATGCCTGCAGTCCGCTGGCGACCAATGCGCTCGCCGGCAACATCTGGGACAATTTCTCCTCGTATTCGTACAAGACGCTGCCCTCGGTCGGCACCGTCACCGTGAATGACCCGTTTACCGGCGCGCCGCGCCCCTACGTGATGCCGGCCGGCGGGCGTGGCTATACGCGGGTGCCCTCGCTGGTGGGGCTGTGGTCGACGGCGCCGTTCCTGCTCAATAATTCGCTCGGGCCGTTCGAGCAGGATCCGTCGGTCGATGCGCGCATGCGCGTGTTCGGTGCCTCGATCGAGCAGTTGCTGTGGCCGGAGAAGCGGGCGAAGGACGCGGTGCTCGGTGACAAGGTGCCGGGCGTGATCGATCGGACCACGGCGCGCAGCTTCATCCGGATCGCGCCGGGCTTCGTGCCGGACATGCTCAAGCCCGCCGCCGGCCCGCTGCACCTGCTGGCGCCGAAGTTGTTCGATACCGATGGCGGCATCACCATCGGGCCGATCCCGGCGGGGACTCCGGTCAATCTGCTGGCCAACCTGCAGCCGCTGCCGGAGGGCGGCACGCTGCTGCAGAAGGCCGAGCATATCGCCACCGTGCTGAGGCTGCTGGTGCGGCTCAAGCTCGACCTGTTGCGCCTGCCGGCCGATGCCAGCGATGACCAGGTGCGCGCGGCCTTCGCCAATGCGGTGCCGACCCTGCTGAAGCTCAACAAATGCCCCGACTTCGTGGTGAACCGCGGCCATTATTTCGGCACCGGCCGGGCGCCCGGCGAGCCGGCGTTGAGCGACGCGGACAAGATGGCGCTGATCGCCTTCCTCAAGACGTTCTGAGCCGGGGATGCCGGAGCCGGATCGCGACACCATGCCCGACTGCGACTACATCGTCGTCGGCTCCGGTGCTGGCGGCGGCACGCTGGCGGCGCGGCTCGCCGAGGCGGGTATGCGGGTGGTGGTGTTGGAGGCCGGCGGCGACCCGCGCGACGAGGCCCCGCGGATGCCGGCTGACTATGACGTGCCGGCGTTCCACCCATTCGCCTCGGAGAACCCGGCGATCGCCTGGAACTATTTCGTGCGGCACTACGCCGACGATGCGCAGCAGCAGCGCGACCCGAAATCCACGCCGGAGGGAATCCTGTATCCGCGGGCGGGGACCCTGGGCGGCTGCACCGCGCACAACGCGATGATCCTGATGCGCCCGCACGACTCCGACTGGGACGGCATCGCCGCGCTGACCGGCGACGAGTCCTGGCGAGCGGCGGGCATGCAGCGATATTGGCGGCGCCTGGAGAATTGCCGCCATCGCCCGTTGTGGCGGCTGCTCGCGCGGCTCGGGCTCGACCCCACCGGGCATGGCTGGAACGGCTGGCTTCCCACCGAGCGCGCCTGGACGCCGCAGGCGACGGACGACAAGGCGCTGTTGCGTACATTGCTGCGTACCTCTGTCGGCGCGCTGCGGCAATCCGCCAACCCGCTTTCGTCGTTGCATCGGCTGCTGGACACCGCGGCCGATCCGAACGACATGCGCAACGCCGACGTGGCCAGCACGGACCTTTGCTATACTCCGCTCAGCACCGACCGCCACGCCCGGACCGGCACGCGCGAGCGCCTGCGCGCGGTGGCCGCGCGGTACCCGGACCGGCTGCGCATCGAGCTGCACAGCCTGGTCACACGTGTGGTGCTGGACGACCGCGGCCGCGCCATCGGCGTCGACTACCTCAAGGGAGCGCGGCTCTACCGGGCCACGCCGCAGCCGCAGGACGCGGCCCAGTCCGCGCGGCTGCTGGCGGCGCGGGAGGTGATCCTGGCCGGCGGGGCGTTCAACTCGCCGCAACTGCTGATGCTTTCGGGCATCGGGCCGGCGGACGCGCTTGCGGCGCATGGTATACCGGTTCGTGCCGATCTGCCGAATGTCGGGCGCAACTTGCAGGACCGCTATGAGATCGGCGTCGTCAGCCGGCTGCGGCGGCCGTGGCGGGCGCTCGCCGGCGCACGGTTCGAGGCGGGCGACAAGCTGTTCCGGGCCTGGCGGGAGGTGCGCAGCGGCATGTACACCTCGAATGGTGCGGCCCTGGCCATGGCCTTCCGCGCCGCCCCGGGGGACGGCCCGCCCGACCTGTTCTGCATGGGGTTGCTGGCGAAGTTCGACGGCTACTACCCGACCTATTCGCAAACGATCGCCGGGCATCACGACTACCTCACCTGGGCGATCCTGAAGGCGCATACCGGCAACCGCGCCGGCGTGGTGTCGCTGCGCTCCGCCGACCCGCGCGATCCGCCGGCCGTTGATTTCAAATATTTCGCCCAGGGCGAGGCCGAGGACTTGGATGCGGTGGTCCGGGCGATCCGCTTCGCGCGCGGCCTGAACGAGCGGCTCGGCGACCTGGTCGCGACGGAGGAGGCGCCGGGGCCGGCGCTGGCGAGTGACGAAGACCTCGGCAGGTTCGTGCGCGACCAGGCCTGGGGACATCACGCCTCCTGCACCTGCGCCATCGGGCCGCGTGCACAGGGCGGCGTGCTGGACAGCGACTTCCGGGTGCATGGCGTGACGGGGCTGCGGGTTGTGGATGCGTCGGTGTTTCCGCGCATCCCCGGCTTCTTCATCGCCGGGGCGATCTACATGGCGGCCGAGAAGGCGGCCGAGGTGATACTCGCCGCGCGCGGCGGGTGACCGGACGGCCGGGACTCCGGCATGAACCCGGTCAGCCCGCCAGGAACCTCAGGGCACGCAGCCCGGGCAGGAAGAAGTAGCCGCCGCCCCGCACGGTGACGAAGGCGGGAAGCTGATGCAGCCGGCGCGTCGCGCCATTCGCCTGCGGGAGGCTGAAGCGGTCCGTGGGGGCACCGGCACCCAGCGGCATCCGATTGCCGGTGAGCGGGTCGCTCTCGTCGGACAGCCCATCGAACTTGGCGCTCGCCAGCCAGGCATTCTGCACGAACTCGAACTGCCGGGAGATGCTGGCGCCGAGACAGATGAACTGCAGCCCGCTTTGCGGGTCCGGGCAGTCGGGCCGCATCGCCCGTTCCGGCTCGACCCAGGCGCCGAATTCGCGACCACGGCGCAGAATCCGGTGAAAGCGGGTGGACGCGACCAGGTCGGAGCGCAGGTCGGCGGGCGGCAGGCCGAGGGCGCCCAGTATCCGCCCGAGCCAGCCACGCCGCCCGCCGGGCAGGTCGCCGGTACGCGGGTTGGCACGCCGCACATGGGCGCCGAACGGGCAGTGCAACCCGTCCGCGTCGCCGGCATAGGTGAAGCGGTTGCGGGCGATGTCGGTGGGATCGGGGCCGATGCCACGGATCGGCGCGTCCTGCGGCGGGACCAGCGGGTCGCCGGAGAGCCGTCGCCCCACCATGGCTTCGGCCAGTGCCTCGGCGCCGCCGGGCCCGGCGCGGTCCGCGACGAAGCGCCAGAAGCCGCGGACATCCTGGTGCAGTTCGCGCAGCACCAGGTAGGTGCCATTGCGGCCGAGGTCAGCCAGCCCTGGCTGGTCGGTCGCGCGCGGCAACGCCCCGGCGCCGGGGAGCAACGGGCGGTCGGTGTAGAGACCGTACTCGTTCGGATAGCCGAGCAGGAACTCGCCGGTGGCCACGAGATTGCCGTAGTCGAGGTCGTCCGGCGTACCCGGCACGCGCGTATCGGCCCAGTCGATGCGCGGCTGGCTCATGCCGTCGGTGAAGCCGAACGGTTCTTTGTCGCCCATGTCGGAGGTCGCGAGGACGCTGGCGACGTCGAGGCCGCTTTGCTGAAGGGCTTCGGTAAGTTCACCCTGCCACGTGGCGAGTTTCCCGGACTCGGCGTAGAGCAGGAGCAGGATGTCGGGCTCGCCGGCCGCTCCCCAGCGCCAATGCGTGGGGGCATTCGCGCCGATGTCGCCGAGGCGCCGCGAGCGTGCTTTGTCGCCGGCCATGCCGGCGACAAACTCAGGGGCGAAGGCGGCCAGCGCCGCGGCATCCAGGCCGAGCCGGCGCAGGCCGTTGGCCGATAGCGCCAGTTGCAGCACGGTCGGCTGGTGCCGGCCAAGATCGGCCATCGTGGTGACCGGCGCCCGGGCGAGCCAGGCGCGCGCACGCTGCGGCTCGACGATTCGCAGCAGCAGGAACGCCGCCTCGGGCAGGGAGGCGAAGCCCGAGGCGAGCAGCGCCTGGATGTCGCCGGCCTCGGCCGGGCGCTGCTGGCTCATATCAGGGCCAGCCACTGGCGCGCTTCGCTCTCGCTCATGCGCGCGCGTTCGAGGCCCTCGCGGATGCGAGTGTTGGTGGCGAGCTCGGCCGCGGTAAGGCCGGGATAGGCCTTGTACCAGACCTGCGTGGGCACCTGGTGGCGCCGCAGATAGTGCTTGAACTCCTGCTCGCGCTCGGCGCCGCCGAACAGCAGGAAGCGGGTGCGCGGCCAGCCGACGCCATTGCTGAACACCAGGTTCAGCCCGAACGCCGCCTTGTTGATGAAATCGTCCATGTAGCTGTCGAGGCTGCCGTCATAGTTGCTGGCGAACAGCAGCCGGCGCCGGTTGTCGAGGAACACCCAGCGGGCGAAATGGATGGTGCCCACGCGCGCCAGGCGCCCGCGCGTGTAGATGAAGCGCGTGCCGAATTCGAGCGTGCGGAACACCAGCAGCAACGTCCATAGCCGGAAGCGGCCGGGCTTGACGCTGCCGAACGCGCTGAACGGGTTGCTCACGTCATGGTCCTCCAGCCGGCTCAGGGTCGCCACATGCGCGGGGGTGGGCGGCGGCGCGATCACCGGGTCGGCACGCTCGCGGGCGCGCAGCAGCCACAGCAGGAGCGGCGACAGCAGCAGAAGCGGCGACAGCAGCACCCCGATCAGCAGCGTACGCGCCAGCCACAGCAGGCGCTGGAGGCGCCAGCCCGGCGGGGTCGCGGCCGGCGGCGAGAGGGGAGGGCCGCCGCGCCGCGCCGCCTCGGCCAGGTGCCGGCGCAACGAGGTGGCCGGCTGCACCGCGAGCGGGCCGATCTCGGCGAGGCTGTCGCGAAGGAAGCCGCGCAGCGCCGCCTCCTCGCGGATCTGACACACGGTGCGACCATACCAGTTCACATATTGCGCCGCCGGCGACACGGCATGGCGACGCATCCAGGCAAGCATATCATCGCCCGGCGGGGCCTCGCAGTGGGCGAATATCTGCCGCAGCCCGGGTTCCGCCGTGCGCGCGAACTGCGCCAGCATGTCGTCGCCGGCGCCGTCGCAATCGCCCAGGAACACCAGCCACACCGGGGCATCCGGCAGCGCCGTGTCGTAGGCGGCGAGGTCACCCAGCGTGTCGTCCCGCAAGATGACGAACCGGGCCACATGCAGCCGGTCGTAGCGGGCGAACGGCAGCATCGGGTTGGCGGGATCGACCTGGCCCGGCTCCAGGTTCATCGCCTCCAGCAGCGCGCGCAGATCCTGCTCCCGGTCCGGGCGGACCGCGGCGGCGACCATGAAGGTCGATTGCGGGGTCATGGCCGGCGCAGCGGGTCAGAATTGCAGGGCGAAATCGATCAGCCGCGCCTTGTCCCAGTACACTTTCCCGAGATAGAGCCCGGGCGGCTGGACCAGGCGGATCTCGTCGCGAATCCAGTGCGCGACGGTGGATGTCTGGGAGTAGTCCAGCACGATGCACTCCTTGCCGTCGAGCCAGCTCGGCGCCTTGTAGACCTGGGCGACGATCGCGTTCAGCCCGAACGGGCTGATGCGGTTCTTGAGTTGGCCGGCGACCGGATCGAACACCTTGCCCTGCCAGGCGAAGTATTTGACGAACTGGGCGATCTCGGGGCTGAAACGAGTGCCGGGCGCGATAATCGCGGTGCCGTCCGCCTGGCCCTCGGGGACCGGCCCGGCCGGGCTTGCCCCGAACAAGTCGTCAAGTTCCGACTGAGACATGCGCAAAAATTGCGCCACATCATAGGCCATCGGGTATCCCCTTTGTGTCCTATTGTCGTTGCCACCGAGCGCACCACAAACCGTCACTCGGTCGCAACTGTTTTCTTTTGACGCGGCCGGGCTCTGTCTGCATTGTTGCGCGCACAGCGCCATCGTCGGTTCCATGCCTGCGGTCGGGGGAGATGTGCCACATGTTGCTGCAGCGACTGCATGATGCGGTCGTGCTTCTGCTGCACGTGGAGCGGCGGTTCGAGCCGTTTTTCCGGCCCGCGCTGGATGCGGTCCTGCGCGAGCCCTTGGCGGTGCTGACCCAGGCGCTGATCAATCTCGGCCGGCGCGACGAGGGTCTCGGCTTGGCGCAGGAGGCGCCGGAGCCGGACGAGGAAGCGCATTTGCAGGCGATGATCGATACGCTCGGCGCCTATATGCGCCAGCACTGGACGCCGGGGCATTTCCAGCGCGGCGGCAATACCAAGACGCACGGCGTGGTGCGCGCCAGTTTCACCGTGCGCGACGACCTGCCGCCGCAATACCGGCACGGGCTGTTCGCCACGCCGAAAACCTATCCGGCTTGGGTGCGCTTCTCGGGGCCCGGGCCGGACTGGCCGCGCGACATCGACGACGTGGGCTTCGTCAGCTGCTCGATCAAGGTGATGGGCGTGGACGGTCCGAAGCTGATGGACGACGAGCGGCACACCCAGGATTTCCTCAGCATCTGCACGCCGACCTTCGTGACGCCGGATACCCGCGCCAACGCCAGGTTGCAGGCATGGATCCTGAAGGGAATGCCGCTGTATTATTTCATCGACCCGCGCGATCCCCATCTGCTCGACGGCTTCATGCAGTCGCTGTGGAACAAGACGCAGAGCAACCCGCTGGGCGAACGCTACTGGAGTTGCGTGCCCTACCTGCTCGGCGAGGGGCAGGCGATGATGTACTCGGTCTATCCGCGCAGCAGGGTCTACCGGCACATCCCGCGCCTGCCGCTACGCCCGCCCGACAACTACCTGCGCGACAACATGGTGCGCACGCTCGACGACGGCGACGTGGCGTTCGACTTCATGCTGCAACTGCAGACCGACCCGCATCGGATGCCGATCGAGAACGCCGCCGTGCGCTGGCCGGAGCGGCTGTCGCCATTCGTACCGGCGGCGCGGCTGCATATCCCGCGGCAGCGCTTCGACTCCGCCGGGCAACTCGGCTTCGCCAACGTGCTGTCCTATAATCCATGGCATTGCCTGCCGGAACACCGGCCGCTCGGCAACCAGAGCCGGGCGCGGCGGCGGATGTATTGGGAACTCTCGAAGCTGCGGCAGACGATGAATGCCACGCCGCATGCCGAACCCACCGGCGACGAGGTGTTTCCGCCAGACTGACGGCTTGCCGTGCGACGACACGGCTTGAGGCGCTGGTCACCGAATGCGCGGCGGCGCTCAGCCCTCCACCCACCGCAGGTAGCGCGCGACGCTGCGCGCCACCGTCGCCTTGCCGTCGGCGAGGATCTCGCGGCCCCAGAAGGCGCCGTAGATGCGCTCATAGGCGTACGGCTGCATGCGCGCGGCCATGGCGCGCACGGTTCGCGCCGGCAGCGGCAGCAGGTTGGGGTAGCTGCGCATGAAGCTCACGCTGCGGTCTGGCATCACCTGGAATATGTCGCCCGACAGCAGAACGCCGCCTCCCTCCGCCCAGTGCAGCATGGCGGCGCCGTCGAAATGGCCGGGGGCGTTGACCAGGGTCAGGCCCGGCAGCAGGCCGTGGCAATCGCCGGACCAGAATCGCAGGCGGGGGCTGGGGCGCACGACATGGGCGCGGTCGGCCTCGTGCAGCCAGACCGGGGCATCGAAGGCGTCCGCCCAGTCGGCCATGCTGCTGTAGTAGTGCGGGTGGGAGATGGCGATGGCGGCCAGCCCGCCCAGGCCGCGAACCAGCGCGAGGGTGGCTTCATCCAGCAGGCTGATGCAGTCCCATAACACGTTGCCGTGCGGCGTGCGCAGCAGGAAGGCGCGCTGGTTGATGGCGAAGGCGGGCACGGTGCCGAGCGCCAGAAGGTTGGGCTCATAGGCGCGCCAGGTGTTGGTGTGGCCGGCGGCCAACGCCTCCACGGTGGTCCAGCGTTGACCGGTGGCCGGGACGTATTGGCGCTCGTCGGTGCAGATCGGGCAATCGGGCGGCGGGGCGGCGGCGGGCGGAAACTGGGTGCCGCAGGCAATGCACAGAAAGCGTTGCACCGGCGCTACTCCGCAGCCAGGCGCACGGGGCTGGCAGGTTGCCAGCCGGCCAGGGCGTTGAAGCGCCGCCAGGCACGCGCATAGGCCGGGCGGGGAGTGGCCGGGTGGCGGTCCGCCAGCGCGAGCCACCGGGATTCGGCCCTGGCCGCCTCGCTCCAGCAGTGTTCGGCAACCGCGCGGCGGGCTTGGACGCCGGCGGCGCCGGGGGCTGCGCGCACGGCTTCGGCACGGCTGCGGAAATCGGCTTCCAGCGCGTCGCGCTCGGGCGCGATCTCGGCCATCGCGGCCGCGTGGTCGCCCAGCAGCAGGGCGCGGTGGAGTTGCTCGTGGCGCCACCACAGGGTCGCCGGGTCGTGGCGGTCGCCGGGGGTGGCGCCCTGGCCGGGCAGGCCGGCATCCATGAACACCGGCTTGAAGACACTGGTGCAGGGGGCGGAGGTGCCGGTGACCCAGTGGATGGCGCCGTCAGGCCGCAGGTCGCTGACCAGGGAGCCCACCGATTGGCCGCGCCGGGCGCCCTCGCCGGCATGCATGCAGATGGTCACGCCTTGAATGTGTTGGGGGTGGAAATCCGGCCCGTTCTCGGCGCCGTGGTCGCGCAGACAGCCCATCATGTGGCCGGAATCGAGCTTCGGCGTGGCCTCCAGCAGCGCCGTGGCACGGGTGCAGCGGGCGCGGGCGCCGGACAGCCCCGGGTTGGCGGAGTCGGTGACACTGGCGGCGAGGTCGAAGTCGCCCGTGCCGTTCCACCAGCCCTGGGCGCGGGCGAAGGCCGGCAGGCCCTCGCTGAGCCGGTCGGCGACACCGATGGTGTAGGTGTTGGAGATGGCGCGGCGGGCGCCGGCGCGCTGGACCGCCCAGTGGCGGCCGAGCGTCTCCAGCACATAGGTCTCGCGCGCATCGGCGATCAGGAAGGAATTGTCGTACCACCGGCGCAGCATGTGGCCGGCGCTGCCACCCTGGCCGTGCGCCTCCAGCAGGGAGGTGATGACCTCCACCGCCTCGGCGGCGCTGGCGGCACGCTCCAGGCCCAGGCGCAGCAGGTCCATGCCCAGCAGGGCGGGCCGGCGTTGCGGCTTGGCGCGGGGATGGACGGCCTCGTTGCCGATCACCACGCCATGCTCGTTAGCGCCCATCTCCGCGCCCCAGATCCAGCAGGGGCGGCTGAGCAGTACGGCATGGGTGCGCGCGGCCTGCGGGATGGCGATATAGGTGCAGCGCAGGGTGGCGCCCCGCCCGTAGTCGCGGGCGGGGAGCAGTTCGAGGAACTGGGCCTCGTTGCGCTCCCGGTCGCTGTTCTTGGCGAACAGAGTGAAGCCGGTGGCGGTGGCCGCGCCGTGGGCGGCCATGGTGTCGCACATGGATGCGTCCCCTTCCCTGCCCCGGCCGCGACGGGCGGCCGGGGTGGCGGTGTGTCAGCCCATCGTCGAATTGAACGCGCCGCCGTCCAGCACCAGGTTCTGGCCGACGATGAAGCCGGAGGAGGTCGCGCAGAGGAACACGCAGGCCGCGCCGAACTCCGCCGGGTCACCGACGCGGCCGGCCGGGCTGTCCTTGGCGCGGGCCATGATCTCCTCCTCCACCGTGCGGCCGGATTTGGCGGCGGCGGCGGCGTTGGTGCCCTTCAGGCGGTCGGTCAGGAACGGGCCGGGCAGCAGGCCGTTGATGGTGACGTTGTGGCGCGCCACCTGGCGGGCCAGGCCGGCGACGAAGCCGGTAAGGCCGGCGCGGGCGCCGTTGCTCATGCCCAGATGCGGGATCGGCGACTTCACGCTGGCCGAGGTGATGTTGACGATGCGGCCGAATTTGCGCGCGATCATGCCATCGACGGTCGCCTTGATGAGGAAGATCGGCGTCAGCATGTTGGCGTCGACGGCCTTGATCCAGGCGTCGCGGTCCCAGTCGCGGAAGTCGCCCGGCGGCGGGCCGCCGGCGTTGTTGACCAGAATATCCGGCTCCGGGCAGGCGGCGAGCGCCGCGGCGCGCCCGGCCTCGGTGGTGATGTCGCCGGCCACTGCGGTGACCTTCGCCCCGGTGGCGCGGCGGATCTCCTCGGCGGTGGCCTCCAGCGCCGCGGCGGTGCGGGCGGTGATGGTGACCTCCACCCCCTCCATCGCCAGGCCCATCGCACAGGCGCGGCCGAGGCCCTTGCTGGCGGCGCAAACCAGGGCGCGCTTGCCCTTCAAGCCGGTTTCCATGTCATTCCTCTCCTTCGATCATGATTTTTTGCATCTCCGCCCGGATGAAACCCGGGATCGGCACCGGGCGCATGCTGGCGCGCTCGACATAGACATGCACGAAATGCCCTTCGGCCGAGGCCTGCTGCTCGCCCATGCGGAACACGCCGGCGACATACTGCACCGAGCTGCGCCCCAGCCTCGCCACCCGCAGGCCAATCGTCACGTCGTCGGGATAGGCGATCTGCGAGAGGTAGCGGCAGCCGGTCTCGGCGACGATGCCGACCACCTCGCTGCGCGCGAGATCCAGCAGGCCGCGTTCCAGCAGGAACCGGTTCACCGCCGTGTCGATCCAAGAGTAGTAGACGACATTGTTCACATGGGCGAACACGTCGTTATCCATCCAGCGCGTGGTGATGCCGTGGAAATAGCAGTAGCGGTCGCGGGTGCTGGGCGGCGGGCGGCTCATGGGCGTCCAGTCTATGAGGGCGGGTCTGTGAGGGCGACTACACAAGGTTTGTCGCGCATCGTCCACCCGGGGGCGGCCATCCGGGCGCGCGCATGGACAGCCGAGACACCGCCGCGCTACATCGGCGGGCAGCCCCTGGAACGGAACCATACGCATGACCGACCGTCGTCCCGCGCAGCAAGTGGCCGCCCCTCCGATGCGCCGCCTTGCCGTGCTGGCGGCCCTGGCCGCCTGCCTGCTCGCCGCCCCGCTGCCGGCGCAGGCCCACGCGATCCTGGTGGACAGCACGCCGCCGGCCCTGGGGCATGTGGCCGCCGGACAGGTGACGCTGCGGCTGCGCTACAACAGCCGGATCGACCGTGGCCGCTCGCGCCTGGAGCTGATACGGCCGGACAAGTCGCAGGCCACCCTGGTGATCGGGGCCGGCAGCACCGAGAACGTGCTGGTCACCACCGCCACGCTGACCCCTGGCGCCTATGTCGTGCGCTGGCAGGTGCTCGCGGTGGACGGCCATATCACCCGGGGCGACCTGCCCTTCACCGTGACCGGGCCCTGACGTGGAACTGCTTGTCGATCTGTTCGGCTATCTGAGCATCGTCGTCCATGGGCTGACTATCATCGCTCAGTCGATGACCCTGGGTGGCGTGTTGTTCCTGGTGTTCCTGGCGCGACCGCAGGCCTGGCTGCTCGGCCGGGCGGGAGCCGCCATCCAGGCGGACACGGCGCGCATCGCCGCGTGGTCCGCCATTGGGCTGGCTGTCGCGGAGGGAATTACCGTGGCCATGCAGGCCGCGGTGCTGACGGCGACGATCGACCTGCCGGTGGAGAACGTACTGCAGGCGGCCTTCGCGCTGGCGGGGCTGGTGAAGATCGCCATGGCCCTGCTGCTTGCCGCGACGCTGTTTGGCTTCGGTGCCGCGGCGCCGGCCTGGCTGCTGCTGCCCATGGGCGCGGTCGTACTGGCGGCCGCGACCATGACGACCCATGCGGCGGCCCGGCTGGAACTGCGCGAGCCGCTGCTGGCGGCCTCGGCGTTGCACCAGTTGGGGGCGGCGATCTGGATCGGCGGCATCCCCGCCTTCATCTCGGCGCTGGCACGCGTGCACGACGCGGCGTCGTGGGAAACGATCGGGACGCGGTTCTCGCGCATGTCGATGCTGGGCGTCCTCTGCATCGCCATCTCGGGCGCCGCGATGGCCTATGTCTATGTCGGTGACTGGGCCGGGTTCTATGGCACCGCATACGGGGTGATGGTCAGCGCCAAGATAGCGATGTTCGCGGGGCTGCTGGGGTTGGGGTTGGGCAATTTCCTGCTGATCGGCCGGCTACGACGGCAGCGCAGCGGCGGCATCAACCGGCTGCGGCGGTTCGCCGAGGTGGAAATCGGCGTCGGCTTCACCCTGTTCTTCGCCGCCGCCTCGCTCACCTCCGTGCCGCCGGCTGTCGACCTGCCGAACGACCGGGTAAGCTTCCACGAGATCGTCGATCGCAACTGGCCGGTCTGGCCACGGCTGACCTCGCCGGACCGCGACACGCTGACCCTGCCGGCGCTGCAGGCCAAGCTCGACGCCGAAGCCGCGCGGGAGGGCCGCAAGCCGCCGCCGGCCTTCGTCCCCGGCTCCGGCGAGTTGCCCAGCATCAATGCCGCCGATATCGCCTGGTCGGAATACAACCACCATTGGGCCGGAATCTTCGTGCTGGCGATCGGCATATTGGCGCTGTTCAACCAGATGGGGCTGCGCGTGGCGCGGCACTGGCCGCTGTTGTTCCTCGGGTTGGCCGGCTTTCTGTTCTTCCGCTCCGACCCCGAAAGCTGGCCGCTGGGCTCGATCTCCTTCCTCGACAGCCTGCGTGATGTGGAGGTGCTGCAACACCGCTTCTTCGTGCTGTTGATCGTGGTGTTCGGCCTGTTCGAGTGGCGGGTGCGCCTGACCGGACGCACGACCGGCTGGCAGCCGCTGGTATTCCCGCTGGTCAGCGCATTGGGCGGCGCGGCGTTGCTGACGCACAGTCACGCGATCGCCAACATCAAGCAGCAATTGCTCGTCGAGATCACCCATACCCCGCTGGCCCTGGCTGGCGTCGCGGCCGGATGGGCGAGATGGCTGGAATTGCGGCTGGGCCCACCGGGCAACCGCATCGCCGGGTGGGTGTGGCCGGTCTGCTTCATGTTCGTCGGCGTCCTGCTGCTGCTGTATCGGGAAGCATGACACGCCAAAACGCCCTATTTCCAAGGCTGGCAGACCTGGAGTAAGAGGCTGTTCTCGCGCGCCGACGCGGCCATGCGGCCATGCGGCCGTGTGAGTGGCGCGAGAACGAAGGCCGGAGGGATGGCCGAGCGGCTTAAGGCGCACGCTTGGAAAGCGTGTGTGCGTGAAAGCGTACCGAGGGTTCGAATCCCTCTCCCTCCGCCAATCCCCTATTTAGCCCTGTTCGTCGCCAGCCGCAAAGTCCGCAGAAAACCTAGGGTATACGCCATTTTGGCCCCCTGACTGTCCATTCCTGTTCGCTTGCAGCCGTAGCAATCCGCGCATATTATTAGGGGACGGATAAGGGGACGCTCCCTGATCCCCTATTTGCCGAGGGGTGCGCGATGCCACGCAAGGCGGCGGGACTGACGGCGTTACAGGTGCGGACGGCAAAGCCCGGGCGCTACGGCGACGGCAACGGGCTGTATCTGCTTGTGCGCTCCAAGGAAGCCCGGTTCTGGCTGTTCCGGTACACGCCTGCGGGCGGGAAAATGCGGGAGATGGGGTTAGGCCGTGCCGGGAGCGGAGACGACTGCGTAAGCCTAGCAGACGCCCGCGAGAAGGCGGCCGGGCTGCACGGGCTGGTGCGGGCCGGTGTGGACCCTCTGGCGCAGCGCGAGGCCGATGCGGCGGCCGGGAAGGCGGCGGCGCAGGACGCGGCCGTGAAGGCGATCAGCTTTAAGGATGCCTCCGCCCGCTATATCGCGGCACATGAACCGTCCTGGGCGAACCCCAAGCACCGCCAGCAATGGACCAACACGCTTGCCACCTACGCCGATCCGCATTTCGGGGACGTGCCAGTGTCCGGGGTGGGGACGGCGCATGTCCTGGCGGCGCTTGAACCGATCTGGACAGCGAAGCCCGAGACGGCAAGCCGGGTGCGGGGGCGTGTCGAGGCGGTGCTGGACTACGCCAAGGCGCGCGGCTGGCGGGAGGGGGAGAATCCTGCGGCGTGGAAGGGGCATCTATCCATGACGCTGCCGGCGCGCGCCAAGGTGGCGGCGGTGGAGCATCACCCGGCTTTGCCCTGGCAACAGGTTGGGGCGTTCCTGACGGCGCTGCGGAGCCGGGCGAGCATCGCGGCGCGGGCGCTGGAATTCGGCATCCTGACGGCGGCGCGATCCGGGGAAGTCATGGGCGCGCGGTGGGGCGAGATCGACCTGGCGGAACGGGTGTGGACGGTGCCAGCCGCGCGCATGAAGGCGGGGCGGGAACATCGGGTGCCGCTGTCTGGCGCGGCGCTGGCGGTGCTGGACGGCATGGCCAAGCTGCGGCGGACGGATAGCCCGGACGGGTTCGTGTTCCCTGGTGCAGCGCCCGGCAAGGGGCTGTCTGTGATGGCGCTGGATATGGCCGTGCGGCGGATGAACAAGACCGACAAGCCGGACGCTCTGCCACCCTGGCGGGGCGCTGGCGGGCGGGCGGTGGTGCCGCATGGCTTCCGCTCCACCTTCCGCGACTGGGCGGCGGAGACGACCGCGTATCCGAATGAGGTTGTCGAGATGGCGCTGGCGCATGCGGTGGGGGACAAGGTGGAGGCGGCGTATCGGCGCGGCGACCTGTTCGACAAGCGGCGGCGGCTTATGGACGAGTGGGCGGGGTTCTGTGAGCGGTCAAGGAAGGTTCAGGGAGATAATGTGGCGGTGCTGCGGGCCGGGTGAGAGCGCATGCGTGAACCTGCACGGCAGCTAAAGCTGCTGCCACGTTAAACTAGCAGCCGCGCCTGACACTCCCTGCAGAGCGCCATCGTTCAGCCCGATGATCAAAGGAGGAGGTTACCAGGCCTGTCCTGTCCATCAGGGTTGTCCCGCTACCTCGCGTCGTGACGCGACGGTGGGACGTGAGACAATGGTGGGACAAATTGATGGGCGACACCGACGTGCGGCGGGAGATAGAGGCGGCGATATCAAGGGTTTATGCTGAGACAGCTTCGAGTCAAATCAGGAAGTCTGCAATCGTCCGCCCGTTCTTGTCCCGCGGCGTGGGGCTATCGACCCTCTATCGCTGGGTGGATCAGTGCTTAGAGGCGCGGAAGCGCCCGCAAACCTTGATCAGAGCCGCCCGGAAGGCCGCGGCAGTCCGAAAACATCGTGCCAGGGCGAGCGGGGAGGCGCCGGAAACGGCAGTAGCCAGACTGGCGGCTAAAATAATCGCTAGGGCCGCTGTGCTGCCGACAATCGAGGTGGTTGCCGCGCCTGGCATGTCGGCAACGGACGTCAACCGCCGTCTGCAGAGCTGCATCGCAGCGGCGGAACAGGTAATGGCCTTCGCCCGGAGGGATGACGGCTCGGTGAGGATGCCCAAAACGCTGTTGGCGGCCAGCGAACAGCTCAGGCGCAACCTGGAAACGGCAGTGAAGGTGCACGAAGCCATGCGGGCCATATCGGACGTCGAGCGGTTCCATGACGAATTGATCGGCGTAGTAGCCGAGGTGGCGAGGAAACATCCGATCGCCGCTGAACTACTTCTGAACGGGATGCGCCGCGTGGTGGCCAGGTGGCAAGGATGAACGTCACAGTATTCGGCGTCCGCGAGGACGCGGTGGGATGGATGCTGGTAATGCAGCAGGCGAGGTGCGTAAAATGCACGTGCCGAGGCGGGAAACGGTCAAAAGCTCTGTAGCCCGGCACTCAGTGAAGGCTAGGCACTTCCCGTCGCGCAAAGTGATATTGCAGAGCGCCGGAAGCAAATCTAGCTTCGACGCTATTGCCCCACGCGACGACGCCTGGAGTTTTCGCGACGACACAGGGCCTATGGGGTAGGAGCCCAACAGGATTTCGGAGAAAACCGATGAAGCTGACGCTGGACAATCAGGACGGCATGGACTGCCGGCCGGTGCGGCTGGTGAAGGGGATGCCGACCCCAAAGCACCTAGTAGGGCAGATGGCCGCAGGAAAGAAAAAGGACGAGGTTGGCCGCCTGGCGATGCCGGCTGCTGAGACGAAAGACGGGCAGATGTTCACCGGCTGGCGCTTAACCCACGGCAGCCGGGCAGCGGTCCTCGAAATGTTCCCGCCGACGCATAAGGAAGTTGTGGCACATCATATCACAGACCTGTTCGGGGTGGCGGGAGATGCGCCGCCCCCGCCGCCGGCGAAGCTGCGCATAGTGGGCCAAGCCGACCGCGACGGCCTCCAGGCGCTGGCGGTTGAAGTGAACGGCACCACAGAGCGGCTGGATGGCGGCGTCTACCACCTCACAGTGTCCCATGCAGAAGATCGGCGCTCGGTCGACTCAAACGGCCTACTGGCGGCGGGATGGGACAGGGTGGCGCCGCTCGACATCGATGGTGAGGGCGCTGTGATGTTGCGCTCGCAGGCAAAAGGACCGGCCGCCCCCAAATAATGGTAGCCAACGACAGACCACATCCTCCGCGCGATCGCCAAAACGACTGCTGGGTAAGCTAAATCAATTCCAAACGGGGCTGGGATGCAGGGTCCTTCGACACCGTGTTGCTCTTCAAATCCTGGAGACGGACGTCGGGTCGACAAGGCCGGCGCGCGCAAGAAGCATGCCGATGCCAACCGGCGCGCCACAGGAAAAAATGGAAAGGCCCCCAATGCGCTCGGCATCAGGGGCCTCTCACTCCGCACTACCAGTATTGGGCCTCCGGCCGGGTGCCTTGCGGCGACCCCTGGTGCGTGACTGGACCGTCACGGGTCGAGCTGCGGGCTGCGCGACGCTATTTTGGCCGATAGATGCGCTGTCGCCAAACAAAATTTCAGGACACACATGGCGCCGGAGTTGGCTCAACAAGAGGATCGAAGTCACTGAATTCAGCTAAAGCACAATAGAACCACACAACTTCGCCTTCCGTCGGGGAAGGCGAACTTAACGACAGCTCCGTCAATCCAATCTACGCAAATCGCTCGCCTGATCCTGCTTGTGGGACACGAGGATGTACCATCCGCTTCGATCAGTAGAGAGCTTCCCATATACCCGTCCTTGATCGTCTTGGCCGGTTGAGAAGTGACGCTCCCACCAACCGGGATGGCCGCCTAGTCGCTTCCACCCGTTCGGTTGCCCGCGATCTTGACGATCTAGGTCGGCCAGGATCCGCCAGATAACGGAGCGGTCGGAGAGCTCGATCGCGATGAACGATACGCTACTGGCAAGGAAGGTTATGCGGGGCAGAGTGGCCGCCGCCATGACCGTCAACGCAGCTTCAAGTCGACTGGCCGCGACGTCGGCCCGCTTGGGAGCAAGCGATTCGTCCTGGATCTGGCGCGCGTTCGCTTCTAACTCAGCCAAGCGGGCTGCCATCGCGTCTAGATTCTGGCGTTGAGTTGCGATTACCGAACCTTCGGTAGGAGCCTCGGCAACTCGCGTTGTCAGCTCCCTTAGCTCCTCACGGAGGCGATCGCGAACTGCGGTAGCCTCCTCCAGCGCTTGCACCAGAAGGCGCTCTCGGATTGCGGACATGTCAGAGGCCGCTTCAGGGCTTGCGCTAGCGCCCAGCGCATCCCTGAGAACCGATTCTATCTCCGCGCTAGGGCCCGCGACACGGATAAACCAGTCGCCGGGGGTGCCTGACAGATTCGGGCCGCTTCGGATAACCACCGCGCCCGCGGCGACTAAGATACGCGCGGTCCGGGCGCGGTCGGAGTCGTTGCCGTCAAAAAAGACGTACCCGTCGGCTCCGATGTCCCCGCCTTCGAAGCGCCAGAACGCCTTCGGATCGACCCAAAGTCGACATGACGCCGGAACGGTTCCTTGATCGGTGAGCTCAATGCGATTGCCGTCACGGAGTGGGAAAACCAGTCCGCCCCATTTCGCCGCTGGGCGGCCGTCCGGAAGCGCAAGCATTTCCGTGTTGATCCGGGTCACCACGCTTCCATTGTTGCACACCTCTATGGACAGCGCGGTCGAGGCTATTGCATGTTCCAAACGTCGCCTCTTCGGTTTACCGGACGCGAGCGATTACGGTCATGATTGAACTCGGACGAACGGATTGCAATGCCGACATGGATCACGGGCCTCGCACACGATTGGTGGGAGGCGGCACTTGGAGGCCACCTTGTCCTTGTCTTTGGCAACTGGCTCACCATCATCGCCCTGTCATCCCTCCTTATCGCGTGGGCGCTATGGGCAGGCACCCGCTTTGCCAAGGGCGCAAATCGACTGGCGAACGCGCTCAAAGGAGCCTCAAGGGTCCTGGGCCCGACACCTGGTGAGGCGCACTTGTTCGCTGCAGACTACGAACGGGTTGCCGCAGAGTTCGACAACTGGGATGTCATCGGCCCGGCATGGAGGGACTGGCGTGCCACCCTTATCACCCCGTCCACGGCTGGGGCGCCAATCCGGTCAACGCTGCGTCCCTCGGACTACCTGTCGCTCGATTTGCTGCGCAATTGCAACATCCGCCCCCGACTGCATGCGGCTATGCCGAATCTGCTTGTGGGAGTTGGCCTGCTCCTAACCTTCGTGGGGCTCTCGCTGGCCCTCTCGGCGGCCGGCAGCATCGTTGGCGGGGACAAGTTAACGCGTGACGCTGGTCTCCAGGGACTGCTGAACACCGCCTCGGCGAAGTTCGTCTTTTCCCTTGTCGGCCTGGCGTGTTCCATCGGCTACACTTGGTGGCGCGGCGCTTGCCTCCATCGCGCGGATCGGGCGCTCGATGCCTTCCTGGCCGCATTGGAAGAGCGTATCCCGCTGGCGACTGCGGCCGCGCTGCAAGCGGACACGAACCTGATCCTCCAGCAATCGCTGGACCTCCAGGGCCTGTTTTCAAACCAACTCGCAGTCAGCATTGGTGCGAAACTGGATGAGGCCCTGGATAACCGACTGGGAGAACACGTCGGCCCGCTCCGCGAAGCCATCGAAAAGCTCTCCGGTAACCTAGGAAGCAAAACTGAGGACACCATGCAAACGATGCTGGAGGAATTCCTCAAGCACCTGCATGGCGGCACCGATGACGCTATGCACCAGGTTGCTAAAACCCTCGCTGACCTGAGTGCCTCCATGGCTGAAATCCGAGCAGGCCTGTCCGAGGCGGCCACCCGAATGGCCGCTTCCGCTGATCAAATGGCCGTCCAGATGGGCCGCCAGGCTGATGAGGCGATGGGGCGCATAGCGACGCAAATGGAGGGATTGGTCGGACAGTTGCGCGCCCTGGCGGAACAGTCGCGGAACGCAGGCACAGACGCCATGTTGCAAGCCGCTTCACAGATCGCCTCGGCTGGGGACGGCTTCACCCGGGCTGCCCAGGAAGTCGCCGCGAGCCTGGAAAAGGCAGTAAAGGATATGACTGGCCGGATGGGCGGGGAGGCCGAAGCTGCAACGCGACAAATGGCCGCCGAACTCGGGCGTGCGATAGAAGCGCTGCGGGTGCTCAGCGAAAACAGTCGAACCGCCGGTGACGACGCCGTCAGGCAACTGGCGGAACGCCTGGGCCACGCCGCTACTGCGTTCGAGCAATCATCCACTGAAGTGGCGCGGGCGCTCTCGGGCGGAGCGGGTGACGCTGCCATACGTCTTACCGAAGCTATGGACGAAATGAAGGGTCAATTCGGGCGACTCGCGGACGAGCTCGGTGGTGCGCTGGAGAAGGCCGGGGGTACGGTCGTTGAAACTAGCCGCACGGGGGCGGAAGCGTTGACGGCGGCGGCGAGCGCGGCGGCCGAGGCCCTTCGAGTTGGCGGTCGGGATGGTGGGGAGGCCCTCCGCACTGGTGGCGCGGACGCCGGGTACAGTCTGGATGCCGCGGCACGCACGCTAACCGAACCCACGAATCTTCTGGCGGACCGCCTGGCGGCTATGCAGATGCAGGCCGCATCGCTTTCTTCCGCCGTCGCCTCGATGCAGGAAGCGACTACTGCTGCAGTCGTGCCACTCGGCCGTGCGGCTGCCGACCTTGCTCAGGCAGGCAACAGTGCGCAGACGGCAACCTCCGACCTTGCCGAAACCGGGCGCCGCCTCGTACCGCTCACGGAGGCCCTCACCGGAACCGCCACTCGGCTAGAACTGGCAGAGAAGCAGGTCGCCGAGCTTTCGGCGCATCTTGCTACCGCGGTGCAGCGGTTCGATGGCATGGATACCGCTTTAGCCGCCGTATTCGTGAACTTGCAGCGCGGCCTGTCTGGCTTCGCCGAGCAGGTATCGAAATTCGTGCTTGGAACCAACGAGGATATGGCGCGGGCCGCGAACACGCTGAATGCGGCAGTCTCCGACCTGGCCGAGGCCCTGGAGGACAACCGTCCGCTGGCCCGGAGGGAACCTCGATAGATGGCGACGCGACATCGGGAGGAGGATGAGGGCGGGGAGAGCTACTTTGCCTCGGTGAGCGACCTGATGGTCGGCATCCTGTTCATCTTCTTGCTGATGCTAACCGTCTTCGCATTGAATTTTGCCGACGATAACAAGGACGAAATTATAAAGCAGCTTCAGCAGCAAGTGATCGCTGCCAACCGTGAGCGCGACGCCGCTAACGCTGCACTGACCGAAGCCCGTGCGCAGTTGGCTCGGCAGACGGCGGAGATTCAGCAGCTGGAGCGGGACATCGACGCGCTTCGCAGGAAGTTGGACGATGCTACGCAGCGTGAGGTACAGCGCGATAAGCAGTTAGCAGCCCTGGTGGCGCTGGTAAGCCAGACTGAAGCCGAGGTATCCACCGAAAGCCGACGCATGCAGGAGATCCGGAGTCGCCTGCTTGCTCAGATCCAAACTGACCTTGGCGAAAAAGGTATATCCGTAGAAATATCGAAACAACAAGACGTGCTTCGACTACCTAGCAACGAGGTATTTCAGATAGGAACGTCGCTATTTACGCCAAAAGGTCGCGAACAAACGACGATTTTATTACAGGAAATGGCGAATCTTCTCCCGTGCTACGCGGCGGCGGCACCCTCAGATTGCATCAATCCGGTGCCGATTTTCGAAACCATATTGATAGAAGGGCATACAGATACGTTGCCCGCCGATAATTGGCGCCTCTCAACCGAGCGAGCGCTTGCGGTGCGCAACCTGATGACCGGGCCTTTGTCCGGCTTGTCCGACCTTCGGAATGCTGCTGGGCTGCCGCTGCTCGGTATGGCTGGTTACGGAGACTCTCGGCCATTGCCGTCGATTCCCGGCGTCGATCCCCGTAATCGCAGGATTGAGGTACGCTTCCTGCTATCTGCTTCCCGCGAGGCCGAGCTCGCCAGCCTGCGCGCGAGTCTCGGGCAGTTGCGCCAAAGACTTGAGGCTTTGCGGGCCCATGAGTGAGCTTGCCGAAGCCCTTTCCGGCCTAGATGCCTTGATCAGCGCCCTACCGCAGCGGCGAGTGTTGCCGCCGGAGGCCGTTCGAGCGACCCACAAGATGATGGTCGCGATCACCAACGGCCGCGACACGCCTCCAGTCGTGCCCCAGCCCGATCGCCTCGATCAGGTTTGGCGCGAGCTCTGCGAGGCCAGTCGGGCGGGCGAGGACCTCGCGTTGCTACCGCCCCGCACTCTCCGGGATTCGATCTGGCTGCTTTGGGATCGGCGGCGCAGCGTCGTCGACCTACCGGGGTTGATGGAGGTGTTACTGGACCGCTCGAAAGTTCACAGCGGTTTCCTCCGCCGACTCGTCGAGGTCTGGTTGCGTGACTTCGATCCAGCCTTGCAAGGCATCACCTCGGTTGGTCGGCATGTCGCCAAGGTGTTGCTTACCAGCGATGTGGGTCCATTCGACCGCTGGCGCGCCACTCATGAAGCATATCAACTTTTCGACGCTGCCGTCGGTCCAAAGGGATTGGCGCGCGCGCTGCAGGCCCGAAGCTCAGTGCCTGTCCTCGCGGAGACGCGATTGGACGCGCCGATGCGTGCCACCGGCGGCTTCATGCGTTCGGTCGCCAAGGCGTTCGGCTCAGGATTGCCGGCACATCTCCGAGCAGAAGCCAGCATCGCTGCTCTGGACGGCGCGACATCTTTTTATGCGCCAGGCGGGAAATTACGCTTCGACGAGCCGGCGGCGCGCGGGGAAATGGCGAACGCGCTCGTCGGTGCATGGGTCGGCGGCGCCGGCCCTGACGCGTTGCGGGATGATGTGCTGCAGTTCCTACGTCAGCATCTGGGCGACCCGCGTGTTAGTCCGTCGCGTTGGGCACAGGCGGACGAGAAGACGCTGGCGACAGTGCGAGGCTGGCTCGCCAAACTAACCTTGGACGCCTTCTTCGACATTATCGGTCAATTCGCGGCCCGATCCGGCTTCGACCCAACATGGCAGCAACGTAAGGCCTTCTGGTCTGCTTGTCTCAGGAAAGGCTGGATCAGCGATGGATGGCTCGCGCTCGGCCCCAACGTGAGTCGTAGTGCGGCTGTGAGTCGAGAGTTGCGTGGCAGCTTCGGGCGCCTTGATGGTGCCGCAGATAAAAATCACTCGGTGTTGCTAATCAGAATAGGGCAAACGGTATTTGCTGAGTGGAGCCATAATGGCCGACTTCGTGCTTGGGAGGCAGATTCCACATTTGCTCCGCGCTTTTTTGGCACCGGCAAATACCTGGCGCACCCTCTTCGAGTCGGGACCCTCGACTTTCCACGACCTGACAATAGGCCAGACCTTTCCCTCATTGGCCGAGATGGACTGACGCACTTTCCTGATGTTTGGCAAGGTCGTGTTGCCGCTCTTCTTCGTCGACGCGAGAACCTGCGGCTCAGCCCGCATGAATGGATGGCGTGATGGCAGTCAGCTTTCATTACACGCCCACGAAATCCGGCACTGAGCTCCGGCTGCTGGAGCCATCCGGCGTTATCCCCGTTTCTCGGTGGCCCATCGACGCACCTTCATCCCTATTGCCCGGTGTCGAGCGGCTGACCGAGCTTGTCGCGTCTGATCAAGCCGTCGCGGACGAAAGCGCGGTCCTGGTCGCGGACGACGCGATTGCCTCTCTGTCGGCACGGGAAGCGACTGCACTCGGGTTGCCACCGATGGCCGAAGCCATGGCACGCGTCGCGACGCGTGGCATCGTGAACCAGCCCGGCTTCCAGGCTACCCTGCAATGGTGTCGTCCATCCGGCCAAGCCATCGTTGCGCCGGAACGTATTGGTGCCTGGTTGCATATCGGTGGACAGGATCGTCGACTGTCGTTTGCCTTGCTCGCAATTGCAGAGGCGGTGGAGGCGGTAACCAACTCGTCGGATATGGCAGCCCGGCTGCTGGCTGTCGGCCGTCTACGCGAGGCCCTGCCAAGCGCACAGGAGGGGGGCAGCGCCACCGCAAGCGGCCTACCAGCGCAGGTCGACGTCATTCAGGCGGACGCCTTCTCGCTGGACCTTCAGGGCAATGGTTCGGCGGCAAAGCTCGTGCCAATTCTGTACCGCGCTGGAGCGGAAGAGCCGTTGCTGCCGCCGAGCCAGCAGGACTCCTTCGGGCATGATCAGTTCAACAGGTACGCTGAAGCTCGGCCTGTCTACTCGCTGCCGGGCAACACGTTCGTTGTCCTGACACCCACCCTCCGCCGCACGCTCGCCGAGGTTCGCCGCCACCAATCGTCGCCGTTAGCGGTCAAACGGGACCTGATGTCAAACCCGCGCGGCTTCCTCCGGGCTGCTCTGGAGGCCGACGATGACCCGACCCTGTTGGACCGCGTCGAGTCAGTGTTCATCGAAACGCCCACCTACTCCGACCGCGTCATAGGGCTCGGCCTCTGGGAGCCCCGGGAGGTACCCTGGCTTGCTCGCACGCCAACCAACTGGTTTGGCCATGATTCGTCCGACGTGGTTCCCCAACGCTCTGTCGCAGATCTGTCGCCAGAAGAGGCTGGAGAGCTCTGCGTTAGCGTTGACAAAGCCATCGCGGCCGGAGAGCCCGTTGTCGTATACCGCCCTGCCGGCGACGCCCCGGATGCACTCCCGTTCAAGGTTCCCGCCACGGCCGAAATGCGCGATGACCTGGCGCGGCGTGCATCCGGCGAAGCCCCTCCCGCCCCACCTCCCAAATCTGCTCAGCCGGCCCCGTTGGTCCCCCTCATCAGAACCAATGAGGGCAAGCTGGAGCACCAACAGGACTTCCTTCAACGGCCCGCCGTGCCGCCCGGCCTGCCGGCATGCCTGGAAACACCGCTCAAACTGCATCAGACGCACGGCCTAGAGTGGCTGCAAAGGAGTTGGCAAGCCGGCGCACCCGGCGTTCTGCTGGCCGACGACATGGGCCTGGGTAAGACCCTCCAGGGCCTTGCCTTCCTCGCCTGGCTCCGTGAGGCGATGCAGAGCGGGCTGATCAAACGCAGACCCGTCCTAATCGTCGCGCCGACCGGATTGCTCGCCAACTGGTCCGCCGAGCACGCTCGCCATCTGTCCGGCGACGGCCTTGGTGAATGTGTCGCCGCCTATGGCGCCGGCTTGCGCACACTTCGACAGGGACCTGACAAGAAGCTCGACGTCACCCGCATCACCAGCGCCGACTGGGTGCTAACCACGTATGAAACCCTGCGCGACAACTCCGGCGATTTCGGCACTATCTGCTTTGCCGCCATGCTTGCGGACGAGGCTCAGAAGGTGAAGACCCCGGGCGTGCGGATAACCGATGCCATCAAAGCCATGAACGCGGACTTCCGCATCGCCATGACCGGCACCCCGGTCGAAAACCGCCTGGCTGACCTGTGGTGCATCGTCGATGGCGTTCGGGCCGGCTGGCTCGGGGACCTGAACGCCTTCAGTCGCACGTACGAAGCCGCCACCGACCCCGAGGCCTTACAGCCGCTCAAGGCCATGCTGGACCAAGGCTTCGGCGGGGCCCCGCCCCTGCTACTCCGCCGCATGAAGGAGGATCATCTGCCAGACCTGCCCAAGGCGAGCCAGAACGTCAGCCGCGCCCCGATGCCCGACATCCAGCTTCGTGCCTATGAGGCGACACTCGCCGGGGCACGTGGCGACAAGACCCCTGGGGCGGTGCTGGCAGCGCTGCAGTCTTTCCGCGCGCTGTCACTCCACCCCGACCCACACATGGAAGCGGATGACGCCGCCTTCATCGCCGCCTCTGCGCGCCTTACGGTATGCTTTGCTGTGCTTGACAGCATCGCCGCCGCGGGCGAACGGGCGCTCATATTCGTCGACAAGCGCGACATGCAGCCGCGCCTCGCTGGCTTGATCCAGCGCCGCTATCGCTTGGCCGAAACGCCCAGCATCATCAACGGGGAGGTCGCCGGTGCCCGCCGCCAGGCGCGCGTGGACCGCTTCCAGGCCGCGCCTGAGGGGTTCGACGTCATGGTTCTCTCCCCCAAGGCGGCCGGTGTCGGCCTGACCATCACCCGCGCCAACCATGTGATCCACCTGGAACGATGGTGGAACCCTGCCGTCGAGGATCAATGTACCGGCCGGGCGCTCCGGATCGGCCAAACCCGCACGGTCCATATCCACGTGCCGATCGCCACACTACCCGCCGGCCCGAAATCCTTCGACGAGAACCTGCACGCCCTGCTGGAGCGCAAGCGCACCCTCATGCGCAACGCCCTGCTGCCGCCGGAGTTCGACACCGGGGATGTGGATGCTCTGTTCAACACTACGGTGGGTGATGGCTAGGAGGGTTGTGACACCGACCAGCCATACAAGCGGCGGATCGGCCCGGACTCAAACTGCGTCGAGCGCCTCCGACCGACATGCTTTCCCTGTCTGCCGCTTGAGGCCGATCCCGGTATGCGAAAATCCCCCCCCGATAGGGGAGGGACCTTCGTTCGCCTCATACGCTTTCGCCAGAAGCGGAGCCGATGCCGACTTCAGAGGGGATGCCCCTCAACTGGAACCCGTATTTCGACGGGCCTCATAACCGGAACCCCGAGGGGTCAGACGGCGGTACAGAGCCGCCCGAAGAACATACTAGACGCCGCGTATGCTGCAAGGCTGTTACGCCACGCGCCCGTACTATACAGAGACCGGCGAGGCGAGCCGGGGTCCTCCTGGGTCGGATCTACCTCCATCCCGTGATCGAAGCACCAGCCGCACGAGGGTCGAGATTCGCTCGCTCATCCAGTATTTGCCACCGCGAACGGCTTGGCATCCCCGGGCTTTTCGGTGAGACTCTACACCGGACCCGCCGCCAGCCCCACCAGGCGGCCAGGACAAACTGAGGAAACTGATGCTTACCGGCGAAATCCGCTCCCAGGTCGACCAGATCTGGAACGCGTTCTGGACGGGCGGGATATCTAACCCGCTCGAAGTCATCGAACAGATCACCTACCTGCTCTTCATCCGCCGGCTGGACGATTTGCATACTCTGGAGGAACGCAAGGCCGCCCGCCTCAAGCGGCCGATGGAGCGCGGCATCTTCCCCGAGGGCACCGACCCGCGCGACCGTCCTTACGCCGACCTGCGCTGGTCGCACTTCAAGAACATGGCGCCCGGCGAGATGTTCCAGGTGGTGGGGGAGCACGTATTCCCCTTCCTGCGCACCCTGGGCGGCGACGGCTCCACCTATTCCCACCACATGAAGGACGCCCGCTTCACCATCCCCACCCCGGCTCTGCTGGCGCGGGTGGTGGACATGATCGACCACGTGCCGATGGAGGACCGCGACACCAAGGGCGACCTCTACGAGTACATGCTCGGCAAGATCGCCACCGCCGGCCAGAACGGCCAGTTCCGCACCCCGCGGCACCTCATCCGCCTGATGGTGGAGATGACGGCGCCCACCCCGAAAGACGTGATCGTCGACCCAGCCAGCGGCACATGCGGCTTCCTGGTGGCGGCGGGGGAATACATGCGCGAGCATCACCCCGAGGTGCTGCGCGACGACGCGCTGCGCCAGCATTTCCACCACGGCATGTTCCACGGCTTCGACTTCGACGGCACCATGCTGCGCATCGGCAGCATGAACATGCTGCTGCACGGGGTGGAGAACCCGGACATCCGCTACCGCGACAGCCTGGCGCAGGACCATGCCGAGGACGCGGAGCGCTACACGCTGGTGCTGGCCAATCCGCCCTTCGCCGGCGCGCTGGACGCCGAGACGGTGGCCAAGGACCTCACCGCAATCGTCAAGACGCGCAAGACCGAGTTGCTGTTCCTGGCGCTGTTCCTGCGCCTGCTGAAGCCCGGCGGCCGCGCGGCGGTGATCGTGCCGGACGGGGTGCTGTTCGGCTCCTCCAAGGCGCACAAGGAACTGCGGCGCATGCTGGTGGAGGAACAGAAGCTGGACGGCGTGGTGTCGCTGCCCTCCGGCGTGTTCCGCCCCTATGCCGGCGTCTCCACCGCCATCCTGCTGTTCACCCGCACCGACAGCGGCGGCACCGACGGGGTGTGGTTCTATGACATGCAGGCCGATGGCTGGAGCCTGGACGACAAGCGGGCGCCACTGCTGCCCGAGGTGAAGCAGGGGCCGACCCCGGAGGAGACGCTGGGCGAGGCCGAACACGCGAAGAACAACCTGCCGGACGCCCTGGCCCGTTGGGGCCAGCGCGACGGGGACGAGCGGAAGCGGCCCCGGACCGCGCAGAGCTTCGTGGTGCCGAAGGCGGAGATTGCGGCGGCGGGGTGGGACTTGTCGCTGAACCGCTACAAAGAGGTAGTGCGGGCGGACGTGGCACACCGCTCGCCTAAGGTGATTCTCGCCGAGTTGGCGAAGCTGGAGGACGAAATCAGGGAGGGGATGAAGGCGCTGGAGGGGATGCTTTCGTGATGCTCGACAGCTTTTCCGGATCGAGCCAACTGAAGGCTGTTCCGATTGCTGATCTTGTCGATGACGTTTCGACGCGAAACCCGTCCCAGGCCGAGCCAGACCTGCTGTTCACATATATCGACCTAAGCGCAGTTGACCAGGAGCATAAGACAATCATTGCCGCAAAGCGGGTGCTTGGGGCTGAGGCACCAAGCAGAGCGCGGCAGGTGGTCAGGGCCGGCGATGTCCTCGTCTCGACCGTCAGACCCAATCTGAACGGCGTGGCAGTCGTTCCTGAGGAATATGACGATGCGATCGCCTCGACAGGCTTTTGCGTCCTCCGCCCTCGCAAAGGGAGGCTCGATTCATCATTCCTGTTTCATTGGGTGCGTTCAGCCTTGTTCGTCGACAGGATGGTCCAGCAAGCTACTGGAGCGAGCTATCCGGCCGTTAGTGACGGTATCGTCCGGAAGTCGGTGATTCCCGCGCCTCCGCTCTCCGAGCAACGCCGTATCGCCGCCATCCTCGATCAGGCTGACGCGCTGCGGTCGAAGCGCCGGGCGGCGCTGGCCCAACTCGACGAGATGGCGCAGGCGATCTTCGTGGAGATGTTTGGTGACCCAGTGACGAACGCCCTGGGCTTGCCCCTGAAACCGCTTGGTGATCTTGGCGATTTAGAGCGCGGTGTATCGAAGCATCGACCCCGCAACGATCCAACCTTGCTAAATGGTCCCTACCCGCTGGTTCAGACCGGTGATATCGCAAAATGCCACGGCTACATTCGAAAATATAGCAGCACCTACTCAGAAGTGGGATTGCGGCAAAGTCGTCTTTGGCCAAAAGGAACCCTTTGCATTACCATTGCGGCCAACATCGGAAAGACGGGAATACTCGATTTTGAAGGCTGCTTCCCTGATAGTGTTGTCGGATTCACTCCAGGACCACTAGTGCGGACGGAGTACGTGCAAATCTGGATGTCGTTTATACAACGGACTCTGGAAGATGGCGCACCCCAGTCGGCTCAAAAAAACATCAACCTCGCAATCCTGCGGGATCTTTCCATTCCGCTCGCCTCGATAGGGCTGCAAGACAAGTTCGTAAAGCGGTTAGCCTGTGTGGATAGGCTCAAGATATCATACCAGCAGCATTCTGTGAAACTCGACGCCCTCTTCACTTCGATCCAGCACCGCGCTTTCCGCGGGGAGCTCTGACACCATGGCGCAGTTCGGCTTCCTCGCCCCCGAGTGGCCGGACATCCACGAAGCCGCCGCGCGCGCCGAAGCCCTGGTGCTGTCGGACCCGCGCGGTGCCGCCTTCTACGCCCGCCGCGCCCTGGAGCGCACCATGGCCTGGCTCTACAAGGCCGACCGGCGGCTAAAGCTGCCGTACCAGGACAACCTCGCCGCGCTGATCCACGAGCCGAGCTTCCGCACCGTCGCCGGCGAGGCGATCTTCTACAAAGCGCGTTTCCTGAAGGATGCCGGCAACAAGGGCGTGCATGGCGACAAGCCCTTCACCGAATCCGAGGCGCGGATGGCGGTGCAGGAGCTGTTCCACGTCGCCTTCTGGCTCGCCCGCAGCTACGCGCGCGGCGCCAAGCCGGCGGATGGGCTGGCCTTCGACCCCGCCAAGCTGCCGCGGCCGATGGCGCAGATCGCCCGGCTCACCATGGACCAGCTGCGCAAGCGCGAGGAGGAGCTGCGCGCGAAGGACGAGAAGCTGGCCGAAATCCTCGGCGACCGCGCCCACCTCGACGCCGAACTCCAGCGCCTGCGCGAGGAGGTGGCCGCCGCCCGCGCCGCCAACGCCGCCCGGCCGGACACCCACGACTACGGCGAGGCGGCGACCCGCGACCATTTCATCGACCTGCTGCTGCGCGAAGCTGGCTGGAACCCGGACGGGCCGAATGTGGCGGAATACGAAGTGATCGGCATGCCCTATGGCACCGGCCAGGGCTTCGTCGACTACGTGCTGTGGGGCGATGACGGCAAGCCGCTGGCGCTGGTCGAAGCCAAGGCGACGCGCCATAGCGCCCTGAAGGGTCAGCAGCAGGCGAAGCTGTATGCCGACTGCCTGGAAAAGATGCATGGCCAGCGGCCGGTCATCTTCTGCTCCAACGGCTACGAGCATTGGATCTGGGACGATACGCGATACCCCCCGCGGCACGTACAAGGCTTCTACAAGAAAGCAGAGCTCGCCCTGCTGGTGCAACGCCGCTCCACGCGCCGGCGGCTGGCCGATGCGGAGCCGAACGGCAAGATAATCGAACGGCATTACCAGTTCCGGGCTATCCGTCGCATTTCCGAGACGTTCGAGGACCATGCCCAGCGCAAGGCGCTGGTGGTGATGGCCACCGGCGCCGGCAAGACGCGCACCGTGATCGCCTTGGCCGACCTTCTGATGCGCTGCAACTGGGCCAAGCGCATCTTGTTCCTGGCTGACCGGGTGGCGCTGGTGAACCAGGCGGTGGGGGCATTCAAGGCGCATTTGCCGGAAGCGGCGCCGGTAAATCTGGTGACGGATAAGGCAGCGGAAGGGCGGGTATTCGTCTCCACCTATCCCACCATGATGGCGCTGATCGAGCAGCAAGATGGCGCACAGCGACGGTTCGGCGTGGGGCATTTCGACCTGGTGATCGTCGACGAGGCGCACCGCTCCATCTACCGGAAATACGGCGCCATCTTCGACTGGTTCGACAGCCTGCTGGTGGGGCTGACCGCGACGCCAAAGGATGAAATCGACCATAACACCTATGGACTGTTCGACCTGGAAACGGGCGTGCCGACCGACGCCTATCCGTTGGATGAGGCGGTGCGGGACGGGTATCTGGTGCCGATGAAGGCAGTGTCGGTGCCGCTGAAATTCCAGCGCCAGGGTATCCGCTACGATGACCTTTCCGAGGAGGAGAAAGAGGACTGGGACGCCGTGGAGTGGGCCGGCGAGGACAGCGCGCCCGAGCGGGTGGAAGCGGAGGCGGTGAACAAATGGCTGTTCAACGCGGATACGGTGGACAAGGTCCTGGAGCACCTGATGACCAAGGGACAACATGTCGAGGGCGGCGACCGGCTGGGCAAGACGATCGTGTTCGCCAAGAACCACGCCCATGCCGAGTTCATCCAGGAGCGGTTCGACGCCAATTACCCGCATTTGAAGGGCAGCTTCGCGCGGGTGATCGACTATCAGGTGGACTACGCGCAGAGCCTGATCGACAGCTTCTCGAACGCCGCCAAGGCACCGCACATCGCCATCAGCGTAGACATGCTGGACACCGGCATCGACGTGCCGGAGGTGGTCAATCTGGTGTTCTTCAAGCTGGTGCGGTCGAAGACCAAGTTTTGGCAGATGATCGGCCGCGGCACCCGGCTGTGTAAGGATTTGCTGGGACCGGGGCAGGACAAGGCGTTCTTCTACGTCTTCGACTTCTGCCAGAACCTGGAATTTTTCAGCCAGAATCCGCCGACGGTGGAGGGGACGGCCAGCGACAGCCTGTCTGCCAGGCTGTTCAAAATGCGGTTGGACCTGGTGGGCAAGCTGGACGCTCGACGAAAGGGCGGTTTGGCCCGTGATGGAGAGGGTGAGCTGCGGGGCGAGGTGGCCGAGGTGCTGCATGGGGAAGTGGAGGCGATGAACGTGAACAACTTCCTCGTCCGTCCCAAGCGCCGGCTGGTGGAAGTCTACGCCAAACCCGAAGCGTGGGCTGAACTGGATGAGGGGGCGCGGCTTGAGCTCGCCTCCAACGTCGCCGGCCTGCCGTCGGAGCGCGAGCCGGAGAAGTTGGAGGCCAAGCAGTTCGACCTGCTGATGCTGGCCCTGCAGCTCTGCGTGCTGGGCGATGGCGCGGGGTTCGCGGCGATGAAGCTGCGCGTGACGGAGATTGCCGCGGCGCTGGAAGAGCAGTCCACCATACCGGCGATCCGCGACCAGATGCTCCTGATCGAAGAGGTCCAGACCGATGGCTGGTGGCAGGATATCACCGCCGGGATGCTGGAGAACGCCCGGAAGCGGTTGCGCGGCCTGGTGCATTTGATCGAAAAGCGTAAGCGGATGCTGGTCTACACCAATTTCCAGGACGAAATCGGCGACGCCACCGAGGTCGATTTCGACGCGTTCACACCGCCCGACGCGTTCGAGAAGTTCCGTGCGAAGGCCCGCCATTTCCTGCGGCAGCACGAGGACCACGTGGCGATTCACAAACTGCGGACGAACAGGCAGTTGACGTCGACCGACCTGGAAGCGCTGGAGCAGATCCTGCGCGACAGCGGTATCGCGACCGATGCCGATATCGAACGGGCGAAGGCCGATGCCAGCGGACTGGGGCTGTTCGTGCGCGCGCTGATCGGGATGGATCGAGCGGCGGCAAAGGAGGCGTTTGCCGGGTTTATGGCGAGCCGGTCCTTGACGGCCAATCAGATCGAGCTGGTGGACATGATCGTCGACCACCTGACCGAACGCGGCGTCTTGGACGCGGGGCGGCTGTATGAGTCGCCGTATACCTTCCTCAGCCCGTTGGGAGTGGAAGGTGTGTTCCGATCGACGGATGTGGACGAGGTGTGCGCCATCTTGGAGGAGGTTCGAGGGCGGGCCGCAGCTTGAACCGAGGGACAGTTTCGGCGTCGAAGAAGTCGGGCCCCAGCCGCATCCGGGCTCATCGACGACGTTCAGTTCTTGGACGCGATGTATCCGCCCCCATTTATCTCATTCGATGACAACACCACGATTTGGCGAAAATTATCAATAGGCCCGCAGAGAAAATGATAATCGACGGATACTTCAGCATTTTTGATATGGTGCAGTGGACAGAGCGAGTAGTATTGGAACGTCTCGGCCCTTTGCAGGGTCGGGAAATACCGCTTTTCAGCGGAGAGAGATTACGACACTCGCCGCAGATGCTTGTTGAGGGCGCTCTTTTAGGTGGAACGCTCCGGTCAGCCGCTATCATCCAATTGGACGGTCGCCTGGTCAATATCCAGCCAAGATTTTGGAGGAGGCGATACGAAATTGAGAAAATTTGCGAGGTGGACATCGGCATAGAAGTTAGCAAAGAACGGGCCTCCGCCTTTCACTTGGCTTTGAAGGGCGATTGTATTCTCGTTTTGGATCAAAACGATGAACCGAGAAGTGCGGTATTTGGCATGCCGATTGTGGCCATGGCAGACGTTGCCAGGTGGGCCGGTGCTGACAGCCTGCCCTCGCCAACGGAATACCCAGCAGAATGGGGCGAGCTTGTCACGGCCGCCCCGCTAAAAACGCCAAAGGATCGCGCCATGGACTGGGTGGCCGGCTTTGCTGAGGCGCTGTGTTCTGTTGCTCCCCATTCAAAGCTCAAGAGAGATGATCCGGAGATGACGGCCGCGTGCAAAGCGGCGACGGGCTGTACGACCGACGATGTTCGTGCTGCATCCGCCGCGTTGCCCCTCCGACTGCGGAATCCGAAGCCCACCGAGCGGGGTGCAGCGTCAAAGAATGTGACAAACGCGCGCTAGGGCCGCGCTAGGCCCGCACCGGAGCCGCGCAAGGTTTACTCTCGCCCCGCGCTACGTCGGGCCTCCACTCTGCCAGCCCGCGCATCCGCGCTCTTACGGAACTCTGCCAGACATGACGGAGTGATGGCGTGTTCACGCCAGTTCGTAAAGGTTCAATCAATGACCTCGCAAAAGGCTACCCGCCTCAAGGAAGCGGACTCCATTTCCTTGTCTTCGACAAGCGGAAGCTCCGAGGATAAGGCCACTGCCCAACATACTGCCCCCCCGGCTCTCAATCCTTTGGCATACCGTGTGACCGACGCGTGCCACGTCATGGGGATTGGTCGCACATCGCTCTATGAACTGATTAAGAAGGGTGAGTTGAAGGCGATCCGTGTCGCGGGGCGTACGTTGATCGACGCCGCCTCGATCCGCACACTGATCGCCACGGCTCCCTTCCGCCAGACTAACCGATAGTCATGGAAGCTCATTCCGGAGGTAGCTGCGCCGGGCAACTTGGGGCCGTGCGCCTCAATCTGCCAGGCTGGTTTGTCGCCACATTTGGCGGGAATTTTGGGGGATGTCGAGCGCAGCCCGCAGAAGTCCGCGCGGTGCCGATCGAGCCCGATCCCAACCCCGCCGATCAAGCTGCCAGCCAGTTGGCAGCACGGCGTTGGACGGCGCCGGGGCGATACGTGCGGCCTGCCTGCCCGACCGGCCGCAGAGACTTCGCGGACCTTCTGGGGGTAGCATGCAATGTCTGATGCTAGGGAATTCGCAATTGCGGACGCACCAAGGCCGATTGTGCCGATTACCGCTGCGGCGCTGTTGAGTATGGATATCCCGCCGCGCAGCACCATCATGGCTCCGTGGCTACCCGCGTCCGGTGCGGCGATGATTTATGCGCCTCGCGGCATCGGCAAAACGCACCTTGCGTTGTCCATCGCCTGCGCCGTAGCGACGGCAACGCCGCTCCTTCGCTGGCAAGTGGCAACGCCACGTCGGGTGTTGTGCGTCGATGGCGAGATGCCGCTGGTTGCTCTGCAAGAGCGGGTGGCCAGCATCGTGCCCGGCATGGCGGCAAATCCACCGGCCGATGATTTCCTGCGATTCCTCCCCGCCGACTACTTCCGCGACGGGTTGCCGGACCTGGCCAGCCTGGAGGGACGGGCACTGCTGGAACGGGTTACGGCCGGGGTGGACCTGGTGATTCTGGATAACCTTTCCTCGCTTGCACGCGGGCGGGAGAACGAGGCGGACGACTGGCAGCCGATCCAAGATACGATCCTGTCGCTAAGGCGGCGCGGAGTATCGTCCCTGGTGGTTCACCATGCCGCCAAGGGAGGCCAGCAACGGGGCACCAGCCGGCGCGAGGATATTCTGGATACCGTCATCGCCCTGCGCCGCCCGGAAGGCTACAGCGCCAGTGAGGGCGCGCGATTCGAGGTGCATTTCGAGAAGGCGCGCGGCTTCATGGGGGCAGAGGCAGCACCGTTCGAGGTGCGGCTGGAAACCACGGCGGACGATTATCTCTGGCACGTTTCCGACCTAGCGAACGACGACCAGACGATGGCCCTCTCCATGCTGGCAAGGGGCGAGACGGTGCCGGCGGTGGTCAAGGCGCTGGGGGTGAGCCGTACCACGGTCTATCGCTGGCAGAAGGAAGCGGCCGGTGAGTAGGCCCCCGCCGGGGTGTCCCACCGTCCCACCCCTAGGGAATGGGACAATGGGACTCGTTACGGACCTGCGCGCGCTGGCACGATGGCGGGCCGAATTGCTCAAGACAGCAGCCGAGACCATGGCGGGGAAGTTCGACCGTCCCACCGTCCCGGTTCCGTCCCGCGTGGGTGGAACAGATGGGACAGTTGCTCCGGTGTCGGATGGCCAAGGGCGGCCGGACGATGCGCCATTCGCGGGCGGGACATAGGCCTATGGCCCCCGCAATTGCCAATCGCAACGAATCCCATTGTCCCACCCCTAGGGGATGGGACAGTGGGACACCTCGGGCGAGATACCCCGGCGCGCTATGCGTTCCCTGAAAACAGCAGCGGGAATGACGGAAAGGCGCGACACGATGGCGACAGAAGAAGAGCGGCGGGCGATGGCGCAGGACCGCAGCCGGGCACAGCCAGGCACGGCGCGACGCGACCGCCGGTCTTTCGGCCGGGTTGCTCACTAGAAGATTCGAGAGGCGCGACTCGCTCCGGTTTCGTATTCTATATATCTTCTCAGCATGCCGCGTCCGCCCGCACCCTTTGACCGCTCCATTGCCCTCGCCTGCCAGGCGGCCACGCTGCGGGCATACGTGCTGGAACTGCGGTGCTGCGGGGGGTGGGGTGACGATGCTCCCCCTGCGGCTGATCTGCCGGGACGGCTGGCATGCGGCGCGATCCCTGGGGGATATCGTGGTGCGGCTAGGCTGTCGGCAATGCGGTTCGGCCCCGGCTGGTGTGGCGTTGCTTGAGGACGGGCAGACGCCGCCAGAGGGGTATGGCGGGCCGCAGGCATGGCGGTTGGTGCTGGTCCCGGATGCTGGATTAGCAGATTAGCAGGATTAGCAACGGGGCAGGTGCCGGAACGCAATCGGGAGCGGCTGGCACAGAACGACGCGCGCGCGGTATCGGGTGCGAATGGTCAGCTCGGCCGAGGCAACCCCGGTGCTTTTGATGTGCAAGAGCGAACAAACCGGACACCCTAAAAAGAGGGGCAAACGGCGTCTCGACGCTGCGCGGGGGCTTGTGGACCAATACGCGCGCGCACGCGCGAACCGCGTCGAAATGCACCCGTCCGGGGGCGCTGTGGGCGCGTGGAAACAGAGACGGACAATCCCGAACAACGGCAATGGACAAAGGCTATACGCACGTATAGTGATTGTTCATCGTGTTCTCGGGAGCATACGCCATGCGTCAGGTTGTCACCTACCTCCGGGTTTCGACGGATCGGCAGGGCAAGAGCGGCCTGGGCATGGAAGCGCAGCGCGAGGCGGTGGCGCGGTTCGTCGCGGCCGAGGGTTTGGAGGTGCTGGGCGAATTTGTGGAAGTGGAAACCGGCAAGGGGTGCGATGCCCTGGACCGCCGCCCCACACTCCGCGAAGCCCTGGCGCTGGCCCGCAAGTCTAAGGTGCCGGTGGTGGTGGCGAAGCTGGATCGGCTGTCCCGCGACGTGTCATTCATCGCCGGCCTGATGGCGCAGCGCGTGCCGTTTATCGTGGCAGAGCTGGGGGCGGACGCCGATCCGTTCATGCTGCATATCTATGCGGCTCTGGCGCAGAAGGAACGGGCGATGATTGCCGACCGTACCCGCGTTGCCCTGGCGGCAAAGAAGGCGCAGGGCGCGCGGCTGGGCAATCCTACCAATCTGGCCGAGGCGCAGGCGATGGGCGCAGCGGCGGGCAAGGCGGCGGCGGATGCTTTCGCGGCGAACGTGCTGCCGGTGGTGCGCCACCTACAGGCCGCCGGGGTAACGACGGTGCGGGCCATTGCTGAGGCGTTGAACGCTCGCGGGGTTCGGACGGCGAGGGGAGGGGAGTGGCATGGGAGTACGGTGCGGAATTTGCTGCTGCGTCATGTTCGATAGTGGGCGGGCGAAGCGCGTAAGTTTGTCTCCGGGTTGCCAAAAGAGATTGACTATTGGCCGTGCGGCCCAGGCGCCGCGCTTCGGTCCACTTCACGCGGAAATATCAAGCTTGATGCTACGTCATGTTTTGAGCTTGATGCGGACGGCTAATCTGACTATATGTCACTACGACCAGGGCCACCTCGTCAGCCGAGGTGTAGCGATCATCGGGGTAAGCCCGATCATGGAGGGAAGAGGCAATGTTGACCATTCAACTACATCGCGTCGCGCGGCGCCGAAGGAGCGAAAATGAATTTGAAAGCAGAGGCTTCCTCGGATCGATCGAAACCAGAGACTGCCACGGATCGGCTTCGGCGGCTTCGTAAGTCTCCTGACTTTGCGGCAGTCTGGACAGCCCATTCTGAAGAACGAATGGTGGAGTACGGCTTCGATAAGTTGTCGATCCATCGCATCGTAAAGAGTGGAGCGATCCGCGCAGGCGAGCCTGATTTGCATGGCCGGGAACAGGTTCATGTATCTGGCACCGTAGACGCCGAAGCAGTAGATATTGTTGTGGAGCCTGCACTCTCGTCGGACGGATCTGATGTTGTTCGGATAGTGACGGTAAAACCGAAAAAGCGACGAAGATAAAGCCGCTTCCCTGCGCATTTGGCTCGGGGTAAGCGCAAAGGAGATACAATGTTCAACCGAATCGCACGCTACGAAGAGCACGGCTTCGGGCTTCCTTACCCCGTCGTGATTCTGAATGCGGTGGAGGAGGAGCTTGACGAGAAGGGCGCGAGGGTAGGGGTGCGCATCCCGAATATAGAAGGGCTTGCTGCCGCCGTCGCGCTGGGAAGGTGCTTCGACCCCTACGAACTGGGCGGTGCGGAAGTGCGCTTTCTCAGAAGGACGCTGGGGTACACCCAGAAGGAATTGGCTGGGCACCTCGAAATTCGCCCCGAGACTCTCTCGCGCTGGGAGGGACGTAAGGAAAATGCTGATCAGAGACCGGTAGGGGAGTGGGCAGATAAGGCTCTCCGCATGCTTGCCGTCTTAGACCTAGCCCCAAGAGTGCCTGGTGTGACGGTCGATCCGAAGAGCATCACTGGGCTTCGTATCAGATTGCGGAACCCGAATCAGTGGCCGACATTGACGGCTGAGCAGGTGATCGTGAAAACGGACAGCCACAAGAGATATGAGTGGGACGCAGTGCATTTGCCGATGGCTGCTTGAAGCGGCACCTTCCTGGCGCCAGAGATAGCGACGCGGCCCGGCTGGCGATATTATGTCAGTTGGGCCGCCCATCCCACAGCCGTCAATCCGTTTGCCTGGATCAGGTGCGACTAATACCAACCCGCCTAGACTTTGACACACGCCCAAGGGCGATAGCCGATTGAGCGGATGCGCTCTGGATCATGGATCAAGAAGTCCCAAGCGGCTTTGCAGGCTGCGACGATTGCGTCGTAACTGTCCCAGACGAGACTGCACAGCTTGTTGGCGCGCAAGTATTCCCAGACGTTCTCCATCGGGTTCAACTCCGGTGAATAGGCCGGAAGCGGGAGCAGAGTTATGTTGTCGGGCACCACCAGAGCTCCGCCCGTCTGGTGCCACCCCGCGCCGTCGCAAATCAGGATGGCATGGGCGCGCGCCGCCACCTGGGTGCTGATCTCCTTCAGGTGCTGGTTCATCGCCTCGGTGCTCACCGCCGGCATGATGATGGCGGCGCCGACGCCGCGACCGGGGCAGATCGCGCCGAACAGGTAGGCAGAGTCGTGACGAACATCGCGCACCATGGGAGGGCGAGAGCCAACCGGCGCCCAGACGTAGGCGTGACCTCCCTTCTGACCGACCCTGGCCTCGTCCTGGAACCAGATCTCTATCGCCGCGCAGGCCGTGGACCCGGGCAGGGCAGTGCGAGCCAGGTCGGCGAAGTTTTTTTAAATGTCTCCTGCGCTTCGGCATCCTTCTTCGGATGGAAGGGACGAGGTTGCAGGCGCGTCAGGCCGAGTTGGTGCAGCCACTTGCCGATCGTGCTTTCATGGACTTCGACCGAGAAGCGGCGCGCCACCTCATCGCGAAGATCAACGCACCGCCAGCGCACCACCTTGTGCGTCACCGGGTCTGGCCCCTGAATCACCAGCGCCTTCAACACCGCCTTCTGCGCGTCGGTCAGCGCGGGCGCTCGACCAGGCGCAGAGCGCGACTTCAAACCTTCGATGCCTGCGTCGTTGTAGCGATGCACCCAGTCGCGCAACGTCTGCCGGTCCATCCCGCTCGACTCGGCCGCCTCGGTTCGCGAACAGCCCTCCAGAACGAGCGCAATGGCCAGAAGCCGACGAACCTGGGCAGCATCACGGCCCTTCGCCGCGAACGCACGAAGCTCGGTCCCGGTATGCTCCGTGCGCGTGACCGTCACGGCAATCCCCATTTATCCCTCCATCCTGCGAATCGACGATGAAGGGAAGTGAACCAGAACGCCCAAGCTCGGGGTACCCCCTGAGTCAGCCTTACGGCGGGTTGGTATAAGGACTGGTTATACGAACCAGAAAACCCTTGCGACCGCCTGCATCCGCTATAATCCGCGACATTTATAGGGGACGGATTAGGGGATAAATCGACTGTGTCGTCATAAAGCATTGATATTGGCTAGTCGTTGGCGGACTCTCCCTCCGCCACTCCGCATTTTCGCCGGATTTGCATTTTAAATCATAAAGTTACACCGCTGGTTGGGGAGATTGCCACCCCACGCACCACCCCACGTTAACCACCCCACGCCCTCCCAGCGCGGCGGCACGCCTTGACCCGAGGCTATGAGGGCGCGGTTTGACGCTGGCTTGACCTGAGGCGCTAAGCGGTCGGGCGACGGGGCCTGCGCTGAGCTAGACGCTTTCGATGTCCGCCAGCCGGTCCACTATCGCTGCCGCGTCCTTGAAGACGTTTACCGCCTTCTGAAACTCGCCTGCGTTTGCGACCTCCATAAACCAGCCCAATACCCCCCCGTCTGTGGATGAGGCTTCAGCCACAGGGGTGCCCTCTGTCCCGGCCCGAACAGCGCGATTTTTCTCGGATATCGCTGCCACGGATGGCTCGGGTATATCAACCTTCACGACCCCGCCTGAAGAAGTTTCAACGCCTAGTTGACCTAGCTTGCCCCGCGCTGCGCGGAAATCGCTATGCAGCAGCTTGTTCCGAAGCTGGCGACACAGGTGCAGAGTCTTCCTGTCTGCCTCCGATAAAGAAAAATGGCCTGCCAAATCTCCCTCGATATCTTCGAGACGACGGGAATGCGCATACTTCCTCAGAGTGGGGAGTGTGCCGGCCAGCAGGCGCAACTTAAGCTCGACGACTGCGCCCTCCGCAGCGGCAGCTTTAAATGGCTCCAGAAACATCGCCATTATCACCGATTGCTGCGACATCGGCCGCCTATCCCTGTTTTTGAGGATCGGGCACAAACGCCATCGAATAATAGGAACGGTCGGGCCAAAAGCGATAGGTGCGCGTGACGGCAAATGCGTAAAGCCACCCACCCGGCACCCTTAGCCTAGATGTTGCCTCCCATACGCGGCCGACATGCCTCGGCGGATACACGTCTTCCCATTTCGTTTCCGTCTCCGGAAAAGCCGGCGGAATGGGTTGGGTCATGACGGCAAGCCCCCGGCAAGAACTCGGCAGAACCAGAGAAACAGCCTTAGCTGCCCCAGCGAGAAGTAAAGTCTCACTTTCCCTTTTGGTCCAGTAGACTGGACTTTTAAGGTAAAGTGGCCACTGGACCAAAAGGTAAAGTGGCTACTGGACCTCCGCGGAACCCTAATGGTATCAATGGGTTGTCAATTCTAACCCCCTACGGGGTTGATACTGGACACACTACCCCCGAGGGTCACACATAGAGAGTAAGTAAGAGGGATGTTCAGGGTCCAGTGATGGCTCTTAGGAGGGGGCCTAGCCCCCCCTCATCAAGAGCCTAGTGAGGTAGCCTAGCTAGGGTCCCTGTGAGTTGTGTTCAGAGTTCACTGATCGGTCTAGTGAGCGGAGCCAGGGGCCGAGGGGAACCTCCCCGCCATCACGGCCCAAGTGTGGTTGCAGGCTGGGGCAGCCCCGGCAACGCCATGCGACCACCCAGGCTCGGCGTCGCGCCGCCCGACCACCACGCCCGCCGCTTCCCCCGCAGTGTTCCCGTCAGGGCACCCTCGGGGGTATTTTTGGTTCCCCGCCTTCACCCCTCACGGTCTCCCGTGCAGGGGTATTTTTGCGAGTCCCCAGGACTCCGCTGAGGCCCTTCCGAGTTGCCCCCGGTGGATTGGGTGCCGCCGCCACCTACAGGCCCCTCTGCGGGCTTCCTAGAGGCCCTGAGTGGGTCCCCTGCGGTTCCCATGACCCAGTCCTCTGCGGTCCCCCGATGGTGCGGCCCAAATTGGCGAAAAGTCTGAGCGGGCATCACCTACCGGGGGGAGGTCGCAATACCCCCCGTGGGGTGGTCGGCTGCCCCAGGGGCGCGGCGTAGCCGGATGACCACACGCCTCGCGCGGCCCCCGACTGGCAACCCCCGCGCGTCCCGCCACGGCCCGGCACTTGCCCCGCAGCGTGGTGCGACCATCCCCCGACAGCGTGCCCGCCCGCGTCCCCTCCGGTGCCGGCCCCGGCCATGCTGCGCCCCCGGCACGCCGCCCCATCACGCCACGCCCCATACCCTGAGGGCTATACCGTAAACCCACCCTCACGGCCCCTCCGCAAGCCCGCAGATTGCCAGCATCGCCCAGCCCAGATTTGTCCATACGAATAACAGTTGATTTCGGTATGTCTATGCGGTATGTCCTGCCCCTCCACCGCACCCAGGCGCAGCACAGCGCCCTCAGGCAAGGCAGAACACCGATGGCGACCAAGACGAAGCGAGCGGCCCTCTACCTTCGGGTCTCGACCGATGGGCAGACCACCGAGAACCAGCGGCGGGTCCTCTGTGAGGTTGCCGAGCGGCGGGGGTGGTCGGTCGTCACGGTCTACGAGGATGCCGGGATTAGCGGGGCCAAGGGGCGGGACCGCAGGCCGGGCTTCGATGCCATGCTGAAGGATGCCACGCGGCGGCGCTTCGATGTGCTGATGTTCTGGTCGATTGACCGGCTGGGCCGCAGCACGGCGATGGTCGCAACGGCGCTGGCCGAGCTAGAGGCGGCGGGGGTCAGCATCTATGCCGACAAGGAAGCGATGGACGCGACCACCCCCCACGGCCGGGCGATGCTGCAAATGGCGGCGGTCTTCGCGGAGCTAGAGCGGGGCATGATCCGTGAGCGTGTCATGGCGGGGCTTGAGCGGGCGAAGGCGCAGGGTGTGCGGCTGGGGCGGCCGACCGTAGCGACCAAGGTGGAGGACGCGATACGGGACCGTCTGGCGCAGGGGCATGGGATGCTGCGGATAGCGAAGGAACTGGCGATTGGCGTCTCCACCGTGCAGCGCGTGAAGCGGAGCGTCGCGGGCGCGGCAGGGGCCGGCTAGCGGCACCGAGCAGAACGTTGGGAGGTAGCCGAGGTAAAGTAGACTGGACCTTTTGGTAAAGTGAGACTGGACCAAAAGGTAAAGTCGTCACTGGACCACGCGTGGCCTTAACGTGGCATCCTATGTTTTTTGATCCCGCCACAGGGGAGATTATTCCTCACACTATCTACCCTTCCCCGCGAGTCCGCTTCAGCCATGCTTGGTCCCGCTGGAAACCCCCAGCGCAGCACAAGGAGAACCGGACATGGTGAACGTTGAATTTGAGGGCGGGGCGGTGTTCCTCCGCATTGGCCGGGTAGAGGTCTACGGGCGGCGCGAGAGGCCCGCACGGTGGGCCTGGGAGCGGGAGCCGGGGTCAGTGGAGGTTATGGCCGGGCTGTTCCGCCTGACCGTCTCCAAGGCCCCTGGGGAGCGCGAGCGGGCAGCCTCGCGGGGAGCGATGCGGGACCTGATGGGCGGATAGGTGTCGGAGACGCCACGCACGTTCGCTGGGATGGTTCTAGGCGTTATACGTCAGGAGCGATGGTAACAATCGTCTGCTGGGGTGTTGTTGTAATGGATAGCGGTTCTGAGGGCGGGGGAACCATCATTCCAATCCGAGCCACCTGAACGGCAAAACCTGCGGCTTGGAGAGCGGCACGCAAGGCACTGTGCATGGCGTCCACTCTTTGCGACCCGGTAGCGGATATCAGAACGGGCACCCCGCGCGGGCACGCTCCGACGACTTGGTGGATGAGATCGGACGTGAGTTCAAAACGCGGTCTACCAATAGAGACGGGACCGATGATGCCGTTGTTTGTGCCGAAGTTGTTAAACGTATCTCTTGCCATACGTTCGTCTCCCGCTGTGTTTGCGTGTTCGGCCGGCTTAGGTGCGGTGACCCAAAGCCAACCGAGTATTCCAAAACCCACGATGGCGCAGGCGCTACCACCAATGCCGAGCGGCTTGTTTGGCCCGGGAAGCGAGTCCCATGTCCCGATTAGCCCCAGCCCCACCGTCAGGAAGCCACCGCCTACGATGCCAAGGACGTGCCTGCGATCCATGCGACGAGATTAGGTCTGGGGCATGTATTGCTGCAATGCGCATTATGAAAGCTACGCTCCGCGCTGGTTGCCATATCGGAGTGCGCGTCGGGGCCTTCGCCATTCGTCGTCTTCCTCGCGGCAGTTTTCAGCCACCTCTCAAGGGCGTCCTAGAGAATGGTGGCGAAGCGGAGGCCGGCGACCTCTATGTGCCCGCCGCGTGCCCCCAAAGGCCATACTGGCCACGAAAGCTCAGGGCCCCGCCGCTTCACCCGATGGGCAGCCTCACCG
>MKWE01000021.1:140933-141002 GCA_001899585.1 Rhodospirillales bacterium 70-18
AGCCGGGCCGCGTCGTCCCCGCCGAAGTAGACCCCCAACGTCATCCCGTTCAGCGCATGGCCTGTCACC
>MKWE01000021.1:141016-144464 GCA_001899585.1 Rhodospirillales bacterium 70-18
CCCGCGCTGGCCCCGTCGGATGGCGGTCGTTACGAACCATCGGCGGAAGCTGTGGAAGTTGACCAAGCTGCGACGCTTGCCTTCGGCCTGCTCATCGACCCCCACCCCGTCCCGCTTGCGGTAATGCCCGAACCGCTTTGACGCGGCCATGCTGCGCTCTCGACCCTCCACCAACGCGCCCGGTTCGTGGAATAGGTAGCCGGTCGGCTCCTTGCCCTTCACGCGCCGCGCCACGATGGCCGCGAGGTCTGGATGGATGGGCACCTTGCGGACCCCCGCCCTGGTCTTGGCAACCCGAATGTCGAACATACCCTGGGCGCAATACCGCACTTGCAGCCGGTAAATCTCCTCGATCCGCATCCCGGAGAGCGCCGCAACCCGCATGAGGTCGGCAAGCTCGGGGTCGGCCGGACCATTCAGCAGCGCGACCAATTCGGCGTCCGTAAAGGGTCGTTCGGTCTCCCCTCCGCGTCCGTTCGCGGCGGCCTTCGCGGGGGCCTGACGGTCCCATGGGTTGCGGTCGTCGGGCACGTGCCCCTTGCGACCAAGCCAGACCCAATAGCTCCGACAAGCGGAGACCTTGCGCTGCACCGTCTTCGCATCCAGGCCCGTCCGGGTCAGATGCTCGGTCACGTAGCGGCCGGCGGCGCGGCGGTCGATTGCTTCCACGGTGGGGGGCAGGCTCGCGCCCTTCATCCAGCCTTCCAGGCCCTTCAGGTCGCCCTCTAGCTGGCGCTTTGTGCGCGGCTGGTAGGGTCCCTTTGCGCCGCCCTCGCGGAGCCAGTCGCCAAGGTGGTGCAGGAGTGGCGTTGCGATCCCCGCCGCGATGCCCGCGAACGCCCCGGCCGCAGCGTCACCATCCGCCCGTCTGATTTCTTCGACGCGCTCCCCGATCAGGTCATCCACAAGGCCCTCTTGGTGGTCTTCGCGGTCGGGGTCGCCCATGGCGTTGACCCGCTCGCCCCGCGATGCCATTTCCTTCACCCCGCGCCACGCGAAGGCTTCATCCAAGAGGGGGTCGTGTGTCCCCTTGTCGGCCTGTGCAATGCGTGCCTGGAAGTCGGCAATGGCTTCATACCGCCGGGCCTGAGCTACCCTGAGTTCTCGCGTCTTCAGCGAGCGTCTGAGCTTTTTGCCTAGCTTGGCGTGGAGCCGAAGGGGCACGTAGACCACCGCATACCAACCCTGCCGACGCCGTTCGAGCCACCGAGTATCCGACATGACCACCCCACAGACCACCCCACGTTCACCACCCCACGTTAGGCACTATGAGGCCAGAAAACTAGCCATTTCCTGGGGTCCAGGTGGTCTAAACTGAGGGTCCCTCTCCCTCCGCCAATACTCGTAGGAATCCGCCATTTTTTGACGTTTATGCCTTCAATCCCCACATCAATCCCCACATGGAACCTGCGAACTGTCGCGAACCGATGCGACCTAGCCAGAGTTCTCTGCGGGCAAGCTGATCCGCTACCGCAGGCTGCCGCCTGCGTCCAGCGGACCCCTTCCCGCGCAGCAGCGGCGGCAAAAGTGGCGGCCAGGATGATTGCCAGGACCGCGGTGTTACCGGCGATCGAAAGCGTTGCCGCGCCCGGCAGGACAGCGATGGATGTGATCCGCCGGCTGAAGAGCTGCACCGCGGCGGCCGAACAGGTGATGGCCTTTGCGCGGATGGGTGACGGCTCGGTGAAGATGTCGAAGGCGCGGCTGGCGGCAAGCGAGCACCGTCGGCGTAGCCTGTTGACGGCGGTGAAGCTGCACGGAGCCATTCGCGGTGTGGCCGACATTGATCGGTTCCATGATGAGCTGGTCGGTGTGGTGGCGGAAGTGGCGAAGGAATATCGGCTGGCGGCTGAGCTGCTACTGAACGGAGTGCGGCGCGTCGCGGCGCGGTGGGGTGGGTGAACGCCGCATCGTTCAGCGTCGGCGGGCCGGCTGGAGCGGTGCCTGAACCTGTTCGCGGACCGATGTGGCTATATGTGCTTGAGTCGGCCGCTTTCGCACCTGAATGGGCGTTCGCGGGAGGAGTGAGGACTTGAGGGCGAAGGGGATGACGGAAGACATCAAGCCAATCTGGCAGGACGATCGCCCGCCCCTGTCACCGACGGTCGGCCGCATGTTTACGGGCTGGCCTTTGACGGACCGCAGCCGCGTAACTGCGCTCAAACGGTTCCCGGCGACCCACAAGGAAGTGGTGGCGCACCATGTCACCGACTTGTTCGGAGTGGCTCCGGGTACGGCGCCTCCGACCTCGGCGAAGCTGCGCGTGGTGGGCCTAGCCGATCGCGACGGCCTCCACGCCTTGGCGGTCGAGGTGAAGGGCAGCCCCGCGCGGCCGGACGGCGGCGTCTACCACCTGACCGTGTCCCATGCCGAGCATCGGCGGTTCGTCGATTCGAACGCCCTGATGGCGGCCTGGCCCTGCATCACAGCGTCATGGAATGCAGCCGGCGGGCGTTGATGGCGGATCAACCCCACGAGATAGCGCAGGGGTTGCGCAAGGTCGCGGTCACAGAGAGGGGAGAATGCGGAACCTGCGAATCGCCTGGATACTCGCTGCGCGTGGGGCAACTCGACGGCCAAAATTCGGGTTCTCCGGTGACCGAAGTATGCCATGCGCAACGAGGAAGCCAGTCTAAAATGGCAAAATTCGTCGCGGGCAGGGAGCTTACTTCAAATAATCAAGCTGTTTTTGTTGCTGGAAACGGGCGCTTTCGCATGCTGCTGCGCCTCGGTAGAAAACAATAAACGCCACCAGACTGCCCCGGCGCGGCGAGTCAACACGGACAGCCAAGGGCTTTCCGTTCGCATCAGCTTGCAAGACGCGGACGGTATCTTCCAGCCCATTAGCGCGATCCATTCGGATGTTTTCAGCCGGAGAGGACGGGGCGCGGGCGGCAATGCAGCTTCCATCGCGGGTTATCAGAAACCACGTTCCAGCGCTGCGCTGCTGATAGACCGCCGTCGCAGCAGCGCGAGCTAAGGCGCGGTCGGCAACGATTTTGGCGGGATCGTAGCCTACCTGCGCGGCTTGAGCGGGAGTCACATAGCCCAACGCGGGAGGGGCAGCCTGGCTCCGTCGGCCGACAACACAGTCATCGAACGGATCGCCCGTCCGCCGTTCGTGTCGGGGAGATGGCGCAGTCCCGGAGCCGCCTCTCAGCGGAAGGTTTGGTCAGCTCAGTCGCCGCAAATCGCTTGCCTGATCCTGCTTGTGGGACACCAGGACCTCCCATCCTCGCCGATCCGAAGTGAGCTTCCCATAAATGCGCCCCTGGTCGTCCTGGCCGGTATGTAAGCGGCGGCGCAAAAGTAGGCCGGTGAGGGGGGTGTCGTCCTGCTCGATGTGCGCCCGCCAGACGAATACGCCGCTGGCCACCTGCCGGGCGCGCTGAACGTGCCGCCCGACCGGCTGGACGTGGCGATCGCGGCGCTGCCGCGCGACCGCGAG
>MKWE01000022.1 GCA_001899585.1 Rhodospirillales bacterium 70-18
TAGCTGACGGTACCCGCCGCAGCGGCCGCCGCCTCCACCGGAATCGTATCGCCGAAGAATTCCACATCGCTGCCGGTGCGGCACTGGCTGGGGGGCACGCCGGTCACATCCATGATCGCGAGGTCCATCGAAACCCGGCCGGCCACCAGCACGATCCGGCCTGCGATGGCACCTTTTCCGTGATTTCCCATCGCGCGCATCAGCCCATCCGCATATCCCAGAGCCACGGTCGCAAGCACGGAAGGCCGGGCGACCTTGTGGGCGGCTCCGTAGCCAACGGGTTCCCCCCTGTCAACGCGGCGGATTTGAAGAATTTTTCCCGTCAGCCGCGCCACCCGGCGGAACGGATTGGGCCGCGCCGGCTGCGGGTTGCCGCCATAAAGCCCAAGCCCCGGCCGCACCAGATCGAAGGCATAGTCGCGGCCGAGCAGGACACCGCCGCTGGAGGCAAGGCTCGCTTTCGCCGGCGGTAGCATGGCGAGCGCCGACCGGAAGCGCGCAAGCTGCTCCCCGTTCATCGCCGCCTGCGGATCGTCCGCGCAGGCCAGATGACTCATGATCAGCACAATATCGATCCCGGCCAGCAGCTTGCGCGGGGCCGCGGCCAGCCGGGCAAACTCATCCGCGCCGAGACCAAGCCGGTTCATGCCGGTATCGATATGCAGCGCGGCCTGCCGCCGGGTTCTGGCACGCCAATGGGCAATATCGGCCAGCGAATTCAGCACCGGGGTCAGTTTGTGGGCGAGAAGCAGCGGAACGGCCTGCGGCCGCGGCCCGTCCAGCACAAAGATGCGTGCATCCGGCACCAGCGGCCTGAGCGCGACGCCTTCCTCGATGCGGGCGACGAAAAACGTGTCGCATCCCGCAGCGGCCAGTTTGCGCGCCACCGGCGCCATGCCCATGCCATAGGCATCGGCCTTGACCACGCCGGCCACAGCGGTGCCGCTCAATGTGCGGCAAAGGCGGTAATTCGCGGCCACCGCGCCCAGCCGCACATCGAGCTGTGCCACCGCGCGCGATGCCGGGAGTTTCCGTTCCAGTTTTTTCAAGCCACCAATCCGATTCGCGAAACAGGGCGGGAAAGCGAACAATGCAGATGAGGCTGCGGCCAGTCAAAATCAGACAGTTCAAAATCAGGCAGTTCAAAACCAGGCAATTAAACCTCTTGCCGCGCCGGCTCAGCCGGCCTCCGCCGCCAGATTGCTGAACCGGGTGAAACGGTCGTCGAAGAACAATTCGATCTTGTTGGTGGCGCCATGGCGGTGTTTCTCCACCAGCACTTCGGCACGGCGATGGCAACGCTCCATCTTTTCCAGCCATTTGCCGTGTTCGGCGGTACCGGCATCGGGCTCGCGCGATTTGAGGTAATACTCCTCGCGAAAAACGAACATCACCACGTCCGCGTCCTGTTCGATGGAGCCGGATTCGCGCAGATCCGACAGAACCGGCCGCTTGTCGTCGCGTGCATCGACGGCACGCGAAAGCTGCGACAGTGCGATCACCGGCACATCCAGCTCCTTGGCGAGAACCTTGAGCGATTTCGAAATCTCGGTCAGTTCCTGCACCCGGTTTTCCGACCGTCCTGTGCCGGCAACCAGCTGGATATGGTCGATCATCACGCAACCGATATTTTTTTCACGTTTGAGGCGGCGGGCGCGCGCCGCGATCTGGGCAATCGAGATGCCGCCGGTATCGTCGATATAGAACGGCAGGGTTGAAAGGTCCTGCATGGTGAGAACGAATTTTTCCCACTCGCTTTCGGAGAAGCGGCCGTTGCGGATCTTCCACATCTCGATCTCGGTCTGCTCCGACAGAATACGGGCCGAGAGTTGCTGCGCCGCCATTTCAAGCGAGAAAAACAATACCGGTGCACCGCGCGGCACTTCGGCACCCGCCTCGACGTCCTGCACATAGGCGCGCGCGGTGTGGAAGGCCATGTTGGTCGCCAGCGAGGTTTTGCCCATGCCGGGACGTCCGGCCAGGATGATGAGGTCCGAAGGCTGCAAACCGCCGAGCAATGAATCGATATCGCTGAAGCCGGTGACGATGCCGGAAATACGGCCGCCGCGGGCCTGCGCCTTCTCCGCCAGTTCCACCGTGCGGCGCAGGCTTTCGGCGAAATCGATCGGGCCATGGCCATATTTCGAGGATTCACTGACCGCATAAAGCGCCTTTTCCGCATCCTCGATCTGTGTTTGCGGCGTCTTCTCATGCGGCGCTTCATAGGCTGTGTTGACGATATCCTCGCCGATATGGATCAGCGTGCGGCGAAGTGCTAGGTCCGCGAGGATGCGTGCATAATCGCGCACATTGGGCAGCGCGGGTGCGGCTTCGGCCAGGCCCGCCAGATAGGCATGGCCGCCCACCTCTTGCAGACCGGGGTCGCCCTTCATCGCGGCATTAAGCGTCAGCGGCGTCAGCACCATGCCGCCGCGTTCGAACCCGGCCAGCATATGCTCGTAAAGCCGCTGGTGCAGCGGATCGTAAAAATGCTCGGCCTTCAACGCGCCCGAAACGCGTTCGAGCGCCCGGTTATCGACCAGAACAGCACCCAGCAGCGCCTGTTCGATGTCGATATCGTAAGGGACCTGGCGATAAGCCTCTTGTTCCATAATTCCGTTCGGAGTTGTGCGCGGGCGATGACCGGCAAAGCCGGACTCAAGCCGAGGCGCGCGCCGATCTCAAGACGGCGCGGCATTCGACTCACAGCCTTTCGGTGCCCGCTGCCCGTTTATGCGGCGCGGCTGCTCCGCCGCGGCATGCGATCGACGCCGGAAAACAACATGCTGCGTTCGCGCTCATAGATATAGTCGCGCGTCAGCGGCAGCGCGTCCGGCCGCTTGATCATCTGGATTTGGAACACCACAAGACCTTCGCGGCGGAAAGCCATTTCCGATCCGGCGAGGTAGAATTCCCACATCCGGCAAAAGCGTTCGTCATAAACCTTCGCAACCTCCGCCCAATTGGCACGGAAGCGGCGGCGCCATTCCTTCAGCGTTTCGGCATAATGCAGCCGCAACACCTCGACATCGGAAACCATCAGGCCGCTGTGCTCGATCACCGGCAGCACTTCGGACAAGGCCGGGGTGTAGCCGCCCGGGAAGATATACTTCGCGATCCACGGATTGGTGGCGCCCGGCCCGTCGGAACGGCCGATGAAATGCAGCACACCAACGCCGTCATCGGACAGAAGCGCGCTGACCTTTTTGAAGAAGGCCGGATAATAGGCAACACCGACATGCTCGAACATGCCGACCGAGACGATACGATCGAACCGGCCCGGAATGGCGCGATAATCGATCAGCTCGAATTTACAGCGTTCCGAAAGCCCGGCCTTGGCCGCACGCGCGCGCGCAATCGCAATCTGTTCGTCGGACAACGTCACGCCGGTGACACGTGCACCGGCATCGCGCGCCAGATCGAGCGCCATGCCGCCCCAGCCACAGCCGATATCGAGTACCGAAAGATTTTCGCGATCCAGATTGAGCTTGGCCGCGATATGCCGCTTCTTGGCGATCTGCGCTTCTTCAAGGGTTGCAGACGGATCGGGGAAATAGGCACAGGAATATTGCCGGTCCTTG
>MKWE01000023.1 GCA_001899585.1 Rhodospirillales bacterium 70-18
AAACCATTCAGCTCGATCTGTTTGCCAATTACAAAATCGAGAATCTCACTTTCGGTCTCAATCTGCTCAACGTCACCGACCGTCTGAACTATGTGCAATCCTTCGGCAATCGCGGCACACCCGCGCCGGGGCGCACGGTTCTGTTCTCGGTCGGTGTCGAAATGTAACGGGGAAGGCCATGCTGGTTCACGTTCCGGCGCTGTTGACGGCTGAAGACGTCATGCATTGCCGGAACGTGCTTGCCGCCTCGCAATGGGTGGATGGCAAGGTGACGGCGGGCGCCCAGTCGGCGGAGGCGAAGCGCAATCTGCAAATCCCCGAAACCGCAAAGGAAGCGCGCGAACTGGGCGAGATGATCCTGCAGAGGTTGGGGCGGAACGAACGCTTCACCTCGGCGGCACTTCCGCTTCGCGTCTTTCCACCCCTGTTCAACCGCTATGACACCGGCATGAAGTTCGACACCCACATCGACAATGCCATCCGCTTCGTGCCGCATGCGCCGATCCGTGTACGGACGGATTTGTCGGCAACCCTGTTCCTGACCGCGCCGGAAGATTATGACGGCGGCGAGCTTGCAATCGAAGATACCTATGGCGAACAGCAGGTGAAATTCCCCGCCGGCGACATGGTGCTTTATCCCGCGACCAGCCGCCATCACGTGAAGCCCATCACGCGCGGCAGCCGCTGGGCCTCCTTCTTCTGGATACAGAGCATGGTGCGCGACGATGGTCAGCGCGCGCTGCTGTTCGATCTCGACAACGCCATTCAGTCCCTGCGCGGCAAGGGGGGCGAAACGCCGGAGGCCGTGCAGCTCACCGGCGTCTATCACAACCTTTTGCGCCGCTGGGCGGAGGCCTGAAATGCCCGCAACCTTCCGCCGCGCCCTGTTTCAGGTTCATTTGTGGACCGGGCTTACGCTTGGCATCGTGCTGGCCGTTCTGGGCCTGTCGGGCAGCATTCTGGTCTATGACACCGAAATTCTCGCATTCGGGCAAAAGCCTGCGCCGCAAGCCTCGCAGGGCGATTTCGTCATGCCGCTCGACGCACTCATGGCGGCGGCACGCGAACGCGCACCGGGCAAGCGGGCGCAGGCAACGCTGACTTTGCCCGAACAGGCGGGCGCTGCCGCGGTGGTGCGTTTTCAAGGGCCACGCGGCGGGCCGGGTGCGCGCGGCACCGATGTGTTTGTCGATCCGGCCACGGCGGCGGTGCTGGATGTGCGGCCTGCGCCGTCCAGCGCGCTGCTCGCCTTCATGCATCAGCTTCACGGCAATCTGCTGATCGGCGGTCGTGAAGGGCGTCAGGTGGTGGGCTGGCTTGGTGTTGCCATGCTGGTGCTGGGCACCACCGGCCTTTTCCTGTGGTGGCCCAAGCGCGGGCAATGGCGGCTGGGCTTCATCGTTCGCCGCAATGCGCGCGGTTATCGTCTGTACCGCGAATTGCACGGTGCCGTCGGCATCTGGGCCTTCGTGGTCTTCATGATCGTCAGCTTCACCGGTGCGGCCATCGTCTTTCCCGAAACCGTGCGCAGCACGGTTACGCTCGGCAATGCAGCGCCCGCCGCTTCGCCGGGGTTCAGTTTGCGCACCGGCCCCAGGGTCACGCCGGTGGCGGGTGAAAAACCACTCGGTCTCGATGGCGCGGTCGCGCTGGTGCAACGGGCTTACCCCGGCGTGCCTGTGCGCGCGGTCTCGGCCCCGGCAAGGCCGGATCAGGCCACGCGGGTGACGTTGGGTTCGCCGAATGCGGGCGTGGTATCAACGGCCTTCATCGATCCCTGGCAAAAAAAAATCGTTTATGTGCGCAACCCACCGGGCGCGCCCGCGCTCGACAATTTCATGGCGTTGCAACGGCCGGTGCATGATGGCAGCACCTGGGGGCCGGTCTGGCGTGCGCTGGTTTTCATTTCCGGTCTGCTCCCCGCGCTGTTCGTGACCACGGGCATCGTGATGTGGATCAAGAAGCGGCGCGCCCGCCGCATTGTTTCCGCGCCCAAAGTGCTGGAGGGGGTGGAGGCATGAATCTCGCCCCGTTGAGAGAGGAGTGGACCACAACCAGGGCGGTGGTACGCCCGCCGGAACTGGTGCAGATCGACACCTTGCCGCTGTCGGCATTCCACCGCCCGGCTGCACCACTCGCCGCTGCAAAGGGCGGCCGTCTTGCCGGTGCGGCCATCGCGGTACTGGCGCATGTGTTTCTGGTGGCGGTCATTCTTTATGCCGGGACGAAGGTTTATCAGGCGGTCCAGCCGCCGGAGCCGATTACCGTCGCCCTC
>MKWE01000024.1:0-13841 GCA_001899585.1 Rhodospirillales bacterium 70-18
GAAAAGCCGCCGCGAAGGACGGCTTTCCAAAATTTCACTAATAATTCAGTGCTTTATTTGGTTGCGGGGACCGGCGTCGATCATAACTTGCGATCGACGCCAGCAAAGATGGTTGCGGGAGCCTGCACCCATCTTAACTTGCTTTTTCGTACGGCAGCATAAATGTTGCCAGAGCTTCGGCGCCACGTCCATCGAGTCGACGAGAAAGATTGCCAGGAATTATTGGCTAAGGTCGGTCTTACTAACGACTAGCTTGAGATTGCCGTGCTCATCGATAATTTCTCGCGGGCGCAATTTTGAGACCCAAGTCGGGTGCATTCCCCCATCGCGCCCGCTCTTGATCGGGGCAGTTTCCACGCCCTGCGAGACGAGTTGCTCGAACTCCTGGTCATCACGGCGCTGCTTTTTCCGCACCGCCTGAGCGATCTCCGGTGGCACCTCATAGGCCGGGCATTCACCATATGGATCGAATTTCAACTGAATGGCATCGTCTCCTGGCGCGAACGCATTGAACACGTAGCGTTTATTGCAGACGTCGACTTTAGGTGGGCGGTGCGTCACCTCGAAATGATCGTTGCCGTCCTTGAGCATGCGCCAGAACGGCATGTGGGGGTTTCCGCGATGCCTGGCCATGTTGGCGGGGGTCATGCGGAACGGGAAAGCTTGCACTTGGAAAGATCTCTGTCCGCCGGAGAAGGACTCCCGGCCGAGTGCGAAGATTTCCAGGATTTGCGCGTCGGTCATCGCGTAGCAGCCTTGCGAAGAGCAATCGCCATGCACCATGAGATGGGTTCCGGTGCGCTCATGGGCACGATCGAAGGCGTTCGGGAAGCCGAGATTGAACGACAGATAGTACTCCGAGTTCGGGTTCATCTGCGCCGGTGTGATGTCATAAAAGCCTTCCGGCGTCTGCCGGTCGCCTTCCGTGATCTTCGGGCCGAGATCTCCTGACCATTTACAGATTGGATAGGTTTTCAGGAGCACGAAGCGGCCTTTGCGATCTTCCTTCCAGACTTCGAGCTCGGCTTCCACCTTGAACACGCGCAGAAGGATCGGCGATCCTAACTCCATGTTCAGAGTTGCCATTTCTGCTCGCAGCCTGCGCGGGACAGGAGCAGTTGCTTTAGTGCTGGCGCTCGCCAATATGTCAGTCTGGCAGCCCCCAAGCGCCGCCGCCCCTAACAGAGCGGCCGAGTTCGCGATGGTCCGCAACGCGCTTCGGCGGGCGATCAGTTTGCCGGGCTTCAACGTCCTTCCCCCGTTTCCAATCGCCCGAGGCAACATCTCAAACTTAACGCAAGCTTAAAGGAGGAACCCTCGGCAAAGGAGACAGCGAGATCGGCAAATAGCTATGTGGATCATGATTTTCTAGCGATCCCTATTGCATGACTTTCCGCGGATTGAACCAACGGTACATCTGAATATTGCAGACAAATGGTCCGATGGTCGCGGCGTCGACGCCCTGAGTTTGCATCAGGTTTTGAGAACCGCTCGGATAACGAAAGCGACCAGCGTCAACACGAGGACGCTGGCAAGCCAGATGACGGCGAACCACATCAGACGTTTCCAGAGCCTCGGCACAGCTTTGTCAGTGGTATCCGGTTTCATCGACTTTGCCTCGGAAGACCCAATAGGCCCAGGCTGTGTAAGCTAGGATAACCGGGACGAGCAGGCCCGCACCGATCAGCATGAAGACCTGACTTCGTTCGGGCGCGGCGGCATCCCAGATCGAAACCCGGCCGGGGATCACATCGGGCCAGATCGAAATCGCCAGCCCGGCCATCGAGAGCCCGAACAGAACAAGCGTCATCACGAACGGCAGCCAGTCGCGGCTGCGGCCGATCGATCGCCAGAGAATGAATGCAACGATGGCAACGAGGAGAGGCATTTGGGCGGCCGCGAGCACACCCGGCCAGCCGAACCAGCGCTCATAATAACGAGATTCAAGAAACGGGGTCGCGGCGCTCACAGCAACAATCGCGGCGACAAGCCCGATCGTGAGGACGCGAGCATGACGGCGCGCGTGTGTCTGAATTGGTCCATCGGTCTTCCAGATCAGCCAGCCCGCGCCCAGTAGTGCATATCCTACGACGAGGCTCGCGCCGGTCAGAAGCGTAAACGGGGTGAGCCAGTCCCACCAGCCGCCCGCGTAGGCCCTACCCGCGACATGGATTCCCTGAAGAAGGGCTCCAAGCGTGATCCCCTGCGCGAAGGCGGCAATAACCGACCCGACGCAGAAGGCGAGGTCCCAGAAATGTCTATGACCTGGATCGCGCCAGCGGGATTCGAAGGCGACGCCGCGAAACACTAGGCCAAGCAGCATTGCGATGAGCGGAGCGTAGAGGGCCGGAAGCACGATTGAGTACGCAAGCGGAAACGCAGCCATCAGGCCGCCGCCGCCGAGGACTAGCCAGGTCTCGTTGCCGTCCCAAACCGGCGCGATGCTGTTCATGGCGCGGTCGCGCTCGCCGCCAACTCGAAACGTCGGGAACAGGATACCGATTCCGAGATCGAACCCGTCCATGACGACATAGGCTGCCACGGCAAAAGCGATGATCGCTGCCCAGATGATGGTGAGATCGATCATCACGACGCTCTCCCTTCGACGGCCACTGCCGGGGTGATGCCGGCGGCGCGGATAGGCTTTCCACCCGACGGATCGGCTGTCTCGTGCGGCTGCGGTGGTTTGGCCATTAGCTTCAGAATGTAGAAGGTCCCCGCGCCGAAACCGCGAAGTAAACGATGATGAACGCGACCAATGAGGCGGCGACAGCGGGTGCCTCCAAGGGCGCCGCCGATTCCGCCGTCCTCAGCAGGCCGTAGACTGTGAAAGGCTGACGCCCGACCTCGGTTGTGACCCAGCCGGCGATCACCGCCACGAAACCGCTCGGCCCCATTGCGATCGCAGCGCGATGCAGCAACGGCCATTCGTAAAGGCGTTTGCGATACCGGGCGGCGAGGCTCCAAAGGCCGAGCCCCAGCATCGCGAAACCCAGAGCGACCATGATGCGGAAGGACCAGAAGACCACGCCAACCGGAGGATGCTGATCCTCGGGAATCGTGTCGAGTCCGGCCAGGGGCGCATTAAGATCGTGCTTTAGGATGAGGGAGGACGCCTTCGGAATCTCAAGGGCGTAATCGACGCGCTTCTCGGCGCTGTTGGGGATACCGAACAGGATGAGCGGCGCACCTTCGGGATGACTGTCGTAGTGCCCCTCCATCGCCATCACTTTGGCGGGCTGGTGCTCGAGCGTATTAAGGCCGTGCAGATCGCCGGCGAAGATCTGGATCGGCGCGACAATCGCCGCCATCCACATCGCCATGGAGAACATTTTGCGCGCGCCGGGATTCGTCTTGTCTTTAAGAAGATGCCAGGCGCCGACCGCGCCGACCACGAACGCCGTTGTGAGGTAAGCGGCGATGACGGTGTGAACGAGGCGATAGGGGAAGCTTGGATTGAAAACGATCGCCCACCAGCTCGGGCCGGGCAGAAACTGGCCGTTGGCGCCGATCTCGAAGCCGGTCGGTGTCTGCATCCAACTATTGACCGACAGAATCCAGAAGGCGGAAATGAAGGTGCCAAGCGCGACCATGCAGGTCGCCACGAAATGCAGTCTCGGCCCGACCTTGTTGATGCCGAAGAGCATCACGCCAAGGAAGCCGGCCTCAAGGAAGAAGGCCGTCAGCACCTCGTAGGCCATCAACGGACCTATGACGGGACCGGCCTTGTCGGAAAAGACCGACCAGTTCGTGCCGAACTGGTAGGACATCACGATCCCCGATACGACGCCCATCCCGAACGCAAGTGCGAAGATCTTGAGCCAGTAACGGTACAGATTGGCGTAGACCCCGTTGCCGGTCTTCAGCCAGAGCGCCTCCAGAACCATGAGGTAGCTCGCCAAGCCTATGGAGAAAGCCGGGAAGATGAAATGGAAGCTGACGGTAAAGGCGAACTGGATTCTGGCGAGCAGCAGGGCGTCGAGCATCGCGGTTTTCCTCGGATTGGGTTGAGGTGCGGGTCCCGACGCGCCGCCCGCCAACAACAGGCGACCCGTCGAGCACTGAAACTCCGCTCCCCGGCCGAGCTTCACGTTCATTGTCGGGCTTCCTGAAAGCTTTGATCGGGCACGCCCAGCTCGACAACGGCAGCATTTGCCACCACGGCACGCCAATCACTTATGTTATTGTCGAACTATGTAATTATGTAAGCGTCTTGCGTCAACCCGAACGCCGTGCGACATAGTGGGTGAATGAATGACGTTTGCGAGACCGCTTTTCGAATGGACAATGTGACCACGTATCCCAGTGCTTTGCGGATGGGCGACCCCGCTCCCGACTTCGAGGCACGTTCGACCCAAGGAGCGCTCCGGCTTTCCGACTACAGGGGCCGGTGGCTTGTCTTCTTTTCCCACCCTGCGGATTTCACCCCGGTCTGCACGACGGAGTTCGTGGCGTTGGCGAAGGCGCACGACCGTTTCGCCGCGCTGGACTGCGCCCTGGTGGGATTGTCGGTGGATAGCCTTTATGCGCACCTCGCCTGGACCCGAGCGATCCGCGAGCTCTTCTCGGTCGAGATCCCCTTCCCGGTCATCGAAGACCCGTCGATGCTCGTGGGCCGTGCCTACGGCATGATCGACGAGGCGGCCGAGAACAGCGCAGGGGTGCGGGCGACCTATTTCATCGATCCGGAGGGCGTGATCCGTGCGATTACGCATTATCCCCTGACGATCGGTCGTTCGATCGACGAGATGCTGCGCATGGTGACGGCGTTGCAGGCTGCCCACTCAGGAGACAAGCTCGCCCCGGCGGATTGGCAACCGGGCCAGCCGTTGCTCTTGCCGGCGAATGAAAAAACACAGCAGGAAACCGACTGGTTCTGCCGGAGAGAGGCATGAAATCCCTGTGGCAGTCGCGCGCGCAGGCCGATGTCGCGGCCGACAAGCTGCGTAAATTCGCTCAGCCTCAACGGCTGATGATCCTGTCCCTCCTGCTTGACGGGGAAAAATCCGTAACCGAAATCGATATGGCCTCTGGAATCGGCCAGCCTGCCCTTAGCCAGCAGCTTGCGGAACTGCGCAAGGCCGAGCTGGTAACGACACGACGCCAGGCCAAGCAGGTCTATTACAGCCTAGCCGACGAGTCGGTCATTCTGTGCGTGCGCAGCATCGAAGCCGTGTTCGGAGCCGGAGATCCGGAGCGGGCGCTCCTGAACATGGTCAGGCCGGAAGCCCGCTCCGAGCGGAATGGCGTCGTGCGCGGCGCAGCGAATTTCGCCCGGATTCGCTGACCAGTCCGCATTGCCTTAAGCCAGCCTTAAGCTGGTGAGCCAAGCACTCAGCCATCCGGTGGCGCATTGCCCGGAAAGGATGGGCAAAATGGGTGCATCGTCAAAGCGCAGTATAACGCTTCTTCAAATCAATGACACGCACGGGTATGTGGAGCCGCACCCGGAATTGATCTGGCACGGCGCGACGCCGCGCTTTCCGATGCTCGGCGGTTACGCCCGGATCGCGGGATATTTCAAGAAAGTTCGAGCGGAACGTCCCAACGCCGTTGTCGCGCTGGACAATGGCGATACCTTCCATGGGACCTACACGGCCGTCTCTTCGCGAGGCGAGGCGCTGGTTCCGCTCACCAATGCGCTCTGCCTCGACGCGATGACCGCACATTGGGAGTTTGCCTGGGGGCCGGCGCATTTCAGGGCGCTGGCAAAGCGCCTCGACTACCCGGTGCTGGCAATCAACTGCTTTGATTTGAAGACCGGGCGCCGGCCGTTTCGCCCGTCACGCGTGATAGAGCGTGGTGGGGTCAGGATCGGAGTCGTCGGAATCGCAGCGACCATCCTCGACAAGACGATGCCGCCGCATTTCAGCGAAGGGCTGCGCTTCACGAACGGAGACAAGGAGCTGCCGCGCGAGATCCGCAGGCTCCGTCAGAAGGAACGGGTCGATCTGATCGTCGTCCTGTCCCATCTCGGCTTGCCACCGGATATCAAGCTCGCCGGGCTCGTGGACGGGCTCGATGTCATCCTGAGTGGCCATACCCATGACCGCCTTGAGAAGCCGATCGTCGTCAATGGAGCAACCATCATCCAGTCTGGTTGCCATGGCGCCTTCGTCGGCCGTTTGGATCTCGGCGTCGAGCGCGGGACGGTCCGGGTCGAACGGCATGAGCTCGTCGCCATGGATGAGACGATTGACCCCGATCCCATGATGTCCGATCTGGTCGAGGCAGTGGTTTCACCGATGCGTGACCATCTGGCGACCGAAGTGGGCAGCGTGGATGCCGCCCTGCATCGCAACACGATCCTTGACTGCTCGATGGACGACGTCCTCCTGGCGGCGCTCTGCAACGCCTCAGGTCGGGAAATAGCCTTCTCGAATGGCTGGCGATACGGCGCTCCGGTCGTGCCTGGCCCTGTCAGGCTGAGCGATCTCTGGAACATGATACCGGTCAATCCTCCGATCTCGACGGTGATCCTCAAAGGAGAGGAAATCCGCATGATGATGGAGGAGAATCTGGAACGGACGTTCTCGCCGGACCCCTTCGGCCAGATGAGCGGTTACGTGAAGCGCTTCTGCGGCCTGACGATCATGGCAAAGATCGAAAATCCATCCGGAACGCGCATAGCGGAGATTTTCATCGGGGACCAAAAGCTCGACCTTGATGCATCCTATGACGTTGCCTTCGTCACCGCCCAGGGAGTGCCCGGCCGTTTTGGGCGTGATCGGGGCCAGATGTCCGTCACGGCGATCGAGGCCCTGGAGGCCTATTTCCGCCACCCGCCCGCTAAGGTGACAAGTCCTGGCCGCGTGATCGCGATATGATGACGCCGCTAGCTTGCTGGTGCGTCCGAGAGCTTCGCGGGCGGTACTTCGGCTGCCGATGAGGGCGCCGTAGCGGGCGGCAGGGTCAGTCGGAGGCTGTTGAGAGCGACCGACAAGGAGCTCGCAAGCATAGCGAGCGCAGCCAGCGATGGCGACAAGACGCCGAAGATTGCGAAAGGAATGGCGGCGAGGTTGTAGACCAGGGCGAGGCCGAGATTCTGCCGTGTGACGGATGCGGTGCTGCGCGCAAGGTTCATCCCGGTCAAAAGCCGGCCGATGCCACCTCTGACAATCACCACGTCGGCGGTCTGTGCTGCGGCGCTGTGGGCCCCCGCGACCGATATCCCGCAATTGGCGGCGGCGAGTGCCGGGGCATCGTTCACACCGTCGCCAAGGAACAGGACTGGCGAGGCCAAGGTCTTCACGAGTTCGGCCTTCCCGGCCGGCGTGCAGCCGTGACGCACCTTGTCGTGCGGAACGCCTAGCGCGTCGGCGATCCGCAGAGTCGGTCCGCCGGCATCCCCCGAGGCGATCCATGTCTCAACGCCGAGCGCTCGAAGCCGGGAAAGCGTCTCCCGCGCGTCGCTGGTCGGGGCATCGGCCAGAGCGAGCGTTCCGATACGGAAGCCGTCCAGAGTCACGGCCAGCGAAGTCAGCCCGTCGTCGCGCTCGATTCCGTGAACAGCGATGCGGTGTCCGGCGTGATCCTGCGCCTCGGCGCCCCGCTCCAGACGCGTCCCGCCCGCTCCTTCTTCCCGGCCGTGCCGATCAACGATTGCGCGCGCCAGCGGGTGGTCGATGCCGGTTTCCGCTCGCGCGGCGATTTGCAGAACTTCGGCTTCGCACCAGCCGGACGCCGGAGCAACGTCGACCACGATGGGGCGTCCATGGGTCAAGGTGCCGGTCTTGTCGAAGATGGCAGTCTTCGGGCGGGCGAGCGCCTCGAAGGCGGTGGGATTACGCAAACGCAGGCCAGAGACCGCGGCGATGCTGGCCGCGCGCGCCTGAGCGAGCGGAGCGGCGATCGACAGCGCGCACGGGCAGGCCGCCGCCAGCACGGTCAAGGCTCTGAGGACGGCATCCTGCGGGGCGATGCCAAACAGCGGTGTCAGGAGCGCGGTCAACAGCGCCAGCACAGGAATTGCCCAGCTCAGCGCGGCGGCGAGACGATCGGCGCGTGAGGCAGCCGCGCCGCGCCGGGCAAGCTCGATCGCGATCGTTCCGCCCATCCGGTCGAGATCGCGGTCGCCGAAACCACGGTCGGCCGCCACGACGATGCGCCGCTGGAGATTGACGGAGCCGGCCTCGATGCGCTGCCCGACCTCGACGGGGATCGCCCGACTCTCGCCCGTCAACACGGCGCGGTCGACCAGCGTTGCGCCCTCCCGCACGGTTCCATCGACGCCGACGGTCATTCCGGCGTCGATGACGACGAGATCGCCGATTCCGATCTCCGCGCACAGGACCACCTCGTCTCCCGACGCCGTACGCCTGACGGCGGTTTCGGCGGCCGCGTCCTCGAGCGCCTTCAGCGCATCGAGGGCACCGCGACGGGTGGTGGAGTCGAGCACTCGCCCGACCAGAAGAAGCGTGATCAGCATCGTCGCCGTGTCGAACCAGACATGCCAGGAGCCGGAGACGAGCGAGGCGATGGAAAGGAGGAAGGCGCCGCCCGCGCCGAGCGCGATCAGCAGGTCCATGCCGGGCGCGCGCAGGCGGATCGATCGCACGGCCATCCAGAAGATGCCGGCTCCCGCCCAAGCGACAACCGGCAGGGCCAGCAGACCGGACCCAAGCGCAATCCACCACGCGACGTCCGGATCCAGAACGGAGACGTAGAGCACGACGGCAAGCGCCATCGACCACATCCCCGACATGACGGCGACGGCAAGGCGCAGCGAAAGGCGGCTTATATCGGCTGTGAGGATCGCCGAGAGCTCCTCGGGCCGGTGGCGGTCGATCAGCCTGTACCCGGCGCGCGAGACAGCGGCGGCAATGTCGTCAATGGAGAGCCGCTCCGCGTCCCAATCGACCAGCATCGACGCGGTCAGGTGATGCACCCCGACAGTGCTGACCCCTCCCAGACGGCCGATCTGCCGTTCCAGCCCGCGCGCGCAGCCGCCGCAAGCCATGCCACTGACGCCGAACAGGCGGCGCACGGCACTCAGTCCACGGCGCCGACCGGACGTTCCGGATCCGGCGTGCCCACCCCGAGCAGCACCCCGTTGACGGTCTGACCGTAGTAGATCTGATCGCCGTCGTGGTACTGCTTGCGTGTTTCCTCGATCGTCTTGCCTTTCTGTCTCGCATCCTTCGGGCGCTCGAAGCTGTTGATGTAGGCAGCGACGTCCCAGGCGTCCTGATCGGTCAGTCGGCCGGGCTGCGACAACGGCATGTTGTGCTTGATGAAGGCGGCCGCCGTATCGATGCGCGCCATGCCGGCGCCCCAATTATAGGAACTGGCGCCCCAGAGCGGCGGGAAGACATAGCGCCCGTTGATGTCCTTCTGGCCCTGTCCGTCACCGCCATGGCACACGGCGCAATTGGCCGCGAAAACCTGCGCACCGCGTTCGGGGGAGTAGCCGAGCTCCGTCTTGGCGACCTTGCCGAAGCCGACACCCTCCAGCTCCTTGTTCGTCGGCGCGTTGGTCGCCAGCCAGAAGAAGTAGCTTTCGAGATCGCGATAGATGTCGTCGCCATGCGGCGGCGGGCCGCCCTTGACCGAGTGCTGGGCATTCATCGAGAAAGTGAAGCAGCCCTGGACACGGTCTTCCATGGTGTTGATCTGCTTGTTCTTCGACCGGTATTTCGGGTACTGGACCCAGGCAGCCCACATCGGCGCCGAGAAGGGCTGGCGGCCGGCGCCGAGATGGCAGTTCGAACAGGACAGGCCATTGCCGACATACTGCGAGGCGTTGGTCGAGGTGTTCATGAAGATCGCCTGCCCGCGCCGGACAGCAGCACCGAATTGGTCGTTCGGAATCTGGTCGTCGGTCGGTGGCTGGAAGAAGCCAGCGGTCGCATGGCCAGCAGTGTCCTGCGCAGTCTGCCGACCCGGAATGAAACCACTCTCATAGGCGAGTGCGCCGAGCGCGGCGACGATCAGGCCCGCTCCGGCCGCATGGATCCACATTCGCGCGATGCGTCCCTTCTGGGGATCGGCGGGTTTTGCGCTCACGCTTTGCACTGGCTCCGTCATGGCCGTTCTCCGATCTTTGCAATCTTGGCGTCTTCTCCTGCCGGCACGGGGGGAAGCGAGGCGAGATAGTCTGCGACCGCCCTGCGATCGGCGTCGGAGAGCGCGCGGGATATCCGTCCCATCAGGTCGAGCGAGGAATTGTTGCGGTGTCCGCCGACCCAGGCGGCGAGCTGGCTTGCCGTGTAGGAGGCGTGCTGGGCGGCGAGTGCGGGAAACTCCGGCGAGACACCGAAGCCCGAGGGGCCGTGACAGGAGAAGCAGGCCGGCACGTTGCGGCTCCAGTCGCCGTGCAGCGCCAGCGCTTCGCCGCGCGCGAGATCACCCCCGAGTTCGGGTTTGGCGTTCGAAGGCACGCGCAGGCCAGCGTAATATTCTCCAAGCTGGCGCTTCTCCTCATCGGAAAGCGAGGCCACGACGATCTTCATGGATTCGTTCTGTCGACGCCCGCTATGGAAATCGTCGATCTGCTTGACGATGTAGTCTGCGGGCAGTCCCGCCAGACGCGGGACGTTCTCCTTGCCCTGGCCGAGATCCCCGTGACAGCTCGCGCAGGCCCATTGCTCGCCGCGTCCGGTAAAGATCATCGCGGAGACGTCTGGGCTGAGTGAGACTGCCGTCTGAGCCACGAAGGGGGGCTGACTGCCGAGTTCAAGTGCGGTTGTGGCCGCGATCTCCGTCCCGCCCTTGAAGCTGCCCTTGTCCGCGACAGCGCCGCGAAGCTTCGCGACGGCCGCCGCTTCGATCGTCTCGGAGGACTTGCCGAAACGGTGCGCCACATAGGTCGCGAGTTCACCAAGCTCGACATCGGTCAGCACGCTGGCGAAGCTCGGCATGTGACCGTTGTAATTGTGGTCGCCGACGCGGATCGGTCCGTCGATGCCGCGCAGCAGGATCGTCGAGACGAGCTCGGGGCCTCGCGCGACGAAGGCGGAGCCTGCGAGCGGTGGAATGGCGCCGCGCACGCCCATGCCATCGGCCTGGTGGCATGTCGAGCAGCGGGCGACGAAGAGGGCGGAGCCCGGCTCGGTGCCGGCGCCCGTCGCCAGACGGCTTTCCGCGATGCGCTCATCGCGGGCCGCCGCGACATCCTCGCGCGTGTCGAACAGCGTCGCCGCGCCCCAGATGCCGAGGCCGACGGCGATGGCGATCAGCGGCCAGGGCATCTTGCTGTGAAGCTCGTAGGGCTCGAAGTTCTCGTCGGGCCGTCCGGCCTCGTCTTGGTGGGGAGATTTGTCAGCCGTCATCGCCCGCCCTCCTGACGGTTGTAGCCGTCGTCACGCAGCGCGTTGGCGGGTGCGGGATATGTCCGGTCGAGGGATTGCAGATAGGCCGTCAGGTCGAGCGCTTCCTGCTTGGCGATCACGACGCCGGATCTGGGCGCATATTCCGACGGCAGGGCGACGACGACATCGCCGGGCGCGGCGGCGTCCTTTTCCTCGAACAGGAAGGGATAGGCCGGCATGATGCTCCAGTCGAAGATGGCGCGCGGCTGGTAGAGATGGGTCAGATGCCAGTCGCGCGAGGGAAGGCGCGCGCCGACATTGAGGAGGTCCGGTCCGGTGCGCATCGTGCCGAGCTGGTGCGGACGGTCGTAGGTGTAGTCGGCGGCAATCGCCGGCCGGCCCCAGCCACGCACGCCGTCCGGCGCCTGGTCGGGCGAGCGCGGCTGCTGGCTGTGACAGTAGACGCAGCCGAGCGAGACATAGACCTCGCGCCCGCGCAATTGTTGCTCGGTATAGGGCTTGAGCTCCGGCGGGATGTCGTGCTGGCTGATCTGGATGCCGGGCGCGATGACGAGCATGAGGGTCGCGAAAGCGAGAATGCCGAGGGCCAGAATGGAAAGAGGGAGATAGCGGTTCATTCTGCGGGCACCACCTTTGCGGCGGCCATTGCCCGGCGCGGAAGAAGGATGGCGGCGACGTTGATTGCGAAGACGATGTGGCCGAGCGTCATCAGGCCGCCGCCGACGCTGCGGGCTTCGAGATAGGGGATCGTGACCGTCACGCTGTCGGAGAACGGGCGGGTCGCGTCGAGCATGGCGAGGCCCTGCAGGACGCCGCCGATCGAAAGCCCGAAGAAGTAGATCGCGAAGCCGACAACGATCAGCCAGAAATGCGTGTTGATGAGCGCTGGCCAGGGAAAGGCCCGTCCGGTCATGCGCGGTAGCATGTGATAGGCGGCGCCGAACATGACTAGGGTCACGAAGGCATAGGCGCCGAGATGGGCGTGGCCGACCGTATAGTGGGTGAAATGGGTGACGGTGTTGATCGAGCGCAGCGCCTCGGTCGAGCCCTGGAACGAGGCGAGCGTGTACATGACCGCGCCGAAGGAGATGAAGCGCAGCGGCAGCGATTCCTTCAGCGCCCAGAGATTGCGCGCGACGGTGACGTGCTGATTGATGGCGACCGCGATCACCGGGATGAACATCATCACCGAATGGACGATCGACAGGGTTACGACCCAGGTGGGCACCGGTCCGCCGATCAGATGATGGATGCCCACCTGGCTGTAAAAGAGCGCGAGGCCCCAGAACCCAAGCAATGAGACGGAATAGGAGTAGATCGGCTTGCCGATGATCTTCGGGATGAAATAATAGGCCGTGCCGACCCCGAGCGGCGTCAGCCAGAGCCCCAGCACATTATGGGCGAACCACCAGTTGACGGTCGCCTCTTCGACGCCGGAATGGATGTAGGGGATGTTGGCGATGACGAAGAGACAGGGGAACCACAGGATGCCGGCGAGGAAATACCAGCCGGACACATAGATGTGGTGCACCTGCCGGGCGATCGTCGTTTTGACCAGAGGGATGACAAAAAACACGCCGGCGAGCGCCAGCAGCATGTCGAGCTGCCAGGGGATTTCCAGCCATTCCTCGCCATCGGTCCAGCCGTTGGCGATGGCAATGGCTCCAAGACAGACGGCGATGTTCCAGAGGATCGCGCCGATGATCGGCAGCCGCGGGGCACGCAACGGCGTGTGGAAGATGCGCGGCAGGATCCAGATCATCGAGGCCACGCCCATCTGCGAGAGCCAGCCGTATATGACGAGGTTGAGGTGCAGGGTGCGGACCCGGCCGAAGGTGAGCGGCGCATAGGCCGAAAGCCAGTCGGGCCAGTGCAGCTTCAGCGATGCGATCAAGCCGAAGGTCGAGCCGACGATCAGCCAGACGGTCGCCGCGACCAGAAGCACGGTGACGGGCTTCTTGGAAATTCGATCGATCCCGGAGGTAGCCGCGTCGAAGTAATGGCGTCTGGCAGGCGAGTGTTCGGCATCGGGACTGTCGAGGTGGCCTTCATCGCCGGCCGCGAAAATGACTTTGGCGTCGTCCTGATCGAGCTTGAGCTGCCGGTTGCTGATCGCCCAGATCAGGAAGGCGAGCGCGAGCAACGATACGGCGAAGCTCAACGCCAGCAATAGTCCCATCGTCACCATGCGCTATCCCTCCCGCTCGCGTCCTGGCTCTTGCGGCAGGCACACGGAGTTCAGCGCTCGGAAACCAACCTTAAGGCAAGCTTAAGAGAAGGGATCCAGCCACAAAAAAGTCACGTCTAGTACCGGGCGTCCTTGGGCTTCTTGACGCCCTTCCAGTCGTTCACCTTGCCGGCGAAATCGGGCCGCGGCATGTGGGTGAAGAATTCCGCGACGTCGACGGCATCCTGATCCGACAGCACCCCGCCTGCTCCGAGCGGCGCCTCCAGATGCATGGCCGGCGGCATGGCGTATTTGACGAACTGCGCCGCCTTGTAGGTCCGGGCAAGGCCTGCGCCAATGTTGAACGATTCATCACCCCAGAGCGGCGGGAAGATGTAATCTCC
>MKWE01000024.1:13881-77405 GCA_001899585.1 Rhodospirillales bacterium 70-18
GAGGCGCACTGGGCGGCGTAGATCGTCCTCCCCCTCTCGGGATCGGGCACCAGGCTCTCGTCGATCGGCCCGGCGTTGCGCACGGCTGTCTTGTCGCCTTTCGCCACCCCCTGGCGCAGCCAGTCCATATAGGCGAGCATCGCATGCATCTCGGTGCTGTCTGTGCCGAGCGGCTTGCCGTTCATCGAGCGCTGGAAGCAGCCGTTGATGCGCATGGTCAGATCGACCTCGCGGTTGGCGCGCGGATTGAAGGACGGATAGCTGTTGGTCGTGTTGATGTAGGGATTGGCGTCGGACAGCTTTCCCTGAGCCATGTGGCACGAATTGCAGTTGAGACCATTGCCGACATTCGCAGGCAGCAGGCGCGCGGTCTCGTTGAGGAGCCGCTGTCCAAGCCGAATGGCATCGGCGTTCGGTTCCGCCGCAATGGTATTGTCCGCCGGAATTCGATAGTCGCCGATCCTCTTGCCGTTGGCATCCAGCACTGCGATCGCGTCCACGGCCGGCGCGTCAAGTGTCGGCTCGTGCAGGAACGCGAATGCTCCTGCTGTCGCAGCGACCGCCACGATGGCAGCTCCGGTCAGTGTAAGGGAGCGCTTGTTCATTTTTGTTCTCCCGGCACGTAGTGTTTCGGTTTGCGCTCAATCTCGTGGCGCATACGCGAGATGTCGGCTTCACTGATCTCGCTGCCGTGATTGCCCCAGCCGTTGCGGATAAAGTTCAGGACGTCGGCGACCTCGCGGTTGGTGAGGCTGGCGAAGCCCGGCATGGTGAAGGCCATTGTGTCGTGCGGGGTCTTCGGCATCCGCCCTCCGGCGAGCGTCACCTGAATGAGCGAGCTCGGATCGTCGGCGAACACCATCGAATTTCCGGCGAGCGCCGGATAGATGCGTGGCGCCCCCTTGCCGTCCATACGGTGACAGATCGCGCAGTGCTCGACATAGGAGGTGGCGCCCGGTGCGCTGTAGTCGCCGGCCTTGAGCGCCGCGGTGGTGATATCCTCTTTCGGCTGCCATGTCGGACTGCGGCCGTCGCGAGCTTTCAGGGATTTCAGATAGGTCGCGATCGCCGTGAGGTCTTCGTTCGACAGATGCTGGGTCGAATGCTCGACGACATCCGACATCGAGCCGAAGGCGGCGGTCTTGTCGTTGCGTCCGGTCTTCAGGAAGTCGACGATCTCTGCGGTCGTCCATGTCGAGAGGCCGGTGTCCTCGCCGCGCAGGTTCTTCGCGTACCAACCCTCAAGAACCGAGCCCGACAGGAAGCGGCTGTTGGCGCCGTCGGCAAGCGCCGTCTCCTGAAACGCGATGCCGCGCGGCGTATGACAGGCGCCGCAATGGGCGAGCCCCTCGACCAGATAGGCCCCACGCTCAAGCTGCGCATCCGTGACCGTGGTGGTGAAGTGGCGGGGCTGGGCGAAAGCGAGCTGCCAGTAAGCGAGCGGCCAGCGCATGCTGAGCGGCCACGGCATGGTCGTCGGCTGGTTGTCCTGCCGAACGGCCGGGACGCTCGACATGAAGTAGGCGTAGAGTGCCTTGATGTCGTCGTCGCGGACGACGGCATAGGAGACATAGGGCATGGCCGGGTAGAGATGCGTGCCGTCCGGTCGGACACCCTTGCGCACGGCCCGCTCGAAATCTCCATAGCTGTAGCCGCCGATCCCCGTGTCCTTTTCCGGGGTGATATTCGTGGAATAGATCGTGCCCATCGGTGTCTGCATGCCGAGCCCTCCAGCGAAGGGCTTGCCGCCGGGGGCGGTGTGGCAGGCGATGCAATCGCCGGCATGGGCGAGATATTCGCCCTGCCGGATCAGGGTCGCATCCGTACTATCGACGGACGCTTCGGTCTTCGGCTTGAACCAATACGGTGTCGAGATGGCGATGGCGTAGGACAGACCAAGCCCGCATACGCCGGCAAATGCGAGTTTGAGCAACAGTTTCACGACACGTTCCATGACTTTCTTTAATTATGTAAATATCCTAACTTTCCTCCATCCCGCTTTGATTTCAATCAATGAGAACGGGGACGCTTCAGCACCTAAGCGAAGGGGCGCAGGCGTCGAATGAGATCGCGCGCGGTCACGGACCCGACCGACCGGGTGCCGCTGTATTCGCGCCCACTCTCGGTCTGGACCACGAAGAGCGTCGGCGGCCCGTCGGCGCGCAGGTATCTGAGGAGCTCGCGGCTCGTCTGATCCATCCGGGTGACGTCGACCTTGATCAGCGCGATCCGTTGCATCGCGTGCTGGACACCGGGATCGGGCAGGATCTTCTGATCGATCGTCTTGCAGACGGCGCACCATTCCGCTCCGATGTCGACAAGTGCCGCCTGGTAGTGCGGCGACAGCCGCGCCAGGGTCTCGTGATACTCGCGCAGGTTCGTGACGAGCGAAGGTGCGGCGGTCGCGTCGGCAGACAGAGCGCCGGCTGCCGCCATCGAGAGCGCGCCGACGAGGATCTGCCGCCGCGTTGCAGCACCCTCAAGCTGTCGTGAGACCTTCTGGCGGCTCGCTGGTTTAGAAGCGCGGTCGCGGACCGCAAAGTATGTCCATTTCGTATGAGGCATGCAGGGTTCTCCGTTGTCGATGGCAACGGGAAGCGCCGGCCTTAAGGCAGGCTTAAGGTGGGGCTGGAGTTTCGGGCTTCTGAACTGAACGAATTCAGAAGGTTGAGAGACAATTGACGAACATCATGTTTATCGGCCCGATGGGCCGACGCGCGTTCATGCTCGGTGCCAGCGCCTTTATTTTGGCCGGCTGCGTTTCGACCGGCCAAACCGTTCCGACGATGACGCCTGTCGCTGAGCTCGAGCCGGAACCTGTGGTCCCGCTCATGTACGCGGCGCTGCCGAACGAGCAATTTCCGATCCCCGAAGTCGATGTCTCCAAGGTCGACCAGAAATGGTGGCGAACCGAAGTCGACTATCCGACCGGCGAAAAGGTAGGGACGGTCGTCGTCGATACACCAAACCGTTATCTGTATCATGTCAGATCGAACGGTCGGGCGACCCGGTATGGCGTGGGCGTCGGACGTGATGGGTTCGCCTGGGCCGGTCAGGGGCACATCGCATACAAGCGCGAATGGCCTCGTTGGCGTCCGCCCAACGAAATGGTCGCGCGCCAGCCTGAACTCGAGCCGTATAGCATCGACAATGGCGGCATGCCTCCCGGCTTGAACAACCCGCTCGGCTCCCGGGCGCTTTATATTCATGAAGGAAACCGCGATACGATCTATCGCATCCATGGGACTCCTGAATTCTCAACCATCGGGAAGTCGGTGTCCTCTGGTTGCATCCGCATGCTCAATCAGGATGTCATTCATCTCGCCGACAACGTCCGCGACGGCAGCGCTATTGTGGTCATCCCCGATCCCTCGATGTCGCATTTGCTGGTTGGATAGCTGGGGTCAGATGCCGAACGAAGTCGTCAGCTATGAAGTCGAGATGCGTGGCTATGTGCTACACGCGAGCTACTTCGGGCCTCGGGATCGATCGGCGTTGCTGCTGCACGGCGGCGGTAACACGGCCTCCGCAGACATATTCCCGCTTCGCGTCGATCTCGCCGAGCGCGGTATTGGTACGCTGGCATTGGATCATCGGGGCCATGGACTGACCGGCGGCGATGTACAGAAGAGTTCGCTGGCGCTGAGGGTCGACGAAGCGCGAGCAGCGATCGAGGCGGTCCGGCCGCGCAATCTGCTCGGTGCGGTTTCCATGAGCATGGGAGGCTATGTCGCTGTCAGGTTGTCGCAAACCGTCTCGCTGAACGCCCTGGTCATGATCGCCCCGGCGATGTACGTCGGCCAGGCGTTTACGGTGCCCTTTGGCCCGGCGTTTTCGGCCATCATCCGGCGCCACGAGAGCTGGCGCGACAGCGATGCCTTTGACATCCTGAGACGTTTCGGCGGGCGGGTGCTGATCGTTGCGGGCGAAGAGGATCGAACGATCCCGGCCGGCGTGATCGAGGCTTGCGCGGACGCAATGCCTTCCGATTGCTCCGCCGTGATCTCGCTACCCGGCGTCGATCACTTCGTGATGAGCCGCCTGCGCGCGGGCCCGGCCGATCGTCTGGCCGGAATCCTGGATCGGATGGCTGCGGCCCTTCTGGGAGATGATCAGGGGTGTGCCTCCGCAATATCCGCTCCGGGCCGTGCGGAAGCCTGAGCGGCGACGCGAAGCTCGGCATGCTCCGCCCCGATCGCCGGCAACGGAAGGGCATCGTGCCTTGCCTTTTCCGCGACGAGATCGATCAGCGCAGACATGCCGGAATGCCCCACGCCTTCCTCGATCGCGCTGTCATGCGCGCGAAGATGGCGGATTTCCCAATGCCCGAACGATCGGATCAGCAGGTCCTGCGTATAGAGATGATCGGCGTGCGGCGGGCCGCCGGTGCCATAGCCGAGCTGTTCGACGCGATAGCCCTGCATGATCAGGAGCCCGCCCGGCCTCAGGCAGGTGTGGAAGCCTTCGAACATGATCCGGCGCAGCTCGGGCGGAGCGAACTGCACGAAGATCGCGACGACGAGATCGTAGGCCTCGGGCTCCCACTCCCATTCGGCGAGATCGGCAAGCACGGTCTCCAGGGTGACGCCGCGCCGGCGGGCGAGCTCGCGCGCCTTGGCAAGGCCGACCGTCGAGGCGTCGATCGACACGACGTCGAGGCCGCGCTCGGCGAGCCAGACGCCGTTACGGCCCTCTCCATCGGCCACTGCGAGCGCCTTCATGCCTGGCTCAAGCCGGAAGGCTTGCGAGGCAAGAAAGGCGTTCGGCTCAGTCCCGAACAGATAGTCTTCACCTTCAAATCTACGATCCCAATCGTTCTCCATGGCAGTCGTCCCAGTGGCTTGAAAGGCTTCCGGCTCGAGGAGACAGAAGCCTGTTTTTGTTAGGCAGGCATATTGTCGGTATGGCTAGATCACGACAACCTTCGAACCCGTCGGAACCCGGCGATAGAGGTCGATGACATCCTGGTTCATCATGCGGATGCAGCCGGAGGAAACGGCATGGCCGATCGTTTCCGGCTGGTTGGTGCCGTGAATGCGGAACAGGGTGTCCTTGCCGTTCTTGAAGAGATAGAGCGCACGGGCGCCCAACGGATTGTTGGCTCCGCCCTCCATGCCTCCGGACCATTGGGCGTATTTTTCCGGCTCGCGCCTGATCATGTCCGGTGTGGGCGTCCACTTCGGCCATTCCTGCTTCCAGGCGATATTGGCGGTGCCCGTGAATTCCATTCCCTCGCGGCCGACGCCGACGCCATAACGCATCGCCTTTCCGCCCTCCTGAACGAGATAGACGAAGCGGTTTTTCGTATCGACCACGATGGTGCCCGGCCGCTCGCTTGTGCGGTAGTCCACCTGCTGTCGGAGGTTCTTCGGATTGACGCGAGATGTGTCGATCGCCGCGACCGGAAACCTTTCATTGGTCTGGGCGGCGTAGCTGGCGACTGTCGCGGGCCGATTGCGGTCAAGCGGCTGCGTGACGGCGGTTGTCGGCATCGTCGCCGTGGTGCAGCCGGCGGCGACCAGGCTGAACAGGAAGGCGGAAAACAATCCGCTCTTTTTTGATAGACTCATTTCGATTCACGCATCGTTGTCCGCGCTCCGGTCAGGGAATGCGGATGGTTCAGGTTCGGGGTTAAGGGAACGGGCCGCCCGCCATCGGATCGGGCAGGCAGGCATCATGTCGAGCCTCCAAGCCTCTCGATGGCGGCATTGAGCGCCTCGCGCGAGATTTCGCCCATGTGCATGGAGGCGAGTGTCCCGTCGGCTCTGAGGAACAGGGTGATGGGAAGTCCCATGCTTCCGTAGTGGCGGGGGATCTGCATCGACTGGTCGAGCAGGACGCGATCGAGCTTGAGGTTTTCTTTTGCGAGATAGGCACGGATCGTTTCCGAGCCTTCGCCCTGATTGACGAAGAGGAAGGCGACGTCATCACGGCTTGCGGCGACTTCCGCCAGCAGCGGCATTTCCCTGCGGCATGGCGGGCACCAGCTCGCCCAGAGATTGACGACAGCGGGTTTGCCGATCACGTCGCTGACCGCGAGCGGAGGACCGTCCATTTGCTGAAGCGCGATTGTCGGGGCGGGCTGACCGAGCGTGGCCTGGGTGAGTTGGGTCACGCCGACCCACAGCACGAGGCTGAGGCCGAGGGCCCCTGCGGCAGCAAGCCCGGCCTTGAGCGAGCGGATGAAGAACACGCTGACGAGCAGCACGCCGACAAAGCCGGCAATCGGCTGGAAGCCGCCCTGCCAGAAGGCGAAGATCCGCATGGGCTCGGCCGCGAAGCTTTGCCAATGCAGCGCGACATGACCAAGGCGGGCAGCGACCAGGCCGCCGATCAGCGCCCAGGTCGACCATTGACCGATGATAGGGTCGACGCGGCGCGCGAGGATCGACGTCGCGATCGTGAAGGTGAAGATGCCGAGAATGGCCGCGAATTGCTCCGAGGCGAAGACGAAAGGCCCAATCGCGATGGCGTTCATCGCACCGTCCCGGTCTTGTCGGACCCAATCTGCTCAACAGAGGCTTGCAAGGTCGCTTTGGTCACATCTCCCACAAGCCGCGTTCCGGTCGCCTCTCGCCCTTCGGGATCGACGAAGATCATCGTCGGCGGACCGACCACCTGAAGGCCCTGCATGATCTGCCGCTGTTCCGGCGTGTTGCCGCTGACATCGAGCTTGATGAGATTGAAGCGGGCGAGCGTGGACTGGACGGCGGGATCGGACAGGACGCTGCGGTCTATGACGGCGCAGGTAACGCACCAGTCCGCGGTGACGTAGAGCAGGCTCGGTTTACCGTTCCGTCCCGCGATTTCCGTCTGAAGCTCGGCGGGCGTGCCCGCGCTGCGGAAGGCAAGCGCTTCCGAAGAACCGGGAGCGCCTCCGGTTCCGGCCGCAAGGTTGGCGAGAGGCCGGAAGGGATCTCCGGCACCGCTGGCAGCCCCGACGGCCAGCACGATGCCATAGAGTGCAGCCGCGATGCCGGCGGCCTTTGCCGCCCGCCGCCGCCCCGAAGCATCCGGCCCGATCGTATCGAAGGCACCCAGCCAGACCGCAAGACCGATCGCGAGTAGGGCCCAGAGCGCAAGGCCCGCTTCTGCCGGGATGATGCGCGAGACCATCCAGATGGCGGTCGCCACGAAGACGAACCCGAACGCCTGCCGGACGACGGTCATCCACGCTCCCGCTTTGGGCAGCGCCTTCGGGCCGAGTGTGCCGAAAGCGATCAGCGGAATGCCCTTGCCCAGGCCAAGCGCGAAGAGGGATGCTGCCCCGAGCGCGACGTCGCCGGTCTGGGCGATGTAGATCAGAGCACCGGCGAGCGGCGCGGTCACGCAAGGCCCGACGATCAGTGCCGAGGTGAAGCCGAGCAGCCCGGCCGAGGCCAAAGAGCCGCGATTGCCCTGACCGAGCCGGCCGATGGCATTGACCCAGGCCGATGGCAGTTGCAGTTCGAACAGCCCGAACATCGACAAGGCCAGCACGACGAAGAGCACGGAGACCGCGCCGATGGCGAGCGGCGACTGAAGCGCCATCTGCAAATTCTGTCCGGACCAGGCTGCCGCCACGCCGAGCAGGCCGAACGCGCTTGCCATCGCCAGCACGTAGGCAAGCGACAGGGTGAAGCCCCTCAGCGCGGTGACGGACTCGCCCTGGCGCGCGATAGCTCCGGCAAGGATCGGGTACATCGGGAAGACGCATGGGGTGAAGGCGAGCAGCACGCCGAACAGCATGAAGCTTGCCAGAACCATTGCGACGCCGCCGTCCTTCAGCAGCGAACCGATCATGCCGCCATTGTCGGCCGCGATGGAAATGCCGGTCTCGTTTCCGGTCGCCGGCCCGCGCGCAGGAGTCGTGACGGCCGGGGTCGTCCACTCGTTCGCCTGCGTCGCCGGGGCGCGCTCCTCCGGATCGGTTACGGCAAGCGTCGTCGCATCGACATGGCGCACGATCGGCGGATAGCAGATGCCGTGGTCCTGGCATCCCTGATAGCGGACTTCGAGCGGAGCGGATGCCGAGGCATCAAGGGGAAGCACTGCGGCGACGTGATCGTGAAAGACGGTCGAGGGGCCGAAGGTCGGGTCGTCCTTGCTCTGGCCGTTCCCCTGGAGCTCGGGAACCGGAAGATCCGAGCCGCTGCGAGCGAAGCTGAATTTGTCCTGGTACAGGTAGTATCCCGGCGCGATCGTCCATCGAATCTGGACGCTACCGTCGTTTTGTCGTGTCGCCGAGAGTTTGAACGCCTGATCGACGGGAAGCGGCATTCCACCCGAAGACGTCACCTGCGCCGATGCCGGCGTGATCGACAGCGCTGCAAACGCCATGATCATGGCCGCGAGAATGACGGACCAGACAGTTCTTGAAGGCAATGCACGCTCCCGCTTGACGTTACGACGGCGGGAGAGGTCGGATCGGCAGCTTAAGGCAGACTTAAGGGCATCTTTATTCGTTGGATGTAGGAAAACCCCGCCGAAACGCCTAGAGCGGCCCGAACAAAGCTTCCAGAGCGGCTCCTCGGGGTGCGCCGCTTTGAAGGATCAGTTCGCCATCGCTGCCTTGCGCGACGAGGCCGGGCGTACCGCTAAAGCCAAGCCGCCTCATCAGCTCAACATTGCCGGTGAGCTTGGTGTTGGTCTCCGGCGAGATCTTCGCCAGCGGGGCAATCCCGCCGGAGCCGTGGTTCATCTCGTTTTGCGTCAAGGCGGCTTGCGGATCGGCGGCTTCGATGATTGCGGCTGCCTTCGCAGCCGAGTCTGCCCGGATCACACCCACCATGACGTGGCGAAGCTGGACCTTGCCGGCCTCCACCCATGGCCGCGCCGAACGCCATAGCTCATTGCAAAATGGGCAATTGGCGTCGGTGAATGCGTAGACGACGCGCTCCGCATTCGGATTGCCGTCCTGAACCCAGGCCGCGGCTTCAAGCGCTCCCCAGGCCTCCCGCTGCATCGGCTCGCTCGTTGCCTGCTTCAACGCGGCGTCGGCAACAGAATCGCCCTTGGCATCGATCAGGGTGCCGATCAGCGCATAATTGGCGTCGGGCATGATGTAGACGGCCAGCGGCTGCGTGCCCGAGCTCGCGGCATAGGCCTGCAATCCGCCCGGCACCTCCAGGGGGCCGTGGATAGTCAGGCCCTGGCTCTTCAGCGACGCAAGGATCGCCTCGGAGTTGCTTGCCGTCTGTAACGAGGCCGTTTCAGTATTGTCGTTGCAGCCGGCGAGCATCGTTGCGAGCGCGATGGCGGGTAGAAGCTTTTTCATTCGTGAGGCACCAGTCGATGTTATGGACAGATCTGAATGTCTGCTGCCTTTTGCCTGCGAGCTTAAGGCAGCATTAAGCTCCGCCGCGGCGTTTGCCGTCACGAGCCGTCCACCAGAGAATAGATGTCTTTCCTGAACTGCGCCGGCCCCGCCGGAACGCCCCAGGCAGTGATGTAGACGAAGTGGACCGGAACGGGATTGGTGATCGCGACGTCCCGGCGCTGACCATTGGTCAGGAATTCCGCGACGGCCTCGGTAGACCAACCCGGCGTATCCTTGAGCAGCCAGGTCACGAATTCCGGAATGCGCTGAACCCTGACGCAGCCGGATGAGTGAAAGCGGCTGGCATCGCCGAACAGGCCCGGGTCGGGCGTGTCGTGAAGATAGACCGAATGTTGATTGGCGAAGTTGATGCGGACACGTCCAAGGGCATTGCGGCTCCCCGGCTCCTGCCGGAATACGTAGTTGGTCGCCTCGTCGGTGCTCCAGTCAATGCTCGACGGCGACACTTCTTTCCAGTTGCCGGTGTAAATACGCATCCCCATACGCGTCAGGTAATCCGGGTCCCTGCGGATGATCGGGATGAGATCGCGGCGGATGATGCTTTTCGGCACATGCCAATAGGGATTGAAGTTAATCTCGTGGATCTTGCTCGAAAGCAGCGGCGTCGCGCGATTGGGCTGACCGACGACGGCCGACTGGCGAAGCACCACGGCGCCATCTTCGACCATCTCGATCTGCGCCGAGGGAACGTTGACCGTCACCTGGCGACGATCGTCGACCAGAGCGGCCTGCAATCTGGGAATATTCGCAGTGAGGCTCCGCGCCCTGTCTGCCGCCGGACGGTTGAGCGCCTCGAACGTGGCAGCGCCCGCCACCCCGTCCACGGTGAGGCCATGCCGCGCCTGAAACCTGCGAATGGCGGCGTCGACGAAGCTGTCGACGACGGTGCCCGCGCCATATTGCGTCGCCAGGTCGCCCGTCACAGCGAGGCGTTGGCGCAGCCAGGAAACGTCGTTGCCCTGCGCGCCAAGGGAAAGCCGTTGCGTGAACGGATAGGCCGGCCATCCGCCTTCCGCCGCCCAACCGGCGTAGGTTTCGGAGGCAATTCGCGTCGCGTGCAATGTCGTCGCCGACAACAGCGGTGTTTCCACGTCCTGGAGCCCGTCCATACGGGCGCTTGCCGTGTCGAAGGCCCCGTCCCAGGCGTGCGCGGGTGCGGAGGCGAAGGTTGCGGCTGCCAGGCCGCCGACCAAAAGAGAGCGTCGATCCAGCATCACCTCCGCTTCCCCCTCGCTTCAAGCACTGCCTGGGTGAGGCCGGCTCGATCGAGCACGCCACCGTAAATCTTCGAACCGATGGCGAATGAGGGCGTGCCGGACAGGCCGAAGGCCTTGGCCATCCGGTCGTTGCGCGACAACGTGTCCGCTACTGCTTCAGGTGAGTGAGCTGACGCGAGGCCTTTGACGCTGGCATCCTCGAGCACCTCGATCACGTCGCTCTCGGTGAGGCGCCCTTCAGTACCCATCAACGCCTCGTGCGCGCGGCCGTAGGCCTGCGGATCGAGGGCGAGAACGCGTTCGGCCGCGAATCGCGACGCTTCGCCGAAGATCGGCCAATCGCGCATCATGAGGCGCAGATTGCCGTCGTCGCCGACGAACTTCTTGAGCTCGGGGTAGGTGCTCTTGCAGAAGGGGCACTGGTAGTCGAAGAACTCGACGATCGTGACGTCACCGTTCGGATTGCCGAGCACGGGCGTCACCGGATCAGAGAACACGTCCTCAGGGGATGGCTGCTGGGCCGCAACGCGTGTGCCGGTCGCCGGTATGGACAGGAGAGCGGCGGTCGAGATCAGAAAGCATCGTCGTGACGGCATCCATTCGGTCCTCGGTGGATTTACGGACCGAAACGCAATCGCAAGCTTAAGCTAGCCTTAAGTGGACAAGCCGACGGTTCTCTCACACCGCTTGTATCCGCTTTGCTCCCGTAGGCGCCAAACGTGCGCTGGCGCTATCGTAGAGGACCGCGGACCACGATCATGAAAACAGCCGCCTCAAAAACGCGGGCGAGGACGCATATGCGCGGGTCACATCCAGAACCGCGCAATTGTGAGTCGGGGGTGCGCGGCACCCTCTTTTGAGGCGGTCGCTTGGGCCCAGCGATTATCGAGTGATCCAGCCCCATTTAGCAAAAATGTCGGCACCCTCCTTGGCCTTCAAAAACTCGTCGAACTCCGCCGACAGAGGATTGCGTTTGCCGCGCTCGGTCGCTGCAATGCCGATGTCGCGATAGATGCGATAACTTGGCTCGACCTCGACGAGATCGGCCAGTTCGGGAGCCTCGCGTTGCCAGATGTTCCAGATGATCCACGCGTCCAATGTCTGGTCCGACGTCCATGCTTTCTTCGCTTGAGCGCTATTCTCGGCGACGACGGCGATATTTGAGCGAAGCGCACGGACATCGGCGATGCTTCCGAGGCGTCCGGCAATGTCTTCCCAGAGTCCGTTCTGTCCCGCCCCGTTGACGACAAGGATTCTGTGACCGGGCTTAAGCAGATCGGCGATGCCGCCAATCTTCTCCGGATTGCCTAGGCGCACGAGGATTGCAGACGGTCGCAGGTAAAGCGGGTAGACGTCCTCCGATTTCAGTCGGCCGTCGAACATGGACACGAAGTCGTGCATCATTGTTTCCGAGCCGCTGTAGATCAGATCGGCGTCGTTCAAAGCCGATTGACGCCACTGCGAGGTGGGCCCGGCGGTCACCACGACGTCCTTGTTCTTGAGTTTCGCGAAAGCGGCCGCCGCCTCTTTCATCGCCGACGCCGGACCGCCAGGTCCATAGACCCTAAGATCCGCAGCACTGCCAGCGATCGGCACGCCGAAGGCGAACAAAGCAATAAGAACTAGGGTCAGGACTCATTGATCAGAGCCAGAAGATAACAGTGGCTGCGATGCAGATGGCGGACATGAAGGTGTGTGCGCATCGGTCGTAACGGGTGTGGATGCGCCGCCAGTCCTTGAGCCTGCCGAACATGTTCTCGATCTTGTGCCGCTGACGATAGAGTTTGCGGTCATGTTCGATCGGGTTTTTGCGGTTCGACTTCGATGGGATGCAGGCCATGATCCCTCGTTCGGCGAGAGCTCGGCGAAACCAGTCGGCATCGTAGCCCTTGTCGGCAAGCAACTGGCTAGCGGGCGGCAACGCATCGAGCATCAACGCCGCCCCCTTGTAGTCGCTCATCTGGCCTTCGCTGAGCAGCATGACGACGGGGCGCCCCTGACCGTCGCAGACGGCATGCAGCTTTGAGTTCAGGCCGCCTTTCGTGCGCCCGATACGTCGGGGAACAGGCCCTTTTTTAAAAGGCTGGCAGCCGTGCGATGCGCCTTCAGATGCGTCGCATCGATCATCAGGCGAGATGGCTTACCAGCCTTGCGCGCCAGTTCGGCAAAGATCTTGTTGAACACGCCGAGACGGCTCCAGCGCACGAACCGGTTATAGATCGTCTTGTGCGGACCATAGCCGGGTGGCGCATCGCGCCAGCGCAAACCATTTCGGATGACGAAGACGATGCCGCTGATCACCCGCCGGTCATCAACCCGCGCAATCCCGTGCGACAATGGAAAATACGGTTCGATCCGGCGCATCTGCGCCTCCGATAGCAGCAAAAGATCAGTCATGGCGATGCCTCCCAGCATCACCATTGAATCAATCCGCCAACCATCGCGCAACAAATTTAATGGGTCCTGAGCCTAGCCGAAATAGGGGCATGTCTTTCCTCCGCTGTTCATCAAAGTTGTTGTTCCAACTACGAAGCCGGATACGCACGGTCAGGCGTGGGCGATGATTGTTGGTGCCAGCGTCTCTCTGATCTGCTCGCGTATTGCACCGGCCTTTCCGCGCCGTCGGTATGGTGGGCGATGCGCCGCTGGCATCGGACGTGGTCGGCCGGCAGAGCGCTGCGGTCAACCAATGAAGGCGCCCGCGCTCCGGTAGAGAACATAGGCCGCGACCACGAAGATCAGCGCCGCGAAGACGCGGTTGAGCGTGTCCTTGCCGGATGACAAACGGTTGGCGAGCATCATGCCGAGAATCCCGCCAACGATCCCTCCGGCGATGAACTCGAACGCGACGGGCCAGTCGACGAGGCCGGACGCGGCATAGTTCAGCGCGGTGGCGAGCCCGAAGCTGCCCACGGCCAGCAGTGATGAGCCGACCGCCTTGATCGTCGGCATGCCCGTCGCGAGGATGAGGCCCGGCACGATCAGGAAGCCGCCGCCGATTCCGAAGAAGCCTGAGGCGGACCCGGCCGCGAAGGCGACGGTGGCGGTGATCAGGCATGTCCTCAGATCGGCCGGACGTTCGGCGGATGCGGCGGCTTTGCGCGGCCGGAGCATCATGACGCCAACGAGGATCATGAGCAGACCGAACAGGAAGAGAAGGCGCTGGCCGTCGACCAGCTTGCCGAGCGTAGAGCCGGCGAGCGCGCCGAACGTGCCGACGCCGGCGAAGACGATCGCGCAGCGCCAACGGACGTTGCCGCTGCGAGCATGGCCGATGAGATTGGCGAAGGCGTTGACCGAAACGGCGAGCGCGCTCGTGCCGATGGCGATATGTGGCTGTGTCACGCCGACGACGTAGAGCAGCAGCGGCGTCGCCAGGATCGAGCCGCCGCCACCGACGAGACCGAGGGAAAAGCCGACGAGTCCGCCCGAAGCGAGCGCGGGGCCGATATTGGCAAGCATGGCTCACCCCTTTCCGGCCAGGAACCGATCATGCGTGACCATTCCAATGACCATCGCGACGGCGAAGATCACCGTGGGGAGCAGGCCGAGTGACAGGGATGCGATCGCAGGACCGGGGCAGAAGCCGGCCAGGCCCCAGCCCACGCCGAAGATCGCCGATCCGAGGATGAGCGGGCGGTCGATGCGGGTTTTGGCCGGCAGATGAAGTTGGGCGTCGAGCAGCGGCTTGTTGATCGCGAAAGCGATCCTGTACCCGATGAAGGCGACGATCACCCCCGCACCGAGCACGAAGATCAGGCTCGGATCCCACGCGCCGGTGATGTCGAGGAAGGCCTTGACCTTGGCCGGGTTGAGCAGGCCCGAAATTGCGAGACCGAGCCCGAACAGAAGACCGGCTGCGAGCGCCGTCAGCATGCGAAGCAGCGGCGTCATAGCCAGCCTCCGAGGCGCATCACCAGCACCGTGACGATCGCCGTCGCGAGGAAGGTCAGCACCGCGGCGAACGACCGGGGCGACAGACGTGCCAGTCCCGAGATACCGTGCCCGGAGGTGCAGCCGGATCCCATGCGGGTGCCGAAGCCGACGAGCAGGCCGGCGACGATCAGGAGGGGCCAGGATGCCGTTACGATCACTTGCGGCGCATTGCCGAAGATCGTGAGATAGGCCAGCGGACCGAGAAGGAGGCCGGCGACGAATGCGATATCGTGGCCGAAGCGCTCGCCGCGCTGGCCGAGCAATCCACCGACGATGCCGCTGATACCGGCGATGCGGCCGTTGAGCAGCATGAGAAGACTTGCCGACAAGCCGATCAGCGCGCCGCCGGCAAGGGGAGCAAGATAGGCGTCCATCACCAGACCGCCCCCTCGAGCGCGTCGAGCGGAATTTTTAGATAGCGCCGGCCGTTGCCCTCCGGTTCGGGAAGCCGGCCGCCGGCCATGTTCACCTGAAGCGCATGCAGGATGAGCTTGGGCATTGGCAGCGTGGCGTCGCGTGCCTCGCGCAGGGCGACGAAGCTTGCCTCCGTCTGTTCGACGATATGCGGGTTGAAGTTCTTCTGCTCCGCGACCGTGCTTTCCCATCGCGGCTGTCGGCCATCAGGCTGGTAGTCGTGTCCGGTGAACACGCGCGTCTCGTCCGGCAGGGCGAGAATGTCCTGAATGGACTTCCAGAGAACCTTGGCGCTGCCGCCCGGGAAATCAGCGCGCGCCGTGCCGGAGTCCGGCATGAACAGCGTGTCGTGGACGAAGGCGGCGTCGCCGATCACGTAGGTGATCGATGCGAGGGTGTGCCCCGGCGAGAACATCACCCGCGCATCTATCGTGCCGACCTTGAAGGTATCTCCGTCGGCGAAGAGCTGGTCCCACTGGCGGCCGTCAGCCGGGAAGTCCGGCCAATTGTAGATCCCTTTCCATAGAGCCTGCACATCCACGACATGGGCTCCGATCGCGGTCGGAGCTCCGGTCTTCTCCTTGAGATAGCGGGCGGCGGAAAAATGGTCGGCGTGAGGATGGGTATCGAGGATCCATTCGACCGTCAGGCCCTCGTCGGCGATGTAGGCGAGGATTTCGTCGGCATGCTCGGTCCTGGTCGATCCGGATTTCTCGTCGTAGTCGAGAACCGGGTCTACGATGGCGCATTTTGCCGTGGCTGGATCGCTGACGACGTACTGGATGCTCCAGGTGCGCGGATCGAAGAAGCCTTTGACTTTTGGCTTGACGGGAGCGGGAGGACGATTTGCGGCAAGCCATGTCCGCGCTGCATCGGGCGCAATGCCGACGTCGTTCGCGACGGCGATCAGCTTGTCGTTGCCGAAGCCTTCCACGTCGGCATTGCCGGCCAGGATCCACATGTAGAACGAGCGCGCGCCCGACCTGCAATGCGCGATCACCGGTCCGTCCGACGCGACGATCGCCTCCGCGAACCGCCGAACGTCCTCCGGCCGCATGTTGCTGCTCGTTACCGGGATGAAGACATAGTCGAGGCCCGCCGCTCTGGCCGCCTCCTCCTCCGCAGCCGATCCCGGCTGTGAGCCTTCTTCGCCATCCGGCCGATTATTGATGACCGTCTTGTAGCCGCGTCGGGCGAGTTCCGCGAAATCCTTGGGCTGCAACTGCCCCAGGACAGAAAATTTCTCCGTGACGGGAATGGGTTTCATGGAGTCGCTCCTTGACGCTTGTCAATATGAATTACATACTTACATAAAACCAGATATGTAAATCTGCAAGTGGGAGGATCGCCATGGACACCACATCGAAGCAACAAACTGCCGGAGCCGCTGCGCTTAAGCATCGGATCGTCATCGTCGGTGGCGGGGCAGCGGGCATCACGGTTGCGGCCGAGCTGAAGCGACGGGACGCGAGGCTGGATGTCGCAATCGTGGAACCCTCGGAGGCCCATTCGTACCAGCCGGGTTGGACGCTGGTCGGTGCGGGCGTGTTCACGCGCAGGCAAACCGAGCGGGAGGAACGCTCGCTGATTCCCAAAGGTGTGACGTGGATCAAAGCAGCCGTCAGCGCCTTCGACCCGGAGAATAACGTCGTCAGCCTGAGCGACGGCCGAACGCTCGGTTACGACTATCTCGTCGCATGCCCCGGACTGAAGATCGCTTGGGACGCCATCCAGGGGTTGAGGGATACGCTCGGCAGGAACGGCGTGTGCAGCAACTACCGGGCCGACACGGCGGAATATACCTGGCGCCTCATTCAGGAATTCCAGGGCGGGACCGCGCTGTTCACCCAGCCGGCAATGCCGATCAAATGTGCCGGCGCCCCGCAGAAGATCATGTACATGATGGCCGATCATCTGCGTCGTCGCGGCAAGCTCGATGCCTCGAAGCTGAAATTCTGCCTTGCCGGCGACGCGCTGTTCGGCGTGCCCTTCTTTGTGCCGCCCTTGCAGAAAGCGGTCGACGATTACGGTATCGACACCTGCTACCGGCACAACCTCATCGCCATCAACGGACCTGCGAAGGCGGCGTTGTTTTCCGTGACGGACAAGGATGGTGTGGCGCGCGACGTCGAGATGCGCTTCGACATGATCCATGTCGTCCCGCCGCAGACGGGGCTTGATGTCGTTCGAGACAGTCCGCTGGCGAACGTGGCGGGCTGGATCGAGGTCGATGCGGCGACGCTCCGGCATGTGCGATATCCGAACGTGTTCTCGCTCGGTGATGCCGCCTCCACCACCAACGCCAAGACGGCGGCGGCCGTCCGCCTCCAGTCTCCGGTCGTGGTCGCCAATCTGCTGGCGGCGATACAGGGCAAGGACATGGCCGAGGCCTATGATGGCTACGGCTCTTGCCCGCTGACGGTGGCCCTCGGCAAGATCGTGCTCGCCGAGTTCGCCTATGGCGGCAAGGTGACGCCAAGCTTTCCGCTCGATCCGCGCGTGCCCCGCAAGAGCATGTGGTACTTGAAGACCAAGATTCTGCCGTGGCTCTATTGGTCCCACATGCTCAGAGGCGGCACAATCGACATCAGGCATCGCGAGCGGGGCTGGTGAGCGCGGGACCCGGCTCACTGCTCCCCGGCTTGCTTCTTGCGCGCATCCGAGACGACCTGCTTGAAACCTTGATAGTCGAGCGTCGAGGTCTGGAACGGGCCGACGAGGTAAGCCGGCGTGCCCGAGAACCCGATGGCATCGGCCTGCGCCATGTTGCGCTTGATGAGGGCGTCGATTTCCGCGGACTTGGCCTTCATGTCGGCGTCGAGACGAGCCATGTCGATGCCTGCGGACTGGAGGCCCTGCCGCATCTTGTCTTTTGGAACGCCTACGCCGGGGATGCCCATCAGGGCATGGTGCGCGACGTCGTACTTACCCTGATATTTGGCGGCGAGCGCCATCATCGCGCCGTCGATCGAGGTCGGCCGGATGACAGGCCAATCCTTGTAGACGAGCCTGATTTTGCCGTCCTCCTTGACGACGCGATCAAGGTCGGGCGCGGATTTTTTGCAGAACGGGCAATTGTAGTCGAGGAAGGCCACGATGGTGACGTCGCCTTTCGGGTTGCCCGCAACGGGCGCAGCCGGGTCGTTGAGGATCATTTCCTTGGACACGTCGGCATTCTGCCCGAGAGCCGTGCGGTGCATGAGAGGCACCGCCAGGGCCGCGCCCCCCAATGTGATCATGGCGCCGCGACGCGTGAGAGTAGGCATACGGGATCTCCTTTTCGTGTGAGCCGGACAGGGTGGGACCCTGCCTGGACGCGAGACCCGCGCCCGTCACCTTAAGGCTGGCTTAAGGTCGGCGGCAGATTGCGGTTGTTCTGTTGAAGTCGAGCAGGTTGCGATGAGAGTTTTGGTAGTCGAAGACGACGCAGTATTGATGAACGGGTTGCAAGTTGGCCTCGGCCTGGCCGGCTTCACTGTGGACGCCGTTTCCACCTGCGTGGATGCCTCGGCTGCGCTGCGCAGCTCGGCCTTCGATGCGGTGGTTCTCGATCTGATGCTTCCGGACGGGTCCGGTCTCGACGTTCTGAACGAGCTTCGAGGACGGGCGGTGGGAACGCCGGTGCTGCTGCTGACCGCGCGTGACAGCATCCCCGACCGCATTGCCGGTCTCGATGCCGGCGCAGACGACTATCTCGGCAAACCCTTCGACCTGAACGAGGTCGCCGCCCGTCTGAGGGCCTTGACGAGACGGGGCAACGGCGGCGCCTCGGCTTGCCGCATCTGGCGCGATCTGCGCCTCGACCCTGCGACGATGGCGGTCTCGAAATCGGGCGAGGGTGTGCGGCTCTCCCGCCGCGAGTTCTCCATTCTGCACGCGCTGATGGAGCGGCCGGGCCAGATCCTGTCGAAATCGAAGCTCGAGGACCGGCTCTATGGTTGGCAGGAGGACGTGGAGAGCAACACGATCGAGGTTCACATCCACAATCTGCGACAGAAGCTCGGCCCTGGCGTCATCGAAACCGTGCGCGGGGTGGGCTACAGGCTGGCGGAGGACAGCATATGAAATCGATCCGAAGCCGGCTCTTCATGATCCTGATGATCACGACGGGCGTCGTTTGGATGTCGGCGATCGCCTGGATCTATCTCAGCACGCGAGCCGAGGTGGAACGCGTCCTCGATGCTCGCCTGATCGAGGCGGCGCGTATGGTGAGCTCGCTGATCACCAGCCAGGAGATCGATCCGAAGCGCGCAGCCCAGATTCCGGCCGTCGAGCCGACGATGCATGCGTCTTATGATAGGCAGCTATCCTGCCAGATCTGGGCGCTGGACGGCACCTTGGTGGGCCGCTCTGACGCGGCCCCGGCAACGCCGCTGTCTGATGCACAGGACGGCTTTTCCGAGACCCTTATCGGGGGCGAAACCTGGCGCGTCTATGCGGTGGTCAACACCGATCTCGGCATGCGAGTCCTCGTCGGAGACAATATGCGCGTTCGCGATCGGCTGGTGGCCGATGTGATCCGGGGTCTTGCACTGCCTGCATTGCTGATCTTGCCGATCCTGGCCGGGCTGATTTGGCTGAGCGTGAGGAAAGGTCTCGGTCCCCTCAACAACATGGCTCACGCGCTGGAGACGCGGTCCGCCTCCGATCTGAGCGCCCTGCCCGACGTCGATACGCCTTCCGAGATCAAGCCGGTCATCCGCTCGCTCAACGGTCTCTTCGGGCGGGTGCATGCGGCCCGAGAACGGGAGCGCGATTTTACAGCCTTCGCAGCGCATGAGCTGCGTACGCCGATCGCCGGACTGAAGACTCAGGCGCAGGTGGCGCTCGGGAGCGAGGATCCGGGCATTCGTGCGAACGCCCTGCGTCAGATCGTGGTCGGCGTGGACCGGACGTCTCGGCTGATGCGACAGCTCACCGACCTGACGAATGCCGAAAGGGGCGAGACCGACAGCGACAATCATCGTGTCAATTTGGGCAAATTGGCCAGCCGGCTGGCAGATGACATCCGCCAGCACTACCCGGGCGCTGCGCTCCTCGAGATCGACGAAAAACTGCATGACATAGACCTTGATATCGATCCGTCACTGTTCATGCTCGCGACGCGGAACCTCATGGAAAATGCCGTTCTGCATTCCCGCGTCGAAAGCCCTGTCCATTGTGGCATGAGGCTTGAAGGCGACGGCGTCGCACTGACGATCGACGACAGCGGACCGGGAATACCTGAAGACGAACTGCCCAAGGTTTGCGAGAGGTTCTATCGCGGTCGCAACAAGACCGCGATGGGAAGTGGGCTGGGCCTCGCGATTGCCGACCTCGCGGCGAAGCGGCTCGGCGGGAGCCTGTCTCTGAAAAACCGTCCAGAGGGAGGTTTCCGCGCTGAACTGCACCTCAACGCCGCTCCAAGTTCGACAACACCCCGCGGCGAGTTCCGCCACAACGACGGGGAGCTATCGCCCCTCCCGGTTGTGGCGGATGCGAAGGGGGATAGGCTCGCTCATGAGAGATAGGCTCGCGAAGCGCCGCGAGGCAATCGATGTACGCCATCTCTGCTACTTCGTGGCAGCGGCCGAGCAGGGCAGCTTTAGAAAAGCCGGTGCGGCTTCAGGGGTGCAGGAATCGGCGATTAGCCGATCTATACGAGACCTCGAAGATCAGGTTGGCGCCTCACTGTTCCATCGGCGTAGCAGCGGCGTCACCCTCACTTACGCTGGGCAGCGCTTTCTCCCTCAGGCGCGTCGCATTCTTCGGGATATCGGTCACAGCGTTGAGGACGTAGCGAGGATCGGGCGTGTAGAGAACGGACGGCTTAAGATCGGAATATTCTCGTCCCTGGCGTCAGGCTTTCTGGCGAATCTGCTGCTCGCTTACGACAACGCCCATGCGAAGGTCCATATAGAGTTCATCGAAGGAACTCCTGACGAACATATCGCGGCGGTGCGTCAATTCCAGATCGACGTCGCGTTCTTGACCGGCACACGGGTCTGGCCGGGGTGTGAAACAGACCAGCTTTGGTTCGAACGGGTGTTTGTCGTGCTTCCCGAAGGGCATGCGCTTTCTGAGAAACCGGTGGTGGGCTGGAGTGACCTCACCATGGAGCAATTTATCGTCAGTGATGTCGCGCCCGGCCCTGAGATTCACGACTACCTCGTAAAGCGACTCGCTGATCTGGGTCATCATCCGTACATACAGCCTCAGTCAGTCGGGAGAGATAATCTTCTCTCGCTCGTAGCTGTTGGACGTGGCCTGACGGTCGTCAGTGAAGCGATGGCGGCAGCATGGCTTCCGGGGATCACCTATCGACCCATTGTCGATGAAATTCTTCCTTTCAGCGCGATCTGGTCTGCCAGGAATGATAACCCCGCATTTCGCAGCTTGCTAAGCATGGCAAGGAAGATGTCGAAATCAGCAATAGCCTACATGGTGCTGGTGCTCGCTCTGCCCATTTGAACTGTTGTTCCAAATGGCGCTCGGTCATGCTTGCAGATCTCAATTATCCTCTTCTAGGGCAGACGCCGCGCCTTGGCGAACCCGCGATCGGTTGCGATGAACCGATCAAGCATTGGTACGATCAAGCGCACCGGATCAGCGACAGATTGGCCCGACTCACGCGCCAGGACTTCAGCATAAGCGACTAGATCACGGTGGAGTTGTGCGGGCAGCTCCACCGTGACTTTGACGGGCTTATCGTCGGCGATCGGTCCAAGTTTCAGCTTTGCCATACTCAGCCTCTGTAGGGTTCGAGGACGAGATCGCGCGTGACGATAACGCGGACGGGGAAGCCCGGCCGGATGGTCAACGTCGGTGCGACCTGCAATTGGCGCCGGACGATCTGCTGACCGGCGTCGTTGATGGTGTCCTGTGCGCCGTCGCGGATGGCGCGTACCAGGCGATCCTCATCGCTGACCGCCAGTTCCGTACCGACTGCAAGCAGCGTGGACAGTCCAGCGGCCTTGGCGAGATCCCACCAGTGATAGTCAACACCATCCTCTAGACCGGCATAACCTTGGGTGTCGGCGCCCGGCTGGCGTTCGAGCACGATGGAGCGGCCGTTCGGGAAGATCAGCCGGTTCCAGACCAGTAGTGCCCGTCTTTGCCCGAACTGCACGTTGTTGTCGTACTGGCCGATAATCCGCGTCCCTTGGGGAATCAGAAGCAATCTGCCGGTGGGACTGTCGTAGACGTTTTCCGTCACCTGCGCCGTGATCTGGCCGGGCAGATCGGACCGGATTCCGGTTATGAGCGCGGCTGAGATCACCGCCCCGGCCTGAAGGATAAACGGCGAAGCCGGAGCCATGACCCGATCCGACGATGTGGTCCTGCGATCGACCGGCGCATTCAGAAACGCAAGCTGTCGATCCTGGGCGGTCTGCTGACTTGGCTGTCCAGCGAGCCCGGCGAGATCGAAGCCGGGAACATTCGGCATGGTTGAGCCGCTGGGTGTCGTCGGTGTTGAGCCAGGTTGGGTCTGGAAGAAAACGCGGCTGGTGCGCGCAGCCTCCTCTTCGGCCCGGCGGCGTTGCTCCGCCTCGTCGACGGCCGGGGATGTGATTGTCGGCGGAACAACGGGCTGTCCCCTGTTCTGGGCGTCAAGGATCGGCCGCCCGAGATCACCGGGCAGCGGCGGGCCAAGGACAGGTCCGGCATAGTCACGCGGCAGGCCGGCGAGACCATCTGCGGTCTGGCGGTTGTTGGTGGAATACAGTTCCTCACCGCCTTGACCTCCATCGCGGGTCTGGAGGGCGTAGATAAGCGCGCCGCCGATGCCGACGAGCCCAACGGCCGCTACGCTTGCCAGCACCTTCCGCGAAAGGCGTGTGACGCGCGGCGCCTCGGCGCGAAGACGCATGGGAGCCGCATTGTCGGTATTGTTCTCGCTCACGATGCCTGCCCTCTGCTATGGCTCCGGGCGTTCGTCGCTTGCGAAGGTCCACTGGACCTTCGCATCCACGATTGTGGACCGCTCCTCACCCCATCGGTGCGGACGATCCTGACGACCTGCTGTTTGTCGCCGCTGCCAAGGCGGAGCTCGGCGGCGCCGAACAGGCGATCGACGATCAGGATGTGCTGGTGAATACGGCTGTTGACGAGTTGGGCTTCGCCCTCCGGACCGATGACGAAGATTGGCGGCATTTCGCCCTGGACGATCCCGCGCGGAAACTCGACGTAAACCCTGCGGCCGTCGTCATAGACGAAGACTGGTTTCCAGGGCGGATTCCCACCGGTCAGACCGTATCGGTAGTTGCGCGCCGCAACGGCCGGGATGATCGGGGTCGCCGGAATGCTCTGGCCTTGACCGGCGCGCGGCCGCGGATAGGACCAGGCGACGGATGGCATATAGGGTTTCGCGCCGGAACGCAGCTCGATCATGTAAACGCGCCGGTCAGTGGTCACGACGAGATTGGTCGTGATATCCGGCCTTGAAGGCTTTACGAGGATATGGACGCGGCGTGTCGTACCGCTGCCGCTCTCGGTGTCGCCGATAATCCAGCGGGCGGTATCGCCGGCGGCAATCGGGCCGGCCCCTGTCAGCGACTCTCCAGGCTCCAGCGCGATATCGGTGATCTGCCCGGGAGCTGCATAGATCTGATACAGCGCTCCTTCCGACCAGGGGTAGATCTGGATCGCATTGAAGTACCCCTCCCGGCGCGGCTGCACGCGAGCGGCAGCGTTGGCGTTCTCGACGCGAGCGACTGGTGTGCTGGCCGCCGGGCCGCCCTTTGCCGGTGTCCAGGCCGGAGGGATGTGGATCGGACGGGGCCGATCATCTGTCACCGATACGGGAACGGCCGGCAAAGCCGGAACATCTCGATCGTAGCTGATCTCCGGCGGCTTTTGCGGCGTGGCACAACCAGCCAACGCGGTGGCGGAAAGCAGCAGAACCGGAAGTACGGATTTACGGAAAACCGGAATGGCGGGGTTACGGAAAGCCGATTTCATTGGCTCATCTCCCGCGACCAGTTGATGGCGTTGATGTAAATTCCGAGCGGATTGACCTTGAGCCGCTCCGCATCGCGCGGAGGCTGGATGACGATGGTCAGGATCGCGGTCCAGCGCTCGGTCGCGCCGAGCTGCCCATTCTCGAAATGCCGTTCCGTCCACGCGACGCGGAAGCTGTCTGGAGAAGCGCGGATGACGCTGGAAACCTCGACGGCGATCTGCTGCTTGCCGACCTTCGTGAAGGGATCGTTGGCGCGGGCATAATCGTTGAGCGCAGCCGCGCCCCGATCGGTCGTCCACTCATAGGCCCTGAGCCAGTTCTGCCGGACGATGATCGGATCGGCGGGAATGCTTCTGGTCTGCTCGATGAAGCGTGCGAGATGCCAGGCCACCTGTGGATCGGTCGGACGATAGTCCGCCGTGGCCGGGGCGACGGTCTGGGCCTGACCCAGATTGTCTACCTGAACCACCCAGGGAACCACTGTCCCACGCGCGGACTGATAGACCAATGCGGAGGCGAAGCCCGCCGACAGGATCAGCGAACCGAACGCCATGTAGCGCCAGTTCCTCGCCTGCACGCGCGCTGACCCAAGACGTTCGTCCCAGATTTGTGCGGCCTTCTGGTAAGGTGTTTCCGGTTGAGGTGTCTTGCCGTAATGCACGGCAGGTCGTTTGAAGAGATTCATGAACGGTCACTTTCGGAGAGATTGACGGATGCGCCGGACCCATGGCTGTCGCCCGAGCGAACAGCATGGGCGGCAGCGCTGACGCCGTGGGCGACATGGCTGCCGCGCTTCATACGCTGGGCCCATGCCGGCGGCTGATCGGGTGTGGCTGCGGGAGCGACGGAAGCGGGATCGGATTCGTCGGTGCCTGCGCCTGACGAGAAGGAACCGCCGGTGGCGCTGACGCCTGCACGCGCGCCGTCGGAGAAGCTGGATTTCATGCTTTCCGAGGCGCGGGACGCGGCACGGCGCAACGGGGAAACGGAGGCCGATCCGGCGGCGCGTGCTACGCCTCCGAGGCCGGACGCGACGCCGGATGCTCCCGACTGGCCCATGGAACCGAGCGTGTAGGCCGACGATGCCGCGCCGGCCGCCGCTGCTCCGCCTCGCGCGGCTGCAGCGCCGCCGGAGAGAAGTGCGGCTCCGCCCTTGGCAGCCAGCATCGCGCCGCCGCCCGCCGCAAGGGCCGCGCCGCCAACGGCAAGGCCGGTGCCGACCGCAGCGCCTGCGCCAAGCTGCGGGCCGCCGCTGACCAGACCCGAGGCAATACCGGGACCGAAGATCCCAAGGCCGACGAGCGAGAGCGCCGCAAGGACGATGGCCATCGCATCGTCGATGCTCGGGGTCTGCCCGCCGAAGCCTTGCGTGAACTGACTGAACAGCGTCGAGCCGATGCCGACGATGACGGCGAGCACAAGGACCTTGATGCCGCTGGAAATCACATTGCCAAGCACGCGCTCGGCCATGAAGGCGGTCTTCCCGAAGAGGCCGAACGGGATCAGGACGAAACCGGCGAGCGTGCTCAACTTGAACTCGATCAGCGTCACGAAGAGCTGGATCGCGAGAACGAAGAAGGCGAGGATGACCAGCGCCCAGGCAAACAAAAGGCAGACGATCTGGATCAGGTTCTCGAAGACCGCGATCCAGCCCATCAGGGGCGATATCGCATCGAGCAAGGGACGTGCGGCGTCGAGGCCGGTCTGCGCGACCTTGCCCGGCCGGAGCAGATCTTGCGCGGTGAAGCCGGTGCCGGAGGCTTTCAGTCCAAGGCCGGCAAAGCTGTCGAAGACAATCTTGGCGAGGTTATTCCAGTTGGAAATCAGATAGGCGAAGACCCCGACAAACAAGGTCTTCTTGACCAGACGGGCGATGATGTCGTCGTCGGCGCCCCAGCTCCAGAAGAGAGCGGCCAGCGTCACGTCGATGACGATCAGCGTGGTGGCGACAAACGCGACCTCGCCGCCGAGCAGACCGAACCCGCTGTCGATATAGCGGGTGAAGGTTCCTAGAAATGTGTCGATAACGCCGGAGCCACCCATGCTTCACCGCCCTTCGCTGGAGGACGGCGACGCCGGTGCAGAGGACGGACGCAGGAAACGATCGCGGGTTTCCGCCCAGACGCGCAGGCATTCGGGGTCGTTCGCGGCTTGCTGGCCAAGCTGCTGGCACCGGCGCTGCCCCGCGCGCAGCGGATCGTGCGAGGGTTCGATGATGCGCGTGGAGAAATCCTCTTTCGGTTCCTCCTTTCGGGTCAGTTCGACAACCGCCGCCGTAATTGCGACGGCGACGAACACGACAGCGCCCAGGCGGGCCAGCATCTTGCCGTCCATATCCCCGCCCTCAGTTGCCGTTGAACATCTGCGCGTTGCCCGGCTGGTAGCCCGAGCCCGGCGTCAGGAAGCGGCGGCGCTGTTCCCGTCCCTGCTCCGCCGCAGCCGTGCGTTCGGCTTCGGTCAGCGCGCCGGCACGCCCGTTTGCCGCAAGCAACGCCACCAGATCGGAAAGTTGCTGTGACTGAAGCGCCAGGAGCTGATTGCCGGCCTGCGTCGCCTGAAGCGCGCCCGTCGCGCCCTGGCTCTGGCTGATGAGGTCGCTCATCTGCGTGCGGTTGGTGTCGATGTTGCCAACGACACCCGCCTGGACGCGCATGGCGTCCTGAAGGCCGCCTACTGTGTTCTGCCAGCGCGTGCGAGCATTAGCGACGAGCTGCTGATCCGTCGCCGACATCGACACGTTGCCGTACTGCTGCTGGAACGCCTGATCGATCCGCTGCACATCGAAGGCGATGTTCTGGGCCTGGGTCAGGAGTTGCTGCGTCCGCTGAACGTTCTGCTGGAGCGTCTGGAGCGAGGAGAACGGAAGGCTCGCAAGATTGCGCGCCTGATTGATCAGCATCGTCGCCTCGTTCTGAAGCGAGGTGATCTGGTGGTTGATCTGTTCGAGCGTGCGCGCAGCCGTCAGAACGTTCTGCGCGTAGTTGGAAGGATCATAGACGATCCTCCATGCATAGGCGGGCCCGGTTACGACGGGGGAGACCGCGAGCGGCATGGCAAGCATGGTCACAGCGAGAAGAGCGGAGGAATTACGAAGTCGACAGATGCTCATGACTGAAGCTCCATTTCGGGTTGAGGGGCGAGTGTTTTGACGTTGGGAAGGAGATCGACGGCCCAGCCGACGTCGCGGGCGTTGAGCCACGCGGAGAGGAAACCTTCGCGGCCATGCTCGGCGACGATCTCGGCGATCAGCGTCTGGTCGGATTTTGCGGATGCGGCGCAAAGCGCCAGGCCGACTTCGGACAGGCCGAGCTCGAACAGACGATTGCCGCGCCGGGACTGGCAGTAATAGTCGCGCTTGGGCGTCGCTCGCGCGAGGATCTCGATCTGACGGTCATTGAGACCGAAGCGACGATAGATGGCGGTGATCTGCGGTTCGACTGCCCGTTCGTTCGGCAGAAGCAGTCGCGTTGGGCAACTTTCGATGATGGCCGGGGCGATGTCCGAATTGTCGATGTCGCTGAGCGACTGGGTGGCGAAGATGACCGAGGCGTTTTTCTTGCGCAGCGTCTTCAGCCACTCGCGGAGCTGGCCGGCGAAGCCTTCGTCGTCTAGCGCCAGCCAGCCTTCATCGATGATGAGCAGCGTCGGCCGCCCGTCCAGCCTGTCGCCAATGCGGTGGAAGAGATAGGCGAGCACAGCAGGCGCAGCGCCCGTTCCGACAAGCCCCTCGATCTCGAATGCCTGCACGTCGGCCGAGCCGAGATGCTCGGCTTCGGCATCGAGCAAGCGGCCATAGGGACCGCCGACGCAGTACGGGCGGAGTGCCTGCTTGAGTTCGTTGGACTGGAGAAGGACGCTGAGGCCAGTGATCGTGCGCTCACCGACCGGCGCCGATGCGAGGGAGGTGAGCGCCGTCCAGATGTGCTCCTTTGCCTCCGGGGTGATTTTAATCCCTTCCCGCAGGAGGATCGCGACGATCCAGTCGGCGGCCCAGGCACGCTCATAGGTGTCGTGAATGCGGCCCAACGGCTGGAGAGATACCGAAGATTCCGATCCTTCGGTCAGGCCGCCGCCGAGATCGTGCCAGTCACCTCCCATGGCGAGCGATGCGGCGCGGATCGAACCGCCGAAGTCGAAGGCGAAGACCTGTGAGCGGTTGTAACGCCGGAACTGCAAGGCCATGAGGGCGAGCAGCACGGATTTGCCCGCGCCCGTCGGGCCGACGACGAGCGTGTGGCCGACATCACCGACATGCAAAGACAACCGGAACGGGGTCGAACCTTCGGTTCTGCCGTAAAGCAGCGGGGGCGCATCGAAGTGATCGTCCCGTTCCGGCCCCGCCCACACGGCGGAGAGGGGAATCATGTGGGCGAGATTGAGCGTCGAGATCGGCGGCTGACGCACGTTTGCATAGACATGGCCGGGCAAACTGCCGAGCCAGGCGTCCACCGCGTTCACCGTCTCGATCATCGCCGTGAAGTCGCGGCCCTGGATGACCTTCTCGACCAGCCGCAGTTTTTCGTCGGCAAGACGCGGGTCGGCGTCCCAGACCGTGATCGTGGCGGTGACATAGGCCATGCCGGCGACGTCGGCGCCGAGCTCCTGCAAGGCCATGTCCGCGTCGGCGGCCTTGTTGGCGGCGTCGGTGTCCACCAGCACCGACTGTTCGTTGGTCATCACCTCCTTGAGGATCGCGGCAATCGACTTCCGCTTGGCGAACCACTGCCGCCTGATTTTGGTCAGCAGCTTCGTTGCATCCGTCTTGTCGAGGAGGATCGCGCGCGTGCTCCAGCGATACGGGAAGGCCAGCCGGTTCAGATCGTCGAGCAGGCCCGGCGTTGTCGCGGTCGGGAAGCCGACGACGGTCAGCACACGCAGATTCTGACCGCCAAGACGTGGCTCCAGACCGCCGGTGAGCGGCTGATCGGCGAGCAGCGCGTCGAGATAGATCGGCGTTTCCGGTACGCGGACACGATGGCGTTTCGTCGACACGCTGGAATGCAGGTAGGTCAGCGTCTCGCTGTCATCGAGCCAGCCGCAGGACGGCATGAAACCGTCGAGCAGCGCCAGCACGCGATCGGTGCGGTCGGTGAAGGCACGCAGGATCTCGTGCGGGTCGACGCCCGAGCGCTCACGCCCTTCATAAAGCCAGGACTCGGTGCGCGCTGCTTCCTCGGCCGGCGGAAGAAACAGGAAGGTGAGGAAGTAGCTCGATACGAAATGTGCGCCGGCTTCTTCGAAGTCGGCCTTGCGCTCGGCATCGACCAAAGCCGACGCGGGATCGGGAAAGATGTTGTCGGGATAGGTGGCGGCTTCGTACCGTTGCGCCTCGACGAAAATGCTCCAGCCCAGGCCAAGGCGGCGGAAAGCGTTGTTGATGCGGCTCGCAACGGCAACCAGCTCGGCCGCGACGGAGGAATCCAGATCCGGACCCCGAAAGCGGGCCGTGCGCTGAAACGAGCCATCCTTGTTCAGCACGATGCCGGGAGCGACCAGAGCGACCCACGGCAAATAGTCGGCGAGGCGAGCGGCAGTGCGACGATATTCGGCGAGATTCATCATGACCGCCTCCTCACACCGCGAGGAAAGCCGGAATGCGCAGATGCCTGCGCCCGACCTCGACAAAGAGCGGATCGCGACGGGCCGCCCAGACGGCCACGAAATGACCGATTGCCCAGATGGCGAGGCCGACGAGCCAGAGGCGCAGGCCGAGGCCCACGGCCCCGGCCAGCGTGCCGTTCATGATCGCGATGGAGCGCGGCGCACCGCCCAGCAGGATGTGCTCGGTCAAGGCGCGATGGACGGGCACCGAAAAGCCCGGCACCGCGTCGAGTTGTTCGAGGACCGCCGCCATCAGACAAGTACCCCGCCGCCGAAGCTGAAGAAGCTGAGGAAGAACGAGCTGGCCGCGAAGGCGATCGACAAACCGAATACGATCTGGATCAGGCGGCGGAAGCCGCCGCTGGTGTCGCCGAAGGCGAGCGCCAGGCCGGTGGCGATGATGATGATCACCGCCACGATCTTGGCGACCGGCCCCTCGATCGACTGGAGGATCTGTTGAAGCGGCTGTTCCCACGGCATGGAGGAGCCGGAGGCATGGGCCGGCGGCGTGGCGGCCAGTATCATGATGGTGAAGAGCGCGGTCGAACTGGCGAGACGCCGGTAGCTGCGGCGCATGATCGAGCCGGCGGGCAGATCTGGACCGATGGGCACGGACGACAGGACGGGCGGATTGGTCACATTCGGAACGACGGGCGAATTCATTCAGCTTCTCCATTCGAGGTGGTTGCGGGGGTGATGCGGTAGTCGCCGGTGGCGGCATCGATGCCGTCGACACGCGCGAGCTCGGCGAGCCGGCGCGACGAGCCGCGGCCGGAGAGGACGGCGACGAGATCGATGGTCTCGGCGATCAGCGCGCGCGGGACGGTGACGACGGCTTCCTGGATGAGTTGCTCGAGACGGCGCAGGGCGCCGATGCCGGAGCCGGCGTGGATCGTGCCGATGCCGCCCGGGTGGCCGGTGCCCCAGGCTTTGAGGAGGTCGAGGGCTTCTGAGCCGCGGACCTCGCCGATGGGAATGCGGTCGGGCCGGAGGCGAAGCGAGGAGCGGACGAGATCGGAAAGCGTGGCAACGCCATCCTTGGTCCGCATCGCTACAAGGTTCGGCGCTGCGCATTGCAGCTCGCGGGTATCCTCGATGATGACGACGCGATCTGCTGTCTTTGCCACCTCGGCGAGCAGCGCGTTGGTCAGCGTTGTCTTGCCGGTAGAAGTGCCCCCAGCGACGAGTATGTTGGCGCGGGAGTGGACCGCTGCGCGCAGCATCACCGCCTGGTCGGTTGTCATGATGCCGGCGGCCACATAGTCGTCGAGCGTGAAGACCGCGACAGCCGGCTTGCGGATGGCGAAGGCTGGCGATGCTACGACTGGAGGAAGCAATCCCTCAAAACGCTCACCTGTTTCCGGCAACTCGGCCGAAACGCGCGGCGAGCGGGCGTGAACCTCCGCACCGACATGGTGCGCGACCAGACGCACGATGCGCTCGCCATCGGCGGCCGTCATCGTCTCGCCGGTGTCGGCCAGCCCTTCGGAAAGCCGATCCACCCAGATACGCCCATCGGGATTCAGCATCACCTCGACCACGGACGGGTCTTCCAGAAACCGCGCGATGGCGCTACCGAGCGCGGTGCGCAGCATGCGCGCGCCACGCTGGCTCGCTTCCTGTCTGTGATGAGTGGATGCCATCTCGTCCCCGTTTCTCGTGGGGACGCAACAGATGATCCCCGGATCGGGGATGATTAAAAGAGCCCGGAATCAGGCCGATTCAACAAGTTTCGGTCGTAGTAGTAGCGTGGCGTGCAAATACAGGAAAACGGCGGCGAGAGCCTCATCTTGAGGGATTACCCGTCGCGATTGTTCGCCGGTTGCGCGCGAAGATCCCGTCGGCGATTCGGAGGTCCGTTCAACCGTAGCAATGGAGTGGGAAACGGACTGGCAGATCTTGGACAGTTTCGCCGGAAAAGCCACCCTTCATCTGGCAACAGGCGTTGGCGGCAATGCACCTGCATATTGGTCATTTGCGTAGTTGGGAGTTTACCACCGAAAGCGGAGATGCTCGCCGCCTCGCATCGACAATTAACCCGCCAAGGGTGCGCGCATCGTTCAACGAAAGGAATCCAAATAAGGAGTGTTTATGCTATGTTCCGACAAATTAAATGTGGGAACCGCCTATGTTCGAAGACCTACTTAAATCGTTGAAGCAGCTTGATGGAATGAAAGTCTCGGTGCCCGTCGTAGCCGAAACTGACGCCGACGGTTTTGTGGATCGGCAATGCCCGGCAACGGAGTGCGAGTTCCTGTTCAAGGTGCAGGAAGGAGATTGGCGGGACATCGTTACTGACGAGGCCGTGTGGTGTCCTTTCTGCGGTCATCAGGCCAAGTCCGACGAGTGGTGGACGCACGAGCAGATCGAAAAAGCTAAGGAGGCCGCCTTTGCCGAGGTGACGTATTCGATCAATCAGGCCATGCGCCGCGACGCGGAACGATTTAATCGCCGCCAGCCGCGCCGATCGTTTATCTCGATGTCGATGAAGGTCGACGCGAAGCCAAAGGAGATCGTTCTTCCGGCCGCCGCTACCGATCCAATGCAACTCAAGATCAAGTGCCCGCAATGCGCCTGCCGCTACGCTGTCATTGGTTCGGCCTACTTTTGTCCGGCTTGCGGTCACAATGCCGCTGACCTTGTGTTTAGCCAGTCTTTGAGCACGATTCGCGCGACACTCGACAACCTGACAGCCATCGCCGCGGGGCTGCCGTCGCGTGATGATGCGGGCAATATTGTCCGGCTGCTTACCGAAGATTCACTGCAAAGGGTCGTAACGGCATTTCAGCGTTTTGCTGAAGCGCTCTACGCTAAGCGGCCAGGTCAACCGGCTGCGCGCCGCAACGCCTTCCAGAATCTTGATGAAGGAAGCAAGCTCTGGCAGTCCGCCTGCGGCAAGACCTATGACGCGCATCTTTCGGCAGCGGAACTCGATCTCCTGAAGCGCCTGTTCCAGCAGCGCCACCTCCTTGCCCATCGCGAGGGTCTTGTTGATACGGACTACATCACAAAGACGGGCGATCAGAATTATCGGGAAGGCCAGCGCCTTGTCGTCAAGGAAGCTGCGGTCCGCGAATGCGTCGCGCTCGTCGAGAAACTCGCGCAGGGTCTGGCGGCTGACGCGACATGATGCCAGGCAGGGTGCGTTAGTCGATCACAAACGACGGCTGGTATGACTTGTTGCCCTGACGGTCGAAGTCGAATTCATAGACGACGCACGGTGCGATTCCCTGATGATGCTGCCCCATGAAAAACAACAGGCTGTTCGGGCACGCGGCAAAGATATGCACCAATCCATCGGGATCGTCGTCGCGCAAACTGCGAATACTAGTGGCAATCTGTTCGGCCAGCGCAGCTGCGTGGCCGCCACCGGCAACGTTCTGATGTCCCGGCCCTTCCGAGAATGCGAACGTAACGAGCTTGCCGACATTCGGAACGTGCTGATCAACGTAGCGGCGAACGTGCGGCCCCACTTGCTGGGCAATGCTGATGCCGACGGCAATCTCACTTCCCTGACCGAGTGTCTGCTCGGTCATCTCAAGACGCAGGCCAGTGGTCCCGTCGCCCGCCTGCCAGATGCGCGTACCAACTCGTCCTTTCTGTACCAATTCAGTGCTGACACCTGATTTTACGTCGAGCACCGCGCCTGCAAGAAACGCAATCGACGCGTGAGCGTCCAGGATGAGACGCAGCTTCGGAGATTTCTTCACGGCCGCCCCGAGAAAGGCGGTGACCCGTGGCCTGATGTCGGCCTGCCAGTCGCGCCCGTCCTGAAGATAGCGCTGCCTGAAAGCATCGGTCAGGATCAGGGAGTTTTCAGGAGTCGCGCCGACGATATCGGCAGCCGGACCGAGAAAGCTGCGGATTGCTACAGGAAGAAACTGCTCTTTGGGCTGTTGCTTTTCCAGCAGCAACCCTTCTTCGCCGCAAAGCTTGAGGAGTGTCTCGCGGGTCAGGCCATTGAGCTGCCGGATCTTCAGTTGCCGAGCCAGTTCGTCATACCTGAAATCCGATGCGGCCGCGCTGCATCCCATGACGCCGACGACCTTCGCCTTGATGTTTATTTCCGAGCGCAGCTCCTCCAGCGAACGGTGCCCGTCGATGATGCGGAAACCACCGATCACGGCCTTCAGGGCGCTGTCATCGGGAAGCTCCAGATGCTCCCGCCAGAGCTTGCGCACCTTGCCCATCCTGCTGCGATCGGTCGTGCCGTCGAAAAGGCGTTCAATCAAAAGCGACCGGTCGTGGCCGGAGACCAGCTCTGCCAGAGGGTCGCCGTCCTTGATCCGATAGGTCGTCAGGAACGAAAAGTGGGCGTTCTGGCCTTGCGGCAGTTTCTCCCGGGCCTCCTTCAAGCGCTGCAGCAGCGAAAATGACTGCGCACCGATAAAGTCGGGATCGATGAAGTCCTCATAGCCGAAACGTCCGCCGGTCTCGACGTGCCACTTGATCTGGTGATACTCGGCTGCAACGCGATCCGGCCCCGACCTTACGACGGGTGGATCATACTTGACGACAACATCATCGAAAGATTTCGGGCCATCCGCCTCGAACGTGACTTCGACGACGCAGGAGTGGTCGTCGAGCAGGTTGAAGGCGTTCTCCCAAAAAATCCGCGACTGATAGTTGTCGCCATGCCAGCGAGCGGTTACTGCGTTAGCCATTGTGGCCCTCCTCGAACGGGCGGGTGGCCTCCATGGCTGCCACCACTTCGAGCGCGCGTGCAGGCTTGACGGCCGATCCGGGATAAGCGTCCAGAATAATTCCCGGCAGCAGGCGTTGGGTCAGGTCGGAAAAGGTGTAGCCATAAGAGCGATCCTTACTCTGCCCGGTTGCCATCACCATCCTATCGATGTCGGCGGGGCCGAATCCAAGCTCGCCAAGCGCGCCGGCGAGGAGCGCGCGACGCTGTGCTTCGTCAGGGCGACCGAACAACAATATGTCGGCCGCGCGCCTTTTCACCGCCGGGTCCAGCGCACCGAGGCGGTTGGTGCACATGATAACGGCCGCGGGCAAGCTGGCGTTCGCAATCCGGTCAATTCCGCGAATGAAGGCGTTTACGCCTGCACGATCTTCATGATGCATCTGCGCGTTTTCGCGCGACTGAACCAGAGCATCGGCTTCGTCCACGAGCAGTATGATCCCGCCGCGGGCTTTGCCCGACCGCCCCTTGAGCTTGCTGGCCTCGCTAATGGCACAGTCGAATGCCGCCGTCAGCAATTGCGTCATTTCCCCCACGCGGCCCTGGCCACGCGTGGACAAGCTCAATGGCAGCAGCGTCAGGTCGATATCTTCCTGACGCGCGACAGCGTCGCCGATCGTCTCTGCCAGCTCGGTCTTGCCGGAGCCTACATCCCCCGCCAGAACGACCAGAGGCGGACGGCGCATAACGGTGGACAGCAAGGCGTTCATCTTTGGATGGTGCTTTTGTGCCCAGGCCTCCAGCCCGGCCGGATTGACGAGAAGCGCCAGAATTTTGGTCAGACGAGCCTTCTGATCGTCCAGCCCGATAAGGCGTGCGAGACGTTCGCGCGGACCGATGTCCGGATATGTGACGCGCCTTTCGAAAAACTCGCCGGGTCCCTGCGTTGCGTTCATTACCAGCTCCTTACGCTTGCGCGGTTGAGAGCCCGTCCGCCCGAGGAATAAATACGGTCTTCAGCAAAATAGCCGGTGACGCCGGGCTCTGGCGCGCCGCCGCGATAGAAAGGCAAAGTCTTCTTGAACGCGTCCTTCTGGTCGCTTGTGAGCTTGTCCCAGGCGGCGCTGTAAGTGAGGTAGGAATAGAAAGTCGCGCCCGAGATGTTCGCTCCGGGCTTGATACGACCGGGGTCTTCGTCATTGGCGGCGGCACCGGCGAGATCATGTGCGGAGTAGCGCAGCGTAGGTTCGATCCAGTCGTTATTCCGGCGGTAGCCGTAAGTGACGACGCCGAGATAACCAGCTTTCAACAGATCGATGACCTCGGTTTCGTAGGTGTTGATATCGGCGTCGGACGGCGAGCCGTAAAGCCGCTGCATCCGCTTGAGATCGGTAGCAACCTTCGCCGCCATGTGGCGGGCATGGGTAACAGTGAACGTGGTGGTCTCGGATACAGTGTAGCTTTGCGACATGGATGCCCTCAAACCTGAAAACTCGAACCGAAGATCTTCTGCCAATAGTAGACCGTCTCTTGCTTCGTCGGCGCAGCGAGCGCTGCATCGAGCGCATCGCCTGCGTCGAGCGCAGCCTCGACAATCATGTCGGCCTGCTGCGCCGTGTAGAGCCGACTGACATTGTTCTTCGCGTTCACCGGATCGATGATCTGGACCGGCTCGGTGAAGCTGCCGACCGTATGCGGCGCGTAGTAGTCGGAGAACACGATGCGCTCGCGGAAGTCGCTCCGCGCGATGTATGTAAAGAAGTGCTGCAATGCCTCCGGATAGTCGGAGAAATCTGCACCGCCATCCGCCAAGTGCGCCAACACCATCTCAACCATGAAGGATTTGAAGCGGAAACCGTCACGCTCCCGCTTCATAATGCGCGTCCAGTATTTGGCGAGACGGACGACCTGCGCGAAGTGTGTCGGCTGCGCCGTCTTGCGCTTCCCGGCAAACTCCAGATGCAGCGGAATGCTGGTCTTGAGAAACGACCCATCTTCCTGACTGACAAGATTGCCGTACCATTGCGGATCGCCGTCATAGAGAATGGGCACGACATCGACGTCAAGGCCGGAACCCCTGAACGAGACCGTGACACTGTATGTCTGCGGCTGGACCTGATCATGGCTGAAATTCGGGAAGGCTTTCCGCAGACGCTCAGCCAGATATTCGAGGAGCGCCGCGATGTCGCTCGGCGCGGATGCGCCGCTGATGTAACAGGCGACGTCGATATCATTGAGCGAACGAAGTGCAGTACCCTTGGCAAGGCTGCCGGAGAGCATCATCTTCTTGAGCGTGAAATCCGGATGCTCGGCGAGGTAGCCCTCCAGCTTTTCACGCAGACGCCGCGCCTGCGCGCGATACTCCTGCGCCTTGTCTCTTGGCAAGTTGACCTTGTCTTCTGCGAAGCAAACGAGGTCTGCATGATCAACATGGAGGCGGCTCATAGGGTCACGTTTTCCTTGCGCTTGGCGGGTTCGACATGAGATACATGTCTAGTATATAGGGCGAGGCGAAAAACTCGTCAAGTTTTGCATGGCGGAGTAGACATGACTGATCAACAAGACCCCTCTCGGATTTTTCAGGAGCGGCTGAAAAAGGCCCGCGAATTAAGGGGTTACAGTCAAGAGGACCTGGGCGCGCGCACGAATATGCCAGCGAGTTCGATCGCCCATTTTGAGACAGGAACACGCAAACCGTCGTTCGAATCACTGCGCCGGATCGCGATAGGACTGGAGATTACGACCGATTACCTGCTGGGCCGAGTCGATAGCCCTGACCTTGCACAAGCCGGTGACCCTCTATTTCGGGATATCGGGAAGCTGACTGGCAATGACCGGGAGATCGCGAAGGATTTTCTTGAGATGCTGGCCAAGCGCAACAGCAACAAGAAAGATCAGCACGAATGAGCACGCCCGCGAAGCGCATTTTCAGTCTGAAGATCGCCAAGCAGACTGCGGAGGCCTTTCTTCAGGAGGAAGGCATCACATCACTCCCCGTCGATCCGTTTGCGATTGCGGAGAGCCGCGACATCGTTGTCGAAGGCAAGCCTGAGAAGACCGAAGGTGTGTCGGGTATGCTGCTTCGCCACGGCAATAATTTCGGGATCATCTACGCCACCCATATTCCCAGCACGGGCTTCCAGCGGTTCAGTGTGAGCCACGAGCTGGGCCACTATTTTCTTCCGGGACATATTGATCAGGTGTTGCAGGGCGGGGTTCATCTGTCACGGGCCGGGTTTGTAACGGCTGATCCTTACGAGCTGGAAGCCGACCACTTTGCGGCGGGGCTGCTTATGCCGTCGGCTCCGTTTCGAAAAGCTATCGACGCCCACGATCCCGGGCTTGAGGCAATTGAAGCCGTTGCCGACCTCTGCGTGACCTCTCGCACCGCCACCGCCATTCGCTTCGCCGAACTGACCGACTTCGCCGTCGCCGTTATCATGAGCACCGGCGGCATTATCGATTACTGCTTCATGTCGGAGGCGATGAAATCGCTTCCAAAGCTAGACTATCTGCGCAAGGGCACGCGCCTTCCTGCGGGGACAGCCACGGCCCGGTTGGCTTCAGACCCTACGCGCGTGAGAAGTGGCGACCGGATCGCCGACGACACAGATATTCGGGATTGGCTTGGCGGTTTCACCAAGGCGGCTGCATCCGAGGAGTCTGTTGGGCTTGGGGGATATGGAAAGGTCCTTACCATTCTCGTGTCTCCCACGGTCGGGCAAGATAACGAGCCTGATGAAGATGGCGAAGAAAACGATTTGATTGAAAGCTGGACTCCCCGGTTTCATCGATAGCGACACCCGAAATCCTTGTTTCGCACGAGCGGCAGGTTTCGAGTTGTCCCATATCGACGAAGGACGGCAACAATGGAGTCGAAAGCCGCCGAAGGGCCCTGCATAGCAAGCCTTAGCGCCCAGATATGGCTCAACCATGATTATAGGCGATATCAGATTCCGATCCGTTCGTAGGAAAACGCACGAAGAAATCACTTAAGCGCATCAGAACCAGCTACATCTTCGGAAATCTCCTGACGGAGCTTCGGCCCCTGCGCCAGGCGCCGGCCAAGCGCGGTGATGAACGCCTCGTAACGCTCGCTGGATTTGGCGCGCGCTGCCTGCGCCGCCGGCTCCGGCAAGGCGGGCGTCGTGGTGATCCAGAAGCGGATGAACACCGCAAGGGTCTCGACGGCGATGCCAACGTCCCGTTCCAGGCGCGTCATGCGGCGGTCGATCTGGTCGAGGCGTTTGGCGACGATCGCCTCGCGCCGCTCGGCATCGTCCGGCGAGAGGAACGACGCGATGGCCGCCTCCGCGATCATGGATTGCGATTGATCGCGGCGGGCGGCAAAATCCGCCAGCGTCTTCTCGACATCGGGGTCCAGATAGACCGTGGTCTTTATCTTCTTCCGGTGACTGGTCATGGCCCCTCACAGCTCCATGCCGTCATTCGGATCGAGCGAGACCTGCCGTGCGACGCCCTGCATCTGGCGGATCATGCGCTGGTTGCGCACGGCATCCTCATCGATGTCGTCAGGCGGCTCGATCTCGAACTCGTTCTCGATCGGCGCTTTCTTTTCTACCGGCTTTACCCGTTGGAGCTCGTGCTGCAGCCGCCGTTCGGATTCGGTCGGGTCCTCGTCGTCGGATCGGTCTGCGGGTTGCGCATCGAGGGCTTCCGGCCGCGCCGGGATCGGCAGGCTGGTCCAGTCGTCCGGACGAATCTGTTCCGGGCGCTTCAATGCGGGCGGCGACAGAAGACGTTCGCGGAAACGGGCATCCTCATAGTAGCGGGCCTTTTTCGCCCGGATCGGCGGAATGCCGGCGACCATGACGATCTCGTCGGCCGGCGGAAGCTGCATGATCTCGCCCGGCGTGAGCAACTGGCGGGCGGTTTCCGAGCGGGACACCATCAGGTGGCCGAGCCAGGGCGACAGACGGTGCCCGGCATAGTTCTTCATGGCCTTCATCTCGGTGGCGGTCCCGAGGGCGTCCGAGACTCGCTTGGCCGTCCGCTCGTCGTTCGTCGCGAAGCTCACGCGAACATGGCAGTTGTCGAGGATCGAATTGTTTGGCCCATAGGCTTTCTCGATCTGATTCAGCGATTGCGCTATCAGGAAGCTCTTGAGCCCATAGCCTGCCATGAAGGCCAGCGCGGTCTCGAAAAAGTCGAGGCGGCCGAGCGCCGGAAACTCGTCGAGCATGAGGAGGAGACGATGGCGCCCGGTCTTCGCCTGGAGCTCTTCGGTCAGGCGACGGCCGATCTGATTGAGCAGCAGGCGGATCAGCGGCTTGGTCCGGTTGATGTCGCTGGGCGGCACGACGAGGTAGAGCGTCGTCGGATGCTCGCCGCCGACGATGTCGCTGATCCGCCAGTCGCAGCGCCGCGTGACCTCGGCAACGACAGGATCGCGGTATAATCCGAGAAACGACATGGCGGTTGATAGAACGCCGGAGCGCTCATTGTCGGATTTGTTGAGGAGCTCGCGCGCCGCGCTGGCCACGACAGGGTGTGGGCCGGCCTCGCCCAGATGCGCGGTCTTCATCATGGCGCGTAGCGTCGACTCCACCGGGCGCTTCGGATCGGAGAGGAAGTTGGCGACGCCGGCCAGCGTCTTTTCCGGCTCGGCATAAAGGACATGCAGGATTGCGCCGACCAGAAGTGAATGGCTGGTCTTTTCCCAGTGATTCCTTTTGTCCAGGCTCCCCTCGGGATCGACGAGAATGTCGGCGATGTTCTGGACGTCACGCACCTCCCATTCGCCCCGACGGACCTCGAGCAGCGGATTGTAGGCGGAGGATTTGGGATTGGTCGGGTCGAACAGCAGCACACGGCCATGGAGTGACCGGAAGCCCGCGGTCAGCGTCCAGTTCTCACCCTTGATATCATGGACGATCGCCGAACCCGGCCAGGTGAGGAGCGACGGCACGACGAGACCGACACCCTTGCCGGATCGGGTCGGCGCAAAGCACAGCACATGCTCCGGCCCGTCATGGCGCAGATACTCGTGATCGTATCGGCCAAGTACCACGCCGTCGGGATCGAGCAGGCCCGCGGCCTCGATCTCGGGCTTCTCTGCCCAGCGGGCCGAGCCATAGGTGGCGACATTCTTCTGTTCGCGCGCTCGCCAGACCGACATGCCGATGGCGACCGCGATGGCGATGAAACCGCCCGACGCGGCGATCATGCCGCCGGTCGCGAATATTCCGGGCGCGTAGGCGTCGTAAAAGTACCACCACCGCATGATAGCGGCCGGAAAATAGACCGGGACGCCGAAGAGCCTGAACCACGGCTCGCCGAGCTGCGCCTGATAGCCGAGGCTCCACGCAACATACTGCGTCGCGCCCCAGGTGGTAACGAGCACGATCAGGAAGACGATCGTGATCTGTCCCCAGAGGATCTTGGTGCCGGACATGGCGAGGTTCCTTTCTGACGGGTGTTAGAGGCCGAGCCCCCGTTTGCGGCCGAAGTCCCAGTCGACGCCGCCATCGTCGCGGGCGACGCCGGAGACGTGGCGGCCGATCTGCTTTTCGAGAGAGGGAGACCAGGGGACGAGCTTGAAGCCGAGGCCGTCGTCGATCATGGCGAAGCGGCCAGAGGCGAGCGTGAAGCGCTGGCGATAGGAGCCGGCGACATATTCGCCGCCGTCGGCATGGTTGAATGGCAGGCCGGTCTCGGCGGCGAGCTTTTCGCCCAGCGCACTGACCTCGCGATCGCGTAGCGTGTTGAGCAGACGCCGCGCGAAGACGACGCGCCCGCCCTGCCGTTCGGCGAGACCTTCGCCGATCAGGTGCTCGGCGCGTTGCTCGAGGGCCTGCTGCACCTCGGCGCCGAAGCCACCCTCCGAGAGCGCGATGGGCTCGCGGGCAACCGCCTGCCGATCGAGCCAGGTCGCACCCGCTGCGTTGACCTGAGAGTGGATATCCAGATCGGAGCGGACGGCGAGCGCGACGCGGCGCTGACCTTGCGCGTCCTCGTAGGCGCGCAGCTCGACGATCGATCCGGGTGGGCTGTCGCCGGCGGCATCGAGATGCGGCAGCTTGATATGATGGGTGCGGCCGTCGACGCCATCGACCACGGCATAGGCCGTGCCCTTCAGTTCGTCATCCAGACCGCGTTCAAGCAGGCGACCGACAACGGGCACGTCGAGGCTTTCACCGGCCAGCACATAACTCGCCGAGCCGCGCTCGATGCCGCGTTCGGTGAGAGCGCGGTGCATGCGCTTGATGATGTCGCCGCGCTCGCCGAGCTCGCGCAGGACGCTCTCCGCCTCGGGCCTGATGAACCATTGCGAATGGCCGACCTGTCCCGCGACACCGAGAATTTCCAGCGTCCGCAGCCGGCCGACCTTCAGAGCGTGGAATTCGTCCGGCTGTCGGTCGGCGCGCGGTGCGAGATCGATGATGCCGGACTTGCCGGCGTCGCGGACAAGCTGGCGGTCGAGCTGCGTCCAGCGTTCGGTCTCGATCTGGCTTTCGAGAGTGCGGCGGATATCGAGATCGGTGCGCGGTCCCAACTCCTGGGTGATGAGCTCACGCGCCCGGTCGCGCATGCCCTCCTTGATGTAGTCGCGCGAGATCACGAGGTCCTGGCCATCGTCCCGCACGCCGCGCACGATCAGGTGGACATGCGGATGCTCGGTGTTCCAGTGATCGACGGCCACCCAGTCGAGCTTCGTGCCGAGATCCTTTTCCATCTGGCCGACGAGGTCGCGGGTGAAGGATCTGAGGTCCGCCATGTTGGGTGCGTCGTCGGGCGAGACGATGAAGCGGAAATGATGCCGGTCATCACCACAGCGCTCTGCGAAGGCGCGGGCGTCGGCATTCTCCGTTCCCGGCCCGAACAGCCGCGCTTTCTCCCCGTCACGGGTCACGCCGTCGCGGCGCAGATAGTCGAGATGCGTTCCGAGCGGCGCGGATCGAGCGGTGTGGCGGACCACACGCGCCTTGACGACGGCGCCGCGGGTGCGCGACGTGATGAGGCGATTGGCCTGGATGCTGGCGCGCTGGCCACGCCCGAAGCGTGAGCGATTGCCGGAGGTGACGCGGCCGGAGCGCGAGACGCCGCCGCCTGCCTTCTTCGCTGCGGCGAGCGCCTGCGCAACGAAAGGCCGGGTCTGTTGCGCGCGGGTCGATCGGATGCGGCCCGGACGGATGCGGAACTCGTGGTCATCGGACATGACGCGAATCCGCACGGTGCAAAAAGCACCAGAAAATCATCAAGATGGGCGCGGCGCGCACGGTGCGCGAAAGCGCTGCACGGTGCGGAACGCGCCAAAAACATGAACAAAAACAACCGCCCGACCGAAGCGCACCGTGCGCCCTTTTATCCTGCCATCGTCCGGTTGCTGCGCCTGCCCCTACCCCCGGCGTCCTCCACGACACGCCAGCGCACGATGGGATGCGAATTGCCGCCGGGCCGCTCATGGCCGGTCCCCAGCGGTATTCCGGGCGACGAACAGCCCCTCCGGCTGTGCGGCGACAAGCATTTGCGGCATCGCCGGGACGGGCGAGAGGGCGTCGTCCGGCGAGCGATGCGACGTCTGGGAATTGGCGGCCGGAGCGCCTTCATCGCGCCCGACGAAGATCGCCGCCTCGCGCCAGTCGAGCGGCCGGGCGACCGCCGAACCGCTCTTCGAAGGGCGCTCGCCGCGCAGCGCGGGCGTGAGCGAAGCGACATAAGCCCGCGTCTCGGCGGGCAGCGCTCGGCCCTTCGAACGATGCTCGTCGTAGCGTGCGGGCCCCGCGTTGTAGGCCGCGAGCATGGCGGCGATGTCGCCATAGCGATCCCACATCTCGCGCAGGTACGCAGTACCCGCGAGGATGTTGTCGCGTGGGTCGTAAGGATTGCGGCCGAGGCCGTGGCGGATGCGAAGCTCGGCCCAGGTGTCCGGCATGACCTGCATCAGACCCATCGCACCGGCCGAGGAGACGGCCCGCACGTCGCCCGCGCTCTCGGCGCCCATGACGGCGACGATCCATGCTGGCGGAATGCCGAAGCGGCGCGATGCCTCCGCGATATGCGCCGCATGCGGATGCGCGGCGACGGTTCTCGTAGGCGACACGCTTTGCGCCAGAACCGTCGGCGTTGCGGCTGGGGTGAAGAGCAGGCCGGAAAGGAGAAGGAGCGCTGAGCGCCGGACGGTGGAAAAACGTCCGGCGCAGGCGCGGTCTCGGGGCGCCGCCATTCAGTCCTCCTGCCGCTTCTTGGAGGGCTGGACGGTGGTGAGCACCCAGGCAGAACCGTCGTCACCGGCGCGGAAGAGATTTGCGCGAAACGTGCCGCCGAGTAGCGGGCTGTAGATCGTGATCGAGACGAACTCGCCGGCCCGTTCGCCGACATGGATCCAGCCCGCGCCGATATCGAGGCCGTCTTCGTCACCGAGCAGGACGCGGTATTTCGGGGCGTTCTCGGTGTCCGAAGGTTCGGCAGGAACGAGGGTGATTTCCTCTTTGATGCCGAGCGTTCGGAACTCGCCTTCGAAGCCCGCTTCCGTGCGCGTGAACTGTCCGATCTGGGCCATGGTCATGGTCTCCTGTGCTGCGGTGGGATTGCGAAGGACGCGCGCTCACCGCGTTGGCGCGCGCCAGACGAAGCGACCGTCGCCGTCCTCGTCGGTGAAAAGCGGGGTGGCCCGGCCGATGACCGCCGCGGCGGGAAACGGGCCGAAGTAGCGGCCGTCGAGGCTGTCGGCGGCTTCGAGGTTCATGAGGAAAAGTTCGCCGCCGCCGATCACGCGGCAGCCCCGCCAGATCGGCAGGTCGCGGCCACGGCTGTCGCGGTCGCGGGCCTCGCCGAGCGGAACGTCGTCGACCGTGATGGCGCGACCATCGCGGCAAACGCGCTGTCCCGGCAGGCCGACGACGTGCTTGAGGATCGGCACGTCGCGGCCGACATAGCCGCGTTCGACCATGAAGGAGGCGAATGGCTCGGGCGGCATGACAGCGACGAGATCCGGCACCTCGATCCGCCCGGTCGGCGAGACCGTGTAGAAGCCGACCGGCGCGCTCGCCGTCGCGTTCCAGATGAGTTTCAGCGGGATCGGCGTGGCGCTGGCTGCGGCGATGCCGAGCACGGCGACGGATGTCGCCGCGAGGTAGCCGAGCCGCGTCATCGCCCGATCTCCCGCCGGCGGAGCCAGGCTTGATGGCGCTCGGCCGTGTACGGGCGCGGCATCTCGCCGGCTTTCATCCAGTGCGCGACGTGCCGCCAGTGATCGGGATCGGCTTCCGCGGGATCGATGCCGAGGGCCTCGATGCCGTCGACATGGCGAAGCACGTCCTCGACCTTCGGCCAGCTTTCGATCTTCAGCAGGATGTCGCCGCCAGGACGCACGAAGGGGAGCGTCTGGAAGGGCTCGCCACGGTCGACCGCGCGCACGATGTCCAGGCGCGAGATGATCGTTCCGTACTCATTCGCCGCCCAGCGGACGAGGCAGAAGATCGTACCGGGCGCGAAGCCGACCACTCTATGACGGCGGTCGAGCTTCTGCTCGTAGCTTTCGCGGCCGAACCTGATCCAGTTCTCGATGCGCTTCTCGATCCAGGTGAGTTCGACGAGCGTGGTGAACGCGGCTGGACCGTCCGGCAACGGACGGCCGCCGATGCGGAGCGCCGCATTGCCGGTCATGGTGTGTCTCCTTGGGTGTCGGGGAATTCGCGCTCGAACAGCTCGCGCAGCATGTCGGCGACGGTGACGCCGCGGCTGAAGGCGGCGATCTTGATCCGGCCGCGCAGCTCAGGCGTGATGTCGATGGTGAGCCGGGCCGTGAAGGTCACGGCTGCGCCATTGCGTGGCGGAAGCGCGTCACCCGCTTTGATCCAACCGTCCGCATCGGCGGGACGCTGCGCGAAGCCGCGCTTTTCGGCGGGGGCCGTCATGACGCGCCTCCGTCATGGAACGGCAGCACGGTGGCGATGCGGGCGCGGGCGCGGTCGGCCATCGTGGGGTCGATCTCGCAGCCGATATAGCGCCGGCCGGAGAGCCGGCAGGCTTCGCCGCCGGAACCCGAGCCGGCGAACCAATCGCCGACCAGGCCGCCTTCCGGGCAGCTCGTGCGGATAAGGATTTCGAGGAGCGCCGACGGCTTTTCAGTCGGGTGGATCGCGCGGCCGTGGCAGTTGCGCAGGTAGATGACCGACCGCATGAGGCGCGGCCCGCCGTCGTGGCTGACATAGTGGCCAGCATCAATCTGGCCGGTATGGGGCGGACGCTGCTTGCGTCGAACGGTCCGGGCTGTCGCGTCGGGCGTGGTCTGGACGTCGTTGTAGATGTCGCGCCAGGGCGTCTCGGCCGGATAGAACTGGACGGCCAGTTCATGCACGCGCTTGAAGCGGTCCGCATGGAAGCCGGTGCCGTTCTGCTTCTCCCAGACAATCTCCTGGGCGAGCCGCAGGCCAGCGTCGGCGAAGCGGTCGGCGGTTGCCATGAAGCTGCGCAGCGAACCGAAGACCCACATCGAGCCGGTTAGGGCAAGCGCCCCGCGAGCGAGCGCCAGCCAGCCCTCGACGCGGCGATCCCAGGCGAGCGATGTGTCCCCGTAAGGGGGATCGGCGAGGATCATGTCGAACGGGCCGCGCGCCGGCATGCGGTCGCGGCAGTCTCCGGACAATATGATTTCGGGAAGAACCGTCATGGCGCGGTCTTCCCGTTGCAAAGACGCTCGACCTCGGCCGCCAGCGCCGCGATCTCGCGCGCGGCGGGCGAACGCCGATTGATGTCCGAGGCGAGCCGCCCGGTCTGCGCGGCGTCAGCGAAGACGACGCGCTGGCCAATCGTTGTGGCGAGCACCGGCGGATCGTGGTCGGCCAGGGTCTCGGCGGTCTCGCGAGCGATGACAGTGCGGGCGCCGCAGCGGTTCAGCACGAAACGGGCGCCGAGTTGGGGCCGGTAGATGCGCGCCTCCGCCAGGAGCGCCAGCATCTCGGCGGAGGCCCAGCCATCGAGCGGCGACGGCTGCACCGGGATCAGCACGACGTCGGCGGCCAGCAGCGCGGAGCGCATGAGGCCGGCGACACGCGGCGGGCCATCGATGACAACGTGATCGACGTCACGCGCGAGTTCGGGTGCTTCGCGGTGCAGCGTATCGCGTGCGAGACCGACGACACCGAAGGCGCGCGGCAGGCCCTCGCGCGAGCGTTGCTGCGACCAGTCGAGCGCCGAGCCCTGCGGGTCGGCGTCGATCAGGGTCACGCGCTTGCCGCGCATCGCCAACTCGCCGGCGAGATGGAGGGCGAGCGTCGTCTTGCCGACGCCGCCCTTCTGGTTGAGGAGAGCGACGATCATCGGCGTCCTCCCGGCGGATCGAGAGGAAGACGGGGCGTCTCGGGATCGATGGATGGAGAGGTTTCAACGCGGCGGCTTGCAGCCGTCTGTAGTGGCTCCGCCGGCGCGATCGGCGCGCTCTTCCTGGCGGTAACGCTGAGGCTTCTCGCGGCGCCGCGGATGAGGTTTTCCACATCGCGCGCGCGCTCTTCAAGGTTAGAGTCTATGTTAGACTCTAAGTTAAGGGCGCGATTTCGTGTGGGGTTTCTGTGCCTTACACCCTGTTTGGGTTCCTGATAGCACGAGCCTCGGGTTCCCGATAGCACGATAGTCCGGGTTCCCGATAGCACGAGGCTATCCACAGCTTGTCCACAGGCGGGCAGCGGCTCGAAGGCGAGCAGCAGGCGCCCGCCGATCTCGGCTTCGAGAAAGAGCCTGTAGCCGGGCAGCGGCTGACGCCGGATGATGTCGCGCAGCTCGAAGGCAAAGCGCTTGAACGGCGATAGGCTGCCGGATTTCTGGTGAAGATGACGGAAGTCGAAGCGCCAGCCATCGCGCTGGCGGCCGCCATGCTTGCGCACCAGGCGGTAGAGCCAGCGGTCGAGGCCGCCCGTCAGATCGAAATAGGTGCGATCAATTGTGAGCACGAGCGCGTCATCGAGGACGGCCTGGTAGAACCAGTCCGGCACGATCAGCTCGATGCCCTCGGGCCGGCCGTTGCGGTCGGTGCGCTCCTGCCACTCGTTGATCCACGAGAAGCGATGACGGCGGCCTTCCGCAGGCTGTCGGATCGAGGTGGAAACCGTCGTCGACTGCAGACGGTCGAGCGCGGCTTTCAGGCGCTGATAGTCGCGTGAGCTCGTGCCCCGGCCGACATAGGTGAGGATTTCGTAGGGCGTGGCGGCCATCAGCCGCGAGGTGCGAAGCCCGGTATCCCGGGCTTCGACGATCTGGCTCGCCGCCCAGATCAGGATGTCGGCGTCCCAGATCGTGGCCATGCCATGATCGGGGACGGCCTCGACCCGGATCGTCACGTTGCCGGCGACGAAATCGATCGGAGCAACGCGATGGGTCTTGGATAGGGAGAAGAAGGGATAGGCCATGAGATCCTGCGCGTCTCGTGGCGCGAAGTCGCCGGGAAGCGCTCGGAACAGATCGAGCTGCCCGCGCTCCGAAAGGGATCGACGCCGCACCGTCATGAAGGAAGCCGGCCGCGGTCAGCGTGCGTAGCGGCCGAGCTGCGGCCCGGAGGGAATGACGTGGCGCTTCGCCGGCAGCACGGAGCCGCGCGGATCAGATGTCGACGTCACCGCGCCGCGAGCGGCCCAGGTTTCGAGATCGTCGATGGCATAGACGACGCGGCCGCCGAGCTTGCGATAGGCCGGGCCTGTTCCGTAGGTCCGGTGCTTTTCGAGGGTGCGCGCCGAAAGGCTGAGAAACTCGGCCGCTTCCTTGGTGCGCAGGAAGCGCGGCGGGAGAACGACGGGTTCATATGGCATGGATCGGACCTCCGTGGCGTTGGGGACGGCCGTCGCGGGTCAGCGGCGGACAACGACCACGGTGGCGGAGGAGAGCCGGCGAGTTGCAGGGCGAAGTTGGGGGGTATCGAATTCGCCCACCATGTAGAGAGCGAGACCGCGCTAGAACTGGCGTCGATGACGAAGAAGTTTTCGATAGCCACCCGCTATCATGGCGCGGGCATCGCGCAGGAGCGTCTTGATCTTGTGACGGACATCTGATGCCTGCCAGGCGTCGCGGTCGAGAGGAGCAATGTTGAAGATGACTTCGGCGATTTCCTGTTGCGTCGCCCCAGCGCGATAGCCATCGAACGCGCGGAGCATTCTGCGCTGGCGGGTCCGCTGCTGACGTGTCAGCCGGGTATCGGGCGGAATCGCGCGGCCGTGCAAGGCCGAGAGGAAGCGATAGAGGGCTTCGAGCCGGTCGAATCCTTCTATACCGAGCGGGACGGCGGCGACAGCAACGTTCCGTCCTTCGATGGCGCAATCGATGATCTGGAGACTTTGCCCGTTTCCGAGAGCAAAGCGAAACGCCGCTTCACCTTCGCCGAGTGGCAGGTCGTGTCGCCATGGCTCGTGAGCTTCACGAGAGAGGCTAGCGCCGAGAGCCGGCGGGGCCTCGGTCAGCACGACAACGCTCGTGTCTTCTTGTGGGAGCCAGAAAACCGGAGCGTCAGGGGGTGGGATCAGGGGATCGACGGCGAAATCGCAGCCCCCACCGCTGCCGTATCCGCTCGGTCTGTGGTTCAGACGCTACGCGACCGGAAGCTGAAGCCTCGAAATCTGCATCATAGGCGTCGTTGCGGCGTAGCCATTCCCAGGCGAGATCGGAAGCGGTTAGCCCATCCAGATGGTCATATTCCGAGGAACGCCAGATCGATGCGTCAGGTGTCATCGCTGATCCTCCCAGTTTCTGTCTAAGTCTTTGGAGAACTCACGATTCCTGTTTGGGTTGAGGTGCGGAAGTCATGCGCATGTCAATAGGTGATGCGCGCTGGGCATCACCGTGGCGGCTTCTGTTGGCTCTCACGAACCAGTTCTCGATAGCCATGCTCGGTCATCCAACGGGCGCGAGCGAGATGGGATTCATGAATCGAGCGGCAACGCTTGGGATCGCCATTAGGATCGAGACCAAACAAAATATGCACCGCCTCGCGCCAGTCAGCACCATCGCGGTCGGCGTCGAGCAGTCGCATATAGAGCTTCATGTGCTCGCGATCGTAAGATGTGAGCGTTTCGCTGAACGGTGGTTCGTCCAGAAACGTCTGCATCGCCTGTCCCATCAAGCCACCATAGTCGCGCGCGTCCTGCCCGTTAACCATCTCCGATAGAAGATAGCCTCGATTTTTGACAAGGATTTGGTAGCTCGGCGTCGAATTCCACTACCGGGGAGAATTAGTCCTATTGTGTAGGAGCAACACTCCTTCGCCCTTGTCTGTCGAAAGGAGAACAACCCCAGCTGACTCGAAAGCCCGGCGTACCTGATCGCGCGTAGACTCGTACACCTGGAGTCCGTTTTCGGACTCAAGGCGTTTGAGGGCGGTCAATGCTACTTGGGCCTTGTCAGCGAGCGTCTCCTGCGTCCAACCCAGCAGCGCGCGTGCGGCCCGTGATTGTCGGGCGGTGATCATGCATGATCACCTCCCATTCGGACCTACGCGCACTCCAGAACTACGACTATTTTAGTCGTTCTTGGCTTTCTTCGCCACTGTGAAATCGCAGATAAGCGGTGCAAACCGCCTCTGCAAACCGACTTTCGAAGGACGGCTGATTCGGTCGTTTCGAGTTGCTGCCGATCCGTCGGGCCGTTAGCCGGATGCTTCCGCTGTGGTTCCGCGCGAACAAGAAAAGCCCGGCGGCTTGCGCCGCCGGGTTCCCTGCTTCCCGCTCAGAACGGGATGTCCTCGTCATCGATGGACCTGCCGTCCTCGCTTTCCGTCTGCTTCGCCCGGCTGAGGAAGTCGACCGTCTCGGCTATAATCTCGCATCCGTAGCGGTCGTTACCCTGCTGGTCGGTCCACTTCGTGTAGTGGATGCGGCCGCGAACCAGAACCTTCATGCCCTTCTCGCAATACTCCTGGATCGTCTTGCCGAGGCCGTTGAAGGCGGTGATGCGGTGCCATTCCGTGTCCTGGACCCGGTAGCCGTTCTCGTCCCGGACTACCTTGCCTTCCGAGTACCGGGGGCGCGAGGTGGCCAATGTGAAGTGGGTGATCCGGGTGCCGCCCTGGGTGGAGCGGGTTTCGGGGTCCTGACCGATGTTGCCGGCGAGAATGACGATGTTCTGCATTGTAAGTCTCCGTTGCTTCTCGGAGGGACCATCCCTCCGACGAGACCCGGCCAAGGCCGTCGGGAGACTCCTGCACTGACGCCCTAGGCGGCAGCTTGACCCCCAAGGCCCCAGGTGGAGCGGGCAGCCGCGCCTGCGCGGCAACACGGCTGGGAGCTGCGGGGGTTGCCGGAGGAAACAGAACGGACTTAGGGGATCAGTCAGTCGGAGGGATTGGTGCCTCTGAAAGCACGAACACGGGGACGCACAGCAGAACCATCGTCCTTGCCGGCAACAGCGAGGAGGCAGGCCCCATGGACCTGCGCCGCCTTCGAAAGACACCCGTTCATCTTTCCTTCCGGCCACCCGCGCCCTTCCTCGGACAGGCTGGACGGAACGAGAATAAAGAGGCTACCGGCTCGTAGACGCGGAACAGCGCCGCGTCGCCACTGTCGATGGCGGAAGGCTCGATCCACTCGACCTGCGGAAAGGTTCGTGAAGGTGTCCGCGGCCGTATCCATTTTACGAAATGAATGAGCTCGCTGGCAGGGCCTGTCTACGGCCTGCAGACCTCACGCCAACGACCGACTTCCCAAACCGGGCGAAGCGGGCCGAAAGCGAAGTATGGTGTGGGCAGCACTGTCGTGGCAGCCCATCAGTGCGGGAAATCCAAGCCCGGCGGCGCGAGCCGCCGGCTTTCTTCGCTGAGACCGGCGGATCGCGGCCGGCCCATTACCGAGAAAATATCGACACGCCGAGGGCGTTCAGATTGACCATGGCCGCGATGCCGATGAACAGACCGGCGCTGGCGGAAAGCAGATTGAGCATCAAGCCGGGGTCGATCGCGTTTTTCGCTACACCATGGATGAGCGCATAGCCGGCGATGACGGCCGGTACGGCGAAGACGGCGAGAGCGATCAGCCGCAGCGCCGGATTCCTGGCAAAGCCGAGAACCGCGAGTACGAGACCGATCGACAGCAATGCTGCGCTAACGGCGGCCAGCCCCGACAGGAAGATGCCAGCTCCAGCGCCCCAGGCATATTGGGCGGCCGACAGGCCAACCATGAACGGCAAAGCGTAGATCGCGAGATTGTAGGCGAAGACACAGAAGGCGATCGTCAAGGAGATGGCGAGAAGGATGAGCGACATGGAAACCTCCACATGATCGGTTGAGGATCACGACAGGCTGCCTGTAGATACGCTCCGCCTGCGACTATGCTACTTTTCCGGTTCTGCAAGGATGTTTCATAAGAGCCATCAACCTCTCCGATAGTCAATGTTGGCGGCTGAAACAGCCGCCAGAGGCGGCGCTTACGCGCCGCCGTCGAACTGCATGGTGGGAATGCCGAGCTTGCGGGCCTTGTCCGCGAGGTTCCCTTGAATGCCGCCACCGCCGAAGACGAGGACGCCGACCGGCAGGACTTCGAGCATCGTGTCGTTGCGCTTGTACGGGGCCTGTTTCGCCGGGTACTTCTTGAAGTCAGGCTCGAAGGCGATCTGCGGCACCTTGCGGCTGTTTGCCCATCGGGCGGCGATGCGCTCTGCACCCGTCTTCGCGCCGCCGTGAATGAGCACCATGTCAGCGTGCTTCGCCCGGACCTGATCGAGCTTCGCCCAGATCAGGTTATGGTCGTTGAAGTCGGTTCCGCCGGAGACGGCAACCTTCGGACCGGCTGGCAAGAGCACCTCGTTCTCAGCCCTGCGTTTCGCGGCAAGGAAGTCGCGGCTGTCGATCATCGCGGCGGTCAGATTGCGATGGCTGATCATCGAGCCGGTGCGGGGCCGCCAGGCGCTGCCGGTGTGGTGCTCGAAGGCTTCGACGGCGACGTCGCGGAAGAGCTCCATGCTGTTACGCCGTTCGATCATGGTCTGCCCCTCGGCCGTGAGGCGTTCGAGTTCGACCGACTTCACCTCGCTGCCGTCCTGCTCACGCTGGAGGCGGCGCTGCGCCTGCTCGTTGTCGTCGAGATCGCGTTCGACCCGGCTTGCGGCGCGATGGAAGAGATTGACGGTCCCCCAGAGCAACTCGTCGAGGTCGGGTTCGAGGCGCGTGTCGCCGAGCGTCGCGACGAGGGCGTCGAAGATATCTGCGACGGCTGCGGCGACGGCGTTGCCCTCCGGAAGCGGCCTCGGATCGGGTTCGTCCTGAAACGGGCGCCAGCCGTAGAGCTGGAGTTCGGTGAGGACATGATCGGTGGGGGAAGAGGTGTGGCCCGGCTCGAAGCCTGCGGCATCGTCTTCGTTCATCATCGTGAGCGTCCTTCGTCTGGAGACCGCGCCCATCGCGGCCTTCGCAGGCGTCGGAAGCCCACGGGCGGGACGGCTTGGCAGCCCTCGCCTGTCGCGAGGGCCTTGATGGCCAAGCCCGGCTATTTTGTTTCGCGCTGCAAAGGCAGGGCTCGCCCCGCCGGCGGAAAATAGCCGGGCGCCGCGCCATTGCCCGGACGGCCCGTTTGTGGGCCGATCGCCCTCTCAGAAGGCCGTGGGCGCCGCTCTCTCCGACTTCAAAGGATGATCACGATGATGAATGGAGACGGCAGGTGAAGACGCCTGGACCGCGCCTCTTCCCCCGCCGATCTCTTCACCCTTCCACGAAACGGTGGACGTCATCGGGATGAAGCTGCTCCATCAGGGTCGCCCGGAGGGCGTCGACGCCGCGCCAGCGCAGATCTTCGTTGAAGTCTTCGCGCATCGGTGACACCGAAATCGCCTCGATCCCGACGCCCTTTGCTCTGGCGACCAGGCTGTCTCTTGCGCCGTCCCCGGCCGGGTCGCGATCCCGGAGGACATAGAGCCTGCGCAGCGTCGCCGGGAACAGGATGGCAGCGAGGTGAGCCGCTGAGAGCGCGGCCATCATCGGCATGTGGGGCAGAACCTGACGGGGCGACAGCACGGTCTCGATGCCTTCGCCGGCCGCGAGCACCTCACCGGCAACGCCGAAGCGGACCCCGTTCCCGAGAAGGTCGCCCATCGCCCGCCGGGGTGACTCGACCGGCGCCTTGCCCGAACCGTCCGGGGCGAGCCAGGTGCGGTGTGCGCCGGTCTGGTTGCCGTGAAGATCGGTGACGGACGCGACGATCGCCGGCCAGATCTCGGTGGGCGAATGCTCATCGGGCTTGTAGTAGCACCGCGGATGGTAGCGCAACGCGGTGGTTCCCACGAGGGAGGTAATCGCCCGCCCGTTGAGGTAGATTTCCGCGAGTGTGCCGCCGATCGGCTGCGACATGGCGAAAAGTCGCCGCGACGCTTCGGGCGAACCGACAGCGACGTTCGACGTCCTGCCAGTTGGCGTCCTCGTCATCGCCGGTTGGGGATGCGGGAGAGCGAGGAAGCGGCGTGCTTCCTCGGCCACGTCCTTGAAGTCGATGAGGCCAAGCGTTTCGCGGATGACGTCGAGCAGATCGCCATGTTCCCCGGTTGCGGAATCCGTCCATTTTCCGGCAGCGCCCTTACCGGATTCAGGGCCGGTCAGCCGCACGAACATCGAGCGGCCGGGGTTGTTCTGAACGTCCCCAACGATCCAGTATCGTCCGGCGCGGTGGCCTGATTTCAGGTAATGGCGGCAAACCGCCTCGGCATGATGGCCGAGACGGCTTGCCAGTTCGGAGGCATCGTGACGGGGCATCACGCGGCCTCCTTCTCGCCGATGCGCTCGACCGGCCAGCGGTCGAGCAGCTTGCCGAGAACCGCCGGGCCATTGGCATCGACCGGCACGAACATGCGCAGCTTCCACGAGATGATCTCGTGAAACAGACCGTAGGCTGTGAGGCGCTCGCGCATCGTGTCGTCGAAGCCCGATAGCTCGATCCGGTTCGCGCCCATGACGCGGACGCGGCGAAGCTGAAGACCTTCGGCCAGATCGAGGATAGTGCGGCCGTCCATCAGGGCGGTGAAGGCATCGTCCGGCGTGATCGCGGCTGCGCCGGTCGCGGTCGCATTCGCGGCCCACGCCGGCGAGACCTTGCGGCCGATGATGCGCTCACCTTCACCGGTCTGGAGCCGATAGACGCGCGTAGACTCGTTCGGCAGCCGCTTCCAGATGGGCAGAAGCAAGCCCGTGACCATGTGAAGCGTCGCATCGGCGAATTCCGGCACCTCGGCAATCTCGGCGTTCCAGGCCGACGCGAAGGTCTCCCGGTCTGCTTCGACCCAATGGGTCTCCCCCATCATCCTCACCGGGATATTGTGCGCCTCCGTCGGCCGGATCAGCCGGACGCGGCGCTCGATCTCGCCATCGTCGAGCATGATGCTGGTAGCCGGGATCTGAACGGCAGCGCGCCCCGACCGCTCATTGACGAGCAGCTTGGCGCGCGGATCGTTGAGTTCGGCCAGAGCGGCGTCAAGCGTCACAGGACGGTTGCGCCTGCGCTCGTTGATCGTCAGCAGACTGGTTTCCGCACCGGTGCGCGGATGGGTGTAGATCGTCTGGCGATCGACGACGACGAAGCTTTCGGCGCGCAGCGTCTCCAGCCCGGCGTCATAGGTGCCCGACACGATCGCGCCCTCGATGCGGGCGGTCAGGAGCTGTTCGAAGGCCGAGAAGAGGATGCCCTGAAGCTCGATGGTGAGCGCGAGCAGCCGGTTGAGGAACGTCGTGATCGGCGGCAGCTCGTCCTTGATGCCGTTCGAGTCCATCAGCTTCAGGCCGGTGGCGGACTCGAAACGGTCGAGCGAGCAACCCTCGACCTTGCCGCGCACCAGCAGCATATAGAGCTGGCGGAGGGCGTCGCGGGCGTAGTGGCTCTCCAGATTGTCCTCGGGGCGGAACAGCCCTTGGCCGCCCGTCTGGCGCTGGCCGCGCGTGATCGCGCCCAGCGTGTCGAGACGTCGGGCAATGGTGCTGAGAAAGCGTTTCTCAGCCTTCACATTGGTCGAGATCGGCCGGAAGAGCGGCGGCTGCGCCTGATTGGTGCGGTGCGTCCGGCCGAGGCCCTGAATGGCGGTGTCGGCTTTCCAGCCCGCCTCGAGCAGGTAGTGGACGCGCAGGCGCGTGTTCTTCGCCGACTTCTCCGCATGGTAGCTGCGGCCGGTACCGCCGGCGTCCGAGAAGACGAGCACGCGCTTCTGGTCGTCCATGAAGGCTTGCGTCTCGGAAAGATTGGCGGCGCCAGCGCGCGTCTCGACCACAAGCCGGTCGATGGTGACGCTGCCGCCGTGTTTGCGCACGATGCGGCGCGACCGGCCCGTCACCTCGGCAACCATGTCCGTCCCGAAATGCTGGACGAGCTGGTCGAGCGCGCCGGGGACCGGCGGCAGGCTGGCGAGCTTGGCGATCAGCCCATCGCGGCGCGCGACCGCCTCGCGGCTTTCGACCGGCTGGCCGTCGCGATAGACCGGACGCGACGACAGGTTGCCCTCCGAATCCGTGAACGGCTCGTAGAGCTGCACCGGGAAGGAATGGGCAAGGTAGTCGAGGACGTACTCGCGCGGCGTGATATCCACGCGGACGTCGTTCCACTCCTCCGTCGGCAGTTCCGCCAGCCGCCGTTCCATCAGCGCCTCGCCGGTCGAGACGATCTGGATGACAGCCGAATGACCCGCCTCCAGATCGGCGGCGATAGTACGAAGCAGGGTTGGCGTCTTCATTGAGGTCAACAGATGACCGAAGAAGCGCTGCTTGGCGCCCTCGAAGGCCGAGCGGGCAGCGGATTTCGCCTGCTTGTTGAGCGTGCCCGAACCGCCTTCGCCGCCGCCAGTGATATTGGCGGCCTGCATCGCGGCATCCAGATTGTTATGGATGATCGCGAAGGCGCCGGCATAGGCATCATAGATGCGGACCTGCTCGGGGGTCAGTTCGTGCTCGATGAGTTCGTATTCGACGCCGGCAAAGGAAAGCGAGCGGGCGGTGTAGAGGCCGAGCGCGCGCAGGTCGCGGGCGAGCACCTCCATCGCCGCCACGCCGCCGGCCTCGATCGCCTCGACGAACTCGGCGCGCGTCGCGAACGGGAAATCCTCGCCGCCCCACAGGCCGAGCCGCTGCGCATAGGCGAGATTGTGGACGGTGGTCGCGCCGGTGGCGGAAACATAGACGACGCGGGCATTGGGGAGCGCGTGCTGGAGGCGCAGGCCGGCACGGCCTTGCTGCGATGCGGCGACGTCACCGCGTTCTCCTTTGCCGCCAGCGGCGTTCTGCATGGCATGTGCCTCGTCGAAAATCACCACTCCATCGAAGTCGGAGCCCAACCATTCGACGATTTGCTTGACCCTGGAAACCCTCTCTCCGCGGACGTCGGAGCGCAGCGTGGCATAGGTTAAAAATAGGATGCCCTCGCTCAGCGTGATCGGCTTGCCCTGCGGAAATCGCGACAGAGGTGTGACCAGTAGGCGCTCCATGCCGAGCGCACCCCAGTCGCGCTGTGCGTCCTCGATCAGCTTGTCCGACTTGGAGACCCAGACAGCCTTGCGCCTTCCCTGAAGCCAGTTGTCAAGAATGATCGCGGCGGACTCCCGGCCCTTGCCGACGCCGGTGCCGTCGCCGATCATGAAGCCCTGGCGCAGCCGGACGGCGCCCTTGGCGTCGTCAGATACAGCGGTCAGCTTGTCGAGGGTGTCGTCCACCGTCCACGCGCCGGCGAGGAAATCCGAGTGCGCCTCGCCGGCATAGATCACCGTTTCAAGCTGCGCATCGGACAGGAGATCGAGGACGTTCGCTGGTAGCGTCGGGCGATAGCTCGGCTTCGGCGGGGCGACGCTCGCCATGGCCGCCGACTGCACAAGCTGGGTCGGATGGGCCCGCGCCCCGGAAATCCGGATCGTCTGGAGCCCGTATTCCTCATAGATCGCATCTGAAAGGCGACCGGCTTCCGCCGGCTTCCAGTCGACGGTTTCATAGACGAGCGGAACGCCCTCCGGCTCGGTATGTGCTACGACGGGCGCAGCCCTGGCCGCCCGGTTCACATAGGCACGGACGGTGCGAGGCGCGACCACAGGGACCGAGACCGCCGGATCGATCGGCAGGCGCGGCGGGAGATGCTCGGCGAGCCATCCGAGCAGCGTGGTCACATCCGGCGCGACGCCGGGCGCGGCCGGGAACACGGTTGGGTCTTCGGCCGGCAGCTTGTCGATGATGGTCAGCCGGGTCGGAAAGGTCGTGCCGTGCTTGGCATAGACCGAGCCGTCGATCGCGGCAGAGAAGACAACGCGACCGCGTTCCTGCAGCCGACCATAGGCTGCGGACCATGCCGGCGCGTCGGGCGCGAAGTTCGCGCCGGTGATGGTAACGAGACGGCCGCCCGGCGCGAGGCGCGCAAGCGCCGAGGCGACATGGCGGAAGGCGGCGTCGGCCATCCGGCCCTCGACATTCGCCATGACGGAGAACGGTGGGTTCATCAGCACGACGGATGGCAGAATGCCGGTGTCGAGATGATCGTCGATCTGCGCCGCGTCGAAGCGGGAGACCGACAGGGCCGGAAAGAGAAGAGAGAGGAGACCGGCGCGGGTCTCGGCGAGTTCGTTGAGAACGAGCGAGCCTCCTGCGATCTCGGCCAGGATGGCGAGAAGCCCGGTCCCGGCCGACGGCTCCAGCACGCGGTCGGCGGGCGTGATCGCTGCCGCCGTCACGGCTGCGAAGCCGAGCGGGATCGGAGTGGAGAATTGCTGGTAGGACTGAGCTTCCTCCGAGCGGCGCGTGTGCGTAGGTAGAAGACCCGCGATCTTGGCGAGCTGCGGCAGGACTGCTGCAGGAGAAGCGGATTTACGGAAAAGCGCCTTGCCGTATTTGCGCAGGAAAAGAACGGTCGCCGCCTCACAGGCGTCATAGGCCGTTTTCCAGTTCCAGGCGCCGGTCGCGTCGGCGGCACCGAAGGCAGCCTCCATCGCGCCGCGCAGCATGGCGGCATCGATGCGCTGGCCGCGTTCGAGGTGAGGCACGATGAGCTGCGCCGCGACGAAAACGGCGGCAGGGATGTCGGTGTCAGGAGCAAGCGAAAGCGGCGCGGTGGCGGATACCGCCGCTGATGCGGAGATCATGTTCATGGGAGAAGCCTCGGGAGAGCAGGACAGAATCGAGCCCGCGCAGCGCGCTCTCTCGATCCGCACGGGCTCAAACCCGTTCCGGCCTCGCTCTCACTCTCATGCCATCCGCCAATCGCCGAAAGCCGCCGATCGCGGCCGTTGGAGAGACGTGAGCGCTAGCGTGGCCGGCCCTGCTCGCTGAGCGGACCGTCGGAGACATGACAAAAGCGCCCCGCCTGTGGACGGGGCGCTCAAATGGCGTCAGCCAAACCTGCGACCTGTTTCGGTAAAGGTGTATTCGTTGGCGATGATCGTTTCATCGACCGCCTCGTCCGAGGACAGGTATTCGTATTCGCGCTCCAACTGGCGATAGAGCCAGCGGGCCAGATCGCGCAGCGCCTCGATGACGATCACCTCTGCGTCGGTGGTCATGTCCTGATAGGTGGGGCTGTTACGCTCGACCGAAATCGACATGCAATACTCGTGGTAGTCATGCCCACGATGGCTGGCCTCGGCGTGAAGCTGGTAGAAGTTGCGGCGCTGGATAGCCAGCAACGCATCGGCGATCTCATGTAGCTTCTTGTCCCGCGGCGCATAGGATCTGATCTCCGTCGAGGCATTCTTCCGGTAGGAATAATAGCATTCGAACGATGCGCCATCGCCCTGAGACCAGAACCCCGTAAAGGCGATACGAGGTTCCTGACGTGTGCCGCCGCCCATGAGCGGAACGGTGCGGGTCTTGAAACGGATTCCGAGGATTTCCGCGATCTGCTGGAAATCCTCATAGACGGAATCGTACCAGTCGTAGTCGAAGCCGCCTTCACGATACCAGGCGCGGGCCCTGGCCTTCGCGGCATCGGAAAGCTCGTCGAGCCGATAGACCGTGGTTTCCATGATCTCAGGCATCCGGATCACCTCCATCCAGCACTTCGGCAAGCCAGCCGTCGGTGTAGGTCCAGGCCACGGTTTCCCCTGTAGCGAGATCGAGCACATGAGCGCCGCCGCCGAAGCCGTCGACGCGCGGCTTCGAGCAGGCGTTGGCATACTGAAACCCCCAGCGGCCGGTCAGTCCGAATTCGGCGGCGCAACGCTTCACAAACTGAATGAGACGCTCCGGGTCGCCCGTGACGTCATCGCGCATCCAGAGTTTGGTTCCGCCATGCTCGGGCTGGATCGACAGGAGGAAACTGTCGGACGGCGGCTCTTCCGAAGCGTTTTCCTCGGAAAGTTGATTGTAGAGATCGAGGGCGCGAGCGGCGTTGTCGGGCGTCCCCACATCGAGCAGGCAGGAAAAATGGGTGAAGTAGTCGGCCATGTCAGGCTCCTGAAACGACAAAGCCCGGCGCGAAGCCGGGCTGATTGAAGGAAGGGAATGGAATCAGGCCGCCTGCGGTAGCCTGAGCAGCTCGGCGGCGGTCTCGCGCCAGAGCGGATCGACCAGCCGCGCTTCCAGCAACGCCGCTCCGAATCGCAGGACGCGGGTCGACACATGATCGCCCCGGCCGGAGGCGGCGAAGGCCAAGCCGCGCTTTCGGCTGGCTTCGATAACGATGCGGCGGGCCTCGCCGTCGCTGGCGACCGGCTGCCGCCAGAGAATGATCCCGGCTCGGATTTCGCCGCCGAGAACCAGGCCGAGCGCGCTGTCCTGAATGACGATCAGGCGCGGCTCGAAGCGCAACCCGGTGTCGTCGCCGGGGCCGAGATCGCCGCGCGAAACGCGGAGCGCGGCAAGAGCGACGGCGTCTTCCGGCGAAGCAGCCTCGCCAAGCGAGACGCTGCGGTCGCGATAATCCGCATAGGTGGCTCCGGCATAGCTGACGGTGCCGAGGCAGGAGATGCGCAGCGGCAGCTTCTGCGCCCGCCGAAATCCGGGCAGCACCCGGTCGGCGAGAACCTGCCCGATCGGGGCGAAGGTGGATTGGCTGGTATGGGTCATCGGGATCGCTCCGCGACGGGCGCCGAGAGCCTCTCTCCCAGCATCCAACCCGTCACGGCCAAAGGCCCGACCTCTTCCTCTCATCTGCCGAAGGCGTCCGCCTCGGCGATGTTGCCGGCGACGGACCAACCCATCGCAAGGCGGAAGGCCCGGACGCCTCCTGAGCGTTCCGGGCCGTCGGGAACGAGGCGCTTGCGCGCCTCAGCTCCATGGGTCGAGTTCCAGTTTCACCATCTCGTCGTCGCCATCGAATTCGTCGGCGGGCATGGCGCCATGGGTTCCGTCTCCGGCCTGGAACACGACGATCGAGACCATCAGCGTGGTGGCGAGGCTGGCGGCGAAGGCGGTGGCATCTGCGTAGGACATGGGTTCCGGCTCCTGTCTTGGGAGGCGGGGGACCATCCCCCGCGCGACAGGCGCCCGAAGTGTCTGAACGGGTCTGCAATCACCCTCGCGCGTTCGGCTCGTCCGAATCCGCGAGGGCGGCACGCTCGCGTAAGCCGACCCCTCGTGGGTTGATTGACAAGGAAACGGCTCAGACCAAGGTCAGCGAATGGAAGCGGGGGTGGTGTTCTGCCTCTGACAGGATGCCGAAATCCCGTCGCAGGTGCCGTGCCCCGCCAGCCTTTCCCCCATGCCCGTCTCACCGGATCGACGTGTTCCAGGCCGGAGACGGAATCCAGCTCCACACGGTATGGCAAAGACGGCGGATGCTGGTGAAACTGAAACGCGACTTGGGATATGGTCAGCTCCAATGCCCCTCGGCGATCTCGCGGACGATCAGGGCGCGGGCCTTCAGCAACAGGTCATCGCCACAGGTATCGATATGGCCATAGAACCGGGCGCGCGCACCGTACCGGCTCCAGCCGGCATAGTAGCAATATTCGCGGGCATCGAGGCGGAAGGCCCGTGCATCCTCGGCCCAGTGCGGCTTGGGCTCGACGACGACGGTGATGCCGTCGCGCGTCTCCTCCCAGGGCAGCGACCGCTCGGCCGGGGGATTCTCGCGGTCGGCCCGAAAGATGAAGTCGATGTGGTCAGCCATGACGGCCTCCATAAAAAATGCCCGGCGCGATGGCCGGGCGAGTTGAAAAACGGTACGGGGCGGCCTGCGCCGCCCCGTATGCGGTCATTCCGCAGCGACGAGGTGCTGCCGGTCTTCCTCTTCTTCAGCCGCTGCTTCCTCGTCGTCACCGTCGCCGGCGAGGAAGTCGGGCAAAGCCTCGACCTCGCCATCGGTGTCGGCGGCCGCATCACCATCGAGATCGACCAGGCGCAGCGGTTCGGGCAGCCAGCCGGTATCGGCCAACAGGCGCTCGGCTTCCTTGGCCATGTCACCCTTCTTCAGATGGTCGATAAGCTGCGCCGCCCGTTCACCCGCGCCTTCACGCACCGCAGCGAGGATCTGGGTCTTGGTCACGCGACCCAGATAGTTCTCGACCGTTGGCCGCCATCCCGCATCGTCCACCATGTCGAAGCCGGTGGCGCGGGCGATCCGGTCGGCCCCGGCAAGGCGACGATCAAGGCCATGCTGCGAGATGCCGGAGGCGCTATGGGGGTTCGGACGCACATAAAGCGCATTGACGCCATAGCTGACGCAATGGGCGAGAAGCGCCATGCGGCTTGCCTCGTCAAGTGCAGCGATCCAGTCCCAGAGCGCCGCTTCGTCGGAAGGCAGATCGGCCTTCCAGGCGTCGAAGCGCTCGCCGATCGCCTTGACCGACGGGCTGTCGGCGAGATCGGAGCCCTGCGAAGACAAATACCTGTGGCGAACGGAAACCTCCAGGCACCCGGTCGGCGCCGAGTAATGATAGCGCTCCATCACCATGCGGTGGAGCAGCGCCGTCATCGCGACGTGCGGGTTGCTGGCGAGCGCTTCCTGAAGCGCGACGGTGCGATGGGCAGTCAGCTCGATGACGAGCCGCTCCGGCAGCGGCTTGATCCCGTCGTCGTCATCGTCCTCTTCGGGTTCGGCCGGCTGGCCGCCGATGGTGATGACGGCACGCTGCACGTCGCCGTCATTTCCGCCGGCGACGATGGTGTTTTCGTTCTCGCCGTCCCCGGCATCGGCCACCAGCTCGTCCTCGGCCCGGACATAGCCGCGCTCGATGACAGGCTCGCCGTCGCGGTCGATGCTGATGAAGACTCCGGCGCGGGGGATCTCGGCAGGATCATAGATGATGGGGCGCTTCTCGAAGCCTTCCAGAGCGGCCTCGATCTCGCCGAGGCGCCGATCGATCTCGTCGGGCAGCTCGTCATGCTCGGAATATTCCGATTCAAGATCGTCGTACTCGTTGCGCAATGCCTCGCGCGCGACGCGCTCCTCGTCGGTGAGATCGGCGAAGCTGCCGGTGATCTCGCGAAGGCCGTTGTCGTAACCGTAGGGATGGCTGGTATCGACAGCGATCCACTTCCAGCCTTCGGCCGCCACGTCATCGGCAATGGCCTTCAGCTTCTCCGAAACCAGGCGGTCGAGAAGCGCAACGTCTTCGAGCCAGCCGCCATCGTCCTCGGAGAAGAGGTCGCGCAGCATCGCGCCGCCGGCCTGCTCATAGGCGTCCACGCCGACGAAGCGCACGCGCTTGTCGTCGGTTGAAACGGTGGTCTCGGTCAGGAGCTGGCGGACCTGCCAGGGCTGGACATTGTAGGAGCGCTGGACAGCCTCCCAGACCTGTTCCTGGCGGGCATGGTCGGGATTGACGGTGAATGCCTCCAGCATCGCCAGTGGCATGCCGTTGCGCGCATAGACTTCCAGAAGAGCCGGCGAGACCGAAGCGAGGCGCATACGCTGCGTGATGTAGCGCGGCGTGGTGCGATAGGCGTCGGCGATCTCCTCCTTCGTCATGCCGTCGTCGAACATGCGCTTGAACGCCCGGAACTGGTCGAGCGGATGCAGGCCGAGCCGGAGCATGTTTTCCGCGAGCGAGTCGTCGACGGCCGAGGTCTTGGCGTCGGTCTTCTTGACGAGGCAGGGAACGAGACCATCGGCGGGAAAGCGTCCGGCCTCGACCAGGCGCGCGATCGCCCGGAAGCGCCGACCGCCGGCCGGGGTCTCGAAATCGCCGGTCTCGTTGCCGTCGGCATCAAGGATGGCGCGGACATTGATGCCCTGCACGATGTCCTCGCGGCGGTCGATGTCGTGGGTGAGATCGTCGAGACCGACCTCGACGTCGGTTTCGCGGACGTTGCTGTCCGAGAGGCGGATGCGATTGAAGGGAATATCACGCGAGCGCGAGAAGACGATCATCGCGACGGCAGGCTTCTTCGACTTCCTGGCAGCTTTGGCCATGGTGGTTTCTCCGTGACGGGCGGCCGAGACCCTCTCTCGACCTTCCAACCCGTCACGAAATCACCAGCCCCTCTCTCACTCTCGACCGCGCTGCGGGCACGACGCTACCAGTCGAAGCGCTGCGGTCTCTCCGCATTCACCCGGTATTTCCGGCGTAGCGCCAGGATCGCCGCCTCCTGCCGGTCGATCTTGCGCCGGAGCCGGTCAAGATCCGGCCCCGCAACCA
>MKWE01000024.1:77428-87647 GCA_001899585.1 Rhodospirillales bacterium 70-18
CGGTGTTCCGCCTCGTCCGCGCCGGTCCACCGGCTCATGCGTCGGTGGTAGTGCCGGGATTTCGGGCGAAGACGGATCGTCTCACCTTCGGCGCGATTGCTGAGTGCGCGTTCGGCAAGTCCGAGATTGCGCCGCGCATCCGCAAGCGCGTCCTCCATGCGCGCCAGCAGCGAACGCAGACAATCAGGAGTCATCATCGCGCGGCCCTCCGTCATCAGGCGCGCCGGGATCGAGCACGTCCTGAAGGAGGCGCGGCGGTATATTCTCCTCCGGCCCCTGCCAGGCGATGCGGCCGTTCCTCCAGATCGTAACGAAGCCGCCCCTGGTCGAGCGGACGGGGAGCGGCTTCGCCTCGAAGTTAAGGCATTCAAACTCGGCCGAGGTGGCCGAGAACACGGTGCTTTTGCGACCGGGCAGAAGCACGCGATCACAGGTGCCGGACGGGCGCTTCACGCGGCGGCGAGAAAGACCGAGACGGAACCATTCATAAGCGCGCTGTTCGTTTTCCGCCGGCGCGTCCCAGTAGATGCAGTGCTTGCACTGGCCGGAGCGCCGGTCGACGGGCTCGTCAAACGGCGGTCCGCCATTGTGTCCGCGTTTCTTCGGCCCGATCATGACGGGCCTCCCATGACGAAACGCTGGACCACGACGGGCCGTGTCTCGGTCACCTGCGCCAGGCGCTCGATCAGCGCCAGTTCGGCATCTGAGCACGCGCCGCGCACCTCGATTTCGAGCCGCTGGGCGGCGTTGGCGTGATGACACGCGGCGATGTGGACATTCCCGCCCGTTTCGACGGGGCACACCCGCGACTGGATAAACAGGATGCCGGAGCCGAGATTGCCGCAGTAAAGCAACTCGTCCACGTCCGGCGCGCTCGGACCGATGCCCGCCTTGCGGCCGCCGATCCGGCGGAAGGCTTCGCCGAAGGTCGACGGATCGCGGGTGATCCGCGCAGTCCGCTCCGGATGGAACTGCCATGGCGGGCGCCAGGGATCGAGCTTTCCAACGGCAATCTGGTGCAGGAAATCGGCGAAGCTCGCCGGGTCGGCCGGATAAGGGCAGGTCCGCCAGATCTCGCGGACACGGGCGCGCAGTCTGTCGGGCAGCGCGAAGAGCCGGGCGCGGCCCTTCCGCCACCACGCGGCCCGCTGGCCGCGACGTTCGCGTTCGGCCTCGTCCCACCAGACGGCGCGGCGGGCCATTTCCTCGTCGACGCCGTGCTGTCCGGCGGCGATCTCGTCGGCGAAGAGCGGCAACGCCTCCCGTTCGAGGCGCTGCTTGCGGAGAAACGCCGCACGCTTGCGCGACGTGTCACCATAGGGTTCGGGTCTATGCCAGCGGCGGAAGCGCATCAGACGCCCTCCCGCCGCGCACGCGCCGCGGCATAGATGATCCGTTCGGCGCGGCGGATGCTGCCCGCTTCCCGTGCAGCCTCAGCCCAGACCGAAATCGGAAAGTCGCCGGAAAAGAGAATGTCGCGCACGATGCCGAGTCCGAACGGCAGGCGCACCGAGGCCATCTCCTCCAAAGAGAAGTAGCCAAGTTCCGGCTCACCGAGATCGGCCAGCCCAAAGAGGATGTCGCCGTCGACATCGAGCTCGGTCGCCAGCCAGACGCCGGCGCCGAGCGGGTTGAAGAATTTGACGGCCGGCACATGATCGGTGTCGCGCTGGCGGCCATTGGCGAGAAGCTGCGCGCGCAGCTCGTCGGTCAGGAGGATCATGCCGCCCTCCTGTCCATGGCGGTCTCGGGCGTGGCAGGAAGCTGCTCGTCTTCCGGGAGGAAGGACAACAGCCAGTCTGCCGCCTTGCTTGCCTGCGAGGCCGCGCGCACGATGGCACGGGAATCCTCGCGCATGACCTCCAGCCAACTGCCGATGTAATCGGCGTGGCGCACCGTCGGCACGATGCCGAGTGCGGCGCAGCTAAAAGCCGAAATCTGCTCTGCGATCAGCTCTTCGAAGGCATATTTCTTCGAGCCGAACGAGCCGGTCAGGTCGCGGTTCAGCCGGCTGTGATGGCCGCTGGCGTGACCGAGTTCGTGCAGCGCGGTCCGGTGCCAGTTGATGGGCTCGAAATACGCCTGGGGCGGCGGGACCATCACAAAGTCCTGGGACGGGACGTAGAAAGCCCGGTTGCCGCCGATGCGGAAATCGACGCCGGTCGCCTTGATGAGCGCCTCGACCCTCGGCTCGATCAGGCCGGGCGGTGGCGGCGGCGCCACGGTGGCGATGTCGTCGGGTAGCCCGTCGCATTGCGCCACGTTGAAGACCGTAAAGCGCTTCAGGAACGGGATGGCATGCGCTTCCTCGCCGGTTTCGCGGGCGCGGCGCTTCTCGTCCTCGGGTGTGAAGCGGTCGGCATAGACCACCGTGGTGCCGTGCTCGCCCTTGCGGACATGGCCGCCGAGCGAAAGCGCCTGCCGGAATGTGAGCCAGCCCTGGCAGGGAAAGCCGTGCTCGATGACAGCGCCCCAAAGGATGAGCACGTTGATGCCGCTGTAGCTGCGGGACGTCGCGGCGTTTTTCGGCAGGCCGAGCGGCGCTTTGGCCGCCGACGTACCCCAGGGCTGAACCCAGGGCACGCGACCGGCCTCCAGCTCAGCGATGATTTTGGTGGTGATTTCGTCATAGAGGTTCGTCCGGTCCGAGCCGGTGCGAACGCTGCGATCATGTCTGGACATCGCGCTTCTCCGCGACGGGCGCCGGAAGACTCTCCTCCGACCCTCAACCCGTCGCGGCAAAACCCGTCCGCACTCTCGCTCTAAAGGGGGCGTCGCGGGGCACCCGCAGAAGGAGGTGTGCCGGCGACCGCGGCGCCGGCACAGGGGGAAGACTTCCTCACGGAAACAGCAAATGCGTAAGCCTTGGATAACGGCTTCGCTATCAGAGAAACTTGTAGCTCACCCATCTTCATTGACAGCGCACGGCACCACACTAGCCTCAGAATCGAAGCGTCTTTGTTCGGCCGTCTTGCAAGCGATCAATGCCATCGAGGAATGGTGACAGTCGTTTGCTGCTAGTAGCCTGCTTTCTCTCGCTCCCTCTCGCTCCGCAAGGCGAGACAACGTTTTTTTTCAGTGAGCATCGAGGCGAGCGTCGATCAGAAGAGCAATGGCGCTCGACGTTTTTGTGATCAAGGATATTTTTGTTATTTTCCAATAAGCTGATGCGACTCTTTCAAACTTTTTCCGCTACTAAATATAAACGAACAAAAACGTCTTGGGGATCTGACTTACAGGGTGGGCAATGAAAATATACTCTGTCGCAATCGAGAATTTTAGGGGCATCCGCTCGACGCGCCTGGTTTTGCCGGATCATGCGGTGCTTATCGGAGACAACAACACCGGCAAGTCTTCGGTGCTCGAAGCCATCGACCTAGTGCTTGGCCCCGACAGGTTGAACCGACGTCCGCCGGTCGACGAGCACGATTTCTATCAGGGACGCTATTTGGCTGAGCCGCCGTTGGCAGTCGCCGAAGGCGAAGATCTTCCGATTGTGCCGGCAGACGACGCTGAAGCGGAACTGGCGGAGGGACCGAAAATCACCATCGAGGTGACGATCGTTGACCTATCGCTGGAGCAGCAAGCCCGCTTTGGTGGGCAGATCGAATGGCTCGCAACGGACACCGGAGACTTTTACGATGAAGCGGAGCCCGCCGGGGTCGATGCAGCGAATATCGTTGCAGCGCTCCGAGTGACGTTCATCGGGGAATATGATCCAGACGAGGACGATTTCTCCGGCAATACGTATTTCACCCGCAGCATCGCCGAAGAGGCAACGCCAACGCCCTTCTCGAAGAAGGACAAGCAGCATTGCGGCTTCCTTTTCCTGCGTTCACTACGGACAGGATCGCGTGCGCTGAGCCTGGAACACGGCAGCTTGCTCGACATCATCCTGCGTCTGAAGGAAATCCGCCCCCAGATGTGGGAGGAAACGATAAAGGCGTTGGCGGGCTTTGACGTGGCGAGCAAACCGGAACTCGGGATTTCCGGCGTGCTGGAAAGTATCAACAAATCGCTGAAGAAGTACGTTCCCCGCGAATGGGGCGCACAGCCGCGTCTCAAGGTATCGAATTTGACGCGCGAGCATCTGCGCAAGATCGTGACGGCGTTTATTGCAACGGGTGGAGGCGATCACGCGGCTCCCTTTTATCGTCAGGGTACGGGCACGATCAACATGCTGGTGCTGGCCCTGCTGTCGCAAATCGCCGAGGACAAGCAGAACGTCATCTTTGCGATGGAGGAAGCGGAAACGGCGATACCGCCCTATGCCCAAAAGCGGATCGTCCACGAGCTTCGCAAGCTGTCGGCGCAGTCGATCTTCACTTCGCATTCGCCTTATGTACTGGAGGAGTTCACGCTCGACGAGACGGTGATCCTGTCCCGTTCCGACGATGGCGAACTGACGCAGTCAAAGATTGCGCTCCCGGAAAGCGTCAAGCACAAGCGTTATCGCCAAGAGTTTCGAACACGCTTTTGCGAGGGGCTGCTGTCGCGCCGCGTACTTATCGCCGAAGGCGCGACCGAAGCCGCATCCTTCCCGGTCGCAGCGCGCCGGCTTGCCGAACTGAACCCGGCGACCTACGCCTCGGTGGAGGCATTGGGCGTTTGCGTGATCGACGCTGGAACCGAAAGCCAGATCGCCGATCTGGCGGCGCTCTACAAGGGACTCGGCAAGCGAACCTTTGCCATCTGCGATAAGCAGACGGCCGTGGCACAGGCGGCGATTGAGGCCCAGGTCGAGCGGTTGTTCATGCACGCAGAGAAGGGCATCGAGGACCTAATCCTCAAGAATACGACGCCTGCTGCCCTGGAACGGTTTGCCGACGTCCTCGACTGGCCGCCGCACCTTGCGGCGAAATACCCCGATCCGAAGGCTCAGGCGCAGGCAGCCTTGAAGGAGTATTTCGGCTGGTCGAAGGGAAATTGGGGGATCGCCGATTTTATCGCGCAATGCGACGAAGCGGAGATCCCTCAGTTTTTGCGCGACGCCTGCGTTGAGTTGAAGAACCTATGCGACCCGCCACTCGCGGCTCCGGCCCCACCGGAGCCGGAAAAGGATGATCTTTTCGCGGACATTCTGGGTTAGAGGAGACGATAGTGGTCTCTCTCACCGAAGCACAGCAGGGCGTCCTGGAGGCAGAAGGCCATCAGCTTGTCACGGGCGGCCCCGGCTCGGGCAAGACCACTGTCTCCATTCTCAAAGCTGCCCAGATCGGACGGGAAGCACTCAAGCCTGGTCAGAAGATACTGTTCCTGAGCTTTGCCCGCGCGACCGTCTCGCGCGTGCTTGAGGCGATCGACGAGGAGAAGCAGATCACCCGGAAGGAAAAGGCGGTGATCGAGGTCGATACCTATCACGCCTTCTTCTGGCGCATTCTGAAAACGCATGGGTATCTGGTCGGCTTCCCGCGCCGCATGACGATCCTGACGCCACCGAACGAGGCGATTGCGCTGTCAGGCTTGCGTAGTGGATATAAAGCTGCCTCGAAGCTGACGGATGAAGAGAAAGCAGAGAAAAAAGAGCGAGAAGAAGCCGAACGGGAGCGCTTGGCACGCGAGGAAGGAAAGGTCTGCTTTGACCTCTTCGCGACCAAGGTCGGCGATCTTCTCCATGGATCGAATAAGGTCCGGGCCCTGGTCTCGACGATGTATCCGTTCATTATCCTTGATGAGTTTCAGGATACGAGCGCAGAGCAATGGCATGTCGTCAAGGCCCTCGGGGTAGAGAGCACGCTCATCGCACTCGCTGACCCCGAGCAACGTATTTTTGACTTCATCGGCGCCGACCCTGAACGTCTCAACCATTTCAGGGAGGCGTTTCATCCGTCCGAGCATGACCTCGCAGGCGACAATCATCGCAGCAAGGGTACTGAAATCGCGCTATTCGGAAATGACATCCTCTCCGGAAAATTCCGGAAATCGAACTATGAAGGCATTCATTTCGAGCTTTTCGCTTCGAATTCGAACCAGGCATATGCGACTCTAACCACGCAGGTGCTTCAAGCTCGCAAGCGGCTAGTAGACGCCGGGAAACGCGATTGGTCGCTGGCAATACTTGTTCCGACCAAGAAAATGACGCGGCTTGTATCGGATACGCTGCGAGAGCCATTTGGCGCAGTACCTCCGATCGGGCATACTGCCGCTGTTGATATGGAGGGTCCAATCCTTGCCGCCGAAATCGTAGCCTTCCTCCTGCAACAAGATCGGCATAGTGCGGCGTTCGACGATCTCATTGAGATGCTGTGCAGCTACTATCACGGTCGCGGTGGCTCGGCTCCCAACAAAGGCGATCTGGAGGAGGCAAGGCGATTGCGCACCGCCCTCACAAAATGGAATGCGAACACAGGAGCGGGAAAGCCGCCACCGGGCAACAGTGTTCTGAATGCAGCCGCGACTGTCCATCAGGCTGCAATCGCCTTGGCGCTGACCGGAAACCCGGACAAGGACTGGCGTGCGATTCGTTCGATTCTTGACGCTGGCGGCTGCTCGCGGCTGAAGGAGATCGCCGGACAGGTCCGGAATGTGCGCTTGCTGGAACGCGGCACTCAACTTCGTCAGGGGCTCACGCAAGACTGGCGCGATAGTGGGGTCTATCGTAACGCCCTGGAGATCACACGCCGCGCCTTCGTTCAGGAGCATTTTTCCACCGCCCATAAGCCGGAAACCGGTGTGATTGTTATGAACATGCACAAGGCCAAGGGTAAACAGTTCGACGAGGTAATCATTTTTGAAGGTTGGCCGAGTCGAGCCAGGCGCGAGATCGTGGCGAATCCAGACCGGATCGTGAGCGGCAATATTCGTTCCGGTGCTATGACACAGGCGCGGCAGAATTTTCGCGTGAGCGTAACTCGTGCGAAGAGCCGAACGACCATTCTCACCCCGTCAGATGATATTTGCGCACTTCTGACGTCTGACGAGGACTAAGCGGCCTTCGTAGGATGATTTTGGTGAAGGTATCGTTGCTCAGAGGTTGGCGGCCGCTGCATCAGTGTTGTTTGATGGCAGCGGCAGCCCCGACACCTGCCAACTTCTTAGCAGCGGTTATCCGACCCTGCGGATCATCCAAACTCCGAAGACCGATGTCTGCCTGATCGCCAACACAGGCGCAACCTATTTCGAGCGCCGGATAGGCCGCGCAAGCACCAGACAAAGTCGCAGATATTAATGCAATTGCCGCTGCGTCACGAACTCACAGAACGCCACCACCAAGACCCGCAGTACGAAGGGATGCGGCGATATCGGGAATCGACCGGAGCAGTACCAGATGATCATCTTTGGAGCGCAAGAAGCCGCGCCGTTCCCAGAACAGCGCCGCCTCCTCATCGACGGCATTAACCATCAATGCCCTTCCCCCGATGAGCGAAGAAGCCAGGACACATCGCTGCAGCGCGTGCTTGACGAGACCGGTTCCGATCCCCTGCCCCGTCCATCCGGTATCGGTGGCAAGCTGGCCGAGAAGAAGGCAGGGAACGGGGTCGGGCGGCTGGCCCGTGCGGATCGAACGCGGCATAACCGCCGGCACGACGGCGGTCGGCGCCAGACCATAATAGCCCACGACCCGTCCCGCCTCATGGATCACGAGAACAGCGGTAAAGCCTTTCTGCTGATTGGAAAGGGCGCGCGTCTTCAGCCAGTGATCGAGCGTCGGCTTGCCGCAAGAGAATTCAGACACATCATGCGCGACGGTGAGCGGTTCGGGAGCCGATAGCGCCACGACTTATCGCTTCGGCTCGTAGCCAGCTTCCCAAGGTGCAGGCCGTTTCACCAGCTCGACCATCTCGGGAACAGGCGCTGCCGGGCCGGCGAGAACCTCCATGAACGCATCGAACCCTTCCGGGCTCATACGGATCAGGCCTTGCTCCATCACAACCTCCTCGGCCGCGCGCACGGCGGCATCACGCACGAATTCGGTGCGCGAGCGGCCGCGCAGCGTCGCCGCGCGATCGATCATCGCGACATCCGCTTCCGGTAGCCGCATCGAGATAGGATATTCCTTGCGTTCCGCTGTGCTGGCCATGTGTCGTCTCCTTGAAGGCAAGATAGGGGATTGTATCGCAAAACGCAATACGATACCATCGCATCCATGGTCAGCGATCTCGAAACAGCGGTGTCGATACGCCCAACCATCGGTTCGGGGGCAAAAGCGCATAGGTTATTTCGCTATGCCATGGCGCGCGCCTGTGCGCTGGACGACGCCGCCGTGCGCCGCGCGACACTAATTAGCGCCGAATATCCTATCGTGTTTTCAGTTGCTTATACTGAAATTCAGGCGAATGCTACCAAGCATGACCTTGCGAGCACCCGAAGATCCGTTGAAGATGACAAGGAAAGAGCGCGAAGAGCTGCTCGAAGCTTTGTTGCTCGACGAACCGGAACTGACCTTTACGCCTCGCTGCAACCCCGACCCGCGCCTTTTGCGTCTAGTCGAATTTCTGGCGCGGCAGGCAGCGCGGGAGTGCTACGCGGAAGAGATGAAGATGACGAGGCGACCGGGGAAGGGCACCTCCTGAAGCCGAAGGGAGAGGCACATTGAAGGTCGCGATCTACGCCCGTTATTCCTCCGACAATCAGCGCGATGCCTCGATCGCCGACCAGTTCCGCATGTGCCGGCTTCATGCCGAGAAGCAGGGCTGGCAGATCGTCGAGGAATATTCCGACCACGCGATCTCCGGCTCGTCTCTGCTGCGCCCCGGCATCCAGGCCCTGATTTCCGACGCCACGCGCGGTCGTTTCGACCTGATCCTTGCGGAAGCCATGGATCGGCTTTCGCGCGATCAGGAGGACATAGCGGGCCTCTTCAAGCGTATGTCCTATTCGGACGTGAAGATGTTCACCCTCTCCGAGGGTGAAGTCTCGCACCTGCATGTCGGGCTCAAGGGCACGATGAACGCGCTGTTCCTGAAGGATCTGGCCGACAAGACCCGGCGCGGACAACGCGGCCGGGTCGAGGCGGGCAAGTCGGGCGGCGGCAATTCCTACGGCTATGACGTGGTCAAGAAACTGGACGCTAACGGCGAACCGATCCGCGGCGACCGCACGATCAACGAGGCGCAGGCCGAGGTCGTACGCCGCATCTTCCGCGACTATGCGGCCGGCAAGTCGGCTAAGACCATCGCCTTCGCTCTGAACCGGGACGGCATCCCCGCCCCGTCCGGCGGCGACTGGGGTTTCAGCACGATCAACGGCAACCCGAAGCGTGGGAACGGCATCCTCAACAACGAGATGTATGTCGGCAAGATCGTCTGGAACCGTCAGCGCTTCGTCAAAGACCCGGATACCGGCAAGCGGCAAGCCCGGCCCAACCCGGAAACGGAATGGATCATTCAGGACGCACCCGAGTTGCGCATCCTCGACGACGACCTCTGGAACGCCGTGAAGGCGCGGCAGGGCGAGATGCGGACCGAGCGGGACGAGAGCGGCATCGCCGACGTCCGCAAGATGAACCACCGCCGCCGCCCGAAGTACCTGTTCTCCGGGCTGACCAAATGCGCCTGCTGCGGGGGCGGCTACTCGGCGATCTCGGCGACCCTGATCGGCTGCTCGACGGCACGGAACAAAGGCACCTGCGATAATCGGACCAATATCCGTCGCGACGAGTTGGAGACGCGCGTGCTGAATGCGCTGCGGACTCGCTTGGTCGATCCCGAACTGTTCGCCCGCTTCTGCGAGGTGTTCACGCAGGAGATGAATCGGCTACGCATGGAAGGCCGCGCGGGCATCGCTGGAGCCGAGGCGGAGATGGCGAGGATCGACCGTGAGCTTGCCAAGCTCCTGACTGCCATCAAATCCGGCGGGCCGATTGAAGCCATCGTGGAAGACATGAAGCGACTGGAGGCACGGAAGGCTGAACTGCGCACGTTCCTGAGCGAAGCCGAGGAGCCACCTCCCCTGCTACACCCCTCGATGGCGCTGCAATACCGCAAGCGAGTCCAGCAGCTCTATGAAGCCTTGCAGGACGAAGAGGAAGAGAAGCGGATCGAGGCGGCGGATATCCTCCGCTCGCTGTTGGACAAGATCGTGCTGACACCAGTGGGAGGCAAGGTCGAGATCGACGTTCAGGGCGATCTCGCTGGCATCCTTACGATTGCCGCACAAACGCAAAACCCCGCAGCGGGTAAGGCTGCGGGGTCGCAAGTAAAGATGGTTGCGGGGGCAGGATCTAATCTTCACTTGCTGCCCGAGCAAGTAAAGATGGTTGCGGGGATAGGATTTGAAC
>MKWE01000025.1:0-83080 GCA_001899585.1 Rhodospirillales bacterium 70-18
CGAGCGTCACGTCCGATGCGCCGCAGCTTTCGTTCGGCTCGCTATGATCCAAATCATGATGCGAAGACTCGCAAGATATTCAGGATAAATTCAAACTTTATGGATGGGTTCTAAGGAATGTCTTCTTTTTGTGAACAAAAAGAAGCAAAAAAACTTTATCCGTTGTTCTCTCTGCGGCCACTCCGGGGAATAAAAGTTTTTTGGTTCTTTTTTTCAAAAAAGAACGCCTTCCTTACCCCGCCAACGCCCCCATCGCGCTGCGCATGAACATGCGCTTCAGCGGCCCGATCCGGTGCACCGCCGCGATGCCCAGGTCCCTCGCCAGCCGCACCGGGGCGATGTCGTTGCTGAACAGCCGGTCCAGCGCGTCGGTGGCGGCCAGCATCATCATGTTGTCCGGACGGCGGGCCGCCTGGTAGCGGCGCAGCAGGGCGGGGCCGCCGGGATCCTCGCCGGCGCGGGTGGCGGCGATGACCATGTCGGCCAGGGTGCCGATGTCGCGGAAGCCGAGGTTGAGGCCCTGGCCCGCGATCGGGTGGATGCCGTGCGCCGCGTCGCCCACCAGGGCGAGGCGCGTGGCGGTGTAGCGATGCACCAGCATGGCCGACAGCGGATAGCTCCAGCGCCGGCCGAGCAGCCGCAGCGCGCCCAGGTGGTCGCCCATGCGGCGGCCCAACTCGCGCATGAAGGCGGCCTCGTCCAGTTGCATGATGCGCTCGGCCATCCGCGTGCGCTCGGTCCAGACGATGGCGGAGATGTTGGGAGCGGCGTCGGTGGCGGCCATCGGCAGTTGCGCGAACGGGCCGCCGGGCAGGAAATGCTCCAGCGCGATGCCGTTATGCGCCGCCTCATGGGCGATGCAGCAGACGATGCCGGTCTGGTGGTAGGGCAGGTGGGTGACCGGAATGCCGGCCTGCCCGCGCAGGGCGCTGCGGCGGCCCTCGGCGGCGACCACCAGGCGGGCGGCAACCAGCGGGCCGCCCTGCACCTGCACCAGCGCGCCATCCGCCTGCCGCTGCACCGAGGCATTGGCCGGGGCGAAGACGTGCAGGCCGGGCAGGGCGGCCATATGGGCGTTCAGCGCCATGCGCAGGCTGCGCGCCTCCACCATCCAGCCGAACGGCGCGTCGCCCACCTCCGCCGCGTCGAAATGCAGGAACAGGCGCGAGGCTGGGCGGCCTACCTTGCCGTCGGACACGCGGATGCCGGTGATCGGGCCGGGCGCGATGGGCAGGCGGTCCCACAGCCCGGAGGCCTGCATCACCGCGCGCGAACCGGCGGCGATGGCATAGGCGCGGCCGTCGAAATCGGGGTGCTCCATGGGCGGCAGGGCGGCGCGGTCGACGATGGCAGTGGCCACCCCGGCGCCGGCCAGCCGGCAGGCCAGCGCGCCGCCCACCGGCCCGGCGCCAACCACGCAGACATCCACTTCCAGCCGCTCGGTCATCCTGTCGGTCCTTCGTTGCTGCCCGCCGCTTGGGCAGGCCTAGCAGATGTCAACGCGGGCGGAAATGCACAGGGCCGCCCAAAAATTGTGCAGGTCCACGCCCCGTTGCGATGCAGCCCCCGGTTCCGCCCGCCGCAATCCTCGCGGCACGGTTCTTGAATAACGCCGGTTACCGGAATGGAGGATCAGGGCGCGACATGAAGCTTATCATGGCCATCATCAAGCCCTTCAAGCTCGACGAGGTGCGCGAGGCACTGACGCCGCTGGGCGTTCAGGGCCTGACCGTCTCCGAGGTGAAGGGGTTTGGACGACAGAAGGGCCAGACGGAAATCTACCGTGGGGCCGAGTATCACGTGAACTTCCTGCCCAAGGTGAAGATCGAGGTCGTGGTGACCGACGATCTGGCCGAGCAGGTGGTGGAAGCCATCATGAAGGCCGCCCATACCGGGCGCATCGGTGACGGCAAGATCTTCGTGATGGACATCGACCGCGCGGTGCGCATCCGCACCGGCGAGATGGACGGCGAAGCGCTGTGAGCAAGGAAATCAGCATGAAGAAGATGTTCGGCCGGGGCATGTCGGCCCTGGGCCTGGCCCTGCTGCCGCTGCTGCTGGCCGCACCCGCCTGGGCCGAGGACGCGGCCCCCAAGGTCGATTCCGGCGACACCGCGTGGATGCTGACCAGCACCGCGCTGGTGCTGATGATGACCGTGCCGGGGCTGGCGCTGTTCTACGCCGGCATGGTGCGAAAGAAGAACATCCTGGCGACGATGATGCAGTCCTTCATCATCTGCTGCCTGGTGACCGTGGTGTGGATGATCGCCGGCTACTCGCTGGCCTTCACCAATGGCGGCGCCTATCTCGGCGACCTGTCGCGGCTGTTCCTGAACGGCATGGGCGAAACCTGGGACAAGCCGTTCATCTTCGGCGCCGGCCTGGACAAGCCGATCGTCAACACGATCCCCGAGACCGTGTTCATGATGTTCCAGATGACCTTCGCCATCATCACCCCGGCGCTGATCGCCGGCGCCTTCGCCGACCGGATGAAGTTCTCGGCGATGTGCGTGTTCATGGTGCTGTGGTCGCTGATCGTCTACTCGCCGATCGCCCATTGGGTGTGGGGCTTCAATGGCTGGGTGAACGCGCTGGGCGCGGCCGACTTCGCGGGCGGCACCGTGGTGCACATCAACGCCGGCATCGCGGGCCTGGTGTGCGCGCTGGTGATGGGCAAGCGCGTCGGCTACGGCCAGGACAATATGGCGCCGTACAACCTGTCGCTGGCGGTGATCGGCGCCAGCCTGCTGTGGGTCGGCTGGTTCGGCTTCAACGCCGGCTCGGCGCTGACGGCGGGCGGGCGTGCGGGCATGGCGATGGCGGCGACGCAGATCGCCACCGCGGCGGCGGCGCTGGCCTGGACCTTCGCCGAGTGGGCCGCCAAGGGCAAGCCGAGCGTGCTGGGCGCCATTTCCGGCGCGGTGGCCGGGCTGGTGGCGATCACCCCCGCCTCGGGCTTCGTGCTGCCCGGGCCAGCGCTGGTGATCGGGCTGATCGCCGGCGTGGTGTGCTTCTGGTCGGCGACCAGCCTGAAGCACATGCTGGGCTATGACGACAGCCTGGACGCCTTCGGCGTGCATGGCGTGGGCGGCATCGTCGGCGCGCTGCTGACCGGCGTGTTCGCCTACGGCCCGCTGTCGGGCGGCAGCTACGAGGGCGGCATGGCGCTGCTGGGCAAGCAGGCCATCGCGGTGATCTCGACGCTGGTCTACTCCGGCATCGCCACCTTCATCCTGCTGAAGATCGTGGACGTGGTCATCGGCCTGAAGGTGACCGAGGAGGAGGAGCGTGAGGGCCTGGATGTGGTGCTGCACGGCGAGCGCCTCGGCTGAGCCTTTCGAACCGATTTCCGGCAAGGGCGCCCCGTTCGCGGGGCGCCCTTTTGCTGTCTGCCCACCCCGGCTAGGCGATCCGCAGGCGCCGGAACACCAGGAGCTTGACCGCCGCCATGACGACGGCGAAGCCGGCCGCGGCGGCCAGCGTGCCGGCGATCACCGCCGGGGCCAGGGCGGCCATCGCGAGGCCGCCGCCGGCCAGGGCGACGGCGATCAGCACATCCGCCGCCGACGCCGCGACCAGCCACACGCTCGGGCGCGGGCCCCACAGCCGGCCACGGTCGCGGATCGCGTAGATCGTCGCCTGGCTCACGAACACCAGCGACACGAATGCCAGCGAGCGCAACGGGCCGGCCCCCAGCTTCAGCAGGAAGTGGCCCACCGCCAGCACGGCGGCGCAGAACGCCAACTGGCACAGGCCGAACGCCACCCCCGCCGCCGTCATCCGCCCGGTGCGCCAGACATTCGGCTGGGCGGATGGCTCTACGCGGTCGGTGGTCAGCGCCATCGCGAGGAAGTCGCCGGTGATCATCACGATCACCATAAGCATCGGCGTCAGGATCGCCTGGTCGGTCATCAGCAGCCCGATCGCCAGGAACAGCACCATCAGGATCTTCTTGCCGATGGCGTTCAGCGTGTAGGTCAGAATGCGCTGGAACGTCACCCGCCCCTCGCGGACGGCATCGACAACCCCGCCCAGCCCCGGCTCGGTCAGCACCACGCCGGCGGCGGATTTGGCGATGTCGGTGGCGGTGGCGACGGCGATGCCGATCTGCGCCTGCCGCAGCGCCGGGGCGTCGTTGGCGCCGTCGCCGCACATGCCAACCAGGTGGCCGCCGTGCTGGAATGCCTGGACGAGCTTGTATTTGTCCTCCGGCAGCACCCCGGCGAACACCGCGAAATCCTGTGGATGCACCGTCGCCGGGATGGGGCCGGGCGGGCAGACCGCGCCGGTGAGCCCCACCGCGGTCGCCACCGTCGCCGCCGTCGCCGGGGCGTCGCCGGTGACCATCACGGTGCGCACCCCCAGCTTGCGCAGGCTGTCGATCAGGGCCGCGGAGTCCGCGCGCGGCGGGTCGCTCAGCGCCACCAGCCCGGCCAGTCGCATCGCCGCCGGCGGCCCGGCCGCCACCGCCAGCACGCGGAAGCCCTGGCCCGCCAGGGTCTGCACCGCATCCGCCGCCGTCGGCTCGGGTGCGGCGAGGCGGGCCACCACGGCGAAGGCGCCCTTGACCACCCGCCACGTGGCGCCCGCACCGTCATGCGCCGATGCCTCGGACATCTTCGTGGCCGGGTCGAACGGCGTGAAGCGGACCAGCGCCAGCCCCGCCGGCAGGGCCTTGCCCCCCGCGGCGGCGCGGATGGCGGCGTCCACGCTGTCCTGGCCGCCATCCGCGCTGGCCAGCGCGGCCAGCGCCAGCACGTCCGCCTCGGTGAAGCCCGTCATGGCACGCACCGCCGCCACCGTCAGGGCGTTGCGGGTCAGGGTGCCGGTCTTGTCGGCGCACAGCACGTCCATCGTCGCCGCCTCGTCCACCGCCGCCAGCCGGGTGGGCAGCACCCCGCGCCGCCCCAGGGCGCGGGCGCCCAACGCGGCGGCCAGCGTGAACGTCGCCGGCAGCGCCACCGGGATGGAGGCCAGGACGCCGGTCAACACCAGCGGCACGATCTCGGCGACCGGCATCCGCAGGAAATGCGCGTAGACCACCACCGCCAGGATGACGATGCCATTGAAGCCGGCCAGGTTGCGCACCACCCGCAGTACCGTCTTCTGCTGCGAGCTGACGACATGCGCGGTGCGCACCAGCTCGGCGGTGCGGCCGAAGCGGGTATGGGCGCCGGTCGCCGTCACCTCCGCCACCGCCTCGCCGCGCCGCACCAGCGCGCCGGCATAGGCGGGCGTGCCCGCGCCGGCCTCCACCGGCACCGACTCCCCGGTGAGCATCGACTGGTCCAGCAGCACCTCGCCCCCGACGATGCGCATGTCGGCCGCCACCACCCCGCCCAGCGACAGCTTCACCACGTCGCCCGGCACCAGTCCGCTGGCCGGCAGTGTCGCCCAAGCCCCGTCGCGCCGGACCGAGGCGACCAGCGCCAGGCGCTGCTTCAGCGCGTCCAGCGTGGCCTGCGCGCGGCCCTCCTGCAGCAATCCCAGGACCGCGTTGAACAGCAGCAGCCCGGCGATGACCGCGGCTTCCACGGTCTTGCCCAGCAGGAGTTGCAGCACGATCGCCGCCTCCAGCATCCACGGCACCGGCGCCCAGACCTTCTCCAGCGCCCGGCGGAGCGGGTGGACGGCGGCATCGGCCACCGCGTTGGCGCCGAACCGCGCCAGCCGCCGCCCGGCCTCCGTGGTGGTCAGCCCATCCGGCTCAGCCGGCGCCGATGGTCCCCCATTCGGTGCAGCAGGCGGTATCGCCATTGCCATTGCTCCCGGCCTTCACGACGGATCGCCGTCCGCCATGGACACGCGACCGCGGGGCCGCGTCAATCGGCATCGGCGGCCCGGGTCGGCGCCGGGGTCGGCGCCAGGATCGGTGGCCGGGCGTGGAGCGCGTCTCGGTCGAACCCGGCGAGGCGCTTGTAGGCGGCGGCCGCCCCCTCCAGCTCCTCGGCCGAGAGCACGTCGCCGATCGCCGTGAAACCCTCTGGCGCGCGCTGCTCCACCAGTTGCATCACCTGTTCCGGGCCGTTGCCGCGGTTGGCCTGCACGATGCGCGCGGTGGCCGGGTTGCGCTCGGCCTCGTAGGCGGCCAGTGCGGCCGGGGTGGCGCCGTCCTCGCGCACCGCGCGCGCCAGCACCCGCCCGTCCAGCACCGCCTGGGAGGCGCCGTTGGAGCCGATCGGATACATCGGGTGCGCGGCATCGCCCAGCAGCGTCAGCCGCCCGTGCGACCAGCGCGGCAGCGGGTCGCGGTCCACCATCGGGTATTCGTAGACCTCGCGCGCCCCGCGGATCAGGCCGGGCACGTCCAGCCAGTCGAACCGCCAGGACTCGAATTGCGGCAGGAATTCCTCCAGCCGGCCGGCCCGGTTCCAGTCCTCCCGGCGCCAGGCGTGGTCGGGGCGGAACTTGCGCTCGGCGATCCAGTTGATCACCGCGCGCCCCTGCTCCAGCGCCGGGCGGGAGATCGGGTAGGCGACGAATTTCTGGAATTCGTGCCCGGCCATGATCATCGAGCGGCCGGTCAGGAACGGCGCGGCCTCGGTCACTCCGCGCCAGAGGATGGCGCCGTTCCACAGCGGCGGGCCCTCGTCCGGATAGAGGCGGGCGCGCAAGGCCGAATGGATGCCGTCCGCGCCCACCAGCAGGCTGCCGCGCGCGGTCTCCACGGCCGCGCCGGTGCGCCGGTCGGTGAAGTGGGCGGTCACGCCATCGCCATCCTGCTCCCAGGCGGCCAGGTGGCGGCCCAGGCGGATCGCGTCCGCGCCCAGGCGCGCGCGGGCGGCCTCCAGCAGGATCATCTGCAGCACGCCGCGATGGATGGAGAATTGCGGCCAGCGATACCCCGCCGCCAGGCCACGCGGCTCGCGCCAGATCGGCTGGCCGCGCTTGGAGTGGTAGGCCAGTTCTTCGGTGGCGATGGCGGTGGCGGCCAGCCCGTCGTGCAGGCCCAGCTCGGTCAGCTCGCGCACCGCATGCGGCAGCAGGTTGATCCCCACCCCCAGCGGCTGCAACGCGGCGACGCTCTCGAACACCACGGCCGGAATGCCCGCCTGATGCAGGCTGAGTGCGAGGGCGAGGCCGCCGATACCGGCGCCGGCGATGATGACGGTCATGCGTCCTCCCCCACCAACTGCCGGGCAACCACGGGGAATGCATCCACCGGAGCGCGGTCGCGCCAAGTCCGAGGGATGGTAGCGGCGGGCGGATTTGAACCACCGACCAAGGGATTATGATTCCCCTGCTCTACCACTGAGCTACGCCGCCGTGCCATTCCTGCGCGGAGGCGGGGAGATAGCGCCACCGCGGCGCATCGTCAACCGCCGATGACGAGGGCGCCGAAAGCGCGGAGCGGTTCAGCCGGAGGCGACGCCCGGGGTCGGGGCGACGGCGAGCTTGTCCGTCCGCGGCGGCGGGTGGCCGAGATAGGCTTCCAGCACCTCGCCCGGCGGACCGTCGGCGCGGATGCGGCCTTGGTCCATCCAGATCACCCGCGTGCACCAGTCCATGATCACGCCCGGCGCATGGGTGGACAGCACCAGGATCTCGGCGCCGCGCACCAGGCTTTCCAGCCGGTCGCGCGCCTTGTCCAGGAAGTTGGCGTCGCCGGCCAGGAACCACTCGTCCATCAGCAGAACCTGCGGGCGCACCGCGGTGGCCAGGCCGAAGCCCAGACGGACCAGCATGCCCGAACTGTAGATGCGCACCGGCAAATCGATGAAGCTGCCCAGTTCGGCGAATTCCGCCACGTCGGTCTGCAACCGGGCGATCATGGCCTTGTCCAAGCCGCTGTACAGCCCGCGCAGCATGATGTTCTCGCGCCCGGTCAGGTCGACATTCATGCCCAGGTTGGTGTCCAACAGCGCGCCGATGCTGCCCTGCACCCGCAACTGGCCGGCCACCGGCTCGTAGATCCCGGCCAGGGTGCGCAGCAGCGTGGTCTTGCCGGCGCCGTTGCTGCCGATCAGCCCCAGCCGATCGCCGCGCCGCAGGGTGAAGCTCACGTCGCGCACCGCCTGCACCACCACGCGGTTGCGGTCATCGGCACCCATCCGGCCAGAGACCGAGGACAGCACCATCTTCTTCAGGCTGCGTGCATTGCCGTGATACAGCGGAAAATCAACGCTCACATGCGCGACATCGACCCGCGCGTCACCCGCCGTCTCGCCGCGTGCCGCCTCGCCGCTGGAAGTGCCCATCGCCCCTACACCCAGAACGCGATGCGTCCGCGCACCCGCACGAACAGCAGCCAGGCCGCTCCGCACAGCAGGGCCGAGAACAGCAGCGCCGAGAGATATATGGCCGCCGACGGCGCCTGCCCCAGCAGTGGCGCGCGCACGATCTCCAGCAGCGCGAACACCGGGTTGAACGCCATCATCCACTCGTGCTCGCCCAGTTGCGACGGTTTCCAGATCACCGCGCTGATGAAGAAGGCGATCTGCATCAGGCTGGCGACGATTGGCGGTATGTCGCGGAACCGGGCGCAGAGCGGGCCGAGCAGCAGCCCCACGGCCACCCCGTCCACCAGCCACAGCAGCAGCCCGGGCACCGCCAGCAGCGCATCCTGCCCCGGCCATGTCCACAGCAGCAGGTCCACCAGCACCACCACCACCACGTTATGCGCCAGCACCACCAGGTTGCGCACCACCACGCGGACCGGATACAGCGAATACGCCACCCGCATCGAGCGGATGATGTTCTCGTCCGAGGTGTAGGCGGTGCACGCTTCCGTCACCAGGGCGCTGAGGAAGCCCCACAGCACCAGCGAAAGCGCCAGGAAGCTCATGTATTCGCTGAGCTTCATGCCGAACAGCGCGGAGTACAGCACGCCCATGGAGCCGATCATCAGCGCGGTGGACAGCGTCAGCCAGAACGGCCCCAGCACGGAGCCGCGATAACGCAGCCGGATGTCCAGCCAGGCGAGGGTCAGGCACAGCCGCCACAGGCCCGCCGCCTCGCGCATGTCGCGCATGGCCAGCAGCTGGCGGCGCGCGAACGACTGGTCGGGGTGGAAGTCGATCGCGACGGCGCCGCGCGATCCATTGTGCAGTGCGACGTTCATGCCCCGGCGTTAGCCCATCCGCACCCCGTTCGCAACCGGCGCGTGGGGCTGGCCGGGCGGCTCAGTTCGCCACCCGCGCGATCCGGGTGCGGGCCCCGCGGGTCAGCGCCACCCGGTCGCCCTCGCGGAACTGCTCCTCGTTGGTCTGCACCACCGAGACGGTCTGGCCGCTGTCCTCGCGGATGATGAACTCCACCGCGTTGCCCTGGCTCACGCCGCGCTCCAGCGCGTTGCCGGCGATGCCGCCGACGATGGCGCCGCCGACGGCGCCAAGGATGTTGCTGCGCGGGTCGCCGCCGATGAAGCTGCCCGCCACCCCGCCCAGCGCGGCGCCGCCCAGCGTGCCAACGCCGCCGGGGCTGCCCTGCACCACCACCGGGCGCATCGACAGGATGGTGCCGTAGGTCACCATGGCCGTACGCCCGATATCGGCGCCGGTATAGGTGCTGTTGGTGTATTGCGGCGCGCAGGCGGCCACCCCGAGCAAGGTTGCCAGGGCCGCGGACGCGAGCAGCGGGCGGGTCGGTCGGGTCATCGTCTCGATCTCCTGTGGGCGCAGTGGCGGCGGTTCGCTCTGCCAACGCTTCGCGCCGGCGCCGGCCCTGCCCACAACACCTAGCATATCGGCCGGCCGCCGCCACGACATCGCGGCCCGGCGGCGATAAAATCACCGTAATGTTGCCTTGAACTTCGCTTTACGATAAGGGGTTAGGCGACGATGCTGTCTGCTCCCATGAACGATGGCCTCCGGCCGCCGCGCTCACCCGCACGCCCATAACCCGGCCCGCCGCAATCCTGCGACCGGCGCCGCGCCATGACGGAGGCTTCCACGGCATGACCCTCTCTCCTGCCCGCCAGTGCGCCGCGGCGCCGTCCGCCGGTATCGGCCCGCTGCCTGGCCTGCGTCTGCGCAGCCTGGCGTGCCTGGCGGTGATGGGCCTGCTCGCTGCCTGCTCCAGCGGCACCCGCACCAACCCGACGCAGGAGGCGGCCAGCTACGCCGCGCATGCTCGCGGCAACTACATCCCGCCCGGCCCGCCCAGCGACCCGTGGGGGCCCTATATCGTCGAGGCCGCCCAGCGTTTCGACGTGCCCGACCGCTGGGTGCGCGAGGTCATCCGTGCCGAGTCCAGCGGCCAGATGTATCAGAACGGCCAGCTCACCACCTCGCCGGTCGGCGCCATGGGCCTGATGCAGGTGATGCCCGGCACCTACGACGAACTGCGCCAGCGCTACGGCCTGGGCGACGACCCCTACGACCCGCACAACAACATCCTCGCCGGCACCGCCTACCTGCGCGAGATGTACGACCTCTACGGCTCGCCCGGCTTCCTGGCCGCCTACAATGCCGGGCCGGGGCGGCTGGAGGACTACCTGATGCGCAATCGCGGCCTGCCGGATGAAACCCGCCGCTACGTCGCCAAGATCGCTCCCAATATCCAGGGCGTGCAGCCCGAGCACGCCTCGCAGGTCGCGCAGTTGGCGATGTATCAGCTCCCCGGCAACATTCCGCCCGGCCCGCGCTACCCGCGTGGCGGCCGCCGCCCGGCCCCGGTGGCGCTGGCGGAGAACCGCGCGCCGAATGTGGCCTATGTGCGCGGGCCGGTGCTGGCCAGCGCCCTGCCGCCGCCGCCCGCCATCGCGCCGCGGCCGGTGCAGATGGCCGCCGCCGCGCCGGCCCGCCCGTCCGGCTTCCACCTGATCGCTCCGGCCATGGCCGATACCCTGCCCACCCGCCGCGGCGGGCCGACCAACGGGGCCTGGGCGATCCAGGTCGGCGCCTTCGCCAACCCCGGCCAGGCCCGCGCCGCCGCCGCCACCGCGCGCGGCAAGGCGCAGGTGGTGCTGGCCTCCGCCCAGCCGATGGTCGGCACCGTCCGCCAGGCCCACGCCACACTCTACCGCGCCCGGCTGACCGGCCTGTCGCGCGAGGCGGCGGTGCAGGCCTGCGAGATCATCGTCCGTGCCCGTGGCGCCTGCATGGTGCTCTCGCCCGACGCACAGTCGTAGCGCCCCGCAGGCCCGCCCCGGGTTGCCGACCGGAACGGCGGGCGGCATGATCGCCGCCGACAGCCGTTCCGGGGAGAAACCGACCATGACCGCCACGGGCGCCGCCCAAATCCCGCCCGTCGCCGCAATGCCCGTGCCCGCAACGGTCGTGCCCGGCCAGCGCTTCGCCAGCCTCACCGGCATGCTCGCCCCGCGCTCGGTCGCCGTGCTCGGCGCCTCGGCCGATGCCGCCCGCATCGGCGGCCGCCCCATCGACTACATGCTCAGGCAGGGCTTCGCCGGCGCCATCTACCCGGTGAACCCCCGCCGCGACGAGGTGCAGGGCCTGCGCGCCTACCCGAACGTGGCCGCCCTGCCCGAAACGCCCGATGTCGCGGTGGTCGCCGTCTCGGCCGACATCGCCGTGCAGGCGGTGCAGGACCTGGCCGATGCCGGGGTGAAAAACACCATCGTGCTCACCGCGGGCTTCGCCGAGGTGGACGCCAAGGGCGCCGCCGAACAGGCCCGCATGGTCGCCATCGCCCGCAACGCCGGCATGCGCCTGCTCGGCCCCAACTGCCTCGGCCTGTTCAACGCCCGCATCGGCTTCTACCCGACCTTCTCCGCCGCCTTCCAGTCCGGCTGGCCGAGCCCCGGGCGCATCGGCGTCGCCAGCCAGTCCGGCGCCTACGGCACCCACCTGTTCGCCGCCATGCGCAACCGCGGCATCGGCACCCAACTCGTCGTCACCACCGGCAACGAGGCCGACGTGACCATCGGCGACGTCATCGGCTGGCTCGCCGAAGACCCCGAGACCGACGTGATCGCCGCCTACGCCGAGGGCATCCGCGAGGCCGACAGCCTCTACGCCGCGCTGGCCGCCGCCCGCGCCGCGCGCAAGCCGGTGGTGATGATGAAGGTCGGCCGCTCCGCGCTCGGCACCGCCGCCGCCCAGTCCCACACCGCCTCCATCGCCGGCGACGACGCGGTGACCGAGGCGGTGATGGCCGAATTCGGCGTGGTCCGCGCCCGCAGCACCGAGGAGATGCTGGACATCGCCTACGCCGCCACCCGCCGCATCTACCCCGCCGGCAACACGCTCGGCGTGTTCACCGTCAGCGGCGGCGCCGGCGTGCTGATAAGCGATGCCGCCGAGCAACTCGGCGTCGCCATGCCGGAAATGCCACAGGATGCGCAGGACGAGCTGAAGGCGCTGATCCCCTTCGCCTCGCCGCGCAACCCGGTGGACTGCACCGCCCAGGTGTTCAACGACCTGCCCAAGCTCGGCCAGTTCGCCGAGGCGATGGTCGCCCGCGGCGGCTATTCCTCGGTGCTCGCCTTCTTCTCCCAGACCGGCGGCGCCCCCACGCTGGTACCGCATATCCGCGAGGCGATGCGCCGCATCAAGGACCGCTATCCGGACCGGCTCTACGTGCTCTCGCTGATCGCCGCCCCCGAGATGGTCGCGCAATACGAGGCCGACGGTTTCCTGGTGTTCGAGGACCCGACCCGCGCCACCGTGGCCATCCAGGCGATGGGCCGCTTCGGCGACGCCTTCGCCGCCGCGCCCCCCAGCGCCCCGCCCGTGGTGCCCCTGGTCGCCCTGCCCGCCGCCACCCCCACCGAGGCCGAGGCCAAGCGCCTGCTGGCCGCCGCCGGCATCCCGAGCGCGCCCGAGCGCGCCTGCGCCACCGCCGAGGCCGCCATGGCCGCCGCCGCCGAATTCGGCTTCCCGGTGGTGCTGAAAATCCTCTCGCCGGACATCATCCACAAATCCGAGATCGGCGGCGTGCTGCTGGACGTGGCCAGCCCCGAGGCGGTGCGCGCCGGCTTCGCCACCCTGATGCAGCGCGGCGCCGCCGTCCCCGGCGCCCGGCTGGAGGGCGTGCTGGTGGCCCGCCAGCTCAAGGGCGGCGTCGAATGCATCCTGGGCATCCATCGCGACCCGGTGTTCGGTCCGGTCGCCATGTTCGGCCTGGGCGGCATCTTCGTGGAAATCCTCAAGGACGTGGTGTTCCGCCGCTGCCCCTTCGGGGAGGCCGAGGCCGAGGCGATGATCCGCTCCATCCGCGCCGCCCCCCTGCTGCTCGGCGCCCGCGGCCGCCCGCCGGCCGACATCAAGGCGCTGGCCGCCATGCTCGCCCGCCTCTCGGTGTTCGCCCACCAGGCCGGCCCCGCCTTGGCGGGCATCGACCTCAACCCCGTCTTCGCCATGCCGGCCGGGCGCGATGGCCGGGATGGGGGCCCGGGCGGGGGCTCGGGCGGGGAAGGGGGCGCCTTCGCCGCCGACGCGGTGATCGAGATCGCCTTGCCCGCCTGACCACAGATCCGCCTGACTATAGGAGAGCGTCCATGACCCAACGCAAGGCGAACGCCGCATGATCAACAAGATCGTCCAGACCATGGCCGACGCCCTGGCCGGCGCGCGCGACGGCATGACCGTGCTGCTCGGCGGCTTCGGCGCGGTCGGCCAGCCCAGCGTGCTGGTGGAGGCCCTGATCGAAACCGGGGTGCGCGACCTGGTGGTGGTGGCCAACAACGCCGGCGGCGGCAAGGGCGGGCTGGCCGGGCTGATGGAGGCCGGGCGGGTACGCAAGATCATCTGCTCCTTCCCGCGCAGCGCCAACTCCACCATCTTCGAGGAGCTCTACCGCGCCGGCAGGATCGAGCTGGAGATCGTCCCCCAGGGCACCATGGCCGAGCGCATACGCGCCGCCGGCGCCGGGGTGGGCGCCTTCTTCACCCCCACCGGCGTCGGCACCAAGATGGCCGAGGGCAAGGAGGTGCGCGACATCAACGGCCGCACCATGATCCTGGAACACGCCCTGCGCGGCGATTTCGCGCTGGTGGAGGCGTGGCAGGCCGATCGCTGGGGCAACCTCACCTATCGCCGCTCGGGCCGCAACTTCAACCCGGTGATGGCCATGGCCGCCGACACCACCATCGTGCAGAGCCAGCACATCGTGGACCTCGGCGGGCTGGACCCGGAGCATATCGTCACCCCGGGCATCTTCGTGGACCGGGTGGTCCACGTGCCTTACGGTGATCCGCCGTTCTGATGCAATTGGGGGAAACGACATGAGCGCGACAACCGAAGCCAAGCCGTGGGACCGCCTCAAGATGGCCGAGCGCGTGGCGCGCGACATCCCGGAGGGCTGGTACGTCAACCTGGGCATCGGCATGCCCACCACCGTTGCCGACTACGTGCCGCTGGACCGCGAGGTGATCTTCCATTCCGAGAACGGCGTGCTCGGCATCGGGCCCCGCCCGCCGGAGGCCGAGCGCGACCCCTGGCTTATCAACGCCGGCAAGCAGCACGTCACCCTGCGGCCGGGCGGCAGCTTCGTGCACCACGCCGACAGCTTCGCCATGATCCGCGGCGGCCATCTCGACCTCTGCGTGCTCGGCGCGTTCGAGGTGGCGGAGAACGGCGACATCGCCAACTGGGCCACCAGCGAGAACGACACCGCGCCGGCCGTCGGCGGCGCCATGGACCTCGCGGCCGGCGCCAAGCGGCTCTGGGTCATCATGGATCACACCACCAAGGACGGCCGCCCCAAGCTGGTGCATCGCTGCGGCTATCCGCTCACCGCCGTCGGCGCGGTCAAGCGCGTCTACACCAATCTCGGCGTGTTCGACGTGACGGAGCGCGGCTTCACGGTGATCGACATGGCGCCCGGCGTGGATGCCGCGATGCTGAAGGCCCGCACCGCGGCCGAGCTGCATTTCCAGGCATGAGCGCCGCCGCATCGGATGACGCCAACGAAAGCGTCCGCCTGATCCGCGACAGCGCGGCGGCCATCGCGCCGCCGGGCGGCGACACCCGGCGCATCCGCGCGCTGCGCTTCCAGGACCCGGGCTTCGACCGCGGCGTCTGGGGCACCATGTGCGAGATGGGCTGGCCCGGCCTGCTGGTGGCCGAGGCGGATGGCGGCTCGGCGCTGGGCATGCGCGAATACTGCGCCCTGGCCGAGCAGCTCGGCGCCGGCCTCGCGCCGGAGCCGCTGATCCCGGCCAGCATGGCCGCCCGCCTGCTGTCCGGTGCCGACCTCGCCGCCCTGCTGGCCGGTCGGCACCTGGTGCTCCCCGCCTGGCAGGAGCGTCCAAACAGCCTGGATACGGTGGGCGACACGGTGATCGCCGGCGGCAAGGTCACCGGGCGCAAATGCTTCGTGCCGATGGCCGCCGGCGCCGACGCCTTCGTGGTCTCCGGTCAGGGCGGGCTCGCCCTGGTCGCGCGCGGCGCCCCCGGCCTGTCGATCGCGTTGGAACAGACCCAGGATGGCGGCAATTTCGGCACGCTGAGCTTCGCCGATACCCCCTGTACCATGCTGGCCGGCGACATGGTGGCGGCGCTGGAGCCGGCCGCGCTGGCCACCGCCGCCTACCTGCTCGGCGTGATGGACCGCGCCTTCGCCCTCACGCTCGACTACCTCAAGACCCGCCACCAGTTCGGCCGGCCGATCGGCAGCTTCCAGGCGTTGCAGCACCGCGCCGCCGATCTCAAGATCCAGGTGGCGCTCACCCGCGCCGGCGTGGAATCTGCGGCCGCCGCCATCGACGCCGGCGCTACCGGGGCCTTGGCGCTGGCCGCCGTCTCGCGCGCCAAGGCCCGCGCCGCCGACGCCGCCATGCTGGTCACCCGCCAGGCCATCCAGCTGCATGGCGGCATCGGCTACACCGACGAGGCCGACCCCGGGCTATACCTGCGCAAGGCGATGGTGCTGTCCAACCTCTACGGCTCCGCCGCCCTGCACCGCGCCCGCTACGCGGCCAATGCCGCCGACCAGGACGACTGACATGACCGAGCCACCCATCGTGCTGGAAGACCGCCAGGGCAGCACCACCATCCTCACCCTGAACCGCCCGGAACGCCGCAACGCGCTGTCGATGCCGATGCGCGAGGCGCTGATGGCCGCGGTGGACCGCGCCGAGTCCGACCGAGGCGTGCGCGCCGTGGTCATCACCGGCGCCGGCGGCAATTTCTGCGCCGGCGGCGATATCGCGGCGATGAACCAGCGCGACGTGGCCGCCAGCCGCGACCGTTTCCGCTTCGGCCACCGCATGGTCCGCGCCGTCATGGCCTCCTCCAAGCCCTATCTCGCCGCCGTCGAGGGCTGGGCGGTCGGCGCCGGCCTCGGCATGGCGCTGATCTGCGACACGGTGGTTGCCGCCGAGGATGCCGGCTTCGGCGCCGGCTTCGGCAAGATCGGCCTGATCCCGGACTGGGGCCTGCTGCACACCCTGCCGCGCCGCATCGGCGAGGCGAAGGCCCGCCAGATGGTGCTGTACTGCGAAACCATGCGCGCGCCGGAGGCGCTGGCGATCGGCCTGGTGGACCACACCGCGCCGAAAGGCGAGGCCCTGGCCACGGCCCTCAAGCGCGCCGAGGCGCTGGCCAACATCGCCCCGCAATCCATCGCCATGTGCAAAAGCTACTTCGTCCAGGGCCTGGCCGAGACGCTGGAATGGGAGCGCAATTCCCAGGCCCTGGTCTCGCTCACCGCCGACCACGCCGAGGGCAAGGCCGCCTTCCTGGAGAAAAGGGCGCCGAACTTCCAGGGAAGCTGAACGAATAAAGGTTTTTTGGTTCTTTTTTCAAAAAAGAACAGTCTTTTTTGTGAACAAAAAGAAGAAAAAAACTTTATCCTGAAGTATACCGATGACCCAAGACCTGAATGCTCTGACCGAAGCCGAATTCCGCATTGTGGTGCGCAAGTTCCTGGCTGACAACTACCCGGAGAACCTGCGCAACCCGCCCAAGCGGCTGCACTGGCGCGACAACCAGGTTTGGTACCACACCCTCGCCCGCACTGGCTGGCTCTGCCCCGGCTGGCCCGTCGAACATGGCGGCATGGGCCTCTCCGCCGCCCGCCAGATCGCGCTCACCGAGGAGTTCGAGCGCCACGGCGTCGCCCGCACCAACGACCACGGCATCGTCATGGTCGGCCCGCTGCTGATCCAGTACGGCACCCAGGCGCAGCGCGACTTCTTCCTGCCGAAGATTCTCGCCGGCGAGCATATCTGGTGCCAGGGCTACAGTGAGCCCGGCGCCGGCTCGGACCTCGCCGGCCTGCGCACCTCGGCGGTGAGCGACGGCGACCACTGGGTGGTCAACGGCCAGAAGATCTGGACCACGCTGGCCAACGACGCCAACTGGATCTTCCTGCTGGTCCGCACCGACCCTGCCGCAAAAAAGCAGGAGGGCATCAGCTTCCTGCTGGTGCCGATGGACACCCCCGGCATCACCGTGCGCCCGATCATCAACCTCGAACTGCACGACGAGTTCTGCGAGGTGTTCTTCGACAACGTGCGCGTGCCGAAGGCCAACACCGTCGGCGAGGTGAACAAGGGCTGGACCGTCGCCAAGAACCTGCTGGGGTTCGAGCGCATCTTCCTTGGCTCCCCCAAGCTCTCCGCCCACGCCCTGGGCCGGCTGCGCGCGCTGGCCGACCGCATGGGCGCCTGGGACGACGCCGCCTTTACCGACCGCTACACCGCGCTGCGGCTGGAACTGGAGGACCTGAAATCGCTGCACGCCACCTTCGTGGACATCGTCCGCCGTGGCGAGGCGCTGGGGCCGGACGTGTCGATGCTGAAGGTGATCCAGACCGAGCTGTTCCAGAAGATCACCGACGCCATGATGGACATCGCCGGCGAGAACGCGGGGCTGCTGGAGCCGATGGAGGGCAACCGCGAACTGCACCCCTCCGGCCTGTTCATCCAGGCCCGCCCCAGCACCATCTACGGCGGCTCCAACGAAATCCAGCGCAACATCCTCTCGAAGAATGTCCTGGGACTCCCAGGCTGACCCAGTGAACACGCCAAGCGAACAAAAGTTTCTTGGTTCTTTTTTTCAAAAAAGAACAGCACTTCTTTGTTTGAAAACAAAGAAGCAAAAAAACTTTATTCGTTTTTCTTCGGAATAAATCATGTCGGTTGTGGCGGCGGCGCCGCGTGTCCGGTTGGATGCGGTGGCGATTACCATCCTGGTGGCGTTGTGCGCCCTGTGGGGCTTGCAGCAGGTGGCCATCAAGGTCGCGGTGGCGAACGGCCTGCCGCCGGTGCTGCAAGCCGGGCTGCGCTCGCTGGTGGCCGCCCTGTGCGTGCTCGGCTGGATCGCCGCGCGCGAGGGGCGGGGGGCCGTGGCGGCGCTGGCGTCGCGGGACACGCTGCTGCCGGGGCTGCTGCTGGCGGCGCTGTTCGCGCTGGAATTCCTGGTGCTGTTCCCGGGCCTGTCGCTCACCACCGCCTCGCGCGGCGTGGTGTTCCTGTACACCGCACCGTTCTTCACCGCCCTCGGCGCCCACCTGCTGCTGCCCGCCGAGCGCATGCGCCCGCGCCAGGCGGCCGGGCTGACGATCGCCTTCGCCGGCGTCGCCGCCACCTTCGCCGAGGGCCTGCTGGCCGGCGGCGGCAGCCTGCGCGGAGACCTGATGTGCCTGGCCGGCGGCGCCATGTGGGGCGTCAGCACGGTGGTGGTGAAGGCCAGCCCCGCGCTGGCCCGCGCGCCGTCGTCCAAGCTGCTGTTCCTGCAACTCGCCGGCTCCGCGCCGCCGCTGCTGCTGGGCGCCTGGGCGCTGGGCGAGAGGCTGCATGTGGCCGATGTGGCGCCGGTCGCCTGGGCCGGGCTGTTCTACCAGACGGTGATCGTGGCCTTCATCAGCTACCTCGCCTGGTTCCGCCTGGTGCTGATCTACCCCGCCGGGCGCGTCGCCGGCTTCACCTTCCTCACCCCGCTGTTCGGCATCCTGGCCGGCTCGCTGCTGCTGGGCGAGCACGCATCCCCCGCGCTGCTGGTCGGGCTGGTGGCGATCGCGACCGGCATGCGGCTGGTGAACAGCCGGGGCTGATCGCGCTAGGCTGGCGCAGGAGGACCAATCCATGACCGACCTGCCCATCCTGACCCAGCGCCGCATCGAGGCCGGCTTCGCCAAGGGGGTATACGAGGAGATGAAGGCCGAACTGGGCGAGGCGGCGGCGCGGCGGATTTTGACCAATGCGGTGGTGAAAATGGCCCGCGAAACCGCTGCTGAGATGGCAAAATCGGCCCCGAATGGCCCCGATTTGGACAGTTTTCGCGCCATTCAGCCACGCTGGACCGCCGAGGATGCGCTGCGTACCGAGGTGGTGGAGTCCACCGCCACCACGTTCCACTTCAACGTGGTGAAGTGCCGCTACGCCGAAATGTATCGCGCCATGGGATTGGCCGATCTGGGTGCGATTCTGTCCTGCAATCGGGACGGCGCCTTCTGCGAGGGCTATGACACGAAGCTGAAACTCACCCGCACCCAGACCTTGATGGGCGGCGCCACGCATTGCGACTTTCGATATAATTATGAGGCATAACTAACGCCGCATCGGCACCAGGCAGGCGAGGGCCAGCAGTGCCACGCCGCCCATCGCCGCGAAAATCCACATTGCCGGCACCGTGTCGATCAGCGGCGCCAGCACGGTGGGTGTCACCGCCTGGGCGATCAGCGCCGGCAGGGCGAGCCGGCCGAGGCGGGTGGCGTAGCCGTGCGGGCCGAACAGGTGCATGGGCAGCGTGCCCTTGTTGATGGTCATGATGCCGTTGCTCATGCCGTAGGCCAGGGTGAAGCCCAGCGCCGGGCCGCCCGCCAGCACCCCAAGCACGCCGAGCGGCAGCAGCGCGGCGCCGATGCGCGCCGAGGTGACCGGGCTGAGGTTGCGGGCCAGCTTCCAGTCCAGCACCCGCGCGCCCACCTGGGCCGGACCGATCATGGCCGCTGTGAACACCGCCTGCGCCGTGGTCAGCCCGATGCCGCCCAGCAGCACCAGCAGATGCACCGAGACCAGCGAGCTGATCGCCGCCCGGCTGGTGAAGAACACCGCCAGCAGCGCGAAGGCCAGCGCCGGGGTGGGGCCGCCGGCATCGGCCCGGCGCGGCGGGGCCGGGGGCGGCGCGGGGCCGGCCGGGGGGACGAAGGCCAGGATGATCGGCAGGATCACCGCCACCTGCAGCGCCGCGAACAGGCACAGCGCCACCCGCCAGCCATATTGCTGCACCAGCCAGGTGCCGACCGGCCAGCCGATGGTGCCGGCGAAGCCCGCCATCAGCGTCACGCCCAGGATCGCCGGCCGCGCGCCCTGGCCGAGCAGCCGGCCGATGGTGGCGAACGAGGTGTCGTACAGCCCCATCGCCATGCCCACGCCGAGCACCGTCCAGGCGACATACCACCAGGCCAGCCCGTTCGACGCCGCCAGCAGCAGCAGCCCGGCGCAGGTGACGATCGCCCCCGCCGCCAGGATCGGCCGGCCGCCGGCGCGGTCGATGAAGCGGCCGATCGGCGGCGCGCAGAGGGCGGCCACGATCAGCGACCAGGAGAACCCGCCGAGCAGCGCGGTGCGCGACCAGCCGAGGCTCTCGGCCGCCGCCCCGGCCATGACGGCGGGGATGTAGTAGGTGGTCGCCCAGGCCAGCGTCTGGGTGACGCCGAGGGCGAGCGACAGGCGGCGGGCCAGCGGTAGGCCGGACAGGAAACGCATCATCGCGCCAGCTTGCACGTGCCGGGCGCGGCTGTCGCCTCCACGCCTTTTTGTGGGGTTCCCGCGGCGCCGCGGGTCAGGTGACCGGGATCCCCGCGATGCCCGACAGGATCGGGGCGATGCCCGGCGCGGCGGCGAGGATGACGTTGCCGTCGGTGAGGCCGGCTCCGGCGGTGAAGGGCGACACGGTGGCGCCGGCCTCGGCCAGGAGCACCAGGGCGGCGGCCACGTCCCACAGGTTGATATGCAGTTCCACATAGCCGTCGATCCGCCCGGCCGCGACATCGGCCAGGCCCAGCGCGCCGGAGCCGCCGGCGCGCAGCATGGCGCCGGCGTCCATGACGCCTTGCGCGAGGGCGTAGTAGCCGGCGTTGGGGCGGCGGGCGGACCAGCCGCATTCGATTTGCGCACGCGCGAGGTCGGTGGTGGCGGCGGCGTGGATCGGGGCGCCGTTCAGCGTGGCGCCGCAGCCTTGGCGGGCGGCGAAGATTTCGCCCAGGGCCGGCGCGGCGATGGCGCCCAGCAGGGGGGTGCGGCCGTCCAGCAGGCCGATGGAGACGCAGAAGCGCTTGGAGCCGCGCGCGAAGTTGGAGGTGCCGTCGATCGGGTCCACCACCCAGCGCAGCGCGCCTTCGCGGCCGGTGCCGGTTTCCTCGCCCTGGAAGCCGTCTTCGGGGAAGGCTTCGGCGAGGCTGCGGGCGATAAAGCCTTCCACCGCGCCGTCCGCCTCGGTGAGCCAGTCCTGCGCGCCCTTCAGGCTGGCGACCGGCGCGCCGGGCGGCGGCTGCAATGACAGGGCGAGGCGGCCGGCGGCCTCGGCAAGGGCGGTGGCGGTAGCCAGACGACGATCAAGTGCGCTCATAGCCCCAAATATCCCACGGGACCCCACCCGATACCAGCCGCCGTCTCCCCCGAAACCCAACGAATAAAATTTTTTTGCTTCTGTTTGTTCACAAAAAGAAGGGCTGTTCTTTTTTTGAAGACCAGACTTTTGACCCGTCTGCTTCGCCGGCCCTCACCGGATACCGGCGCGCATAAAGCTTTGTACGAACTGGCGCTGGAACAGCAGGAACGCCAGCAGCAGCGGCGCGCTGGTCATCAGCGTGGCCGCGGTGATGATCGACCAGTCGATACCCTGGTCGGTGGAGGCGAACACCGAGAGGCCCACTGTCAGCGGGCGGGTGGTGACGGAGTTGGTGATCACCAGCGGCCAGAGGAAGTTGTTCCAGTGGTAGCTGACGCTGACCAGCCCGTAGGCGATGTAGGTCGGGCGGGCCAGCGGCACGTAGACGCGCCAGATGCGGCGCATCAGTGTGCAGCCTTCCAGCCGGGCGGCGTCGTCCAGTTCCTGCGGCACCGAGCGGAAGGTCTGGCGCAGCAGGAAGATGCCGAAGGCGGAGCCGAGATAGGGCAGGGCGATGGCCAGGATGGTGTCCACCAGGCCGAGCTGCGCCATGGTGCGGTAATTGCCCACCAGCAGCACGTCCGGCATCACCATCAGTTGCAGCAGCACCACGCCGAACAGGATGTCCCGCCCCGGGAACTCCATGCGCGCGAAGGCGAAGGCGGCGGGGGTGCAGAGCAGGAACTGGGCGACCAGGATGATGGTGACCAGGATGGTGGTGTTGAGGAAGTAGCGCGCGAAGGGGGCGGCCTGCCAGGCGCGGACGAAATTGCCGAGGGTGAGCGGGGCGGTGAGGTCGAAATGGGTGGCGAAATCGGCCGGGTGGAACGCGGTCCAGGCGGCGTAGAGCAGCGGCGTGACCCACATGATGCCGAGCATCCAGGCGCCGGCGATTTCCAGGGTGCGGGTGGCGAATTTCATGCGCGCGGGTTCGATGCAGGAAGGTTCACAAAGAGACGTAGAGGCGAAGAGGGGGAAGGCCCCATTCCACGCGGGCTTGCTTCGCCTCGCCTCACCGCCTCGTCGCGACGGGTGCCTGCCCTTGCCATCGCCCCGCTCATCGCCACCCCGCTCATCGATAATGCACCCGCTTGCCCAGCACGCCGAATTGCAGCCAGGCGAGCAGGCCGAGCAGGGCCAGCAGGACCACGGTGAGGGTGGCGGCCATGGAGCTGTCCCAGAAGCGGAAGCCGGTTTCGTAGATGTAGTAGAGCAGCAGGGTGGTGGCGTTGTCGGGGCCGCCGCGGGTCATCACCACCACGTGGTCCACCAGCCGGAAGGCGTTGATGGAGGCGTTGACCAGCACGAACAGCGTGGTGGGCATCAGCAGCGGCAGGGTGACGCGGCGGAAGAAGTTCCAGCGCGAGGAGCCTTCCAGGTTGGCGGCCTCGGCGAGGTCGGGCGGCATGGCCTGCAGGGCGGCGAGGTAGAAGATCATGAAGAACCCCGCCTCCTTCCAGACCGCCACCGCGATCATCGCCGGCAGGGCGGTGGCGGTGTCGCCCAGCCAGTTGTGCCGGCCGAGGCCGAACCAGGCGGCGATGCTGTCGAACAGCCCATAGTCCGGGGTGAAGAAGAACAGCCAGATATTGGCCACCGCGATCATCGGCAGCATGGTCGGGGTGAAATAGGCCATGCGCAGCAGCGGCCGGCCGGGGATGGCGGTGTTGACCGCCAGCGCCATCGCCAGCGCCAGGATCACCGAGGCCGGGATGGTGGCGGCGGCGTAGACGGCGTTGTTGTGCAACGCCGTCCAGAACACCGGATCGTCCATCAGGGCGGCGTAGTTGTCCAGGCCCACGAAATGGGCCGGCCGGCTGCCGCGCGGGGTGCTGAACAGGCTGTCCAGCACCGTCGCCACGGCCGGCCAGTGGGTGAAGGCCACCAGCAGCAGCAGCGCCGGTAGCACCAGCAGCCAGGCCTGGACGGTTTCGCGCCGCATCGTGGCCATCAGCCCCGCTTGTAGGGCTTCAGGATGCGGTCGGCCTCGGCCTGGGTGTTCACCATCGCCTGCTGCGGCGTGAGCTTGCCGGACAGGCAGGCCTGGATGTTGTTGGTGAGCGCCTGGTAGACGCGCTGGTTCTGGAAGGTGGACAGCTCGCCCACCGCCACCGGCAGGAAGCCGCGCGCCACGTCGGCCGGCGGATAGTGGATGACGTAGTCGCGCAGCGCGGGGGTCTGGTAGGCATCCGGACGGACGGCGATGTAGCCGGTCTGGATCGACCAGTCGGCGGCGCGGGCCGGCTCGGTGAGGAAGCGGGCGAATTTCAGCGCCGCGGCGCGCTCGGCCGGGCTCGCCTGCTTGAAGAAGTAGATGTTGCCGCCGCCGACCACGGTGCGCGGGCCGGTCTTGCCGGGCAGGCCGGCGACGCCGAAGGGAAACTTGGCGTTGCTGCGCAGGTTGGTGAGGTTGCCGGTGGTGTGCTGGATGATGGCGGCGTTGCCCTCCAGGAAGTCCGGCGAGAGCGCCGGCCAGCCGGTGATGCCCTCCGGCGTGGCGTGGTGGACGCTGGCGAGGCCGCGCCAGTAGGCCATGCCCTCGATCGCCTTGGGGTCGTTGAAATAGGTTTCGGTGCCGGCCTGGTTCATCAGCACGTGGCCGGCCTGGTTGGCGATGGCGCCGAAGGTCCATTGCGCGTTGCCGACATCGGACGCCATCTTGACGCCCCAGCGGGTGACGCGGCCGGAGGCGTCGCGCTTGGTGAGCTTTTCGGCGGCGGCGCCGAGTTCCGCCCAGGTGAGGGGGAATTTCTCCGGGTCCAGCCCGGCCTCGGTGAAGGCGGTCTTGTTGTAGTACATGATCGCGGTGGAGCGCTGGAACGGCACCGACCAGGTCTTGCCGTCCACCACGCTGTTGGCCAGGAAGGCGGGGTAGAAGCCGCCGAGCCAGGCCTTGCCGTCGCCCTCGAGCCCGCCGATCTCGTCCAGGCTGGCCAGGATGTCGAGGTCCTGCAGGCTGTGCATCTCGGCGGCCAGCAGCACGGCCAGTTGCGGGCCGCTGCCGCCCTTGATGGCGGTGACGGCCTTGGTGAGCGTCTCGCCGTAGTTGCCGGCGTAGACGGGGGTGACCTCGATGCCGGTTTCGGCATGGAAGGCCTTGCAGTAGCCGTCGATGATGGCCGGGATCGGGCCGCCGACGGCGATCGGGTAGTAGAAGCTGAGCTTCATCGCCTGCGCCCGCGCGATGGCGGGGGCGGCGAGGGTGGCGGCGCTGGCGGCGGTCGCGGCCAGCAGAGTGCGGCGGCGGATCATCGCGTGTCTCCTGTGATGGGGGTCAGCGGGTGATGAGGGTCAGCGGGCGTAGGGGCGCAGCAGGCGGGTGGCGTTGGCCTGGGCGGCGTCGAGCGCCGCTTTCGGGGCCTTGCGGCCGGTCAGCACCGCCTGCAGCTCGTCGTTCAGCGCCTGGGTGACGCGCTGGTTGTCGTGGGTGGACAGTTCCGGCACGGCGAATTCAAGCTGGTCGCGGGCGACGGCGGCGGCGGGGAAGCCGGCGAGGTAGGCCTTCATGGCGGGGGTCTGCCAGGCGGCCGGGCTGGTGGCGACGTAGCCGGTGTCGATGCCCCATTGCGCGGCCCGCTCGGGCGAGGTGATCCATTTCAGGAAGGTCAGGCTGGCGGCCTGCTGCGCCGGGCTGGCGCTTTTGAACAGGTGGAAGTTGCCGCCGCCGGTGGGGCTGCCGCGGCGCTTCTGGGCGGGCAGCATGGCGACGCCGAAGGGGAACTTGGCGTTGGCGCGGATGTTGGAGAGGTTGCCGGTGGTGGTCCAGATCATCGCCACCTTGCCCTCCAGGAAGTCGCGGGGCGTGGTGCCCCAGTCGACCACACCGGGGGGATGGACCTTCTGCTTGGTGGCCAGGTCGAGCCAGTATTGCAGCGCCTCCACGGCGCCGGGATCGTTGTAGTTGACCTTGGTGCCGTTGGCGTTGGCAAGCTCCGCCCCGGCCTCGATGGCGAGCGCCTGGAACAGCCAATAGGGGAAGCCGCTGGCCGGGATCTGGATGCCCCAGCGGGTGGTGCGGTCGCCCTCGCGGCGGGTGAGCTTCTCGGCGAAGGCGGTGTTCTCGGCCCAGGTGGCGGGGGCCTTCTCGGGGTCGAGCCCGGAGTCCTGGAAGGCGGCCTTGTTGTAGTACATGACGATGGTGGAGCGCTGGAACGGGATGCCCCAGGTGTGGCCGTCGATCTGCCCGTTGCGCATGAAGGCCGGGTAGAAGCCGGCGAGCCAGGCCTTGTCCTCGGCGGTGGTGGCGAGCTGGTCGAAGGGCAGGATCAGCTCGTCGTCGATCAGGGAATAGGCGTCCACCGAGAGCAGCACGGCGAGCTGCGGGCCGCGGCCGGCCTTGCTGGCGGTGACCGCCTTGGTGAGCGTATCGACGTAGCTGCCGGCGTAGACCGGGGTCACCTTGATGTCGGGATGCGCCTTCATGAAGTCGGCGGCATAGCCATCGATGATCTTGGTGATCGGGCCGCCGACGGCGACGGGGAAGTAGAACTCGATCTCGACCTTGGACTGGGCGATGGCCGGTGCGGTCAAGAGGGGTGCGGCCAGGATGGGGGCGGCGCCGGCGAGCGCGGCGGCGCCGGTCAGCAGGGCGCGGCGGCTGGTGGGGGCGGGCATGGGCGGCTCCTGTGCGGTCATGTCAGGCGATGCGGCGGGCGGTGTCGGCGTCGAAGAAATGCAGGTCGGCCGGGTCGGCGGCGAGGTGGACGGGCGCGCCGTCGGGCAGCGCGACCTGGCCGGGCAGGCGGGCGAGCAGGCGGGCCTCGCCGGCGGCGCAGGCCAGCACGGTGTCGGCGCCGAGGTATTCGCCGTGCGTCACGCGGGCGGCGATGCCGGAATCGGCCAGGCGCAGCAGCTCCGGGCGGATGCCGGCGAGCAGGCGGGCCGGGCCGCCGGGCTTGTGCAGCACCGGGCCGCTGGTGCCCTGGATCACCCAGCCCTCGGGCCGGCGTTCCAGCGGCAGCAGGTTCATCGGCGGCGTGCCGATGAAGCCGGCGGCGAAGGGGGTGGCGGGGCGGGCGTAGATCTCGGCCGGCGGGGCGTCCTGCTCGATATGGCCGTCGCGCAGCAGCACCACCTGATCGGCCATGCCCATCGCCTCGGTCTGGTCGTGGGTGACGTAGAGCATGGTGATGCCGAGGCGGCGCTGGAGGGAGAGGATCTCGCGGCGCATGTCGGCGCGGAGCTGGGCGTCGAGATTGGAGAGCGGCTCGTCCATCAGGCAGACCGGGGCCTCGGCGACGATGGCGCGGCCGAGGGCGACACGCTGCTGCTGGCCGCCGGAGAGCTGCGAGGGGCGGCGGGCGAGCAGGTGGCCGATGCCGAGGATATCCACCGCGCGGTCCAGCCGGCGGGCGCGGTCGGGCGCGGGGACGGCGCGGGCCTTGAGGCCGAAGAGGATGTTCTCGGCCACGCTCAGATGCGGGAACAGGGCGTAGGACTGGAACACCATGGCCACGCCGCGGGCGGCCGGCGGCAGGTGCGTCACATCGCGCCCGCCGATCTCGATCCGTCCGGCGGTGGCGTGGTCGAGTCCGGCGACGATGCGCAGGCAGGTGGTCTTGCCGCAGCCGGAGGGGCCGAGCAGCACGCAGAAGCTGCCGGCGCGCACGTGCAGGGACACGCTGTCGAGCGCACGGATGGCGCCCCAATGGCGGGAGACGCCGGTCAGCCGGATTTCGGCGCCGTGCGTGGCGAGGTCGGAGGCGGCGGAGACCGCGCCGGGGACAAATGTCATCATGGAACGGCGCCCATCTACAGGCAGCCGCGCCGGGAAGCATGTGACACTTCCATGGCTCCTCCCCTCGGGTTGCATTGCCGCACCCGCTTGTGTTGATTGACACAATGGCACGGGGTTGCGCGGCATGAAAGTGATCGGTCTCACCGGCGGGATCGGCATGGGCAAGTCCACCGCGTCGGCCGCCTTTCGCCGCGCCCACATCCCGGTGTTCGATGCCGACGCGGTGGTGCATCAATTGCAGGCGCCCAACGGGCGGGCGTTGCGGGCGATCGGCGCCGCCTTCCCGGGCACCGTGGCGGACAGCCGGCTGGACCGCGCCGCCCTGCGCACCGCCGTGATGGGGCGGCCGGAGGCGTTCGCCAGGCTGGAGCGCATCATCCATCCCATGGTGCGGGCCGAGGAGCGCCGCTTCCTCGCCCGCGCCCGCGCCGCCCGGGCGCGCGCCGCGGTGCTGGACATCCCGCTGCTGCTGGAGACCGGCGGGCAGAAGCGGGTGGACATGGTGGTGGTGGTCAGCGCGCCGGCTGCCGTGCAGATACATCGCGTGCGCCGGCGCGGGCACATGAACGCGGCGCAGATCGCCGCCGTGATCGCCCGCCAGATGCCCGATCGCGCCAAGCGCCGCCACGCCGATGTGGTAATCCATACCGGCCTTTCGCGTTTCCACGCCCTGCGCGCCCTGCGCCGCCTGATCCAGGACCTCCGCCGATGACCCGCGCCGTGCTGTTCGACACCGAGACCACCGGGCTGGACCCGCTGACCGGGGACCGGGTGATCGAGTTCGCCGCCATCGAGCTGGAGGGCGACCTGCCGACCAGCCGCACCTTCCATCGCCTGATCCATCCGCAGCGCGACATCCCCGAGGAGGCGACGCGCATCCACGGCATCACGCTGGAGCGCCTGCGCGACGCGCCGCGCTTCGAGGAGGTGGCCGACGATATCCTGGCATTCCTGGGCGACGACCCGCTGATCGCCCACAACGCGCCGTTCGACTTCGGCTTCATGAACGCCGAGCTCGCCCGCATGCGCCTGCCGGCGCTGGACCGGGCGCGCATGGTGGACACGCTGGTACTGGCCAAGGCCCGCTTTCCGGGGATGCCGAACAGCCTGGACGCGCTGTGCCGGCGCTTCGGCATCGACCTGTCCGAGCGCACCAGCCACAACGCGCTGCTGGACTGCCGGCTGCTGGCCGAGGTCTACGTGGAACTCACCGGCGGGCGGCAGCGCGGGCTGGGGCTGGCCGACGAGGACGGGCAGGGGGCGATGCCGGTGGCGACCTACCAGGCCACCGGCCCGCGCACGCCGCGGCTGGTGGCGCCGACCGAGGACGAACTGGCGGCGCACGAGGCGTTCGTCGGGCGGTTGAAGGAGGCGGTTTGGAAGCAGTAGGTCTTCTTTTTGTGAACAAAAAGAAGCAAAAAAACTTTATTCGTTGATCGGGGGGAGGCGCGCCTTGCCTCCCCCGATCACCAAACGGATAGAGTTTTTTGGTTCTTTTTTTTAAAAAAGAACGTCTGTCTTTCACGCTGCCTTCAACGCCACGGCCCGAACATCCTCGCCGACATGGTGCGCGAACGGCTCGAAATTCTTCTCGAACCGGGCCAGCAGCTCGCGCGCGGTGGCGTCGTAGGCGGCCTTGTCGGCCCAGGCGGCGCGCGGGTCCAGCACGGTCGCCGGCACGCCAGGCACGGAATCGGGGATCATCAGGCCGAAGAACGGGTCGCGGTGGTAGCTGGCGTGGACCAGCGTGCCGTCCAGCGCCGCGCGCAGCAGGGCGCGGGTGTGGCGGATGGCCATGCGGCTGCCGACGCCGTATTTGCCGCCGCTCCAGCCGGTGTTGACCAGCCAGCATTCGGCGCCGTGCTGGGCGATTAGGTCGGCCAGCATGCGACCGTAGACTTCCGGGCGGCGCGGCAGGAAGGGGGCGCCGAAACAGGCGCTGAAGGTGGCCTGTGGCTCGCTGCCGGCGTCCTTCTCGGTGCCGGCGACGACGGCGGTATAGCCGGACAGGAAATGGTACATCGCCTGCGCGGGCGTCAGCCGGGCGATCGGCGGCAGCACGCCGAAGGCGTCGGCGGCCAGCATCACCACATGCTTCGGCTGCCCGCCGCGCCCGGCCGGGGTGGCGTTGGGGATGAACTCCACCGGGTAGCAACTGCGGGTGTTCTCGGTCAGGCGCTGGTCGGCCAGGTCCAGCCGGCCGTGGCGGTTGGCCACCACGTTCTCCAGCACCGCGCCGAAGCGGTGGGTGGCGGCCCAGATCTCGGGCTCCGCCTCCCGGCTCAGGTTGATCACCTTGGCGTAGCACCCGCCCTCGACATTGAAAACGCCGTCCGGCCCCCAACCATGCTCGTCGTCGCCGATCAGCGTGCGGGCGGGGTCGGAGGAGAGGGTGGTCTTGCCGGTGCCGGACAGGCCGAAGAACAGCGCCACGTCGCCGTCGGGGCCGATATTGGCGCTGCAATGCATCGGCAGCACGCCCTGCGGCGGCAGCAGCCAGTTCATCACCGTGAAGATGGATTTCTTGATCTCGCCGGCATACTCGGTGCCGGCGATCACGATCAGCCTCTGCGCGAAGCTCAGCGCGATGGCGGTGCTGGTGCGCACGCCGTCCAGCGCCGGGTCGGCATGGAAATGCGGGGCGTGCAGGATGACGTAGTCGGGGACGAAATCGGCCAGTTCCGCCTCGGGCGGGCGGATGAACATGTTGCGGGCGAACTGGGCCGACCAGGCCTGGGTGGTGACCAGGCGCACGCGGATGCGCCGGGCGGGGTCGGCGCCGGCGTACAGATCCTGGGTGAACAACTCCTGGCCTTGGAGGTAGGCGCGCACGCGGGCGGCCAGCAGGGCGAATTTCTCGGGCGAGAGGGTCTTGTTGACCTTGCCCCACCAGACGTCGGCGGTGCTGTCCGGCTCGTCGACCACGAACTTGTCCTGCGCGGAGCGGCCGGTGTGCACGCCGGTGCGCACCATCAGCGCGCCATCCTCGGACAGCGTGCCTTCGTTGCGTTGCAGCGCGAGCGCGGTCAGCGCGGGGGCGGTGAGGTTGGCGTGCACGGGGTGGCCGGCGCGCACGCCGGTGCCGTCCAGCGGCCTGGCGTGGATGGCGCGATGGGTCGATGCGGCAGGCTCGGTGTTCATGGATCGTGGTCCCCCGGCTGGTCTTGGCGTGCCGGGTCGGTGCCACGGCTTTCGCGGCTCTATGGGGGTCGTTCCGGAAGGTCAACCCATGATATCGCGACCAGCGGGCCACCCGCCAAGGCGTGAACGCCAGCGGACGGCGTGGGTGGTCAGGCGCCGCGGGCCTGTCGCGCCAGCAGGATCAGCGCCGCGCGTACCCCCTGCGGGTCGGCGACCGGCGCCGGCCAGTCGGCGCGGACCACGCGCTCGCCCAGCGCCAGGTCGCAGCCGTCGAGATCGGCGGCGACCATCCGCCAGGGGCCCGCGGTGCCGCCGATGGCGCCGCCGATCGCCGCCATCGCGTCCGGGTGGTCGGTGTTGCAGTGGGCGACGATCTCCGCCTCGGCGGCCGCGACGGCGGCGGCATGCCTCGGGTCCGGCAGCAGGTCGGCCGCCTTCAGCCGGGTGGCGCGGGCGAAGCCGCCGACGAACAGGGCGGCGGCCGGGCGGATGCGCCACAGGGTGAAGTCGGCGAAATCGGCGTAGAGGGCCGCATAGGGATGCACGGCCTGCCAGCGCGCCTTCAGCGCCGGGTCCGGCGCCGGCTCGGCGATGCCGGTGATGGTCAGGCGTGGCGCGGTCTGCGGGTTGGCGCCCTCGGCCGGGCCCGCGACCAACAGCGAGCAGCGCGGGTCGGCGCGCAGGTGGCGGGTGTGCTCGGACAGGCCGGAGAGCAGCAGCAGCACCGAGAGGTCAGGCGCGCAGGCCGGGGTGACCAGCGAGGCGAAGGGCTGGCCGCCGACGGTGGTGGCCAGCGTGCCGGCGCGGGCGGCGCGCAGCAAATGGCGGGCGAGATCGGCGTCTGCCATGTTTTGTTCACTCTCCATCCTCGTTGCGCCACAATTGGGCGCCATATTACGAACAGTCACGCAACGGGACGCGCCGCATGAAACAGACCATCGCCCTGGTCGACGACGACCGCAATATCCTGACCAGCGTGTCGATGACCCTGGAGCAGGAAGGCTTCCAGGTGCGCACCTATACCGATGGCGAAAGCGCGTTGCAGGACCTCATCGCCCGGCCGGTGGACCTCGCGGTGCTGGACATCAAGATGCCCCGCATGGACGGGATGGAGCTGTTGCAGCGGCTGCGCGCGCGCTCCTCGCTGCCGGTGATCTTCCTCACCTCCAAGGACGAGGAAGTGGACCAGCTGATGGGCCTGCGGCTGGGGGCGGACGACTACATCACCAAGCCGTTCAGCCAGCGCCTGCTGATCGAGCGCATCCGCGCCCTACTGCGGCGCAACGAGGCCGGGCGGGCCGAGGGCTCGGGCACGCCGGCCGGCGGCGTGCTGGTGCGCGGCGAACTGGTGCTGGACGAGACCAAGCACCAGTGCTTGTGGAAGGGCAGCGACATCCAGTTGACCGTCACCGAGTTCCTGCTGGTCAAGGCGCTGGCGACCCGGCCGGGCATGGTGAAGTCGCGCGACCAGCTGATCGACGCCGCCTATGGCGACAACATCTATGTCGATGACCGCACGATCGACAGCCACATCAAGCGCGTGCGCAAGAAATTCCGCGCCATCGACGACGATTTCAACGCCATCGAGACCTTGTACGGCATCGGTTACCGCTACAAGGAAGCCTGAACCCGAACCGACCAAGGCCCCCAATGCCAGACAGCGGCATCCTGCCGGCCGTGCTGAAACCGGCGAGCCGGGTGGGGCGGCGGCTGCGCGGGCGGTGGGTGTCGCCGCTGCTGCAACGGGTGCTGCTGGTCAACGCGCTGCCGCTGGCGCTGTTGCTGGCGGCGCTGCTGTATCTGGACCAGTACCAGAACGGGTTGTTGCAGGCGGAGGTGACCACGCTGCGCGAGCAGGCCCGCATCTATGCCGGCGCGCTGGGCGAAACCGCGGTGCGCGACGACGGCACTGACCTGCCGCGCCTGGTGCCCGACCTCGCCCGCCCGCTGCTGCGCCGCCTGACCGAGCCGACGCCGAACGCCCAGGCCAAGCTGTATGCGCCGGACGGCCAGGTGATCGCCGACAGCCGGGTGCGCCAGGGCGCCACCGGCGCGGTGGTGACCGAGCCGCTGCCGCCGGCGGTGGATCGCGGGCGGCTGCTGGGCATCGTCGGCAGCATCTACGACCGCATCCTGTCCTGGCTGCCTCATGGTGGTAGCCGCCCGCTGTTGGACACCGGCCCGACCGCCGCCGGCCCGGACTGGCAGCCGGACGTGAAGGAGGAATTGCGGCTGTCCGGCACCGACCAGAGCCGCGCGATGCCGCCCTATATCCGCCGCACCAGCGACAACCGCCTGCTGGTGACCGTGGCCGAGCCGGTGCAGCACAACCGGGTGACCGTGGGCGTGGTGCTGCTGACCCGCGAGGCGCGCGAGGTGGATGACAGCCTGCTGGCGGTGCGGCTGTCCATCCTGGGGCTGTTCACCCTGGCGCTGGGGCTGACGGTGATGCTGTCGTGGTACCTGTCGCTGACCATCGCACGGCCGATCCTGCGGCTGGCGCGCGCCGCCGAGCATATGCGCGAGGGCAGCGGGCGGGCGGGCGAGGTGCCGGCCCGGCTGCTGGCCCGCCATGACGAGATCGGCGAGCTGGCGCAGGCGCTGGCCGATTCGGCGCGCGCGCTGTGGACGCGCATGGACGCTATCGAGCGTTTCGCCGCCGATGTGGCGCACGAGATCAAGAACCCGCTCTCCTCCATCCGCAGCGCCATCGAGACGCTGCGGCGCATCGAGGACCCGGAGAAGCAGCGCCGGCTGACCGCGATCATCGCCGAGGATGTGGGGCGGCTGGACCGGCTCATCACCGACATCAGCGACGCCTCGCGCATTGACGCCGAATTGTCGCGCGTGGCCACCGAGCGGCTGGACGTGGCGCCGATGCTGGCCACCCTGGTGGAGATGGACGAAGACACGCGCGACGACACCGACCCGCGCCTGGTGCTCGCCCCGCCCGAGGGGGCGACGGTGGTGCGCGCGGTCGAGGACCGGCTGGTGCAGGTGCTGCGCAACCTGATCGGCAATGCACAGAGCTTCTCGCCGCCGGGCGGGCGGATCACGCTGGGCGCGCGGCAGACCGGGGCGATGGTGGAGATCAGCGTCGAGGACGAGGGGCCGGGCATCCCGGAGGCCAAGCTGGAGCACATCTTCGACCGTTTCTACTCCGAGCGGCCGCAGGGCGAGTATTTCGGCCAGCATTCCGGCCTGGGGCTGTCGATCAGCCGGCAGATCGTCGAGGCGCTGAAGGGGCGGATCGGTGCCGAGAACCGGCGCGACGAGGGCGGCCGGATCATCGGCGCGCGCTTCGTGGTGCGGCTGCCGAAGGCGTAGCGCGCCGGCCGTCAGAACGCGGCCAGTTCGCCCAGCAGCGGCGCGGCCTGTTCCATGTCCTGGCGCATCTGCGCCACCATCCAATCCCGGATGGCCGCCACCACCTCGCGCACCGGGCGGGCGCGTGAGGCGAGCAGGTGGTAGCTTTTGCCGGTGCGCAGATGCCGGCGCGACACCGGCACCAGCGTTCCCAGGCCGAGCGCGCGGGCCACCACGGTGATCCAGCCGAGCGCGACGCCCTCGCCGTTCATCGCCGCCTGCAGCACCACCCCGTAGTCGGAGAACTCGATCCAGACGGGTTGCGGCGACAGGGTGCCGACGACGCCGCCCCATAGCGCCTCGCGATGGAGCGGCGTGTCGGACAGGTGCAGCAGCGTGTGGCGGCTGCCCGGCGCCGGCGCCTCCAGCGTGCCGTGCTGCGCCAGGTAGCGCGGGCTGCCCACCGGGATGATCAGCTCGGGCGCGAACGGCCAGCTGTGGAATTCGTGGTCGGCGTCGCCCGACATGCGCATCGCCAGGTCCACGTTGCCCGGCGGGCCGCGCAGGGTGCCGGAGATGAGCTGGAAGCGCAGGTCGATGCCCGGAAACGCCGCATGGAACGCCCCCAGCCGGGGGATGAACCAATGGGTGACGAAGGCGGTGGACAGCGACAGCTCCACCACCTGCAGGCGGGTGCGCTGGGCGACGATTTCCTGGATGGCCGCGGCCACCCGCTGGAACCCCTCGCTGAGGGCGGTGTGCAGGATGCTGCCCTCGGCCGTCAGTTCCATGCCGGCGGGGCTGCGGATGAAAAGAGGTATGCCCAGATGGGCTTCGAGCTGGGCGATGTTCCGGCTCACCGAGGGTTGGGTGAGATTGAACTCCCGCGCCGCAGCACTACAGCTTCCGGTACGGGCCGCGGCCTCGAACACCAGCAGGCCGCGCGCGGAGGGAACCAGTCTGCCCAGGGCCACCATACGCTGACCGTATATCCCCCCAACGCATTGTCAAGCTGACCCGCGGCAAAAACTCGTGGCAGATATGTGTCTCGGCGTTGCCTCTCACCCTCCAGACGCGGCCCGGCGGCCGTGGAAAGGCGCAGTTCATGAGCGAGCAGACTCCCGGACCCTTCCCGGCCCGCAGCGGCGCCGACCTGCCGCAGGGCGCCTCCCGCCGCGTCGTCATGGGGTGGCTGGCGGGCGCCGGCCTTGGCGCCGCGATCGGGCTGCCGGCGGTCACGGCGCGGGCCGATGCCCCGAAGAAGGGCGGCAGCATCCGCGTCGCCGGCTATTCCAGCGGCACCTCGGACACCGTCGATCCGGCGCGGCAGTCGCTCTCCACCGACTATGTCCGCTGCAACATGTTCTACAACGGGCTCACGGCGCTAGATGGCAGCCTGGCGCCGCAGCCGGTGCTGGCCGAATCGATCGAGAGCGGCGACGCCAGGGTATGGACGGTGAAGCTGCGCAAGGGCGTGGAGTTCCACGACGGCGCCAGCATGACCAGCGCCGACGTGGTGTATTCGCTGACCCGCCTGCAGGACGCCAAGCTGGGCTCCCCGGCGCGCCCGCTGGCCTCGCAGATGACCGAAATCAAGGCGATGGGGCCGCAGGAGGTGCGCATCACGCTGAGCGCGCCGAACGCCGACCTGCCGGTGGTGCTGGGCACCTTCCACTTCAAGATCGTCAAGAACGGCACAACCGACTTCACCACCGCGATCGGCACCGGCGCGTATCGCTGCAAGGAGTTCTCGCCCGGCGTGCGCTCGGTGGGGGTGCGCAACCCGAACTACTGGAAGGCCGGCAAGCCCTATCTCGACGAGATCGAGTTCTTCGGCATCGCCGACGACGCGGCGCGGGTGAACGCGCTGCTGTCGGGCGACATCCAGTTGGCCGGCGGCATCAACCCGCGCTCCACCCGCCAGGTGAAGGCCGCGCCGGGCTTCGAGATCTTCGAGACGCGGGGCGGCGGCTACACCGACCTGATCGCCCGGCTGGACGCCCAGGGCACCGGCAACGCCGATTTCATCCTGGCGCTGAAATACCTGATAGACCGCGAGCAGATGAAGCGGGCGATCTTCCAGGACTATGCGGTGGTCGGCAACGACCAGCCGATCGACCCGACCAACCGCTTCCACAACCCGCATCTGCCGCAGCGCCCGTTCGACCTCGACCGCGCCAAGTTCCATTTCGCCAAATCCGGCATCGGCGCCACCGCGGTGCCGCTGATCGCCTCCACCGCCGCCTCGTCCTCGGTGGACATGGCGGTGCTGCTGCAGGACGCGGCGCGCAAGATCGGGCTGTCGCTGGACATCAAGCAGGTGCCGGCCGGCGGCTACTGGTCCAACTACTGGCTGAAGGCGCCGCTGTGCTTCGGCAACATCAATCCGCGCCCGAGTGCCGACATCCTGTTCACGCTGTTCTTCAAGTCCGACGCGCCGTGGAACGAGTCCAAGTGGAAGGACCCGAAATTCGACAGCCTGCTGCTGGCGGCGCGCTCGGAGCTGGACGTGGGCAAGCGCAAGCAGATGTACTGGGACATGCAGGCGATGGTCCGCGACGATGCCGGCATCGGCATCCCGCTGTTCCTCAGCGGGCTGGATGCGCACAGCGCCCGGCTGAAAGGGCTGCAGCCGATCCCGACCGGCGGCATGATGGGCTTCGACTTCGCCGAGAATGTCTGGCTGGCGTGAGCGGGGCGCGCCACGGTGAGCCCGCTCGCGCGCCTGCTGGCCGCCCGGCTGGCGAGCGGTGTGCTGACGCTGCTGATCGTCTCGCTGCTGGTGTTCCTGGCCACCGAGATGCTGCCGGGCGACGTGGCGCAGGCCGTTCTGGGCCAGAGCGCCACGCCGGATGCGGTGGCGGCGCTGCGGGCGGCGATGCACCTGGATCAGCCAGGCTGGCTGCGCTACCTGCTCTGGCTGCGCGGGCTGCTGACGCTGGATCTGGGGCGGTCGCTGGTCAACGGCCTGCCGGTGGCGAGCCTGATCGGCAGCCGCCTGCCCAACTCGCTGCTGCTGGCCGGGCTGACCGCGCTGGTGGCCGTGCCGGTGGCGCTGCTGCTGGGCATCACCGCCGCGGTGTGGCGCGGCACCGCCTATGACCGGGTGGTGGGCGTGCTGACGGTCTCGGCGGTGTCGGTGCCGGAGTTCCTGGTGGCGACGCTGGCGGTGCTGGTGTTCGCGGTGCGGCTGCACTGGCTGCCGGCGATGTTCTACGGGCTGGACCTGCGCTCGCCCGGGCACATGCTGCTGGTGTTCGCCATGCCGGTGGCCACGCTGAGCTTCGTGGTGGTGGCGCAGATCGCCCGCATGACGCGCGCGGCGCTGACCAACGTGCTGGACTCCTCCTATATCGAGATGGCGGTGCTGAAGGGCGTGCGGCCGCTGCGCCTGGTGCTGCGCCACGCGCTGCCGAACGCGCTGGGGCCGATAGTCAACGCGGTGGCGCTTAGCGTGTCGTTTCTGCTCGGCGGCGTGATCATCGTCGAGACGATCTTCAACTATCCGGGGCTGGCCAAGCTGATGGTGGATGGCGTGTCCACCCGCGACATGCCGCTGGTGCAGGCCTGCGCGATGATCTTCTGCGCCGCCTATCTGCTGCTGGTGCTGCTGGCCGACCTGCTCGCCATCCTGGCCAATCCCCGGCTGCGCCATCCGTGAGCGCGATCGCATGAACGCCGGCATCACCCGCCTGCGCCCGGCCACCGCGGCCGGGCTGCTGATCGTGCTGTTCTGGGCCGCCATGGCCGCGTTCGGCCCGCTGCTGGCGCCGCATGCGGATGGCGGCGTGATGTCCGCGCAGGTGTTCGACGCGGCCAGCCGGGCGGCGCCGTTGGGCACCGACTATCTCGGCCGCGACATGCTGACCCGCATCCTGATCGGCGCGCGCTACACGGTGGGCGTGGCGGCGGTGGCGACCGGGCTGGCGAGCCTGGTGGGCACCACGCTGGCGCTGTGCGCGGCGACGGTCGGCGGCTGGACCGACGCGGTGCTGAGCCGGCTGCTTGATGCGCTGATCTCCCTGCCCAGCCTGCTGTTCGCGCTGGTGGTGGTGGCCTCGGTCGGCTCCTCCATCCCGATGCTGGTGGCGACGGCGGCGGTGATCTACGTGCCGGGCGCCTACCGCACCGTGCGCGCGCTGGCGGTGAACATCGTCGCCATGGAATTTGTGAAGGTGGCGCGCGCCCGCGGCGAGGGCACGCTCTACCTGATGCGCGCCGAGATCCTGCCCAACATCGTGCTGCCGGTGCTGACGGATTTCGGCCTGCGCTTCATCTACGTGGTGCTGCTGCTGAGCGGGCTGAGCTTCCTCGGCCTCGGCATCCAGCCGCCCTATGCCGACTGGGGGTCGCTGGTGCGGGAGAATATCGAGGGCCTGGCCTATGGCGCGCCGGCGGTGATCATGCCGGCGCTGGCGATCGCCACGCTGACCATCGGCGTCAACCTGCTGGTCGACGGCCTGGCCGGGCGGCGCGGAGGCGGCGATGGGCGGTAAGGCGCCGCTGGTGACGGTGGAGGGGCTGCGGGTGACCGCCGGCGGTGGCCGCAGCGTGATTGTCGATGACGTGAGCTTCAGCATCGCGCGCGGCGAGGTGGTGGCGCTGATCGGCGAATCCGGCTCGGGCAAGACCACCATCGCGCTGGCGCTGATGGGCTATGCGCGGGCCGGCTGCACCATCGCCGGCGGGCGGGTGCGGGTGGGCGGGGTCGAGCCGATCGGCCTGGCGCCGGCCGCGCTGGCGCGGCTGCGCGGCCGCACCGTCAGCTACATCGCGCAGAGCGCGGCGGCCGCTTTCAACCCGGCGCAGCGGATCATGGCGCAGGTGGTCGAGAACGCGCTGATCCACCGCCTGCGGTCGCGCGCGGCGGCGGAGGCGCGGGCGCGGGCGCTGTTCCGCGCCCTGGCGCTGCCGGACCCGGACGGTGTGGGCGCGCTGTTCCCGCACCAGGTTTCCGGCGGGCAGTTGCAGCGGCTGATGGCGGCGATGGCGCTGATCACCGACCCGGCGCTGGTGATCCTGGACGAGCCGACCACGGCGCTGGATGTGACCACGCAGATCGAGGTGCTGCGCGCCTTCAAGCGCGTGGTGCGCGAGCAGGGCACCACGGCGCTGTATGTCTCGCACGACCTGTCGGTGGTGGCGCAGATGGCCGACCGGATCATCGTGCTGCGCGATGGCGTGGTGCAGGAATCCGCACCCGCCGCCCAGCTGCTGACGGCCCCCGCGCATCCCTATACGCGAAGCCTGCTGGCCGCCGCCGCCCCGGCGCCGCGCCAGGCCGTGGCGCTGCCGGCCGGGGCGGCGCCGCTGCTGCGCGTCTCCGGCCTGGTCGCCGGCTACGGCCCGCCCGACGCGCGCGGGCTGCCGGCGGTGCCGGTGCTGCACGACATCGCCTTCAGCATCGCGCCCGGCTCGGTGCTCGGCGTGGTCGGCGAGTCCGGCTGCGGCAAAAGCACGCTGGCGCAGGTCATCGCCGGGCTGCTGCCGGCCGCGCGCGGCAGCATCACGCTGGACGGCGAGGCCCTGGCGCCGCGCGCCGCCGGGCGCACCCGCGAACAGCTGCGGCGAGTGCAGATCGTGTTCCAGATGGCCGACATGGCGCTCAACCCGGCGCACAGCGTGCGGCGGATCCTGGCCCGGCCGTTGCAGTTCTACCACGGGCTGCGCGACGCCGCACTGGCCCGCCGGGTGGCGGCGCTGCTCGACATGGTGCGCCTGCCGCAAGCCCTGGCCGACCGGCTGCCGGCCGGCCTCTCGGGCGGCCAGAAGCAGCGGCTGAACCTGGCGCGGGCGTTGGCCGCCGAGCCGGCGCTGATCCTGTGCGACGAGGTGACCTCTGCGCTGGATACCGTGGTCGGCGCCGCCATCCTGGACCTGCTGGCCGAGCTGCGGCGCGAGTTGGGTGTGGCTTATCTGTTCATCAGCCACGACATCTCGACCATCCGCGCCCTGTGCGACCAGGTGATGATCCTGTACGCCGGCCGCTGCGTGGAGCGCGGCGGGCGGCAGGTGATGCAGATGGCGCCGATGCACCCCTATACCGACCTGCTGCTGTCCTCGGTGCCCGAGTTGCGGCCGGGCTGGCTCGACGGCATGAGCGCCACCCATCTGGCCGAGGCGGCCGGCGGGCTGACGCGGGCGGCGGCCCGCCTCGCCTGCCCGTTCCAGCCGCGCTGCGCGGTGCGGCTGGAGGATGTGTGCGACCGCGTGCCGCCCCCGGTGCAGCCCCTGTCCAAGGGCGCCAGCATCCTGTGCCACCGTGGCGAGGCCGAGCTGCTCCGTGCCCAGGCCACCGCCGCGCCGCTTCACGCCTCAGCCGATTGAGAAAGGCGACCGATGCCCGATCACATCTCCCCCCCGCGCACCCATGACCCGCTGCTGCAACCGCTGCGCCTCAAGGGGCTCACCCTGCGCAACCGGATCATGAGCACCAGCCACGCCTCCACCCTCGACGAAGGCGGCCTGCCGAAGGAGCGCTACCAGCGCTACCACGAGGAGAAGGCCAAGGGCGGGCTGGCCCTGACCATGTTCGGCGGCTCCTCGATGGTCTCCAAGGATTCGAGCTGGGGCGGCGGGCAGATCGATGTCTCGACCGACGCGATCATCCCCGACCTGCAGCAGTTCTCCCAGCGCATCCACGCGCAGGGGGCGGCGATCATGTGCCAGATCTCCCATCTCGGCCGGCGCGCCGATGCCACGGTGATGAACTGGCTGCCGACGCTGGCACCCTCGCGGGTGCGCGAGACCCGCCACCGCAACATTCCGCGCGAGATGGACGAGCACGACATCGACCGCATCATCAGGGACTACGCCGCCGCCGCGCTGCGCTGCAAGGAAGGCGGGCTGGACGGGGTGGAAACGGTGACCGGCGGCCACCTGATCGGCCAGTTCCTCTCGCCGCGCACCAATCTGCGCACCGACCGCTTCGGCGGCTCCACCGAGAACCGGGCCCGCTTCGGCCTGATGGTGCACGAGGCGATCCGCCGCGCCGTCGGCGACGACTGGCTGGTCGGCATCCGCTTCGTGGTGGACGAGGATATCGGCGACGGGATCGACTTCGCGGAGTGCCTGCGGATCGCTCGGATCTTCGAAAACGCCGGCAATATCGACTTTTTCAACGCCATTTTCGGCCGAATGGACACCGATTTGTCGCTGGCAGAGCACAATATGCCCGGCATGTCGCAGCCGATCGCCCCCTTCCTCAAGCCGGTCGGGGCCTTCCGGCGGGAGACGAGGCTGCCGGTGTTCCATGCCGCGCGCATCCCCGACATCGCCACCGCCCGGCATGCGATCGCCGAGGGGCTGCTCGACATGGTGGCGATGACGCGTGCCCACATGGCCGACCCGCAGATCGTCAACAAGCTGGCGCGCGGCGAGGAGGACCGTATCCGGCCCTGCGTCGGCGCCTCCTACTGCATGTACAAGAAGGTCGCCTGCATCCATAACCCGGCGACCGGGCGCGAGCAGAGCCTGCCGCAGGTGATCGAGCGCTCGCCCACCCCCGGGCGGCGCGTGGTGGTGGTGGGCGGCGGCCCGGGCGGGCTGGAGGCGGCGCGGGTGGCGGCCGAGCGCGGCCATCGCGTGGTGCTGTTCGAGGCGGGCGCCAAGCTGGGCGGGCAGATGCTGACCGCGGTGCGCGCGACCTGGCGGCGCGACCTGATCGCCATCGTCGACTGGCGCGCGGCCGAGTTGGCGCGGCTGGGGGTGGAGGTGCGCCTCAACGTCTTCGCCGAGGCGGCGGACATCCTGGCCGAGGCGCCGGAGGTGGTGATCGTCGCCACCGGCGGGCTGCCGGATATCGACTGGCTGGAAGGCGGCGAGCATTGCGTCAGCGTGTGGGACGTGCTGGCCGACGCCACCACGGCCAAGGACGACGTGCTGGTGTATGACGGCACCGGGCGCCACCAGGCGGTTTCCTGTGCGCTGCACCTGGCGGAGCAGGGGCGGCAGGTGCAGTTCGTCACGCTGGACGACAATATCGGCCTGGAGATGGAGTATTCGGCGCGGGTGATCTACCGCAAGCGCTTCGCCGAGCGGGGCGTGCGCAGCACGATCGACCATGCGCTGGTCCGGGTGCGGCCCGAGGGCAACCGCCTGGTCGCCACCTTCCGCCATGAGCTGACCGGCGGCGAGCTGGAGCTGGTGGCGGCGCAGGTGGTGATCGAGCATGGCACGGTGCCGGTGGACGACCTGTTCCACGTGCTGCGCGGCCGCTCGGCCAATGCCGGGATCACCGATATCGACGCGCTGCTGGAGCGCCGCGCCCAGACGCCGCGCGGCGAGGGGTTCGAACTGCACCGCATCGGCGATTCGGTCAGCAGCCGCAACGTGCACGGCGCCATCTATGACGCCCTGCGGCTGTGCAGCGCCCTGTGAGCCTCGCGCATCCGGACAGCCTCGTGCTGCGTGGCCTGCGCCATACCGACCTCGCCGCCGCCCACCGCCTGTCGGCCGCCATGTCGTGGCCGCACCGGCTGGAGGATTGGCGGCTGCTGCGGCTGCTGGGGCAGGGGCTGGCGGCCTGCAACGGCGCCGGCGAGCTGCTGGGCACCACCATGTGGTGGCGCTTCGGGGCCTCGGCCTGCACGCTGGGCATGGTGCTGGTGGCGTCCAGCCAGCAGGGCAGGGGCATCGGCCGGCGGCTGATGCAGGCGGCGCTGGAGCAGATCGGCCCGCGCGCGCTGATGCTGAACGCCACCGCGGCCGGGCTGGCGCTGTACCAGAAGCTCGGCTTTCACCCCGCCGGCGTGGTCGTCCAGCACCAGGGCGTGCTGGCGGCGGCGCCGGAGGCGGCGGGCACCCGTGCCGCCCGGCCGTCGGACCGGGCGGCACTGCTGGCGCTGGACACGCTGGCCTTCGGCGCGGCGCGCGGCGCGCTGCTGGACCGGCTGCTGCATGACGGCGATTGCCGGGTGATCGAGGCGGAGGGCGTGGTCACCGGCTTCGCCTTTCGCCGCCGCTTCGGCCGTGGCGAACTGGTCGGCCCGGTGGTCGCGGCCGACGAGGCCGGCGCGATCGCCCTGGTCGCGGCCAGCCTGCGCCCGGGCTTCCAGCGGATCGACATCGCCGCCGACGCTACCGGACTGGGCGCCTGGCTGGCCCGGGCCGGGCTGCCGGCGGTCGATACGGTGACCACGATGACGCGCGGCGGCTGGCCGGCCCGCGCCGGCCTCGCCCGCCGCTTCGCGCTCGCCACCCAGGCGACGGGGTGAGCCGCGCCATCCCGCCCAGCCTCGTGAAGGACACCCCGCCCATGCTGCCGCCCCTGGAAACCCTGCCGAGCGACGACCGCCTGCCCGAGCGCGCGGAGATCGTTGTGATCGGCGGCGGCATCGTCGGCGCCTCGGCCGCCTATTACCTGGCGAAGAAGGGCCACCGGGTCGCGCTGCTGGAAAAGGGGCTGGTCGGCGCCGAGCAGTCCAGCCGCAACTGGGGCTGGTGCCGCCAGCAGAACCGCGACGCGCGCGAATTGCCGCTGGCCCAGCGCAGCCTGGCGCTGTGGGACGGGCTGCGCGCCGAAACCGGGATGGACCTCGGCTTCCGGCGCAGCGGCCTCGTCTATGTCACCACCGACCCGGCCGACCTGGCGCAATGGGAGAAATGGGGCGAATTCGCCCGCCAGCGCCAGGTGGACACGCGGATGCTGAGTGCCGCCGAGGCGCGGGCGCTGGCCGCCGGCAGCACCGGCCAATGGATCGGCGGCGTGCACTCGCCGACCGACGGCATCGCCGACCCCTCCCGCGCCGCCCCGGCCCTGGCGGCGGCGGCGCGGCGGCTGGGGGCCAGCATCCACCAGCACTGCGCCGCGCGCGGGCTGGAGACCACCGGCGGCGCGGTCTCCGGCGTGGTGACCGAGCGCGGCACCATCCGCACCGCGACGGTGCTGTGCGCCGGCGGCGCCTGGGCGTCGATGTTCTGCCGCTGGCATGGCATCGACTTTCCGCAGGCCGGCGTGCGCTCCACGGTGTTCCGCACCGCGCCGCTGCCCGATGTGGTGAAGGGCGGCTTCTACTGCTCGGATTTCTCGCTCGCCCGCCGGCTGGACGGCGGCTACACCGTCTCGATGCCCGCCGCCGGGCGGCTGGACGTGACGCCGCAGGGCCTGCGCTACGCCCGCGCCTTCTGGCCGGCGTTTCGCAGCCGCCGCAAGGCGCTGCATGTCCGCCTCGGCGGCTCGTTCCTGCGCGGGCCGGAGGCGCTGGCGCGCTGGCGGCTCGACCAGGTGTCGCCGTTCGAGCGGATGCGCGTGCTGGACCCCGCACCCAACCTGTCGGCGATCGAGGCGACGCTGGCGCGGGTGCGCGCCTGCTATCCCGAGCTTGCCGGCATCGCAGTGGCGCAGTCCTGGTGCGGCTGGATCGACACCACGCCCGACATGGTGCCGGTGATCTCGCCGCTGGACCGGCTGCCCGGGCTGCATCTGGCGGCGGGCTTCAGCGGGCACGGCTTCGGCATCGGGCCCGCGGCCGGGCAACTGGCCGCCGACCTGATCGTCGGCGACCCGCCCGCGGTGGACCCGTATCCGTTCCGCCATGCCCGCCTGGTGGACGGCTCGCCGATCACCCCGCCAGGTGCGATCTGAGGCGCTCAGTAGCCCCGCGCCGGCTGGTACAGATGCGCCGGGGCCTCGCCGCGCAACGACCCGGCGATCACCCCGGCGACATAGCCCGCCCGCGCGCGCCGGGAGGCGAAGCCCGCCACATGCGCGGTGGCGAGGATGCGCGGATGCCGCCAGGCCGGCGAGTCCGGCGGCAGCGGCTCCGGCTCGAACACGTCCAGCACCGCGCCGCCGAGCTGGCCGCTGTCCAGTGCCGCGATCAGGTCGGCCATCACCACCAGCGAGCCGCGCCCGGCATTGACCAGCCCGGCGCCGCGCGGCAGCCAGGCGAGCGTGCGCGCCGAAATCAGCCCGCGCGTGGCCGCCGTGTCGGGCAGCAGGGCCACCAGGATGTCGCTGCCCGCCAGGAACGCCGGCAGCGCCGCCGCGCCCGCCATCATCGGGATGCCGTCGACATGCCGCTCCGTGCGCGCCCAGCCTGCCACCTGGAAGCCGAGGCCGCGCAGCATGCCGGCGGCCAGCGTGCCGATATTGCCCATGCCCAGTATGCCGACGCGGGTGTCCGGCGCGGTGCGCGCGGCCTCGAAACTGTCCCATCGCCGCGCCGCCTGGGCCGCCACCATGCGCGGCAGGTCGCGCAGCAGCGCCAGCGCGCCCAGGCAGACATATTCGGCCACGGTCTGCGCGGTTTCCCCGCTGGCCATGCGCACGATCGGCACATCGGCCGGCAGCGCGGGGTCGCTGGTGATGTGGTCCACCCCCGCGCCGGAGCTGAAGATGATCCGCAGGTTGGGGAAGTGCCCGAGCCAGCCCGGCACCGGCTCCCACACCAGCGCGTAGGCCACCGCCTCGGCGGGCACCGCCGGATCGTCCCACCAGTGCACGCGCAGGGCGGGCAGCAGGGCGGCGAATGCCTGCCGCCATTCGGGCAGGGAGGCGGGGCCGCCGGACTTGACCAGCAGAACGTCCGGCGGGGCGGCGGAAGGGGGCATGGGCATCTTGGCCTTCAGGATGGGGGCCGATCCTACCCGGGCCAGCCGCGCGGCCGAACGCAAATCATCCAGTGGGCGCGGCCATTGCATCTCCTGCCGCGAGCGCAACGGCAGAAAATGCGGCGGCCGCGCCGGCTGGCGGCAGAAGCTTGCGCGTGGCGGCGAAGATCGCAACAACATGCCGCCGCTTCTGCGCCAATCTGCCGCCGCGCCGCCACTCGTACCGGCCCCCCGCAACCCACGGAGACCCGCCATGAAGCTCACCGATTTCCGCGTCCTGACCTTCGACTGCTACGGCACGCTGATCGACTGGGAGAGCGGCATCCACACCGCGCTGCAGCCGTTGCTGGCCCGCGGCCCCCAGGGCATGGCGCGCGACGCGGCGCTGGAGGCGTTCGCCCGCCACGAGGCGGCGCAGGAGGCCGAGACGCCGGCGATGGTCTATTCCGACCTGCTGGCCACGGTGCATCGCCGCCTCGCCGTGGAATGGGGCGTCGCCAGCACGCCGGCCGAAGACGCGGCGTTCGGCGCCTCGGTGCCCGACTGGCCGGCCTTCGCGGATTCGACCTCCTCGCTGCAGTACCTCAAGAAATACTACAAGCTGGTGATCCTTTCGAACGTCGATCGCGCGAGCTTCAAGGGCAGCAACCGGCGCCTGGATGTGGAATTCGACGCCGTCTATACCGCCCAGGACATCGGCAGCTACAAGCCGGACCCGGCGAATTTCCAGTACCTGCTCGACCATCTGGCCGCCCTCGGCCATGGCCGCGCCGACATACTGCACACCGCGCAGAGCCTGTTTCACGACCACGCCCCGGCGCACCGCTTCGGCCTGGCCAGCGCCTGGATCGACCGCCGCCACGACCGGCAGGGCTGGGGCGCCACGCTGGCCCCGCCGGAGGGGGCCGCCTATGATTTCCGCTTCGCCAGCCTGGCGGCGATGATCAAGGCGCATCAGGAAGAATTGCGGGCATAGGACGGCAGCGGGTGTGAGTGCGGGCAGCGCCAGGATCGACCGGATCGACCTAAACATCCTGGCGCAGTTGCAGCGCCAGGGGCGGATGACCAATGTCGATCTCGCCGCGGCCGTCGGGCTGTCGCCCAGCCCCTGCCTGCAACGCACCCGCCGGCTGGAGGAAGCCGGCTACATCACCGCCTACTGCGCGTTGCTCGACCTCGCCAGGCTCGGGGAGACGGTGACGGTGTTCACCGAGGTCACCCTGACCGACCACCGGCGCGAGGATTTCCGGCGGTTCGAGGCGCTGCTGGCAGCACAGGACGAGCTGGTGGAATGCCATCTGGTCAGCGGCGGCTACGACTACCTGCTGAAATTCATCACCCGCGGGGTGGCGCATTACCAGACGGTGATCGAGGGGCTGCTGGAACGCGAGCCGGGAATCGCGAAATACTTCAGCTATATCGTGATAAAATCCCCGATCATCCGGCGGCACCTGCCGCTGGCGCGCCTGTTCCGGACCGCGAAGGACTGATACCAAGGCCCGCAGGCGACGACTCTTCCGTCGCCTGCGGGCCTTGGTATCGCGCGCCGGGCTGGCGGGTGGCGGCGCGCTAAACAAAGACTCATGCCAAGAGTCGCGGTCAGCGAGCCTTGGTATGACGCCCGCCGCCTGCTTCCCCGTTGCTTGCTTCGGTGGGCGGCCGTTCACGCCGCCAGTTTCGTGGCGGCGTCCAGGCCGAGCGCAACCGCCAGCCGGTCCAGCCGGCGGGTGACGCTCTCGCCGGCGAACACGCCGCCGCCCTCGGCCAGGTGCAGGGTCAGGGCGTGGTCCACCGCCAGCCTGGTGCCGGCCAGCAGGTCCGGCGTGCCGGCCGACAGCGTGTAGGCCAGCCGCAGCGCCACCCCCAGTATGGTCGCCCGGCGGGTGTCTTCCGGCCCCAGCAGCATGCGCGCGGTGGACAGGAAGGGGGCGTCTGGCTCCGCCTCGTAGCGCAGTGCCAGCGTCAGCGCCAGGAAGGCGCGGGCCAGATGGTCCAGCCCGATGCCGGGCTGGCGCAGGATGCGCAGATAGGCCTGTTCGGCGCGGTATTCCGGGTGGTCGTGGCTGCCGATGTCCGACATCCAGCAGGCCGCCTCGCGCAGCCTGCGGTGGGCGGCCGGCTCGTCGACGAACAGCGGGTCGGTCCAGGCCAGCAGGGCCGGCGGCAGCGTCGGGTCGCGGCCCAGCCGTTCGGCGAGTTCCTGGCCGGCCGAGAGCAGCGGGTCGCGCGCGCGCATCTCGGCGGTCATGCGCTCCATGTACCAGCCCTCGCGCAGGCCGTTGGCGCTGAACACCACCCGGCGCGCCCCGGTGGCCCGCAGCACGCGGCGCAGCGCGACGGCGGCGAAGGGCAGGTCCTCCACCCGGCGGCGCGGCACGCCGGGCATGCGCTCCAGCGCGCGGCGGCTGGCGCCGGCGATCACGCTGGTCAGGTCACGGGCCTCGTCGCGGCTGATGGTGTAGTGGTGCACCATGTTCAGCGGATAGCCGGTCTGGGCGATGTGGATGCGCGCCAGCGCCCGCCAGGCGCCGCCCACGGCGTACAGGTCGCGCCCGGCGCCCTCGGCCAGCCAGGGCACGCCGGCCAGTTCCGTCTCGGCGATGGCGCGCGCCCGCGCGGCGTCGCCGCCCGCCCGCTCGGACAGGCGCAGCACGCCGAGCGGCAGGGTGCGGGCCAGGCCGCGCTGGCCGGCGCGCAGGCGCACCACCTCCAGCGAGCCGCCGCCGATATCGGCCAGCACGCCGTCGGCATCCGGGATGCCGCACAGCATGCCGGCGGCGGACAGCTCCGCCTCCTGCTCGCCGGACAGCACGCGGATGGCGGCGCCCGGCAGGCGGGCGCGCAGCCCGGCCACGAAATCCGGGCCGTTGCGCGCATCGCGCACCGCGGCGGTGGCTAGCACCTCGAACGGGTCGGCGCCCATGGCGCGCGCGATGGCGGCGTAGCGGTTCATCACCGTCAGCGTCTGCGCCACCGCCTCCTCGTTCAGCAGCCCGGTGGCCTGCAGACCCCGGCCCAGCCGCAGCACCGCCTTCTCGTTGAAGATGGGCACGGGGTTGCGGTGGCTCCCCTCGAACACCACCAGGCGCACCGAGTTGGAGCCGAGGTCGACCACGGCGCAGCGCGCGGCGCCGGCGGGCGGCGAGAACGGCATCGCCTAATCCTGCGACATACGGTCGGGCCGGCGGGCGGCGCCCAGCGGCGGGCCGATCGCCGCCCCGCCGGACGGCCCGTGCAGCGCCGAGCCGCGGCCGGACAGCGACGGATTGGTCATGAAATAGTCGTGCGCCGACACCCGCTTGCGCGCGCCCTGCTTGCCGGAGGGCGCCACCCGGCGCCAGACGCCGCGCGCGTCCAGGTCCCAGGACTGCATCGTGTCCTTGATGTTCACCACCATGATCTGGTCCAGCACCTGGGTATGCACCGTCGGGTTATGGATGGGCACCAGGGTTTCGACCCGCCAGTCCATGTTGCGGGCCATCCAGTCCGCGGAGCTGATATAGACCCGCGCATGCCGGCTGGGCAAAGCATGGCCGTTGCCGAACACGCAGATGCGGCTGTGCTCCAGGAACCGGCCCACGATCGACTTGATCCGGATATTTTCCGACAGCCCCGGCACGCCCGGCCGCAGGCAGCATATGCCGCGGATCACGCCCACGATCTTCACGCCGGCCTGCGACGCCTCGTAGAGCTTGTCGATCAGGATATCGTCCACCAGCGCGTTCAGCTTCAGCCAGATCGTCGCCGGCCGCCCCTCGCGGGCGAACAGGATCTCGCGGCCGATCATCTCGCACAGCGTGGCCCGCGTGGTCAGCGGGCTGAAGGCGATGGCGTCCATCCGCTCCGGCCGGGCATAGCCGGTCATGTAGTTGAACAGCCGCGCCGCGTCGCGCGTGAGGTCGGGGTCGCAGGTGAAGAACGACAGGTCGGTGTAGATGCGCGCGGTGATCGGGTGGTAGTTGCCGGTGCCGAAATGCGCGTAGCTGCGCATGGTATGGCCCTCGCGGCGCACTACCAGGGACAGCTTGGCGTGGGTCTTCAGCTCGGTGAAGCCGAACACCACCTGCACGCCGGCCGCCTCCAGCCGCCGCGCCAGGCCGATATTGGCCTCCTCGTCGAAACGGGCGCGCAGTTCCACCATCGCGGTCACCGACTTGCCGGCCTCGGCGGCCTCGATCAGCGCCTTGACGATCGGGCTGTCGCGGCTGGTGCGGTACAGCGTCTGCTTCACCGCCACCACGGCCGGGTCGCCGGCCGCCTGGCGGAGGAACTGCACCACCACGTCGAAGCTCTCGAACGGATGGTGGACGATGATGTCCTTGGCGCGGATGGCCGCGAAGCAATCGCCGCCGAAATCGCGGATGCGTTCGGGGAAGCGCGGCGTGTAGGGCGGGAACAGCAGGTCCGGCCGGTCATCCACGATCAGCTGCCGCAGGTCCACCAGGCCGAGGATGCCGTTCTGCACGTGCACCTCGTCGCTGGCCGCGTCCAGCGCGTCCACCACCAGTTCGCGCAGGTCGTCGGGCATGCCGGCGTTGACGCTGAGATGGATGGCGATGCCCCGGCGGCGGCGCTTCAGCGCGGTCTCGTAGGAGCGCACGAGGTCCTCGGCCTCCTCCTCGAACTCCACGTCGGTGTCGCGGATCAGGCGGAACATGCCCTCGCCCAGCACCCGGAAGCCGGGGAACAGCCGGTCGAGGAACATCGTCACCAGGTGTTCCAGCAGCATGAAGCGGCTCGGCGGCTCGTGCCCGCGTTCGCTGGCGGCGCGCTCCCCAGGGTCGGGCGGCAGGCGGACGAAGCGTTCCACCTGGGCCGGCAGCGGGATCAGCGCGCGCATGCTGTGGCTGTCGCCGCCGCCATGGCCGTCCGGCTGCCCCTCCTCGCCACGTTGCAGCCGCAGCGCCATCACCAGCCCCATGTTGGGGATGAACGGAAACGGGTGCGCCGGGTCGATGGCCAGCGGCGTCAGCACCGGGAACACCCGTTCCATGAACCAGGCATCCAGCCAGAAGCGGTCCTGGTCGCTGATGGCGGCGGGTTCGACCACCACGATGCCGGCATCGGCCAGCCGCATGCGCAGCGTGTGCCAGACCTGGAGCTGGGCGGCCATCAGCCGCTCGGCGCGGCGCTCCACCTCGACGAGCTGCTGGGCGGGGGTGCGCCCGTCCGGCGAACGGACGGTGACGCCGGCCTTGGCCTGGCCCATCAGCCCGGCGACGCGCACCGAATAGAACTCGTCCAGGTTGCCGGCGCTGATCGACACGAAGCGCAGCCGTTCCAGCAGCGGATGGCGGGTATTCTCCGCCTCCTCCAGCACGCGGTGGTTGAAATCCAGCCAGGACAGCTCGCGGTTGAGGAAGCGGTCCGGGCTGTCGCGCAGGCTGCCAGTGACGGGATTGCCAGTGACGGGACTGCCAGTCAGGGCACTGCCAGTCAGGGGAGGGCCGGCGAGGGGGCCGGCGGCCTCGCCGGGGGCATGCGTGTACTCGGGCGTGTCGGGCTGGGTCATGGCGAGGTCCAGGTTGGGGCCATCGGCTACAGCAATACCGCGGTGGCGGAGATGATATCTTCGTGTCCATCCGCGGCGGGGTCGTCGTCCTGGTCGGCCAACTCGTCCAGCACCGCGGCGGCCAGCGCGCGGGTCACGCCGCGGCCGGCGGCCAGCGCGCCATGGTCCAGCCGCGCCGCCGCCTCGCGCATCGCCGCCTGGGTGCGGGGCAGGCGCAGCAGCAGCCAGTCCTGCACCGCCTCCGGCACGCTGATCTGGCGCTCGGCGAGCAGCCGGGCCAGCAGGGCGCGCAGCAATTCCTCCTCGGCCGGGCGGATCTCCACGGCGGTCACCGCGCGCAGCCGGCTGGCCAGGTCGGGCAGCCGCACCGGCCAGCGCGCCGGCGGCGTGCGGGCGGCCAGTAGCACGCTCTGCCCCGCCTCGGCGGCGGCGTTCAGCAGGTGCAGCAGGTCGCGTTCGGGCGCGAGGTCGGCGTCGTCGATGGTCAGCGGCGCGCGCGGGAACTCGGCCGGAAAGCGCAGCGCGGGGCCGGAGAACAGCGTGGCGCCGGTCCGCGCGGCCCATACATGCAGCAGATGCGTCTTGCCGCACCCCTCGGCCCCCCACAGCGCCAGCCGCCCCTGCGGCCAGTCGCCCGGCCGGGCCAGCCAGGCGCGCGCCTCGGCGTTGGAGGGCGCGGGCAGGAAATCCGCGCCCTCGAACCGCGGCTCATGCGCGAAGGGCAGCGGCAGCTGGCGGGCGGCGCTCATGCCGCCGGCCCGCGCGGTGCCGCCGCCTCGGAGTCCGGCGGGTCGAGATAGAGCGGGCTTTGCAGGTAACGGCGCAGCCAGAACCGGCACAGCACGCCGATCGTGGCCGCCACCGGCACCGCCAGCAGCACGCCGACGAAGCCGAACGCGGCCCCGCCGGCGAACAGCGCGAAGATCACCCACACCGCGTGCAGTTCCACCCGGTCGCCCAGGAAGCGCGGGTAGATCACGTAGCCTTCCAGCAGGTTGCCGACGATGAACACCGCCACCACCATCGCCACCCCGGCCCAGGTGGGAAACTGCGCCAGCGCCAACCCCACCGAGACCACCAACCCGGTGATGCTGCCGACATAGGGGATGAACGACAGCGCCCCCGCCGACAGCCCCACGATCAGCCCCAGGTCCAGCCCGACCACCGACAGCCCGGTGGCGTAGAACAGCGCCAGGAACAGGCAGCACAGCGCCTGCCCGCGCAGCCAGGCGGACAGGATGCGGTCCACCTCGCGCGCCTGCGCCCGCAGCACGCCAGCATAGCGGTGCGGCAGCCAGCTATCGAGCTGCGCCACCACGCCCGGCCAGTCGCGCAGCAGGTAGAAGGCCACCACCGGGGTCACCACCACCAGGCTCAGCACGTTGAACAGCGCGAAGCCGCCGCCGATCAGCCGGGTGACGGTGTTGATCAGGAAGGACAGCACCGCCCCCGCCTGCCCGCCCACCAGGTCGCGCAGCTTCGAATCGACGAAATCCGGGCCGAGCCGCTCCTGCAGCGTGACGATCATCTCCTCGGCGAAACGCTGCACCTGCTGCGCATAGATCGGCACCCGCCCGAGCAGCAGGCCGAGCTGCGCCAGGATCAGCGGATAGAGCAGCAGCACGAACAGCAGCGCGCTGGTCAGCAGCGCCGCGATCAGCAGCAGCGCGCCCACCGAGCGGCGCAGCCCCAGCCGGTCCAGCCGCGAGGCCAGCGGGTCGAGGAAATACGCCACCCCCGCCGCCGCCACGAACGGCAGCAGGATGGAGGCGAACCATTGCAGCGCGAACCACGCCACCACCAGCAGGCCGACCAGCAGCCCGATGCGCTGGGCGCGGGTGGCCGGGGTGGGCAGGTGCCCGTCCGCGATCCGCTCCGATGGCCGGTCCGATGGCCGCTCGGGTGGCCGCTCGTATGGCCGTGGGGGGGGCTGGGTCATCGTGGGTGCCCACTCTGCCACACGGTGCTCTGCCACACATAGGCGCAACCGGAGAGCAGCGTGCTGGCCGCCACCAGCAGCACCAGCCCGGCCCAGGCGGTATCCACCAGGCCGGCAGCGTTCGCGCCCCGCCCGCCCAGCCCGTGCCCGATCAGGAACAATGTCGCCGCGACGAGCAGAACCTGCAGCGCGGTGTTCAGTTTGGAGATGCGCAGCGGGCGGATCGGCACCGTATGGCCGGTCAGCGACAGCGCCATCACCCCGCCCACGATCACCATGTCGCGGAATACCACCAGCATCGCCAGCCAGTCCGGCAGCACCCCCACCACCGCCAGGGTGACGTACATGCTCACCATCAGCGCCTTGTCGGCCACCGGGTCCATCAGTGCCCCCAGCTGCGTGGTGCCGCGCCGCCGCGCCAGCCAGCCATCCAGCGCGTCCGACGCCCCGGCGGCGGCGAACAGCCAGAACGCCCACCGGTAATCGCCGTGCAGCACCAGCCACACCGCCACCGGCACGGCGCATAGCCGCGCGAAGGTGATGGCGTTCGGCAGGGTCATCACCGCGTGCCCCGGCGGCGGCGCGCCCCCGCCGTCAGGCATGCGCCGGCCGGCGGGCCGCGCGCATTGCGCGCGCCCGGCCGCTATGGTTGTTTCCACCGCCATGTGGCGAATGGTTCTTTCCCCGGCCATGCGGCCGCAGCATCGTCGCGGGCGTCATCTTTCACCGTGCCATGATCCGATGGGCATCCGCCCACCGGCGCGTGGCCTTTATACACCGAGGGCCGCATGGCCAGCATGACCTATCGTTCGGCGGGCGTCGACATCGATGCGGGCGACGCGCTTGTCGAACGGATCAAGCCGCTAGCCAAAGCGACCAGCCGCGCCGGCGTGATGGGCGGCATCGGCGGCTTCGGCGCGCTGTTCGACCTCAAGGCCGCGGGCTTCCGCGACCCGGTGCTGGTCTCCTCCACCGACGGCGTCGGCACCAAGCTCAAGATCGCCATCGACACCGGCACGCACGACACGGTCGGCATCGACCTGGTGGCGATGTGCGTCAACGACCTGGTGGTGCAGGGGGCGGAGCCGCTGTTCTTCCTCGATTATTTCGCCACCGGCAGGCTCGCGGTGGAGCAGGCGGCGCGCGTGGTCGCCGGCATCGCCGAGGGCTGCAGGCTGGCCGGCTGCGCCCTGGTCGGCGGCGAGACGGCGGAGATGCCCGGCATGTATGCCGCCGGCGACTACGACCTCGCGGGCTTCTCGGTGGGGGCCGCCGAGCGCGACGCGCTGCTGCCGCGCGATGTGGCGCCCGGCGACGCCATCCTCGGGCTGGCCAGCTCGGGTGTGCATTCCAACGGCTTCTCGCTGGTGCGCCGCATCGTCGAGGCCGGCAACGCCGGCTGGTCCGCCCCCGCCCCCTTCGCGGCCGGCCAGACCCTGGGCGAGGCGCTGATGGCGCCCACCCGCATCTATGTGAAGTCGGTGCTGGCGCTGCACCGCGCCGGGCTGCTGAAGGCGGCCGCCCACATCACCGGCGGCGGCCTGCCCGGCAACCTGCCGCGCGTGCTGCCGGAGGGCATGTGCGCGGTGATCGACGCCGCCGGCTGGCCCCTCCCGCCGGTGTTCGCCTGGCTGGCCCGCGCCGGCGGGGTGGCGGCGGAGGAGATGCTGCGGGTGTTCAACTGCGGCATCGGCATGGCCGTGGTGGTCACCGACGCCACCGCCGCCGCCGCGCTGCTGCGCGAGCATGGCGAGACGGTGTTCCCGCTCGGCCATGTCGCGGCGGCGATGGAAAGCGGCGAGGCCATCCGCATCGACCTGCCGGCCGGCTGGCCGGGCGCGTGACCGTGCCGGACTGGCAGGCAAGGCCGCAAGGCAACGCAGAGGCGCAAAGGAGGTGGTGCGGCCATCCTGCCTCGCCTCTCGTCGCCTCTACGTCTTTTGGTAAAACTGCCTCGCGTCCCTCGGCCATGGAAACCGCATGAAACCCCGTACCGCCATCCTCATCAGCGGCCGTGGTTCCAACATGACCGCGCTGGTGGCCGCCGCCGCCAGCCCCGAATTCCCGGCCGAGATCGCGCTGGTGCTGTCCAACCGCCCCGATGCCGCCGGGCTGGCCAGCGCCGCCGCCGCCGGCGTGGCGACCGCCTGCATCGACCATCGCCCCTTCCGCGGCGACCGCGCCGCCCATGAGGCGGCCATTGCCGAGGCGCTGGACGCCGCCGGCATCGCGCTGGTGTGCCTGGCCGGCTACATGCGCCTGCTGACCCCCTTCCTGGTGCGCCGCTACAGCGGGCGGATGCTGAACATCCACCCCAGCCTGCTGCCGGCCTTTCCGGGGCTGGACACCCATGCCCGCGCGCTGGCGGCGGGCGTCAAGCTGCATGGCTGCACCGTCCACCTGGTCACCGAGACCATGGACGAGGGCCCCATCCTGGCCCAGGCCGCCGTGCCGGTGCTGCCCGGCGACACCGAGGCGGCGCTGGCCGCGCGGGTGCTGGCGCAGGAGCACCGTCTCTATCCCGCCGCCCTGGCCCGGCTGGCCGCCGGCGAGGCCGGCACCGCGCCCGACCCGGCCGCCAGCTTCTGCAACCCCCTTTTCTAAAGGCCGGGCCTCTCCTAAAAGCGTAGCCCCAGCTCCATCAGCAGAGATCGAGACGCGCCCATGGCCACTCCCGCTTCGAACAGCCCCGCGCCAGTGACCGAGGATGCCTTCCTGGCCGAACGCCAGCGAGCCTGGGCCGGGTTCTGCAACGCCACCTTCATCGGCGCGACCGCCGTGGCGGTGCTGCTGGTGCTGATGACCATCTTCCTGGTCTGACCGGACCTTCGCCGGGGCCGCTTTCGCCTGCCTTGCGGCGGCGTGTTCGGCCCGCGCCCCAGCACGGGCCCGGACTTCGCCCGGCCGGCACAAAAAAAACGGCGGCACCCCAGGGGCGCCGCCGTTTTCGTGAGCCGTCCGGCAGGATCAGCCGATGATTTCGGTGCCGGCGAAGAAATAGGCGATCTCGATCGCCGCGTTCTCGGCGCTGTCCGAGCCATGGACCGAGTTGGCCTCGATGCTCTCGGCGAATTCCTTGCGGATGGTGCCGGCATCGGCGTTGGCCGGGTTGGTGGCGCCCATCACTTCGCGGTTCTTCGCCACCGCGTTCTCGCCTTCCAGCACCTGCACCACCACCGGGCCGGACGTCATGAAGGTCACCAGGTCGCGGAAGAACGGCCGCGCGCTGTGCACGCCATAGAAGCTCTCGGCCTGGGCCGTGGTCATCCAGATGCGCTTCTGGGCGACGATGCGCAGGCCCGCCGCTTCCAGCTTGGCATTGACGCGGCCGGTCAGGTTGCGCCGCGTGGCGTCGGGCTTTATGATCGAGAAGGTGCGTTCGATGGCCATGGAAATGTCTCTTTTTCAGCGTGGTTCAGGCTGCGGCGGGGTGTAGGGCAGGGGCGTCGCATCGGCAACCCCTCTCTCTTCACCACGACCAGACGGCGAATTTCCGACCATGAGCCTCCTCATCCTCCGCGATATTTCCATCCGCCTCGGCGGCCGCCTACTGCTTGACCAGGCGTCGCTGACCGTCGATCCCGGCCGGCGCATCGGCCTCGTCGGCCGCAACGGCGCCGGCAAATCCACCCTGCTGCGCGCCATCGCCGGCGACATCGCGGTGGATGGCGGCGAAATCCGCCTGGCCAGCCGCGCCCGCATGGGCCGCGTCAAGCAGGAAGCGCCCGAGGGCGAGGCCTCGCTGGTCGATATCGTGCTGGAGGGCGACCCCGAGCGGCTGGCCCTGCTGGCCGAGGCCGACACCGCGCCGCCCGACCGGCTGGCCGAAATCCATGAGCGGCTGCGCACCATCGGCGCCGACACCGCCCCCGCCCGCGCCGCCACCATCCTGGCCGGCCTCGGCTTCGACGCCGCCGCCCAGGCGCGGCCGGTGAACAGCTTTTCCGGCGGCTGGCGCATGCGCGTGGCGCTGGCCACCGCCCTGTTCTCCCAGCCCGACCTGCTGCTGCTGGACGAGCCGACCAACCATCTGGACCTGGAAGCCACGCTGTGGCTGGAAACCTGGCTCGCCAAATTCCCCGGCGCCGCCCTGGTGGTCTCGCACGACCGCGGCCTGCTCGACCGCTGCGTGGACAGTATCGCCCATCTGGACCGCGGCAAGATCAGCCTGACCCCCGGCGGCTACGACGAGTTCGTCCGCATCCGCACCGAGCGCGCGGCCCAGCAGGCCGCCGTCGCGGTCAAGATCACCGCCCAGAAGGCGCATATGCAGGCCTATGTGGACCGCTTCCGCTACAAGGCCAGCAAGGCCCGGCAGGCCCAGGCGCGGCTGAAGGCGATCGCCCGCCTGCCGCCGGTGGAAGCGGCGGTGGAGGACCACGTCACCACCTTCAACTTCCCCGAGCCGCAGGAACTGGCGCCGCCGATCCTGACCATGGATCGGGTGTCCGTCGGCTACGGCAACAACGTGGTGCTGAGCAATCTCGGCCTGCGCGTGGACATGGACGACCGCATCGCGCTGCTCGGCTCCAACGGCAACGGCAAGTCCACCCTGGCCAAGCTGATCGCCGGCCGGCTGGCGCCGATGTCCGGCACCATGTTCCGCAGCCCCAAGCTCAAGGTCGGCTATTTCGCCCAGCACCAGACCGACGAGCTGACCGAGGGCGAGACGCCGATCGACCACATGGCCCGCGCCCTGCCGCGCGCCCTGCCCAACCAGGTGCGCGGCCAGCTCGCCCGCTTCGGCCTGGACGCCGATCGCGCCAACACCCGGATTTCCTCGCTCTCCGGCGGCGAGAAAGCCCGGCTGCTGCTGGCGCTCGCCACCCGCGACGCGCCGCAGATGCTCATCCTGGACGAGCCGACCAACCATCTGGACATCGACGCGCGCGAGGCGCTGGTGCGCGCGCTGTCCGATTTCTCCGGCGCGGTGCTGCTGATCACCCATGATCCGCATCTGGTGGAACTGGTGGCCGACCGGCTGTGGCTGGTGGCCGACGGCACGGTGCAGCCCTATGAGGGCGATATCGACGAATACCGCACCCTGGTCTCCGAGCGCGGCCGGGCCACGCCGAAGGCCGAGGTGCAGAAACGCCGCGACGAGCGCCGCGAACGCGCCGACGCCCGCGCCGCCGTCGCCCCGCTGCGCAAGCAGGCCAAGGACGCCGAGGCCCGCCTCGCCCGCCTCTCCCGCGACCGGGCGGAGCTGGAGAAGAAACTGGCCAACCCCGACCTCTACGACCCCGCCCGCAAGTCCGAGGCGCTGGCCGCCCAGGCCAAGCTGGCCAGCATCAAGCGGCTGATCGGCGAGGCCGAGGCCGAATGGCTGGCCGCCGAGGAAGCCCTCGAGCTGGCGCAGGCCTGAAAATGCCCATCCCCGCCCCGCTCGCCGCCGCCTTCGCCGCCCTCGCCTTGGCGCCGGACTGCCACGAGCACCCGCCCCTGCGCACCGTGGAGGACGCCCACGCCCATTGGGACGCGCTGGAGGGCGCGCAGGTGAAGAACCTGTTCCTCAAGGACGCCGGCAAGCAGCTCTGGCTGGTGGTGGTGCCCGGCGACCCGATGATGGACACCAAGGCGCTGGCCGGACTGATCGGCAGCAAGCGCCTGTCCTTCGCCAGTGCCGAAACGCTGGCCGAGGTGCTGGGCGTGCAACCCGGCTCGGTCACCCCGCTGGCGGTGCTGAACGACACCGGGCGGCAGGTGCGCGCGGTGCTGCATGCCGGGCTGATGGACGCCGGCGCGGTGCTGGTGCACCCGCTGGTCAACACCGCCACCGTGCCGCTGGCGCCCGCTGACCTGCTGCGGTTCATGACCGCGGTGCATGGCGCGCCGGCGGTGGTGGACCTGTCCGGCGCGTTCCGGGCCGAATAGGTATGAGGCATAACCATTTTACCTGAGGATGCGTGGCGCTAGGGGTCGCGGCTCAGCCTCCCGGCCGACAGCGCCGCCAGGTAGTCCTGCCATTTTCGTCCGTAATCACGGCCGAGTTCGTGCAGGTAGTCCCAGGAATAGATGCCGGTGTCGTGCAGATCGTCGAAGATCAGCCGGATGGCGTAGTTGCCGACCGGCTCCACCGTCATGATGCCGACATGGCGGCGCCCGGCGATGGTCTTGCGCTCACCGGGGCCATGCCCCTGCACCTCGGCACTGGGACTTTCCACCCGTAGATATTCGGCCGGCAGGCTGAAGCTGGCGCCGTCGTCGAAATCCACCTCCAGCCGTTTCTCGGCCCGGCGCAGGCGAATTTCGGTGGGCGTTGCCATCAGGCGTCGTCCAGCTTGCGGGCTTCCTCGGGCAGCATGATCGGGATGCCGTCGCGAATCGGGTAGGCCAGCCCGGCGGCCCGGCTGACCAGCTCGTTGCGCACTCGATCGTAGGTCAGCGCCTGCTTGGTCAGCGGGCAGACCAGAATTTCCAGCAGGCGCGGATCGACCGGGGCGTGCGGCGGCGGGGCGGCGGATACGGGGTCGGTCATGATGGCCTCTGCGCGTGGCGGGTTCAGCTGGCCCGGATGCGGCCGGGCGGGGTCTCGGCGTAATCGGGCGGGGCGTGGCTGTCGATCTGCAGCAGCGCCAGCAACGTATCCGCCCGCTCGGCCGGCGTCGGCGCCTCCAGCAGCGCCTGTTTTTCCGCCGGATCGAACGGGCAGACCATGGCGAGGGTCACGACCAGATCCGCATCCGGCATCTTGTCGATGGCCGCCCAATTCGCATCGAATCCGCGATGGGCGAAGTAGCCCCGCAGCGCCTGCATCAGGGCGGGCCGGTCCAGCGCCAAATCAGCCGGAATTTGGGCCAGATCGGCGGAAAACGGGGCGAATTCGCCGCGTAATCGGCGGTATCCGCGCCGCATTTCCAGCTCCTCCGCCACCGTGAAGCGGATCAGCCCGGTCAGCGTCACCAGATAGCGGCCATCGTCGGTCTCGCTGAACGACGAGATCCGGCCGAGGCAGCCGACGCGGTAGAGGGCGGGCCCGGTGGGGCCCGGCGGCCGCGCGTGGTCCGGCTGGATCATCGCCAGCAGGCGCCCTGCGGCCAGGGCGTCCTCGGTCATCGCCAGGTAGCGCGGCTCGAAGATGTTCAGCGGCAGCTTGCCATGCGGGAGCAGCAGCGCCCCGCCCAGGGGAAACACCGGAAACGCCTCCGGCAGGTCCTCCAGGCGGGGCGCCGGGCGGAGCATCAGCTGAACAGGATCGCGGACAGCTTGCGGCGGGCGGCCATGGTGGCCGCGTCGTCGAAGCCCCAGGCCTCGAAGAATTTCAGCAATTGCAGCCGGGCCGCCTCATCGTTCCAGCCGCGGTTGCTGCGGATGATGTCCAGCAGCGCGTCGGCCGCCTCCTCGCGCCGGTCCATGGCGTTCAGCGCGGTGGCCAGGTCGTAGCGCGCCTGGTGGTCGGCCGGGTCGGCGGCCAGCCGGGCCTGGAAGGTGGCCAACTCGGCCTTGGCCTTGCGGCCTTCCACCGCCAGCACCAGCGCGCTCCGGGCGCCGCTGACCTCGGCATGGTCGGCGATCGTGGCGGGAACCTGCGCCAGGGCGTCCTGGGCCTGGTCCTCCTGCCCCAGCGCCATCAGCGCGCGGATCAGGCCGCCCCAGGCCTCGGGGTTCTCCGGTTCCTGCTGCAGCACCTCGCTGAACAACTCGCCGGCGTGCTGCGGCTCGCCTGCCTCCAGCGCGGCCTTGGCCTCGGCCACCAGGTCGGCCGCCGGCATGGCGCCGCCTGCGGCCTTCAGCAGGCCCTCGACGAAGCGCTTGACCTCGGATTCCGGCTGGGCACCCTGGAACAGGTCGGCAATCTGGCCCTGCCAGAACGCCGCCACGGTGGGCACGGATTGCAGCGGCAGACCAAGCTGGACCAACTGCTGGACCAGCCCGCGGTTCTTGTCGATGTCGATCTTGACCAGCTTGATACGCCCGCCGGCGGCGCGTACCACCTTCTCCAGCGTGGGGGTCAGCTGCTTGCAGGGCCCGCACCAGGTGGCCCAGAAATCGACCAGGACGGGAACGGTGCGCGAAGCATCCACCACGTCCTGCATGAACGTAGCCTGATCGCCGTCTACGATCAGGGAATCGGCGCCGACGGTGCCGGCCTGCGCCGGCTTCTGCCCGATAATCGTCTCCATGGAGAAGCGTCCTCGCCTTGTTCTGTCGTGAGCGATAGATGTTGCGTGTGGCAGAGGGCACAAGCCACGAAACGCGTAGCCGGGCAAGTCTGGCTTGCATGGCAGGTGGATCAAGGGGTCTTGCGCTCGCTCCAAAACCCGCATAGAAGGCCGGCCTCCGCTGTTGGTGGAGACGGAGCGCGGGCGTAGCTCAGGGGTAGAGCACAACCTTGCCAAGGTTGGGGTCGAGGGTTCGAATCCCTTCGCCCGCTCCAATGACCACCACCCCACCTTTCTCTCCAGGCGGATAGGGCACGTAGAACCCCAGGATGTTTGGGGGCTTTTCGTGTGGGGTTGGGGGTGGCTAGGGCGCCAAAACCTCGTTTTCGCTCTCCGGAGAGGCTTTTCTCTCCGAAGCTTGGGGGTAGGCGGATTTACACCCAAGGTTTCAAGATATTGAAATAGCCTGCCTTTTCTGGGAAGGCGGACACGTGGTTGGATGTCCCTTTCGCCCGAGCAAGAGCGGCCCGGCCCCAACGTTTCTCGCGGATATCAGGCAATTGAGGTGCTTCGCATTGATGTTGGCCGACATTGCCTGTCCGAGCGCGGCGATGATACCATAGCTTACGTCGCTCAGCCTGCCTCGCAGCGGTAGGCAACACGGGCAGAGTCCCACTCAAGATCGTCGGCATGGGCACGATGACCCGTTCGTCGCTCGCTAAACCACTATGTCCCTGTTCCTCTGCCCCAACGAAAACCTTTGGAACGCACTCCATTCTGGGCCGGATGTCTAACCGACCTTCGGAACATTGCGAATCAAAGATAAACCGGATAAATCCAGGATCGTCCAACCCCTGTTGAGGTTTCTTTGTCGTAGCTCAGGTGCAGCGGATAGATAATTGAGGTTGCTGTCCCACGCATCCGCCTAAGATAGTGAAGCCCGAACCCTACTGCTTGGGGCTTCGTTGCGAGCGGCGACAGATATATATTGGTGACGCGCCGACGGGTCGCGGCAACCCGCAGTGCTGATGCTAGGGCCGCGGCTACGACGAACGGGTCATTGGCGCTACTATACTCGACCTCATCGCTGACGCGAGACCGCTCGCTGCTCACCCGGTCGAGCCTCAGTATACTCTCATGATACATATCGGCGCTCAGAGACGGGAAGCTGTGGAGCTCGACGACGCGAGCATTTTCCTTCGCCTGGATTGCGTGCGATATTAGGTGGTGATCATAGCCGATACCGACCACCAGGAGATCGCCGCTGGTGTCTGGATCGTGCGTGCCAACGAAACCTTCTACTGATACCACGCGAACATCTTCTCCTATCGAAAAGCGCGTCTCGACTCGACGCGAATATTGCGCGGGTTCTGTATAAAGGAGGTCGAATTGCGTGACGCCGATGTCCTGAAGATGAGCCATCAGGAAGAGAATGTGCGGCCGCATCAGACCAGTGATGTCAATACAAAGTCGTTGATCTCTGGTAGGATCAAACCGACTCCCGGCGAGGCCGGCTTTCACTACCTGAGCTTCTGAGCCGCGCGCAATTACGACTGGGTTTTCAAGGAGCGCGAGATCAGTGAGACCATACCCGTATTCAGGTATAACCCACCAGCTACGACGCGCAGCCGGGACCCGTGAGAAGACTGTCTGAACGCGTTGGCTGTTGTTATATGCCGAAATGAACAAATCCCAACTGTGACCGCGCGCCGCAACCTTCCCCAGCTCGATTTTGGCGTCGAGCAGCGCCTCGATATCGTAATGCACGTCAGATAAGCCGTGGATCCGCTGGCACGCCCGTGCCTGGAGGAACGACAAGTCGGGCCAGCCGCTTCTTCATCAGATACGGGAGTTCCGCGCGGTGGGCCGGGTCGAGTATCGCATTGGCAAGCTCATGTTGAAGTTCTATAGTCCCACGGCGATGTTCGGAGATTTCCCATCGAGGAGCCAGCATTGGCCCAAGCTGATATAGAGCGTCGATCCGTTTATTGTTCTTGTTACGTCGGCCTTCTTGCAGCTTGACAAGATAGGACCAGTTTTCCGCGACGTTCAGTGTCCGCCTGCTATCATCGCTGAGCAATTCGAGAGGGACACTGAAAGCGCACAGCGCGCATTCGGAAGGAGAATGGCTGAAGCGGATGGTCCTGAAGAGAACCGCGATGCTCTCGACGGCATCCCGGACTTGGAGGCCGCCGCTAGGCGGTTGAGCGTCCTCCCAGAACCAGGAGGCGCCATCGCGCACTCCGTCCGCCTGAGATTTGATCGATATCACGCCACTAGTGAACGGCTCTTCTCCCGCAAAGCGGCTCCGTCTGAAGATATGTTTCAAGTTCATGAGCAGATTACGCGTGATGCCTTGGGAGAGTTCGACCATCGTCTTGAACCCCGCATAAGGCACGCGGCGCGCATAATCGTGAAAGAGTTGTGCGAGGATGTCTGTCGAGAAATGAGAGATCAGGCTTACTAGGCCGCCGCTGGCATCGCGGTCACCCTGGGCTAGAGCACGCGCCTGGTCGCCACACTGGACCGCAAGCGGCAGGGCGTCGTCGAGGTTGGCGGGCCAAGATTTACGAAATTGGAAAGCGGCGGCCTTTTCCAGAAAGCGGTGGTTCGGCACCTGGAGCGCTTCGACGATTGTAGCAATCGACTGGACGTCCAAACCAAGTTTGGATTCGAGGTCGACCGCAAGCTTCCGGTGATAGGGTGTAGGCTGGTTCTCTTTAGACTTAGGCAAATGGCGATCCACAGATCGCCAATACTCGCGCGCATCTAGCTCTTCGAAATAGGGATCGATCGGACGTTGGGCAGCCGTAGCATAACCCACCCGCTCGAGGCGCTTCGCCACCAGTCTGCGGACGAGCTCGTCATATTGCTCGGGTTGCTCGCGAAGGATCTCATCCAAAACAACTCGCTCATACTCCGCGCCGCGACGGATCGGCTCGCCCGAGCCGGTCGTCTCGAAGGTCTTCATTCCATATAGTCGACCGCCGACGCGGAATGTTGCACAGCCGCGCCGATACCGGATCAGAGAATTTAGGAATCGCTGCTGATCTTCGGTGAGATTCTCGACTTCATCGATCAGATAGACGAACAGAACGTCACGCAAAGCAGGCGCATAACGAGACACGAGCTCCGGTATCCCGAATGCCAGTCTCCCGGTGGAGAAGGTAATATCAAAAAGCGGGCGCTCGCCCCGCAGACGGCTGTTGTTGACGATGCTGTCGATATTTTTCCTGGTGCGTGTAAAGTGATCAAGCAGTTCGCTCAGATTGGACGGCACGACTGCCGGCTCCCTATCGAATAACTCGACGACTGCAGCGACGAATTCTGACTCGTTGAAGGTCAGTGATCGCGATTGCGCACAATCACGGATGGTGGCCAAATTTGCTGTCGCAAGCCAGAGCTCGAAATAGTGCGCGAACACCAGGCTCCAATGGTCCTCCACTGGCTCTTGACGCGCAAATTTATCAGTGTTGAGTGCATCGAGGGTAATATAAATTCCGAGATATCCATCCCTGATGGCGGCCTGTGCAACATCACCGTCATGGCGCGCGGCTTGCACGGGCGCCGAGCAGTAGCGCATGAGGTGCGTCTTCCCGCTGCCTTTGCCGCCAAGCAGGAGCATCGGCATGCGCGATTTAGGATTGAGGATTTCAACGAGACCGCCGGCAGCATTGGCCAAATCGACCCATTGCTCCGCAATCTCCTGATCCGTGAAGTCGGATGCCTTGTTGAGGTCGAACGGGTTCTCTTGTGATGACCGGGCCATAGGATCCTACAACTTGGCGTAGCGCTTGAACGCTGGCGTCCAGGGACAACTGGTATCCCCTTCGGCCCATATAATCGGCAACGTGTTATTGGGCGTATTGTGGTGGAAACCAAGCAGCAGCTGGCTATTACCCCATCCGCCGGGACAGGCCCGCCAGAGCAATTTCCCGTAGCTAATCGCGACTTTCTCGAGTGTTGCTGCATCGATGTGCGGCGGCGCGTCGAGCAGAATACGCGCCCCGGCTGAAAGGCTGCAGTAGCTGTCGTCGAGTTCGAACACGGCCGCACTGTCGGTGCCAAATTTCGTTGAACGAACCTTCTCGATACCTTTACGTGTCGCAAACATGGCAAGATAGTGAAGCTTCGCATCCGGCTTGAGCGCAAGCAACTCGGCTACGATCCCGTCAGAGTACTTGGCCGCGGTGTTGCCTGATCCGCATACGTCATCGATGAAGATATATCGCTCAATTTTGGGATGGGCGAGCGAGCGAACGATTTTGCCATCCTTGTCCAACGTCGATGTGAATACGGCGGCGGAGTCCAGGAACAGTGACTTGGCAAGACGGTTTTCCTGCCGGAAATAATAGAGCAGATGGACGCCACTTTCTGAAGGGTTTCCGACACCGAGGAAGCGTGTTTTCGCCAATGCTTGATTCACCGCTCTCTCTACGATCTGCCGATCTCGGCTGCCGCCCAGAGAGTCCCTGATTTCCTGGATCAGGGGGATCAGAAACAGGTCGCGGTAGACCGCCTGCAGCAAAACGCGAGTCTCCGCACTGCCGATGAACAAAAATTGAGACAACAAAAACAGCGCATGCAACTGCTCCACCTCGGGGTCAAAGCCCGCGCGGCCGTCAAAGTTTGCCAGCCATGCCTCGACCTGCGGCCACTGGTTTCGATTTTCCCACACTCGCTCGCTCAGCACGGTGATGCGCACCCGCAGCAACTCCCATGTTTGCTCGGGGGTTGCCTCCTCTGTAACCAGAAGATCGTCGAAGCCCGTCATCTCGCGTCAGGCCTCCTTGCGCAGCAGGATCACTGATTCCGTGGTTATGATCCCCGCGGTCTGATTTCTGCGCGTCATGAGGCCGCGAGAAGGGATCGAGTCGACCAGTGAAAGGATGGTCGTCATTCCCATCTCCTCCAACATGATTCGCAGATAATCTGACGACGGGAAGCGACGACGACAAACAGTGTTGTCGCCGATCACTAGCACGAAGCAGCCTCCCGGGCGCAAAACACGTACTGCTTCGGTCAACGCCGCGCGCATCTCGATGAGATAGGTGTTGACAATCTTTGCGCGCGATTGGTTCTGCCTGGCGATTGTCGCTATGAGCGCGTCGGCGTCGTCGATTCCGGTCGAACCAATATCTTCCCAGCTCGCTTTTGCGTGGTGCTCTCGGCCGATGGTTTGATCTTCGAGCCGGCGAAGGCCGCTAGAAGGAGCAAGGTCAAGCCAGCCAAGGCTCAGGCTCGCGGCGCGTACATATTTTTGCGCGCTGGCATAGGGCGGAGAAGTGATGATCATGCCGACTGAATTGTCCGGAAGCTGCTCGCCGAGTGCCGTCTTCAAGTGACGCGCATCGATCCCAGCTGAAGTGGCGGTCCCCAAGGTGTCAACCTGCCCAAGTGCGGCAATCCTGGCGATGTTCGCTTCGAGTTGAACATGAAAAAGGTCGTAGGCGGATATACAGCTTCGCGCCTCACCATTGGCATAACGCACTGGCACAGAAAATCGCGGATCGGAGTTGCTCACCTTGCGGATCACGGCGGAGAAGGTCACACGCAGGAAATCGCGTAGTGTCTCGTCTTCTACCGCGCAAATCGCCGCTCGAAGACGGACGAGTTCAGATGAGACGTGAGGATCGAACCACTTCGCCAGATTGACGACGTCGGGAAGCTTTCGCACTCGTGACCGACGAAAGCGTTCTCGGACCTCTGCACAGGCGACGGCGAGTGACGTGAGATCTATCGACCTAGTTTTAACCGCCGTTATGATGCGGCCCAACGGGTTAGCATCAGCGTAGAGCGCGGTTCTGCCCGAAAGAATTGTTTCAAGTGCAACGGTGCCTGATCCGCCGAACGGGTCCAGGACGCTCTCATCGGCCCGGGCTAGAACGTGATTAGCGAGAAAGAAATGCGCTATATGCGGCAGTAGCTTTGCCGGGTAAGGGTGCAAATAATGCGACGCGCGCTCGCCGACCTTCAGCCAAGGTACGAGCTCGCGAAAGGAGATCGCCGCAGGCCGTTGATCGCGGTCGAAACGCTCTCGCAATATTGCGAGCGCCACGCTTGTATCGACCGGATATGGCTCGAAGGAGGCGTCGTTCCAACGGGGCCTGGGACGACCGCCTTTACTATGTTCGAACGTGGAAATCTCGGTAAGCGTTCCGAACGTCATTCGCAATGTGACTCCCCCGTCGTGTTTGCTCCCTCTGCGGTGACTGCGCGCGGATTGCATGTCGGAGTGTTCATTGCCTTGAAATGACATGTGCGTCCACACCATGATGTATCAACATTGGTCCGGAACAAAGGACCTATCCGCACCACTTCGCGTCCAATCTCTCCATTAGCCGTGGCAGCGTCACTCCCTCCGGTTGCCGCCCTTCCACGATTGCCTCCACCATCGATGGCGCCAGCAGCGTCAGCCTCAGCACGTCGCCCACGTAGGTCCGATCCAGCTTTTCCGCCCGCGCGATATCGGAGACCGACGCGTAGGTCCCGCCGTCCAGCAGCCGCTTCCACCGGAACGCCCGCCCCAGCGCCTTCAGCAACGACGGATCGGCGTTGGTGGCCACGTGTCGCGGCGCGGTGGGCAACACCGACCCATCTGGCGACACGATCACCTTCCGCCCGCCCCGCTTGCGGATGGTCATCGGCACCCGGACGGTGATGCTGGTCGCGCCGCTCATGCCGCATCCCTCCATCCCGCCGTCGGCCGCAGATCACGCACCAGCCCGGCCAGTCCCTCCACCCGCAGCCGGATATCGGCGCCGGTCGGCCCCACCGTCACCCGCTCGACCAACGCCTGCACGATCCGCGCCTGCTCACCAGGGAACAATTCGTCCCACATCGGCTCGAACTGCTCCAGCGCCTCGCGGACCTCATCCTCCGTCAGGTCCGGCGCCTCGGCCCGCGCCGCTTGCCAGGTGCCGACGATGACCTCCGGCTGCCGGATCAGCGCCCGCACCTGCGCCATCACCACCGCCTCGATCTCGGCCGCGGCGATCCGGCGCACAATGCTGGGATCCGCCGGCACCCCGCCCTTCAACACGCTCTGGCTCACGTAGTAGCGGTACTGCCGCCCCCGCCGCACGGTGTGCGTCGGCGACAGGGCGCGGCCATCGATGCCGAAGATCAGCCCCCGCAGCAGCGCCGGGGATTGCGCCCGGTTCTGGTTGGCCCGCACCCGCGGGCTCTCCTGCAGCACGGCATGCACCCGGTCCCACAGGTCCCGCGGCACGATCGCCTGGTGCTCGCCGCGATGGACCGTGCCCTTGTGCGGCGCCTCGCCCAGATAGGTCCGGTTGCTCAGCACTCTATATAGGTAGCCCTTGTCGATCGCAGCACCTGTCTTGCTGGTCACGCCCTCGTCCCGCAGCGCCTCGGCCAGCCGGGTGGCGGAGCCGATCTCCACGAACCGCTCGAAGATCATCCGGACCGTAGCCGCCTCGGCCTCGTTGACCACCAGCTTGCGCTCCCGCACGTGGTAGCCGAGCGGCACCTTGCCGCCCATCCACATGCCGCGGGCGCGGGAGGCCGCGAATTTGTCGCGGATGCGCTCGCCGATCACCTCGCGCTCGAACTGCGCGAAGCTGAGCAGGATGTTCAGCGTCAGCCGGCCCATCAACGTGGTCGTGTTGAAGCTCTGGGTGACCGAGACGAAGGTGACGCCGTGCCGGTCGAACACCTCGACCAGCTTGGCGAAGTCCATCAGGGCGCGGGACAGCCGGTCGATCTTGTAGACAACCACCACGTCCACGCGGCCGGCCTCGATGTCGGCCAGCAGCCGCCGCAGCGCCGGCCGCTCGAGAGTGCCGCCGGAGAAGCCGTGGTCGTCGTAGCGGTCGCGGAGTGCGAGCCATCCTTCCAGTCGCTGGCTTTCGATGTAGGCGTCGCAGGCATCGCGCTGAGCATCCAGAGAATTGTATTCCTGGGCGGTTCCCTCATCGACGGATTTCCGGGTGTAGATGGCGCAGCGGGTCTTGCGTACCGTGGCCGGCATGGCGCCGGCTGCGGTGGGTTTCTTGCTCATACCGTCCCCCGCTGGTTTTTCAGCCCGAAGAACACCAGCCCGTTCCACCGCGTGCCGGTGATGGCACGCGCGACGGCGGAGAGCGACTGGTATGGCCGGCCCTGCCATTCATAGCCGTCCGCCAGCACGGTCACGGTGTGCTCGATCCCCTGGTATTCCCGGACCAGGCGGGTGCCAGCGATCGGCTTGGCGTCGCGGCGGATGCGGCGCAGGGTGATGTTGCCGCCGTCCAGCTGCTGGCCCAGGGCCTCCAGCCGGGCGACGGTCTCCGGCTTCAGCCCGCCATAGGCCAGTTCCTGGATCCGGTAGGCCAGCCGGCTCTGGATATAGGTCCGGCTGAACGGCGGCGGCTCCTTGCCGAACAGGGTGCGCCATTGCTGCTTGAGATCGGCAATCGGCGCCGCCTTCAAAGCCGCCAGGCGGGGGAGGACGGTGTCCTTCGGGATGCTGGGGAAGGTCTCGGTCATGCGGGTCTCCGTGGTTTCGGTTTCGCATGACGGCGCTGGTGGGCGGTGAAGTCGAGGTGACTTTCTCCAAGCTCGTCAGATGGTTGTCCGGCCAGCTGTTCGCGCTCACGCAGCCGGATCAGGCCGCGAGCGAGGATGGCGCAGACCTCATGGAGGTGGGGCCGGAGATACGCGGTCGACTGGTCGGGTCGTGGCATGATGATCCATCGCGGATTGTCCTGCTCGTTATCTACCGATCGTCGCGCGCATCTCTCTCACGGAGCCAGGGCCGCCGCCCGACCTAGCCGCCGGCAGCCGGCAGCTTCACGCCGCCTCGGGTACCCTGCCGTAGACGTGCAGGAACTCGGGCTCGCCGTAATCCCCAGCATCCTCGTCCGCCATAATGCGCACGACGTGGCCGCCGACGATCATGCCGCCGGCCATCGCCTTCTCGGCGCGGCGCTGCCCGTCCTCCGGGCTGCGGCAGGCAACCGGCAGGCCTGGCTTCACGCCGCCGCCACGCTTGGCCTCGACGTAGGGCTGGAAGATAACGCGTTCGGCGATGGCCATGCTGAGTGCTCCGTTTCCGTGGTGGGTGACGTGAATTCCTGGTGCCGCGGCGGGCGGCACTCGGCAGCCATCTGCCTCGTTGCCCCGCTCATCTTCCGACCGGGGTGGCGGACTTTCTTGCGGGAACCGCCGACGGTGTTGGTGCGGACGGCGGCAGCCTCGACCATTCGCTATCCGGTTGGATGTCCAGCCAGAGTGGCGCGATCTTCTTGCGGATCCAGCTTTCGTCGGGGCCGTTGCCGATGCCGAGCCTTGCCTCGAACCAATCCCGCATCTGCCGGATCAGCTGCGCCTGCTTCGGCGGCGCCCCCTCGTGGAAAAGGATGCGGCAGACATGGCGCCAGAACCCATCCACGTCGTATTTTGTCGGCGCGCCGCGACGCCGCTCGCTCTCCGGCTCGGCAGCAAGCGATGATTCCGCTGATGTAGATGCCGCCGCCGAAGCCTGGCAGGCCTCGAACCGCTCGAGTTCTGCGCGCCGGACGACGAGGCCTTGTGCCTCGATGTGGAGCGGCGCGCCATCGTCGTCCAACGCATACTCCAGATATTCGCCGGGCTGCGCCTGGAAGCTGCTCACGCCCGCACTTCCCAAGGTGAGCACGGCCCAGGCATCGTCGCGAATCAGGTCGAGCGTGCCGGAGAACCGCCTGCGGCCAGTCGGCATCGAGCACCATTGGCCGTCGTCGACTTCCTCATAGTAGCCGGCCTCGACCGGCAACTGCGACACGGCGATCGAGAGCGTGAGCTCATCCGCCAGCACGAAGGCTGCGATGTCCGTCTCGGTCATCGACCAGCGCGCGCACAGCTCGGTCACACGGTAGAATGGTTTGCGGGGCGCCACATGCGTCATCGGCGTCACCTCCGATAATTCGACCGCAGCCGCCGATACGCGGTGACCACCGTCGCCATGTTGGCGCGCATATCGGGCGGCAGCCGCTGCGCCTCGATGAACAGGTCATCCATCCGCACGCCCAGAATCGCCGCGGCACGCTCGATCAATTCGTCACGCGGCGGCTTCTCCTGGTCACGCTCGATCCGCGACCAGTAGGCCGGGGATATTCCGAGGCGCTCGGCAAACTCGTTGAGCCCGATGTTCAGCACGTTGCGGCGCTCCCGGATGACCCGCCCGAAGCTCATCACCGACCTCCCGCGACCAGGCCATAGCGCTGCATGCGCACGGCAATGAACCGGTCGGACACCCCGAAGTCGCCGGCAACTGCGGCGACGATCCCCGCCATGGCCTCCGGCGCATTGTCCCGCGCCAGCACCGGGCTGGCCGGACGCCCCAGATGCGGCGCCCGCGCCAGGCGCATCCGCTCGGAGCGCGCCAGCGCCAGCAGTCGCGTATGCAGCGGCACCGGTGGCACCAGCAACGCGCCCATGAACTCGTTCGCCCGCCGCTCCGACGCATTGGTCGACCGCACCAGGGAATCGGGCGCCGCGGTCACCGACCGATAGCGGCGGTCCGCCCGCCCCAGCGCCGGCGGCACATCGAACACGATATGACCCAGCTCATGGGCGATGGTACTCAGGGCGATGTCCGGCCGATGCGCCACCATCTCGTGGTTGACCGAGACGTAAGCCACACCGGGTGCATCCGGGTCGGTCTCACAGGCCCCCAGCACCGGCCGGCCGAGCGTGTCGTGCACCGCATTGGCGAAGTCCCACGCGGTGGCAACCTCCCGGCCGTTGATGACAAGCTCCGACGTCACGGCGACGATTGCGCCGGCGGCGAGGGCGGCGTCAGCCTGATCACCCAGGATGGCGCGCCGCAACCGTAGCGCCACCGCCCAGACCGCCTCGTCCCGCAGCAGACGCGGCGCGCCGGTGGCCGCCACATGAGGGTAGTTCAGGTCGATCGCCATGCCGTTGCCTCCGTTTCGGTTGCGTGATCCGTTGATGCGCATGTTCTTCTTATGTTCGCTCTGGGCGAGAGTCCAGTAGGGAATAAATCCCAGCCGCATTTTTCCTGGCGACGGCGCTGTACGGCACGGTCTGGCGGACTAAGCCATTGATATCACCTGCCGGAATTAATGGCGCCGGAGGCATTTGCGCCGGTCCGCGCCGTTTGCGCCTGAATTCCGGCTGCGTCGCCGTGCTCACGTCCGCTCATCACGCAGCAGACGCAGGAGCAGGACACAACCATGGTGGCACAACAGGATTGCGCGGACATCCCGGCGCCGATCTGGGACCAGGAGGTGCTGCGCATCGCGCTCCGCACCGCGGCGCATGTCGCCGGCAAGGGTGCGCGCCGGCTCGGGCTCTCCCGCGCCGATCGGGAGGATCTGCGTCAGGATATCCTGGTGGTGCTGATTCAGCGCAGCCGGCGTTATGACCCGGACCGCAGTGCCTGGTCGACCTTCGCGGCGCTGATTGCACGTCACGTGGTCGCTGATCGGGCGCAGGCAGAACGTCAGTCCGACGCGCCGGTCTTCGTGCCGCTCGAGGTGGATGACTTTCCGGTCGGCTGCTCGATCACCTGCCAGGGAGCCGACGACCCTACCCTGTCGCTCGACCTGCAACGGGTCGCCGAGGAGTTGCCGCAGGCGCCACGGAGCATCCTGCGGCTGCTGAGCGCCGCCGGTGACGTGGCAGATGCGCAGCGCGCCAGCTGCCAGCCCTGCGCCAGCTTCTACCGCTCCCTCGCCGATCTCCGGCTCTGGCTGCGGGCCAGCGGGATGCGCCCGCCGGGTCGCATGCCGGATCGCCGGATGCGCGCGACCCCCTGAGAAAAAACCGTGTGCCGATCCGTAGATAGCAAATGCCGAACCATGTGTGCCAGGGAGAGCCGACCAATGCGCGTTGAGCGCCTGACGATCAAACCGCTGATCTCGCCTCAGATGTCGAGTTCCGGTTCGGGGGTGCCCCCCGTCCTGAGCGAGACTGAATTCTGCGACCGCCTCGCCGATGCCGTTCCGAACGAAGCCATCACCTATCACGTCGGCATGCTGGCCCGTGATCGCTACTGGCCGCTCTCCAAACTGCCGGAGGACCAACGCGTCGCGCTGGGCGCGATCGCCAACCGGGCCCTGAAGCTCGCCGAGGCCGGGCGGGTGCATCTCGTGCAGCGCCGCATCGCCGAGGAGCGCTTCGTCTATCTCGCGATCGTCCGCCCGCAACCGCGGCGGGCCCTGCGCGCGATGCTCGTCAAGCCGGTGCGTCCCATGCTGGCGGAGGCGGCGTGATGAGCACCGCCCCCTCCAATCGTCCCCGGCTGGACGCCGTCCAACACCTGCCGGTTGCCGACCTGCTGGCGATGCCCGCCGAGCACCTCGTCTTGCTGCAGGACGATGCCACCACCGCCCTGGAGGCGGCCAAGCGGACCAAGGACTGGCTCGATGGCATCATCGCCGTCCGCTATGGCCAGCGCGCCATCGCCTTGCGGGCCGAGCAGCGTAAGGACACCGGCACCGTGCGCTTCTCCGACGGCCTGGTGACCGTCGTCGCCGACCTGCCCAAGCGGGTGGAATGGGAGCAGCAGCACCTGGCCGCGGTGGTCGCGCGCATCCGCGCCGGCGGCGATGACCCGGCAGAGTATGTCGAGGTGACCTACAAGGTCGCGGAGCGGTCCTACACCGCCTGGCCCGACCACATCCGCCAGGTGTTCGCCGCCGCCCGCACCGTCCGGCCCGGCAAGCCAAGCTTCAAGCTGTCGCTGAACCCGGCCGCGGAGGGCGTGTGATGGCCCTGTGCATCGTCACCGCCGACGAGCGGCTGTCCCACGCCGCCAACAAGACCACCGTCGCCCTGTTCGGCGCCAGTGGGGTCGGCAAGACCTTGCTGCTCAAGACATTGCCGCCCGCCGAGACGGTCTGCATCGACCTCGAGGCGGGGCTCAAGTCGGTGCAGGACTGGCCGGGCGACAGCATCCCGGTCCGCACCTTCGCCGACGCGATCGACCTGGCCTGCCTCGTTGGCGGGGTGAACCCCGCCGCCGATCCGGCTGGGTTCTTCTCCGAGGGGCACTACCAGCATCTCTGCCAGAGCTACCCGGACCTCGCCCGGATGGTCGCCGGCAAGTCGATCGTCTTCCTGGACAGCATCACCGATCTCACCCGGCAGGCCATGGCCTGGGCCAAGACCCGGCCGGAGGCTTTCAGCGACAAGACCGGCAAGCCGGACATCCGCGGCGCCTACGGGCTGATGGCCCGCGAGGTGATCGGGCTGCTGAAGCACCTGCAGCACGCCCCCGGCAAGACGACGATCATGGTCGGCATCCTGGAGCGGGTCACCGACGAGTTCGGCCGCGTCACCTGGGAGCCGCAGATGGAAGGCGGCAAGGCCGGCCGGGAGTTGCCGGGCATCGTCGACCAGGTGGTGTCGATGGCGCTGTTCAGCCCCGACGGCGAGATCTGGCGGCATGACCCCGACCACGGCGCCGAGCGGCGCCTGGCGTGCCGCGCCGCCAATCCCTTCGGCCTGCCGGCCAAGGACCGCTCGGGTCGTCTCGATGAGACCGAGCCACCGGACCTCGGCGCCCTGCTCCGCAAGATCAACACCACCCCCACAAGCAGCCACCAGGGATGATGAACATGACCTACGATATGAACGACGCCGAATTGCCACGCGGCTCCGACCTGATTCCGGATGGCAGCTTCGCCAAGGTGACCATGACGCTGCGCCCGGGCGGCGTCGACGGCGAGGGCGATGCCGATCGCGGCCTGCTCAAGGCCGCCAAGACGCCCGGCAGCGACGTGCGGATGCTGGACTGCGAGTTTACCGTGTCGGGCGGCCCGCATGTGCGGCGCAAGTTCTGGCAGATGTTCACCGTCGCCGGCGGCAAGGTGGATGAGAACGGCGTCTCGATCGGCTGGAAGATCACCAAAGGCACGCTGCGGGCGATGATCGACAGTGCCCTGGGACTCGATCCGCAGGACATGAGCGAGGCGGCACGCGGCAAGCGGGTGCTGCGCGGGCTCGCCGACTTCAACGGCATCACCTTCGCGGCCAAGATCAAGGTCGAGCCGGCGAGCGACCCGCGCTACGGCGACAGCAACCGGCTGGAGCGGGTGGTGCTGCCGAACGAGCCGGAGTGGCAGCGGATCATGGCCGGGGAGGCGGTGCCGGCGCAGCCGAGCCGGGCCACCGCCCGTGCCGCGCAGCCGGCATTCCCCGCCGCGAACACCACGCCGGCCTGGGGTGGTAACAGCCGCCCGATGAGTCCGGCGGCACCGGCGCCCGCCTGGGGGCAGCCGGCACCAGCGGCAGCTTCGGCCGGCGCGCTATCGATGCATCCCCAGCCTGCCCAGCCTGCCCAGCCGGCGTCAGCCGCGGCCCCGATGGGTGGTCCGTCTTGGTTGAACGGCTGAGCCGATGCGGCACCGATGCCATCCAAACGCTGGAAGGGTCGGCGCGGCCGGGCGGACGGACGCCAGCACGTGGCCGCCACCCGCCCGCCCTGTCCCGCCAACGCGATCCGCTGGCTCTGTGCCCTGTGCGGCCGCGAGGCGCCCGGGTTCGGCGTCATGCTGGACGGCCCGTGGTCGGCTCATCACAGCGCCGGCTTCTGCTCGATGGCCTGCATGGACGCCGGCGCGGATCGCGTCGATCGGAGGAGCGGCGTGATCGACAAATCCCGCATGGAGAGCCAGGCGATCAAGGACGCTCGGCGGTTCTTCGCCGAGGTGCTGACCGAGATGGGGCTGCTGGCGCCATTCCATGACCGCACGCCGGCGGAGATCGACCGGATCATCGAGGCCTGTGTTGACGGCTTCCAGGACTCGATGCGCCGCCAGGCCGCCGCGCAGGATCCCTTCGACGACCCTCCGCCATTTTGAGAGGCAATTCGTGTTCCTCGATCTGAACCACCAATCCGGCTTCGTCTACGGCCGCGGCGCAACACCGGCGGTCGGCAGCGACGTCACGGCCAGGATCAACGCCCATGTCGATGCAGCCCTGGTCGATCGCAACCGCCGGCAGCGTCCGCGCGATTATCTCGGCGGCAGCCGGGTCGGCGAGGAGTGCGCGCGCAAGCTGGTTTTCGAGGTAGCGCATACGCCGAAAGACCCAGGCCGGGACTTTGACGGTCGTATCCTGCGCATCTTCGCCGCCGGGCATCAGTTCGAGGAGATGTCGATCGGCTGGCTGCGCGCCGCCGGCTTTGACCTGCGCGATCGCGGGGCCGATGGGCGGAGCACCTTTGTCCGCCAATGCGAGGTCGGCGATCGGACGCGCGGCGGCGTCGTCAAGGATTACTGCATCGATCTCGGGGGTGCCGCATGACCGACATCACACCGTCCGATACCCAGTTCAAGGCGATCGCCGCGATCAAGGAGTGGTTCCAGCACGACACCGAGACACAGCAGGTCTTCCGGCTGTTTGGGTACGCGGGTACCGGAAAGTCGACAGTGCTGAAGTTCACCCTCGAGGAGATGGGCCTCGAGGATCATCGCAGCGGCGATGACACCGGTGGCTGCGTCCCGGGCGTCGTAACCGCCACCTTCACCGGCAAGGCCTCTCTGGTGCTGCGGCGCAAGGGCACCCCAGCGCGCACCATCCACAGTCTGATCTACAGCGTCATCGAGGCCACCGAGGAGGAGGTGGAGGCCGCCGAGCAGAAGATCGATCAGGCCATCGCCGACGCCCACCGGCTCTCCGGCTTCGAACGCACCACCGCCATGGCAACCATCGAGGCCATGCGCCAGGCGGTCTCGCAGATGAAGCGTCCGCGCTTTGCCGTGAACCCGAAGAGCGACGCGGCGCACGCCAGGCTGATCGTGCTCGATGAGGTCTCCATGGTCGGCGAGGAGATGGCCCGCGACCTGATGAGTTTCGGGAAGCCCATTCTCGTGCTCGGCGACCCCGGCCAGTTGCCGCCGATCGAAGAGGCCGGCGCCTTCACCAAGGATGCGCCCGATATCATGCTGACCGAGATCCATCGCCAGGCGGCCGAGAGCGCGATCATCCGGCTGGCCACCATGGCGCGGCAGGGCCAGCCGATCGCATTCGGCCAGTATGACCGGCATGTAGCGAAGATGCGCAAGATGGACGTGACGCCGGAGCAGGCGCTGCGCGGCGGGCAGGTGATCTGCGGCCTCAACGCCACCCGGCTGCAGCTGAACAACGCCATGCGCCGTGCCGCCGGGTTCGGTGGCAGTTACCTGCCAACCGGGGCTGGCGAGAAGATCATCTGTCTGAAGAACCAGAACGACCTTGGCCTGATCAACGGCATGTTCATCACCCTCGACGACATCGTCGACGAGGGCAGCCAATATTTCTCGGCGGCCGTGACGGACGAGGACGGCAATCGCATCGGCCCGCCACAGCAGGATGGCAGCCGCGGTCGGCTTCGCATCTACAAGGGGCATTTCGAGGACCACGTCGCCTTCGACCGGCACCGGCATGATCGCGACTGGAAGACGAAGCGCATGCTGACCGAGGCGACCTTCGGCTGGGCGATTACCGGTCACAAGAGCCAGGGCAGCCAGTGGGAGAACGTCGTCGTCTGGGATGACGGCCTCGGGCGCACCGAACAGGACCGGCGACGGTGGCTCTACACGGTCATCACCCGGGCCGAACAAGGGCTGGTGATCCTGGCATGAACGCAGCAACCCCCATCGACACAGCCCCGTCCGGAGCAGCGCCGTGCATGGTGACCGACAACATGCCGTTCGGCATCGACCTCAACCACGCGACCGACCAGCTTCAGCGCTGGGACCTCGATGAGATCCGGCGCCGGCTGGCTGACACGGCGCGCGACTGGCTGCCGGCTCTGTTCCCGGCGGCGCGGAAATCATCGGACGGCAAGACGCTGCGCTGCGCCGATCTGTCAGGCCGGGCACCGCGGGCCGACGGCTCTTGCGTGATCCATCTCGATGGGCGGTTTGCTGGGTGGGGGTTCGACCACGCCACCGGCGAGAGCGCGGGGCCGATCGACATGGTCTACCGCGCGACCGGCCTCACCGAGACTAGGCTGTTCGCCGAGGCCGCCCGTCTCGCCCGCCTGGACATGCCGGCGCCCGACACACCGCCCCAGCAAGCACGCCCCGACCACAGCCGCGAGATCGCACGCATCCTGGAAGCCTGCCAGCCACTCGCAGCCACCGCGGCAGAGACCTATCTGCGCGGCCGCGGCCTCGACCTACCCGACAGCCCCGACCTGCTGTTCCACCCGGATCTTGCGGACTTCGAGAGCAAGCGCGGCTGGTGCGGCGTGGTGAGTATCGTGCGCGACGGCGCCGGCGAGCGGACGGGTGGCATTCATCGCAGCTACCTGCTCGATGACGGATCGGCGAAGGCTCCGCCGGGCAAGAAGATGCTCGGGCCGGTGGCCGGCGGCAGCGTCAGGCTGACCCCACTCCCCGAAGATGGCCGCATCGGTGTGGCGGAAGGCATCGAGACCGCGCTCTCGGCGATGCGCATCTTTGGTGTGCCAACCATGGCAGCACTGTCGGCTGATGGCCTGCGGCGCTGGCAATGGCCGGCCGGGACCACGCACGTCACCATCTTCGCCGATGCCGGTGATGCCGGTATCCAGGCCGCAGCCACGCTGGCCGACCGGCTCAATGTTGTCGGCATCGCGTCATCCATCCAATCCCCCTTACACGGCGACGACTTCAACGACGACCTGCAGCATGGCGCATCGGCGGCGGACTACATCGTCGAAGCCGCCGCAGATGGCGCGGCCGTCGAATCTGCCCGCCCTGCCGCTGCCTTGCCGGGGACAGCCGAGGAGTTGATTGCCGCGGCGGCCACACTCACCAACCCACCGGACATGGCGCCGCTCTCGGCGCTCCTGGGGCAGTTGGTCACGCTGCGGCTCGAACCGCTGCCGGAGCGCCAGGTGCTCGCCGCCATCAAGACCGCCACCGGCATCGCCGTTTCCATCCTGGAGAAGCAGGTCACCGAGCTGCGGCGGCGGCTCAACGCCACCGGCGACGTGACCCGGGCACCAATGCGGCCCCGCTGGTCAGCACTGCTGCGCATGGACATCAACGGCACGCCCGAACGCAACGAAGCCAACGTGATCACCGCATTGTCGTTCGATCCGGCGTTTGCCGGCGCGTTGGCATTCGACGAATTGGCGCAGGAGATCATCGCCACCCGACCGCTGCCCTGGGGCGGCCCCGAGATCAGCCCCCCTCGGCCGTGGGGGGATGCCGATGACGTGCGCTGCGCCGAGTGGCTGCAACGCCACGAGATCAACGTCCCGCCGGTGGTGGTGAGCCGCAGTGTCGTCGCGGTCGCCCGCAACATCCGCATCCACCCGGTGCGGGACTACCTGACCGGCCTGGCGTGGGACGGCACGCCGCGACTGGACGCCTGGACCGTGACCTATCTCGGCGCCGAGGATACCAAGCTGCACCGCGCCATGGGCGCGATGTGGATGATCTCGGCAGTCGCCCGGATCATGCGTCCGGGCGTCAAGGCCGATCACATGCTGATCCTGGAGGGGCCACAGGGGATCAGGAAGTCGACCGCGCTCAAGGTGCTCGCATCGGACGCCTGGTTCACAGATGAGTTGGCCGAGCTTGGATCGAAGGACGCGGCGCAACAGATGCGCGGCGTGTGGATCATCGAGATGGCCGAGCTCGACGCCATCGGGCGGGCTGAGGTGTCCAGGATCAAGGCATTCCTCACCCGCACCACCGACCGCTACCGGCCGCCATACGAGCGCTACCTGGTCACGGTGCCGCGGCAATGCGTGTTCGCCGGCAGCGTGAACCCCGACACCTATCTGCGCGATGAGACCGGCAATCGCCGCTTCTGGCCGGTCCGCTGTGGCGAGATCGACCTCGATAGCCTGCGCCGGGATCGTGACCAACTCTGGGCCGAGGCGGTCGTCCGGTTCAATGCGGGAGCGACCTGGTGGCTGGAAGATCGGGATTTGGTCGGCCATGCCGCCGCCGCACAGGAAGCGCGCGTTCAGACCGACGCCTGGGACAGCCTGATCGAGCGCTGGCTGGTCTCCGAAAAGCGGCGCGTGAATGTCGGCTTCGGTCCCTACGAGGACTGGCGCGACGAATACGTGCCGCGATCGCGGCCGCTCAAGGACGTGTCGGTCGGTGAGGTCTTGGAGCAGGCACTCGGCATCGAGCCGGCGAAATGGACAAAGGGCGACCAGATGCGGGTCGGCACCTTCCTCAAGGCAAAGAAATGGGTGCGCTATCGCACCACTGGCAGACCGCGTGAATGGCGCTACGAGGCGCCGGCAGAAGTGCTGCTGTGATGCGCGGTTGGTCCCACCGTCCCACTCCGGGCGCCGGGCGCTTCTTGGTGGGACACGCTGAATTCGAGGCCAACCGCGGAGGCGCGGTGATCTGTCCCACTGTCCCACCTGTCCTACTAGGTATGAAACCTAGATTCGGAGAGGGAGGCAGGAGAGGGAAATACATGTTTCCCTATATAGGGTTTGGGCACATGGGTCCGGCTGGGACAGGCGAGACAGTTCCAACTAATAATCGGAATTTGCTCAACAATTCCTGTCCCACTGGAAAATCCAAGGCCGGACGAGGTGGGGCAGGCGAGCCGCGATCTCCTGCGGGTCGCGCTCCAACCGCGACGGGTCCGCCACGACCTTGATGCGCCATAGCAATCCATGCGGACGACGACGGCGAGCTCCGCCAAGAACCGCGCCGTCGTCGCCCTGACCACGCCGTTCCCCCTCTCAGGAGATCACCATGGCTTCCGCGACTCTGATCGTCCCTACGGCCGGCGCAAGTGTGCCGCGCATCCCCATCGCTCTGCCGCCGGTCGGCACCGGCACCACCTCCGTGCTCGCCCTCGATCTCGGCACCGCCACCGGCTGGGCGCTACGCGGCCGCGACGACCGCATCACTTCGGGCACCATCACCTTCCGCACCAGCCGCTTCGAGGGCGGCGGCATGCGCTACCTGCGCTTCCAGAACTGGCTCGGCCAGATCGCCCGGCTGGCCGGACCGATCGACCGCGTGGTGTTCGAGGAGGTCCGCCGCCACGCCAGTACGGATAGCTCTCACGTTTACGGCGGCTTCTTGGCAACCATGACGGCCTGGTGCGAGCAGCGCGAGACAGCCTACCAGGGCGTACCGGTCGGCACCATCAAGCGCTTCGCCACTGGCCGCGGCAATGCCGACAAGACCGCGGTTATCGCGGCGATCCGCCTTCGTGGCTTCAATCCGTCGGATGACAATGAGGCGGACGCGCTGGCCATCCTGCTGTGGGCGATTGAGACGCAGGGAGGAGTGGCATGAGCGACGTGCTATCGGACAAATTGTGCCCTGACGCATCGATCTGTGAATGGCGCCCGATCCCGGGCTGGCCCGAATACGAAGTTTCCGAGCACGGTAGCTTGCGCCGCGCTCACGGCAGGAAAGGCGCAAGGCCAGGGCATGCGCTGAAGCCCTGGCGCAATAAACATACGGGGTACCTCCAGATCTCGCTTTGGCGAGGAAATCAGGATTTCCGCACGACCGTCCACCGGATCGTCGCGCTGGCGTTCATCGGTCAGGCGCCTTCGTCCAAACACGTGGTCGCCCACAATGACGGCAGTCGAGAGAACAATCACTGGACCAATCTACGTTGGGCCACCCAGCGCGAGAACATGGCCGATACGGCGCGGCACGGCACGCACAACCGTGGCAGCCGGAACGGCCAAGCCAAGATCGACGAGGTCTGCGCGCTGGCCATCCGCAAGATGGTGGCGATGAACGTCCCACGCTCGGTCGCCGCTGAGGGCTTCGGAGTTTGCCGGCAGACGGTCGACGACATTGTGAGCAAGCGGCGATGGAGGCACGTGCGATGAGCCTCTACGGCGCTCCGCGGCCGCCCCGGTCCTGCCTGGACCGGGGAGCCACCCCGACCTACCCCTGGGCACTCGATGCCATGCGCCGACAGGCCTGGCTGCAGCACGGCGTGGCTGCACTCAGCATCGCGGACATCACCGATCCCTGGTTGCGCCAGGCGATCACCAACGAGGCCACGCGGCGCTGGGGACCGCGCAACGGAGGACAGCACCATGGCCGGTAAGCGCACTCGCAAGAACACCACATCGCGTCGTGATGGCCTGGCCAAGCCCAGCGCTTGGCGGCTGCAGCATGGCAACTTCCATCCACCGAGCTACGACACAGACCCGGACACCGGGATCGTTGTGGCGCATCGGCGTGCGGTGGACAGCATCAGTCTGATGCTCGCCAATGGCACGATCACGCGGGAGATGCACGATGCTGGCACGATCTTTCGCGAGCTGTTCCGCACGGCGGCGCTGGACCGCATGGCGACGTCACAGCTGGAGCGCGTCGCTGGCGGCGGCACCGACGTGCTCTCGGTCCGTCAGGCCGACGCACGGCGTCGCATTGCCGCCGCGATGGACGCACTCGGCGGGCATGACAGCCCCGCAGGCTCCTGTGCCTGGTTCGTCCTCGGCCTCGAGTTCTCGCTGCGGACATGGGCAACACGGCAAGGCTGGGGCGGACGCTACGTCCATGGTCCGGTGGCGCAAGGCATGGTGGTCGCAGCCCTCGGCACACTGGCGATGCATTTCGGGTTGACCCCACGCTCGCAAGCAGCCTGACGCACGGACGCGAGGCGGTAACAGCCGCCCCGCGTTCCTGTTACAATTCACCCCCTGGCAGCGCGCGAATCGATGATTGTATGATGTGGATACGTAGAGAAGCTGTAACGACGGTGGCGCACCAGCCACAGTGGCTCTTGAGCCACTTCGTTGCCAAACTCATGGTTCCTTCCCGGCAGGATCGTATGCGGGGGGCCAGCGCGCGATAGGTCGCTAGCGTCAGCCCGCAAATTTGGTTCGCAGTTCGCAGCCACACCCATAATTCGGATGGTGCCCATGCCGCTCCCCTGGATGGCAGCGAAGATCCTGCTGCGCCCGGCGGCCGACCTGCGTCCGCACGCCGGCAACGCGCGGGTGCACTCGGCGGAGCAGCTGGAGCAGATCAAGGCCAGCATGCTGGCCTTCGGTTTCACCAACCCGCTGCTGGTCGACGAGGACGGCGTGCTGATCGCCGGCCACGGCCGGCTGGAGGCGGCGCTGGCGCTCGGCATCGCCAAGGCGCCGGTGATCGTGCTGAAGCACCTCGGCTCCGCGCAGAAGGAGGCGCTGCGTCTGGCCGACAACCGCATCGCCGAGAATGCGACCTGGGACCAGGCGCTGCTGCGCGACGCGCTGGCCGGGTTGCAGCAGGCCGGCGAGATCGACCTGCTGGCGATCGGCTTCTCAGGCGACGAGATCGGCGCCATCCTGGCCGCGGCGCAAGAGGCCGTCACCGATGGCGACGCGCCGGCGGACCAGGACAGCACCGATCACGACGCGGAGGCCGGCGCTGATGGCGCCGATGCCGGAGATACGGC
>MKWE01000025.1:83112-140923 GCA_001899585.1 Rhodospirillales bacterium 70-18
CGGCCGATGCCGAACCGGAACCGCCGCGGGCCGCAGTCACGCGCCCCGGCGATCTGTGGCGGCTCGGCGATCACCGCCTGCTGTGCGGCGACAGCACCGACGCCGCGTCCGTCGCCCGCATCATGGGCGAAGACCGCGCGGCGCTGCTGTTCACCAGCCCGCCCTACGGCAACCAGCGCGACTACACCACCGGCGGCATCACCGATTGGGACGCGCTGATGCGCGGCGTCTGCCAGCATTTGCCGGCGGTGCTGGCGGAGGACGGCCAGGCGCTGGTCAATCTCGGCCTGATCCACCGCGATGGCGAGTGGCAGCCGTACTGGCAGGGCTGGCTGGACTGGATGCGCAGCGCTGGCTGGCGCCGCTTCGGCTGGTATGTGTGGGACCAGGGGCCGGGCCTGCCCGGCGACTGGAATGGCAGGCTGGCGCCGTCCTTCGAGTTCGTCTTCCACTTCAACCGTACCGCCCGCCAGGCCAACAAGATCATCCCCTGCCGCTGGGCCGGGCACGTCAACAGCGAGAAAGGCGGGCTGCGAGCGAAGGACGGCACGGTGGGTGAATGGACCCATGCCGGCCAGGGCGTGCAGGAGATGCGTATCCCCGACAACGTGCTGCGCATCACCCGCCACAAGGCCCGCGGCATCGAGACCGAGCACCCCGCCGTGTTCCCGGTGAAGCTGCCGGAGTTCCTGATGCGCGCCTACGCCGACGAGGAGGATGTGGTGTTCGAGCCGTTCGCCGGCTCCGGCACCACGCTCATCGCCGGCCAGCGCGTCGGACGCAGGGTGCGGGCGATCGAATTGGCGCCGGCCTATGTCGACCTGGCGATCGCACGCTGGCGGATGCTGTTCCCGGAGATCCCGGTCACCCTGGAGGGTGACGGGCGGGATTACGACGCCATCGCCGCGGCGCGCGGCGTGCCAGCAGTGGCGATGGCGATGGAGGCGGCCGATGCAGCCTGAGTTGCAGGTGGCCACGCTGCCGGTCGCGGCACTGGTGCCGTATGCCGAGAACGCCCGCACCCACTCCGACGCCCAGGTGGCGCAGATCGCTGCCTCGATCGCCCAGTTCGGCTTCGTGAACCCGGTGCTGGTGGATGCCGCGGGCGTGCTGGTGGCCGGCCATGGTCGGGTGCTGGCGGCCAAGCGCCTCGGCATGGCGACCGTGCCGGCGATCCGGCTGCAACACCTGACCGAGGCGCAGGCGCGCGCGCTGCGGCTGGCGGACAACCAGATTGCGCTCAACTCCGGCTGGGATGAGGCGCTGCTCGCCGCCGAGATTGCCCGGATCCGCGAGGATGGCGTGGTCGATCTGGACGTGCTCGGCTTCTCCGGGCTGGAACTCGACCAGTTGCTGGCCGCGGCGGCAGGTGGTGACGCCGATGCCGCCGACGATGCCCCGCCGCCGCCCGCCGTGCCGGTCTCGCGGACCGGCGACCTCTGGCGCTGCGGCGAGCACCGTGTGCTGTGCGGTGACGCCACCAAGTTGGAGGATGTGCAGCGTGCGCTGGGCGCCGACCGCCTTGCGGACATGGGGTTCCTCGATCCGCCCTATAATGTCGCCTACGAGGGCGGCACTGCGGCCAAGATGACCATCGCCAATGACGCGCTCGGCGGCGGCTTCGCGGACTTCCTGCGGCCGGCGCTGGCCAACCTGCTCTCGGTTACCAAGGGTGCCTGTTACGTCTGCATGTCCTCGTCGGAATGGCCGACGCTGCATCGCGTCTGGCAGGATGCCGGTGGCAAATGGTCGAGCACCATCATCTGGGCGAAGAACACGTTTGCGCTCGGCAGGGCTGACTACCACCAGCAATTCGAGGCGATGCTCTATGGCTGGAAGTCGGGCAGCCAGCACTATTGGTGCGGCGCCCGCGACCAGGGCAACGTCTGGCACTTCGACAAGCCGGCGCGCAACGACCTGCATCCGACCATGAAGCCGGTGGCGCTGGTCGAGCGGGCCATCCGCAACAGCAGCAAGCAGCGCGACACCGTGCTGGACCCGTTCGGCGGCTCCGGCACCACCATGGTCGCCGCGGAGCGGACCGGGCGGCGCGCGGTGTTGCTGGAGATCGACCCCTGCTACGTCGATGTCATCGTGCGGCGCTGGCAGGACGCGGCCGGGGAGACTGCCGTGCTGGAGGGTGAGGGCCGGACCTTCGACGACATCGCCGCCACCCGCGCGGCCTCGAACGCCGCCGCAGCCGCGGGCCAGTTGTCGTCTGTCGCACCGGCGAGCCCGCGCAGCGGCGTCAGCACCGGCGCCGCACGACGCGCCCAGTAATCGCCGTCCAGGATGACATACCAGCCCGCCAGCCCGGCCGCCGCGAGGCCGGCGGCGGCGCGCGCCACCTCCGCCTCGCTGGGGGTGGCGGCGCGGCCAAGGGTCACATGGCGGCCATCGGTGGCGAGGATGATCCAGCGCCGCTCGGCGGCCATGGTCAGCCCTCCTCCTGCGCGGCGCGCCAGGTGGCGTACTCGACGGTCGCCCAGATCGCGCGGCCACCGGCGGCAGTGCAGACCTGGATCGTCGGGCGGCCGGCGCTGTCGGCGCCGCGCGGTGCGGTGGCGAGCAGCATGGTCCAGTCGGCCTGGCTGGCAGGGCCGCTCGGCGTCTGGTGTGGGAGGGGCTGCGTCATCGTGGTCTCCATCCTGGCTGGGTCCATTCCCGCGCCGTGATGGATGCTTCGCGCTGTGCCGGAGCACAGCCAAGGCGATACAGCGATGGACGAATTGCGTATTTAGGGCGGTCTCACGATGCCATCCCCAATCGATTTCGGGATTTGGCAGGGGGGCCATTGGGCTGATGGTAGAGGCCACGCCCGTGAGCTACGCTCGCCGGCATGGCCCTACGTTTCAACATGCTGCTCGCCGACGAAGGCATCAATCCATCAGATGTGCGGCTTCTACGCCATCAAACGGGCAAGGTGCCGGGACGGACTCCCTACAGCCTCTGGCGCGACGATCAAGCTGCATTCGAACGCTATCAAAGCACGCAGGATGGATCGCCTGGACAGCGTGCGCGCTTCGATGCGCGCTATTGGGCCAGTTTCGTGGTCACCCCGACCGGTGGAACGCTATTCGTGGGCCTCTACGAGGTTACCCGGCTTGGGCTGGTGTCGAAGGATGCGATCGATCCGCTCTCCGGCGGCCCTGTCGGCGGCCCTAATAACACGACCCCATACGACCAATACGAATGCGTCCGAGTTGCTGCGTTGTCGGACTGTGCCGGGCGGCTGTCGATCCACTGGGGCGACTCAGCGAGCGCGAGCCGCGCCTGGGTTCAGCGGGCAGACAATCAGGACAAGGTGATCGTCGAACTGGCCAGGACCTTTCAAGAGGAGGCATTTCCTGGTTTTACCAAGTTGATCCGGCCGCTATCCGAGATCGAGACGATGCCCACGGCCTGGAAGCAGGTGCTGCGTTCCAGCCGTGGTGTTTACCTGCTCGCATGTCCACAGACGCGCGAACATTATGTCGGGTCGGCATACGGCGAGGGCGGCTTTCTCGGCCGATGGGAGCGCTATGCCAGCAACAGCCATGGCGGAAATGTCGAACTGCGCGTCCGCGACCCGAGCGACTATTTGGTCAGCGTGCTTGAGGTAGCTGGCTCGTCGGCGACCGTGGATGAGATCATTGCCATGGAGAACATCTGGAAGATCAAGCTGCATAGCCGGCATATCGGATTGAATCGTAACTGATATCCAACGCGGACAGTCCAACGAGATAGGCCGAGGCTTGCACCTCGGCCTATCCGTGTTCGTCGTGAAGCAGTGGTCCGATCAGCCGGCGATCCGGTAGACGGTGTATGATCCCTTGGCCCCTTCCTTGTTCGGCCCGACCATCCGGACCCGATCCAGTGTCTCGATGGTGAAGCCCTTCTTCTTCAACCCGGCCAGGAAGCCGCGGACGGTATGGGCGGCCCAGCCGGTAGCCTCGGCGATCTGCGGCCCGCTGGCGCCCTCGTCGCGGCGCAGCAGGGCCAGCACCGTCTCCTGCTTGGTGCCGGTGCGGGGCGTGCGCGAGGCGGCTGCGGTAGCCCGTGGCGCCCGCTCGGCGAGCAGGCTCCGCAGGATGTCCATAGGACCTTCCAGGGCAGCGATGATGTCCACCTCGCGGTTAGCCTCGTCGTCCCAGGCGGCCAGCACCGCCTGCGCGGCCTGGCGCAGCGTGGTGCGGGCCAGGGGCGCCGACGTTGCGGCCTCCAGGGCGTCGGTGACCGCGGCGGCTTCCTGTGCCACCGCGGCGTCTGTGGCCGCGTGTGGCGCCGTGTCGGTGTCCTGTGCGGCGGCAGTCTCCGCTGGCGCTGCGTGGCCAACGGCGGCCAGCCCGGCATCGGTGATGCGCAGGGTGGTCAGCATCAGGCCGGTGGCGGCGTCCTCGATCAGCGTCGCGCCGTCGCCGAGGCGGTAGTCGCCCAGGGTCTCGGCGATCAGGCCGTCGCGCAGCAGGGCGTCGATCATCTTGTGGCGGCCGCCGGTCGGCAGCTTGCGGTGGAATTCGAGGCGATGGTCCGGACGCTCGGCGGCGCGGGTCAGGACGATCGTGGCGGCGGGAGAGAGGCTCATCTGGGTGCTCCATGCTGCGGCGCCCGACCACCGGGCGCCTGCTACCACCCCGAGCCCCACCGGGCGGAACCCGGTCGGGGCAGGCGCTCGAGGTCACTCCCCTGCGCGTGATGGACCATTCGCGCTGCGGACGAGCGGAGCCAACTCGGATTGCACGATCGGGCATTGCGATGATCACGGCCGCCGGATCACTTCATGACGCTGGGCACAGCCACGCCTGACCATGCGGCGGGAGGTCGCCGCCATGCCGGAGATGACCCCGTCCACCCGTGAGGCGGCCCGGCGCATCGGCGTGACCGAGACGGCGTTGCGCAAGGCGGCGGCCAAGGGCCGCATCGCGCGGGAGGCGGATGGCCAGTGGGATGTGGACAAGACCCGGCGGAGGATGGTGGAGACGGCTGATCCCGACCGCTCCCCGCTGGCCGGCGCTGGGTCGGTTGGAGCCGGTGCCGGTGCCGGGATCGGCGGCGGGGCCGGCATGTCGGCCGACGCCACGCCCTACGCCCGGCTGAAGGTCGCCCAGCTCGCGCTTAAGGTCGAAGCCCAGCGCTTGGCGCTCGACGAGGAGAAGGGCCGGCTGCTCGACGCCGCGTCCGCCAACGCCGCAATCGACGAGATCGCCGGCGCCATGCGCGACGCGCTGCTGAACTGGCCGGCCCGGGTGTCCGGGCTGATCGCAGCCGAACTCGGCGCCGACCCGCATCTCGTCCAGACCGTGCTGCAGCTTCACGTCACCGATCTGCTCACGGAGGCGGCCGATCGCTTCGACCCGCCCAGTATCGGAGATGGTGCCGCGGACCGCTGAGCATGTGCGCCGCCGCGCCGGCGCCATGCTGCGTCCGCCGCCGCAGCTGACGGTGAGCGCCTGGGCCGATCAGCACCGGGTGCTCAGCACCCGCGCCTCATCCGAACCGGGGCCGTGGCGGACGTCCCGCACGCCATATCTGCGGGAGATCATGGACGCGCTGTCCGCGGTGCATCCGGCGCGGCGCGTGGTGTTCATGAAGGGCGCGCAGGTGGGCGCGAGCGAGGGAGGCAATTGCTGGCTCGGCTACATCATGCACCACGTGCCGGCGCCAGTACTGGCGGTGCAGCCGACGGTGGAACTGGCCAAGCGGTTCAGCCGGCAGAGGATCGACCCGCTGCTGGAGGAGACCCCGGCCTTGCGGGCGCGGGTGTCGCCGGCACGCGCCAGGGACAGCGGCAACACCATGCTGTCCAAGGAGTTCCCTGGCGGCATCCTGGTGCTGACCGGGGCCAACAGCGCGGTCGGGCTGCGCTCGATGACGGCGCGGTTCCTGTTTCTCGACGAGGTCGACGCCTATCCCGGCGATGTCGAGGGCGAAGGTGATCCGATCGCGCTCGCCGAAGCCCGCGCCCGCACCTTCGGCTGGCGGCGCAAGGCGTTCCTGGTCTCGACGCCGACCATCGCCGGGCGCAGCCGCATCGAGCGCGAGTACCAGGCCAGCGACCAGCGCCGGTTCTTCCTGCCGTGCCCGCACTGTGCGGCGATGCAGTGGCTGCGCTTCGAGCGCCTGCTCTGGGAGAAGGGCGAGCCGCGGACGGTGGCCTATCGCTGCGAGGCCTGTGACCGGCCGATCGGCGAGCACCACAAGACGGCGATGCTGGCGGCCGGCGAATGGCGGGCCACGGCGGAGGCGCCGGACCCGCACACGGTCGGCTTCCACATCTCGGCGCTGTATTCCCCGGTGGGCTGGTTGTCCTGGGAGCAGATCGCCCGCGATTGGGAGACCGCACAGGGCAAGCCGGAGGACCTCAAGACCTTCCGCAACACCGTGCTGGGCGAGACCTGGCAGGATCGCGGCGAGGCGCCGGATTGGGAGCGGCTGGTTGAGCGGCGCGAGGGTTTCTCCCTCGGCACCGTGCCAGCGGGTGCGCTGGTGCTGACCGCTGGGGTGGACGTGCAGGACGATCGCATCGAGTGCGACATCTGGGGTTGGGCCGAAGGCTTTTCTTCCTGGCTGATCGACCACGTGGTGATCCCGGGCAGCCCGCGGGAACGCGAGCCGTGGGAGGCGCTGGCCAGGCTGCTGGCAAAGGATTGGCCACGGCCGGGTGGCCCCGCCAGTGGCGCCATGCGCATCGCCAAGATCTGCGTCGACACTGGTGGGCGCGATACCGCGTCGGTCTACGGCCATCTGCGGCATCTCAGGGATCCGCGCATTGCGCCGACCAAGGGTGTGGAGGGCTGGAACCGGGCGCAGCCGGTGCAGGGGCCGACGCTGGTGGATGCGCTGGTCAACGGCCAGAAGCTGCGCCGTGGGTTGAAGCTGTGGACGGTGTCGGTCTCGACCTGGAAGGCCGATCTGTATCGACGGCTGTGGCTGGGCCGGGGTGACGCGGATGCCGATGCCGGCAGCTTCCCGGCGGGCTGGGTGCATCTGCCTGAAGGCATCGAGGTGGAGTGGGTCAAGCAGCTGGTCGCCGAGCAGCTGCGCACCAGCAAGGACCGGCGCGGTTTTGCCCGGCAGGAATGGGCCAAGCTGCGGGAACGGAATGAGGCGCTGGACTGTGCGGTGCTGGCACGGGCGGCGTTGTGGCTGCTGGGGGCCGATCGCTACGGCGACCGCTACTGGCAGCGCCTGCGGACCGAGGCCGACGACGCGCCGTTGGCGCTGCCTTCGGCGCCGGCCGGCAGTGCGGTCACACCCAACCGAGGCCGGGCCGCCACAGACACGATCACCCGAGCGTCCGGTCTGCCTGACGCGCCGGGCGCTGCCACCCCCAACGGTGAGAGCCTGCGTCCCCGCGCCTGGCTGGGGTCGCGCGGCGGCTGGTTGCGGTGAGCAGCCGGGCAGGCGGGCAGGCCAGCAAGAGGATCACGCCATGAACCCCAACCGGGTCGAACTCACCGCCACCATCGCGGCGGCGCAGTCGCTGAGCGATGCCATCGCGCTCGATCGCAACTGGCTGGTCTCGCTCGCCCTGCCGGCGGCCTGGACCACTGCGGTGCTGACCTTCCAGGGCTCCAACGACACTGGGACGCCGGCCGCCTGGCTCGACCTCTACAATGAGACCGGCGAGATCGTGCTGTCCTCGGCCGCCGCCAGCCGCGGCCTGGTGCTGCCGCCGGCCCTGGTGCATGGCTGGCGCTGGGTCCGGCTGCGTTCCGGCACCGCCGCCGCCCCAGTGGCGCAGACCGCCACCCGCCTCATCACCTGCGGCATCCGGCAATTCGCATGATCCCGTTGCTCACCACCCGGATGGCGCAGCCCTCGCTGGTGCTGGACTTCCTCGCCGGCACGCTGGATGCGCGCATTGCCTTCACCCGCGCCAGCACCGCCAGCTATACCGACAACGCCGGCACGCTGCGCAGCGTTGCGATCGACACGCCCCGCTTCGACACCGATCCGGCCACGCTGCTGCCGCGCGGCCTGCTGGCCGAGGAGCAGCGGACCAACCAGATCCGCAACCCGCGCGCCGAGGGGGCGACGGTCGGCACGATCGGCGCGGGCGGGGTGCTGCCAACCAACTGGGGCCGTTATGCCACGGCTGGACTGTCGAGCGCGGTCGTCGCCGTTGGCACCGAGAGTGGTATTCCCTATTGCGACATCCGCTGGTGGGGCACCGCCACCGGCACTGCCTCGGCCACCTGCTTCCCCGAGCCCGCCACCGTCATCGCCGGCGGCATCGGGCAGAGTTGGACCGCCAGCATGTTCTGCACGCTGGTGGGCGGGTCATTGGCCGGTGCCTCGTCCGGCCCAGCGCTGAACGTGATCGAATACACCGCAACCGGCGTCTATGTGGTCGGCTCCGGCGTCGGCTTTACGCCGATCGCGGCGGCGCTGGCCACGCAGCGGCGCAGCTACACCCGGATGCTGACCGGCGACACCACGAACTTCGTCGGCACGACGATCGCCACCACCTTCCCGACCGGGGCGGTGGTGGACTTCACCCTGCGCATCGGGGTTCCGCAACTCGAACAGGGCCCCTTCGCCAGCAGCCCGATCCTGCCGCCCGCCGGCACCCTGGCCGCGTCCACCCGCGCGGCCGACATCGCCAAGATCGCAGGCGCCGACTTCGCCGCGCTCTACAATCCGGTCGCCTGCACGGTGGTGACCCGGTTCCAGTCCTTCGGGGCGGCCAACTCCTTCGTGCTGCGGGTCTCCGACCTCGGCTACAGCAACGGCCTCTCCTTCGGCTGCAACAGCGGCACGGTCCTCGCCCAGGCGGTGGTGGCGGGAACCCCGACACTGTCGCCCGGCGGCATGCCGGCCCGGACTGCGGCGGTCACCAACCTGGCCGGTGCGCTGGCCAGCGACGATGCCCAGGCGGCGGTGAACGGCACTACGGTGACGCGGGACAGCGCCGGCGCCATGCCGCCCGGCATGGTCCAGGCCAATCTCGGCTCCGACCATCTCGGCTTCAACAACCTCAATGGCTGGATCCAGCGCCTCGTGCTCTATCCGAGCCGGATCCCCGACACGATGCTCAGGAGCCTGTCCGCATGAGGGATTACCTGCTGCGTGCCACCGATGAAGCGGCGCTGTGGGCGGCGTTGCTCGCGGCCGGCGTGGTCGCCGAGCAGCCGGATGTCACCGGCGCGCTGGCGAGGCTGCCGACCGGCGGCGCCGCGCTGGATGTGGTCGGGCTGATCTACCAGCCGACCGGGGTCATGCTGACCGACGCCGACGGCCTGCCCTATCCGGAGATGGCGCCGGTGCCGGGCTTCCATGCCAATCTGCGCACCGAGGGGCCGCTGCCGGACGCACAGCTGGCGCTGCTGCCACTGGTCACCCCGCCGCCGGCCACGCCCTATCGGGTCTGGGCGTAGGCAACGCCGATGGCCTGGACCACGCAGCAATTGGCCGCACTCGAGACGGCGATCGCCCAGGGCACCACTAGGGTCACCTTCGAGGGGCGCACCGTCGAATACCGCAGCCTGGCCGACATGATCCGGCTGCGCGACCTGATGCGGCGTGATCTCGGCGCCGCGTCACCGCCCGCCATCACCTATGCGGGCTTCTCCCGCGGAGACGGCACATGAACCTGTTGCAGCGGGTCTGGCAGGCGGCGCGCGGCCAGGCGGTGCCGGCGGCGACAGCACCGGCCATGCAGGCCGACCGCGCCTATGCCGCCGCACAGGACGTGCGGACCTCACTGTGGAACCCATCCGGCAGTTCGGCCACCGCCGAGGTCGGCATGGGTGCCGCACCCATCGCCCGGCGTGCCCGCGACGCAGTGCGCAACGACCCCTACGCCGCCCGCATCGTCGACCTCTGGGCCGGCAACGCCGTCGGCGCCGGCATCACCACCCGCTGGCCCGACCGGCCGCATGCCGATGCCTGGCGAAGCTGGGCCGAGAGCACCGCCTGCGACGCCGAGCGCCGCCTCGACCTCTACGGCCTGCAAGCGCTGGTGATGCGCGCCGTGGTCGAGAGCGGCGAATGCCTGGTGCGGCTGCTGCCCGGCGAGATCACGCCGGCCAACCCGATCGGCCTGCGGCTGCAGCTGCTGGAGAGCGACTATCTCGACACCACCCGCAACGGGCTGGTCGATGGCCAGGCGGTGGTGCAGGGCATCGCGCTGGACGATGCCGGCGCCCCCGCCGCCTACTGGCTGTTCCGCCAGCATCCCGGCGCCGCCTGGATCAGCCCGGGCCAGCGCGTGCGGAGCGAACCGGTGCCCGCCGCCGAGGTGCTGCATATCTACCGCAAGCGCCGGCCAGGCCAACTCCGGGACGTGTCCTGGCTGGCCCCGGTGCTGCTGCGGCTGCGCGATCTCGGCGACTACGAGGCGGCGCTGCTGATGAAGGCCAAGATCGAGGCCTGCCTGGCCGCGGTGGTGACCACCGACAGCGACGACGCTGTCACCGGCGCCAGCACCAGCCTGCTGCGCGATGCCCAGGGCCGGGCGCTGGAAGCCTTCGAGCCGGGCATCATCCTCTACAACCGTGGCGCCGGTTCGGTGGAGGTGGTCAACCCCTCCGGCGGCGGCAGCCATACCGCCTTCGCCCGGCGCACGCTGGAGGCGGCAGCGGTGGGTGCCGGCCTGACCTATGACCAGGTCTCCGGCGATCTCACCGCGGCGAACTACTCGAGCCTGCGGGCGGGCAAGATCGAGTTCCGCCGGCTGTGCGAGCAGGTGCAGTACGGCATGCTGATCCCGATGCTGGTGCGCCCGATCGCCGAGCGGTTCCACGCCCATGGCGCACTGGCCGGGCTGTGGGGTGCCGACATGCCCCATGGCGTCTCGCATGTGCCGCCGGCACACGAGATGATCGATCCGGCCAAGGATACTGCGGCGCTGGTCTCCCAGGTGCGGGCGGGCTTTGTGCCGCTGCCGGAGGCGGTGGCGTCGTTCGGCTACGACTTCCGCCAGGCGGTGGAGATGGTCAAGGAAGCCAACGCCGCGCTCGACGATGCCGGCGTGTCGCTCGACACCGATCCGCGCCGGGTGGCTCGCAGCGGGGCGGCGCAGGACGCGGCACAGATGGCGGCCGTTGAGATTGCCGCGACCGGTGCGGCGATGCCACAGCAGCCGGACCAAACGGCCAGCGCTGGGTAGCGTCCAGAAGTCGAGGCAATCATCGACAGCCTCACCCGCAGTTCCGCAATAGAAGGAAAGCTGACATGGGGTACATGCCGCTCCAAGGGCGGCTAAGCGCCCAGTCCGGCCGTTTGCCACTCATTGAGGCTTTCCTGAAAGCTGAATTGAGGGCTGTCGCCGCGCCTCACGCCTCCCAAAATACGTATACGGCACGCCGAACCTCACAGTCATCCCCTACTCCTCTGTGATGATCCGGCATCGAGCGGTGAATGGAACGAAAGACACAGAGCGGAGAAGGCATCAAACCGCGATAGGCAGGCGACCTAACTAATTATATATTCTGTCCTCCGTACGGTACATGAATAGTCGCGCCGCCCCCAGGCATAGTCTTCGGAAAGTCGGGGTGCGACAATTGCTCAAACCATTCTCTCCGATATTCAATTCTTTCTGAAGGGCTAAGACTGTCTTCGTACGTCCACGGTTCTTCTTGTAAAACAGTTGGGGTAAGCAAATCTATCGCGATGGATGCCGCTTTCGTGGCCGGGCTTTCGGCCAGTTGAAGAACATGCCTCGCGAGTTTATCGACCACAGTGCTTTGTACGAGTTCAATGGCTTTCTCAACTGTGGCGCTTCCAAGCTTACCCCATTCGACCGAGGCCAGAATATTAAGAGTCGCACCGGTGTCGTTCGATAGCGCGTGGTCTATTTGGTAGTTGGTGTCCGTTCGAAACTGTCCGCGAGTAAACTTCTTTTCAGCACCCACGTTAGCCCGCCAGGCCGAAGCAATTGGACTTTCGCCGTCGCTCAGGAACTTCCGACTTGGATTGTCAGCGGCATATGATGTTGCCGGCACTGAAAGAGTATCCGGAGGCTTCGCAGGTGTTCCGGTCGCCCGCAACAATACGCTATCAATCTTTTGTAGGCCGCAGGTAGGCGCGCGGAAAGCGGAACCTATCTGATCCTCGACTGCAGGGCTCCCGACATCTGACGGATCGGCCGTTTCCGAGGTAGGTCGTCCGGGAAAAGTTTCGTTCGCCGGGCTTTGCGGCGTCGCGGCCGGACTCTTGTTGTCGGCCTGCGGTGACGTTTCTATCGGGAATTCAGGGTCCGCGTGCGCATCCTTCCAATAGGCGAAATAGCAAAGCGTACTTGCTCCGAGTTTCAATACTTCTCGACGCCTAAAGGTCTTGGGACAGCTTGGCATGGGGCGCTCCGTCAGTCCGAGATGACCCACAAGTGCATCACCAGACCACTGACATCGCCTGCGGACTTATCGAAGGCGCCCCGCACCCCCCATACTCCGGTCGGCCCGCCGTTCCAAAGCGCGTCAGAGTGTTGAGGCTTCAGGTCGAAAACTGATGCCGGACACACGCGTCCCACGGTCAGCCACTCGGAGCCGCCGGCAATGATCGCTCCTTGAGGCGGCGTGACTCTCACTGTCATTGGCCTCCGGTTGTCGCCGGTGAATTCGAACCCTATGCCTCGTAATTTAGCCTTCGGCGCTGGCAGGTCCGCGTCGCTTACAGTAAATGATCCATTAAAGACGTCGAAGCCTGTTACTTTAGAGTCCCCTGGGATTAATTTTTCGCTCCAAATCGATGATATAGTGGTGCGCTGAGTTCGTTTGAATTTCGACAGCGCATTTCCAGCGTGAACGAGCCAAATTGCTATCTCATCAATCATTCCGCCGACATCGGGTGCACTGAAGGGGACCGCTAATCCGTAAATCTCACTCAGACCGCGATCTAACGCGCGCACGCGCTCAACGAGACATCGGACGTTCTGATCAAACAACGCCTTCAGCCTTTGCAATTTCTCGCTGTAGTTTAGTTCCGATCCGATCCGGCAATGCTCATAAATCTGTAGCCACGCCAACTGCCTGCTAATCGCGGCTCTCTGCGTCCTAAAATCGACGTCCTTTCGAAAATAGTCCTCCTTTCTTTTTGCTATGCGCAGCTTCGCCTGAACCTGCGCGACGTTTGAGTTTGCCCCAGCCAGAACGTGCCGCCAGCTGGCCTGCTCTATATTGTTACGGTGCGCATTTGTAGCGATCGCCGTCCTTTCCATATCGTCGTAGTCGCGGGTGACAACATTCCTAGTGATCGCTCCATTTTGTTTTGCATTTAGATCCAAGGCGCCATCCGACAGAACGGCCGAGTACCTATGATCTTTCGCATCTGCTCGGAGCATTTCGTCACAAAGGGCCTCCTGCTCGGTCGCCCGAGCGAGGGCCGTCTCCAGCGCGATTTTCTCGTCGGCAGCTTCCAACCATGCTAGCTTATATAAGCCCGCTTCCACCTCGTCCAAATGCACCGCGTCGAGCCTTACAAATTCTTCGCCCTTAAACCGAGTATCGTTCCGCAGCCTCGCCACCTCGCCGTATTGCTGTCGAATTTTTAGGCAGGCCTGAAGATACTGAGAGGTTTCATCGAAATTCAATTCGACACGCTGTACACCTATCAGTTCATCTTGCGGGACATCGGAAAAGACAATTGTCTCGAGATCCGGGACGATCGCTTGCGCGCCATCGTAAGTGTAGCAAGCACCCTTCACAGATTGCGGATCTGGCGCATTCGATGCAATAAGCGCAGTAAACTGCTTCGCATCGCTGCGAATTCCGTTCAAATCGAGCCCGTACTGCTGTGCAAACGCGGCTTCGATGGTGGCCAAATCTGCCTGCGTAGGCATGGAAGCCTCCCGAAGGTGACGGGCTAAACGCCAACACTGATACTGGCTGGCGTATCGCTAAAGCGGTAAGTTTTATAACCTAAAGTGACTTATTGGCAGGCAACCTCGAATATGGCGTAACCGCAATGGCCGCCGCCTACGGTGCCTGGAAGCTGAGTAACCTTTGCTGGCTTAGAAGAGCCGTGCGCGCTACACCACATGTTTGCTCTGTTTTGTATTTCCGTGCAGTTTACAAAAGCATCGAAATTGCCGGGGCAAAGTGCCTTAGCACGCTCCTGCAACTCGCCCTCGCAAAATCTATACGTTCCCGCCGCCGATGCGGGGAGGTTAGCCAGGACGACCCCAGCAAACACGCTTGCGGTCACGATATGCCTAATCATTTCGTTCCACCTTCGAGCGAAATTTTGTTTATGGAAGACGTATACGATCGCCTTTATGCCGCGTTTGACAGTGGGTACGTTGACAGATTTTGGTAACTTCCGCAATGAAAAAGGGTGGCCACGAACAGCATGCTTCCACCTTGGACGGCAGCTTCGCGTTCCCGCTCATCTTATCCTTGCCATTCCGCTTACGGCCAGATTCGGTCATTAGAGCGGAGTCCGTAAAGGTCAACGTTGGTTCGGAACCCGACCTATATTCCTGACGCGAAACAGCGCGCCGCACAAAAGCAAGTCGTCAACCCTAACCGCAGAGCTAAACTCATGACCGATTCCATCGATCCGGGCGGGAGCAATCCCGCACCGGCGATACCGCATGACGGCGGTGGTTCCACCGCTGGGACAACCATGACCGCGGCGCGCGCTCTCGCGGCCCCGGCCACCGTCGATCGTGCCGCTCGTACCGTCGAGGTGGTTTGGTCGACCGGAGCGCGGGCTCGCAACTTCGTGCCGCCGCTCGGCATGATCACCGAGGAATTGGACATGTCGCCGTCAGCCGTCCGCATGGACGGGCTGCGCAGCGGCAGCGCCCCGGTGCTCAACACCCACCGCAAGGCCGATGCGCGCGACGTGGTCGGCCGGGTCGTCGCCGCCCAGCTCGAGGCGGGCCGCGGCCACGCCACGCTGCAGTTCTCTGCTGCCGCAGATGTCGAGCCGCTGTGGCAGCGCGTCGCCGACGGCACGCTGCGCAGCGTCAGCGTCGGCTACCGCGTGCATCGCTACGACCAGGTCACCGATCCCGCCGACGGCATCGTCCACCGCGCCGTCGATTGGGAGCCCTACGAGATCTCCGTCGTGCCGATCCCGGTCGATCCGGCCGCGGCGATGCGCGGCGCGGACGATCCAACCGCGCCCGCCACGGCGGTTGAGCCGACCCTGCCGATCCTCGACACACCAACCAATCCCACTACCACCCAGGAGACTCCCATGCCCGAGACGACGCCGGTTGCCCCGGTTGCTGATCCGGCGCCGTCCGCGCCGGCTGCCACCCCCACCCGCAGCAATCCCGCACAAGCCGCCCAGGAGGGCGCTCCGACCATGCCGAACAACCCGCCACCTGCCGCTGACGCCGATCGTGGCACGGTCGCCGTTCCGCCCGGCGAAGCCGCCGCCGAGGTGATCCGCGCCGAACGCGCCCGCATCGCCGCCCTCGGTCCGGTCGCCCAGGCCGGCCGCGCCCTGGTGGCGCCGGCCACCGTCGACGCCCTGCACCAACGTGCCGTCGCCGAGGGCTGGGCGCCCGAGGCCCTGCGTGGCGCCCTGTGGGACGCCATGGTGCAAGGCGCCACCCCGCCGGCACTGCCCGCCTCGCCGAACAGCGGCCCCGCCGCCGAAGACCCGGCCGTCATCCGCGACGCCATGGCCGAAGCCATCGCCGTGCGTGCCATGCCCGGCTACCAGGCACCCGGTGGTGCCACTGGCGGCCGCCATGCCGAGTTCCTGGACTGGCGTCCCTCCGAGATGGTCGCCGAACTGATGCGCGCCCGCGGCGAGCGCAATATCCCCCGCGGTGCCGCCGCCCTGGCGGATCGTGCCTTCCACACCACCAGCGACTTCCCGCTGCTGCTCTCGGCCGCCGCCAACAAGATGCTGCTCGCCGCCTACCAGCCGGCCAACCCGACCTACCGGCAGTTCTTCCTCCGCCGCGACTTCCGCGACTTCAAGCCGCATCGCCATCTGCGGGTCGGCGACTTCCCCACCCTCGTCCAGCTCTCCGAGAACGGCGAGATCCAGGCCGGCACCATGTCCGAGAGCCAGGAACTGGTGAACCTGCTCACCTTCGCCCGACGCATCCGCGTCACCCGCCAGATGCTGGTCAACGACGATCTCGGCGCCTTCACCGACTTCGCGGCCATGATCGGCCGCCGCGTTGCCGATTTCGAGAACGCTACCGCCTACGCCCTGATGAACAGCGCCAACGGCTCCGGCCCGACCCTGGTCACCGGCAATGCCGCGGTGTTCGCCACCGGCGCCGCCCGCGCCAACCAGGCCTCGGCCGGCACCGCGCTCGACCTCACCAACCTGGCCCTCGGCCGCGCCGCGGTGATGAAGCAGAAGACGCTGGACGGGCTGCCGATCTCGGTGGGCAACGGCATGCGGCTGCTGGTCGGGCCGAACCTGGAGCTGGCAGCGCGCCAGCTCACCGTGAGTGTCGCCGCCACCCAGACCGCCAATGCCAACGTCTATGCCGGTTTCATCCAGCCGGTGGTCGAGCCGCAGATCCAGGGCAACCGCTGGTATCTGTTTGCCGACCCGATGGCGGCACCGGTCTATGTCTACGGCTACCTCAACGGCGCCGAGGGGCCGCAGGTCACCACCGGGCCGGTCTCCGGCGTCGATGGCGTCGAGGTCTCGGTGATCTTCGACTTCGGGGTCGGCGCCATCGACTGGCGCGGCGCCTGGTTCAACCCTGGCACCTGATCCCGGTCAGCCAAAGCCCAGGAACACCGCCAGGCTGCGGTTCAGCGCGACCAGTTCTTCGTCGCTGAGCCGCCCCAGCGTCTGCCCCACGCGCTCGCGTCGCACCGCGGTGATCTTCTCCACCGCAATATGGCTCGGGTTGGTGAGGCCACTGGCCGGGCCTGGCGCGACCGCGATCCGCAGCAGCGGTGCGCCGGTCGGTTGCGTGGTCAGCAGGCAAACCACGACCGAGCCGGTGTCGTCGAACAACTCGGACTGCACGACCACGGCCGGCCTTGGCTTGCCGCCATAATCGCCGGCCGCCCGGTCGGCGATGACGACGACATCACCGCGGCGCATCAGCGGCCGTGTCGTCATCCTCATCGAACACCGAGACCGCTTCGATGAAGTCCATCACCTCGTCAAAGTCGGCTTCGGCGGCGACCAGGCGTGACTGCCGGCGCGCCTCCTCAGCAAAACCCGGCGCCCGCGTGTCCGGCACCCAGATCTGGATCGGCCGCAGACCCTTCGCACGCAACTGCGCGCGGTGGGTGGCGACGCGTTTGCTGGTGGTCGAGCGGGCCATCTGATCCTCCATCCGGGTGTTACATGTAACGCTTCGGCGGCGGCACTTCAAGCCTCGCCCCCCGTCCCGCCAGCAGGCGAGACCCATTCCTCACCAGGAGCCTTCCCATGAAGAACTTCATCCAGCCGGGCGACAGCCTGGCCATGGTCGTGCCGTATGCCGCCGGCGTCACCGCCGGCCAGGGCATGCTGGTCGGCGCGCTGTTCGGCGTGGCCGCGGTCGATGGCGCCCAGAACGCGGTGATCGAGGGCGCCACCGAAGGCGTGTTTGACCTCACCAAGCAGCCATCCCTGGCGATCACCGCCGGTGCGAGGGTGTTCTGGGACGACACCAACCGCCGCATCACCACCACCGCCACCGGCAACTATCAGGTCGGCATCGCGGTGCTGGCCTCTGCCACCTCCGACACCACGGTGCGGGTGTGGCTGGAGCGCGTGCCGGCGTCCGGCGCATGAGCAGCGGCGTGGGCGTGGGTGCGGTGGACACCGACGTCGTGTTCCGCCGCGTGATCGACAGCGTCATCGGCCGGGAGGGGCGATATTCCGCCGACCCGGCCGACCGCGGCGGCGCCACTGCCTGGGGTATCACCGAAGCGGTGGCGCGCGCCGAGGGCTGGACCGGCGCGATGGCCGAGCTGCCACGCGAGGTGGCGGTCAGCATCTATCGCCGCCGCTACTGGCAGGCACCGGGACTGGACCGCATCGCCATGCTCGACACGGTGCTCGCCGAGCGGCTGCTCGACATCGGCGTCAACATGGGTGCCGCCACCGGCATTCGCTTCCTGCAGCGAGCGTTGAACGTGCTGAACCGGCAGGGCGCGGCATTCGCCGATATCGCGGTGGACGGCGCGTTCGGTCCGGCGACCGAGACGGCGCTCGCGGGCCTGCTGCGGGCCCGGGGTACCGAGGGTGCTCGCGTGCTGCGCGGCATGATCGCGGCGCAACAGGCGGTCCGCTACATCGAGATCGCCGAGCATGACCCGACCCAGGAAGAATTCGAGTTCGGCTGGCAGCTGAACCGGGCGCTCGGCGGTCTCACCCCTGGTTCTCCAGCCTGATCCGCCGCCCGACGCCAGCCAGGCATCCGCCCGGCCACCCACCCTTCCGCCCCGACAACCTGATCCGACCGGAGGAACACCGATGTTCCCCTTCCTGATCCCGCTGCTCACCAACGTGGCGCCGGGCCTGATCTCCTATCTGTTCGGCACCGCGGCCGGCGAGACCACCAAGCAGGTGGTCGACGTGGTCCGCCAGGTCACCGGCATCGATGTCCGCTCCCAGGACGACGCCCAGAAGGCACTGGCCGCGGTGCAGGCTGATCCAGCCGTCTACGCCCAGTTGCAGACTCGTCTGGCAGAGATCCAGGCCGAGCGGGACCGGGCGGCAGCCGACATCATCCGGGCCGAGGCGCAGTCGGGCAACTGGCTGGCTGCGTCCTGGCGTCCCATCGTCATGCTGACCTTCACCGTGCTGATCGTCGCCCGCTGGCTCGGCTTCTCTGCCCCCGGCATCTCGGAGGCCGAGGTGCTCAAGCTGTGGGACATCGTGCAACTGGGGCTCGGTGGCTACGTCATCGGCCGCAGCGCCGAGAAAATCGTGCCGCAGATCGCCCAGGCGGTTGCCGGTAGCCTGGGCGGCCGGCGATGAGCGCCTTCGCGGGCGCCATGGCGGTGCTGCTGGCCGATCCGAATATCGATGGCGATGCCCAGTATCGCCGGGCGACCGGCGACTGGGCCGCTCTGCGGGTGGTGCGGTCGGCGCCGTATGACCAGTTGCCGGGTCTCGGCGGCGGCGCGAGCAGCCGGGCCGGCAGCCTTTCGGTCACCATCGCTGCCGACGCCCTGGCCTCGCTCGGCATGCTGCCGCCGCAGCGCGGCGACGAGGTGCTGCTCTCTAGCAGCGCCTACCGCGTCGAGGATGCCGAGGCCGACGTGCTCGGCGTCACCTGGCGGCTGACCTTGGCAACGGCGCCAGCGCCATGAGCACGGCACTGCGTGAGGCGGCGCTGGCCGCCGTCGCCGCCCGGCTCGCAGCCGCGCTGCCCGACGCGGTGGTCGAGCGGGCCCGACGCGCGCCGGTCGATACCGACACCGAGGCGCTGCCGCGACTGATCCTGCGCGGGGAGGCCTGGCAGGCCGATACCACCCAGGAGCCGGGGCAGACCCACTACAGCATTGGCTTCGCCATCACTGGCTTCGTCCGCGCCGGCAGCGATCTCGCCGCCGAGCAGGCGCTGTCCGACCTGCATGCCCGTATCGTCGCGGCGCTGGCCGGCTGGACCCCCGACACCCCAGGCCTCGGCGATGTGGTCGAGCAGGATGCCGACTTTCTGCTCTACGACGCCGAGGACAGCGCCAAGCCGACCGGCGAGGTGGTGGCCCGGTTCTCCCTGCTGGCAATCGCCCCAACCGGATCACCCTGGGCACCGTAGCAGACCCATTCCCTCCGCCATTCCTGGCCGCCATTCCTGAAGGAGCCGCACGATGAGCATCAGCCTCGTCCGCATGCGCTTTGCCGCCGTCGCGGCCAAGATCGAGACCACCCCCGGCACCGACGCCATCGCCGGCACTCCCGCCGCCGCCGACTGGCTCGCCGCCGATTGCGAGATCGACTTCGATCCCGTCGTGGTCGAGAACCCGGAACTCACCGGCACCCTCGACAAGGCCTCCGGCATCGTCGGCGGCCTGCGCCCGCGCATCCGCCTGCGCGTCCCGCTGCGCGGCTCCGGCACCGCCGGCACCGCGCCCGATTGGGGCAAGCTGATGCGCTGCTGCACCATGCTGGAGCAGGTCACCGCCGCCCCCATCGGCGTCCCGACCGCCGCCACCGCCGGCACCGCCACCAGCATCACCCTGCCCACCCCGTTCTCGCCGGCGGCGCAGGCCTATCGCGGCATGCCGCTGCTGCTCTCCGGCGACCGCAGCATCACCACCGGCATCATCGACTACACCACCGGCAAGGTCGCCAGCGTGGGGGATACGCTCAGCCCCACCGCCGGCGTCGTCACCCTGGCGCAGATCCCGGTCAACGTGCTCTACGCCCCCACCTCGGATGAGACCCTCTACAAGACCGCCACGCTCTACTTCTACGCCGACGGGCTGAGCTGGCGCTTCGGCGGTGCCCAGGGCACCTGGAGCCTGGAACTCACCTCGGGTGGCATCGGCTTCCTGACCTTCGATCTGCGGGCGCAGATGCTGGCGATGACCGGGGCACCACTGCCGACCGGTTGGAACAGCGCGATCCGCCCGACGCCACCGCGCTTCGTCAACGGCCGCTGCCAGCTCAACCGCGCCGTGGCGCAGTGCCGCCGGCTGCAGCTCGACCTCGGCGTCGAGGTGATCCTGCCGGACAATCCGGAATCGCTCGAGGGCTACGACCCGGCGGTGCCGATCTCGCGCGACGGGCGCGGCAACATCGATCCCTACATGAACACCACCAACGCGGTGGCGCTCTACGATGCCTTCCGCGCCGGCACGCCGATGCCGCTGATGGCGGTGGTGGGCGTCTCCGCCGGCAACCGCTTCCTGATCACCGCCCCGGCCGCCCGGGCCACCGGCTTCAAGCCCGGCAACCGCGACGGCCTCGGCCAGCACGACATCGCCTTCCAGTGCGATGGCGCCGACAGCGTCATCTTCCTCGCAACGTTCTGACGGAGGCACCCCCGAACATGACCCAGCCGATCTTCTCCCGCCGTCAGGTGGAGAGCTTCATCCCGCCCGGCACCGAGCGCGTCTACTCCATCGCGCCGCTCACCTTCCGCGAGCGCCAGGCATTCCGCGCCGACCTGGCGCGTGAGGCCGGGGTGTATCCTGGCCGTGCGCTGCTGCTCGATGCGCTGCGGGCCGCGGTGCAGGAGACCTCGCCGGACAACGCGGCGGAGATCCTGGTGGTGATTGAGGCCGCAGAGGCGACGCCGGATGACCCTGCGGCGCAGGCACGGCTGCAGACGATTGAGGCGGCCTGCGCCACGGTGCCGAGTTACGCCGCGTTGCTGGCGGCCCGGCAGCACTATCTCGGCATGATGCCCTGGGTCGCCGCCCGCCACGCCCTGCGCGGCTGGGAGGGACCGGGGCTGCCGCCGTTCCGGCGCGAGCGCAACCTGGTGCCGGCCGATCTTCTCGACCTGTTGCCGGACGCGGAACTCGAGGCGATCGGCTGGCAGGCCAGTGCACTGATGCAGCCGGACGCGGCCGCCCAGGGAAACTCCGAGGCGCCCTCGCCGTTGCCCGAGACCCCGGCGCCTATGACGGTGGGCTGAAACCCGCCGACGGCAGCGAATGGCTGGTGGCCGGCGAGGCGTGGGCGGACAATCCGCGCCATGTCGTGCCGCAGCCCTGGCACGAGTTCGTGCGGATGTGGGGGGCGTGCCAGGGCGGCATGGGGGGCGTGGCGCATTGGCCGGATGGCGGGGGAGTCGGGGATCAGGCGGCCTGGGTGGTGGAGGCGTTCGCGCTTCTCGGGGGGCTGCTGGGGAAGGTGCGGTGCATCGCTGCATAGCTGCCGTTCGCACACGAGCGAACGCTCAGTCGCCTAACGCATGGCCGGTTCTCCGCGATGTGCAAGGCGCTGGGTGCACCGCGGTTCACCAGCCGCTATTATCGAACACATGCACAACGAGATCTACCGACGCTTCGGTGAAGTCCGCGCCGCCGCAGATGCGGTTGGACAGCTGATGCCATACAACTGGATCGCTATGCCGGAGCGGCTTTATGCGGCGTGGATGCCGTATTCGATGATGCTTGACGACTTCGCCCGCGAACTGGCGAACTCCATCAACGCATTCACCCTTAACGTCCAGCGGCTGTCCGCGTGGGCAACCCTGATGACCTCGCTCGGCGAAGAGGAGAGGGCCGAGGCGCTGCACGAGTTCATCGATCCCATCGCGACGCTATCTCTGCTGATGCCCTACGCTATCCGGTCGCGGCTGCTATTCGCGACGGCCCATCTATGCCATCAGGTCAATCTGGTGAGGGAAACAGACTGGGCGGAAGCCTCGCTCCCCGTCGATGACAAGATCTGGATGGACAGTGCAGATCGGCAGGGCGCGCGGTGGCGGAATTACAACCGACTGAAGACGCGCATCGAGGCCATTGGGGGTAAACGGCTAGCGCAGGCCACCACCAATTTCCGCAACACGTTCACGCACCGCTTCTCACCGCGCGTCGGGACAGGCATCACGAACTTCGCGACCAGGTGCTTTGACCCGGCCACCGGAAAGGCCTGCTACTCGTTCGGTGGGACCGAGCCGCTCGACTTGAAGGAGCTTACCGCGCTTCTCGTCGTCGAACTCGACCGGTGCTACGCTGCCTTCGCCGCGTTTCAGGTGCTTGTCGGTGATCAGGTCGCCTATGTCACCGAGAAGAACTCTGAGATGCTAGCCACGATCGATCGCGACCCCGCCGCCGGTCCGGCTGTGGAGACCGGCTCGGCCTAGCCCCGTTGCCACAGCGCGCTGCCTGGCAGCTCGCGACCCAAGCCAGTCATCGGAGAATTACGCCGCGGATCACCAAAAGCAGCCATGCGCCAGATCCGACCGTTAGCGGCTCTGAGCCCAGAGGGTCGTTCCGCAAGTATGCGCTGATTTCCAAGAACTGACGTTGCGTTGAACAGATTCGCCGGCTGTTGTAGCTTCCAGATTGTCGCTGCTAATTGGATAATGGTTCGTAATCGCTACAGCATCTGAGTCATGCACGCTGGTGACGTCAATGTGGGTCATTGCGGAGCGCGACGTAGGAGATCGCTTCCGATGACCGAGCCACCACGCATCCTGACCGCCTCGTCGTCCGAGCACATGCTTGTCGAGCGAATCGCCGCTCAAGAACGGCAGATCGCCTATGACAGTCTTGCTCCGTATGAGCCGCGTTCCGCGACCTACGCGTGGTTCGATACGCTGCGGGCGATCGAAGAGTGCATCAACTTGATAAACGTGGATTGGGATGACGATGAATTTGAGAAGCGACTATTCTCCCTGCCGCTCAGCTCGTGCGTCGGATTTAGTCCGAAATTTGACCTCGTGCGCCAGCGCTTCATCGCACAGTTCAGCGAGAATTTCGCCAATCGTTTTACCAATCTAGTAAGGTATGGCGCGGGTGCTGCGACAGCCTTCGGCGCGCATGGATTCTTTAAGATCGCTGCGGCTTTCAGCACTGTCGGATCGATGATTGACTATCTCCAATCGCGACGGCGCCATTTTATAGCTCTACTTCACATGATTCCGCAGGCGTGTTGCGGCGATAAGGTCGTTATCCCTTACGACGCGCTCCTTGTTTTCCTACCGATGATTGAGCTTACCGGCATTCAATTGAGAAGTGCACAAAACGCGCTGAACGTGAAACTGTCCCGTGCGAAGCTCGGTTTGCCGCAACGGGATTCTGCCGAGCTTGCGATGCTTGATCCGCTTCATCTTGAGCCCGAACGGGCGCCGATCACCAGTATGACCGTAACCGGCGAGGCCCTCACTATGTGGGATGGCAGAGAAGCGCTAAGTCCAGATCGGCTCTTTTCCGCCGCGGAGCTCCGAAACGATGTGCTTTTAATCGAAAGCGCCTATGCCGAGTTCGATCTCAAGGAAACCGATTTTGCACCTGCTGCGGGACTAATCCGCCGACTGTCCATGACCTTCATCGATCGGGACTTCTGGGTTGTCGTCCCCCCTGATGACCTTGCGGCTCTCTTCGACGAATTTAAGGCATCTTCGGATCTGCGATCGGCATTTCTACACACGGGCCAGACTTATTTGGAATGTCTATCCACCTATGCTCCATTCGTGGTTGTCGATGGCGTCTATAGGTCTACCGTCACGCTCTTGAGCCGCTTCATCTACTACTGGCGCGGTCGTAGCCTCGATCGCCGAAAGCGTTTCCAGATCCGCGCCGGATTCATATTTGAAAGAGCGGTCGCCAACGAGCTGGAGCGGCAGAAGTTCGTTGTGCAAAACGTCCGGCGTATTAATCGACGTGAGTTCGACGTCGTGACGGTGCGTAACGGGGTAATCTGGAATGTCCAATGCAAAAACAATTTTATGGATCTCGATCAACTCGAATCAGATGCCACGCGCTTCGCGAAATATAATTATAGGCTGGTGCGGGCCTATGAAGGCGCGCTGACGAAAGAGCGGAACCGCGAGTACCTGCTGAGGGAGAAGCTGTCGTTGAATGAGGTGCAGCACATGGTTGTGTCGCGCTTTCCGGTCGTTACTGACAATGCGAGGTTTGTGCCGTATAGCCGCATAACGGATTTCGCTAAAATTGCCGATGCTGTGATGGCTCATAACGCGGCCTCTTAGAAGACCGCTAGTCGTGACTGTTCCCAAATCGACAGGCGCACCATTTTCACTGCCGGCGCCTACGCCGGGCGTGCCTGTGGTCTTCACACAGATCAGCCGCTCGCTTCGATCCGGACTTGCCGCGCAGCCTAAACAACCCTTCTGTTGGGCTGAAGAATTCGGAAACTTGAGGCATCTACGTGACCTCGTAATGGATGCAATATCATTTCATTTTGACGAAAACGGGACGGCGCTTGCCGCCAATCTCGGCGGCTGCTCAATGTCGGATTTCTTGCCCACTCGTACAGGGAACGGATGGGCAGAAATCCACCCATAGCTGACCTTTATCTCTCCGAGAGCCCTGCCTGCCCCCCCTCGCGGCAGCGCAGATCGACCCGGAACGCATCGACATGACCGGTCTCGTCTCCGCCCTGATCCGCGGCGACCTGCGCCGGATGATGGCCGACGAGGTGCAGAGCGCCGCCCGCGCGCTGCGTCGCGGTGTCACCCGCGCCAGCCAGCAGGTGCGGTCCGACCTCCGCGCCCAGACCCGCGCCACCGGCTTCAAGGACGGCGGCCGTGCCATCGCCAATTCCTGGCGCATGCAGGTCTATCCGGCCGCAGGCATCGAGACGCTGCACCCGGCCGGCGTGGTGTGGACCAAGGCGCCGGCGATCACCGAGGCCTTCGACCGCGGCGTGCCGATCACCGCCCGTCGTCACCGCTTCCTGGCCTTCCCCACCGGCTACAACGCCGCCGGCGGCCGGCGCAGTGCTGGCAGTCGCGGCGGGTTGCGCGTCACCCCGGCCCAGATGCTGGCCACCCGGGGCCAGGCCTTCGTGATCCGCAGCAAGTCCAACCCCTCGGTCTGGCTGTGGTGCCTGCGCGTCGCCGAGGGCCGTGGCCTGACCCGCCGCGGCCGCAACCGCATCCGGCTCTATGTCGGCAGCAGCACCGAGGTGCTGACCGGCCGCCACCGTGGCCGCAACCAGCGTGCCGGCGAACTGCTGCAACAGGGGTTCCTCCCGATGTTCTTCCTCCTGCGGCAGGTCACCCCCGGCAAGCGGCTCGACGTCGCCGCGGTGCGGCTGCGCGCCGGTGACATTCTCGCCCACGCTCTGGCCGCGGAGCTGGCCCGGCGATGAGTGGCACGTCCTCCCGCACCATCGCGATCCGCCTGACCACCGAGCAGGCGGACCGCGTCAAGCGGGACCTGCAGGCGATCGGCGACGAGGGCAGCAAGGCGCTCGGCCGTATCGAGACCGCCTCTGCGGCGGCGTCGCCCGCGTTGCAGACCCTGGCCAGCGTGTCCGACGGCGCGGTGCAGGCCTTCGGCCGCATGGGGGTCTCGCTCGGTGGGCTGGAGCGGGTGCTGACCTCCAGCCGCGGCGGCCTGTCCGGCGTCACCCTGGGCATTACCGCGCTCGCCGCCGCCGGCGCCACCGCCGGGGTGTCGATCGCCCGGGCCGGCGATGCGCTCACCGGCACTCTGGCCCGGCTGACCGCCGCCACCGGCTCGATGCAGACGGCGCAGTCGGTCTACCGCGAGTTGTTCGCCCTGTCGCAGCAGACCGGCGTTTCCGTCGCCGAGAGTGCCGATGCCTTCGGCCGCTTCGCGGTGGCGGCGCATAATATCGGCGCCACCAACACCCAGGTGCTGGCCCTGGTGCGCACCCTGCAGCAGGCCGGCATCGTCTCTGGCGCCTCGACCGCGGAGACCCAGGCGGCGGTGGCGCAGCTGGGCCAGGCGCTGGCCTCCGGGGTGCTGCAGGGCGACGAGTTGCGCTCGCTGCTGGAGAACATGCCGCAGCTGGCCAGCCGGCTGGCCGAGCAGCTCGGCGTCTCGGTCGGCCAGTTGCGCCAGATGGGGGCGGCCGGAGAGTTGACCGCTGACCGGGTGATGCCGGCGCTGATCAAGGCCGGCGAGACCATCAACAGCCAGTTCGCCGCCATGCCGCCGACCATGGGCCGGGCCTTCTCGGTGCTCGGCGAGTCCATGGCCAATTTTGCGGGGAACCTCGACCACGCGCTCGGGCTGTCGCAGGCGATCGCCAAGGCGGCGTTGGCCGCGGCCGGTGCGGTGCGCGGCGTCACCGCCGCCGTGCTGCCTTCCGACCAGCAGAGTGCCGACGCCGCGGTGAACGAGGCCAACCGGCGGCTGGCCGGGCTGCGCCAGCGCCAGCAGGCCGCTCAGGGGGAGATCGACGCCTATCTGGCCCAAGGCCTGACCCGCCAGCAGGCAACCGACCTGGCGCTACCCAACCTGCCGGGCGGCACCGACAAGCCGCTCTCGGCGCAGATCACCGCCGCCGAGAAGCAGCTCACCGACGCGCTGACCCGCCAGCAGGACCTGCTGCGCCAGGCCCGCGAGGAGCAGCAGGCGGAGGCGGACGATGCCGCCGCGCGCCGGCTGGCCAGCGCCAAGGCCGCCTCGACCAAGGAGATCGCCGACTGGCAGGCCAAGAACGACAAGAAGCTGGCGATCGAGCAGACCTACCAGAAAGACCTGGCGCTGATCCGCAAGGCGGAGGGCAGCGGCGCCATCGATGACGCCGAGGCGCAGACGCTGATCGCCCAGGCCACCAGGAAGCACGCCGACGCCCTGGCGGAGCTCAGCAAGGCCAGCACCGAGGCGGAGGACCGACGGCGCCGGGTGATCCAGACGCTGGAGGACGAACTGCGCGCGGCACGGGCGGCCACCACCGGCACCCATGCCGGAGCCGCGGCCTCGCGCGAGATGGCGACCGCATTGGAGGTGGAGCGCAAGCTGCGCGAGGCCGGCATCCCGGCGGTGGAGAAGCGCACCGAGGCGGACAAGCAGGCGGCAGCGGCGATCGAGACGAACGTGCGGGCGCTGGCCCGGCTCAAATCGGCCAATGACGACGCCGCCAAGGCGCAGGCCGAGCAGAAGCGCCAGCAGGAGAAGCTGGACGCGCATGCAGCAGGCGACCCAGGTGCTGCAGGCGCTGGCCGGCTCGATTCCGCACGCCTCGATCGGCCTCGAGGTCGGCACCCGCGACGGCACCAAGCTGCGGTTTACCCAGGATGGCGCCGATACCAGGTCCAGAACCAGGGTCGGCGACATCGCCGGCATCGTGACGATCTTCAAGAACGAGCTGGTCGGCGCCTTCACCGAGGCCAGCGGTGATGTGAAGAAGGTGCTCGACGCCGCACTCGGCAATTACGATCAGGCGGTGGCCGGGCTGAGCTTCCTGCAGGGCGACTACAAGACCCTGACCACGGTTGCCGACACCACCGACCAGTTCACCGCCCAGATGAAGGCGCTGACCGATACCTACGACGCGGCGATCACCAAGGCGGAGCAATACGGTCTGGCCGAGCAGGCGCTGACCGACGCGCGCGACCAGCAGATCACCAAGCTGACCGCCGCGCGCGACGCCCAGGCACAGGGCATCACCGACACGCTGCATGCCCGGCTGCTGGCCGATAACGGCGACGTGCTGGGCGCCAGCCTGGCCGGCTTCGACCTGCAAGCCAAGCAGCAGGAGCAGCAGCTCAAGGACCAGATCGAGGCGCTCGGCCTGTCCGGCACCCGGTATGCCGCCGACCGCATCGTTGAGATCGAGCAGGCACTGGCCGCCGAGCGGCTCAAGATCGAACAGGACTATGCCGGCCAGAGCCGCAAGACGGCGCAGGGGCTGCTGACCCAGCTCGCCTTTGGCGGTGGCTCGGCCTTGGCGCCGGAGCAGCAATACTTCGCCGCCATCTCGGTGCTGAACAACGCCCGCCAGGACCTGGCCGCCGGTGGGGCGTTGGCGGACTTCACCGGCATCGCCCAGCAGGTGCTGCCGGTGGCGCGGGACTATCTCGGCACCTCGCAGCAATACGCCGCCCTGGTGGCCGACGTGGCCAGCCTGGTGTCGAGCCAGGGCGGCGACCCGGCCGGGCTGGGCGCATTGCTGGCGGCCCAGGTGGACAGCACCGACAGCCTGGCCGCCACCTTCGCCAGCTACGGCGACAAGCAGGTCAACGTGCTGAACGGCGTGCTGGCCGAGGTGCGGAGGCTGGCCTCCACCCTGGAAGCGATGATCGCCCGGCAGACCGCGGCCTGACCGCTGCGGCCCATCTGCGCACCGCCCCGCGGTGCGCGACAGAACCTCCGGCTCAGTGGTTGGTCACCCCACCGGCCGTCCCGACCATCTGCCTTTCCACCCATCCGAAGACAGCAAGCAAGAGGCAGCGCTCTCGCAGTGCAAGCGCACTGCTGCCGCTCACCTCGCCAAACCAAGGGGTTTGTCTGATATGCCCATCCTCCCCCTACGCGTGCAGCAATCCACCTCCACCGCCGGCACCGGCACCATTGCGCTCAACGCCGCCGCCGCGGGACGGCGCGGCTTCCAGGAGCAGTTCGGCACCGGTCGCTCCCGCATCGCCTATGTGATCAGCGGCGCCAGCTTCTTCGAGATCGGCTACGGCGACTTCGATGGCGGCTCGCCCGGCACGCTCAGCCGCGACAGCGTGATCGCCTCCAGCAACGCCGGTGCGCTGGTCAGCCTGCCCGCCGGCACCGCCGATGTGTTCCCCTTCCTCGATCCCGGCGAGCGCGGCCTGGTCAGCGGCACCGGCAGCATCACCCTGACCCTGGCCGATCTCGGCAACGCGGTGACCTGGACCGGCACCGTGACCGCCAGCCTCTATCTCCCGGCGCTGGCCGGCGTGCCGCAGGGGCGCAGCATCACCGTGCGCAACAGCGGCACCGCGGCGCTGACCATCGATGCCAATGCCTCCGAGACCATCAACGGCAGCGCCACCCTGGTGCTGGCGCCCACCCAGGCGGTGGAACTGCGCCGGGTCGGCAGCGCCTGGGCCGGGTTCTGGGAGGGCGGACGCATCGTTGGCGAGTTCGTGCTCGGCGCGTTCAGTACCCTGCCGCCGCGCTGCATCTGGCCCGCCGGACAGGCGATCTCGCGCAGCACCTACGCCGCTCTGTTCGCCGTCTACGGCACCGCCCACGGCGCCGGCGACGGCAGCACCACCTTCAACGTGCCGGACCTGCGGGGGCGGGCGGTATTCGGCCGCGACGACATGGGCGGCACTGCGGCGTCCCGCGTCACCGCCGCGGTAGCCGGCCTGGATGGCACCGTCCTGGGGGCCGCGGGCGGCGACCAGCGCGTGCCGACACACACCCACCCGGTCAGCGATCCGGGCCATGCGCACGGCATCACCGATCCGAGCCATGCCCATAGTGTCGCGAACGCGGTGATCCGCGACTATACCGGCGACGGCTACGGCAGCGGTGGCTGGGGTCATCCGGCGACGATCAATACCAGCTATAATTTCACCGGGATCACGGTCAACAGCGCCAGCACCGGCATCAGCGTGGGCAACAACACCGGGGGTGGTGGCGGCGCCAACATGCCGCCGGCCTTCATCGGCAGCATCGTGATCTACACCGGCGTCGGCTGATGGATCCCGCCTTCACCGCCCTGGCCAGCACCGCACCAGCCACGCTGCCGGACGGCTTGGTGCTGGCCATGCTGGCCAGCCGCCCCACCCGCGTCGCCGGACCGCAGCCGGCCGCCGCCGTGGTGCTGCTGGATATCGAGGTGAAGGGGCTGGCGACATGATCGGCTTTGCCACCCCGGCCGGCAATGCCCCTGCCGTGCTGCCGGACGCCCTGGTCACCCCGCAGGGCATTGTCACCTTCCGGGCCGCCTCGACGGTCTATGCCTCCAACCCCACCGACGCGCCGGCCAACACGGTCTGGCCGGCCCGGCTGCTCGGCGATGTCGCCCTGTCGCAATCGGCGGTGGACGCGGTCGGCGTCGGCGGCCGGGTGGCGCTCGGCCTGGCCGATATCGATCTGTGGGACGGTGACGGCGCCCTGGCCAGCCTGGTGCGCTACGGCACCGCCGATGGTCGCCGGGTCACCGTGCGCGTCGCCACGGCAGCCAATGCCCGCGCGTCCGATGTCAGCTGCCCGCTCAGTGCCGCCGGCATCGCCTGGGCCGGCATCGTGCGGGCCGTGGACAGCACCGAGGGGCTGCAGGCGCGGCTGTCGGTGGTGGACATCTCCCAACGCCTCGCCACCCCGCTGCAGCCGAGCCGCTATCTCGGCACCGGCGGCATGGAAGGGCCGGCCACGCTGAAGGATGCGCCCCGGCCGGTGGCGCTGGGCCATCTCTACAACATCACCCCGGTGGCACTCGGCGCCATCGACCTGGGCGACGGCGCGCTGCTCACCTACCAGAGCCATTGGCGCGGCGTGGTGGCACATGACGCGGTGCGCATCCGGGGTGTGGCGCAGCTACCGGTCACCGCCACACCCGGTGTGGGTGAGTTCCGCGACTGGCCTGGGCTGGGCGTGTTCCAGTTGGGCAGCACGCCGGACGGGCCGGTCACAACGGATCTGCGCGGTGACAATCCCGGCGGCTACGTCTCCAGCCTGGCTGCGGTGCTGCGCCGGCTGGTGCAGTCGCTGGGGCCGGCCTATGCCGACGATGACATCCAGGCCGATGCCTTCGCCTTCGCCGAGACCGACCTGCCGGGCGAGATCGGCTGGTTCCACGGCCCACAGCAGACCACCGCCGCGGCCGCGGTGGAGGAGATGCTGGCCGCCGCCGGCGCGGTGCTGTGCGGCGGGCGGGGTGGAACCCTGCGGCTGTTCGACCCGCTGGCCGATGCCGAGCCGCAGTTCACCTTGGGCTACCAGCACATCATCGACTTGGCGCCGGTCGCCCTGCCGGCGGGGCTGCGCCCGCTGCCGCGCGCCATTGCCGTCACCTGGCGGCGCAACTGGGCGCCGACCGACAACCTCGCCGGAATCGTCGGCGATGCCGACCGCGCCCAGTTGCAGGCGGCGGCTTCCGGGCCGGCGCGGGCGATCAGCGCCAGCGTCACCGCGCGCGTGGCCCAGCAGCGCGAGTTGGCCTTCCCCGGCCTGTACTGGAACGAGGCGGACGCCCTGGCGCGGGCCGGCAAATGGCGCGACTGGATCGAGGCCGGGCCGCGGCTGTTCCAGGTCACCACCGACCGCTTCCTCGGCCAGATCGAGTGCGGCGACGTCTGCCGCCTGTTCTATCCCGCCTACGGCCTGGCCGCCGGCGCACGCTGCACCGTGATCGGCTGGGCCGAGCAACTCGGGGCTCGCCGGCTCACCCTCACTTTGGCCACCCTGCCGGAGGTATGACCGATGCCCGGAGCCTTCCTGTGGGACGACAAGATCGCCACCGCCAGCATCACCGCGCCGGAGGGCGGCATCGTCGACAGCATGCCGCTGTCCAACCTGGTCGACCCGCAGCCGCGGCTGCGCGCCCGGCTGCTGGGCAGCAGCGCCGCCCTGCTGGTCGATCTCGGCGCCGACACCGCCATCGACGCCCTGGCGCTGATCTCCACCACCCTGACGGACACCGCCACCATCCGCTGGCGCATGGGACCGGCCGAGGCGCTGGTGGAAGCCGCGCCGCTGTTCGACCTGCGCTGGGACAGCGGCAGCATCACCCCGCCTTCCGGCTACAACTTCATGCGGGCCAGCACCGCCACCTATATCGGCAGCGACGGGTTGCTGAAGACGGCGCCGGCCAACACGCCGCGCATCGCTTATGACCCGGTCACCCGGGCCTGCCTCGGCCTGCTGCTGGAGGAGGCACGCAGCAACCTGCTGCTCTCCACCGGCGACCTGTCGAACGCCGCGGTGTGGGCGCGGTTCGGCGCCATCTCCGTCACCGGCAACGCTGCCGCAGCGCCGGATGGCACCGGCACCGCCGCGCTGCTGGCGATCCCGACCGGCGCCGGGGTCTACCAGAGCCGCCCCGCCACCGCCGGTCAGAGCTACAGCTTCTCGGTCTGGCTGCGCGCCGACGCCCCGACCGCCAGCCGTATCGTGATGAACTCCGATGCCGGCGGCGCGACCTTGCAGCCCATTTCGGTCGGCACCGCGTGGCAGCGCTTCAGCATGGCCAAGACGCTGTCTGCCACCTCCACCACCGTGTCCGGACAGATCGACGCCGGCAGCGGCGCCAGCACCGTCTATGCCTGGGGCGCCCAGATCGAGCAGGCCGCCATGGCCAGCAGCTACATCCCCACCACATCAGCCACGGCGACCCGTGCGGTCGACCGGCACTGGCTGTCGGGCCAGGCCATCGACCCGGCCGTCGGGCTGGCCTTCCTGGTGGATTACACGGCGAAAGCCGGCGGCGTGGCCACCTCGGTGCCGATCTGCTTCACGCCGGCCGGCGGATCGTTCGGCGATTCCTGGTATGTCTCGCAGAACCCCGGCACCGGGACTGTCGCCCTGACGCTGCTGGACAGCGTGCATGGCAACTACCCCGCCACTCCTGGCCGCAGCGGCACTATCGGTGACGCCTGCCGCGTTGCCGCCAACACCGGGGCGGCCGGCGTCGCCCTGGCCGCCAACGCCAGCGGCAGCACGACCAACGCTGCCGTGCCGACATCGAACGGCACGTTTGCCCTGGTAGGCCTTGGTGGGGCGTCGTGGGGCGGCGCGCCCGGCGGTGCGACCGGAGTGGTGCTGTTGCGCCGCATCGCGGTCTACGCCCGGCAATTGACCCAGGGGCAGGTGACCGCCGCGGCCATTACCGGTAGCACGCTGGACACCGCCATGCTGGTCTACGACAGCGGCCCCCTGGCGGCGGAGACCAGCGACGCGGCTGGCGGCAATGTTGTCTTGCTGGCGCCCGCGACCGTCACCGCGCGCTACCTGCGGGTGGACGTCACTGACGACGGCGCCACCGCAATCGATATCGGCCGGCTGGTGGCGGGGCCGTTGTGGCGGCCTAGCCGGGCCTTCGCCTATGGCGTGACAGAGGGGCAGGAGATGCTTGACCGCCGTGACCGCAATCCGCTCACCGGCGTCAGCTTCCCGGTGCCGGCGCTGGCCAATCCCCGCGTCACCCGGTTCTCGCTGCCGCTGCTCTCCGGCGCCGAGATCAAGGGCCAGCACCGCGCCATGGTGCGTGTGTTGGGCGCCATCGGCGACGCGCTATGGATCCCGGAGATCACCTTGAGCCAGGCCGAGCTCAACTCTCGGTCGATCTGGGGTGCCATTGCCGCACCCGGCGACGAGGCCGCCACCAGCCGCGACAGCTTCCCCGGCTCGTCGCGAAGCTTCCGTATCATCGAGCGTGTGTAGGAGGGAACGATGCCCAATGCCGAGGAAGTCGCGCGGCAGATTGCCGTGCACGAAGCTGTGTGCGCAGAGCGCTGGAAGCAGACCAATGCCCGCCTTTCGCGTATCGAAGCGGTGCTCGCCGTCATCGTCCTGCTGCTTCTTATCGGCGAAGGGTCGGTGATCGACGTGCTGAAGCGGGTATTGGGGGGATGAGAGGGCGTTGGAACCAGAGGAGCGTCGAAAATGTGGCGACCCCGCCTGGTGCGATATGCGGCGCAACCGTTTGAAATTGCGACGCCAAGCGAGCGGGGCGAAGTCGGCTCGTAAAGTTTGTTGATGTCAAATGTGTATGGACACCGCTAGGCTGTCCGTGGGATTAAGCTCCAGTAACATAGTGTCTCGGTTTCATGGGTTAATCGACATGAAACGAATTAATAATATTATGTCTGGCGGGATGGTCACCACAACCCTTGACCCAGGCCACAGGCGCGGCAGCAGCGCGGTACGGCGACAGATATCGGGGCGACGCAAGCCGAGTGCGGAAATTGGCGAAAACAGCAGGCGCCATACCGTCTCAAGTGGCCCTTGGCCGACATGACCCTTTTGAACGTCGAATCGGAGTTGAGCTCCGTTCTGGGGGATATCTACGATGCGGCGATGGATGTCAGCCGCTGGGGGGTGGTGACGCGCCGTCTTGCAGACATGTTCGGCGGCAGCGCTGTGCTGTTCGCCCAGGACAGCCGGAGCCCGACTTCGGTCGTCTTTGACACTGCTGGTTTCGACGACGGCTTCATCGACAGCTACGTGCATACATACGCTGGCCTAAATGCCTGGACAGTGGGGGTGGCGGCGCAACCACCCGGCAGCCTGATCGCCGGCCACCAGCTTATCGGCCAAATCGAGTTTGAGCGCACCGAATGGTACAATGGGTGGTTGCGTCCTCAGGGCCTTTACCATGGTACAGCCGCAGTCTTGGCCAACGAGCGCGGGCTCGTGACGCAGTTCAGCGTCATACGGCCGAAGCACGCCGGACCAATGTCGGAGACAGATCTAGCGAAGTTTCGGGTGCTGGTTCCCCATCTGCAGCGCGGGATCAAGGTCCACCACGAACTGAGCGCGGCCCGTGGAGGCATCGCGGCCGCCATGGCCGGGTTCGAACGGCTCCAAGCCGCGGTGTTTCTTGTGGACGGCACAAGTCGCATCCGGTTTGCAAACCGCGCCGCCGAGCGCCTGCTAGGTGAAGCCGATGTCCTCGAATCGCGCGCCGGGGTGCTGACCGCGTTGAAGAAGGCGACTGATGAGCGACTGCAGGCGGCGACAGGAGGAGCGTCCGCGACGGCCGGGACGAGCATCGGCGCTTGCGGCGGCGTCGTTCCATTGCCGCGACGCTCCGGGCGGCCGCTTGTGGCATTGGTCATACCACTCCGTACTGGCATCATTGCGAGTCCGAAGACGTCGGCGGTGGCTCTGGTGCTGATACGGGATCCCGACCTGCCGCCGGCAGTAGACACCGGCATCCTGCGAGCCACACTCGGATTGACCCCTGCCGAGGCAAATACCGTGGCGCAGATTGCCAGCGGCGCGACGTTGAGTGAGATCGCGGTGGCCAACAACATCGGGATCGAGACGGTACGATCCCATGTGAAGCGCAGCATGGCCAAGGCAGAGGTCGCGCGTCAGGCGGACCTGGTTTCCCTGGCCCTGCGAACGGCCGGTTTTTCGTCCTCATAGTCGGGTCAGGGCCGGGATCTCGACCTGACGGCCGGTGTCTAGGCGAAGACAATTGACCCGTCCAGGTATGCGGCTGATGCCACGCTCCCACTGCGCGAACGGCGTTCGGCGATGTCTCGTGAACTCTCAGCGTCCTTTCCGAGGACGTACCCCCCGTTTGGGGGATGCGGCGATAATGCAGGCGTGGTGTCGTTGCGAATTAGCGTGATATCCCAATTTGACTGGTGCTTGCCCCGAGACTGACGCCAGCCTTTGTCTCCCAAGGAGAAGAGAACAATGAAATATCTGCTTTTTGCGTCGGCGGTGATTGTCACGGTCGGTGGCGCCGCTCACACGGCGAGGCTGCTGTCGGCGCGCCCCGCGGCAGCGTGCATGACTTCTGACTGCGACTAACGGGAAGTAGTTGGGTACCTCAATTCACTGTTAGTGATGGTCCGTGCTGCCGGTCCAGATCTGTGTGACCAACTGGGTCAAGGAAATGCATCCCATGTTGTTTGTCGGCGGAGCGCCTCGACTGCATCGGTCCGCGAAGCCATTTGCTCCGGTTTCAGCAGCGGCTGTCACAACGATTGTCGCCGCTTTGGCGACTGCCACGCCGACGAAATCGATGCCTCGCTACACGGTTCAAAGTGCCGGCTCCCTTGAAGGTGGATCCAGCCAGACCGGCGCGACAAACGCGATTGGCAAAGTAGAAGTCTTCCCATACCCGCTAAGCGGCACCGCGCAGCTCGTCGCGTCCGGACCAGCCCAAAATCCCCATCAGAATTTCTGTCTCGGGCTCGACGCGTCCGCAAATGATCATTTGCAGCATGCCATTTCCGACAAGCGATATGCAACCTGCTTGTTCGAATTAGCCAAAAAGCAAGGCATGGGATGCGAGCCTCCCACCAATGACACGCCGCCGTCAGAGCCTGGATGGGCGAATTGCATGGCTCGAAAGGGTTGCGATAAGAACTGTCAAACACGCGCCGGCGCATTCTGGCTTCTTGCCCAAAGGACAACCGCATATCATACAGCGAGAGCACTATGTGAGCAGAATGCGGCGAATGTGAGCGCCTGTCACGACGCAGACCTTCTGCGAAGATCTGCACTTCCAGGACTTGCGCAACAACTGACTGGCGCGATACCTGGGAAGCCTTTCCCGAGTACGTTTCGAGAGAAACCGTAGTGCCTACGCGGCGAAATATACTGCAAGGCGTTGCTCTCGTTTTAGCCCAGGGTACCCTGGGCCTTTCGCTTGGTCCCTCATGGGCACGGGGCAACGTCGGCGGCGTGGGCCGCCTGAGCGCAAGTCAGCGGCTCATCCTCAATGGTCTTCTGCTCAGTGATCCTAATGCATATCTAGCCTTTGCTGCGGTAGTATCCCGGAATGATCGAGGAGCTTCCGCCCAAGCTGCCTTCGACCATGAAATCAATTCAGTTTCGTCGCTCGCTATTGACCTAAAGAGGCAGCGCCTCGAAGCAGCTCTAAACGACAAGGTCGTACTGGATTGCATTATATCACCCAGTGCCAATGTGCCGCCGATGCCGATATCCCATGCCATAACGGATGCTATTCCGCGCATCGGCTTTACTGGGTTGTTGGGTTACCAGATCGGTCTCGAAATACCACAAGAAGTGCGAACTGCGCTGGCGGAGCCCGCATCGCTTATCAGACACGCTGGCGTCGTCAAGATTCTTACTATTGCGCCTGCTGAGGTTGCGCCCAAGTTTGCGTCAGACGGGCTCCAGCTATTTGGCAGCGAAACCGGTCTACGAGCGGCATTTGCCGCAGGCACTATGGCTTTGGATCGATCTGGAGTTCTTCCGGGAAGCATCCAGCAAATCTCCTCTGCCATGTCCGAGGCTGCAATCAGCGTAAAGAATTTGGCCAACGGCTTCAACGCCATCACAGGCGCTCAACCAGGCCCAATTCCCGATCCAAATGAGTTGGCTGCTAGTGCCGAAAGTGCATTAACGGTTCTAGGGCATCTCACCAAGATGAACCCAGTCACGGTTCAGAAAGTAAATGCCACCTTGCAGATAGCGGGGTCAGCTTTGTCTGGGGCGATTACAGGCATGGCTTTGGGAGGCCCGATCGGTGGTGCAGTTGGTGGCGCGATCGGTCTCCTCGGCAGCCTTTTCGGCGGAGGTGGTGAAGACTCCACCGCGCAGATGATCACTCAGATCGACTCGCGTCTCAACGAACTTCACGCGGACATGGTCGCGCGGTTCCAGGTCTTAACAGGGCAGATCGGCAATCTAGAGCACGAGGTGCGGTCCGCCTTCGCAGAGATTCTATCCGAACTACAAAAGCTGCAACAGAGCATAAACACAAACCTCGCCGAAGTCCGACAACTTATAATTAACGTAACGCAACAGCAGATACAAAATTCCGTAAATCAATTTATAAATGCCGGCCTCGAACACGAGCGGCGGTATCAAATCGCGATAGTTGGAGGTGCCGTTGCCACCGATATTCAAAGCCAGTGGTATCCTTCCGCGTTGTCGTTCATCGACACGATCAACGTGCCCGGCAGCGGATTCTCGCAGCTTGCATTTATCGGCGGTGGCTATTCGGCCTTCCTGCAGGAATTGCTGGGCCATATGAAAACCAATGCGGGCCTAAATATCAACGACAGCTTTACTGGTTCTCCTATCCGTGTTGCGCCTATGTTCACAGATACATCTACTCCACCAACTGGCCCACGAAATGTCCGGTCTGCGATTAAACAGTTGACTCAACGTTTAGGAGACGCGCGCTATGGCGCGGCAGCTGATACCAACGAGAACACGAAAGCCGACCTGAACGGCGCCGATCTCATAGCTTTCTTCCAGCATAGGTGCATATTATTGCTAAAAGACTTTCAAACATCACCAGAATGGGCGGGGATGAATATAGATCAAAAAATATTAATACCGAACCCTAGCCGGTTGCCACCTGCGGTTGCGCCGCAAGATCTTTTCACGATAGCCATCACCAGCCAGAGCGTAACTACGGAGGTGTCTGATATCGCAACAGCTCGCGATATAATGGCCATCTGCGATGATTCTCTATCAACGCATCTTGCCGCGCACTCACTTTTTGTAGGTCAATCTGGGATTCCCGCGCTGACGTACGTCCGGAGGCAGCTCGCGCTGCAACTGGCGAATCGCACGGCGACAGTGTTCTGCAATCCATTCATGGCCGCCGTTGATGTTCTTCGACGGGCCTTTTCCACCGCCGCGTCGGCGGATTCGAATTATGGTCCCCGCAATAGCCCCCATGCATTCCGGGTGACGAACAAATCGGAAGCGCTGGCGCTAATCGCGATGGGGCGTGCATTGGTGCCGCTGGCGAACACTGCTACGGTCACTTTGCCGAGCGCGTCACCCCGATCCGATAACGTCGTACGGTCAATTGATAGGTTTTTTAACGGTCTGCCACCGCCGGGACTCTCTCGCTTCGGATATATTGCTGCTACTGCTGCATACGAGCGAGATGTTTTGGCGAGTGACTTCCTTGACGCAGTCAAAGCGATTAGCGGAGAATCTCTATCTCGCCAGTTGGATGAAATTCTCGCGGACGAAATCGCATTGGGCGTGGTGGAAAATTGCATCTCGACGCGCCTCGAGACTCTGCGGAAGGCTGGCGCGCCTTCTCCCTCATTTGCCCTGTGGTCACCTGGCTTCATGCCGTACGCGACTGTCGCCGCTGCGGCATTGGGACAACCGCCGCCCCAATTTACCGGGCAGCCTCGAGAATACAACGTCGCTCGGGCTATTCTTGGTACCTTGCTGGTAGGGGGCGGGCCAGTGATCGCTCCCACCCTGCCTCCAGGAGTACCCGATGCGGGCCTTCCATATCCTTGGCAAATCGGTGATTTCTGGGGATGGGGGGTCGAGGCGTGCCGACCAAATGCTCCCACAGATCCGTCATTGATTTCAGGGCTCCTCCGCCCAGAATGTGCCTTCGCCGGCAGCAATTCCGCGATTATGGGTGCGACCGAAGCCCTGGCTGCTATCAAGGCCACCTTGACACAATACAGCGTTGCCGATGAAATTGTACGCTTGGTGAAGCAGAGCGCTCACGGAAGCGTGCGATCAATACTTCGAAAACAACTGTCTATCACCTAACCGGCAGGCAAGCACATCAGATCGAATCTATCCGGGGTCCGCGATGATTACCGTAGCACCGACTTCGGGCGGAACACCTCGATCGTCAGCAGTATCATAAACCGCCTTCTTAAACGCTGCATAAGCCGCCCGCGACTGGCTTAAGCTGCAAAAGTGAGCGCCAAGTGCTGTTCCAATGAGAACGCAGCCGATTGTGTTGTCAATGGTGTTGCCAACATGAATCTGAACGTTTGATCGTCCAGGGACTCCTTCTAGTTCGAACCTCCAGTGGTCGTTATGGTCATATCGAAGATGAGCCGAGTAGGTTCCTGCTGGCACGGCAGAGAATAAGGGCTGATTGTCGACAGTAGGGCGCTCCAGCGTGTAGGCGACTACGAGTCCATGAATTGCGATATATCCACTGTTGCACGCGGGACCCACATATTTCCGCATCACTTCAATTTCGACGAGCCTGAGTTCGGTTCTGCTGTCAGAGGCTCGAGTGGAGTATCCAAATAAATGCGAAATCTGCGGGAGAATTGTCCCTCCGCACGCCGCTACCGGGGTGGCTATCAGCCGCCGCCGACTCAAGACCATGCAGTGGCTCTGGCTGCGCATTGCGCTCCGTCATAGTTCGGCCCGCTATCATGCCCGCATTTACGCTTAAAGCGACACGATTACTCTATTAGCTTCACATGGTCGAAACGCCGAGTCAATGAGGTGGCTTCAGAAACGATGACACTCACCCCGATCGCGCACGCTCTCTCCCCGGGGAGGCGGATGTGGGTGACGCCGGTCTTTGTATCACACCGGCTAGCGACGCCGCAGCCCCCCGAAGGGCAAGCTCCGGGTGCTGATTGCGCGGGTATATGCCGCGAACGTCAGAGCATGTTCGATCCCGGCTCCGACCGGTGCTCCAGATTGTCTCAAGGAAAATCAAGAACTTCCAAGCGGCCCTCCAGGGCCGTTTTTGCTTCCAAGGCCCCCTGAACGGCAATTCGGAAGCGAAGTGGAAGCACCATGTAGAAAGTCGGCGGCGGCGGAATCGCAGGTTCGGCGGTTCCAATCCGGAATCGAAGCGCCTCTCGGCGGGAGACAGCACCCAGCGGGCTCCGCCCGCCGCGCGACGGGCGACCACTTGGTGGACGGCACTGAAACCGCGCCCCGACGGCCAGTGGCAGGATTGGCCCCGTTCCTAGCCACCGCCAGCACCTACGGCTCCCGCCCCGGGTCAGGACTGCCAGCGAACCGGTAGGCGGTGTAGTGATCGGCCACCGATGTGTGGGCGCTACGCCAGCTTTTTGCCTCCCGAGGCCATCGCCCGGCTGTTTCACACCGCCGGGGCGCTGCCCAATGTCGCGCCGTCCTGGAACGTCGCGCAGAGCCAGCGGGCGATGGTGGTGCGCCGGCACCCGGAAACCGGCGCGCGGCATCTCGATCTGCTGACCTGGGGCCTGGTGCCGTACTGGACCAAGGATCTGCGGTCGGCGCGGCGGCCGATCAACGCGCGAGCGGAGACGGTGGCGACCTCGCCGATGTTCCGCGATGCCTTCGCGCGCCGCCGCGCGCTGATCCCGGCGCAGGCGTTCTACGAATGGCGGCGCACCGAGAACGGGGCCAAGCAGCCATTCGCGATCGCCCGGCGTGACGGCGAGACGCTCGCCTTTGCCGGTCTCTGGGAAGGCTGGCGCGGCCCCGAGGGCGAGGTGCTGCGCAGCTTCGCCATCATCGTCACCGCCGCGAACGCGACCATGGCGCCTATCCATGACCGCATGCCGGTGATCGTCGATCAGCCCGACTGGCCGCTATGGCTCGGCGAAACCGAGGGCGGCGCCGCATCGCTGCTGCACTCGGCGGCCGAGGACGTGCTGCGGGTCTGGCCGGTGAGCACACGGGTCAACCGGCCAGCCAACAACGATGCCGACCTGCTCGCCCCCCTTCCGCCCGCCTGACGGAACCAGGCGATGACCGAGCACCAAGCCCCGTGGCCCCTTGGCGAAGTGCTCGCCGGCATCGTCGAGCGGGTGACGTTCCACAATGCCGAGAGCGGCTTCGCCGTGCTGCGGGTGAAGGCCCGCGGCCACCGCGACCTCGTCACCATCGTCGGCCACGCCGCCGCCATCGCGGCCGGCGAGTGGATCACCGCCACCGGGGAGTGGGTGAACGACCGCACCCACGGCCAGCAGTTCAGGGCGCGGTTCCTGAAGACCTCGGCGCCGACCACGGCCGAGGGGATCGAACGCTATCTCGCCTCCGGCATGATCCGCGGCATCGGCCCGGTCTACGCGAAGAAGCTGGTGCGCGGCTTCGGCGAGGCGGTGTTCGACATCATCGAAGGCGCGCCGCAGCGCCTGCGCGAGGTGGGCGGGATCGGCGAGGTCCGGGCGAAGCGCATCGTCGATGCCTGGGCCGAGCAGAAGGTGATCCGCGAGATCATGGTGTTCCTGCACAGCCACGGCGTCGGCACGGCGCGGGCGGTGCGCATCTTCAAGACCTACGGCGCGGACGCCATCCAGGTGATGAGCGAGAACCCGTATCGGCTCGCGCGCGACATAAGGGGCATCGGCTTCAAGACGGCGGATGCCATCGCTGCTCGGCTCGGCATCGAGAAGACCGCGATGATCCGCGTCCGCGCCGGTATCGGCTACGCGCTCTCCGAGGCGATGGATGAGGGGCACTGCGGCCTGCCGGTCGCGGAACTGATCCCGCTCGCGGAGCGCCTGCTGGAGGTGCCGGAGGCGCTGATCCGCACCGCGCTCGATCTCGAACTGGCCGCCGGCGCGGTGAACGCCGATCGCGTCGGCGAGACGGACTGCATCTTCCTCGCCGGCCTCTACCACGCCGAGCGCGGCATCGCCGAACGGTTGCGGGCGGTCGCGGTCGGCGCGCTGCCCTGGCCTTGGCGATCTGGATGCGCTGGTGCCAGCCTATGCGGCGACGATCCACAAGGCGCAGGGCTCGGAATACCCAGCCGTGGTGATCCCGGTGCTGACGCAGCACTACACCATGCTGCAACGGAACCTGCTCTATACCGGCATCACCCGCGGCAAGCGGCTGGTCGTGCTCGTCGGCAGCCGGAAGGCGGTGGCCATCGCGGTGGGCAATGTCTCGGGCCGGCGGCGCTGGTCGAAGCTGCGGGAATGGCTGGCTGCGTTGCCGGCTGGAGCGGTCGCCTTGTGACACTTTCGACCGGCCCGTTGGCAGCGGCCGAAGTCGGCCGGGAGCAGGCTGACCGCTTCCGGCGCTCAAGCCAGTCACCTTCACTCTGCGCTGGCGCCGACTGCTGCGGTTTCAGACGCGATACGATCCAGCGCGGGCATCAAATCGTCCGGCAGACGGAGTTCGGCTGCGGTGAGGTTCTCCCGAAGGTGTGCAGGGGACGAGGTGCCGGGGATCAGAAGAATGTTGGGTGACCGGCGCAGGAGCCATGCGAGCGCAACCTGCATGGGCGTGGCGTTCAGGCGCTCCGCCACCTCGGACAGACTGGAGGATTGCAGCGGGCTAAAGCCGCCCAGCGGAAAAAACGGAACGTAGGGGATACCGTCGCGAGCAAGGTCGTCGATAAGGCTGTCGTCGCCGCGATGTGCCAGGTTGTAATGGTTCTGCACGCAGGCGATCTCGCAGATACCGCGGCTCTCGGCGACCTGCGTCGGCGTGACGTTGCTGAGGCCGATGTGACGAATCAGGCCCTCCCGCTGCAGTCCGGCCAGCACGGTGAGCGGTACCTCGATCGATCCCTCGGCTGGCCCATGCATGTCAAACATGCTGCGCAGGTTGACCACCTCCAGCAATTCGAGGCCAAGGTTGCGCAAATTATCATGCACCGCCAGGATCAGCTCCTCGCGCGAGAAGGCCGGGAGCCAGTTTCCTTTCTCGTCTCGCCGGGCGCCGATCTTGGTGACGATGGTAAGATTTTTGGGGTAGGGCGCCAGAGCCTCGCGGATCAACTCGTTCGTGACATGCGGGCCATAGAAGTCGCTGGTGTCAATGTGGTCCACTCCGCTTGCGACCGCCTCGCGCAGGACGGCCAGGGCCGCGTCGCGGTCTCTGGGCGGCCCGAACACGCCGGGTCCTGCGAGCTGCATGGCTCCGTAGCCGAGCCGCTTCACGGTGCGGCTGCCGAGCCGGAAGGTGTCGACTTGGTTGATGCTGGTCATATCGCTCTCCTTTGTGATGTCCCGTAGCTAGGCCCTATTTCCCTACGCGATAACGGGGTACAATCCGCACGCCTTGTGCGGGGTGGCGAACAATGCGAGCGGATCTTAGCGACCTTCAGGCGTTCCTCGCGGTCGCGCGTGCCGGGGGCTTCCGCGACGGCGCGCGCGCGGCGGGCATCAGTGCCTCAGGCCTGAGCGAGGCGGTGCGCCGGCTGGAAGCAAAACTCGGGGTCAGGCTCTTCCATCGCACCACGCGCAGCGTCCTGCCGACCGAGGCGGGCGCGCGTCTGCTGGAGCGGCTCGGACCGGCTTTGGCTGAGGTGGATGCCGCGCTTGACGTGGTGAACGGCTTTCGCGACCGGCCGGCCGGCACGCTCCGGCTCAACGTCCCCGTCAGTGCGGCGCGGCTGGTGCTGCCCCGCATCGTACCGCCCTTCCTCGCGGCCTACTCCGACATCCAGATTGAGGTCACGGCCGAGGACAGCTTCGTCGACGTGCTGGCGGCCGGCTGCGACGCCGGAATTCGCTACGACGAGCGGCTTGAGCAGGACATGATTGCCGTTCCGATCGGGCCACGTATCCAGCGCTTCGCCACGGCCGCGTCTCCCGCGTATCTGCGCCGCCATGGCCGGCCAGAGCATCCCCGCGAACTGATCGGCCACGCGTGCCTGCGTGGCCGCTTTACGAGCGGGACCATGATGATTTGGGAGTTTGAGCGGGATGGCGAGATCGTGCGAGTCGATCCCATGGGGCCTCTCCTTGTCGGCGTTGGCGCGGCGACCGATCTCGCCGTGGACGCTGCGATCGCAGGCACCGGCATCATCACCCTTTTTGAGGACTGGCTGCGACCGCACCTCGACAGCGGCGTGCTAGACCCTGTCCTTGAGCCCTGGTGGCAGTCCTTCTCTGGACCGTTCCTCTATTATTCCGGGCGACGCTTGGTGCCTGCCCCGCTTCGGGCATTCATCGACTTCATCAAAATTTCAGCGGAATGACCGCTTCCCGCCAAGGCCAAACAGGCCAGCGATAACCGACATGGCTGCGAAGCGGCCATAGGGCCAGGGCTGGCCAAGGTGGACTACGGCCCAGCTTGGGCCACTGCCGATCCGCAGGCCGAAGGCCCGCTTCTGTTCGAGTACGGTTGCATGAGTTGGGGAGCAGCGGCCGGGACATAGCACGGTTCAAGAGTGAGAGTTCGGTCGGGCCGGCCGTGACGGGTTGAGGACCGCGAGAGAGGCTCGCGGCGCCCGTCGCGGAGACCCGCGATGTCACGCTCTACCGCTCGCGCTCGCCCCGGTCAGGACCGGGCGAGCCTCTATGCCGAAATCACCGACAAGATCATCGCCGAGCTGGAAGCCGGTCGCCTGCCCTGAGTCCAGCCCTGGGGCGCATCGGGCACCGGGGCGGCGGTCGGCCTGCCGAGGAACGCCGCCACCGGCCGGCGCTATTCGGGGATCAACGTGCTGATCCTCTGGGGCGCGGTGATCGAGCGCGGCTACTCCGGCCAGGCCTGGCTCACCTTCCGTCAGGCGCTCGGGCTCGGCGGCAATGTCCGCAAGGGCGAGCGCGGCACCACGGTGGTCTATGCCGACCGCTTCCGCCAGGGCCATCGACGTGCGGCACGAGGCGTGGGTGAAGCAATTGCCGGCGACGTCCGGAGAGCTCTGGAACGCGCTCATCGGGTTCGACACCGACACGCGCGCGGCGCTATTCGCACATTGTGCGGCGCTGACCGTCAACGCACTCCACGAACCCTGGAACCGCCGTCCGGGCGCGCTGGCCCACGCCGATCGGCTGGCCCAGGCAGTCGGTCTCGACATGGCGGCGGCGGGTTGGGCGCCGACCGTCGAGACCTATCTCGGCCGGGTGCCGAAGGCGCGCATCCTGGAGGCGGTGCGCGAGGCGAAGGGCGAGCACGCCGCGCAGCTGATCGACCACCTGAAGAAGCCGGAGATGGCGCAGGAGGCTGAACGGCTGCTCGCCGGCACCGGCTGGCTGCCCGAGCCGCTCCGCACGCCCGGGTTGCCTGAGGCTGCGGCCGTTCCTCCTGCGGTCAGTGACGAGGAAGCCGAGGGCCCGGCCGACGGTGACGCCGACGCGATCACCGCACTGCCGGCGTTCCTGATCGACGCCGAAGATTCCGCGGTGCCGCAGGCCATCGCCGCTGAGTGACCGATGAAGGCCCGGGGCACCCTGTCTCGGGCCTTCCGAGCTTCGGCTTTCCCGAACCCCGAAGGACCACCCCCATGATCGACAACCCGAACGACGCCTTCGCGCAGTACGACGCCCAGGCCCGGCTGCGCGCCCAGTTGGCGCGCGACGTGACACCGCTCAACAAGACCGCGCTGTTCGCCGTGCTTCAGGCTGCTGGCGTTCAGCGTGTCACCGTTCACTTCGACGGCGCCGGTGACTCCGGACAGATCGAGAGCATCGACGCGACGGCTCCAGACGAAACCGCCGCCGAATTGCCCGACGGCACCATCGAGATCCGCACACCGCTCTGGGACGGAAGCGGCGTGCAGATCGAGACCATGCCTGTGCGCGACGCGATCGAGAAGCTGGCCTACGACTTCCTCGAAGAGGTGCATGACGGCTGGGAGAACGAAGACGGCGCATATGGCGAATTCATCTTTGATGTCGGCGAGCGCACCATCCGTTTGGAATACAACGAGCGCGTGATGACGACCTCCTACTCCGAACACGAATTCTGACGGAGGCGGCGATGGCTCACCCGTATCATCACGCCCTGTCCTCGGCGCGCCTCTGGGGCGGGACCGCGGACGATTACTTGCCACTGCACGCCTGGTTCGACGAGTCGAAGATGCTGACAGCGGACTTTCGACATCGTGCACTTCGGCATCATGCCGAAGGCATCTTCATGGCGGAGCGGTTCTTCGGGCCGACCATCACCATCTCGACCGGGCGCGTTGTGCCGCTGCGGTTGATCGGCGAGCAGCATGTCCGCGAGGACCTCGGCTTCATCCCGAGCTTCGCCGACTGGGGCCGCCGCATCCGCCCCGAGCCATGGATGGGCCGCGCCCAGCCGATCCACCGGGACGTTGACCCATTCGCCGTGACCACCTGACTTGGCGCCGAGGCCGACGGCACATCACGGGATCTCAGCGGCCTCCGCCGCGGCGAGCGCGCCTTCCAGATAGCCGCCGAATTCGGGGGCCATTTCGGCGCCGGCAAGCGCGATCCGTTCGCCCCACGGCGCCGGCAGGGCGATCGGGCGATAGTCCGGATGGGCGTTGCCGTTGGCCTGGTCGGCTTCGGTCGCGGTGAAGGGGTCGGTTGCCCAGTCCTGGATGATCACCTCGCGCGGCCGCCCCGCCTCTGCGCCGAACAGCATGCCGAGTTGGCGGACGACCAGCTCTGGCAGGGCCGCGCGTCGGGCCGCGCGCAGGGCGGGTGGCCAGGAGAAGAAGCCGAACAACGCAGCCTCGGCCGCGCCGGGGAGGCTCGCGTCGTGGAGTTCGCCGAGTGGTCCCGCCTGGCTGAACGCGCTGCCCGACAGGCCCGCCTTGCGCCACAACGGCCGATCGTAGAGTGCGAGCGCCTTGGCCTGACCCGCCATCCAGCCCGGCACGGCGGCAAGCGCCGCCCCCACGGAAGGCGGCAGAGCGGGGACGATCTCGATCCCGCCGATCAGCCGCGGCGGCAGGGCGAGCGCCGCGCGGGCGGCATGCAGCGTCACCGGGCCGGATCGGGTGTCGGCCGTGACGGCAACGCCCGTTTCGATCAGCGCGATGCGCCGGACCGCGTATTCCAGCCGGACCACCCCGGGCGCGAGGCTGGCGGCGACGGCTTCCACCAGCGCCGCAATGCCGCCCGTGATGCGCATGCTCGGCGACTCCTGCGCCAAGCCGTGCGGCAGGCGCTGCGTGCGCCCAGCCTGGTCCTGATAGACGAAGCCGCCCGCCTCCGCCTGCTCGGTGAGGGCCAGCCCCGCCGCCTGCACCGCTTGGGCGATTCGCGGCTGGATGGCGGGCCAGACCCAGGCGGGGCCGAGGTCATAGGCTCCGGCCTCGGTGTGATGGCTCAGCACTCGCCCACCAATGCGCGTACGGGCTTCCAGCACCACCACATCGGCGCCACGCTCCGCCGCTGCCCGCGCCAGCGCGAGGCCGGAGAGACCGGCGCCGATGACGATCAGATCAGGCATCCCACGTCAGCCGAGATGGCCGGTTTTGCGGTAGAGCAGCGCGCCGCCCTGACTTGCCAGCGCCAGGCGGCTGCCAGGCGGCAGACGGAGCCACGCGCCGGCACAGTGGGGCGCGCCGATCACCAGATCGTCGCCGGTTATGCAAATCTTGATTAGGCTAATCACAGAGTTCCTTGAATGAGAACATGCGGCCAAAGATATCGTACATTACAGTAGCTTGTTTAAGTGCGGCATTCGTAAACCGATTCGGGCAATGCCTTCTGTTAACAGGACGATAGACCTATGTCACAACTTCAGCTGCCCATTTACCCCCAGGATCCTTCGAAAGGGCTCCAATCAAGAATGGAGAGAAGGCGCTAGCCGTGGTATCTTCTTTTAGCAAAACCATGATCGGCCATTGAAAGCGACCTCCATCGTACGCTAACTTTGATAACTTGGCGGCAATGCTCATGGGATCATGCTTGAGCAACGATGGTCCGAACTCGTGGAAGGGGACCGAGTATTGGATATAGTGCGCGCCAACAGCCTCGATCTGTCGCCTGACGGTTAGGGCATCGATGCCAGTGAAGCTGAAATGCGGCGCAAACCGCAAATCAACAATGACCTTTGGCCTGACCTGAAGAAGTCGCCGAAGGAAAGTGGCTCCGTGCAGCCGATCTGTAACGACGACAAGCAACTGATGCGGCTTTTCAAATTCCAGCGCGAGCTGCTCCGGGCGATCTGCGACCGGGATTGTCTGTTCGACATCCGGCCGTTGCGCGCGGACGAGCGAAACAACATTGGCTCCACGGAGAGGCATTGGAACCTCAGCCATGTGCTTCGGTCCGCCTGATGATCTCCAGTTCCAAGCTCGCATAGCTCACCTGATGCTGCGACCAGGAATTGCCCCAGTCGGCTTCTCCCATGGAAAACGCCCCAGTTATCTTGTCCTTGTATTCGCGATCTTTTTTGAAGACACGTGCATAGAGCCGGGGCGCTACACCGACGAAGGGCTTGAACAGCACCTTGCCACTGCTCGCAGGAGATACTCCGACATCAATGGACGTTGGCACTGACGTGCTTGCCTGTCCTTGTCCCGGTCTGACTAACTGGTTCGATTCAGCTCGTTCGATCTGCACCTGATCGTGACGCGACTGTCGCTTCGGTGGGGTCCAATTCTCCGGTACACTTTCGATTGCATCGCCGTGCAAGTCGATCGCTCGGCTTTTCGGATACGGCTCAATGTATTGTACCTCGTAAACACCCGCACTGACGATATGGCGGGCACAATAATGGCAGGGGTAAGTCGTCACAAAGAGCCGTGAGCCTACTGTCGATACTCCAGAACGACCTGCGGATAGAAGGGCATCCATCTCAGCATGAACGGAGCGGCTGAATTCTAGAAGTCCGCCAAGCTGCGTCTTCCGAACAGCAATTAGCTTTTCTTGCAACTCGTTCGGAGAAATGTCATTCCCCAAAAGCGCCTTCACTGCCCCCTCGATTAGGAGATTCTGCTGAGTGTTATTACTGCAAAACGGCCCTCTTCCCCCATTGTCGCAGAATGCGCATCTGTTCTCAATCTTTGCTACCCCCGTATCCTCGCCATATACCCCGCCACCGGCCTTGGGGACCTCGTTCGTGCCCGTTGCAACGATATTTCCGCGTTCGTCGACCAGTGCCGCGCCTACCTGCCTTGAGAGGCAGCTACTCTGCAGTTGCGCCGAGTACGCGGTATGCATGGCGGTCTCGTCAATCGATGGCCGACGGATGCGGTCATGCAAAATGATGGACACCAAACGGTTCAATTCTCCGATGAGCCGCGGGTCGACGGCGTCTTCCAGGACTCCACTTTCAGGCATCGCGGTGTCGGGAGTGTTGTCGACAAAAAAATCTGCCTCGTGGAACGCGTCAGTGACATGCTGACCATGCTTGTGGTCAGAATCATCGGCATCGCGCCGAATGAATTCTTTCAACTCTGCTATGTTTTCGGGCCGGGTTCTCTCGACACCAGTGAAAAGCGCGTTGGACAATCGCCGCTCAAGCGCCGGGGGACTGCAAACTACACCAATCAGCACAAAGGCATCCCCGTATAGCCGCCGGAGTAACCTAACCTCAGCAGGATGTTTCAGCGAATCGATAATGTATGCCCTCGGATTGCCATCTGGTTCGACTGGAGCATCCCGCGTGAATACCGCGCCTTGCGCCCTGGCGCGCGCCTCTGCGATTTTCCCGACCAACGAAGCGGCGATGGCAGCGTGATCGTTTATACGTAATGCGTCGCCTTTTTCCTGCATTGCGACTTTTCTTTTCAGAGGGCTGAGCATTTTTAATGCGCCATGCTGTTCTCCCTCCGAACTGTAGGAAGCACGGATCACATCGCTCGCCTTCAGCATCTCGCAGGTGAATTGAGTGCCTCCGAGCTTCGCTTCCTTAAGACACCTGGTCAGCTGGCGGGCAACATGCGAGGAGCCTGCACCAACCGGTCCAACGACCGCAAAGAAAAGCTCGTGAGCAGCCCGCGTCCGCAGGAGGCTGCGGCTATCTGACGCCGACACCTTCGGGCCGGTAGGCTTTGCGACCGCAGCGTGCGCGCTCATCGTTCTTCCATCTTAAGAAAGGCGTCCTGGCGAAACAACGGCACACTCAAGTTTGAACGGGAACCGTCGGATATCCGCCCTTAGCACGCCGCCGCCGCTCACTCTAGCGTGCGGCCCAGCGCCGAAGCGTGATCCCAGGACCGGAACCCACTACACCATTGTTATTGCCTATAGATTAGGTGCCTAGCCAAAATCCGATGGCGAGGCGCAAGAGCGAGAGGTGGCCAGGGCGGGGGGAGCCGGATCGAGTCGAGAGCGCCCGCCGGGCTCTGCCCCCCGTTCTCCGGACCCCTCGATGACTTTAATCGTCCCAGCATTGGCCGGGCGGTCGGCCGCGGCCGCGTCCTTGTCCGCACCCACTGCGTCCGGTCGGGCCACGGCCCATCCTCCATGCTGCCCGGCTGTTTCCGCCCCCGCTGTAAACGGGGCCAAACCCTCGATGCAGCCGCCCTGCGCCTTGTCGTGCGCGCCGGCGACGCGTTCACAGCAGCGCCGTTTTCGTAGCCAGGGTGGGACCCGCCTCGCTGAGCCGCCGGTCCAACGTGCAAAGGGCGGCGCCATGATCGGCGCAGATCGCGAGATGCAGCGCGTCACCGGCCCGCAGGCCGAGCGCGTGTTGATCGGCAAACCGCGCGGCGGTGCGGAACTGTGCGCAGGAAATCGGCAGCTGGACGAAGGTCTCTGCGCTCATCGTGGTGAACACGGCGAGCGCATCCGCTCGGTGCTGCATCTCGATCTGCCCAGACCGCAGCTTGATCGACAGCGCCGAGGAAAACTCTGCCGTCACCCAATCGCTGATCGCCAGAAGTTCCGGATCCTGATCTCCCAGCCAGCGCTGCATGCGCTCGGTCTCTGCCTCATGCGTCAATGCAGCGACGAGCACCGAAGTGTCGAGATAGAGGATCAATAACGCGCCTCGTCACGCATGCGGCGGATGAATTCGCCCGCTGGCTCCGCCTGCATCGGCATTTTCTCGACCATCGCGCGCAGGGCCGCGATGTCGATGCGCTTGCGCGGCGTCTTCGCGGCGACGATCTGCGCCACCGGCTTGCCGCGGCGGGTGATCTGCACTGTCTCACCGCCGGCGGCGCGCTCGACCAGTTCGCTCAGATGCGCCTTGGCGTCGGCGATGCTCACAGTGCCCATGAGGCTCTCCTGACCATCTAGTTGGTCATATATAGCACGGCGCGGGCTGGAACCAAGGCGCCGGAGCGGGTCACCGCTGGGGGCACGGGGAGCTCGGAGAGCGAGAGGATGGCCGGGACGGGGTGAGCCAGGTGGGGTCGAGAGAGCGCCCGCCGGCCTCGCAACCCCGCTCTCCGGAATCCCCCCATGAACCTCATCGTCCCCGCGCTGGCCGAGCGGTCGGCTGCGCTCGCATCCCCGTCCGCGCCCCCTGCGCCCGATCGGGCGTCCGCCATCCTGCACGCCGCCCGGCTTCTGCTGCCGGCGCTGGAGCGGGGCCAGGCCCTCGATGCCACCACCCTGCGCGCCGCCATGGAGGCGGCGTTCGGCACCACCTACGTGGCCGGCACATGGGTGTGGAAGGACGCCTACGAGGCCTGTGAGGTGGCGCAGGTTCTGTTCCTGCGCCGGCACGGGCCGGCCATGCGCGCCCGCGCCGGCAACCCGGCGGCGATGCTCGCCATGCTGGCGAGGCTGGCCGCGCTGGCGCCGACGCATACGCGCCGCTCCGAGGAGAGCGCGGCGCTCCAGCAGTTCTCGACGCCGGTCGCGCTCGGCTTCACAACCTACGCCACGCTGCGGTCCGCCGAACGGGAGGGCAAGGCCTCGCGGCTCGATCAGATCATCGACTGGCTGGGGCGGGATTTCGACGGGGTGATCGTCTTCGACGAGGCGCACGCCATGGCCAACGCTGCCGGCGACACCTCCGAACGTGGCGAGCGCGGACCGTCCCAGCAGGGCCGCGCCGGGCTGCGCCTGCAACACGCGCTGCCCGACGCGCGGGTGCTCTACGTCTCCGCGACCGGCGCGACCTCGGTGCAGAACCTCGCCTATGCGCAGCGGCTCGGCCTCTGGGGCGGGGCGGATTTCCCGTTCGCGACGCGGCAGGAATTCGTCGCCGCGATGGAAGCCGGCGGGATCGCGGCGATGGAGGTGCTGGCGCGGGATCTGAAGGCGCTCGGCCTCTACGCCGCGCGGTCGCTGTCGTACGAGGGGATCGAGGTCGAGATCGTCGAGCACGCGCTCAGCCCCGAGCAGGTGCGCATCTACGACGCCTATGCCGAGGCGTTCCAGGTGATCCACGCCAACCTGGGCGAAGCCCTGGAGGCGGCCAACGTCACCGGCCCCTCCGGCACGCTGAACCGACAGGCAAAGGCGGCGGCGCGATCGGCCTTCGAATCGAACAAGCAGCGTTTCTTCAACCACCTCATCACGGCGATGAAGGTGCCGACGCTGATCGCTGCGATCGAGCGCGACATCGCCGCGGGAGCCGCGTGCATCGTGCAGCTGGTTTCCACCGGCGAGGCGCTGCTGGATCGGCGGCTGGCGGAGATCCCCGCCGGTGAGTGGGCCGACGTCCAGGTGGACATCACCCCGCGCGAATACGCCCTCGACTACCTGGCGCATGGTTTCCCGACGCAGCTGTTCGAGGTCTTCACCGATAGCGAGGGCAATTTGCTCTCCCGCCCGGTGTTCCGCGAGGGCCAGCCGGTGCAATCGCGCGAGGCGGTCGAGCGCCGGGACCGGATGATCGAACACCTCGCCGCCCTGCCGGCTGTGCAGGGCGCACTGGATCAAATCGTCCAGCGCTTTGGCACCGATCAGGTCGCCGAGGTTACCGGGCGGTCGCGGCGCGTCGTGCGCAAGGTCGCCGCCGATGGCAACGAGCGCCTCGCCGTCGAGACGCGGCCGGGGTCCGCCAATCTCGCCGAGACCCAGGCCTTCATGGACGACGAGAAGCGCATCCTGGTGTTCTCGGATGCCGGCGGCACCGGGCGCAGCTATCACGCCGACCTCGCCGCCCGGAACCAGCGCCGGCGGGTGCATTACCTGCTGGAACCTGGCTGGAAGGCGGACACCGCCATTCAGGGGCTGGGCCGCTCCAACCGCACCAATCAACGCCAGCCGCCGCTGTTCCGTCCGGTGGCGACCGATGTTCGCGGCGAGAAGCGGTTTCTCTCCACCATCGCCCGTCGGCTCGACAGCCTCGGCGCGATCACCCGCGGCCAGCGCCAGACCGGCGGTCAAGGCCTGTTCCGCGCCGAGGACAATCTGGAGAGCCAGTATGCCCGCGCGGCCCTGCGGCAGTTCTACGGAATGATCTTCGCCGGCAAGGTGGAGTGCTGCTCATTGCAGCGTTTCGAGGAGACGACGGGGCTTGACCTCTCCGACCGCGACGGGTCGCTGCGCGAGGACCTGCCGCCGATCACCACCTTCCTCAACCGGCTGCTGGCGTTGCCGATCGCCCTGCAAAACGGCCTGTTCGCGGTGTTCGAGGAGCTGCTCGCCAGCCGCATCGAGAACGCGATCGCCGCCAGCAGCTACGATGTCGGCGTCGAGACGCTGACGGCGGACAGTCTACACATCACCGAGCGGCGCACCATCCATACGCACGCGGCGAGCGGTGCCGAAACGCGGCTGTTCAAAGTGATGCGGCGGGACCGCAACCGGCCGCTTCCGGCCAGCGACGCGCTTGTTCTGGCGCGGGACGAGCGGGCGCGGATGCTGGTCAACGCCCAGCGGAGCACCGCTTCCAGTTCCATCAAGGGCACCAGCCTGCCGTTGTTTACCTTAAGACTCATTACAACTTAGCAGCTTTGCGTGGAACAAAATAGGAAAACGACCCTCACCGCCGTGGAGGGCGGGCATAGGGCTGTGCCATGCTGCGGCCGTCACCTGGGATATTGCTGCTACTCGCGGCCGTCGGTAAGCTATCAATTCCGATGGCCGCTGCAGGTCAGGAATTGCTAGTGGCCGAACTCGAACTATGGCTCGGTTTGAAATTCAGTGCACCACTACGTGGCCGCCGCCTCGCCTTCCGTCGCGCTCGTGTCGATGTCCCGGCTGACCTCATCGGCAAGCGTCCGGCCACGCGCCAATCTCCGACCCAAGGCCTCAATGAAACCGTCATAGCGTTCCCGGCCCTTCGCCTGCGCCGCCGCCTGGGCGGAATCCGGCAACGGCGGGGTAATTGTCAGCCAGAAGCGCACGAACAGCGCCAGCGCCTCGTTCGAGATCATGACGTGCCGTTCCAGGCGCTCAATCTGTCGCGTCATACGGTCGAGCCGCCGCGCGAGCGCCGCCTCCAACCGGTCGGCGCCGTCGGGCGACAGATGCGACGCGAGAGCCGCTTCCACGATCAGCGCCTGGGGCACGCGTTTGCGCGCCGCGTAGTCGGCGAGTTTGCCGGCGAGATCCGGCGGCAGGCGAAATGTGTGCTTGGTTCGCATGGCGGTCAAAGCCCCATGTCGTCGGCGGGATCGAGAGACACCTGGCGGGCGGTGGTGCGCACCTGGCGCTGCAACACACGGAGCCGTTGGGCGTCGTCGTCGGCCTCATCATCCGGAGGATCGAACTCCTGGGCCGGCTTTCTTGGCGCGGTAATGATGTCCTCGTGCTCGGGCAACTCGGGCTCGCGGCGGATGCCGGCATTGACGGGATCTTCGGTGTCGCTCAATGGCGGCGCGATGGCGGCACCCTGCCAATCATCTTTGGCCGCCAGAATTTGCTTGTCAGCGTTGCCGTCCACGGTCGTTCCGGCTGTGAGCGCCGGCGGCGGCTGGATGCGCGCCTGTAGCCGGCGATCCTCGTAGTAGCGCGCCTTCTTGGCCCGGATAGGATGGCAGCCGGAGATCAGCACCAACTCGTCATCATGCGGCAGCTGCATCACCTCGCCGGGGGTCAGCAACGGCCTGGCGGTCTCCTGGCGTGACACCATCAAATGCCCGAGCCACGGGCTGAGTCGATGGCCGGCGTAGTTCTTGGCGTCTCGGATTTCGGTCGCGGTGCCGAGAGCATCGGACACCCGCTTGGCGGTGCGTTCGTCGTTGGTCGCGAAGCTGACGCGGACATGGCAGTTGTCGAGGATCGAGTTGTTCTGGCCATATGCCTTCTCGAGCTGGTTCAGCGATTGCGCGATCAGAAACGCCTTCAATCCGTAACCGGCCATGAAGGCCAGGGCGCTCTCGAAGAAGTCGAGCCGGCCCAGCGCCGGAAATTCGTCGAGCATCAGCAGTAGGCGGTGCCGCTTGCCCTTCGCGTTGAGATCCTCAGTCAGGCGCCGGCCGATCTGGTTGAGGATCAGCCGGACCAGCGGTTTGGTCCGGCTGATGTCCGATGGCGGCACGACGAGGTAGAGGGTCGTCGGCCGTGCGCCTTCGACGAGGTCGCGGATGCGCCAGTCGCATCGGCACGTCACAGCCGCCACCACGGGGTCGCGATAGAGGCCGAGGAACGACATGGCGGTGGATAGCACGCCGGACCGCTCGTTCTCGCTTTTGTTCAGAAGTTCCCGCGCGGCGCTGGCGACGACGGGATGCACGCCGGCCTCGCCCAGATGCGGCGTGGTCATCATCGCCCGCAGCGTTGTTTCAATCGGCCGCTTTGGATCGGAGAGGAAATTGGCGACGCCGGCGAGCGTCTTGTCCGGCTCGGCGTAGAGCACATGCAGGATGGTGCCGACGAGCAGCGAATGGCTGGTTTTCTCCCAATGGTTCCGCTTCTCCAGAGCGCCTTCCGGATCGACCAGCACGTCGGCGATGTTCTGGACGTCGCGCACCTCCCACTCGCCCCGGCGCACCTCCAGCAGCGGATTGTAGGCGGCGCTTTGCGCGTTCGTCGGGTCGAAGATCAGCACGCGTCCGAACCGCGCCCTCCAGCCGGCGGTCAGCATCCAATTCTCGCCCTTGATGTCATGGACGATGGCCGAGCCTGGCCAGGTGAGGAGCGTCGGGACGACGAGGCCCACCCCCTTGCCGCTGCGCGTCGGCGCAAAGCACAGCACGTGCTCCGGCCCATCGTGGCGGAGATAGTCCTCCCGCCACCGGCCAAGCAGCACGCCGTCATGCCCAAGCAGCCCGGCCTCGCGCACCTCGCGTGTCTCGGCCCAGCGGGCGGAGCCGTAAGTCGTGACGCGCTTCGCCTCGCGGGCGCGCCAAACCGAAATGGTGACCGCGACCACGATGGCCGCGATCCCGCCGGATGCTGCGATGTATGCGCCCTCGACGAAGATGTCGCGTGCGTAGGCGTCGTAAGCGAACCACCACCAGAAGAAGGCGGGCGGTTGGTAAAAGGGCCATCCGAAAACATCGAACCACGGGTGGCCGAGCCCGGACTGGAAGCCGAGCTTCCACGCAGTCCATTCCGTCGCCGCCCACACGAAGGCGAGAACGGTGGCGCTGACGAGGAGCACCTGGCCCCAGAGGATCTTGGTCGCGTTCATGGCAACAAAAGATCAGCGCGGGCTTGGGCGGCGCGATCAAGTTCCAAAACACCCGGACGCATCTGTAGCGCGCTGCCGGGTAGAAATCAGCCGGCTTGTAATCTCGACCAGTTGCATGGTCGTTGCCGATGCACTCCTGCCTGGTAACAAGCCGCTTTCGGCCGAGGTTGGCCGAAAGCGGACCGTCGGCTCTGCAGACGCGGACGCGAGAAGCAAACCCTTGCTGACATCGGTCCTACGGCAGCTATCGACCAGGAGCAGACATTCACATCGGGCGTCCACGCAGACCGACCCGCTCGTGAACCTGGCTGCACGACCCGCTGCCAAGTTCTCGATTTCCGTATCAGATCCGTCTCGCTACTTCGGAGCGAGGTCGCCAGGGGCACTGCGGCGCAGGCATGCTTGCCCGATGGGCCCGTTCCTCCTGCTTCGCCACGGGCGCGGCACGCGTGACGATCAGGCGGGCACAAAGGAAGCTGCCGATGCCCGCGACGGCGATGACCCACCCCATCGGCCACGGCGTGCCGTCGGCAAAGAAGCCGACCAGGGCCGAGCTGAAGATGCCGCTTCCGTACTGCATCGAGCCGACCAAGGCCGAGACGGCCCCGGCGCGTGTCGGGAAGTCGGCTAGCGCCCCGGCGACGGAATTGGCGACGATGAACCCGGTCATGGCGACGAACAGGAACAGCGGCACGGCCAGGCCCCATAGGCCGAACCAGCCGGTGCGCGCGGTGACTGCCAGTATGATGCCGGTGAATGCCGCGAAGCCCGCACCCCACTGCAACAGCCGATCGCCTCCGAACCGCGGCACCAGCCGGGCATTGATGGAGTTGGTCGCCATGATACCGAGGATGCCCGCCGCGAACAGGAAGCCGTAAGCCTGCGCGTCGAGGTGGTGGTAGGCGATGTAGGCGAAGGGCGTCCCGGCGATGTAGGCGAACATGGCGCCGTAGAAGAAGCCACCCGCCCCCGCGTATCCGAGCAATCTGCGGTCGTGGAGGAGGCGGCCATATTGGGCAACGGCCCGGCTCAGGGGCATGGCGCTGCGACGCTCGGGGGGCAACGTCTCGGGCAAGGTCCAGAGAGCGGCGAGCATCGCCAGGCCGATCACGACCAGGGTCCAGAAGATCGCGCGCCATCCGGCCAGGACCAGAACCTGGCCG
>MKWE01000025.1:140946-147949 GCA_001899585.1 Rhodospirillales bacterium 70-18
CGCGATCGCCATGATGGTGATCAGGGTGGACATCATCTGCGCGGCGCGGTGTCCCTCGTAGAGGTCGCGGACCATGGCGCGGCCGAGGACGACGCCCGCCGCGGCACCGATGGCCTGCACCACACGCCAGCCGATCACGGCCCAGATCGTTCCCGACAACGCGCACCCGGCCGACCCGGCGACGAACAGCGCCAGCCCGATCGCGACGGGCAAGCGGCGGCCGAACCGGTCACCGATCGGTCCCCATAGGAGCTGACCGAAGCTGAAGCCGATTAGGTAGCCCGAGATGGTCCACTCGACAGCCCCGGCTCCCGCGCCGAGCACGTGGCCCATGGTCGGCATGGCGGGCAGGTAGAAGTCGGTCGAGATGGACGCGCACCCGATCAGCGCGCTCAGGACGGCGAGGACGCGCCAGCCCTGGGGCGTGCCGGTGCGTGGCGGCGTCTGTCGGATCGGCATCATCACAGCTCCTGCGCGGTCGGACGGAACAGGATCTCGTTCACGTCCACGTCGTCGGGCTGGCCGATCGCGAAGGCGACCATGCGCGCGAAGCTCGCGGCGGGGATGGCATAGGTCTCGTAGAAGCTCCGGATGCCCTTCGCCACGTCCGCCTCGGTGACGCTCTGCGGCAGCTCGGACTGGACCGCACCGGGCGAAATGACCGTGGTGCGGATGTTGTAGGGCTTCACCTCCTGGCGGAGACCTTCGGAGAGCATCAGCACGGCCGCCTTGGTGGCCGCGTAGACCGCGCTGCCGGGCCGGACCTTGTGCCCGGCGACGGATGACACGTTGATGATGTGCCCGCTTTTCTGCCGGGTCATGTGTGGCAGCGCGGCGGCGATGCCGTAGAGCACGCCCTTGAGGTTGGCGTCGATCATCCGCTCCCAGTCCCCGACCCGGCCTCGCTCGAGCGGTGAGTGCGGCATCAGCCCGGCATTGTTGATCAGCACGTCGATGCGGTCGTGCGCCGCCACGGCGTGGTCGACCAGCCGCTTCACTTGCTCTCGGTCGGTGACGTCCGTCTCGATCGCCGCGTCGGCCGGAAGCCCGATCTCGGCCGCAAGCGCCCGGAGCCGGTCGAGCCGACGCGCGCCGAGCACGACGTGTGCGCCTTCCTGCGCAAGGAGCCTGGCGGTCGCTTCACCGAGGCCGCTGCTTGCGCCCGTGATGACCACGACCTTGCCGTCGATGTTCTGGGACATGGGAATGCTCCGGTATGAAGGCGGGGCTAGGCCCCGTATTGCTCGTCGGCGACCTGTTCGAGCCAGGTCACCACCTGCCCGTCCTGCTTTTCTGCGATGGCGATGTGGCTCATGGCCGTGGTCGGCGCGGCGCCGTGCCAGTGCCTCTCGCCGGGTGCGAACCACACGATGTCGCCCGGCCGGATGTCCTCCATCGGGCCACCCTCGCGTTGCGTCCGGCCGCAGCCGGACAGGACGATCAGGGTCTGGCCGAGCGGGTGCGTGTGCCATGCCGTGCGCGCGCCCGGCTCGAAGGTGACTGTCGCGCCGGAAAGCCCGCCGCTGCCCGCGAACGGGGCGTCCACCCGCACGTTGCCAGTGAAATACTCGGTCGGTCCCTTGCCGGACGGGTGTGAGCCGCTGCGCTTGATCTCCATGACCTTCTCCTTGCCGCCGACATAGTTAGGCGGTTCCACTCTTGTGGATAATCGCTAAGATCGGCATGTGGTCATGAACGGATTTCATATATGGCACGTGAGAACATCAACGACCTGATCGCGTTCCTGGCCGTGGCGCGGGAGCGCAGCTTCACCAAGGCCGCCGCGAAGCTCGGCGTCTCGCAGTCGGCCCTTAGTCACACGATCCGCGGGCTGGAGGCCCGGCTCGGGCTGCGCCTCCTGACGCGCACGACGCGGAGCGTCGCGCCGACCGAAGCGGGGGAACGCCTGGTCCGCACCGTCGGGCCCCGCTTCGACGAGATCGAGGCGGAACTGGCCGCGCTGAACGAGATGCGGGACAAGCCAGCAGGCACGATCCGTATCACGGCTGGCGAGCACTCGGCCGAGACGATCGTCTGGCCAGCCTTGGCGAAGCTGCTGCCGGAGTATCCCGACATCCACGTGGAGGTGATCGTCGACTACGGCCTGACCGACATCGTAACGGAGCGCTATGACGCCGGGGTCCGCCTTGGCGAGCAGGTGGCAAAGGACATGATCGCGGTGCGCATCGGCCCGGATATCCGGATGGCCGTAGTCGGCGCGCCCTCCTACTTCAAGCGACAGGACAAGCCTCGGACGCCGGACGATCTCACCGCCCATAACTGCATCAACCTACGCCTGCCGACCTATGGCGGCCTCTATCCTTGGGAATTCGAAAAGGGCGCCCGCGAGCTCAAGGTGAGGGTCGAGGGCCAGCTGGTCTTCAACAACGTCGCCTTACGCCGCGCCGCTGCACTCGACGGCATCGGCCTCGCCTGCCTGCCGGAGGACCAAGTGAGCGCCGAACTCAAGGACGGCCGGCTTGTTCGGGTCCTCGCAGACTGGTGCCCACTCTTTGCGGGCTACCACTTGTATTATCCCAGCCGCCGTCAGCCCACGCCCGCCTTCGCCTTGTTCATCGATGCTCTCCGGTATCCGGGGAGTAGAGCGGTGCGCAATCCCTGATTTCCGCGTCAACCGGAATGTCCGCTCCCCACCATACCCCGCCATCTCGGCCGTTCGCGGGAGTGTCCGCTACCAAGCCGCGGAGAGACGCCGCCGCCATCGTCGGCGACATCGCGTAGCGCGCGGTCGAGGCTGGTCCAGCACTCGGCCCCGACCTCCTTTTCGAGCGCGGTGCGTATTTCGTGCTCGCTGCGTGGTCCGAGTTCGGCCGTGACACGCTCGGCGGCCCGATCGCGGAAGCCACGACTGATGTATTCGCGGCTGATGACCAGGTCCTGGCCATCGTCGGCGCGGCCTCGGATCAAAACGTGGACGTGCGGGTTGTCGGTGTTCCAGTGATCGACGGCAACCCAATCGAGTTTGGTGCCGAGATCGCGCTCGACATCCTGCATCAGCTCGCGCGTGAAGCTGCGCAGGTCCGCCAGCTCGGCCGCATCCTCGGGCGAGATGATGAACCGGAAATGGTGCCGGTCATCCGCCGTGCGCTCGGCGAAGGCTTGTTCGTCGGCCGCGTCCGACGTGGCGTCGAACATATCCGCGGTCGATCTTCTCCGCCCGCGCAATATCGCTGACCGACGCGTAGCGGCCATCCTCCAGCAACCGCCGCCACCGGAACGCCCGCGCCAGCGCCTTCAGCAGCGCCGGGTCGGCCGTGGTGGTGGCCTGCCGCGGCGCGCCGGGCAGCACCGACCCATCCGGCCCCACGATCACCTTCCGCCCGCCCCGCTTGCGGATGGCTATCGGCACCCGCACCGTGATGCTGGTCGCGCCGCTCACGCTGCATCCCTCCAACCCGCCACGGGCCGCAGGTCGCGGACGAGCCCCGCCAGCCCCTCCACCCGCAACCGGATATCGGCGCCGGTCGGCCCGACCGTCACCCGCTCGACCAGTGCCTGCACGATCCGCGCGTGCTCGCCGGGGAACAACTCGTCCCACATCGGCTCGAGCCGCTCCAGCGCCGTCCGGACCTCGTCCTCTGTCATGCCTGGCGCCTCAACCCGCGCTGCCTGCCAGGTGCCGACGATGACCTCCGGCTGGCGGATCAGTGCCCGCACCTGCGCCATCACCACCGTCTCGATCTCGGCCGCGGCGATGCGCCGCACGATGGTCGGGTCCGCCGGCGCCCCGCCCTTCAGCACGCTCTGGCTGACGTAGTAGCGGTATTGCCGCCCCCGCCGCACGGTGTGCGTCGGCGACAGGGCGCGGCCGTCGGTGCCGAAGATCAGCCCCCGCAGCAGCGCCGGCGACTGCGCCCGGTTCTGGTTGGCCCGCACCCGCGGGCTCTCCTGCAGCGCCGCGTGTACCCGGTCCCACAGGTCGCGCGGCACGATCGCCTGATGCTCGCCGCGGTGGACCGTGCCCTTGCGCGGCGCCTCGCCCAGATAGGTCCGGTTGTTCAGCACCCTATAAAGGTAGCCCTTGTCGATCGCCGCGCCGGTCTTGCTGGTCACGCCCTCGCGCCGCAGCGCCTCGGGGATCAGGCGGCTTGGATCGTGGATGCGTTCGCGCTTCTTGGAGGCTGAAGCGGCTGTTGGGTAGCGGCGTTGCGCATAGCTATCGTTCATTTATCACAACTACTATTCGTTGTCCCTTTCACGATGGCGCCGGCCCCTTTGTCCCTATGCAACGATACGTCCGTCAGGTATATGGACAGGTAGCAATGATCTGGTAACTTCTTACGAATCGCCAACGCGACCGGGGCCAACGGGGACGGGAGGACCACGCCGCGTGAACACGCCCAGCAGCCGGACGGGCGGATCCGATTCCCATCACACCTCATGCCTCCGCCTTGCCCAATGGCGAGCCCTTCCGCCCGTTCGTCGCGCGGGCCGGCTGCTATCTCTGGCGCTGCTGGTGGTTGCAGCGTTGCTGACGGAGGGGTGCACGCCGACACCGGGACAATTGTTGCTGGCCCGGATTCGCGCGGTTCTTGACCTGCCGACGCTTGCGGATGCGCCCGCGGTCGCGAGCGCGCTCGGCGTTCAACTTGGGCGACATTCAGCCTGGAGCAGCGGGGAGGGCTTGGACCTGACCAGCGGCTCGCTCGTGGTGGGGCGGGATTCTCTCATTTCGATCGCCGTTCCCGTTGCGGATCTGATCGCCGATCCGAGCGTCTCAGCCGCGGTCCGTCGTTCTATCGAATCGCGCCTCAAGATGAAGCCGCCTCTCCGCGCCGACCTACCGCGGGTAGACATGTTAGTGTTCATCTCGCCGGATGACGGTTGCATCACGATGGACGATCTGGTGGCGAATTTTGGTTCTAATTTTCGAAACTACATTTTCGATACAGATTTGAAATTTCGTGATAATATCTATAAACAATTCTATCATGGACAGTATATTGATGTAGCCATATTCGATCTTGGCGGGGATCCATTTCGGCAGATTTCGTATACATTCTCAGGAAACCGCTGCGTGCAGAGTGTGAATGTTATGGAGAATGATTGGAATGCATTAAATATAACAGAAATTAAATAATAAAGCACTCTATATCCGGGGAAGCGACAAATGCCAGTCATTACTTCATCAAACCTTAATATAACGAAGCTGTCAGATGCATTGCGCGATCCCAATATCGCCTCTCAATTGAGCGCTGTCACGAATCCGGATGGAAGCGCGTTTAACCCGGATCAATTTATATCCGACGTTATTAATGCAGGTAATAAATCTAACATTTACCAAAATATTTTTGAACAAGTATCAAATAATAATTCATCATCGAAAATAGTTATAGGATTTGGATCTGATCAAGGCTCGGCGCTTCTCGACGTAAACAATAAGATAATGAAAATAGGTATCAAATTACTGACCGATCCATATCTTTATGTGGCTTATTCAGGACATGAATATACACACTCGCTTGATCGTGCATACATTGCAAATTTGAACAATGATCTTGGGCTCGGTGGCGGGAATACGCAAGCTTTCGCGGATTTCGTATCCGGACGGCTGTCTGCGGAGGCGGCTAGTGGGTTCAATCAGTTGCGTATTAGTCAGGAACTCATTGCTACGCTGAAGGCGGAAGCAGCTCAATCGGGCGTGGGTGAAATCGAATCCGCATACATCAATCAATCGTTAAACTCATTGAAAGGTGCCTATCCTTTAATCTCTTTCGCAAATGATACTACTTCGGTTCTGCCAGATGATTTTCGTAGTGCATCGCCAAATGTGATATCCAGTCTGTCAAAAATATTTGCCGGACTTCCGATGGCCGAGACGCCACCTGCAAATGTGAACCCATCGGACTGGACGTATCTTGCAGGCTACGTGAAAAATGTCGCAGATAGTAACGCCAATTCACCACCACCAAGTGAGGGGGTCGCATATCCTGTCGCGCTGCCTGATGGAAGCACGACGTCCGTGACTTACTATAATTATGCTTCGAATGGATTGCATTTAAGCTGGTATAATGTCGACGCGTTGATTGTCGACTTGCATTACGGAATCCAACCATTTGGCTCTGGTTCAGCGTCCCGCCTTTGGTAACCGGGCGACATAAATCCTCATAGCCCGGATACGTCCGCTGACTCATCCGGAAATGAAGGAACGCAGTCCATCCAGTCTCAATCGCCGGCGCCATCATTCATCGGTATAAACCGGGATAAGTACAACAATTCGACTGTAGTACTCTCGAAGGCCAACGGCACGGAGAGCGTCATTGCAACTGCGGAGGCCATCGCAAACGCGCTGGGAGCGCGAGTTGTGGCACTTTTGCTGCCTGGAGACCCATTTGGTCAGATTGCCGCCGACGCCGTTCTTTCGGCGGCGCTAACGGAGTTCGCGCGGGCGGTGTCTAACACCTCCGCGCAGCCACAGAAGGTCGACTTGTCGACAACAGACGCTCTGGCCAATTTTGCGTCTGACGTCGAGCAGGCTGGAGCTGGTTCGCTTGCGTCCTATGGCTTTGCGGAGCTGATTAATGCATTGGGTATGAAAGGCATCACAGCTCAAGCGCTTGACGCGAGTGGTGGCGCCGTTATCAGCCGGATCGCAACCAACCTAGTGGCGCTGAAACCTTGGAATTACGGCCTCGCAGGTTCCGCTGAAGCCGGAGTCGGTGCTTTCATAGGCACCGAGATAGGCTCGCTGATCCTGCCGGCGCATTCGCAGGAGGCTGCACTCGGCGGAGCGTTTGGATCGGCGCTGGGGGCGGTTAGCGCTGTTGCGAGTCCAGCCTTAAGCGGCGCGATTGCGACCGCACTTGGGGTCGAGGTTGGCAGCACCGTTGGCAACTTTGTGATACCCGGGGTTGGCGCCCTGATCGGCTATGCCGTCGGGGAACTCATCGGCTCACTGTTCTCCAGTATGTCAATCGGCACGCAAAAGGGACCCCGGATCGGCGTCCAAAAGGGACCCCTTCTGATGATAGGGATGGTTCGC
>MKWE01000026.1:0-27990 GCA_001899585.1 Rhodospirillales bacterium 70-18
CGTGCCGATTGACACGCTACGGCATTGTGCTGAGTGCCATGCCCTTCTTCGCCGGCAGCAAGACCGGTGTGCGTGCGGCCCGCTACGTGATCGAGCAGCTTTCTCCGGCAACGCTCGTCAACCTTGCCCCCCTGACCAAGTGGCTGTTTCCAACCGCGAAGATGCCAGCCGTCGTGCTCCTGGCCCGCCACCGGCCCCAGAGCCCGGACCTGCTGACAGTCGTGAACGTGCCCTGGTCGCCTTCAACCGAGAAGTCCTACACCTTCGAGATCGCGGCGAGCGACGTGTCCGTGCTGCCGCTTGCTGACTGGAGTACCGACCCGCAGCGCCTCAAGACCGTGATGTTCGGGCGGGGGCGCGATATGGCGCTCCTTGACCAGCTTCGAGGCGACATCAAGCCGCTTGGCGAGTGGCTGACGAGCGTCGGCTCCGAATGGCGCGACGGGTTAATCCTCGGAAAACTGCCGCAGCGGACCCGCAACGCGAGCCACCTCGGGGGCCTTGAACTGCTGGAGACGAAAGACCTTTCCCCCTTCCAAATACCAGCGAAACTGACCCGTTTCGCCGAACCGCAAGCGCAGTGGCCGCGGGCGCGGCAGACCTACAAGGCGCCAATCTTGCTCATCAAGGAGTTCCTGAAAGCGGGCCCGCGCCCCGTGACCGCGGTCGCCGAACGCGACCTCGTCTACACGGACGCTTACTTCGGCGCCTCGCTACCTCGCGAGGAGCTGAAGAGCGCGCGCCTGATCTCCGCCATCCTCGGCTCGGCGCTCGCGAGCTGGTTCTTCCTGATGACCGCCGCCGAATTCGGGGTGTGGAAACGGCGGCTGCTGACCAGTGATGTCGGTCTGTTGCCACTGCCGGATCCAGGTCAGGCTGTCACGAGCGACGCCGGACGGAGAATCATCGCGCTTGAGGCCGCCTTTCGGGCCGATGGGCCGAACGAGCCCGGCCTTCAGGCGCTCGATGCTGCGGTGTTCGACCTTTAACCGAGGTGATGGACCGGATCGGCCGCAGGCTGCACGTGCGCCTCGGCACGGCCCTGGTCGGCGAGCGCGAGCTGCGGGTCCACGGCGAAGACGAGGTCGTCATCATTAAGCCCGCTGCCCGGCGCTTCTGGATGCGGAGCGTTGGGTTCGAGGACGCGGACACGGTCGTTGCCGAGAGCTTCACCGGAGCAACGACGTGAGGCTGCCTCTCGGCCAGTCGGCTGCAATCGGACGAAGATTCATCGACCTGGGCCCCGAGCTCACCCTGGCCGTCATCCGCACCGTGGAGGCCGGTTGGCCGATCGCCCTTGCCCGGCCAGAGGTTACGGTGCACGCAAACGAGGTGACCATCACCGAGTGCTTGCGTGACGCAATGCGCACCGCCCTCGTCCGGCACAGATTCCCATGGCGCAAGACAATGATTATCGCGCCGGGAACTGAATCGCGGTCGCAGCCAGACATGACCGTGCCGGACGGCCGGACCGACATTCCGCTGTTTCTGACGAGGGTGTTCGTCCGGTCGGGCGAGCACGATCCGCACGCTATCCTTGAGTGCAAGCGCGTTGCCGCAGGTGATGCTACGCTCGCCCGGGAATATGTCGTGGAAGGAATCGATCGCTTCAGGATCGGAAAATACGCCGAGAATCATCGCCGGGGCTTCATGGTCGGTTACATCCTGGCCGGCACCCCCCAGGGCGTCGTTGACGGTATCAACGCCTATCTGATCGGGCGCTCACGACGGCCAGAGACACTCTCGTCATCGCCGATTGCAGACGCCCAGGTGTTCTGGGAGAGCGAGCACCCGCGCACGGCTGACGGCCGGCCGATCGCGGTCCAACATGCGCTGCTGGTGGTCGCCTGAAGTAATAGTGGCTTCTCGGACCGCCTATCCGCGAAACGTATCCGGCGACCGAATTTCTGTCATCTGATGCTCAAATCTGCCCATCTGCTTCCGACCAAAACCAGACGAATGGCTTGCCCCCGCCCCCGGCATTCAGGAGATCGAGCTGCAGCGTGCAAAGCGAGCCTCTCACGGATCGGCTGGCCGGTGGCGGAACGCAGTCTCCCCCCTCCAAACTTCGCCCCCCCCCAGCGGCAATCCCCCGGCGCGATTAGCGGCGACCTGTGGGCATTTCGGGGGAATAGCGTGGGAAGCATTCCGGCCGCCCCCCGCGGAACGGCCGGAAGCCATTGTAATCCTTGGTGAGCCCGGTGGGACTCGAACCCACGACCCCAAGATTAAAAGTCTCGTGCTCTACCAACTGAGCTACGGGCTCGCTCCGGGTGCCTTGAAGAGCAAGCCACCCGGTTCGTCAAGCGATTGAAAGGCTGGTCAGTTCTTCACGTCGGCGGCAACGCGCATGTGGATGATCTTGTCGGGGTTGCTGACCATGCCGTTGGCCCCGCCGCCACGCTTGATGTGGTCGACGAACTCCATGCCAGAGATCACCTGGCCCCAGATCGTGTATTGCCCGTCCAGATGCGTGGACGGCGCGAACATGATGAAAAACTGGCTGTCGGCGCTGTTCGGGTCGGAGGAGCGAGCGGCGCCCACCGTGCCGCGCAGGAAGTGGCGCTTGGTGGTGAATTCGGCCGGCAGGTGGCCGAGGCCGCTGCCGCCGGTGCCGGTGCCGGTCGGGTCGCCGCCCTGGGCCATGAAGCCCTCGATCACGCGGTGGAACGGCGTGCCGTCGTAGAACCCCTTGCGGCACAGCTCCTTCACCCGGGCCACCGCCTTCGGCGCGATATCGGGGAACAGCTGGATGACCACGCGGCCGTCCTTCAGGTCCAGGTACAGCTCGTTCTCAAGGTCGGGGGCCGCTTCGGCTTCACTCATGGTCATTCCCAGGACAGGGGTTGCAACAAGGCTTGCGATTGCAAGACGGGCGATCAGGGCGCGACGGCGCATGGCGAAATCTCCGCAGGACAGGCTCAGGACCGTGACGAGGCGACGCGCGCCATGGTCCGCGTGAAGGTCAACGGCGACACGAACGAGGTGATGTCGCCACCCAGCTGCGCCACCTCCTTCACGAAGCGCGAGGAGATGAACTGGTGGCGCTCGCTGGCCATCAGGAACACCGTCTCGACCTCCGGCGCAAGCCGGTAGTTCATGCCGGCCATCTGGAACTCAAAGTCGAAATCCGACACCGCGCGCAGCCCGCGCACGATCATCTGCGCGCCCATGTCGCGGGCGAATTGGATCAGCAATCCCTCGAACCGGCGGACCTCCACGCGCACACCGGTGCGGGCACAGATCGCCGCGCATTCCTCGCGCACCAGCTCCACCCGCTCGTCCAGGTCGAATAGCGGGCCCTTGCCGATGTTGATCGCCACGCCCACCACCAGCCGGTCCACCAGCCGCGCGGCGCGCGAGATGATGTCCAGATGGCCGTTATGGATCGGGTCGAAAGTGCCGGGGTAAAGCGCAATCCGCTCGCCTGACGGTGCGGCTGGTATCGGTTCAGACATCCTCGCCATCCCCCTCATCGCCCGCCGACGGCGGCAGCGCATCCGGCGGCTCGCCGACATCCTCGGGCGCATCGTCCTCGATCACCGGGAACAGGCTGGTCACCCGCTCGTCGCCATCCAGGCGGAACAGCGTCACCCCCATGGTCGTCCGCCCGGTCAGGCGCACCTGGTCGGCCGGCACGCGGATCAGGCGGCCGGCATTGGTCACCAGCATCACCCCGTCGCCCGGCCGCACCGGGAAGGTGGCGGCGACCGCAGCGCCGGTGCGCGCGCTGAGCCTGATATTGGCGATGCCGAGGCCGCCGCGCCCGCTCACCCGGTATTCATAGGCCGAGGAACGCTTGCCGAACCCCCCATCGGTAACGGTGAGCAGCAATTCCTCCGCGGCCTCCAACTCGGCGATCCGCTCGGGCGAAAGGACCAGTTCGGCCACATGCTCCTCGGCTTCGCCGGCATGGTCGTCCGGCTCGCCGGGCAGCCCCTCCGCCTCGTCCTCACCAACGCGGCGGCGGGTGGCGGCGGCGTGCTTCAGATAGGCGGTCCGTTCCTCCACGGTCGCATCCACATGGCGCAGCACGGACAGGCTGATCACCGCGTCGGGCACCCGACCCTCGGCGAGGCGGATGCCGCGCACGCCCGAGCTGTCGCGCCCGGCGAACACACGCAGCACGTCGTCGGTCGCCTGGAAGCGAATACAACGGCCGAGCCTGGTGGCCAGCAGCACATCGTCGCCCTCGCGGCAGGTGGCGACGCCGATCAGGCTGTCACCCTCGTCCAGCTTCATGGCGATCAGGCCGGAGGCGCGGACATTGCGGAAATCCGACAGCCGGTTGCGTCGCACATTGCCCGCCGCGGTGGCGAACACTAGGTGCAGGTTCTCCCACAGCGTCTCGTCCTGCGGCAGCGGCAGCACGGTGGTGATGGTGTCCTGCCCCAGGTCGGGCAGCAGGTTTACCAGCGCCCTCCCCTTGCCGGTCGGCCCGCCCTCGGGCAGGCGCCAGACCTTCTCGCGGTACGCCTTGCCGCCGGAGGAGAAAAACAGCACCCATTGATGGGTGTGCCCGTTGAAGCTGCGGGTCACGATGTCGTCGCCGCGGGTGCCGGCGGCGCTGCGGCCGCGGCCGCCGCGATGCTGCTGGCGGAAGGTTTCCAGCGGCGTGCGCTTGATGAAGCCGTCGCGCGTGATGGTCACCACCATCTGCCCGGGCTCGATCAGGCTCTCGTCGTCCTGGTCGGCCACGCCATCGACGATGCTGGTCATGCGCGGGCTGGCGATCTCGGCGCGCACGGTGGCCAGTTCGTCGCGCATCACCTCCAGGCGGCGCGGACGGCTGGCGATGATTTCCAGCAGGTCGGCGATCTTGGCCGCCACCTCGCCCATCTCGGCGTTGATTTTCTCGCGCTCCAGCCCGGTCAGGCGCTGCAGGCGCAGTTCCAGGATGGCGCGCGCCTGTTCCTCGGTCAGCCGCACCGTGTTGGTGGGGCTGACGACATTGCGCTCGTCCTCGATGAGCGCCAGCAGCGGCAGCACATCCTCGGCCGGCCAGTCCCGCTCCATCAGCGCGGCGCGCGCGGTGGCAGCGTCGGGGCTGGCGCGGATCAGGCGGATCACCTCGTCGATATTGGCCACCGCGATGGCCAGGCCCACCAGCGTGTGTGCCCGCTCGCGCGCCTTGGCGAGGTCGAACCGGCTGCGGCGGAGAATGACCTCCTCGCGGAAGCGGATGAAGGTCTCCAGCGCGTCCTTCAGCCCCATCAGCCGCGGCTGGCCGAGATCGAGCGCCAGCATGTTCACGCCGAAGCTGGTTTGCAGGGCGGTGAAGCGGTAGAGCTGGTTCAGCACAACCTCGGCGGTGGCGTCGCGCTTCAGTTCGATCACGATGCGCATGCCGGAGCGGTCGCTCTCGTCGCGCAGGTCGCTGATGCCCTCGATCTGCTTGCTGCGCACCATGTCGGCGATGCGTTCCAGCAGGGTGGACTTGTTCACCTGGTAGGGAATTTCGCTGACCACGATGGCGAAGCGGTCCTTGCGGATCTCCTCGATCTCGGCCTTGGCGCGGATCGCCAGCGAGCCGCGCCCGGTCTCGAACGCCTGGCGGATACCGGCGCGGCCCAGGATCATGCCGCCGGTCGGAAAATCCGGGCCCGGGACGATCTTCATCAGCTCGTCGAGCGTGATCGCGGGATTTTCGATGATCGCCAGCGTGGCGTCCACGATCTCGCCGGGGTTGTGGGTGGGGATGTTGGTCGCCATGCCCACCGCGATGCCGCCGGCGCCGTTGATCAGCAGGTTGGGGAAAACCGCCGGCAAAACGCGCGGTTCCTCGCCGGATTCGTCGTATGTGGGCTGAAAATCCACCGTATCGCGGTCGATATCGGCCAGCAGGAAGCTGCTGGCGCGGGCCAGCCGCGCCTCGGTGTAGCGCATCGCCGCCGGCGGATCGCCGTCTACCGAGCCGAAATTGCCCTGGCCGTCGATCAGCCGCACCCGCATGGAGAAGCTCTGCGCCATGCGTACCATGGCGTCGTAGATCGAGGCGTCGCCATGCGGGTGGTATTTGCCCATCACGTCACCGACCACGCGGGCCGACTTGCGGTAGGGCTTGTCGTGGGTGAACCCCGATTCCTGCATGCCGAACAGGATGCGCCGGTGCACCGGCTTCAGCCCGTCGCGCGCATCCGGCAGCGCACGGCTGACGATCACCGACATGGCGTAGTCGAGGTAGGAGCGGCGCATCTCCTCCTCAAGCACCACCGGCATCATGTCGGATGGCGGGACGCCACCGGCTGGCGGCTGTTCAGGCGTGTCGCTCACGTCAGTCTCGATTCAAACTTGGTTGGGTATGCGGCGGGTCGCGCGCGCCGGATGGCTCAGCGTGCCAGGCAAGACGACAGCCGGGCGCGGGTTGGGCGTGCGAGGTGGTTCGCCTGGGCCTTTTGCACGCTCGCCATCCTCCTGCCGTCCGCTCGCCATATGACCTGCGCGCCCGGGACCGGGCCGCTGGGCCTTCTTTACACGACTGTGGCGCCCCGGTCACCCCGTCCGGCGTCATTCCCCCAGGGCGGCCGGCACCATCGAGACGACCAGCAGCACGGCCATCGCCACGTTGAACGCCCGCAGCCGGGCCGGCGAATCCAGCGCCCGCGCCGCCCCCACCCCGATCAGCGCCCACAGCGCGCAGGATGGCACGCAGGCTGCGGCGAACACCCCGGCCACCAGCGCCAGCTGCGGCACCATGGCCTGGCTCGGCACGATCCAGGCCGAGATCAACGACAGTGACAGCAGCCACGCCTTCGGGTTGATCCACTGGAACAGCGCGGCGCCGACGAAGCCGATCGGCGGGCGCGCCTCGCCGTGTCCCGGCAGCGGGGCACTGGCGATCCGCCAGGCCAGATAGAGCAGCCAGCCCAGCGACACGACCCGCATGCCCTGCGCCACCGCCGGCGCCTGGGTCACCAGCCCGGCGAAGCCGATGCCCACCAGCACGATCATCAACCCGAACCCGGCGGCGATGCCGACCACGTGGGGCACCGTCGCGCGCAGGCCGTTATTCGCCGCGTTGGCGGCGACCATCACGTTGTTGGGGCCCGGCGTCACCGAGGCGGCGACGGCGAAGCCCACCAGAGGCAGCAGCGTTTCCATGTGAAACGACAGCATGACTGCCACTTCAAATGCTATTGCCGCCCGCGCAGGGCTGCCGCGCGCCCGTCACACGGCCAGAAGGCAGGCCGGGCGCGCGGCGGCTGGCCTCACCCGGCGAGCGGCGGGCCGACATACTCGATGCCGTAGCCGTCGCTGATCTCGACCAGCCGGCCCATGTCCTGCGGGATCACCAGGCCGGACACCGCGGCGAAGAACCGCTCGAACCCGCCGGGCACCACGGTCATCAGGGTGCGCGCCGGGGTGTCGCTGATCACCCGGAAGGTATGCGCCACCCCGCGCGGCAGCGCCGCGGTGTCGCCCGGCCCCGCCTCGTAGGTGTTGCCGTCGCACCAGATCAGCAGCTTGCCCTCCAGCACGTGGAAAATCTCGTCCTCGCGGTGATGGATATGGCGCGGCGGGCTGGAGCCCGGCGGGGAGAGGTGCATCCAGACGCCATAGGCGCCGCCCACGGCGCTGCCGGGCACCAGCACCCGCATCTCGGTGTCGCCGAAAGTCGGCACGATCGGGGCGGCCGCCAGCCCGGTGATCACGGGGGCGGTGCGGCTCAGTTCACTCGGCATCGGCACGATGTTGCTCCATGGCAGGGGTTGAATGGCGGCGGCTTCTAGGCGCCGCGTGTCTCCCGCGCTGTGATTCATCTCACACCTGCACGAAATTACATCGTTCCGCATATTGTTGGCGATATTTCACCTCGCCCCCGGCCTGCCCCCCCGGCGCGCCGGAAGATCAGCGCAACAAGACCCTGGCGAGCGCCACATTGACCCAGGCGGCCCGCTGCTCCGCCCAGCGCAGCCCAACCGCCAGTGTTATCGACCCCAGCACCGACGCCGCAGCGATCGCATAGGGCACCACATGCCCGGGCGCCGCCGGGTCCACCCAGAGAACGATCATCCTGCTCGTCACGGTCACCAGCACCGCGAACTGGCCCAGATACAGCGGAAACGAAATGGAGCCGAGCCATTGCGAGACACGGCTGGCGAAGAACTCGAACAACACCGCGTTGGACAGCACCGCGACCAGCAGGCACAGCGCAGCCCAGGTTGAGGCGACCGGGCCGGAGGTGTGCCGCATCGTCTCCTCCGCGACCAGCAGCCCGGCGGCCGCGATCGGCCAACTCCAGGCCGGCCGCCCGCGCAGCGCGGCGAACCACCCGGCGGCGATCATCTCGGCCAGCACCACGCCGACCGGAAACCCGATCGCCCGCTCATCGATCAACAGAATCACGACCGCCGACAGCGCCAGCAGCGCCATCCGTGCCACCAGCCCCGCCCCATGGCCGACCAGCAGCACGAAGAACACGACGAAAGCGCCGAACATCTCGATCGACATGGTCCACAGGAAGGGGTTCAGCGACCCCTGGATCGGGGCGAAAGAAAACACCTCCACGGCGACGAACCATAGGGAGTGGCCGATCGACACCGGGTCGCTAAGGAATGAACCCAGCCAGTCCTCCCGGTGCACGATCACGCCGGCCGCCCGGTTCGCGGTCAGGCCGGCCAAGACCAGCGCCAGCGTGAACGCCGAGGAGATCGCGATGGGGATCGCCAGCCGGAGATAACGCTTCACCGCCAGGCTGCGCACGACCATCGTGTCCCGCCGGACCACATAGCCATACGACAACGCGCAACCCGACAGCACGAAGAACGTATAGACGGCGATACTCCCGTCCAGCAGCAGCAACACCGGACGGGTATGCAGTTCCGGTAGCAGCCGGCTGAAGCATTCCCGCAGCATGTGGAAAACGACAACCTGCAGCGCCGCCCACCCGCGGATGCCGTCCAGCACCACCAGGCGCTCGGGGCGGCCGGCGGCACCGCGCGACGCGGCCGGTGCCACCGCCATGCGCCGCTAGGCCCTGCCGCGTGTCACCAGCCGCCCGGCCCGCGCCTCGGTGGCGCCCTGGCCGTGCACATAGGCGCTCTGCCCGTTCACCCAGGTCTCCAGGATGCCGATCGCAGGCCGGGTCGGGTGGTCGAAATCGGCGGCGTCCTTCACCGTCGCCGGGTCGAACAGCACCAGGTCGGCATAGGCTCCCGGGCGGATCACGCCACGGTCCACCAGGCCGAACACCTCGGCCACCCGCCCGGTCATCTTGTGGACCGCCGTCTCCATGCTGAACAGGTTCAACTCGCGCGAATAATGCCCCAGCACGCGCGGAAAGCAGCCCCACAGGCGGGGATGCGGGAACTTGTCGTGCGGCAGCCCGTCGCTGCCGATCATCGACAGCGGATGCTTCATGATGCGCTGCACGTCGGTCTCGTCCATCTGGAACAGGATGGCGCCGGCCGGCAGCAGCCTCTCGGCGGCCTCCTTCAGCCCCAGGTTCCACTGCATCGCGATGTCGGCGAGCATGCGGCCTTCCATCTCCGGGTGCGGCACCGACCAGGCGATCTTCACCGGTACGTCCGGGCGCACCCGATCGGCCATCAGCACGGTGGAGCCGGCGTAGTACGGGTAGATGTCGAAATCCACCTTGTGCTTCGCCGCCAACCGCTCGATCAGCGCCAGCGTCTCCACCGAGCGGCCGAAATTCTCCGGCATCGAGCATTTATGGTGGCTGATCACCACCGGCACGCCGCTGGCCTCGCCGATCTGCACGGTTTCGTTGATCGAATCGAGCACATGGGCCGCCTCGTCGCGCATATGGCTGACATAGATGCCGCCCGCGTCGCGAAGGGCCTGGGCCACCGCGATCACCTCGCTGGTCGGCGCCATCATGTTGGGCGGGTAGTAGAGGCCGGTGGAGAAGCCGCTCGCCCCTTCGGCGAGGCATTCGGCCAGCCGCTTTTCCATCTGCGCCGCCTCGGCATCGCTCGCCGGGCGCTGGGTGTCGCCGTTCATGGCTTCCACCCGCAGCGACATGTGCCCGATCAGCGCCACCGTGTTCACCGGCGCGGGGTCGCGCGCCAGCCGGTCGGCGTATTCGCCGAAGCTGCCGAAGGTCCACCAGCTTTCATCGCCCAGCAGGTCCAGCGGCGGCACCGGCCGCTGCTTCATCCTCACCGGGCTCAGGCTGATGCCGCAATTGCCCACCACCACGGTGGCGACGCCCTGGCTCATCTTGCACAGCATGCATTCCGGCCCGCACAGCACGGCGCGGTCGTCATGGGTGTGGGCGTCGATGAAGCCCGGGGCCACCGCCTTGCCGGTGGCCACCACCTCGCGGTCCGCCGTCATGGCGCCGAGGTCGCCCACCGCCACGATACGGTCGCCCGTCACCGCCACGTCGCCGCGCGTGCGGGCGGCGCCGGTGCCGTCGAAGATGGTCGCGTCACGCAGAATCAGGTCGCAGCGCAGGGTCATGTCCCGCTCCTCAGAATGCTCGTTGCGGCACCGTCTACAGCGCCATCCGCTGCCAGCGCCACCTTGTAGATGTCTCGCGCCGCCGCCGGCGACACCAGGCCGTCGCGCACGTCGCGCGCCACCAGCGCCGGGTCGCGCGTGGCCGGGTCGCCCATGCCGCCGCCGCCGGGCAGCAGCAGCAGCAGCCGCTCGCCGTCCGGGATGATCTGGAAGCCCTTGGTGCGCAGCTTGGTCCCGCTGCGCCCCAGCGTCACCGCCCCGCGCGCGCCGTCGCCGCCGCCCTCGCGCCCGCGCGGCGCGTTGGCCACCCGGTCGAAGATGGCGTTCACCGCGAATTCCAGTTCGCCCTTGGTGGCGATCTCCATAATCTGCCCGAAGCCGCCGCGAGTGCGGCCGGCGCCGGCCGAATCGGGCCGCAGCTCCTTCTGCCAGAACACCACCGGGGCGATGTTCTCGGTCGCCTCAACCGGCATGGTCCGCACGCCGGAGGGGAACGCCGTGCCGTCCAGCCCGTCCCGCCCCGGCCGCGCGCCGGTGCCGCCGGAGTTGAAGGTGATCACCTCGAAATCGCCGATCACCGGCCGGTTGCCGCCGCCCTGGCCGGAGACGCTGCCGCCGCCGCGCAAGGGCGGGTTCCACAGGCAGGACGAACCCTCCGCCACCACCCGGTCCGGCACTACCTGGTGCAGGCAGCCCATCATCAGGTCCGGCAGCAACTGGCCGGTGACGTGGCGCACGCTCACCGGATAGGGCCGCGGCGCGTTCAGAATGCAGCCCTCCGGGATCTTCATCCGGAACGGCTCCAGGCTGGCCCAGTTGTTGGGAATCTCGGGGGCCACCACCACCTTGATGCCGAAGCAGGAATAGGCCCGGCAATAGGCCGCCGGCACGTTGATGCCGCGCTGCGACAGCCCCGACGTGCCGGTGAAGTCCACCTCGATCGCGTCGTCCAGGATGGTCATGGCGGCGGCCAGCGTCACCGGCGCCTCGTAGCCGTCGCTGTTGATGCTCGCTGAGAACGTGCCCTTTTTCAGCCTGGCGATCTCCGCCACCGTCGCCCGGCGCGAGCTGTCGAAGATGAATGCGGCCAGCGGGTCCAGGCTCTCCATGCCGAACTCGTCCATCATCTGGACCAGCCGCTTGGCCCCGGCGTCGTTGCAGGCGCACAGCGAGTATACGTCGCCTTCCAGTTCCACCGGCAGGCGGGAGCCCCAGCGGATGAAGTCGAAGAAGGTCTCGTTCGGCTGGCCCCGGTCGAAGCACTTCACGATCGGGATATACAGCCCCTCCTCGAACACCGAGCGGCCTTCCGGCCCCATGCCCAGGCCGCCCACGTCGATCACATGCGCGGTGTTGGCGAACAGGCCGACGATCTTGCCGTCATGGAAGGCCGGCGTCACCACCGTCAGGTCGTGCAGGTGCCCGGTGCCCAGCCATGGGTCGTTGGTGATGTAGTGGTCGCCCGGCTGCATGGTGGCGGCCGGGAACTTGGCCAGGAAGTGACCCACGCTCTCCATCATCGAGTTCACATGCCCCGGCGTGCCGGTCACCGCCTGGGCCAGCATCCGCCCGTGCAGGTCGAAGATACCGGCCGAGAGGTCGCCCGCCTCGCGCACCGTGGTGCTGAAGGCGGTGCGGATCATGGTCTGCGCCTGCTCCTCCACCACCGCGATCAACCGGTTCCACATGATCTGCCGCTGAATCCCGGCCAGCGCGCCCGATTGCCTGCTCATCGCGTGCATCCCCCGAACGAATGACGTTTTTCTGCTTTCTTGCTTTCAAACAAGGAAGGCTTGTTCTTTTTTGGAAAAAAGAGCCAAAAAACCTTTATTCGTCTGGTGCGGAGATGCGGCGTCATTGTGCGGCCCCGCGCAGCAGTTCGATGTAGCCCAGCGCGTTCACAGCGGCCGACCAGCCAGGCCCGACCAGGGTGGAGGTCTCGTCCTCGGCGATGATCGCCGGACCCGACAGCCTGGCGCCCGGCGCCAACCCCGCCCGGTCATGGATCGCCCAGTCGCTCACCTCGCCGGTCACCGTATCGCGCACCGCCTGGGTCCGCCCCGCCACGGCCACCCCGCCCGACAGCGGCGCCGGCGCATCCGCCACCGCATCGGGGATGGTGGCGACCACCACCGCGTAGCTCATGATCTCCACGTCCGACCCTGGCACCGGCCGGTCGTAGAACCGGCTGTATTCCGCATCATAGGCCGCCCGGATGCGCGCCACGTCTGCCGCGGCCAGCACGCCGCCCGGCAGCGGCACCGGAATCTCATGCCCCTGCCCGACATAGCGCATGAAGGCGATCCGCGTCTGGCGGGTCGGCGCGCCGAAGCTGCCCTGCGCCACCACCGCCTCCGCCTCGCACGCCATATCCGCCAGCAGCGCGTTCACCGCCGCCACGTCGAAGGTGGAGAAGCGCTGGTACAGACTGCGCACCACCTCATACCCCACCGGCGCGCGCAGGAAGCCGATGGCGCTGCCCACCCCCGCCCCGGACGGCACCAGCACCCGGTCGATGCCGATCTTCTCGGCCACCCGGCAGGCATGCACCGGGCCGCCGCCGCCAAAGGCGATCATGGTCCGCCCGTCATAGGTCTTGCCCGATTCGATGGCGTGCACCCGCGCCGCGTTGGCCATGTTCTCGTCGACCATCTCCACCACGCCAAGCGCCGCCATCTCGGCCGGCAGCGCCAGCCTGCCGCCCACATGGCCGGACAGCGCCGCCAGCGCCGCCGGCACGTCCAGCACCATGCTGCCACCGGCGAACCGCGCCGGGTCGTAGCGCCCCAGCGCCAGGTTGGCATCGGTCACCGCCGGCCGCGTGCCGCCGCGCCCGTAACAGGCCGGGCCCGGGCTGGCCCCGGCGCTCTCGGGCCCCACCGCGATCCGCCCCATCGCATCCACGCTGGCCAGGCTGCCGCCGCCGGCGCCGATCTCCACCATCTCGATCACCGGAATGCGCAATGGCAGGCCGGAACCCTTGCGGAACCGCCCGACCCGCGCGACCTCGAAGCTGCGCGAGGTCTGCGGCCGGTAGCCGTCGATCAGGCAGATCTTCGCCGTCGTGCCGCCCATGTCGAAAGACAGCACATTCTCCAGCCCGCATTGCCGCGCCACGTGCGCCGAGAAGATGGCGCCCCCCGCCGGCCCGCTCTCCACCAGGCGGATCGGGAAACGGCACGCCGTCTCGATCGTGGTCAGCCCGCCGCCCGACAGCATCAGGAACACCGGGGCCGCCATGCCCATCTCGCGCAGCGCCGCCTCCAGCCGCGTCAGGTAGCTGGCCATCAGGGGCTGCACATAGGCGTTGGCGGCGGTGGTGGAAAACCGCTCCCACTCGCGCATCTCCGGCGACACCTCGCTCGACAGGCACACCGGCACCCCCGGCAGCGCCTCGGCCAGGATGTCGCGCGTCCGCCGCTCATGCACCGGGTTCACGAAGCCGTGGATGAAGCCGACGGCGATGCTCTCCACCGCCTCGCGCTTCAGCACCGGCACCAGCGCGCGCACCGCCGCCTCGTCCAGCGGCAGCAGGATGCGGCCCTCGTTGTCCAGTCGCTCCGGCACCGGCAGCCGCAGGTGGCGCGGCACCAGCGGCTCGGGCAGCACGATGTTGAGGTCGTACTGGTCGTACCGGCTCTCATTGCCCAGCGTCAGCACGTCGCGGAACCCCGCGGTGGTCACCAGCGCCGTCTTTGCCCCCTTGCGCTCGATCACCGCGTTGGTCGCCAGCGTGGTGCCATGGATCAGGATGGCGATGTCGCCGGGTTGCAGCCCGGCGGCGGCCAGGATGGCCCGCACCCCCGCCATCACGCCCTGCTCGGGCGCGGCGGGCGTGGTCAGGACCTTGGCGGTGGTGCGTTTGCCGCCATGCTCAAGGGCGAGGTCGGTGAAGGTGCCGCCGATATCGACGGCCAGCCGGGCAGAAGCCATGGTGCGATGGGGTCCAATCGGAAAACCGGGGTCTGAAGCCAGCCGCCAGTCAACCGCCCGCGCGCGCCGCTTGCAAGCCCGTGTGCGCCGGCCCACGCCGGCCTAGCTTGCCGAACACCACCTTCATCCTCAGGCGCGCGTACTCGCGGCTGATGCCCATCGGCTGCGCGATCTCGTCGCTCGCCCAGCAACCCCCGCCCGCGCAAGGTCGCGCCGGCCCCGTGGGCCCCGCCCCTTCCGCAGCCGGCCCCGGGGCGGCATAAGGGCTGCAAAGCAACCTCGCTGGGGACCAACATGAAGCCGCGCCTGATCGTCAGCCGCCAGATCGCGCCCGACGTGGCCACCCGTATCCACGCCGAGTATGACTGCCCCTACGATGGCCGCTCGATGACAGCCGAGGAGGCGGTGCAGGCCCTGCACGACCACCGCGCCGACGCGCTGATGATCACCTCCCATGTCCGCTACCCCGCCGAGATCATCGCCGCCATCCCCGACCGCGTGAAGATCCTGGCCACCTGCAGCGTCGGCACCGAGCATATCGACATCGCGGCGGCGCAGGCCCGCGGCCTGCCGGTCACCAACACGCCGGACGTGCTGACCGAGTGCACCGCCGACCTCGCCCTCATGCTGATCCTCAACGCCTGCCGCCGCGGCGCCGAATATGACGCCATCATGCGGGCCGGCTGGCGAAAGGGCTACGGCCTGGGCGAGATGCTGGGTCTGCGCGTCTGGGGCAAGACGCTCGGCATCCTCGGCATGGGCCGCATCGGCCGCGCCGTCGCCGCCCGCGCGCGCGGCTTCGGCATGCGCATCATCTACTGCAACAACAAACGCCTGCCGCCCGCGCTTGAGCAGCACGCCGAATATTTCGCCGATTTCCGCGCCATGCTCCCCCATTGCGACATCCTCACCCTGCACGCGCCGGGCGGCCCGGCCACCAGCGCCATCATCAACGCCGAGACCCTCTCCCTGCTTCCGCCGGGCGCCGTATTCGTCAACACCTCACGCGGCGGCCTGGTCGATGAGGATGCATTGTTCGAGGCGCTGGCCTGCGGCCACCTGTTCGCCGCCGGACTGGATGTGTTCCGCGCCGAGCCGGACTTCGACACCCGCTTCGCCGACCTGCCCAACGTGTTCCTCTGCCCCCACATGGGCAGCGCCACGGTGGAGACGCGCAACGCCATGGGCGACCGCGCGCTGGACAACATCGCCGCCGTGCTGGCAGGCAAGCCGCCGCTGGATCCGTTGTGGACGTAAGGAAAGGATGCGTTCTTTTTTGAAAAAAAGTACCAAAAAACTTTCATTCGTTGAAGACGCTCTCCACCGGGACTCCAACGAATAAAGTTTTTTTGCTTCTCTTTGTTCACAAAAAGAAGGCCCTTCCTACCCGCTTCACCTGTCTCTGATTCCGAACCTGGGGAACCTCCCGCATGCCCAAGCCCGTCCTCCTCGTCACCCGCAAGCTGCCCGCCGCCATCGAGGCCCGCTGCGCCGCCGACTACACCGCCCGCCTCAACGAGGCCGACACCCCGCGCAGCCCCGCCGACATCCTCGCCCTCGCCCAGGGGGCCGACGCCATCCTGGCCTGCGCCGCCGACCGCATCGACGCCGCGACCATGGCCGCCCTGCCCGTCAGCGTGCGCGTCATCGCCACCTTCAGCGTCGGCTACGACCATATCGACGTGGCCGCCGCCCATGCCCGCGGCATCGCCGTGGTCAACACGCCGGACGTGCTGTCGGTCGCCACCGCCGAATGCGCCATGCTGCTGATCCTGGCCGCCGCCCGCCGCGCCGGCGAGGGCGAGCGCCTGGTCCGCGCCGGGAAGTGGGAAGGCTGGGCGCCCACCCAGCTCATGGGCACGCTGGTCTCTGGCCGCCGCCTCGGCATCTTCGGCATGGGCCGCATCGGCCGCGAGCTGGCCCGCATGGCGCGCGGCTTCGGCATGGCCGTGCACTACCACGACATCGCCCGCCTGCCGCCGGAGTTGGAACAGGGCGCCGTCTACCACGCCAGCGACGAAACCTTCCTGCCGGCCTGCGACGTGCTGAGCCTGCACGCCCCCGGCGGCCCCGGCACCCGGCACTGGCTGAACGCCGCCCGCATCGCCCGCCTGCCGCGCGGCGTCATCGTCGCCAACGCCGCCCGCGGCACCCTGGTGGACGACGAGGCCCTGGTCGCCGCCCTCAAATCCGGTCATGTCGGCTATGCCGGCCTGGATGTCTACGACGGCGAGCCGAACGTGAACCCTGGCTACCTCGCCCAGCAGAACGTCGTCCTGCTGCCCCATCTCGGCAGCGCCACCACCGAAACCCGCGACGCTATGGGCCATCTGGCGCTGGACGGCATCGACGCCGTGCTGGCGGGCCGCACGCCGGCGAACCTGGTCAGATAGGGCGGATCACAGCGAGGCGTGGAGGCAAAACCACGTCTCGCTGCGCGCTTTCCCGTGCCTCACCCCTTGGCGAGGAACGCCCCTATCCGCCCCACCGCCTCGGCCAGCACCGGCATGCTCGCGGCATAGGACAGCCGCAGATACCCCTCGCCGAACGACCCGAAGCTGGTGCCCGACAGCGAGGCCACCCCGCCCTCCTCCAGCAGCCGCGATTGCAGCGTGCGCGAATCGATCCCAGTGCCGGTCACGTTGGGAAAGGCATAGAACGCCCCGCCCGGCATCACGCAGGTCACCCCCGGCAACTGGTTCAGCGCCGGGATGATGTAGCGCCGCCGCTCCGCGAAGGCCGCGACCATGCGTTCCACCGGCTCGCGCGGCCCGGTCAGCGCCGCGATCCCGGCATACTGGGCGGAGGCGTTGACGCAGGAATGGCTGTTGATCGCCAGCCGCTCCGCCTGCGCCGCCCATTCCGCCGGCCACACGCTGTAGCCCAGGCGCCAGCCGGTCATCGCGTAGGTCTTGCTCCAACCATCCAGCAGGATCAGCCGGTCGGCCAGCTCGGGGTAGGTGGTCAGGCTGGTATGTGTGCCCTCGTAGAGCATCTCGCCATAGATCTCGTCGGACATCACGGCCACATGCGGGTGCCGCGCCAACCCCGCCACCAGCCGGTCCAGCTCGCTCTTGGGCACCACGCCGCCGGTTGGGTTGGCTGGGCTGTTCAGGATCAGCAGCCGGGTGCGCGGCGTGATCAGCGCCAGCACCTCGTCGGCGCTGAACGAGAACCCCTTGCTCTCATGCAGCGGCATCGAAACCGGCGTCGCCCCGGAAAACCGGATGGCGCTCTCATAGATCGGAAAGCCGGGATTCGGATGGATGATCTCCACCCCCGGCTGGCCGAACATCATCATGGCGAAGAACATCGTCACCTTGCCGCCCGGCACGATCAGCACCCGCTCGGGCGATATCTCCACGCCATGGCGCCGGTACAGATCGGCCGACACCGCCTCGCGCAGCGGCAGGATGCCGTTGGCCAGCGTGTAGCCGTGGTGCCCGTCCGCCAGCGCCTTGCGCCCGGCCTCCACGATATGCGCCGGCGTCTGGAAATCCGGCTGGCCGATGCACAGATTGACGATATCGTGCCCCTGGCGCTGCAGCGCGTTGGCCCGCGCCAGCACCTGGAAGGCGGCCTCGGTGCCAAGCTGGCTCATGCGGTCGGACAGGATGGGCATGGTGCGGCTCCCCGGAATGTGCTGGCGGCACGGCGCTATAGGGCCGGGCCGGGCTGGCGGCAAGTTATCCGGGAGGGGCAGGCAAGGGCCTTCTTTTTGTGAACAAAAAGAAGCAAAAAAACTTTACCCGCGGGAGACCCGGTGCGGACGGGGGGACTCCAGCGAATAGAAGTTTTTTGGTTCTTTTTTTCAAAAAAGAACCGCTTCCTGCCCTACGCCGCCCGCTGCATCGCCTCCAGGAACGCCGCCACCTCGCGCGACAGCGTGGCCGATTGCTGGCTCAGCACATGCGCCGCATGCACCACCTCGCCCGCCTGGGTGCCGGTGCGCTGCACCGCGCCGGTCACCTCGCCGATATTGGCATCCACCGCCCCGGTGCCGGCGGCGGCCTGCTGCACGGCGCGGGCGATCTCCTGGGTCGCCGCCCCCTGCTGCTCCACCGCGCCGGCGATGGCGGTGGCAATCTCGTTCATCCGCTGGATGGTGCCGCCGATCGAGCGCAGCGCGCCCACCACCTGCCCGGTCGCCGCCTGCATGGCGGTGATCTGCGCGCCGATCTCCCCGGTCGCCCGCGCCGTCTGATTGGCCAGCGTCTTCACCTCGTTGGCCACCACCGCGAAGCCGCGCCCGGCCTCGCCCGCGCGCGCCGCCTCGATGGTCGCGTTCAGCGCCAGCAGGTTGGTGCGCCCGGCGATGTCGCCGATCAGCCGCACCACGTCGCCGATCTTCGTCGCCGCGTCGGACAGCCCGGCCACGCACTGGTCGGTCGCCTCCGCCTCGCCCACCGCCTGCCCGGCGATGCGGGCACTCTCGGCCACCTGACGGGCGATCTCCTCCACCGAGCGCGCCAGCTCCTCGGCGCTGGCCGCCACCGCCTGCACGTTGCCGGTGGCGTCACGCGAGGCGCCGGCCACCACCACCAGCCGCTCGCCGCTGGCCGCCGCCGTCTCGCTCATCATGCCCGCCGTCCGCTCCATCGCCGCCGCCGAGCCGCCCACCTCGGTGGCAATGCCGGCCACCGACCGCTCGAACGTCTCGGACAGCCGCACCTGGTGCGTCAGCAGGTGCCACGCCAGCATCGGCCCGGCATAGGAGCCGTCGGGCGCCCGCAGGGCCGAAACCGACAATTCCAGCGTCTCCGGGCCCAGCGTGATGCGGGTGCGGTACGGCAGGTGCTCCGGCGAAGCCAGCAGCGTGCGCACATGCGCCGCCTCGCGGTGGAAAATGTCCACGCTCTGCCCCAGCATCTCCTCCACCGGCACCGGCAGGTGTTCCTGCACGGTGGCCAGCACCCGCCTGGTCTCGGCGTTGAGATAGGTGATGCGGAACTCGCCGTGCGGCTCGGCGGTCATCACGCCGACCGGGATCTGCTCGATCATCTGCGACTGCACGAAGGCACGCGCCACCGCCTGGCGCAGCACCTCCAGCGCGGCCGCCATCCGCCCCACCTCGTCGCGCCGGCCGACGAAGCCGATCGCCCGGTCGGTGCGCCCATCGGCCATGTCCTGCACCGCCCGCGTCATCGCCTGGATCGGCCGCGCCACCGCCCGCGCCGTCACCCAGCCGGACACCACCAGCACCGCGGCGATGCCGCCGGCCAGCAGCAGCAGGTCGCGCCGCGCCTTGGCCTCGGCGGCCAGCCCGGCGACGCGCACCGCCTCGGCCCGCTGCGTGAAGGCCCGCCCAGCCTCGCCCAGCCGCGCCTCCAGCGCCGCCCCGGCGGGGTCCACCTCGTCGGCCACATATTTGTCCAGCGCCGCTGCCCGCTGGAACAGCCGCCGCGCCACCTCGCGCATCTTCTTGCCGGCCAGGCCCAGATCCTGCACCGACTCCTTCATGTCGGTGGAGATGCGCGCATTCAGCATCGGCGGCAGGTTCTTCTCCGCCGAGGCATCCGCCGCCGTCACCCGCTCCTGCATCGTCAGGTCGCCGGTGGCCAGGAAGCGGTTGACCGCGTCGCGCATGTCGATGATGGCGCCCTGGTAGTCGCGCAGATGCGCCTGCAACTCCTCCACCTCGGAGGGCATCAGGTCCTCCAGCGGCAGGTCCTCGCGCACCAGCTTGATGGTGCTGGTGAAGTCGCTCTGCAACTGGGTGAAGCCGTTGTCGCGGTCGTCCAGCATGTCGTTGCGCAGCTTGGCGGACTGGCCCACCCGCGCCGCGTACTCGCCCAGCGCCGCCACCGCCGCATCCACCGCCTTGTGCGCGCCCTCATCCGCCGTGGCGGCCGCCAGGTCCGCTAGCAGCGTGCGCGCCTGCGCCGCCGCCGCATCCGCCCGCTCCAGCGCCGCCCCCACTCGCGGCGGGCTCTGCTGGAACTGCAATTCCCGCCCGGCGATGCCCACCGCCCGCGCGGCCAGCCAGGCGCCCTGCACCGCCTGCTCGGCATGCTGCGCCTGCCGCAGGCTGGCGTCGCGCGCCACCTGCCCGGCCATGGTGGACAGCACCGACCACACCAGCGCCCCCAGCAGGGCAAGCGCGAACAGCGACGACAGCGCCAGTTTGCGGGAGATCGACAGGTTTCGCAGCAATCGCATCACGGGGCCTCGCGCGGGTTCGATGGCCCGCATGATGCCGCAGCCGATTTAACGCCGGGTGAACCGGGGCGAGCCCGCCAGAGCGCGATGACCGCTGAAAGAAGCGATCATCACGCTCTGGCGGTTTGTTTTGTCGCGTGATTCAGACCTCCGGTGATTCCACCTCCGGTCATCACGCTCTACCGCAATGCGGGCGACCACGCCACATGCGCCGCCGCGATCGCCATCCAGGCCAGCAGCAGCGTGCCGACGGTGAACCCGGCATTCCACCGCAGCGTCACCGTCCAGGGGTCCGAGCCGGTCCAGCGGGCGGTGGCGATCGCTGAGGCCGACATCGGCGTCATCCCCACCGCCACCCCCCAGCCGAGCATGCAGGCGAAGGCCAGCACCGCCGGCGCCACCCCCAGCGCCGCCGGGTCCGGCACCGCCGCCCCGATCACCGCCACGATGGCGATCGGGTTCAGCCCCAGCAGCCCGGTGCCCAGCAGCACCACCGGCACCAGCAGCGGCACCGCGATCGCCGGCAGCACGCCGTACAGCGCGCCGCCAGGGGCCAGGAACGGCGCGATCCCGCCATGCGGCAGCGCCGCCCCCAGCGCCACGCCCAGGAACCCGCCGGCCGCCAGCACCGCCGCCTCGCCGCGGAACTCCGGCACCCGCGCGCGGAACCGCCCCAGCCGGCGCAGCACCATCGCCGGAATGGCGCGCGGCCGCCGCAGCCCCTGCACCACCACCCAGCCCAGCCCCACCGCCGGCACCATCGCCGTCACCCCGGTGGACAGCGACACCGCGAACCACCCCGCCACCGCCTCGGCCAGCAGCATCACCAGCAGCACCAGCGCCACGATGCGCAGATGGATCGACCATCCCTCCTCGGTCGAGAGCGGCAGCGCGTCCGCCCGCGTCCCGCCGTCCAGGTGGTCCACCAGCCAGCCCACCGCCAGCATCGCCATCGCCACCGCGAAGGCGATCGGCAGCAGCGGCCGCATATTGGCCGCCGGCACCGCCGCCGAGACCACCGCCGTCATGATGTTCAGCGGGCTCCAGCAGTTCATGGTGGCGAAACCGCGATACGCCGCCATCAGCATGAACCGCCCCCGCCGCCGCGCCACCGCGTCGCGCGCCCCCTCGGCCCGCGCCACCATCGCGCCCAGCAGGTCGATCGCGCCGTAGGAGAGAATGATGCCGAACAGATGCCCGCCACCCATCAGCGCCAGCGTGCGCCGCCCGGCCGGCTGCGCCACCAGGTGCTCGCCGCAGCGGCGCACCGTCGGGCTGGTCTGCGCCGCCTCGCGCAGCGCCCCCAGCGCCAGGAAGAACGCCGCATAGGCCGCCCCGCGCCGCCATGCGGACAGGAACACGCCCCACGGGTCCGGCGCCAGCGCCACCCCGACGGCGCCCGCCGCCACCAGCCCCAGGAACACCAGCCGGATCGCCCGCCGCTGGCGCCCCAGCTCCAGCAGCAGGAACGCCAGCACCGCCGGCCCGGCCAGCAGCCCGGCCATCCGCACGCCGCCAAGCTGGTCGGCCAGCGTCGCCGCCCACACGAACAGGTACAGCCAGGCGCTCATCGATGGTGCGGAACGGACAGGAACGGCATCGTCCGCCGATCATGCCCGCCAACCCGCCGTCTGGACAGGCCCCCACCCCCGCGCCAACGTGCCCCCACGCCGCACCAGGAGCCTCCAATGCTGTTCGACTTCGAGTCCCTCCCCGCCCAGGACCGCTACAAGCTGCTGGTGGCAACCGTCGTGCCCCGCCCCATCGCCTGGGTCGTCACCCAGGACGAGGCCGGCGTGCTCAACGCCGCCCCCTTCTCCTTCTTCAACGTCTTCGCCAACGACCCGCCGGTGATGGTGATCGGCATCGGCGGCCGCCGCCCCGGCGACGCCAAGGACACCGGCGCCAACATCCGCGCCACCGGCCAGTTCGTGGTCAACCTGGTCTCCCACGCCAATGCCGAGGCGATGAACATCACCGCCATCGACTTCCCGCCCGAGGTCGACGAACTCGCCCAGGCCGGCCTCACCACCCTGCCCAGCACCAAGGTCCGCCCGCCCCGCATCGCCGAAAGCCCGGTCGCCTACGAGTGCGAACGCTTCATGACCGCCGAGATCGGCCCCGACCGCTCCCTCGTCATGGGCCGCGTGCTCGCCATGCATGTGCGCGACGACTGCGTGCTGAACCCCGAGCGCCGCTACATCGACACCCCGAAGCTCGACCTGATCGGCCGCATGCACGGCGCCGGCTGGTACAGCACCACCCGCGACCGCTTCGAGCTGCCGCGCATCAAGCCCGAGGACTGGACCCTCAAGGGCTGACCCACCGCCCCATGCGCCTGCCCCTGCTGCGCCCGCTGCGGGAAGCCCCGGTCGCCCTGCTCTGGGGCGGCCTGCTCACCTCGGCCATCGGCGATCAGCTGTTCGTCGTGGTGCTGAGCTGGATCGCCGTGCGCAGCTTCGGCACCGCCGCCGGCTACCTGGCCGTGCTCCAGGCCGGCGTGCAGCTTGCCACCGCGCTGCTCGCCGGCCGCCACGCCGACGGCTTCCGCCAGCGCCACGTCATGGTCGCAGCCGACCTCGCGCGCGCCGCCATCCTGCTGCTGATGGTCGCCGCCTGGCTGCAAGCCGGCGATCCCCCGGCCTGGACGCTGGTCGCCGCCGTCACCGTGCTGGCCGCCGGGCTGGCCGTCTTCCGCCCGGCCATGCAGGCCAGCCTGCCGCCGCTGGTCGCCGACGCCTCGCTGCTGCCGGCCGCCAACGCCCTGCTCGACACCACCGAGCGCATCGCCCGCCTGCTCGGCCCCGGCCTGGTCGGCGTGGCCGGCACGATGCTGCCGCTGGTGCATTTCGTCACCATCGACGCGCTCACCTTCCTCGCCTCCGCCGGCGCGGTGCTGGCCATCATCCGGCTGCGCCCCGGCGAGCGCCGCCCGCCGCCGCGGCGCGAGGGCACGCTGGCCTCCATCCTGCGCGGCTTCGCCACCGTCCGCCGCCACGCGCTGCTGTTCGCCGTGCTCTGCGTCACCTGGGCGATCAACGGCGCCTGGTATGCCGCCTTCTTCCTCGGCCTGCCGCTGATGATCACCCGCGCCGGCGTGCAATCCCCCTTCCCCGGCGGCGGCCTGGCCGCCTACGGGCTGGTGATCTCCGCCTATGGCAGCACCAACGGCATCGCCACGCTGGTGCTGGGCAACCGCCGGCAGACCCGCCGCCCCGGCCGGATGATCTTCGCGGGCGACATCTTCCTCGGCCTCGGCACCGCCGGCCTCGGCGTCTCGGCGCTGCTGCTGCCGCCCGGCCAGATGCTCGCCGGCTTCATGGCCTCGGCCGCCTTCGCGGCGATCGGCGGGCCGATGCAGGACATCCTGGTGGCGACGCTGCGCCAGACCGAACTGCCGGCGCCCGACCTGCCGGCCGCCGTGCGCACCTTCATGGCGCTGGCCAGCGCCGGCGTGCTGCTCACCCTGGCGATGGCGCCGAGCGTGTTCGACGCCATCGGCGTGCCCCAGGCGGTGATCGGCTGCGGCCTCATCTGCGCCGCCATCGGCATCGCCGGCATGGCCCGCTTCTGGCATCAGGCGTAGGGCGGAGAGGGGCATCGGCAAAACCCTCCCCGCCCCTTCGTGAGCCCCGCCGCCTACCCCAGCGAGCCGAAGAACTTCGCCCGCGCCGTCGCCCCCTGCATGATGAACATCCCGTCCGCCCCGCCCAGGATGAAGCGCGCGCCCCATTCCACGTAGGTCCTGGCCCAGGTGTCATCGTACACCCCGCCCATCCCGGCCCGCTTGCCATGCTTCGCGCAGGCCGCGATCACCGCCTTGTAGGCCGCCTGCACCCGCTCATGCCCGATCTGCCCCGAGACCCCCATATCGGCCGACAGGTCCGACGTGCCGATCATCAGGCTGTCGATCCCCGGCGTGGCGGCGATGGCGTCCACATTGGCCACGCCCTCCTCGGTCTCGATCATCACGCAAACCAGCGTCTCGGCGTTCACCTCGGCCTGCGCCTGCGCGTTGCCCGGCGGCGCGAAGGCGAACTGCGCGATCCCCCCGCCCCAGCTCCGCGTGCCCTGCGGCGGATAGCGGAACGCGTCGGCCACCCGCTTGGCCTGGGCGGCGGTGTCCACATGCGGCACCACGATGCCCTGCGCGCCGTTGTCCAGCACCCGCGTGCCCTCATCGAGCGCATCGGTGCACACCCGCACGATCGGCGAGATGCCCACCGGCAGCGACGCCAAGCACAATTGCGCCGCCTCGTTCACCGAGAAGGCGCCATGCTCCATGTCGATGAACAGCCAGTCGAACCCGGCGGTCCGGGCCATCTGCGCAATGGCGACGCTGCGCAGATGGCTCACCCCGAACCCAACCGCCGTCTTGCCGGCACGCAGGCGGGCCAACGCGTTATTGGCAATGATGGGCATGGCGTTTTCTCCCTGTGACGCGCCAGCGCACCACGCGACCCCCCGGCCGTCAACCGGCCCCCCGGCTCGCTCCCCGCACGCCGACGAGCCGCCGCCACACCCGCCGCGCCGTCCATGCCAGCCAGAATGCGCGGGAGATCGCCAGCGCCCGATAGAACCGCTCCGCCGGCACGAAATGCCAGGTCGGCGTCGCCGCGAAGGAGGCGACCTTGCGATAGCCCCGCGGCCCCAGGAAGGCGAGCAGCCGCGCCAGATCCGCCGGCTCCTGCGTCTCGGCGAAGATGTCAGGCCGGTCGGTCGCGATCATCTCGCCGGCGCCCCGCAGCACCGCCTCCTCCATGCCCTCGACATCGACCTTCAGCAGCGCCACCCGCGCGCCGGCACCCAGTCTGGCGCGGATCTCCGGCATCAGGTCGTCCAGCCGCTTCAGCGGCACGCTCGCCGCCCCCTCGCCGTCACTCGGCGCCAGCCGGGTAGCGCCAACATTATCACGATGATGTTCCTCCAGCGCCATCGCCGCCACGCCCTCGGCGTCGGCCAGTCCGACCGGATACGGCAGGGCATCGACGCCGTTGGCCACGAGATTCCGCCTGAGTATCGGCAGCACCTTCGGGTTCGGCTCGAAGCAGATAACGTGCGGCGTGATGAATGTCCCGAAAAAGACCGAGTGGTTGCCGATATTCGCCCCGGCGTCGATCGCGATGCCGCCGCGCGCATTGACGACGAGACGCGCGTACCGCAACAATCCTTCTTCGTAGAACGTTCCGTTCCGCAGAATATATTTATATAGAAAATCATCTTCATTGAGCGCGGCAATATCTATCATTTTATTATCAAATTTAAACCGCAAATTCGGATATTTCATCGACCGTACCCTTATTACAATTCGAGAACCATGTTATGATGCACATGAATTCTTCGCGGTCTTCACAATACTAAGTAATACCAGTTGTCGAATTATTTTTTGTATTCAATATTCAAATTGCACTCCATTGCGTTTACGATTATCTTAAGGTCTGGTCAATGTTCGTGAAGGTATAGCCATGCGGCATCAGGCGGGTTCGTTATGCCCCTCGGCGTCGGTGCGCGCCCCTGCTTCGGTGCAACCATCGGCGCCGTCGCCCGCCGATTATGCAGGCAGGGTTTGGCCCGGGGCAAGCCTTTGCCATCGGCGTCACACGAATCCGGGTGAACGGCAGTGATAAGAGCGCTCAAGAAATTCGTCGCCGGCGTTCCCGTCATCGGCCCGGCCGCGAAACGCCTGGCCCGGTCGGTGTCGCCCGGGCAGGCCCTGCCCTTCGAGAAATCGTCGTCCTACTGGGATGCGCGCTACAAGGCCGGCGGCAATTCCGGCGCCGGCTCCTACAGCAACCTCGCCAGGTTCAAGGCGGATATCCTGAACGCCTTCGTCAGCGAGCATGCCATCGCCTCCGTCATCGAGTTCGGCAGCGGCGACGGGGCGCAGCTGGGGCTGGCGGCGTATCCGCGATATATCGGGGTCGATGTCTCCCCCACTGCGATCGCCGATTGCCGGAAGCTGTTCCGCCACGACCCGTCGAAAACATTCCACGTCGCCGGCGAACTGCCCCCTGGATCGACGGCCGAACTGTCGCTGTCCCTGGATGTCATCTACCATCTGGTGGAGGACGATGTATTCTCCAAATACATGCACGACCTGTTCGCCGCGTCCGGCAAATACGTCATCATATATTCGTCCAATGAAGACAAAGCCTGGACCTCTCAGCATGTCCGGCACCGCAACTTCACCCGCTGGATCAAGGCCAATCTTCCCGGCTGGACCCAGGTAAGCCATATCCCCAATATCTATCCTTACAACGAGAACGACCCGGACCACACATCCTTCGCCGATTTCTACGTCTACGAGAAATCAACCTCAAACTGAGCACCTGACCCAAGCACCAAAGACCGCCGCAAACCTCAACAGATCAAACAACCTCCCCCCTTCTCACCGCCTCTACGTCTCTTTGTGAATCTCCTCCCTTCACCCTCTCCTTCCTTCACGCTCCGCTTTCTTCTCCCCGCCTCCCCGCCTCCCCGCCTCCCCGCCTCCATGTGACCCCCTACCCCCCCGCCAAGGCCAGCACCGAAGCCAGCCGGTCCGCCTCCGCCGCCGGCTTGTCCGTCCGCAGCCGCGCGATGCGCGGAAACCGCAGCGCCACCCCCGATTTGTGCCGCACCGAACGCTGCGCCGCGTCGAACGCCACCTCCAGCACCAGTACCTTCTCCACCTCGCGCACCGGGCCGAACCGCGCCGTGGTGTGCTCGCGGATCCAGCGGTCGAGAAATGCCAGCTCGCGGTCGGTGAAGCCGGAATACGCCTTGCCCACCGGCACCAGCACGCCGTCGTCGCGCCACACGCCGAAGGTGTAGTCGGAATAGCTGCCGCTGCGCTTGCCGTGGCCGCGCTGGGCGTACATCAGCACCGCGTCGATGGTCAGCGGCTCGCGCTTCCATTTCCACCACAGCCCCTTAGGACGGCCGGGCAGATAGGGCGCATCGCCGCGCTTGAGCATCAGCCCCTCGATCGCCGCCTCCCGCGCCCCCGCCCGCAGCGCCTCCAGCTGCTCCATCCGCTCGAAGGCCAGCAATTCCGACAGCGCCATCCGCGCCGGCCGCACCGCCGCGAACCAGGCTTCCAGCCGCGCCCGCCGCGCATCGAACGGCAGCGCCCGCACATCCTCGCCGCCCTCGAACAGCATGTCGTACAGCATCACCCCCACCGGGTAGTCGGCGCGCAGCTTCGGCCCCACGGTCTTGCGGTTCAGCCGCTGCTGCAAATCGGCAAACGGCGCCACCACGCCGTCGCGCACCACCAGCAGCTCGCCGTCCAGCACGCCGCGAAAGTCGATCGCCTCGACGATCTCCGGAAACGCCGCCGAGATATCCTCCGCTCCGCGCGAATACAGCCGCCGCCCGCCTTCGGTGCCGACCAGCTGCACCCGTATCCCGTCCCATTTCCACTCCGCCCGCAGCGGCGCCGGGTCCAGCCCCGCCAGGTCCGCCTCGCCCAGCAGATGCGCCAGCATCGGC
>MKWE01000026.1:28006-83505 GCA_001899585.1 Rhodospirillales bacterium 70-18
CGTCGGCCGGGTCGGGCCGCGCCGCCCGCCCCTCCAGCCAGGCGAACAGCGGCGCGTAGGGCGGCGCCAGGCTGTGCCACACCTCCTCGATGTCGTCGGCCGAAACCCCCTGCGCCATCTCCGCCAGCGCCACCCGCGCCAGCCGCGCGGAGGCGCCCACCCGCAGCCCGCCGGTGATCAGCTTCAGCAGCGCCAGCCGGGTGGAGGCGTCGCAGGCATCCAGCCAGCGCCCGACGATCGCCGGCAGTTCCGCCCTGGGCGCCGTGGCCAGCGTCTCCACCACCTCGGCCAGCCCCGGCGGCGGCGCGTTGGTGGCGGCGGCGGGCCACATCAGCGCCACCGTCTCGGCCAGGTCGCCCACGAAATCATAGGACAGCGCGAACAGCACCGGGTCGGTCCGCTCGGCGGCAAGCGCGCGAATCATGCCGGCCTTGGCGGCGGGGAACGACAGCTCCCCGGTCACCGCCGCCAGCCCCAGCCCCCGGTCCGGGTCCGGCTGGGTGGCGAAATAGCGCCGCAGCAGCGCCACCTTGGCGCCGCGCGACTGGGTGAACACCAGCCGCTCCAGCAGGTCGGCGAAGGCGATCACGCGGCCGCCTCCGGCTCGGCATCCTCGTCGCCGTAGCCGACCAGCCGCAGCTCCCGGCCACGTATGCCGCGCCCAGCCAGCGCATGCACCAGCGCCTCCTCGCTGCCATGGGTCACCCACACCTCGGGGGCGGCCACCTCGTCGATGGTGGCGTTCAGCGCGTCCCAGTCGGCATGGTCGGAGATCACCAGCGGCAATTCCACCCCATCCTGCTTCGCCCGCTGGCGCACCCGCATCCAGCCGGATGCCATGCACACCACCGGCTCGGTCAGCCGCCGCGCCCAGCGGTCGGCGATCGCGCTCGGCGGCGCCAGCACGATGCTCCCCGCCAGCGCCGACTTCGCCGCCACCGTCGCCGGCCGCAAGTCGCCCAGCCGCACCCCCTGCGCCTCGTACACCGCGCACATCGCCGCCAGCGCGCCATGCAGATACACCGGCGCGTCCCAACCGGCGGCGCGCAGCAAGGTGATCAGCCGCTGCGTCTTGCCCAGCGAATAGCAGCCCACCACATGCGTCCGCCCCGGAAACAGCGCCACGCTGGCCAGCAGTCGGCCGATCTCCGCCTCGGCCGGCGGATGGCGGAACACCGGCAGGGCGAAGGTCGCCTCGCTGACGAACACGTCGCAGGCTACCGGCACGAAGGGGTCGCAGCTGCGGTCCGGCTGGCGCTTGTAGTCGCCGCTCACCACCACCCGGCTGCCCTGGTATTCCATCACCACCTGCGCGCTGCCCAGCACGTGGCCGGCCGGCTGCAGCCACAACTCCACCCCGCCGATTCGCAGCCGTTCCCCCCAGCCGAGCGCCTGCTCGCTGTGGCCGGCCACGCCGCGCGCGCGCATCAGCGCCAGCGTCGCCGCACTGGCCAGCACCGCGCCATGGCCGGGCCGCGCGTGGTCGGAATGCGCATGCGTCACCACCGCCCGCCCGACCGCTCTGGTCGGATCGACAAAAAAATCCCCCGGCGCGCAATAAAGCCCCGCCGGCAGGACCCGCAGCCATGTCTCCGGATGCGCCACATTCAACTCCAGCACATGAAGGTTTTTTGCTTATTCCTTACAAATAAAGGAGGCTCTTTCCTCATTGAAAGGAACCAGGCAAAGGGACTCATCACAGATTGGTCCGGCATTCCTGGTCCGCAATGGCGCTTTCGCACAGACCAATGCGCCGCCAGACTCCCACCCATGTTCGATCCCTCGCTCTTCGCCCTGTTCCTCGCCGCGGCGCTCGCCATCGCGCTCGCCCCCGGCCCCGGCATGCTCTATGTCGCCGGCCGCACGCTCGCCGGCGGCCGTGCCGAGGGCCTGGCCTCCAGCCTCGGCACCGGCCTCGGCGGCCTGGTGCACGTGCTCGCCGCCGCCATCGGCCTCTCGGCGCTGATCGCCGCCAGCGCCGCTGCCTTCGAGGTGCTGAAGCTCGCCGGGGCCGCCTACCTCATCTACCTGGGCATCCAGGCATGGCGCGCCGGCGATGCCGAGATCCACGCCACGCCCAGCCTCGGCGCGCGCCGCGCCTTCCGCCAGGGCGTGCTGGTCGAGGCGACCAACCCCAAGACCGCCACCTTCTTCCTCGCCTTCTTCCCCCAGTTCACCAGCCCCGCGCATGGCCACCTCGCGCTGCAATTCGCCGTGCTCGGCCTCGTCGCCGTCATTCTCAACACCGCGGCGGATGTCGCCGTCACCTTCGCCGCCGGCGCCGTCCGCCATCATCTGGTGGCCGGCCACACCGCCGCGCGGCGCATCCGCAAGGCCACCGCCGCCCTGTTCTGCGGCCTCGGCGTCTCGCTCGCCCTGTCGCATCGCTAACCCGCTTCCCGGCCCACCCGGATTTCGCTATCCAGGGTGGCATGACGGGAACATTAGCGGAACCCTTCGCCGGCTGGTTCGCGCGCCAGGGCTGGGCGCCGCGGCCGCACCAGCTTGCCGTGCTGGCCGCCGCCCAAGCCGGGCGCAGCGTCCTGCTGATCGCACCGACCGGCGGCGGCAAGACGCTGGCCGGCTTCCTGCCCAGCCTGCTGGAGCTGCACGCCGCCCCCCGCGCCGGGCTGCACACGCTCTATGTCTCGCCGCTGAAGGCGCTGGCGGCGGACGTGGCGCGCAACCTGATGCGGCCGGTTTGCGAATTGTCATTGGACATAACAATCGCCACCCGCAGCGGCGACACCACCGCGACGGAGCGGCGAAAGCAGCGCGAAAAGCCGCCGAATATCCTGCTCACCACCCCAGAAAGCCTGGCTGTACTGCTCTCACAGCCCGATGCCTCGGCGTTTTTTGCCCCGATTCGGCGCATAATCATCGATGAAATCCACGCTTTGGCCGGCTCGAAACGCGGCGACCAGCTGTCCCTGTGTCTCGCGCGGCTGCACGGATTCTCACCAAACGCGACGAATCTCGGCCTCTCCGCCACCGTCGCCCACCCGGACGCCATCGCCGCCTATGTCGGCCCCGACGCCGCGCGGGTCACCACCCAGGGCGGCGCGCCACCCGAAATCACCATGATCCTGCCGGCCGGGCGGCTGCCGTGGTCGGGGCATATGGGGCTGTCCAGCGCGCCGGACATCCTGGCCCGCATCCGCGCCGCCGGGCTGTCGATCGTGTTCGTCAACACCCGCGCCCAGGCTGAGCTGCTGTTCCAGGAATTGTGGAAAATCAACACGGAAACCCTGCCGATCGCCATCCACCACGGCAGCCTGGAACTCTCCCAGCGGCTGCGGGTGGAGGCGGCGATGGCGGCGGGGCAGTTGCGCGCGGTGGTGGCGACCTCGTCGCTGGACCTCGGCATCGACTGGGGCGGCGTGGACCAGGTGCTGCAGGTCGGCGCGCCGAAGGGCGTCTCCCGCCTGTTGCAGCGCGTCGGCCGTGCCAACCACCGCATGGACGAAGCCAGCCGCGCCATACTTGTACCCGCCAACCGCTTCGAAGTATTGGAATGTGAGGCCGCCATCGTGGGCGTGGCCGCCAACGCGCTGGACGGCGACCCGCCCGGCCCCGGGGGGCTGGACGTGCTGGCGCAGCATCTGCTGCTGACCGCCTGCGCCGGCCCGTTCCTGCCCGATGCGATGTATGCCGAGGTGACCGGCGCCGCCCCCTACGCGGGCCTGACGCGGGCGGATTTCGATGCCGTGCTGGATTTCGTGGAAACCGGCGGCTACGCGCTGCAAGCCTATGACAATTATCGAAAACTGTTCCGCGATTCCGAGGGCCGCGTGCATATACGCGGCGAGCGCACCGCCCGCCAGGCGCGCATGAACATCGGCACCATCGTCGAGGAGCCGCTGCTCAAGGTCCGCCTCGCGCGCGGGCCGTTGCTGGGCGAGGTGGAGGAATATTTCGTCACCATGCTGGCCCCCGGCGACAGCTTCATGTTCGCCGGCCGGCTGCTGCGCTTCCTGCGGCTGCGCGACACCGTGTGCGAGGTGGCCGAGGGCGGCGAGGGCGAGCCGAAGGTGCCGGCCTATGCCGGCGGGCGGATGCCGCTCACCACCAACCTCGCCGACCGCGTGCGCGCCATGCTGGCCGACCGCCGCACCTGGCCCGCCTTTCCCGAACCGGTGCGGGAGTGGTTGAATTTGCAGCAATCCGTCTCCCGCCTGCCGGGCCGCGACGACCTGCTGGTGGAAACCTTCCCGCGCGGCGACCGCTGGTACCTGGTCGCCTACTGCTTCGAGGGCCGCAACGCCCACCAGACCCTGGGCCTGCTGCTGACCCGGCGGATGGAGCGGTTCGGCATGGCGCCGCTGGGGTTCGTGGCCACCGACTACGTGCTGGCGGTCTGGGCGGCGCGCGAGCCGCTGGACGTGGCGCGGCTGTTCGACGAGGACATGCTGGGCGACGACCTGGAGGCATGGATGGCGGAAAGCTCCATGCTCCGCCGCACCTTCCGCCGCGTGGCGGTGATCGCCGGACTGATCGAGCGGCACCATCCCGGGGCCGAGAAGACCAAACGCCAGGTGACCGTGAATTCCGACCTTATCTATAACGTGCTGCGCCGCCACCAGCCGGACCATATCCTGCTGCGCGCCACCCGCGCCGATGCCGCCGGCGGGCTGACCGACCTGTCGCGCATCGCCCTGCTGCTGGCCCGCGCGCGCGGGCATGTGCGCCACATGGTGCTGTCGCGCGTCTCGCCGCTGGCGGTGCCGGTGCTGCTGGAAATCGGCCGCGAGAGCGTGCGCAACGCCGCCGGCGACGACGCGCTGCTGGCGGCCGCCCAGGGCCTGGACGAGGACGCGCTGGTGGCCGAGGCCAGCGGCGCCGCCGAACCGCCGCCCTTCCGCCCCGCCGCCCCGCCAGCGCCACGCCGTGGCCCGCGCCGGGCGCACCAGCGCCAGGGGAGCCTGTTCACCCGTCTCTCCACGCCCGGGCGGTCCGAACGATGAGCGCGGCCCCGATCCATCTGGCCGGCGAGCGGCTGATGCTGGACCCGGAGGGCGGGTTGTTCTGGCCGGCGCGGCGGCTGCTGGCGGTGGCCGACCTGCATCTGGAGAAGGGCTCGGCGGCGGCGGCCCGCGGCGCGCTGCTGCCGCCTTGGGACACACGGGCGACGCTGGACCGGCTGGCCGGGCTGCTGCGCCGCTGGCGGCCCGAGACGGTGGTGGCGCTGGGCGACAGCTTCCACGACGCCCGCGGCGCCGGCCGGTTGCAGCCGGCCGACCGGGCGCGGCTGGCGGCGATGGGGCGGGCGGCGCGGTTCGTGTGGGTGCTGGGCAACCACGACCCGGCGCCGCCGGAGGGGCTGCCGGGCGAGGCCACCGAGGCGCTGGTACTGGGCGCGCTCACCTTCCGCCACATCGCCACGGGGGCGGGGGGCGGCGATATTTCCGGGCATTTCCACCCCAAGGCGTCGGTGCCCACCGCCGGCACCGTGGTCAGCCGCCCCTGCTTCGTGTTCGACGGGGCGCGGCTGATGCTGCCGGCGATCGGCGCCTATACCGGCGGGCTGGATGTGCGCGACCCGGCGATCGCCGCCCTGTTCCCGCGCGGCGGGCGGGTGTTCCTGCTGGGGCGGGAGCGGCTGTTCAGCTTTCCGCTGGCCGCACGCGCGGCCGGGCGGCGGGTGCAGGCTGCACAAGCCGGGTTGCCACCCCATATGTGAATAATCCACAGCGGGCCCACGTGCGTAGACGTGTCGCCATGGGAGACACGGACCACACGATGAGCCAGCCCGCCGCCTCTCGCCCCCCGGTCATCCTGTGGCTGCGCCGCGAATTGCGGCTGGCCGACAACCCCGCCCTGGCCGCCGCCGTCGCCAGCGGCCACCCGGTGCTGCCGGTGTTCGTGCTGGACGAGACCGCGCCGGCGGCCTGGGCGCCGGGCGGGGCCTCGCGCTGGTGGCTGCACCACAGCCTGGCGGCGCTCGGCGCGGAGTTGGCCGCGCGCGGGGCGCCGCTGCTGCTGCGGCGCGGGCGCTACGACCAGGTGATCCCGGCGCTGGCCGCCGAGGTGGGGGCGGCGGCGGTGCATGCCGGGCTGCCCACCGAGCCCTGGGCGCGCGCGGCGCTGCGGCGGGTGCATGCGGCGCTCGGCGGGCGGCTGCGCACCCATCTGACCACGCTGGCCTTCGCGCCCACCGAGATCCGCACCCAGGCCGGCACGCCCTATGGCGTGTATTCGCCGTTCGCCCGCGCCTGCCTCGCCCGCGTGGCCGAAACCGGCGGCCTGCCGGCGCCGCCGCTGGCCGCCCCCGCCCGGCTGGAGGCGGCGCCATCGCCGCCGGGCGACCGGCTGGCCGATTGGGGGCTGCTGCCGGCGCGCCCCGACTGGGCCGGCGGGCTGCGCGCGGCCTGGATGCCCGGCGAGGCCGGCGCCGCCGCACGGCTGGAGCGGTTCCGGCACGCAGGCCTGGCGCAGTATGCGGCGCGGCGCGACCTGCCGGGGGTGGCCGGCACCTCGATGCTGTCGCCGCACCTCGCCTGGGGCGAGGTCTCGGTCAGCCAGGTCTGGCATGCCACGGCGGGCGGGGCGAAGTTCATCGGCGAATTGCTGTGGCGCGAATTCGCCGCCCATCTGCTGTGGCACCACCCGGCGCTGCCCGAGGCGCCGTTGCGCGAGGCCTTCGCCGCCATGCCGTGGCGCGACGACGCGGCCGATCTGCGCGCCTGGCAGCGCGGGCGCACCGGTATCCCGATCGTCGATGCCGGCATGCGGCAGCTTTGGCGCACCGGCTGGATGCACAACCGCGTGCGCATGATCGCCGCCAGCTTCCTGGTGAAGCACCTGATGCTGCCGTGGCAGCATGGCGAGGCCTGGTTCTGGGACACGCTGGCGGATGCCGACCTGGCGCAGAACAGCGCCTCGTGGCAGTGGGTGGCCGGCAGCGGCGCGGATGCGGCGCCGTATTTCCGCATCTTCAACCCGGTGCTGCAGGGGCGGAAATTCGACCCCGACGGCGCCTATGTCCGCGCCTGGGTGCCCGAGCTGGCCCGCCTGCCGGACCGCTGGCTGCATGCGCCGTGGGACGCGCCGGAGGATGTGCTGGCCCAGGCCGGGGTGTTGTTGGGACGCGACTATCCGCGCCCGCTGGTCGATCTGGCGGCCGGGCGGCAGCGGGCGCTGGACGCCTTCGCGGCGCTGCCGAGGGTGGCGTGAGCATGCGCGCTTGCCGTTCGTTTCATGACCAGCCGGGCCGACAGCCGCTACCCTGGCGGCCACGCGCAAGGACGACCCGCCGCCGTGCCGTATCCGACCGCCCGCCATGCCGCCCCGGGGATCGCCCCGATGCCTGAGCCGCCGCCCATGATCCCGCCCGGACGGGGCGTGCGCGTGGTGGGGGACGTGCATGGCGACGCCCGCGCTTTCGCCAGCGCGGTGGCCACCGACCTGTTCGTGGTGCAGCTCGGCGACCTCACCGATTACGGCCCGGACAGCGCCGAGACCCTGCGCATCGCCTTCCGCATGGAGGCGGAGGGGCGCGGGCTGTTCCTGCTGGGCAACCACGATCTGAAGCTGCTGCGGGCGCTGCGCGGCAACAAGGTGCGCATCGGCCCGGAACTGGCCGAGACGCTGGAACAACTGGATGACGGGCTGCGCGCCGAGGTGCTGGACCGGCTGGGCCGCGCGCCGGCCTGGCTGCACTGGGGCGACATCCTGTTCGTGCATGGCGGCTTTCATACCGAGATGGCCGACAGCCTGCCCGAGCCGGTGCCGGAGGGCCGCGTGCACGGGGTGCTGTCGCGGGCGCTGTACGGCGAGCCGACCGGCCGGCTGCAACCCGACGGCTACCCCGAGCGCAGCCTGCGCTGGGTGGACCGCATCCCGGCCGGGCTGACCGTCTATTGCGGCCATGACCGGCGCAGCAGCGACGGCCGCCCCTATGTGCGACGCGGCGCGGAGGGCGGGGTGGCGGTGTTCCTCGACACCGGCGCCGGCAAGGGCGGGCACCTCTCCTGGATCGACCTGCCGCCGCGATAGCGCCGGGCCGCCGCCGCCGGCTATGCTGGGGCGGACTGCACAGGAGACCCCGGATGACCCGCCTCGCCCGGCCGCCGCTGTTTGCCCTGCTGCTCGCGGCCGCCCTGCTGCTCGCGGCCACTCTGCCGGCCAGGGCGGCGCAGCGCTGCGCCGATTGCGTGCTGGCCGAGGGCACCTACCACGTCGCCGCGCCGCCGGGCTGGGACGGGCACACGAAGCTGCCGCTGCTGGTGTTCCTGCACGGCTACGGCGCCACCGGGGCGGACATGCTGGCCGACGACGCGGTGGGCCCGCCGGCGGCGAAGCTTGGCTTCCTACTGGTGGCGCCGGACGGGCGCAACCATGCCTGGGCGGCCACCGGCACGCCGGCCAGCGCCGGGCCGCATCGCGACGACATCGCCTTCCTGCGCGCCGTGCTCGCCGATGTGCGGCGGCGCTGGCCGGTCGATCCCGCCATGGTGGTGCTGGGCGGCTTCTCGCTCGGCGGCTCCATGACCTGGGAGATGGCCTGCCATGCGCCGGCGGGGATCACCGCCTTCCTGCCGATGTCGGGCGGCTTCTGGCTGCCGATGCCGCAGGGCTGTGCCGCCCCGGTGGCGCTGCGCCACCTGCACGGCCGCGCCGACCCGACGGTGCCGCTGGCCGGGCGGGTGATGCGGGAGCGGTTCCACATGGCCGATATCGCCGCCGGACTGGCGGTGTTCCGCGCCACCGACCGCTGCACCGCGGCCCCGCGCCGGAGCGTCGCCGCGGGCGAGGAGGATTGCACCACCTGGGCCGATTGCGCCGGCGGCGGGGTGGTGGCGCTCTGCCTGCATCCGGGCGGGCACGAGATGCGCGCCGACTGGACGGCGGCGGCGCTGCGCTGGGCGCTCCGCCAGCGGCGTTGAGCGGGCGGGACAAGACCGGCGCGGCGTGCCAAGATCGGCGCCCACGCCCTTAATCGGAAAGCGCCGTGCACCAGTTGCTCCTTATGCGCCACGCGAAATCCTCGTGGGACGACCCCAACCTGTCCGACCATGCGCGGCCGCTGAACCGGCGCGGCCGGGCGGCGGCCATCACCATGCGCGAGGCGATGCGCGAGCTGGGGCTGGCGCCGGACGTGGTGCTGGTGTCCTCGGCGCTGCGCACGCTGCAGACGCTGGAGGCGCTGGAGCCGTGGGACGACTCGCCGCTGGTGGAGCCGATGGACACGCTCTACCTGGCCACGCCGACGCAACTGCTGCAGGCATTGCGCGCGGTGTCGGAGACCACCCGCAGCGTGCTGCTGCTGGGGCATAATCCGGGGCTGCACGAGCTGGCGATGCACCTGGTGGGGCCGCAGGCGATGACGCTGGCCAATCCGCTGACCCGCCGGCTGGCCGAGGGCTACCCGACCGGCGCGCTGGTGGAGTTCGCCATCCCCGGCCCCTGGCACGTGCTGGACGAGGGGGGCGGGCGGCTGACCCGCTTCCTGGCACCGCGCGACCTGCCCGAACCGACCGCCTGAGCATGCCGCCGCGGGCCGCGACGCTGCGCCCGGCGGTGGAACCCTGGTGCGAGCTGGAGCTTGCGGTGCCCCCGGCGGCCGGGCGGGCGCTGCTGCGCCGGCTGGCCGGGGGGCGGCCGCGCCGCACCCGGGTGCGGGTGGCGTGGCACGACAGTTTCGAGGGCACGCTGGCGGAGGAAGGGCTGGCGCTGGAGGAGCGGCAGGACGGGCGCGTGCGCTGCTGGCGGCTGGTGCGCATCCGCCCGGCCGAGGGCGGCTCCTGGCTGCCCAGCCAGCCGGCGCCGACCCTGGCCGAGGCGCCCCGGCCGGAGGAGCTCGGCCGCCCCCTGCCCTCGCCGATCGCCGCGCGCGCCTGGTTGGAGGGCGCGCGGCTGCTGGCCGAGGCCGGCGCGGTGCGGGTGGCGCTGCTGGACGCGCGGCTGCGCGACGCGGATGGCGAGCGGGCGCGGGCCTGGCTCACCTTGTCCGGCCCGGCCGACGCGGTGACGGCGCTGGCCGACGAACTGGCCGGCGCCGCGCCGGTGCGGGTGCCGTGCGCGGTGCCGGCGGCCGAGGCGCTGGCGGGCACCGCCGGCCCACGGCCGCGCGGGGCTGGGGCTCCCGTGCTGCCGGTGGCGCTGGGCGTCGGCACGGCGTTCGCCGAGGTGGTGGGTCAGCTGACCGCCTCCCTCCTGGCCGAGGCGCCGGCGATCCCGGCAGCCATGGGGGTGGACAGCGAGCCGGTGCACCGGATGCGCGTGGCGCTGCGGCGGCTGCGCGCGGTGATGAGCCTATTCGGCCACGCGGTCGCCTGCCCGGCATTGGCCGAGGCGCGGCTGGCGCTGAAGGCGCTGGCGGCGGCGCTGGGGCCGGCGCGCGACTGGGACGTGTTCCTGGCCGGCACCGGTCGGCAGGTGGGGGCCGCGTTCGGCGGCGAGCCGGCGGTGGCGCGGCTGCTCGCCGCCGCCGGGCGGCAGCGCCATGCCGCCTATGCCGCGCTCGGCGCCGAGCTGGAAAACGCGGAATTTCGCCGCCTGGGCGTGGCGCTGGCCTGCCTGGCGGCGGCGCGGCCGTGGGAGCGGACGGCGCCGACCGACCCGGATGCGGCGGCGCGGCGCGACAGGCTGCTGGCGCAGCCGCTGGAGGCTTTCGCCGCCCGCACCCTGCGCCGCCGCGCGCGCCACCTGCGGGAGATCGGGCCCGACCTGTCCGGGCTGCCGGATGCGGCCCTGCACGCCATCCGCCTGCAGGCCAAGCGGCTGCGCTATGCCTGCGAGGTGTTCGCCCCGCTCTACCCCGGCCGGCGTGCGCGGCGGATGATCCGGCGGCTGGCCGCGCTGCAGGACCGGCTCGGCCTGCTGAACGACGCCAGCGTGGCGGCCGGGCTGATGGCGAGCCTGGGTGCCGCCGGGCATGGCCATGCCGCCGGCATCGTGCGCGGCTATGTGGCCGGCGCCGCCGCCGGTGCGCGGACGGACGCGCAGCGGGCCTGGCGCCGGTTGCACCGCCTGGAACCGTTCTGGGAATAGCGCCGTGGCGGCAAACATGCCGTGAATGTGAGTCGGCGGTTGCGGAGTCGCGCGCCGCGCGCTAGGTCAACAGGCCGACGATGAACCAGTCCGTATAGGAGGTTCAGCTTGCCTCTGCATCGACCACGCCGCATTTTTCGCGGGGATTCAAAGCCTTCCGGCAGAATGTTCGGAGGTGGGATGAGCCGTACCGTGCTCGCCGGCCTGATCGGTGCCGGGTTGGGCGCCGGCGTGGTGATGATGGCCATGCCCGCCGCCCTGTTCGGCCGGGTGCCGGCGCTGACCGGCACGCTATCGGCCGAACCCGCCGACGTGGCGGTGGTGGACGGGCAGACGCTGCGGCTGCACCAGGCGGTGATCCGGCTGCTCGGCATCGCCGCCCCGCCGCGCGGCCTGGCCTGCGAGCAGGGGGCCGCGAGCTATGATTGCGGCGCCGCCGCCAGCGCCGCGCTGGCCGCCCTGGTGCGCGGCCACCCGGTGACCTGCCACCTCAACGGCCGCGACGCGCGCGGCTTCCCGCTCGGCCATTGCGAGGCGTCGGGCACGGACATCAACCAGGCGCTGGTCGGCGCCGGCTGGGCGCGCGCGCGCGCCGATGCCGCCGCCGGGGCGATGCCGCCGGCCTTCGCCCTCGCCGAGCGCCAGGCCCGAGACGCCGGGCGCGGGCTGTGGCGCGCCGGGGCCGACCCGTCGTTCTGACCCCGTGCCCCGTCCGGGGGCACGGTTGCGCTGCCGCCGCCGCCGCCGTAGTTTTCCGCACTGCAGCGAGGATGCGGCGTCCCCCGGTGCCCGGTCCGCCCATCCAGGGCTGGCGCCGGCGACGGTCCGGCCCACATCCTCACCAACACAGGATTCCGGCGGCCCGAACGGCCGCCCATCGAAGGGGACTCGCATGACCGGCACTCCAACCACGGGCGGCGGAAGCATCACCATCACGCTGGACGGCACCAACAGAAAGGTGACCGTCCCGCTGCTGCCCGGCAGCATCGGCCCGTCGGTGTTCGATATCCGTAAGCTTTATAACGATCTGGGTGTGTTCACCTACGACCCCGGCTATGGCGGCACCGCGGCCTGCGACAGCAAGATCACCTATATCGACGGCGATATCGGCGTGCTGCTGCATCGCGGCTACCCGATCGAGCAGCTGGCCGAGAAATCCACTTTCCTGGAAGTCGCGCACCTGCTGCTGAACGGCAACCTGCCGAACGCGCGCGAGAAGGCCGAGTTCGAGGCGGGCGTGCTGCGCCACACCATGGTGCACGAGCAGCTGCGCCGCTTCTTCGACGGCTTCCGCCGCGACGCCCACCCGATGGCGGTGATGTGCGGCGTGGTCGGCGCGATGAGCGCCTTCTACCACGACAGCCTGGACATCAACGACCCCGAGCATCGCCGCATCTCGGCCTTCCGGCTGATCGCCAAGGTGCCGACGATCGCCGCGATGGCGTATAAATACTCGATCGGCCAGCCCTTCGTGTATCCGCGTAACGACCTCGGCTATGCGGAGAACTTCCTCTACATGATGAACGCGGTGCCGGCCGAGCCGTACCATGTGAACCCGGTGCTGGCCCGTGCGATGGACCGCATCTTCATCCTGCACGCCGACCATGAGCAGAACGCCTCGACCAGCACGGTGCGGCTGGCCGGCTCCACCGGCGCCAACCCGTTCGCCTGCATCGCCGCCGGCATCGCCAGCCTGTGGGGGCCCGCGCATGGCGGCGCCAACGAGGCGGTGCTGAAGATGCTGGCCGAGATCGGCCATGTGGACAACGTGAAGCCTTTCCTGGAGACGGTGAAGGACAAGAACAACCACGCCCGCCTGATGGGCTTCGGCCACCGCGTCTACAAGAACTACGATCCGCGCGCCAAGATCATGCAGCAGAGCTGCCACGAGGTGCTGCGCGAACTAGGCATCAAGGACGACCCGATGCTCGACCTCGCCATGGAGATGGAAAAAATCGCGCTCAGCGACCCGTATTTCGTGGAGCGGAAGCTGTACCCGAACGTCGATTTCTACTCGGGCATCATCCTGAAGGCGATGGGCTTCCCGACCAGCATGTTCACCGTGCTGTTCGCGGTGGCGCGCACCGTCGGCTGGATCAGCCAGTGGAAGGAAATGATCGAGGACCCCTCCCAGCGCATCGGCCGGCCGCGGCAGGTCTATACCGGCCCGACGCAGCGCGACTACGTGCCGCTCGACCAGCGCTGAGCCTTCGCCAGGCTGGCCACTGGCCCGGACGGCATCGCCGTCCGGGCCTTTTTGCGTCCGATCGCGGCGGAAACCCGGTCGGCGAGCGAAACGCGTCGTGAAATAAAAAGAAATAATCTCGGCTTTTGCTACGTATCATTATCGTTAATATGAATCATTCCAATACCTTAATTCATTTAATCAACGCATTGCTATAAATGACTCAAATGACTCGGCAACACGCCGGATTCCCGGCTTACCATTGCGAATCACGAGACATTCCGTTCGTTAAATTTCACGATGCGGATACGCTCCCACCACATCGGATTATCGGCAGGCACGGGCCGCGGGCAAAAAACCCTGCAAAATCAGCGCACAGATAATTGTTGTTGATCGGCACAAGCGATAGCATGCGTTGGTACCCAGGGCATTGCACGAGCTGGGGCGAGGAGGTTGGCCGATGAGTGTATTTCGTTCCCTTGACGCTCTGGTCCGCGCGCGGCTCCGCCAGTGGCCGCAGCGGCCGCCCGGGCTGGCGCAATCCGCCACGGGCAAGGATGGCTGGCTGCGCGGCCGCCCGTCGGAAGTGGAGAGCGGCTGCCACCCCTTCCTCAAGCTGCCCGGCAGCGACCGGCTACGCACCCTGCCGGACGGGCTATGGCTGAATTTCGGCGGCACCGCGCTGGAGCCGTTCGTGGACATCTTCGCCATCGAGGCGTGCGGCTCGCTGCAGAACCTGCTGGACAAGCGTTCCCGCTTCGCTCCCAGCACGCATTCGCTGCTGGCGGTCTGCCCGGTGCCCTGGCTGCTGGCCCCCGTCACCCCCACCGACAGCACCGCGCGCTGGCAGGCGACCGGCGTGATCCGCCACCAGCCCAGCCTGCCGGTCATCCTGCCGGTGCGCGACATCCGGGTGATGTACGCGTTGAAACAGCGCCATTACGACGGCTTCGCGCAGAACCAGGTGCCGCACCCGCACGAATATTTCCTGCCGATGGACGCGCTGACCGCGCAGGACGCGCCGGAGAATCCCGCGGTGCGCGCCCTGGTCGCCCGCGCCTCGGCCAGCGCGAACTTCCTCAGCTCGACCTGATCTGCGGCGCCAGGAACGGCGCCGGCACGGGCAGCCCGGCCTCCCCCATCGCCTGGCGCGCCAGGTCCGGCCGGTCGGTGCAGATCCCGTCCACCCCCCAGGCGATCAGCCGCGCCATCTCGTCCGGCGCGTTGACCGTCCAGGGTACCACCCGCAGCCCCAGCGCCTGCGCCCGCGCCACCTCGTCCCGCGTCAGCGCGGCATGCTGCGGCGCCCAGACGGCGCGCCACGGCGCCCCCTTCGCCTCGGCGGCCACCGCCGCGGCAACCGAGCCGTCGAACGCCGCCGCCGTCGCCCCGTCCCACCACAGCGCCGCCTCGCGCACCGTCTCCGGGCTGGTAAGGTAGGCCAGCGGCACCGCCGGATGCCGCTCCCGCATATAGCGCAGGCCGCGCCAGTCGAACGAGCGCACCGCCAGGCGGGCCGGCACCGCGGCGACACACGCCATCACCGCCTCGGCCATCGCGGCCGGCGTCACCGTCAGGTCCGGCCGGTCGGGCAGGGTTTTCAGCTCCACATCCGCCACCACCCCGGCGGCGGCCGCCAGCGCCAGCAGGTCCTCCAGGCGCGGGATGCGGGCGCCGTCATGCGGCGCCTGCCCGGGATACAGCGCGGCATAGGCGCTGGCCGGGCGCAGCCGGCCGACATCGTAGGCCGCCAGCTCGGCCAGGCTCAGCGCGCGGATCGCCGGGCCGGGCCCGGGCAGCCAAGCGCCGTCGGCGGTGCGGGCGATGTCCTGGTTCAGCGCCGGGTCGTGCGTCACCACCGCCACGCCGTCGCTGGTGATCGCCACGTCCAGCTCCAGCGAATCGACGCCGATCGCCAGCGTCGCCGCGAAGCCCTCCAGCGTGTTCTCGGGGAACAGGCCGCGCGCGCCGCGATGGCCCTGAAGTTCGAAGGTCCGGTTCATGGCCCCGGTGTCGCGCCGGCTTGCCACCGCGTCAAGATCGGGCAGAGTGCGGCCATGAGCGACATCCCTTCCCCCGAGCGAATCCCCGAGTCAGAGCGGATCCCCGAGTCAGAGCGGATCCCCGAGTCAGAGCGGATCCCCGAGTCAGAGCGGATCCTGGGCGTGCTGGGCGGCATGGGGCCGCTGGCCAGCGCGCAGTTCATGCTGCGGCTGACCCTGCTGACCCCGGCGGCGCGCGACCAGGAGCATATCCCCGCCGTGCTGTGGTCCGACCCGCGGGTGCCGGACCGCACGCGCGGCAAGCTTTCCGGCGGCGCCGACCCGCTGCCCTGGCTGCTGCGCGGGGTGCGCGGGCTGCGCGCGGCCGGCTGCGGCGCGCTGGTGATTCCGTGCAACACCGCGCATGGCTGGCACGCCGAGATGGCGGCCGAGGGGCTGCCGATCCTGCACATCGTCGATGCCGCCGCCGCCGAGTTGCACAAGGTGGCCCCCACCGGCACCATCGGCGTGATGGGCACCGCCGCCACGCTGCGCATGCGGCTCTACCAGGACCGGCTGGAGGCGCTGGGCTGGTCCTGCATCACGCCCGACGACGACCAGATGGCCCGCCAGGTCAGCCCGGCGATCGCCAGCGTGAAGGCCAACCGGGTGGCCGAGGCCTACGCCCCGCTGGCGGAGGTGGCGCAGGCGCTGGCAGCGCGCGGCGCGCGGGCGGTGGTGCTGGGCTGCACGGAAATCCCGCTGGGCATCCAGGCCGGGCCCTACCAGTCGCTGGGGGTACCGCTGGTCGATACCATCGACGCGCTGGCGCTGGCGGCGATCGCTTGGGCACGGGGTTAGTTCAAGACATCCGGCACGCCGAGTCGACGGCGCCCTCGTAGCGGGTCCATAGCTGGGTGCGGCCCAGCAGCGGCGCCAGAACATAGCCGCGCAGGTGCAGCCGGCCCGCGCCATCCAGCCAGAAAGCGCAGTTCCAGGCGCTGCCGTCGCCTGGGTCGGTAATCTTGCCGGCCCAGCGGCCGGTATCGGTCAGGGTGGCGCGCAGGATCTGCAGCCCGCATTGCGGCCGCCCCTGCGGGTCGCGGGGCGGGCTGCCGTCGGGCAGGAAGGGCTGGCTCATGCCGACGATACGGCCGCACAGGGCATCGCCGCACGGCGTGATTTCCACCACCCCGTCATGGTCCTGGGTCAGCCACCGCCCTACCGGCTGGGGGCCCATTTGCTGGAGGCTGGCGGGTTGCGCCCAGGCAGCCACGGGAACGACCACGGGGGCGACCGCGAACGCCAGCAGCAGGGCCGCGCCGGCGAGGCTCAGGGGCAGTTGCATCCCGGCGTGGGGCCCCGGTCCTGGCGCACCAGATGATGGTCGATCCACTCCGCCACCAGCCGCCGTGCCTCGTTCAGCGAGGCTTCCGGGTGGTGGATGCGGTACAGCGTGGTGCAGGCCTGAAAGGCGTGCGGATCGGGCGTGCCATGCGCGCGCAGGTCGCGATAGGCGGTCAACACCGCGCGCTCGCAGTTGCGGGCGATATGGCTGAAATCGCGTCCCATGCGTATCCTGGCTCCGGAGGCAGCCCATATAGTAGGTATCGGCGGGCCAGGGTGCAATCGCCCGGCCCGCATTGGCACGTTGCGTTACAGCCTTGCGCTACCCGGCGGCGACGATCTCGGCCAGGGCGCGCCCCACCTCCTCGGTGCCGGCCTGACCGCCCATGTCGCGGGTGCGCGGCCCGCCCTCGCGCAGCAGCGTTTCGATGGCCGCCACGATGGCGTCCGCCGCCGGCTTCTCGCCCAGGTGCTCCAGCATCATCGCGCCCGACCAGATCTGCCCGATCGGGTTGCAGATATGCCGCCCGGCGATGTCGGGGGCGGACCCATGCACCGGCTCGAACATCGACGGATGAACGCCTTCCGGGTTGATGTTCGCGCTGGGTGCGATGCCGATGGAGCCGGCCACGGCGGGGCCGAGATCGCTCAGGATGTCGCCGAACAGGTTGGAGCCGACCACCACGTCGAACCAGTCTGGGTGCTGAACGAAATGGGCGCACAGGATATCGATATGATACTGGTCCGTTTTCACATCGGGATAGTTATGTCCCATAAGTGCGAACCGCTCGTCCCAGTACGGCATAGTGAAGGTGATGCCGTTGGACTTGGTGGCCGAGGTCAGCTTCTTGCGCGGACGGGTGCGCGCCAGCTCGAAGGCGTATTTCAGGATGCGGTCCACGCCAGTGCGGGTCATCACGGTGAGCTGGCTGACGAATTCGCGGTCGGTACCCTCGAAATGCCGGCCGCCGCTGCTGGAATACTCGCCCTCGGTGTTCTCGCGCACCACGTAGAAGTCGATATCCGCCTCGGTGCGCCCGGCCAGCGGGGTGACGGCGCCGGGCATCAGCTTGCATGGCCGCAGGTTCACATACTGGTCGAAGCCGCGGCGGATCGGGATCAGCAGGCCCCACAGGCTCACATGGTCGGGCACGCCGGGCCAGCCGACCGCGCCGAGGAAGATCGAGTCGCTCTCGCGCAGCCGGTCCATGCCGTCGCCCGGCATCATCGCGCCGGTCTGCTTCCAGGTCTCGCAGGACCAGTCGTACTGGTCGAGCTTGAGGTTGAAGCCGAAACGGCGCGCCGCGGCGTCCAGCACGCGCAGCCCCTCGGGGGTGGTTTCCTTGCCGATGCCGTCGCCGGGGATCACCGCGATCCGATAGGTCTTGCTCATCCGTCCCTCCGCATATGGCGGTAATGGACGGCCAGACGGCGGTCGCGTCAATCCAGCGGAAAGCGCCGGCGGATCTCGGCGGCCACCCGCCCCGCCTCGTCCAGCGGCACCCGCGGCCAGGGCGAGACCACGGCACCGAACGGCCGCACCTGGCCGGCCTCCACCAGGCTGTCGATCAGCCGCTGGTGGCGCCGGCCCGCCAGTTCCGGCAGCGCCACATAGACCGGCGCCTCGGTGGCGCAGGCCTCGCTGATCATCGAGACCGAGTCGGCGGTGACCACGATGGCGTCGGCGCTGGCGACGAAGCCGCGATACGGGTTCTCCCCCGGCTCGCCCCAGCGGTACAGCAGGTTCAAGGACGACGCGAGCCCGGCCGCCAGCGCCTCGGTCGCCTCCACCCCGGTGCGGCGCGAGGTGGTGGCCAGCACCGAGCCACCACGCGCCGCCGCCAGCCGCGCCACCCGCCGGCCCAGCGTGTGCGCCAGCGTCGGCGGCATGTCCTGCCCGCGCACCGGCCCGCCGACCAGCAGGGCGATACGCGGATGCGGCATGTGCGACAGCCGGTCCCGCCACGCCTGCTCGGCCTGGCGCAGCAGCAGCGGCGACAGCCGGTGCGGGGCGCCCAGCACCGGGAACACGTTGGGCGCCGGCTTGGGATTGTCGTGCTCGGGGATCACCAGCAGGTCGAACAGATGCCGGTGCAGCAGCCCGGCCGCCCCGGGGCTCATGCAGTGCACGACGTGGCAGCCGTACTGGTGCTTCATCCACAGCGCCACCGCCGCCGAGCGCCGCCCGGCCGAGATCACCAGCCCCGGCGGCGCGGCACCGCCCTGCCCCTGGGTTTGCCCCTCGGCCTGGCGCGCCGCCTGCCGCGAGGCGCCGGCCAGCCCGGCCAGCGAACCGCCCGGCACCAGCCCGGCCAGATGGGTGGCCCAGCGCCAGGCCAGCGGAATGCGGCGGAACGGCACCCCCAGCCGCTCGGCGATGCCGATCGCCTGCGCCGAGGTGCCCGGGCGCGGGTCGTCCAGCACCCACACGCGCTCATGCGGGGCGCCGTGGTCACGCTCGGCGGCGGGGGCCGCCTTGCGCGTGTCCATCATGCTGCCTTGCCGGTCATGCCGCCACATCATCCGATCACCTGAACCGCCGCCACCGGACGTCCGTGCCGGACGATGGACGGCGGGCCGCGGGAAAGCTACGAAGCCCGTACACGAATGTCACTCGCACAGGGGCCGCGCGGATGGAAGACTCGCATATGTCGGTAGCGCAAATGACTGATTGGGACCGTGATGCCGCGCTGACCACCGCGCGCATCCTGCTGGAGATCAAGGCCGTCAATTTCCGGCCGGAGGAACCCTACACCTTCACCTCCGGCTGGAAATCGCCAGTGTATATCGATTGCCGCCGCATCATCTACTTCCCGCGCGCCCGCGCCAAGATCTGCGAGCTGGCGGTGGAGAAGATCGGCCGCCATGTCGGCTACGAGACCATCGAGGCGGTGGCCGGCGGCGAGACCGCGGGCATCCCCTTCGCCGCCTGGATCGCCGACCGCATGGCCGCCCCCATGGCCTATGTTCGCAAGAAACCCAAGGGCTTCGGCCGCAATGCTCTCATCGAAGGTGATGTTCCGGAAGGCAAGCACACCCTGCTGGTGGAAGACCTCACCACCGACGGCGCCAGCAAGATCCAGTTCGCCCAGGCGCTGCGCGACGCCGGCGCCATCTGCAACCACACCTTCGTGGTGTTCTACTACGGCGTCTTCCCCGGCAGCTTCGAGACGCTGAAGAAGATGGACATCAGCCTGCACAGCCTGTGCACCTGGTGGGACGTGCTGGAAGCCTGCAAGGACCGCCAGTATTTCTCCGACGCCGCACTGGCCGAGGTGCGCCGCTTCCTGGAGAACCCGGTCGCCTGGTCGGCCGCGCATGGCGGCGTGTCCAGCCACGAGGAGGCCGCCGCCCGCAAGGCCAAGGCGGGCTGAATCACGCGATAAAACAATGAGATGGAGCCGGGTGCTGGCGCCTGTCGGAAGGCCGCCGGCTCCAGGCCGACCTCAGACCCGCTCGCTGGCCGCGATCGCGATGCGGCAGCCGGCCTTGATCGCCGCCGACAGCAGGCGATAGGCCGGCGCCAGCTCCGCCTCGTTGGCCAGCCCGATGTCGCGGTGCTCCAGCTCCTCGGCGCGGAAGGTCTCGATGGTGTCGCGCAGCGCTGCCTCCTCCTCGCCCAGCCGCGCGGTCTGGGCGCGGTAATGCTCGTCGATCGCCTCCTCCACCGCCACCGTGCAGGCCATCGCCGCCCGACTGCCAAGCGCCGCCGTCGCCGCCCCCAGCGCGAAGCCGGCGATGTGCCACAGCGGCAGCAGCGCGGTGGGGCGCACCCGGCGGCGGGCGATCATGGCGGCGAAGCTGTCCAGGTGCACCTGCTCCTGCGCCTGCATGTGGCGGATCGTCTCGGCCTTGTCGGTGCGGCCGAGCACCGCCAGCTGGCCCTGGTAGATGCGCTTGGCGCCGTATTCGCCGGCATGGTCCACGCGGATCATCCGCGCCACGTCGGCGGCGGGCGAGCGGTCGCCGGGCAAGCGTTGCTGGGTCATGGGTCGCTCCTTCGGCTGCGCCACAAGAAGGTGGCGAGGCCCGCCGAAACCGCCAGGGCGAAAATCAGGTTCATCGCCGCCATCGAGACCGGCAGGCCAGGGATGAGATAGGTCGGGTCCTCGCAGGCCTTGGACGGGCGGGCCGGCATATGCGCCAGCCGCTCGGCGATGCTGCCGCCGCTGAAGCGCGGGGCGGCGCATTCCGGCAGCGGGCTGGGCCAGGCGCCCCGCTCCACCCCCACATGCACCAGGGCGGCGGCGGCGCCGGCCAGCACCGCCAGCACCAGCAGCCAGCCGGCCAGCCGCGCCAGCGGCCGCGGCAGCACCAGCCCCAGCAGGCCGAGCCCGATCGCCACCCGGTACGGCCAGCGCTCCACCAGGCACAGCGCGCAGGGCACCAGCCCGCCCCACCATTCGCTGGCGAAGGCGGTGCCCAGCGCCGCCGCGGCGGCCAGGGTGGACAGCGCGAGGGCGAGGCGCAGGCGCGGGACCATCATCCCTGCCCTATCGCGCGTACGGGGTCCCAGGGCAAGCGGGACCCCAGGGCAAGCGGGTCGCCAGGCAAGCGGGCTTCACGCCGGCCGCCCCCGCCTCTACGCTCCGCCCACCAGAGGGGAGACGACGATGATCAAGCTGTGGGGCCGCGCCAATTCCAGCAACGTGATGAAGGTGATCTGGCTGCTGGACGAGCTGGGCCTGCCATATGCCCGCACCGATGTCGGCGGCCCGTTCGGCGGCACCGCCACGGCGGAATACCGCGCCATGAACCCGCTCGGCCTGGTGCCCAGCCTGGAGGAGGAAGGCGGCTTCCACCTGTTCGAGAGCAACAGCATCCTGCGCTACCTGTGCAACGCGCACGCGCCCGCCACGCCGCTCTACCCGCAGGCCCCGCGCCCCCGCGCGACGGTGGAGGCATGGATGGACTTCCAGCAGACCGCGCTGAACCGGCCGCAGAGCGCGGTGTTCCAGGGCCTGGTGCGCACCCCGCCCAAGAAACGCGACAACGCCGCCATCACCGCCGCCATCGCCGAGGTGGCAGGCATCTGGGGCATCCTGGACGCGCGGCTGGCCGGGCAGGACTACGTGGCCGGTGCCGATTTCAGCCTGGCCGACATCACCTTCGGCGTGCATGTGCATCGCTGGCTCAACATGGCGGTGCCCGGCCGGCCGGAGGCGCCGCACCTGGCGGCCTGGTACCAGCGCCTGCTCGCCCGTCCGGCCTACAAGGCGCATTGCGCGGGGCCGATCACCTAGCGGGGGCAGGAAGTAGAATCACATGGAGGCGGGGAGACGGGGAGAAGCAAGGCAGCAGAGCCTTCCTTCTCATCGCCTCCCCGCCTCCATGTGAACCTTCCTCAAGCTTCCGCGCCGGAAGCCCGCCGGCACCTCACCCGGCCAGCGCAGCGAGCCAGGCCCGCACCCCGGCGGCATCGCCGAACCAGTCCTGCACCCGCAGCCCCAGCCCGCCCAGGGCGCGGGCGGCGCGCATGCCATCCTCGTCGGTGATGTCGTCGCCGACATAGACCGGCACCCGCCCGGCGAAGGGCGGGCGGGCCATCAGCGCATCCACCGCGCGGCCCTTGTCGATGCCGGCGGGCTTCACCTCCCAGGCCATGCTGGCGGTCATCACCAGCAGGCCGGGCGAGGCGGCGGCGATCGCGGCGGCGGCGGCGCGCAGGGCAGTGGCGGCGGCCGGCGACTGGCGGTAATGCAGCACCAGCCCATGCGCCTTGCGCTCCAGCAGCGCGCCGGGATGCGCGGCCACCGCGGCTTCGGCCAGGGCGATGCCGGCGGGGTCCATGCGGGGCAGCGGGGCCTGCTCGATCGCGGCGCCGGGGGCGTGGCGCACCGCGCCGCCATGCTCGCCGGCCACCGCATAGGGGGTATCGCCCAGCAGCGCGTCCACCTGGGCGATCGGCCGCCCCGTCACCACCGCCAGCGCGTCGCCCAGCCGGCCGCGCAGCGCCAGCAGCACGGGCAGCAGCCCCGGCGGCAGGCGCACCGCATCCGGCGTCGGCGCGATGTCGATCAGCGTGCCGTCCAGGTCCAGCAGCAGCGCCGCGTGCTCGGGCAGGTCCGGCGGCGTCACGGCAGGCAGCCGGCCACCTGGATGTCGTAGGTCGGGTGCTGCAGGATGCCGAGCGCGGGGATGGCGGAGAACATCCAGCCATGGAACGCGGTGGCCGGGTCGGCGCCCGGCGCGGTGTCGATGATGTCCAGGAAAGCGGCGGCGTCGGCCGGGCGGTCGGGCGGGCGGATCACGCAGGCGCGCACCACGATGGCCAGGGTGCCGAAATGCAGCGTGTCGCCCACCTTGCCGGTCAGTTCCACGGCCCGCGCCGTCACCTTGTCCAGCGCGCGCAGGCGCACCCCGCCCTGCTTCACCCATTCCGCCTCCACCGGCTGCACCGGTGCGGTCGAAGGTGGGGAGGCGGGCGGCGTCTGGTCCGGCGCGGTGGTGCCCGGCGGCGGCGGCACCGCCGGCAGCGTCTGGCCCGGAACCACCGGGGGAACCACCGGCGCAGCGGCGGGCGGCGCCGGCTCGGCGGTCAGCGGGTGGGCCGTGCCGGGCAGCGGCGGCAGCGGGGTCGATTGGATGGTCTGCGCCGCGGCCGGCCCGGCGAGGAGAAGGGCCAGCAGCAGCGGCGCGCGGCGGCCAGTCATGCCTTCGGCGCGCCGTGCGGCGAGCGCAGCGCCGCCACCATGCCGGCCAGGATGTCGCGCATCGCCTGCTCGTCTACGCCCATCAGCACGGCATCCTCGAAAGCGTCCTGCATCACCTGCGCCAGTTCGGCGTGGTTCTCGGCCAGCGTCTTGAGCTTCTCCCGGCAGGAGACCGGCGCGCCATCCGGCTGCGGCCAGGTCGCGGGGGGCTGCATGCTCATTTCAGCGGCTTCGGCGCACCAGGATCGGCGGGCGCCTGCTCCTTGAGTTGCTTCTGAACAGCGGTCGTCAAATCACTGACATTGAAGATGAACTTACCCAACAATTGCTCCAGGCTGACCGCCGACTGGGTGATGGTGACGGTGCCGCCATCGGCCAGCATCTTCTCGTCGCCCCCCGGCACCAGCGACAGGAAGCGCCCGCCCAGCAGCCCGTCGCTGGTGATCTCGGCGCTGCTGTCGCGCGGCAGCTTCAGCCCCGGCTCCACGCTGAAGCTCACCACCGCCTGATAGGTGGCGGGGTCGATGCGGGTGGTGTTGACGGTTCCGACCTTCACGCCGGCCAGCCGCACATCGGCGCCGACCGACAGCCCGTCGATCCGCTGGAACTTGGCGTTCAGCGTATAGCCGGAAATCGTGGTCCGCCCGGTATGCGCCACCGCGTAGCCGAGGAACCCCGCGGCCACCAGCAGCACCACGGCGCCGGCGACCAGTTCAGTAACGTTGCGCTGCGCCATGGGCCGCCCCGGTCAGCCGCGCGGGCCGGCGGGGTCGGGCGTCCATGCCTCATAATCCCCGGTGGCGGCAGCGCGCTGCCCGCCCTGGTAGTCGTGCCCGGCGGGCCGGTAGCCGGCGGCGGTGCCGGTGGCGTTGGCCTGGTGCGGCTTCTGCCAGACCCGCGCCCGGCCGGCGAGCGGGGCGTCCACGGTGTAGTGCAGCCACGGATGCCACTCCGGCGGCACGGTCGAGGCTTCGTCGGCGCCGGCATAGCCGACCCAGCGGCGCGGCTTCGCGCCGGGGCGGGCGCGCCGCTCCTCGTAGTAGATATTGCCGGTGGCGTCGCGACCGACTTCGCGGCCGTGCAGCCAAGTGTAGATGCGAGTGCCGATGTTCATGGCGCAGATATAGGCAATGCGCGCGCCGCGGTCCATGCCCGCCAACGCCTGCGGGCCAATCCGACTCTATCCACAGGATTTTGTGGTCCGCCCCGGTTGCGACCGCAAAATGCGCTTCCCGAGTCGCGGCGGCCCGCATAGCATCCGCCCCATGAGCAATACAGCGGACGGCATGGCGGGCACCCGGAACCAGGCTCCCCGGAGCCTCACGCCACGAAACCGGGCATGGCAGGGCGTGCGGATGCGCCGCCTGGCTGCCGCCGACCCGGATGGCGAGGCCGCGCCCCGCGCCGTCGCCATCCCCGCCGCCTGGGCGGACGCCGCCGGCGCCGCGCTGGCCGAACTGGCGCCCGGTATCGGCGCCATCTCGCTGCAGGCCGCCGCCGAGGCCTGGATCCGCCCGGTCGCCGAACGCGCCCGCCGCGCCGGGATCGAGGCGCCGCTGGACAGCGACCTGCACGCCCTGCTGCTGGCCCGTCGCGGCGCCCCCGGCCCGGCGATCTGGGCCGGCATGGACGACCCCCGCCCGGGCTTAGTGCTGAACCTCGCCGCCTTCCACGACCCCGAGCATGGCTTCGACACCGCCGGCTTCGCCGCCGCCGCACGGCTGGCCGCCACCGCGCTCACGCTGGCGGTGCCGGCGGCGCGGGTGCTGGGCGTCGGCATGGCCGACCTCGCCGGGCTGCTGGCGGCGCTGGGGCTGGACTACGACAGCCCGGCGGCGCGCGACGTGGCCGCCGCCCTGGCCGCCCTGCTGCGCGCCGGCGCCGATCTCGCCTCGGCCGACATGGCCGACCGGTTCGGCCCGCTCGCCCAGGCCGGCGCCCCCCCCGCCGCACCCGCCGCCACCGAGGTTCCGGGGCTGGCCGAGGCCGCCCGCCGCGCCCAGGCCGAGGCCGCCGCCCGGCCGCAGCGCCGCCACGGCGCCACCACCGCCATCGCCGCCCCCGGCTTGGCGGAGGCGCTGCTGGGGGTGGAAACCGGCGGCATCGCCCCGGAATTCTCGCCGCTGGACGAGCAGGGCCACCTGACCCGCACCGCGCAGGCCCGGCTGGCCGCCGCCGGCATGGGGGTAGAAGCGGCGCTGGCCGCCATGCTGGCCGGGCGCAACCCGCTGCCGGTGGCCGGCCCCGCCGCGCATGCCGCCATGCACGCGGCGGTGGCGCCGCACCTGCACGCCATGCCCGCCCGCCCGGCGCTGGCCGCCCCGCTCGCCCCCACGTTGCGCCGCGACCTGCCCTCGCGCCGTGCCGGCTATACCCAGAAAGCCGCGGTCGGCGGCCACAAGCTGTATCTGCGCACCGGCGAATACGCCGACGGCCGGCTGGGCGAGATCTCGATCGGGCTGCACAAGGAAGGCCCGGCCTTCCGCGGCCTGATGGACAGTTTCGCCAACGCCGTCAGCCTGGGCCTGCAGCACGGCGTGCCGCTGGAGGCCTTCGTGGAGGCCTTCACCCTCACCCGCTTCGGGCCGGCCGGCAGCGTGGAGGGCGACCCGGCGGTGGCGCGCGCCACCTCGCTGATCGACTACGTGTTCCGCACCCTGGCGGTGAACTACCTCGGCCGCACCGACCTGCCGGAAGCCGCGGCGGAGGAGGCCGACGAGGCGGTCGGCCAGGGGGACCCCTTGCTGCCGCTCGCCCTGCCGCGCCAGGATGGCGCCCGAATCCGCCGCCGCGCCCTGCGGCTGGTGGCGAAATAGACGGAGAACCACCCCAATGGCAGGCAAAATCGAGGCGAAACTGGCGGAATTGGGCATCGTTTTGCCGACTCCGATGGCGCCGATCGCCAACTACGTCGCCTATGTCGTCACCGGCGACCTGGTGGTGGTGTCCGGCCAGTTGCCGGCGGTGGATGGCAAGGTGGCGGTGACCGGCAAGGTCAGCGTGGATGTCACCCCCGAGCAGGCGGCGGCGGGCGCGCGGCAGTGCTTCGTCAACGTGCTGGTGCACCTGAAGGCGGCCTGCGGCGGCGATCTGGACCGGGTGCGGCAGGTGGTGCGCCTCGGCGGCTTCATCGCGGCGCCGTCCAGCTTCACCCAGCACGCGGTGGTGATGAACGGCGCCTCCGACCTCGCGGTGGCGGTGTTCGGCGATGCCGGACGGCATGCGCGCAGCACCATCGGCGTGCCCTCCCTGCCCGCCGACGCGGCGGTGGAGGTTGAGGGCATGTTCCGCATTGCCTAGGGGCGAAGCGGCCCCATCTCCCCCCGCATGCAAGACGGCGCCGCCCCGCTTACCCTGACCCTGCACAAGGCGATCGCCGAGATCGCCGCGACCGATTGGGATGCCTGCGCCGGGGCGGACAACCCGTTCATCTCGCATGCTTTCCTGTCGGCGGTGGAGGATAGCGGCTCGGCCAATGCGCGCACCGGCTGGCTGCCGCAGCATGCGGTGCTGCACGATGCCGCCGGGCGGGTCGTTGCGGCCGCGCCGATGTACGCCAAGGCTCATAGTTATGGGGAATATGTATTCGACCATGGCTGGGCGCATGCGCTGGAGCGGGCGGGCGGCGACTACTACCCGAAGCTGCAGGTGGCGGTGCCGTTCAGCCCGGTGCCGGGGCCGCGCCTGCTGATCCGGCCGGGCAGCGGCATTCCGGCGGCCGCGCTGGCGGGGGCGCTGGTGCAGGCGTGCCAGGAGCTTGGCACCTCCTCCGTGCACGTCACCTTCTGCACCGAGGCGGAATACGGCGCGCTGGGCGAGACCGGGTGGCTGCAGCGGCTGGGGGTGCAGTTCCACTGGCATAATCGCGGCTATGGCGGGTTCGACGATTTCCTGGGCGCGCTGTCCTCGCGCAAGCGCAAGGTGCTGCGGCGCGAGCGGCGGGACGCGAACGCCTGCGGCCTGGAGTTCGTGGCGCTGCGCGGGCCTGAGATCGGCCGGGCGCAGTGGGATGCGTTCTATGATTTCTACCAGTCCACCGTGGACCGCAAATGGGGCAGCGCCTACCTGACCCGGGCGTTCTTCACCCTGCTGGGCGAGCGGCTGGGCGAGCGGGTGGTGCTGATGCTGGCGCTGCGTGGCGGCGTGCCGGTGGCCGGCGCGCTCAACCTGGCCGGGACGGACACGCTGTACGGCCGCAACTGGGGCTGCCGGGGCGACTTCCCGTTCCTGCATTTCGAGCTGTGCTACTACCGCGCCATCGACTTCGCCATCGAACACGGGCTGGCGCGGGTGGAGGCGGGGGCGCAGGGCGAGCACAAGATCCAGCGCGGCTATGTTCCCTGCCCCACGTTTTCCGGCCATTGGATCGCCCATTCCGGGCTGCGCCGGGCGGTCGCCGATTTCCTGGTGGAGGAGCGGCGGGAGAAGCTGGAGCAGATGGAGCACCAGGCCGGCTTCTCGCCCTATCGGCGCGACGGCGAGGACTGACCTGCCCACATGATACGCGCCCGATGATGCGCATCGGATGATCCTGGCCCTGTTCCAGCTTGCCGCCGCCATGGTGATGGCGGGCGGCAACGTGGTGCTGGGCAAGATTCTCGCGCAGGCGCTGCCGGTGACGCTGATCCTGTTCCTGCGCTGCCTGCTGGCGGTGGCGGTGCTGCTGCCGTTCGCGTGGCGCGGCCTCGGCTGGCCGCGCCCGCGCGTGCTGCTGAACCTGGCGTTGCAGGCCGGGCTGGGCATGCTGGGCTACAATATCGCCCTGCTGGCCGGGCTGCGGCGCACCGGGGCGCTGGAGGCGGGGCTGGTGCTGGCGACCCTGCCGGCGGTGGTCGCCGTGGGCGCGGTGCTGCTGCTGGGCGAGCGGCTGGCCTTGCGGCGCTGGCTGGCGGTGGCGCTGGCGGTGGGCGGCATGGCGGTGCTGATGGCGCGCGGCAACGGCGCGGCCGGCGGGTCGCTGGCCGGCGACGCGCTGGTGTTCGCGGCGGTGTGCGGCGAGGCCGGGTACATGCTGCTGAGCAAGCGCAACGCGGCGCATATCGGCGTGGTGCCGGCCGCGCTGTGGATGCAGGCGTTCAGCGTGGTGCTGCTGGCCCCGGTGGCGCTGCCGGAGCTGACGGCGCATGCGGCGGCGCTGGCCGGGTGGCGGCTGTCCGGCCTGCTGGCGCTGCACAGCCTGACGGCGAGCGTGCTGGCGGTGTTGCTATGGTATGCGGGGATGCGGCGGGCGCCGGCCAACCTGGCAGGGGTGTTCACCGTGCTGCTGCCGGCGACGGCGGCGGTGCTGGCGGTGCTGGTGCTGGGCGAGGCGTTCACCGCGCCGCTGGCGGTGGGCTTCGCGGCGATGCTCGGCTCGATCCTGCTGGCGACGTGGCCAGGCCGGGGGCGGCCCAGGGGTCGGCCCAGGGGTCGGCCAGGCGGCCGGATGCCCCCTCCCTCGCGGGAGGGGGCGCCGGATCAGGTCAGGTGAGTTCCTTGGCCAGGATCGGCTTGAACGCCTCGGTGGCCTTCTTCAGCTCGGTGGCCGGGTCGGCGCCGCCGATGGTGTTGGTCAGCGCGATGCCGAACACGTCGCGGAACTCGGTGACCGCGACGATCTCGGGCAGGCCGGAGCGGGCGATCTTGAGCGAGGCATTGACCGTCTCGAACCACTCGGCCGGGAATGGGCTGGCCTTCTTGACGCCCTCGTTCTCGTAGGAGCTGGCGCGGGCGGGGGTGCCGGAGCCGGTGCGCAGCATTTCCAGGCACATCGCCTTGGTGGTGGCCCACTGGGTGTACAGCCAGGCCGCGCCCTTGTTCTTGCTGCCGCGGGCGATGCCGATACCGTCCACGAAGGTCGGGGTGTAGCGGCCCTTGGAGCCGGCCGGCAGCACCGCGAAGCCGGCGGTTTCGGCCACCTTGGACTTGGTCTTGTCCACCAGCGGGGCGGAGAAGCCGACGCCGTCCAGCCACATCGCCGCGCGGCCCTGGCTGAAGGTGGTCTGGCTCTCGTTCCAGTTGAAGCCGACCACGCCCGGGGGGGCGGTCTCGCGCATCAGCTTGGCGTAGTAGGCGGCCGCGGCGATGGCGTCGGGCGTGTCCATCAGCAGGGTCTTGCCGTCCTTGCTGATGGTCTCCTGGTTGTAGCCGAGCAGGAACGACGTATAGAGCGGCAGGTTGGCGTTCTTGAGGCCGCGGCCGACGAAGCCGTAGACGCCCGCCGTCTTGTCGGTGAGCTTGTGGGCGGAGTCCATCATCTCGTCGTAGGTCGCCGGAACCTTGAGGCCCTTCGCGGCGAACAACGCCTTGTTATAGAACAGGATGAACAGGTCCTGGTTGAGCGGGATGGTGTGCAGCAGCCCGTCCGGCGCGGTGGCGGCGGCGATGCCGGGGCCGCCGAAATCGCCGAAATCATAATCGGCGGCGGTCAGCTTGGGGTCTTTGAGCATCGGACGGAGATCCTCCATCCAATGGCCCTTCTCGATCTGCTTCTTCTGCACGTGCAGGGCGACGTTGACCACGTCGAAGCTGGGGCGGCCGGCGGTCATTTCCATCATGACCTTGGGGCGCTGCTGCTGCTCGGGGATCTGCTCGGAGCCGACCTTGATGCCGGTCAGTTCCTCAAATTCCTTCTCGTGCGCCTGCAGCACGTCGGCGCGCGGCGACTTGGCGTAGTTGACCTCGATCTTGCTGCCCTTGAACTGTTTCCAGTCGAAGGCGGACTGGGCACCCACCTTCTCGACGAGGGCGGGTGCGGCAAGCACGCCGGCGGAGGCGGCGAGCAGGCTGCGGCGACGAATCATCAAAATATCCTCCCGAAATGCGGCCTCGTTGGGCCGGGAGGGCATCCTAGCGGCATGCGGACCGTACCGGAAGGGCACGGCCGGGTGGGTGGACCCGCGCGCCCGATCAATCGTCGCGGTGGACCCGCGCGCCCGATCAATCGTCGCGGTGGACCCGCTCCATGCGCTCGTGGCGCTCCTGCGCCTCGATCGACAGGGTGGCGATCGGGCGGGCCTCCAGCCGGCGCAGGCCGATCGGCTCGCCGGTCTCCTCGCAATGGCCGTAGGTGCCGTTCTCGATGCGCAGCAGCGCCTGGTCGATCTTGTTGATCAGCTTGCGCGCCCGGTCACGGGTGCGCAGTTCCAGGGCGCGGTCGGTCTCCACGCTGGCGCGGTCGGTGATGTCGGCCTCGTGGATGCCGCCCTCGGAGAGGCTGGCCAGGGTTCCGTCGGCATCGCGGAGCAGGTCGGCCCGCCAGCGCAGCAGCTTCTGGCGGAAATACTCGACCTGCAGGTGGTTCATGAATTCCTCGGAGTCCGAGGGCCGGTAGTCCGGCGGCAGTGTAACCATCATGCGTGGCGATCCTGCGTCGTTTCGGACGGCAGCAGGGGGATGGGGCGTCCGCCGGAGCGCGGCGCGCCGCCACGAAGTTTCGGACCCCCCGGACCGTCCATTCGGTGCGGCTTATACCCAGGCGATACAACCCCGCCAAGAGGCATTAACGGGGGAGCGGCGTTATATTTTCCGAATTGTCATGCTCGTAGCGGGCAAGCTCCACCCGGCTTCGCAGCACGATGGCCGCCACCGCCTGGCGCAGCCGCGGGTCGGCGGCCTGCGGCACCGCCTCGGCCAGGGTGGACAGGCGGTGCAGGGCGGCCCCGGCGGACGCCTCGGCGGCCCCTGGCCCGGAGGCCGCCAGCAGGGCGCGCTGCAGGCCGGCCAGCTGGGCCAGCAGGTCCTGGCCGCGCCGGCGGGCGGCGCGGTCGCGCACCTCGCCCTCCTCCATTTCCTGCAAGGCAAGCATGCCGGCAAGCGATACCTCGGCGGCCGGCGCCGCGGCGGCGGCGGCGGGCGGCTGGCGGGCGGCGACCTGGAAGCCGGGGCCGGCGACGCGCGCCCCGCCACGCCCGGCCGGTGCCGGCTGGCCGACGCGCCCCACCCCTTCGATCGTCGCCATCGCGTGCTCCTGTTGCCAATCCGGCCCGGCGGGGCCTGCCGGGCGGCAGGCTTTGCCGGGTGGCCACCCCACCCGCCGCTCCGCCTGTCATGCGGCTTTGCGCGCCCGGCGGGCTGGCACGGCGTTTGCTGGGCCGGGGATGACCATGCACGCAATTCCTTTACGCTCCGTTCATCCCTGCCCTTCGTCCGGGAGCCCGACGTGATCCCTGCCCGGCATCGCCTGCTGCCCGCCCTGGTTCTGCTGTTGCTGGCCTGCGTGCCGGCCCAGGCGCAGGTGCGCATCAAGGACATCGCCGACGTGGAGGGGGTGCGCACCAACCAGCTGGTGGGCTACGGCCTGGTGGTGGGGCTGGCCGGCACCGGCGACAAGCTGGATTCCGCGGTGTTCACCAAGCAGTCACTGATCGGCATGCTGGAGCGGCTGGGCGTGAACACCCGCGACCAGGAGGCCAAGCTGTCCACCAAGAACGTGGCCGCCGTGATGGTGACCGCCGACCTGCCGGCCTTCGCACGCACCGGCAGCCGGATGGACGTGACCGTCTCCGCTCTGGGTGACGCCTCCAACCTGACCGGCGGCACCCTGCTGGTCACCCCGCTGCTGGCCGCCGACGGCGAGGTGTACGCGGTGGCGCAGGGGGCGCTGGCGACCGGGGCGATCGCCGCGCGGGGGGCCGCCGGCTCGGTGACCAAGGGGGTGCCGACCTCGGCGCGGATGAGCAACGGCGCCACGGTGGAGCGCGAGGTGGGGTTCCAGCTCGCCTCCCGGCCCAAGCTGCGGCTGGGGCTGCGCAACCCCGACCTGCTGACCGCCCACCGCATGGCCGAGGCGATCGACCGCGCGCTGGGCGCCGGGGTGGCGAAGGCGACCGACCCGCGCACGGTGGCGCTGGACCTCACCGGGCGGGACGTGGTGGACGCGCTGACCCGCATCGAATCGCTGCGGGTGGAGCCGGACAACGCCGCCATCGTGGTGATCGACGAGGCAAGCGGCACCATCGTCATGGGCTCCAACGTGCGGGTCAGCACGGTGGCGATCGCGCAGGGCAACCTGACCATCCGGGTGACGGAATCCGCCGATGTCAGCCAGCCCGGCCCGCTGTCGGGCGGCGCCACGGTGGCCACGCCGCGCACCAACATCCAGGTGGACGACGGCAGCGGCCACAAGATGGGGGTGCTGAACGGCAATGTGACGCTGCGCGACCTGGTGGCCAGCCTGAACGCGCTGGGGGTGGGGCCACGCGACATGATCAGCATCCTGCAATCCATCAAGGCCGCCGGCGCCTTGCAGGCCGACCTGGAGGTGCGCTGATGGCCGCCCTGCTGCCGCCCGGCGGCGCGCCGGACGCGGCACAGCTCGCTCGGCCGGGCGTGGCGAAGCTGTGGAAGGCGGCGCAGGATTTCGAGGCGATTGCGCTGGGGCAGTTCCTGGCGCCGATGTTCGACACTGTGGATACGTCCAAGAGCGTGTTCGGCGGCGGCGCCGGGGAATCCGCCTGGCGGCCGATGCTGACGCAGGAGATGGCCAGGCAGGTGGCGGCGCATGGCGGGCTGGGGCTGGCGGTGCCGGTGTTCAACCAGATACTGCGGATGCAGGAACAGGCGCAAAAGGGGCCGCAATGACCAACGAACTGATCGCCGCCGCGGTAGCGCTGGCCGATACGCTGGCGCAGGAGAACGCCGCCCTGGCCGCCGTTGACCTGGCCGGCGCCACCGCGCTGCTGGCGCGCAAGCAGCGCGACGGCGAGGCCTTCGCCGCCGCCCATGCCCGCGCGGCGGCGCTGGTGCAGGCTGGCGCCCCGCCCGGCACGCAGCGCCTGCTGACCGAGGCGGTGGGCGCCCGGCTGCGCGACCTGGCGGCGGAGAACAAGCGGCTGCTGGAGCGCGCCATGCGGGTGCAGGGGCGGGTGATCGGCAGCCTCGCCCAGGCGGTGCCGCGCGCCCTGGCCACCTCGCCGCGCTACGACGCCGGCGGCGGCATCGCGGGCGCCGGCCGGCCCCCGCCGGTGGCGCTGTCGGCGCGGGCCTGAGGCGCGGCGGCGGATCATTCTACCTGCGAGTCCGGTGGCGCCGCGCCCGGCCGCGTGTTACTGCGACGCGGCATGCAGGGCTCCAGCGGCGACCCCCTTAGCGGTGATACCATGACCGACGAGATCTGGCGGCGCCTGGTGGCGCGCGCGCCGGATGCCGCCGCGCTGTCGCCGCTGTACGGGCCGCTGCTGAGCCGCGAGGCGATGGTGCTGGGGCGCATCGCGCAGTCGCTGGACGGGCGGATCGCCACCGAATCCGGCCGGTCGTTCTGGATCAGCGGCGCGCAGGACGTGCTGCACACGCACCGGTTGCGGGCGCTGTTCGACGCGGTGGTGGTCGGCGCCGGCACGGTGCGGGCGGACGACCCGCTGCTGACCACGCGCCAATGCGCCGGCCCCTCGCCGGTGCGGGTGATCGTGGACAGCGAGCGGCGCCTGGGCGCGGGGTACCGGGTGTTCCAGGAGGGGCCGCCCACGCTGCTGCTGTGCGCGAAGGACATCGCCGGCCCGGACCGGCTGGGCCACGCGGACGTGCTGCGGCTGCCGCGCGCGGCCGAAGGCGCGGGGCTGGACCCGGCGGCGATCGTGGCGGCGACGGCGGCGTGCGGACTGCCGCGGATTTTCGTGGAGGGCGGCGGTGTTACCGTGTCGCGCTTTCTCGCCGCCGGGTGCCTGGACCGACTGCACCTGACCATCGCCCCGCTGCTGCTCGGCGCCGGCATCCCGGCCTTCACCCTGCCGGGGGTGGCGCGGCCGGAGGACGGGTTGCGGGTGGGCTTCACGCTGCACCGGCTGGGGCCGGACCTGCTGCTGGACATCCCGCTGGTGCTGCGGTGAGGGCCCGGCCATGACGGCCCGGGCGTTCTGGACCGTCGCGGCCGGGCGCGGGGAGATCCGGACGGAGGCACTGGTGGAAGCGGGGGCGGAAGCGGGCGCCGGGCAGCGGCTGGTGCGTACCCTGGCCAGCGGCGTCTCGCGCGGCACCGAGGCGCTGGTGTTCGCCGGGCGCGTGCCGGAGAGCCAGTACGCCGCCATGCGCGCGCCGCTGATGGGCGGCGACTTCCCGTTTCCGGTGAAATACGGCTACGCGGCGGTGGGGCGAGACGCGGAGGGCCAGCGGGTGTTCGTGCTGCACCCGCACCAGGACGCCTTCCTGGCCCCGGCGGCGATGTGCATCCCGGTGCCCGACACCGTGCCCACCCCGCGCGCGGTGCTGGCGGCCAACATGGAGACGGCGCTGAACATCGCCTGGGACGCCGCCGCCCTGCCCGGCGAGCGCATCCTGGTGGTCGGCGCCGGCGTGGTCGGGTTGCTGACCGGCTGGCTGCTGGCGCGCATCCCGGCGACCGTGGTGACGCTGGCGGATATCAACCCCGCGCGCGCCGCCCCGGCCGCCGCGCTGGGCTGCCGCTTCGCGCTGCCCGAGGCGGCGCCGGGCGAGCAGGAGCTGGTGGTGCATGCCTCGGCCAGCGAGGCCGGGCTGCGGCTGGCACTGGACCGGGCGGCGTTCGAGGGGCGGATCGTGGAGGCGAGCTGGTTCGGCACCGCCGCCCCTGCCCTGCCGCTCGGCGGCGCCTTCCATGCGCGGCGGCTGCGGCTGATCGGCTCGCAGGTGGGCAGCGTGGCGCCGGCGATGCGCGGGCGGCGCAGCCATGGCGAACGGCTGGCGACCGCGCTGGCGCTGCTGGACGACCCGGCGCTGGACTGCCTGCTGGAACCGCCCACCCGCTTCGCCGAGTTGCCCCGCGCCATGCCGCGCCTGCTGGCCGGCGGGCTGTGCCACGTGATCACCTACGACGCCTTCACCGAGGAAACCGGCCGATGTTCAGCCTGACCGTCTGCGACCACATCATGATCGCCCACAGCTTTCGCGGGGCCGAATTCGGCCCGGCGCAACGGCTGCACGGCGCCACCTTCGCGGTGGAGGCGGAGTTCCGCGCGCCCCGGCTGGACCAGTTGAACCTGCTGATCGACATCGGCATGGCCAAGGTGGAGCTGCGCCGCATCCTGGACGGCGTGGATTATTGCAACCTCGACGAGGTGCCGGCGCTGGCCGGGCAAAACACCACCACCGAGTTCATGGCGCAGCATATCTGGACCCTGCTGGCACGGGCGCTGGCCGGCGGCGCGATGGGCGATGGCGGGCGGGCGGTGACCGGGCTGAAGGTGCTGCTGCGCGAAAGCCCGCTGGCCTGGGCGGCGTTCGAGGGCCCGGTGGGCGAGCCACCGGCCGGTCCTGACATCCGCGAGGGAGGCAACGCCTGATGCGCGCGACCCTGCTGGTGCCGGGGCCGCTCGGCACCGTCTCGGGCGGTTATGGCTATGACCGGCGGATCGTCGCCGGACTGGGTGCCGGCGGGCATGTGGTGGACGTGGCGGAACTGGCCGGCGCCCATCCGCTGCCCGATGCCGCCGCCCGTGCCGCCGCCGCCGCGGCCTGGGCGGCGCTGCCGGCCGGGAGCGTGCCGGTGATCGACGGGCTGGGGCTGCCGGCCTTCGCTGACCAGGCGGGGGACTTCGCCGCCCGCCACGCGGTCGGGCTGATCCATCACCCGACCTGCCTGGAGGCGGGGCTGGCCGAGGCCGACCAGGCGGCGCTGGAGGCCGCCGAGCGGGCATTGTTCGCCGCCCTGCCGCGCATCGTGGTGACCAGCGAGGCGACCGCCGAGACGCTGCGGGCGCGCTTCGGCGTGGCGGCCGCGCGCATCGCCGTGGTGGTGCCGGGCACCGACCCGGCGGCGCGCGCCACCGGCTCCGGCGGGCCGGGCTGCCAGATCCTCGCGGTCGGTTCGCTGATCCCGCGCAAGGGGCATGACGTGCTGCTGCGCGCGCTGGCGCGGCTGTTCGACCTCGATTGGCGGCTGACCATCGCGGGCGGGCCGCTGGACGGCATGCAGGCGCAGTCGCTGGGGGCGCTCGCCGAGGAGCTGGGCATCACCCAGCGCGTCACCTTCGCCGGCACGGTGGTGGATGGCGCGCTGGAGGCGCTGTGGCGCGCGGCCGACATCTTCGCGCTGGCCACCCGCTACGAAGGCTATGGCATGGCGATCGCCGAGGCGCTGGCGCGCGGCCTGCCGGTGGCGGTGACCGATGGCGGCGCGGCCGGCGCGCTGGTGACGCCGGAGGCCGGCGTGGTCTGCGCGGTGGACGACGTGGTGACGCTGTCCAAATCGCTGCGGCGGATGATCTTCGACACCGGACTGCGCGCCAGCATGGCCGAGGCCGCCTGGGCGCTGGGCCAGGCGCTGCCCGGCTGGCCGGCGCAGGCCGCAGCCTTCGCCGCCGCCATCGCCCCGCCGGCATGAGCGAGCGCTTCGCCGCCGACTGGCTGGCGCTGCGCGAGGGGTTCGACGCGGCGGCCCGAAGCCCGGCGCTGGCCCGGCGGCTGGCGGCGGCGCTGCCGGCGCGGCCGCGCGTGCTGGACCTGGGGGCGGGCACCGGCAGCCTGTTTCGCTGGCTGGCGCCCATCATCGGGCGGGCGCAGGACTGGACGCTGGCGGACGCCGACCCGGCGCTGCTGGCCCGCGCGCTGGACGACATCGCCGCCTGGGCGGCTGCGCGCGGCTACGCGGTGACGGATCGCGGCCGGGCGCTGGCGCTGCGCACCCCGGCCGGCACCTGGCGGGTCGGCGTGCGGGTGGCCGATCTCGCCCATGAGGTGCCGCTGGACGGGCAGGACGCGGTGGTGTGCAGCGCGCTGCTCGACCTGGTGTCGGCGGACTGGATCGTCCGGCTGGCGGCGCGGCTGCGGGTGCCGCTGCTGGCCTGCCTGTCGGTGGATGGCCGCGACGCCTTCCTGCCGCGCCACCCGGCCGACGCGCCGGTGCGGACCGGCTTCCGCCGCGACCAGGGACGCGACAAGGGGCTGGGGCCGGCGCTGGGGCCGCGCGCGCCGGCGGTATTGCAGGCGGCGCTGGCGGCGCGCGGCTTCACGGTCGCCTCCGCGCCCTCGGACTGGCGGATCGCGCCCCGGGCGGCGGGGATGCTGGCGGAACTGGTGCGCGGGCATGCCGAGGTCGCCGCGCGCAGGCTGCCGCTGCGGCGGGCGGCGATCGGGGCATGGCAGGCCGCGCGGCTACGCCAGGTCGGCCGCCACCGGCTTGCCATCCGCGTCGGCCATCGCGACAGTCTGGCGCTGCCGCCCGCCTGAGCGGCCCGAAGGGAGAGACTGCCATGCCGTTGCTGGGATGCATCGCCGACGACTTCACCGGCGCGACCGACCTCGCCTCCATGCTGGTCGGCCGCGGCATGCGCGCGGTGCAGCTGATCGGCGTGCCGACCGCCGGTGAGCCGGTGCCGGACGCCGACGCCATCATCATCGCGCTGAAATCGCGCACCGCGCCGGCGGGCGAGGCGGTGGGCGACAGCCTCGCCGCGCTGGCCTGGCTGCAGCGCGCCGGCTGCCGGCAGTTCTTCTTCAAATACTGCTCCACCTTCGACAGCACCCCGGCCGGCAATATCGGGCCGGTGGCCGATGCGCTGGTGGTCGCACTCGGCTGCGGCTTCGCGCTCGCCTGCCCGGCCTTTCCGGCCAACGGGCGCAGCGTGTTCCAGGGCCATCTGTTCGTCGGCACCGCCCTGCTGAACGAGAGCGGCATGGAGAAGCACCCGCTGACGCCGATGACCGATGCCAACCTGGTGCGCGTGCTGTCGTGCCAGACCGAGGGCGCGGTGGGGCTGGTGCCCTACGCCACGGTGGCCCAGGGAACGGCCGCCATCCGCCGCGCGATGACGGCGCTGAAGGAACAGGGGCGGCGCTATGCCATCGTGGACGCGGTGTCGGACGCGCATCTGCTGGATATCGGCGCCGCGGCGGCCGGGCACGCGCTGATCACCGGCGGCTCCGGCGTCGCGATCGGGCTGCCGGAGAATTTCCGCCAGGCCGGGCTGCTGCCGGTGCTGGACGATCCGGGCCGGCTGCCGGTGGTGGGCGGCCATGCGGCGGTGCTGGCCGGCTCCTGCTCGCGCGCCACGCTGTTCCAGATCGCCAATGCGCGCGGCCACGTGCCGACGCTGGAACTGGACGCGCTGGCCACCCCCGACGCCGCGGCGCTGGCGGCCCAGGCACTGGCCTGGATGCAGGACCGGCTGGGCGACACGCCGGTAGTGATCGCCGCCTCCGCGCCGCCGGAAAAAGTGGCCGCCCTGCAGGCGAGGCTGGGGCGCGAGGCCGCCGGCCTGCTGATCGAAACCGCGCTGGCCGAGATCGCCCATGCGCTGGTGGCGGCCGGCGTGCGGCGGCTGGTGGTGGCCGGCGGCGAGACCTCCGGCGCCGTGGTCCGGCGGCTGGGCGTGCGCCGGCTGCGCATCGGCGCCGAGATCGACCCCGGGGTACCCTGGACCTTCGCCGAGGGCGGCGAGGCCAGCCTGAAACTGGCATTGAAATCCGGCAATTTCGGCGCGCCGGACTTCTTCCTGAAATCCTTCGCGATGCCGGAGGCCGCATGAGCGAGCACGCCCTTCGCGCGCAACTGGCGAGCCTGGCAGCCAGCCTGTTCGCGCGCGGCTTCTCCGTCGGCAGCGCCGGCAATATCAGCGTGCGGCTGGAGGACGGCTTCCTCATCACGCCGACCAATTCCTGCCTCGGCCGGCTGGCGCCCGAGCGCATCGCCCGGCTGGACGCGGATTTCCGCCATGTTGGCGGCGACAAACCCTCCAAGGAGGTGTTCATGCACCGCGCCTTCTACCTGGCGCGGCCCGAGGCGGGGGCGGTGGTGCACCTGCATTCGACGATGGCGACCGCGGTGGCCTGCCTGCCGGACGTGGACGCGGCCAACCCCATCCCGCCGCTGACGCCGTATTTCGTCATGCGCGTGGGCCGGACCATGCCGCTGGTGCCGTATTACCGCCCGGGCGACGCGGCCATGGAACCCGCAATCCACGCCGCCGCCACGCATGCGCGCGCGGTGCTGCTGGCCAACCACGGCCCGGTGGTCTCGGGCCGGACGCTGGAGGATGCGGTGCACGCGGCCGAGGAACTGGAGGAAGCGGCCAAGCTGTTCCTGCTCCTGCGCGGCGCCAACCCGCGGCTGCTGACACCGGCACAGGTGGACGACCTGCTGACCAACTTCACCTGACGCCGTCGCGCAGCGGGGCGCCGCGTTGCCACGGCGCCCTGCCTGCATCCGGTCGAAATCAGTCCGCCTGGTTGGTCGCCGCGTCGGGCGCGGAGGCGCTTTCGGCGGGCTTGCGGCCACGCTTGGCCGCCGGCTTGGCCGCCGGGGCGGCGGCACCGGCCTTGCGGCTCGCGGCGACCTTCTTCGCGGCGGCGGTCTTGGCCGCCAGCTTCTCCACGGCGCTGATCTTCTTGGGCGCGGCAGCGGCCTTTTTCGGCGCCACGGCCTTCGCCTTTGCGGCAACCGGCTTCGCGGCGGCTTTCTTCGGCGCGGCCGCAGCCTTGGGCGCGGCGGCCTTTTTCGGGGCGGCCTTGGCGGCGGCCTTCGGTGCGGCGACCTTCGCCGGCGCGGCGGCCTTGGCGACGGCCTTCTTGGGCGCCGCCGCCTTCACGGCAACCGGCTTTGCGGCGGCCTTCTTCGGCGCGGCCGGGGTCTTCGCGGCGGCCGCCTTCTTCGGCGCCGCCTTCACCGCCGCCGCCTTGACAGGCTTCTTGGGCGCGGCCGCCTTGGCCGGAGCCGCCTTGGGCGCCGCCATCTTCTTCGCCGCCGCGCGCATCGCCATCGGCTGGGCCCGCTGCGTTTCGGTATCTTCCGTGTTCACGTCATCAATCTCCTTGATTGCCGTCGAATGGTGCCGGTGCTTGCAACGGCAAGTTGACTGGCCGGTTACGGGACGTATCAGGCGTCGCAGGAAGGATGCCGCAGCAAGCTTGCAGCAACGCATGACCGACCGGGCGAAGATGCGGCAAACGCATGGCCCAACCGTGGCACGGCCCGATGTCGTGCACCCGTGATGCCATTCCCGCCCCGCGCCGCACATCCGCGCGGACGATTGCCGGATATCATCGAGATCCCTCGACAGCGGCCCATTGACCGAGACCTTCCTAGTCTCGCGCATGCACCTGGGAAGCGTCAGCGAATCGGCGGCGTGCAGCACGCGAGTTGAGATTCGCTATCTGCCGTCGCGCCCGCGCCTGTCAATAAAATAACGATCACCATTTGATCATGGAGCCCAAAAAGAAAGCGCCGCGGCATCGCTGCCGCGGCGCATCCAGGCATCCAGTGCTGTGCGCGGGTGGGCCTCAGCCGCGCTGGGCGAGCGGCACGAAGGCGCGGTTTTCCGGCCCGGTGTAATTGGCGGTCGGGCGAATGATCTTGTTGTCAACTCGCTGTTCCATGATATGCGCGCTCCAGCCGGAGGTGCGCGCGATCACGAAAAGCGGGGTGAACATTGCCGTCGGCACGCCCATCATGTGGTACGACACCGCGCTGAACCAATCGAGGTTGGCGAACATCCGCTTGGTTTGCATCATCACCGCCTCGATGCGCTCGGCGATCTCCCACATGCGCATCGCGCCCTGCTCGGCGGACAGCGTGCGGGCAACCTCCTTGATGATCTTGTTGCGGGGATCGGCGATCGTATAGACGGGGTGACCGAAGCCGATCACCACCTCCTTGTTGGCCACGCGCGCGCGGATATCGGCCTCGGCCTCGTCCACGCCGGCGTAGCGCTTCTGGATTTCGAAGGCGACCTCGTTGGCGCCGCCATGTTTCGGCCCGCGCAGCGCGCCGATGCCGGCGGTGATCGCCGAGAACATGTCCGACCCGGTGCCCGCCACCACGCGGCAGGCGAAGGTGGAGGCGTTGAACTCATGCTCGGCATACAGGTTCAGCGAGGTGTGCATCGCCCGCACCCAGTTGCCGCCCGGCGCGCGGCCGTGCAGCAGGTGCAGGAAATGCCCGGCGATGGTGTCGTCGTCGGTCTCCACCTCGATGCGGCGGCCGTTCTGCGCGAAATGATGCCAATACAGCAGCATCGAGCCCAGCGACGCCATCAGCCGGTCGGCGATGTCGCGGGCACCCGGGGCGTTGTGGTCGTCCTTCTCGGGCAGCACGCAGCCGAGGGCCGAGACGCCGGTGCGCATCACGTCCATCGGGTGGGCGGCCGCCGGCAGCGTCTCCAGCGCCGCGCGCACCGCCGCCGGCAGCCCGCGCAGCGCCCGCAGCTTGGCCTTGTAGGCGGCTAGTTCCGCCATCGTCGGCAGGGTGCCGTGCACCAGCAGGTGCGCCAGCTCCTCGAACTCGCACACCTCGGCGATGTCCAGGATGTCGTAGCCGCGATAGTTCAGGTCGTTGCCGGTGCGCCCCACCGTGCACAGCGCGGTGTTGCCGGCCGGCACGCCGGATAGCGCCACCGATTTCTTCGGCTTGTTGACGATCTCGCTCATGTGATGGTCCCTTTCGCGTTGCCCGCTCTCAGAAGATGCCGGGCTTGCTTTCGGCCAGCGTGCCGGGCGGCAGCGCCACGTTCAACAGGTGCAGTTCGCCGGCCGGCAGGCGCGGCAGCTCCTGCGCCACTTCCAGGAAGCGGTTGGCCTCGCGCGGCAGGATGATGCCCTCGGTCAGGATGCGGAACTTGCGGATATAGTCCTCGCGGGCGAACGGCCTGGCCCCCAGCGGATGCGCGTTGGCCACCGCCAGCTCGTCCACCAGCTTGCTGCCATCCTGCATGAACACCTCAACCCGCCCGCCGAACGCCAGCTCGTTCGGGTCGGTGGCGTGGTAGCGGCGCGTCCACTCCGGGTCCTCGCGGGTCTCGATCTTGTGCCACAGCGCGACGGTATCCTTGCGGGCGGCGCGCTTGGGGGCGTAGCTGTCCACGTGGTGCCAGGTGCCGTCCTGCAGCGCCACGGCGAAGATGTACATGATCGAGTGGTCCAGCGTCTCGCGGCTGGCCTTCGGGTCCATTTTCTGCGGGTCGTTGGCGCCGGTGCCGATCACGTAATGGGTGTGGTGGCTGGTGTGCAGGACGATCTTCTCGATCTTCGCGGTGTCGGCGATCTGCTCGCGCATGCGGAAGGCGAGGTCGATCAGCGCCTGGCTCTGGTATTCGGCGCTGTGCTCCTTGGTGTAGCTGTCCAGGATGGCGCGCTTGGCCTCGCCGGCCTCGGGCAGCGGCACGTGGTAGACGGCTTCCGGCAGCCCCTTGTCGCGCGCGGTGCGGCCCGACAGGATCCAGGCGATCACGCTGTCCTCGCCCTCATAGATCGGGCTGGGCGCACCCTCGCCGCGCATCACGCGGTCCACCGCCTCCACCGCCAGCTTGCCGGCATGCGCGGGGGCATAGGCCTTCCACGAGCTGATCTCGCCCTTGCGGGACTGGCGGGTGGTGATGCTGACATGCAGCGCCTGCTGCACCGCCTGGTAGATCACCTCCTGCTTCAGCCCCAGCAGCGTGCCGATGCCGGCGGCCTGGGCGGGGCAGAGATGGGCGATATGGTCGATCTTGTGCTCGTGCAGGCAGATCGCCCGCACCAGGTCCATATGGATCTCGTAGCCGGTGGCGATGCCGCGCACCAGGTCCTTGCCGGATTTCTCCATGCTCTGCGCCACGGCCAGGATCGGCGGGATGTTGTCGCCCGGGTGCGAATAGTCGGCCGCCAGGAAGGTGTCGTGCATGTCCAGCTCGCGCACCGCGGTGCCGTTCGCCCAGGCCGCCCATTCCGGGCTGACCCGCTTGCCGGAGGCGACGCCGAACACGGTGCCGCCGCCCTTGCGCGGATGGCCCAGCGCCATGCCGCGCGCCGAGACCACCGGGCGGCGGTTGATCGCGGCGATCGCCACCGCCGCGTTGTCGATCACCCGGTTGACGATCATCTCCGTGGTGTCCTTCGGCACCGCCACCCGGTCGGCGGCCACGCCGGCGATTTTCCACGCAAGCTGGTCCTCGCGCGCGAGCGCCACCTTCGAGGGGTAGACTTTCACGTCGTGCAGTTTCATCCGGAACTCCTCTGGTGACGCCGGCTTCTGCACGGCGTGCGGGATTGGCGACGCGGCGCGGACGGTCTAGCGTTCGGGCGATCGGTCGCGCTTTCCTAGTGTCGCGCGCCCGCAACGGCAAGCGCACCGCAGCAGGGGATGCCCAGAATCGTGTCGGCTCCATTCGATCGCGTGTTCCTCGGCGACGTCGTCACCGCGTCCGACATCATCCGCCAGGGCTATGTGGCGGTGCGCGGCGAGACCATCGCCGCCATCGGCCAGGGCGCCCCGCCGCCGGCCGCCGAAACGCAGGACCACAGCGGCTGCCTGATCCTGCCCGGCCTGGTGGACGGGCACATGCACACCTCCTCGGCGATCGGCTGGGCCGGCATCGAGGGCGCCACGCGCTCCGCCGCGGCCGGCGGCGTCACCACCTGCGTGGACATGCCCTACGACGTGCCGAAGCCGGTCACCGACGCCGCGGTGCTGGCCGACAAGATCGGCTGGGTGGAGCGGCTGGCGCATGTGGACATGGCGCTGTACGGCACCATCACCAAAACCGGCGGCGTCGATGCCATCGCCGGCCTCGCCGCCGCCGGCATCAGCGCCTTCAAGCTGTCCACCTATGAATACGACGCGGTGCGCTTCCCGCGCATCGACCACCCCACCATGGTCGCCGCCTTCGCCGAAATCGCCAGGACCGGCCTGCCGGTGGCCGTGCACAACGAGGACCAGGAACTGGTGGAGCGCCTGACCGCCGAGGCGCGCGCCGCCGGCAACACCAGCGCCATCTGGCATTGCCGCACCCGCCCGCCGCTGGCCGAGACCATGGCCGACCTGGAGATATTCGAGATCGGGCTGCAGACCGGCGCGCATGTCCATATCGCCCATTCCTCGCTGGCCCGCGGCTTCGAGATTGCCGAGGTGTTCCGCCGCATGGGCGGGCAGGCCACCGGCGAGGCCTGCATCCAGTACCTCTGCATGACCGAGGAGGACATCGTGCGCCTCGGCGGGCGCGGCAAGTGCAACCCGCCCTTCCGTACCCAGGACGAGGTGGCGCGCATGTGGGGCGCGCTGGAGGCCGACAAGGTGGCCTACATCTCCACCGACCACGCCCCCTGGCCGGCCGACCGCAAGGGCTCGCCGGACATCTTCGCCAACGGCGCCGGGCTCACCGGCATGCAGTCCTTCGCGCCGCTGATGTTCACCCTGCTGGACGAGCGCGGCCTGTCGCCCACGCTGATGGCCACCTACTGCGCCGAGCGCAGCGCGAAGCTGCACGGGCTGTACCCGAGAAAAGGCGCCATCCGCATCGGCTCGGACGCCGACCTGCTGGTGCTGCAACGCGCCGACTATGCCTTCGACGAGGCCGCCATCGTCGACCGGCCGGAGCTGCGCTGGTCGCCCTATCACGGCCGCCGCATGCGCGCCCGCGTCGCCGCCACCGTGCTGCGCGGCCGCACCATCTGGGACGGCGCGACCGTGCTGGCCACCCCCGGCAGCGGCCGGTTCGTGAAGCGGCAGTCGCATTGATGGCCCGCGTCCTCCGCGTCGCCGGCGCCCAGATGGGCGGCACGCAGAAGGCCGACAGCCGCCCCCACACGCTGGCCCGCATGCTCGCCCTGCTGGAACAGGCCGCACGGGCCGGCGCCCGGCTGGTGGTGTTCCCGGAACTCGCCTTCACCACCTTCTTCCCGCGCTGGTTCGTCCCCGACCCCCGCGAGCTCGACGGCTATTTCGAGCGCGCGATGCCCAACCCCAACGTGCAACCGCTGTTCGACCGCGCGCGCGCGCTCGGCGTGGGCTTCTATGTCGGCTACGCGGAACTCACCCCGGAGGGCCGGCGCTTCAACACCGCCATCCTGGTGGCGCCGGACGGCGCGCTGATCGGCAAATACCGCAAGATCCACCTGCCCGGCTCGGTGGAGCCGCGCGAGGGCGCGCGCTTCCAGCAACTGGAAAAGCGGTATTTCGAATACGGCGACCTCGGCTTTCCCACCTTCCGCGCCCCCGCCTCGCTGGTCGGCGGCGTTCTCGGCATGCTGGTCTGCAACGACCGCCGCTGGCCGGAGGGCTGGCGGGTGCTCGGCCTGCGCGGGGTGGAGCTGGTCTGCGTCGGCTACAACTCCGCCGCCTACGACCCCAACGGCGGCGAGACCGAGGATTCCGGCCTGCGCACCTTCCACTCCCAGCTCGCCGCCCAGTCCAACGCCTACATGAACGCCACCTGGGCGGTGGCCGTGGCCAAGGCCGGCGACGAGGACGGCTCGGGCCTGATCGGCGGCTCCTGCATCGTCGATCCCAACGGGCGCATCGTGGCCGAGGCGAAAACCCTGGGCGACGAGGTGATCGTGGCCGATTGCGACCTCGACGCCTGCCGCCAGGGCAAGGAAAAGATGTTCAACTTCGCCGCCCATCGCCGCCCGCACTGGTATGGCCCGATCGTCTCCCAGGTCGGCGCCACGCCCCCGGAGGCCTGAGCCGCCATGCGCCGCCCCCCGGCCGCCGCCCTTGCCGTCCTCGCACTGGTCGCCGCCCTGTTCGCGGTGCGCGCGCTGGCGGCCGACCCGGACGTGCTGTGGAAAATCGTGCACGACCGTTGCGTGCCCAATCAGCAGCAGCACGCCGACCCCGCCCCCTGCGCCCTGGTCGATCTCGCCGGCGGCGAGGCGCGCGGCCACGCGGTGCTGAAGGACATCAACGGCGCCACCCAGTTCCTGCTGATCCCCACCGCCCGCGTCACCGGCATCGAGGACAAGGTCGTGCTGGCGCCGGACGCGCCCAACTACTTCGCCGCCGCCTGGGCCGCCCGCCCGCGCGTGGAGGCGCTGCTCGGCCGCCCCCTGCCGCGCGACGGCGTGAGCCTGGCCCTCAACGCGCCGACCGGGCGAACCCAGAACCAGTTGCACATCCATGTGGACTGCCTCGCCCAGGGCGTGCGCGCGGCGCTGCGCGAGCAGGCGGCGGCGATCGGCGCGCACTGGGCGCCCCTGCCGCAGCCGCTGGCCGGCCACCCCTACCGCGCCGTGCGCGTCGCCGGCGCCGACCTTGCCGGCATCGACCCGTTCCGCCTGCTGGCCGACAGCCTGCCGGGCGGCCCCGCCGCCATGGCCAGCCACACCCTGGTCGTGGTCGGCGCCACGCTCCCCGACGGGCAGGACGGCTTCGTGCTGCTCGACGACCAGGCCAACCCCGCCACCGCCGATTTCGCCAGCGGCGAGGAACTGCAGGATCATTCATGCCACGGATACTGACCGTCGCCGCCGCCCAGCTCGGCCCCATCCAGCGCGCCGAGGGCCGCGAGGTCGCCGTCGCCCGCATGGTCCGGCTGCTGGAGCGCGCGCATGCCCGCGGCGCGGAGCTGGTGGTGTTCCCCGAACTGGCGCTGACCACCTTCTTCCCGCGCCACTACCACGCCGACCGCGCCGAGGCGGATGCCTGGTTCGAAAGCGCGATGCCGTCCAACGCCACCGCCCCGCTATTCGCCGCCGCCCGCAGATACGGCATCACCTTCCACCTCGGCTATGCCGAGCGCACCCCGGACGGCCACCACTACAACACCGCCATCCTGGTCAGCCCAGCCGGCGACGTGCTGCTGAAATACCGCAAGGTGCACCTGCCCGGACACGCCGAATTCGACCCGAAACGCGCCGTTCAGCACCTGGAAAAGCGCTATTTCGAGGTCGGAAACCTCGGTTTTCCGGTCATCCGCGCCCCCGCCGGCGGCCTGCCCGGCGTCAACATGGGCATGATGATCTGCAACGACCGCCGCTGGCCGGAAGCCTGGCGGGTGCTCGGGCTGCAATCGGTCGAGCTGGTGATGTGCGGCTACAACACCCCCAGCACCAACCAGTCGGCGGCCGGGTTCGAGGCGCATCACCTGCGGGTGTTCCACAGCCACCTCTCGGTGCAGGCCGGCGCCTACCAGAACGCCACCTTCGCGGTGGCCTGCGCCAAGGCGGGCACCGAGGACGGGTGCGAGCTGTTCGGCCACTCCATCATCGTCAACCCGCAGGGCGAGATCATGGCCCAGGCGACGAGCTGGGATGACGAGCTGATCACCGCCGATTGCGACATGGACATGTGCACCCTCGGGCGCACCACCATCTTCGCCTTCGACAAGCACCGTCGGGTGGAGGCCTATGGCCGGATCACCGGGCAGGTCGGCGCCGTCGCGCCGCCCGTTTGGAGCAAAACGGAACAATAGCCGCGCATTAGCGGCCCGTTAGCGGTTTCGGCCCAGGGTCACCGGGCGAACGCGGCGTGCCGCGTCGGTCCGGCGGAAGAAGTCCGCCATGGCTTCCATCCAGGGATTTCCGCCATGAGCATCTCCAGCGCCACCTCGGCTCCCCCCGCCCCCGTCCAGCGCGCCGCCCCGCCCCCGCCGCCGCAGGCCAAGACCGACAGCGACGGCGACCACGACGGCGACAAGGCGTCCGCCGCCAGCAGCAGCCGCCTGCTCGACGTCAAAGCCTGAGGCCATCCCCCGGCGCGGCCAGCCGCGCCGGGGTGGCTCAGGCAAGCACGATGCCCAGCGCCTGCGCCGCCGCGGCCTGGCAGGGCTCGATCACCGGCACGCCGATCGCCTGCTCCACCGCCGCGCGATGGCCGGCCATGCCGGTGCAGCCCAGCACCACCGCGCCGGCCCCCTGCCCCACCAGCGCCCACCCTGCCTCGATCAGCGCGGCGCGCGCCGCCACCGGGTCCAGCAGCGTCTCGATGCGGGTGTTCATGGCGATCTCGCCGGCCAGCCGCCGCTCCACCCCCAGGGCGCGCAGCGCCAGCATGTGCCGGGCCTTGGAGGCCTCCACCAGCGCGATCACGCCGAACCGCTCGGCGCGCGCCAGGGCGGCGGCCACGGCGCAGCGGAACACCCCCAGCACCGGCCGCGGCGTCGCCGCCCGCACCGCCTCGATCCCGGGGTCGGAGGCGCAGGCCACCACGAACACATCGGCCGCGCGCGCCTCGGCCAGCCGGCACAGCGGTTCCACCACCGCATGCCAGTCGCGCCAGGAATAGATGCCGGGCGGCCCCTCGGCCAGGGTCGCCACGTCCAGCACCGGGCCGCCGGGCCGGCGGAACGGCGCCACCGCGGCATCGATGCCGTCGCTGCATGCCTGGCTGCTGTTGGGATTGACGATCAGGATATGTGCCATTCGCAACTCTTGATCGCCAGGCGCCGCGCGATCAAGTATTGCAACGCAGCATCCGGGCGGTTGCCGGCCCGGCAAAACAGGAGGGCCTGTCGTGCCCCATACCGCGCCCATCGCCGTCGCCGCGCCCGCCCCGGTCCTGCCGGTTCGCTGGCAGCCCGACCGTACCATGCCGTCGCCGAAATGGCCGCTGCCGGGGATGCCGCAGGCGCTGCTGCGCGGCTTCAAGGGCGCCTGCCCATCCTGCGGAAAATCCCATATCTTCAATGGCTACTTGCGCGTCGTGAAAGAATGCACGAATTGCGGCGCGCCGCTCGGCAGCATCCGCGCCGACGACGTGCCGCCGTACGCGACCATCTTCGTGGTCGGCCATATCGTGGTGCCGCTGATGCTGGTGCTGGAAAAGACCGAGGCGCCGCCGCTCTGGGTGCATACCGTGCTGTGGGTGCCGCTGACCCTGGTGCTGACGCTCGGCCTGCTGCGCCCCATCAAGGGGGCGGTGGTCGGCCTGATGTTCCAACTGGGCATGCTGGGCGCGCAGCCGGAAAGCCTCGGGGGCGATGCCTGACCCGCACCCCCCGCATGGGCCGGCGCACGCCACGCATCCGGACCGGCACCACATCGCCCACCCCACCGCCCGCCTGTCGCGGGTGCTGCTGGACGGCGAGGCGCTGACGCGGCTGTCGCCGATCCTGGAGGCCGACCGCGCCCAGGCGGTGGCCGACCTGGAGGCCGAGAACCGCTTCGCCCCGATCGCCGCCACCACCGGCATCGCCGGGCTACGCGACGCCGATATCGGCGCCGGCCCCTTCGTGCTGCACCTGTCCATCCAGGAAGGCCGGTTGGTGTTCGACATCCGCCGCGACGACGATGCGCGGCTGGGCACGCTGGCGCTGGCGCTAGGGCCGTTCCGCCGGCTGATCAAAGACTACCAGATGCTGGTGGACAGCCACGTCAAGGCGGTGGAAGAAGGCCGCGAGGCGCGCATCCAGGCCATCGACATGGGCCGCCGCGGCCTGCACGACGAAGGCGCGCACCTGCTCGCCGGCCGGCTGGCGGGCCGGATCGCCATCGATTTCGCCACCGCCCGCCGCCTGTTCACCCTGGTCTGCGTGCTGCACCAGCGCATGTAGGCCGCCGCCATCAGGGACCCCGCATGAAGATCGACGGCACCCCGTACCGCAGCGTCTGGGTGGATCACACCGATAGCTGGTCGGTGCGCATCTTCGACCAGACGAAACTGCCCTGGGCGCTGGACATCCTGCGCCTCACCGAGCCGTCGCAGGTGGCGCATGCCATCCGCAGCATGCAGGTGCGCGGCGCGCCGCTGATCGGCGCGGTGGCCGCCTATGGGCTGTGCCTAGCGCTGCGCATGGATGCCACCGGCCCGGCGATGGAGGCGCAGGCGGCGATGCTGGCGCAGACCCGCCCGACCGCGATCAACCTGCGCTGGGCGATCGGGCGCATGCTCGACCGGCTGCGCCCGGCCGCCGCCGGCGAGCGGGTGCGCCTGGCCTACGCCGAGGCCGCCGCCATCGCCGACGAGGACGTGGCGATGTGCGAGGCGATCGGCCGGCACGGCGTGCCGCTGATCGCCGAGGCCGCCGCGCGCAAGCCGGCCGGCACGCCGGTGAACGTGCTGACCCATTGCAACGCCGGCTGGCTGGCCACGGTGGACTGGGGCACCGCGCTGGCGCCGATCTACATGGCGCACGACCAGGGCATTCCGGTGCATGTCTGGGTGGACGAGACCCGCCCGCGCAACCAGGGCGCGCTGCTGACCGCCTGGGAGCTGGGCCGGCACGGCGTGCGCCATACGGTGATCGCCGACAATGCCGGCGGCCACCTGATGCAGCACGGCCAGGTGGACCTGGTGATCGTCGGCACCGACCGGGTGACCCGCGCCGGCGACGTCGCCAACAAGATCGGCACCTACCTCAAGGCCCTGGCGGCGCACGACAATTCCGTACCGTTCTGGGTGGCGCTGCCCTCCTCCACCATCGACTGGACGATCAGCGACGGCCTGTCCGAAATCCCGATCGAGGAGCGTCCGACCACCGAGGTGACCATGGTCGGCGGCCGGGCGCTGGACGGCAGCGTCGCCATGGTGCGGGTAACCCCCAGCGGCAGCAACGCCGCCAACCCCGCCTTCGACGTGACGCCGGCCCGCCTGGTCACCGGCCTGATCACCGAGCGCGGGCGCTGCGCCGCGACGGCGGAGGGGCTGCGCGGCCTGTTCCCGCACGAGACGGTTCCGGGTGGGGCTGAAATCGCCGGCATGGCGGCCCATTTGTGATTTTGCCCTTGCCGCCGCCACTGGCTGCGGCAGAGTGTGGACAGAAGCAACAACGGACGGGGAGGCCGGCCGCCATTGGCTGAATTCTGGGGCGAATGGGGCAACCTCGCCTACGCGGCCGCGGCCGCCTGGGCGTTTTTCGAGGGCGAGACCTTCGTGCTGGTGGCCGCCGCCCTCGGGCAGGCGACCGGCATGGTGGACCCGTGGGTGCTGATGCTCAGCGTCTGGCTCGGCTCGTTCGCCGGCGACCAGGTGTGGTTCACCCTCGGCCGCCGCTACGGCAGCCGCGCGGTGCGCCGCTTTCCGGGCGCGCAACGCCGGCTGGAGGTGGCGCTGTCGTTCATCGAACGCTACGGGTCGCTGTTCGTGCTGACCTTCCGCTTCGCCTATGGCGTGCGCAACGTCGCCTCGGCGGCCTGCGGCATGACCCGGATGCACCACCTGCGCTTCGCCGCGCTGAACTTCGCCGCCGCCGGCATCTGGGCGGCCAGCTTCGTCGGCGGCGGCTGGTTCCTGGCCGGCTGGCTGGGGCCGGAGGGGGTGGGCTGGCTGCTCGGCACGGTGGGGGTGGCGGCGATCGGCTGGATGGTGCTGCGGGCGCGGCGCAAGCCGGCGGTGGGGACGATCGGCTAGGCAAGTGCGGAGCGTTGCCCCGCGTTCCGCCCCCGTCCCAAGCAACGGGGATCGAGCCCCTGGACCTCGAATTTGAGAGATGTACCAGGGCGTGATGACTGCCCAGGGCGTGATGACTGCCTCTTTCGAGGGCCTACACCGCAGCCGTGATTATGTGCGCCTGAATTTTGGCGGCAACCTCGCCGCTGCCATGTCTGTCCGCGATCGCGGAGGCGACGTAGTCGGTTGCAGCTTCCAGTTTCCCCGCGTCTCTGGCCTCGATTTTTTGCGAAGAGGTGTTCCCTGACAATAGGCGACGGCAGCAAGGCGCGGTGAGGGTGCGCGGCTTTGTTCGGCCCTCGTCTCGATAACCACATGGGAGAAACCCGCCGCCTCCAGCTCGCTGCGGATCAGGGCCGTATCGTGGTAACCGTGCGGCAGGCGTGCCAGAAAACGCGGCGGATCGTTCGGCAAAATCCTCGCGAGCGCATTCGTCACATCATCGGCAAAAACGTTCTCGTCGATGCGATCCCATACACCGCTTTTTCGAATTTCACTTCAAAAAAAGAGGTCCAGGGGCTCGGCCCCCAATGCTTGAGAGGACGGGCGGGGTGCCAGGCGGCCCCCGCCCTTCCGTCCTAAAATCCGTCGAACAAGGCGGTCGTCAGGTACCGCTCGGCGAACGAGGGGATGATGGTCACGAAGCGCTTGCCCGCCATCTCCGGCCGGCGGGCCACCGCCAGCGTGGCGGCCAGCGCCGCGCCGGAGGAGATGCCGGCCGGAATGCCCTCGCGCGCCGCCAGCCGGCGGGACATGGCGAAGGATTCGTCGTTGCCGACGGTCACCACCTCGTCCACCAGCGCCATGTCGAGATTGTCCGGCTTGAAGCCGGCGCCGATGCCCTGCAGCGGATGCGGGGCGGCCGCGCCGCCGGACAGCACCGGGCTGGCCGCCGGCTCCACGGCGAAGATCTTCAGGTTGGGCAGGCGCGGCTTCAGCACCTGGGCGATGCCGGTCAGCGTGCCGCCGGTGCCGATGCCGGCGACGATGGCGTCCACGTGGCCCGACGTGTCGTGCCAGATTTCCTCGGCGGTGGTGACGCGGTGGATGGCCGGGTTGGCCGGGTTGGAGAACTGGTTGGGCATCACGGCACCCGGGTTCTGCGCCAGCAGTTCCTCGGCGCGCGCGATGGCGCCGGACATGCCGCGCTCGCGGGGGGTCAGCTCCAGCTCGGCACCGAGGAATTTCAGCATCTTGCGGCGCTCGATCGAGACCGACTCGGGCATCGTCAGCACCAGCCGGTAGCCGCGCGCGGCGCAGACGAAGGCCAGCCCGATGCCGGTGTTGCCGGAGGTCGGCTCCACGATCATCCCGCCCGGCGCGAGGCGGCCGGTGGCCTCCAGGTCCAGGATCAGGTTGACGCCGATGCGGTCCTTCACGCTGGCGATCGGGTTGAAGAACTCCAGTTTCAGGCAGATATCGGCGGTGATCCCCTCCTCGGCGGCGATATGGGGGATGCGCACCAGCGGGGTGTTGCCGATAGTCTCGGCGATGCTGTCGTAGATGCGGCCGCGCAGCGGCGGGTCGAAGCGCAGCGGCGGGCGGGCGGGGGCGTCGGTCATGGCGGGTCCCTCGGGAGATTATTATGCAACATAAAAACGTGGTTTAATAATTATACGCCCGATTTCGCAGAATACCAGCCGCCCCCGTCCGAGGCTCAGTTCTCCGAGGCTCAGTTCACCGTGCCGTCGCCCAGCAGGGGCTTGACGCTGCCGGTCAGCTTGTTGCCCTTCAGCCGCGCCTCGGTGGCCGAGCGGTTGACCACGAGATAGGTGCCGTAATTGCCCGTGTTGCTGAGCTTGTTGTTTTCGATCAGGATTTCCGGCGTCGGCTGGTCCACCCCCTCGGAGCCGATCATGATCGCGGCGGAGTGGTTTTCCGCCTTCGGACCCTTCTGCAGCGTGTTGTCGCGCACGATCAGCGCGCCGCCGTTCGGCGCCTCGATCAGGTAGCTGGCGGTGCCGGTGTCGCCATCCTCGATGGTGCAGCCGATCACCTCGGTGCGCTGGGCGCGCGACTTGATGTGATGGCCCTGCTTGGTCTCGGCGAAATGGGAATGCTCCACGCGCAGCAGGGCGATGTGGCCGACATAGATGCCGTGCGCACAGGACGCCATGCAGACGCCGTTGCGCAGGAACTCGCTGTCACGGATGATGATCTTGCTGCCCGGCTTGTCGCCCGCCAGGATGCCGTTCTGGTTGTTGATGAACTTGACCTTGTCGATGGTGAGGTTGACCCCCTCGGCGCGAATGCCGGCGCCGTTGTTGTCGTTCACCCGCGCGCGCTGCAACGTCATGTTGCGGACGGTGACGTCGCCGCCGCCAATGACCAGCAGCGCCTTGCCCATGCAGGTCTTGTCGGTGAGTATCGCGCTGCCATCCGGGCCGGTGCCCTCGATCAGCAGGTGGCTGGCCCGCACAACGGCGCAATCGTAATACGTGCCGGGGGCGATCTGCACGGTGTCGCCGTCCTGGGCGGCGGCGATGGCCTGCGAGGGCAGCTTGTAGGCCTTGCCCTCGCCGGCTTCGAGGACGCGGGCCTGGGCGGATGCCACGCCCGCGCACAGCACGAGGGCGGCCAGGGCAAGGGCGCGCAGCCGCGCCGCGTATCGGGGTTCCGACATGATCGAGGCAACTCCTGCTGGGGTGGCCGGCCTGCGGCCTGGACGTTCAGGCTAGCCGATCTGGCCACGCCGGGCCAGCGCGGCGGCGCGTTGACTCGCCGGTGAGCGGCTGGCTAGCGTACCACGGCATCACAATTGGCACGTTCACAGCGGCCTGGCGGCAACAAGGGAAGAACGCGCCAATGACCGACCAGCCGATCCGGGCCGCCCCCTCTCCGGCGGCCGGCGTGCCGCGCGGCCCGGGCGGCAAGGCATAGGACATGCGCGGGCTGCCGCTGCTGCGCCTGCTGGTGGTGGGGCTGGGCACGCTGGTGGTGCCGCTGGATTCGATGGTCAACGTAGCGTTTCCGGCCATTGTCGGGCATTTCGCCATCCCGATCGCCGGCATCCAGTGGGTGGTGATCGGCTACGTGCTGGCACAGTCCAGCCTGCTGCTGGCGTTCGGGCGGGTGGGCGACATGCTGGGCTACCGTCGCATCTTCCTGCTCGGCTCGGCCTGGAGCGGCGTGGCCTTCGCGCTGTGCGCGCTGGCGCCCTCGTTCGGCTGGCTGCTGCTGGCGCGCGTGCTGCAGGGGATCGGCGCGGGGCTGCTGCTGAGCTGCGGCCCGGCGCTGGCGACCCAGCAATTCCCCGAGGCGATGCGCGCGCGGGTGCTGGGCGCATACACGATGATGTTCGGCCTGGGCGGCGCGCTGGGGCCGGTGGTGGCGGGGGTGCTGGTGGCCCGCTGGGGCTGGGCGTCGGTGTATGCGGCGCGGGTGCCGCTGTCGCTGCTGGCCTTCGCCTGCGCCTTCGCGCTGCCGGCCCGGCCCCGGCCGGCAGCGCGCGAGCCGTTCGACACGCGGGGGGCGGCGCTGCTGTCGGCCGGCATCGGCGCGCTGCTGCTGGCGCTGGCGCAGTTGCACGCGGCGATGGCGGTGCCGGTGCTGCTGGCCGGGGCGGGGCTGGCGTGCCTTGCCGCCTACGGGCGCCGCAGGCCGGCGGCGGCACCGATCATCGACCCGACGGTGTTTCGGCTGCGCGGCTTCGCCTTCATCACTCTGGCCAGCGTGGGGCTGAACTTCGCCGGCTTCGCGGTGCTGCTGCTGGTGCCGTTCTACCTGGCGCGGTTCGCCGCGCTGTCCACGCCGATGGCCGGGCTGCTGCTGGCGGTCTCTCCGCTGGGGATCGTGGTCGGCGCGCCGATCGCCGGGCGGCTGGCCGGGCTGGTGCCGGCGCGGATGCTGGCGCTGGCGGGGATGGCGGCGTCGGCGGCCGGGCTTGCCGTGCTGGCCGGCGCGGGGGCGGTGCCGGCACTGCCGCTGCTGGCCTTCGCCATGCTGGTTCAGGGCGTCGGCATGGGGGTGTTCCAGGTCGCCTATTTCGATGTGGTGACCGCGACGCTGCCGCTGGCGGCGCGTGGAGTGGCCGGCAGCCTGGGGATGCTGACCCGCACGGTCGGGCTGGTGACCGGCGCCAGCCTGCTGATGCTGACCTTCCAGGGGCTGCGCGCGGCCGGTGCGGCCGGCGGCCTGGGGGCGGCGGACGCCTTCCTGGCCGGCTTCCATGGCGCCCTGCTGCTGGCGGCCGCGGTGCCGGCGGCGCTGCTGGTGGGGGCGCGGCTGCTGCCGCGCTGACACCCCCGCTCAGGCGATGTGCCAGGCGCCCGGCACCGAGGCCATCGTGGTCGCCTGCATGACGGTCCCGCCATTCATCGCCAGCAGGGTGTACGGGTGCACCGCCGCGCCGTCGTGCAGCAGGATGTCGGCGCGGC
>MKWE01000027.1 GCA_001899585.1 Rhodospirillales bacterium 70-18
GAAGGTGCGGCCGATGGTGCTGCCGGACATGTTCATCGACCACGACAGCCCGGCTAAACAGATGATCCAGGCCGGCCTGACCGCCCGCGACATCGTCGATGCCGCCATCGCCGCACTCGGCAAGGACGCGGGGGCCGTGCGGGCCTGATGGCGCGGGTGCGGGCCGACCAGCTGCTGGTCGATCGCGGGCTGGTGGAGAGCCGCGCCCGGGCGCAGGCGCTGATCCTGGCCGGCAAGGTGTTCACCGGCGACCGGCGGGTGGACAAGGCCGGCCAGCAGATGGCGCCGGAGGCCGCGCTGGACGTGCGCGGGCAAGACCATCCCTGGGTCTCGCGCGGCGGGCTGAAGCTGGCGCATGCGCTGGCCACGTTCGGGCTGTCGCCGGAGGGGTTGGTGTGCCTGGATGTCGGCGCCTCGACCGGCGGGTTCACCGATGTGCTGCTGGCGCATGGCGCGGTGCGCGTGCATGCGGTGGATGTCGGGCATGGGCAGCTGGCATGGCGGCTGCGCAGCGACCCGCGCGTGGTGGTGCATGAAAAGACCAACGCGCGGCACCTGACCGCCGCGATCATCCCCGACCCGATCGGCGCGCTGGTGTGCGACGCCAGCTTCATCGGCCTGCGGACCGTGCTGCCGGCGGGGCTGGCGCTGTGCGTGCAGGGGGCCTGGGCGGTGGCGCTGATCAAGCCGCAATTCGAGGCGGGGCCGGGCCAGGTGGGCAGCAAGGGCGTGGTGCGCGACCCGGCGGTGCATGCGGCGGTGTGCGAGCGCATTCGCGACTGGTGGGCCGGGTTGCCCGGCTGGGCGGTGCTGGGCATCGAGGAAAGCCCGATCACCGGGCCGGAGGGCAATCGGGAATTCCTGATCGCCGCGCGGCGCGGCCCGGCATAGGCCATGCTCGCGGCGGCCGGTCGGCCCGGGCACGGCGGCGTAGCGGTTGCCGGCGGCCCGGCGGGGGCGATATAGGAAGGCGGCCGCATCGCCGTGAGGAGGAGTGCCTCCGATGACCGATACCGTCATCACGCCTCGCGGAAAGGTTCTGACCAAGACGGAACGCCCGCGCCTGCACAAGGTCATCCTGGTCAACGACGACTACACGCCGCGCGCCTTCGTCGTGACCGTGCTGAAGGCGGAGTTCCGCATGACCGAGGAGCAGGCCAGCCGCGTGATGATGACCGCGCACCAGCGCGGCGTGTGCGTGGTAGCGGTGTTCACCAGGGATGTCGCGGAGGCAAAGGCCACGCGCGCGACGGACATGGCGCGCAAGGAAGGCTATCCGCTGCTGTTCACGACGGAACCGGAGGAGTGATGGGGCCGGTTCCGCCGCCTACAGCCCCGCCAGCAGCAGGATGACGCCGCCGACCACCAGGGCAAGCCCGGCCACTTCCGCCGTGTGCACCTTCTCCCTGAGGTAGAACCGGCTGAAGCCCAGCGTGAACACCATCTCCACCTGGCCCAGCGAGCGCACCAGCGCCACCGGGGCCATGGCGAAGGCCGAGAACCAGCAGGCCGAGCCGAGGGCGGACAGCGTGCCGGCCCAGGAACTGATCCGCCAGCTTGTGAAGGCGGCGCGGAACTGGTCGGGCTCACGCCAGGCCAGGTAGGCGCCCTGCATCACCGTCTGCATCAGGTTGGTGACCACCAGACCGAACAGCGCCTTGAGCACCAGGTGGTCGCCGGGCAGGGCGCGGTTGGCCTCCTTGATGAAGACCGAGGTGAAGGCGAAGCACAGCCCCGCCCCCAGGCCGCACAGCGCGGCCGGCTGGAAGGTGGCGCGCAGCAGCTCCCCGCGCTTCAGGCCGCGTCCGGCCAGCGACAGGGTCAGCACGCCGCAAAGCCCGACGCCGATGCCCAGCAGGGAGAGCGGGCTCAGCGTCTCCCCCAGCCACAGCCAGGCCACCAGCGCGCTCTGCACCGCCTCGGTCTTGGAATAGGCGGTGCCCACAGCGAAGCTGCGGAAGCCGAACGACATGATCAGCAGGGTGGTGGCGATGATCTGCAACAGCCCGGCGGCGGCCGAAGCCAGCAGGAAGCGCGGATTGGCTACCGGCATCGGCTGGCCGGACAGCGCGTGCGCCAGCAGCAGCAGCACGATGCCGGTGGGCAGCGCATAGACATAGCGCACGAAGCCGGCGGCATTGACCGAGAGCAGGCTGCGCAGCCGTTGCTGCATCGCCGTCCGCCAGGTCTGGAACAGCGCGGCGGCGAGTGTGATGGGGATCCATAATGCGATCACGCGGCGGGTCCGCGGGTCTGGCGGCGCGTGGCGGCGGGGGAGCGCGGGCGGGGAGAAAGCGGGCGTGAATACGAAGGCATGGCGGGCCGATCGGCAGTGTTCGGCCAAGCCTGCGGGGGGGCGCCGGACGCGTCAACCCGCCCCCGGCCGCGGCTTGCGCTGCCGCCCGGTCGCGGGCAGGGTGGCCGGCTGGCGACCCGCCAGCCCGAGGAGACGCAGATGATCCATGCCTCGCGACGAACCCTGATGCTGCTCCTCGCCCTGGGCGCGGCGGTTTCCCCGGCCGCGGCGCGCGCCGAGACGCTGCTGCGGCTGTCCGAGCAGGCCCAGGTGCAGGCGCGGCCGGACACGCTGGGCGCCAGCCTGCGCATCGAGGTGGAGTCCGCCACCGCGGCGGACGCGCAGGCGCGGGTGAACGCGCAGACCGCGAAGGCGATCGCGGTGGCCAGGCAGGCCGCCCACGTGGTCGCCACCACCGGCAGCTACAACGTGTGGCACGCCACGCAGCCGACGGCGCGCTGGCACGCCGTGCAGACCGTGGACCTGCGCGGCACCGACGGCCCGGCGATGCTGGCACTGGTCGGTGAATTGCAGGACCAGGGCATGGCGGTGCAGCAGCTGGGCTGGCGGCTCAGCCCGCAGGCGGCGCGCAAGGCGCTCAGCGAGGCGACCAGGGAGGCGCTGAAGGCGCTGCGGGCGCGGGCCGACGAGGCGGCCGGCATTCTCGGCCTGCGCTTCCTCGAATTCCGTGAGGTGCGGCTGGACGGCAACCCGCCCGCGCCGCGGCCGATGCTGGCGATGGCCATGAGCCGGGACGCCAAGGCCGCCCCGGTGGCCGAGACCGAGGATATCACCATCGAGGCGAATGTCGGCGCCGATGCCGTGCTGGTGCCCGCCCAGCCTTGACGTGCTGCCAGCCTTGACGTGTTGACGGACCCTGGCGCGCTGACGGCCCCGGCCCGCTGGCGGCCGCGCGCCTCGGGGGCGCGGCATTAATCGGCTATTGACGGCAAGGCGGCGGGCACGCCATCAACGCCACAATTCAGTGTAATCGGCGTTCCGAGTGCTCGCGGCGTGGCTTTTGCCCACCCGGCCCCGGCATCCGGGTATGCCAGACAGGGGGAAGCGCCGGGATGATGCGAGCATGGGACTGGGTTGAGCAAACGCTGGTCGGGCTGCTCGGCCTGTGCGCGCTGGTCGTCGGCATGTGGCAGATCCTCGGGCGCTACCTGGACAGCGCGCTGAACTCCGGCTGGGCCGACGAGGTGATCGTCTACCTGCTGATCTGGGCGGTGATGATCGTCTCCAGCCAGCTGGTCCGCCATGACGGGCATGTGCGGCCGGACGTGGTGCTGCGCCTGCTGCGCCCGGGCGCGCAGCGCTGGCTGGAGGTGTTCAACTGCCTCTGCGCCATCGGGTTCTGCGGCGCCATGGTCTGGTACGGCTGGCAGATCGTGGATGCCGCGCAGATGATGAGCGAGACCAGCGGCACCGAGCTGAATTTCCCGATGTACCTCTACTATCTGGCCCTGCCGGTGGGGACCGGGCTGATGCTGGTCCGCTACGTCATGCGCCTGGTGCGCTACCTGTTCTTCTTCGACCCGGCGACGATGAGCGTGGGCCACACGATCCTTGAGGCGCCGGCGGATATCCCGCTGCCCGCCGCCACGCCGCAGCAGCACTGACAGGGGCATCGGCACGTGGCGCTGTTCCTGTTTCTTGCGGTTTTCTTCGGCCTGCTCTCGATGGGTATGCCGATCTTCCTGGTGCTCGGGCTGATTGCCGGCGGGCTGTACTACATCACCGGCCAGCCGCTGGTCGGCGTGGCACAGGTGGTGATCGACCAGCTTAACTCCTCCTCGCTGATGTCGCTGCCGCTGTTCGTGATGGCGGCGGCCTTCATGCGCCGGGGCGGCATCGCGCGGGCGCTGGTGGACCTGGCCGCCGCCTGGCTGGGCGGCGTCCGTGGTTCGCTGGGGTTGGTCACCGTGGTGTCCTGCTCGCTGTTCGCGGCGATCTGCGGCTCGTCGGTGGCCACCGCGCTGGCGATGGGCACCATCCTGCTGCCGGCGATGCTGGAGCGCGGCTATCCCCGCTCCTTCGCGCTGGGGGTGATCGGAGCGTCGGGCACCATCGGCATCGTGATCCCGCCGAGCCTCGCGCTTATTCTCTATGGCATCGTCAGCGAGCAGTCGGTGCCGCGGCTGTTCCTGGCCGGCATCCTGCCCGGCATATTGCAGGCGGCGGCGTTCTTCGCCTGGGTCTGGTATGACAGCCGCCGGCGCAACTTCCCGGTGGAGCCGGTGCTGCCGATGGCGACGCGGCTGCGCATGACCATGCATGGCCTGCCGGCGCTGCTGGTGCCGGTGGTGGTGATGGTCGGTATCTATGGCGGCTTCGTCACCGTCACCGAGGCGGGCGTGCTGGCCGCCGTGACGGCGCTGCTGGTCAGCGTGTTCTATTACCGCGGCTTCCCGCTCACGCAGACCCTGCCGGTGATTGCCGACGCGATCCGCAGCGCCGGCACCATCATGCTGATCGTGGCCTCCGCCCTGGCCTTCGGCCACTGGATGACGGAGTCGGGCATTCCCGCCAAGCTGGTGCAGTTCACGGTGGAGCACCATTTCACCACCTGGGAATTCCTGCTGGCGATGAACGTGCTGCTGCTGGTGCTGGGCTGCTTCCTGGAAGTGATCGCCACCCTGCTGGTGGTGATGCCGATCCTGGCGCCGGCGCTGGTGCCGCTTGGCGTCGACCCGGTGCATTTCTCGATCATCTTCACGCACAACATGGAGATCGGGCTGATCCACCCGCCGGTGGGGCTGAACCTGTTCGTGCTCTCGACCATCTCGCACGCCCCGATCGGCGAGGTGATCCGCGGCATCTTCCCCTTCCTGGTGCTGCTGCTGATCGTGCTTATGATCATCACCTACGTGCCGATCCTGACCATGTGGCTGCCCAACCTGGTCTACGGCGCAAGCTGACGGCGGGGGAGCGCCGGCAGCGCTCCCCGCTTGCCTGCTGCACCGCATCATCTACTGTTGGGGTCTCGGCACCGGAGACCCCATCATGACCGCACGCTGGCGCATCGGCTTCGACATCGGCGGCACCTTCACCGATTTCATCCTGCTCGACGAGCAGCGCGCGGAAATCCGGCTGCACAAATGCCTGACCACGCCGGACGACCCCTCGGTGGGCGCGCTGGCCGGGCTCGCTGAGATCGTGGCCGCCGCCGGGCTGGAGCTGTCGGACATCGGCGACATCGTGCACGGCACCACGCTGGTGACCAACGCGCTGATCGAGCGGCGGGGCGCGAAGCTCGGGCTCATCACCACCCAGGGCTTCCGCGACATCCTGGAGATGGGCACCGAGCAGCGCTACGACATCTACGACCTGTTCCTGCAATACCCGGACCCGCTGGTGCCGCGCCGCCGCCGGCTGGAAGTGCCCGAGCGCATGGACCGCGACGGCAACCCGGTCACCGCGCTGGACCTCGACGCGGTGCGCGCGAGCGCTCGCCAGCTCGCCGCCGACGGTGTGGAGGCCATCGCCGTCTGCTTCCTGCACGCCTACCGCAACCCGGCGCATGAGCGTGCCGCCGGCGAGGCGATCCGGGCGCTGTTCCCCGACATCGCCGTCTCGCTGTCGTCGGACGTGGTGGCCGAGCTGTGGGAATACCAGCGCCTGGTCACCACCTGCGCCAACGCCTTCGTGCAGCCGCTGATGGACCGCTACGTGCGCCGGCTTGAGCGCGAATTGTGGCAGCGCGGCTTCCGTGGCGCGCTCTACCTCATGCACTCGGCCGGCGGCCTGGTCTCGCCCGAGACGGCGCGGGCCTTCCCGATCCGCCTGCTGGAATCCGGCCCCGCCGGCGGCGGCCTGGCCACTGCCTTCTTCGGCAAGATGGCCGGCAAGCCGGACGTGATCAGCTTCGACATGGGCGGCACCACCGCGAAAGCCTGCCTGATCGAGGACGGCCGCGCCGCCACCGCCGCCGAGATGGAGGCCGCCCGCGTCCACCGCTTCAAGAAAGGCTCCGGCCTGCCGATCAAGGCCCCGGTGATCGACATGATCGAGATCGGCGCCGGCGGCGGCTCCATCGCCTCGATCGATGAGGTCGGGCTGCTGCGGGTCGGCCCGCATTCCGCCGGCGCCGACCCGGGCCCGGCCTGCTACGGGCGCGGCGGCACCCAGCCCACCGTCACCGACGCCAATCTGCTGCTCGGCTACTACGACCCCGGCTTCTTCCTCGGCGGCCGCATGGCGCTGGATCGCGAGGCCGCCGCCCGTGCGCTGGAGACGGTCGGCGCCCCGCTCGGCCTGGACGCGGTCGGCGCCGCCTGGGGCATCCATCGCGTGGTGACCGAGAGCATGGCCGCCGCCGCGCGCATCCACATCGTCGAGAAGGGCCGCGACCCGCGCCGCTACGCCATGGTCGGCTTCGGCGGCGCCGGCCCCGCCCATGCCGCCGGCGTCGCCCGCGCGCTCGGCGTGTCGGAGGTGCTGATCCCGCCCGCCTCCGGCGCCGCGTCGGCGCTCGGCTTCCTGGCCGCGCCGCTGTCCTTCGAGCAGGTGCGCAGCCACCCGATCCGGCTCGACGCGGCCAATGTCGCCGCCACCATCGATGCGGTGCTGGCCGAACTGGTCGCCGCCACCCGCGCCAAGCTCGCGGCGTCCGGCGTGGCCGAGGCCGACATCGTGGTGGAGCGCAGCGCCGACATGCGGCTGTTCGGCCAGCTGCACGAAATCAACGTCGCACTGCCGGACGGCGCGATCACCGAGGCGGCGATGCCGGCGATCAAGGCCGCCTTCGCCACCGCCTACGCCGCGCGCTACACCTCGGTCTATGACGGCGTGGCGATCCAGATGGTTTCGCTGCGGGTGCGCTGCCGCGGCAAGCTGCCGGCGCTCACTCTCTCGCAGGCGGGGCTGGCCGGCGGCGGCGCCGCGCTGAAGGGCCGCCGCCCGGCGTGGTTCGGGGATGGCTTCGTCGATACCCCGGTGTACGACCGCTACGCCCTGGCCACCGGCGCCGCCATCGAAGGCCCGGCCATCATCGAGGAGCGCGAGGCCACCACCATCATCGCCCCCGGGGACCGCATGACGGTGGACGCCACCGGCACCATGCGCATCCAGGTCGCCGTGGTCGCCCAGGCCGCCGCCCGCATCACCCCCGCCACCCCGCTCGCCGAGGCGATGGCGCTGATCGAGTCCGACCCGGTCTCGCTGGAGATCATGTGGGCGCGGCTGGTCACCGTGGTGGAGGAGATGTGGCACACCATCGTGCGCACCGCCTTCAGCCTGATCGTCTCGGAAGCGCAGGATTTCGCCTGCGACCTGCTCGACCCCGACGGCGAGAGCCTCGCCCATTCGCCGCGCGCCATGCCGGTGTTCAACCTCACCGTACCGATCGCGGTGAAGGCGCTGCTGAAGAAATACCCGCCGCACACGCTGAAGCCCGGCGACGTGCTGGTGACCAACGACCCCTGGCTCTGCGCCGGCCACCTGTTCGACATCGCGGTGGTCACCCCGGTGTTCCATGGCGACCGCCTGGTGGCGCTCACCGCCACGGTCGGCCATGTCGGCGATATCGGCGGCACCAAGGACAGCCTGCGCGCACGGGAGATCTACGACGAGGGCTTTCAGATTCCGCCGATGATGCTCTACCGCCAGGGCGTGCCGAACGAGGATCTGTTCACCTTGCTCGCCGAGAACGTGCGCAAACCCGAGGAAGTGCTTGGCGACCTCTACTCCTTCGTCGCCGCCAACCAGCTCGGCGCCGACAGGCTCGCCCAGTTCATCGCCGATTACGGCATGCAGGACCTGCGGGCGCTCGCCGCCGTGGTGCAGAACCGCTCGGAGGTCGCGATGCGCGAGGCGATCCGCGCCCTGCCGGACGGCGAATACCACTCGGAGATCGAGAACAACCCGCTCGGCACCCGCCTGCGCTACCCGCTGAAGGTGACCGTGGCCGGCGACACGCTGGAGCTTGATTTCGAAGGCGCGCCGCCGCAGCAGGCGCAGGGCGGACTGAACTGCACCTACACCTACATGGCCGCCCACGCGACCTACCCGATGAAGTGCATCCTCAGCCCGCAGATTCGCAGCAATGCCGGCTGCTACCGCCCGTTCACCGTGAAAGCCCCCGAGGGCTCGATCCTGAACGCCAGCAAGCCCGCCAGCGTCAACCTGCGCACCCGCACCGGCTGGTACATCGCCCCCAACATCTTCCGCGCCCTGGCCGATGCCGCCCCCAACCAGGTGCAGGCCGCCACCGGCCTGCCGCACGCCATCAACATCTATGGCCGCGACCCCGACGGCTATGTCTACGCCGACCATTTCTTCATGGGCGGCGGCCAGGGCGGGTCGGCGCGCGGCGACGGCAAATCGGCGCTGCTCTACCCCACCTCGGCGGCCAACACCTCGGTCGAGCTGATGGAAACCCGCGCCCCGGTGCTGGTGGTGGAGAAATCGCTGGTCACCGATTCCGGCGGCCCCGGCCGCCATCGCGGCGGGCTGGGGGTGCGCACCCGCGTGCGCAAGCTGTACGACGACGGCCGCCCCACCCTGTTCTCGGTCTATCCGGAGGGCGTCGGCCTGAAGACCCAGGGCCTGTTCGGCGGCCACCACGGCGGCGGCGTGCGCGGCGTGGTGCTCGACCTCGAAGGCCGCGTCACCCATGATTGCGGCACCGGCGAACTGGTCACGCTGGACACCGCCAGCCGCGTGGTGGAGGTGCAGCTGGGCGGCGGCGCCGGCTATGGCGACCCGCGCGCGCGCGACCGCGCCAGGCTCGATGACGATGTGGCGGATGGCTATGTGTCGGCGGATGCGGCGGCGACGCAGTATGGCAAGACGGCGGAGGCCGCGGAGTAATGCCAGTCGGCGGAATTGATGGAGGAATCGTCAATTCCGCCGGTTGGTATCAGATATCAGGGCGTTACTCCGCCGCCTGCGCCCGCAGATGCGCCGGAATCTCGAAGAACCGGTTGGCCAGCCCCTTCTGGTTCTCGTAGATCGAACCACCCTTCTCGGCCGGCGGCAGCGGCAGGCGCACCGGCACGTCGGCCAGCCGGGGTGTCAGCGTCGGCTGTCCCGCCACCATCAGCGCATCGAACGCCGCGATATCCTCAGGCGGCTTCACCAGCGGCCAGGCATCGGCGGCGCGGAACTGGAACAGCAGCAGCCGCCGGTCCTTGTTCGAGGTGTTCAGCGCCGAGCCGTGGATGGCGCGCGCGTGGTGAACGCTGATCGCGCCGGCCCGGCCCAGCAGCGGCACCGCGCGGGAGAAATCCACGTCGCACGCCGTCGGGTCCATCGCGCCGCAGAACCGGCCATTGGCGTGGTGGTCGTAGAGCGGCCCCTTGTGGCTGCCGGGGATGACCAACAGCGGGCCGTTGGCCTCCTCCATGTCGTCCATCATCACGCCGATCGCCGCCAGGTCGTCGTTGGTGTGCGGGTAGAAGGCCCAGTCCTGGTGCCATTCCACCGGAGCGCCGTAGCTGGCGGCCTTGAGGTTCAGCTTGGCGGTATCGAAGCGCACATTGGGCCCCCACAGGTCGCACAGCACCTCCACCAGCCGCGACTGGGTGACGATGGCGGCATAGACGGGGTTATGCAGGTGCGGCGCCTTGATGCGCCGCACCCGCGGCTGTGCCGGGGTGTGGCTGTCCTCCAGGTCGTAGATCGCGGTGTGGCTGGTCACCTCGCGGGCGCGTTCGACGAATTCGTCGGTCACCCGGCGCAGCGCCGCCACTTCCTCGGGCGAGAACACGTCGGGCACCACGATGGCGCCGACTTCGTTGTATTCATCGATCTGGGCCTTGGTCAGCATCGTTGCCTCGCATGGGGGGAGTGCGGGAAAATGGGCGGCCGGGCAATGGTATGATGAATAACGCGATGGTGTCACGAGGCGAAATGCGGCGAACCAGCTTTCCCGACCGGGTGGTGAGCGTGCTGGGGCAGGAGATCGGCGCCGGCCTGCATCAGCCCGGCGCCACCTTGCCGGTGGAGGCGGCGCTGGCGGCGCGCTTCGGGGTCAGCCGCGTGGTGGTGCGCGAGGCGATCAAGGGATTGGTGGCCAAGGGCATGCTGTCGGTCCGCCCGCGCATCGGCACCCGGGTCCGCGAGCACGCGGCCTGGAACCTGCTCGACCCGCAGGTGCTCGCATGGCGGGTGGCCGGCCTGCATTCGCCGGATGGGCCGGCCGCCGGGCTGATCGGGCAGTTGATGGAACTGCGCCGTATCATCGAGCCGCCATCGGTCAGGCTGGCGGCGCGGCGGGCGACAGCGGAGGATGTGGCGACGATGCGAGCGGCCTTCGCGGCCATGCGCGAGGCGGTGGCCGGGCGTGGCGCCTATGTGCCGGCCGACCTGGCGTTCCATGCCGCCATCCTGGCGGCCTGCCACAATCCGTTTTTGCAGCAACTGGGCAGCGCGCTGTCGGAAATCCTGCGCACCAGCGTCGCCATCTCCAGCCGCGACCCGCAGGACCGGGCGCTGTCGCTGTCGCTGCACGAACAGGTGCTGATCGGCATCGAGCATCACGACGAGGAGGCCGCCGAGGCCGCGATCCTGCGGCTGATCGGGCTGGCCGGCGCGATGCTGGAACGGGTGGCCGGCCGGGCCGTGGGCCCGGCCGGCCGGTAGCAATCAGCTTGGCCGCGCGCCGCTCAGCGCAGGCGCCACGGCGCGCGCGAGGCCTCGAACTCCGCCTGGGCGCGGGAGATGCCGAGGTCCTGCAGCATCCGGTCGTCCAGCCTGGATACGTCCGGGCGGGTGGCGATCACGTGCAGCGCGCGGCGGAACTGGCCGCCGAAACGCTTGATGGCGCGCGCCGCGCGGGCAACCAGGCCCGGGCGCAGGCCGACTTGGGTGGAACGGTTCAGGGTGATGTATGCCGACATGGCAAAAGTCCTCCGGGTTGTGTCGACACCGGAGATGTGGGCTTCCGAAACGGATAAACAAAACGAATTGCGTTGATGTGGCAGATCAGAGATATTGATGTCCACGGCATCCCAAGCGAGTACCCCACATGAGCATCCCGGGCAGCCTCGACCCCGACCTGTTGCGCGCCTTCACCTATATCGCCGAGGAAGGCAGCTTTACCCGCGCCGCGGAGCGGGTTGGCCGCACCCAGTCGGCGGTATCGATGCAGGTGCAGCGACTGGAGGCGTTGCTGGGCCAGACGTTGTTGTTGCGCAGCAAGGGCGGGGCTGTGCAGCTTACCGTGCATGGCCAGTTCCTGCTGGAACAGGCGCGCGAGATGCTGGCACTGAACGACCGCATCTGGACCTCGTTCCGGGCGCCCGACGTGCGTGGCCGGGTGCGGCTCGGCACGCCCGACGACTACGCGCTGCGCTACCTGCCGCCCGCGCTGAAGCGCTTCGCCGACGCCCATCCGGGTATCGAGGTCGATGTGCTGTGCCTGCCCTCCAACGAACTGGTCGGCAAGCTGAAGGACGGCGAACTCGATCTGGCGCTGATCTCGGAAGGCCACCAGCCGATGCGCTGGCCGACCGTGGAGCTGTGGCGCGGCCCGCTGGTCTGGGTGACCGCCGAGCGCTTCGCGCCGCACCGGATGGACCCGCTGCCGCTGGCGCTGGCGCATGGCAGCTGCTCATGGCGTGAATCGGCGTTGGGCGCGCTGGACAAGGCCGGGCGGCGCTACCGCGTGGCCTATACCTCCGGCACCCAGGTCGGCACGCATGCGCCGGTGCTGGCCGGGCTCGCGGTGACGGTGTCCACCATCGCCTGGCTGCCCGAGGGGCTGCGCGTGGTGCGGTCCGACGAGGGCCTGCCGCCGCTGCCGGATTTCGGCATCCTGATGCTGAAGGGCCGCAAGCCGAGCCAGCCGGTGACCGACGTGCTGGCGGCGCACATCACCGAGATGTTCGCCCAGGAGATGCGCCGGCCGGAGCGGGTGGCGGCGTAGCCGCCGCTTCGGCGTCCTTCGGCCAGCGGCGGTGCAGCCACAGCCAATGGTCGGGGCGGGCGCGGATCCAGCGTTCCAGCACCGCGTTGACGCTGGTGGTGAGCGCCGCGATGTCGGCCTGGCGATCGCCGGTGTCGGGCAGCGGCAGCGGCGGCTCCACGGTGATGCGAAAGCGCGCCGGGGCCAGCCGTTCCACCCGCGCCGCGATCAGCGGGCAGCCGAACCGCAGCGCCATCGCCGCGGCAGCCGGCGCCGTCATGGCCATGTGGCCGAAGAACGGCACAGCGATGCCGTCGTTCAGCTTCTGGTCCACCAGGATGCCCAGCGGCCCGCCATGGCGCAGATGCACCATCGCCGCGCGTGCGCCGGCAGCCCCCTTGGCGAAGTTCGGAATGTCGCCAACCACCGCCCGGCGCAGGTCGAGGATGATCTGGTCCACCAGCGGGTTGCTGGCCGGGCGGTAGAAGCTGGACATGCGCACGCCGAACGCGGCGGCGGCCAGCGGCAGCACCTCCCAGTTGCCGAAATGCCCGGAGACCAGGATCATCGGCCCACCGCGTGCCGCCAGCCCGCGGATGATGTCCTCGCCCACGATCTCCCACCCCACCCCCGCCTCGGTGCGGCGCAGCGCCGGGACATGCGGGAACTCGGCGGCGGTGCGGCCCAGATTGTCCCACACGCCGGCAATGATCCGCCGGCGCGCAGCGCGGTCCAGTTCCGGCATGGCCAGCCGCAGATTGGCATCGGCCACGCGCGACACCGGCAGCAGCGGCCCGATGGCGCGGGCGACCGCCCCGCCGATGTTCGAGGCGGCGACCGGCCCGACCGCGCGCAGCACCGCGAGCGCCGCCCGCGCCAACCCCGCCACCGCCCGGTCCTGCAGCTTGCTCATGGCGCGGGCCCGAGCACGCTGTCCAACAGCGCGTCCAGCCCCGCCGGATCGGCCCATTCCAGCCGCACGCCCACCACCGCCACCCGGTCGCGCCAGGCGGCGGGCAGGCGGACGGCATCCTTCGGAGTGGTGACCGGCAGCGCCGAAATTCGCCCGGAATCGGCCAGGATTCGGCGCAATTCGGCCTCGTTATAGCGGTGATGGTCGGCAAAACCGCGCAATTCGGCCACGTCCAGACCCGCTTCCAGCAGGGTCTGGCGGAACTTCGCGGGGCGGCCGATGCCGGCGAAGGCGAGCACCCGGCGGCCGGCCAGGGCGGCCGCTTCCGGCCCGGCGTGCAGGCTGGCCGCCAGCACCGGCAGGTGCGGCGGCAGATGGGTGCGCGCGCCGGTGCGGTCGGCCCCGATCAGCACCGCGGCCTGGCAGCGCGCCGCCGCCGCGCCGACCGGCTCGCGCAGCGGGCCGGCGGGAATGACGCGGCCGTTGCCGAACCCGGCCTCGCCGTCGATCACCAGCAGCGACAGGTCCTTGGCGAGCGTGGGATTCTGCAATCCGTCATCCATCACCAGCACCTGCGCGCCGTCGGCCACCGCCAGCCGGGCGCTGGCGGCGCGGTTGGCGCCGACATAGGTGGGGGCGAGGGCGGCGAGCAGCAGCGCCTCGTCGCCCACCGCCGCGGCGGTGTCGTCGCCGACCCGCGCGGCGCCGGCGACGCGGCCGCCATAGCCGCGGGTCAGGAAGCCCACCCGCAGCCCGCGCGCCGCCAGCCGGGCGCCGAGGTCCAGCGCCAGCGTGGTCTTGCCGGTGCCGCCCGCCGTCGCGTTGCCGCAGCAGACCACCGGCACCGGGGCGCGCCAGCCCTGCGCGGCCACCCGGCGCGCGGTGGCGGCGGCGTAGACCGCCGCGAGCGGGGCGAGCAGGGCGGGCAGCAGCCCGTCGCGCTGCCAGAAGGCGGGCGCCTTCATGCGGGCGGCCCGGCACAGGCCGGGGCCGTGGGGATGAGGGCCGCGAGCATGGCGGCGACGCGGGCCGGCAGGTCCTGGCCGTGGCTGGCGGCGGCGGTCGCGGCGGCGCCCATCGCGGCGCGGCGGGCCGGGTCGCGCAGCATCGCGTCCACCCACAGGGCGAGCGCGCTGGCATCGGCCACCCGCGCCAGCGCGCCGTGCTGTTCCAGCACCCGCACCGGCTCGGCGAAGTTGAACATATGCGGCCCGGCCGCCACCGCGCAGCCCAGGCGGGCCGGTTCCAGCGGGTTCTGTCCGCCCAGCTTCACCAGCGACCGCCCGACGAAGACGATCGGCGCCAGCCGGTAGTACAGCCCCATCTCGCCCAGCGTGTCGCCGATCCACAGCCCGGGCGCGGCCGGCGGGTCCTCGCCCAGCGCGCGGCGGGCGACCGGCAGCCCGCCGGCGAGGGCGGCCACCTCCGCGCCGCGCTCGGGATGGCGCGGCACGATGAGGGTGAGCAGGCCGGGGTGATCGGCGGCCAGGTGGCGGTGCACGCCGATGATCTGCGCCTCCTCGCCGGGATTCGTGCTCGCGGCCAGCCAGACCGGCCGGCCGGCGAGCAGGGCGGCCAGCCGGTCCAGCTCCGCCGGTCGCACCGGCAAGGGCGGGGTGGCGAATTTGAGGTTGCCGGGGCTCTCCACGCCGCGCGCGCCGAGCTGGCGCAGCCGCGCCGCGTCGCCGTCGGACTGCGCCTGCACACGGTCGAACCGCCCGAAGATCCGCCGCGCCAGGCCGGGCAGGCGGCGCCAGCGGGTGAAGCTGCGCGGCGACAGCCGGGCGTTGACCAGCATCAGCGGAATGCCCCGCGCGGCGCAGCCCTCCAGCAGGTTCGGCCAGATCTCGCTCTCGACGAAGGCGGCGGCGTCCGGGCGCCAGTGGTCGAGGAACCGGCCGGCCCAGCGCGGCACGTCCAGCGGCACGAAGCGGTGGCGCACCCGGGTTTGCAGACCCAGCTCCGGCAGCCGCCTGTCCAGCAGGGCGGCGGAGGTGACCGTGCCGGTGGTCATCAGCACCTGCATGTCCGGCGGCAGGGCGGCGAGCACCGGCAGCACGGAGACCGTCTCCCCCACGCTGGCGGCGTGCAGCCAGAGCAGCCGGCCGGGCGGGCGGGGCGTCGCGTCGATGCCGCGGCGTTCCGGCAGGCGGGCGGCGATCTCCTTGCCGCGCCGGACCCGGCGGGCCAGCATCAGGCGCAGCAGCGGGCTGGCCAGGGTGGTCAGCCCGGCATAGAGGGCGCGCAGCATCAGGCGCACCGCCGGTCGGCGTGTTCGGCGGCTGCGGTGAGGCCGGCGGCGATGCGCGGCAATGCCTCCGCCCAGCCCTCGCGCGGCACCGCGACCGGCGGGGCGCACACCAGCACGCCGCGCCCGAACGGCAGCGGCACCACCAGGCGGTCCCAGCTGCGCAGCACCCATCGCCGGCTGGTCTGCGCGGCGCAGGGCAGCACGGCGACGCCGGCCATGGCGGCGAGCTGGGCGACGCCGGGGGCCGCGACCCGGCGCGGGCCGCGCGGGCCGTCCGGCGTCATCACCGCGTTGCTGCCGGCCGCCAGCCCGTCGCGCAGGGCGCGCATGGCCGCCGCCCCGCCCTTGTCCACGCCGTTGCGGGCGCTGGAGCCGTGCACCACGGTGACCCCGAAGCCCGCCATGATGGCGCCGATGAACCGGCCGTCGAAATTGCGGCTGACCAGCACATGCGCCCGCAGCGCGGTGCCCAGCCCGGCACCCTGGCGGCGGGCCAGCAGCCACAGGGCCGGCATCAGCGGTAGCCGCTCGTGCCAGAATGCCACCACCATCGGAGTTCCGGCCAGGCAGGGTGCGAGGTGTTCACCGCCCTCCAGCGTCCAGCGCGTGCTCCACAAGGCGAAACGGAGATACCGCCCGACAACCCAGGCCAGCGCCGCCTGGACACCAGGACGCCGCAGCGCGCGCTTCAGCATGGCCGGACGCCAGGGCAAGGTCGGGCAGGGAGCAGCATGGCCGCGCCGGTAGCATGGCCGGCGGCTCCCCGGCAAATCGGCCCGAATGTCCCCGGCTAATGCCCGCCGAGCGGCACTAGGTGCGACAGGAAGGTCTCGGCGCAGGCGCGCCAGCTGAACCGCTCGGCATGCGCCCGGCAGGCGGCGCGGTCGGCCGCCAGGGCGGTCAGGGCGGCGGCGCGCAGGTCGGTGTCGATCGCGCCCACCGGGCCGGGCGCGCCGGCCAGCACGTCCTTCGGGCCGGTCACCGGGAAGGCGGCCACCGGGGTGCCGCAGGCCAGCGCCTCCAGGATCACCAGGCCGAACGTGTCGGTCAGGCTGGGAAACACGAACACGTCCGACCCGGCATAGGCCCGCGCCAGTGCCGCGCCATGGCGCGGGCCGGTGAAGCGGGTGGCGGGGTAGGCGCGGCGCAGGGCGGCCAGCTGCGGGCCGCCGCCGACCACGACCTTGCTGCCCGGCAGGTCGAGGTCGAGGAAGGCGCGGATGTTCTTTTCCACCGCGACCCGGCCGACATAGGTGAACACCGGGCGCGGCAGGTCCCACGCCTCCCGCGGCGCCGGCCGGAACAGCGCCAGGTCGACGCCGCGCGACCAGGGCAGGACATGGCGGAAGCCGCGCGCGGAGAGTTCGTCGCGCAGGCTCTCGGTGGCCACCATCATGCCCTGGCCGGCGCCGTGGAAGCGCCGCAGCCAGGCATAGGCCAGCCCGGTGGGCACCAGGGCGCGGGCGCGCAGGTATTCCGGGAAGCGGGTGTGGAAGGCGGTGGTGAAGGCGCAGCCGCGCCGCAGCGCCCAGGCCCGCGCCGCGCCGCCCAGCGGCCCTTCGGTGGCAATGTGCAGCGCGTCCGGCGCGAATGCCTCGATCAGCCGGCCCAGCCGGCGGCGCGGCAGCAGCGACAGCCGGATGTCGGGATAGGTCGGGCAGGGCAGGGTGGCGAAGCGGTCGGGGCCGATCACCTCGACGCTGTGCCCCATGGCGCGCAGCTCGCGGGCCAGGGTTTGCAGGGTGCGCACCACGCCGTTGACCTGCGGCTCCCAGGCATCCGAGACGATCAGCACCCGCGCCGGCTGCGGCCCCACCGCCAGCAGCCGGGCGCGATAGGCCGCCTGTTCGGCCCGCCCAGCCTGTTCGGCACGCTCAGACAGCTTCGGCCACCGCGCGGCTCTGCGGCGCATGGAACGAGTAGCGGTTCAGCGCCGCCCAGTCGATCAGTTCCAGCCGGCCGTCATGGTGCTCCACCAGCGCGGTGCAGCTTTCCACCCAGTCGCCGTCGTTGAGGTAGAGCACGCCGCCGATCTCGCGCATCTCGGCGTGGTGGATATGGCCGCAGACCACGCCGTCGAAGCCGCGCCGGCGCGCCTCGCCGGCCAGTGCCGCCTCGTAGCGGTCGATCGCCTTCACCGCCCCCTTCACCTGCCGCTTCAGCCAGGCCGAGAGCGACCAGTAGGGATAGCCCAGGCGGCGGCGGGCCGCGTTGAACCAGCGGTTGACCACCAGCGCCGCGGTATAGGCCCCGTCGCCCAGCAGGGCGATGAAGCGGGCGTAGCGCACCACGCTGTCGAAAGCGTCGCCGTGCAGCACCAGCAGGCGGCGGTTGTCGGCGGTGACGTGCTCGGCCTCGCCGCGCACCCGGATGCCGGCGACCTCCAGGCCGCCACCCTCCCACCCGCCGGCCTCCAGGACATGCGGCAGATGCGGCGGCAGCCAGGCGCGCACCATCTCGTCGTGGTTGCCGGGGATATAGGTGACCTCGGTGCCGGTGCGGGCGTGGCGCAGGATCAGCCGCAGCACCTCGTCGTGCATCGCGTCCCAGTACCAGGATTTGCGCAGCCGCCAGCCGTCGATGATGTCGCCGACCAGGAACAGCTTCTCGCAGGAGGTCTGGCGCAGGAAATCGGCCAGGAAGTCGCTGCGGCAGCCGCGGGTGCCCAGATGCAGGTCGGAGATGAAGATGGTGCGGTAGGTGTTGCCGGAATGGCGGGCATTCGGTGGCGAAGAGGCGTTCATGCGGACCAGACTGCCGTTGTTGCGCGATCGCACGGCGAGGAGATAGGGCACGCGCCGCGTCGTGCATGTGAAGCTTCAATGACTTGGGGGATGTTTTTCCGATCCGCGCGAGATCATGCCGGCGCAACGAAACCGTCATCCGGCTGACACCTGTCGCTGCGACAAGGAAGGCTTTCCCGCCTCGGCCGGGCGGGTGCGACTCGCCGTATCGCGGCCAGGCCGGCCAAGATGGCGAGGGGGGCATTGCGGCCGGGGCGCGGTGCTGATACGGCGGCCCGGTGATGAGACGGCTCCTCCTCCTGCTGCTGGTTTGCGCTCTGGCCCCGGTCTCGGGCGCGCTGGCGGCGGTCGCGGCGCGCGAGCCGTGCGGGCTGCCGCTGCCCTCCGCCGCCGGCACGCCGGCATTGCCGCATGTGGCCGCCGCGCTGGCGGGCGCACCGGCCAGCCTGGACGTGCTGGTGGTCGGCTCGGCCACCGTGCTCGGCCCGGCGGGCAACCCGACGGACGCTTTCCCGCAGGCGATGGCCGATGCGCTCAGGACGCGGGTGCCGGGGCTGGCCGTGTCGCTCGTGGTCCATGGCATCCGTGGCCGGACCGCCGCCGAGATGGTTCCGCTGCTGCGCCAGTCATTGGCGGCGAAGCAATTCCAGTTGGTGCTGTGGCAGACCGGCACGGTGGAAGCGGTGCGCCGCCTGCCGCCCGATGGCTTCGCCGCCACGCTGGCGCAGGGCATCCAGGCGGTGCATGCGGCCGGCGCCGACCTGGTGCTGGTGGACCCGCAATACAGCGAGATGCTGGAGAGCAAGGCCGACCTGCCGCCCTATCGCGCGGCGATCCTGCAGGCGGTGTCCGGCCCCGGCACGGCGCTGCTCGACCGCTACGACCTGATGCGGGACTGGGCGCGGGCGGGGCTGCTGGACCTGGACCACACGGCGGTCGGCGCGCGGGCCAAGGTGTCCGAGCGGCTGCACACCTGCCTGGGCGACATGCTCGCCCGCCGCGTGCTGGCCGGGGCGGCGGCGGCCGGGGGTTAGAACAGCCCTTCGATCAATCCTTGCGGCGACAGGTGGATCGACTCGGCAGCCGGCACCCGGGGCAGGCCGGGCATGGTCATGATGTCGCCGGCCACCGCCACGACGAAGCCGGCGCCGGCCGACAGGCGCACGTCGCGCACCGGCAGGACATGGCCTTCCGGCGCGCCCAGCAGGGTGGGGTCGGCGCTGAAGCTGTACTGGGTCTTGGCGATGCAGACCGGGGCGGCGCCGAAGCCGGCCGCCTCGTAGGCGGCGAGCTTTTTGGCGGCGGCGGCGGGCAGGCTGATGTCGGCGGCGCGGTAGATCTGGCGCGCCACCGTGCGCAGCTTGTCGGCCAGCCCCATCGCGTCTGGATAGAGCGGGCGGTAGGCGGCGGTGCCGGCGGCGATGCGGGCGCGTACCGCGCGGGCCAGGCCGACGGCGCCGGCGGCACCGTCGGACCAGTGGGTGCACAGGCACAGCTCGGTATCCAGCGCGGCCATGGCGGCGCGGACCGCTTCGATCTCGGCGTCGGTGTCGCTGGTGAAGCGGTTGAGCGCCACCACCACCGGCAGGCCGAACTTGCCCATGTTCTCGACGTGGCGGGCGAGGTTCACCACACCGCGATTGACCGCCGCGACATCCTCGGCGCCGAGCGCCGACTTGGCCACGCCGCCATGCATCTTCAGCGCCCGGACGGTGGCGACCACCACGGCGCAGGCGGGGGCGAGGCCGGCGGAGCGGCACTTGATGTCGAGGAATTTCTCGCCGCCCAGGTCGGCGCCGAACCCCGCCTCGGTCACCACCACGTCGCCCAGCTTCAGGGCCAGCCGCGTCGCCATCACCGAGTTGCAGCCATGGGCGATGTTGGCGAAGGGGCCGCCATGCACCAGCGCCGGCGAGCCGGCCAGGGTTTGCACCAGGTTGGGCATCAGCGCGTCGCGCAGCAGCACGGCCATGGCGCCGTCGGCCTTGATGTCGCGCGCGGTGACGAAGCTGCCGTCGCGCCGGCTGCCGACGATCATGCGGCCGAGCCGGTCCTGCAGGTCGGGCAGGCCGCTGGCCAGGCACAGCACCGCCATCACCTCGCTGGCCACCGTGATGTCGAAGCCGTCCTCGCGGGCCGCGCCGTTGGCGCCGCCGCCCAGGCCGTTCACGATGCCGCGCAGCGCCCGGTCGTTCATGTCCAGCGCGCGCCGCCAGGTGACGCGCCGTGGGTCGATGCCGGTGGCGTTGCCCCAGTAGAGATGGTTGTCCACCATCGCCGCCAGCAGGTTGTTGGCCGCGGTGATGGCGTGGAAATCGCCGGTGAAATGGAGGTTGATGTCCTCCATCGGCCCCACCTGCGCCTGCCCGCCGCCGGTGGCGCCGCCCTTGACGCCGAAGCACGGGCCCAGGCTGGGCTCGCGCAGCGCGATCATGGCGCGGGCGCCGATGGCGTTCAGCGCGTCGCCCAGGCCGATCGTGGTGGTGGTCTTGCCCTCGCCGGCGGCGGTGGGGCTGATGCCGGTCACCAGCACCAGCGCGCCGTCCGGCCGCGCCGCGAGGGTGTCGATGAAGTCCATGCCGATCTTGGCCTTGTGGCGGCCGTACGGGACCAGCGCGTCCTCCGGGATGCCGACGCCGGCGGCGATGTCGGCGATCGGGCGCAGCCGCGCGGCGCGGGCGATCTCAAGGTCGGTGGACATGGGTGTTCTCCTGGCGCTCAGGCGGCCTGGCGGGCCGGGCCGCGATGGCGAACGCCGATCTCGGGCAGTACCTGATCGATCGCCGCGACGAAGCCGCGCATGTCGTCGGGCGTGATGGCGCCGATCAGGCCGACGCGGAAGCTGGGCTGCGGCGTGTTGTAGAAATTGCTGATCAGGTAGCCGCGCGCCTTCAACGCATCCACGAAGGCCTGCAGGTTCCAGGCCGGGTCGTCGGGCGCGTGCACGTTCATCACGATCGGCCCCTGCACGGCGCGGGCGAGGCAGGGTTGCAGGCTGAGCGCCACCACGCCGTCGTACAGCGCGTTGCGGTTGGCCATGTAGCGGGCGAGGCGGGCCGGCTGGCCACCCTCGGCGTCGTAGATGTCCAGCGCCACCTCGAACGCCGCCAGCACCTGGGCGGGCGGGGTGAAGCGGAAGCTGCCGGGGCCGCTGCGGGCGGTCTGGGCGTAGACATCGGCGAAGTCGAACGACCAGCTGCCGGCGTTGCCCTGGCATTCCAGCAGCCGGTCGATCCGCCCCACCGCGAAGCCGAGGCCGGGCATGCCCTCGAAGCATTTGTTGGAGGTGAACACCAGCGCGTCCAGCTCCGGGCGGGCCGACACGTCGAACGGCAGCGCGCCGAAGGCGGAAACCGCGTCCAGGATCATCCGGCGGCCGGCCGCGTGCACCACCGCGCCGATGGCGGCTGCGTCGTGGATCACCCCGCTGCCGGTCTCGCTGTAGACCACGCCGACATGCGACAGCGTGGGGTCGGCGGCCAGGGCGGCGGCGACCAGCGCCGGGTCCAGCGGCACCAGCTGGTTCACCGGCAGTTCGACCACCACGCGCCCGGCCTCGCGCGCCAGTCGCGCCATGCGGTCGGCATAGGCGCCGAGCATCGGGATCAGGATGCGCCCGCCGGCCGGGATGAAGGTGCGCACCGCCGCCTCGGTGGCGAAATGGCCGCAGCCTTGCAGCACCAGGCAGACATGGCTGTCGGCGGCCCCACCGGCGTGGGCGCGCACCCGCTCGCGCACCGAGGCGTACATCGGTCGGAAATCATTGTCCCACGGCGCCAGGTCCTGGGCCATCGCGGCGCGGACCTCGGGGCGGGTGGTGACGGGGCCGGGAATCAGCAGCTTCATCGTGGGCATCCCATTCTGACATGGCAGGCATCGCATACCGGACGCCCCGAATCCAGTGACGCCGGCCGCCGGATGGACGAGGAAGGGCATGGATCGGCCCGGCTGGGGGCTGCTATACGGCGGTTGCATGATGATTCCCTCGTTCGTCCCGGACTGGCTGCCGTGGTGGGCCGCGCTGGCGCTGCTGGTGCCGGTGGTGCTGTACGGGCTCGCATTCCTGGCCATGCCGTTCAGCGTGCTGGGCCTCAAGGGCCGGCTGGAAGCGATCGACGCCCGGCTGGACGAGATCCAGGGCGAGGTGCGGGCGCTGTCGCTGCGCCTGCCGGAGAGCGCGGCCGGGGTGGGTTTGGCGGAACATGGCCTGTTCGCCGCGGACCGCCCGCCCGTCCGCCCGCCGATCCCGCCCGCTTCCCCGTCGCCCGCCTTCCCGCCGTCAAACTCCCCGTTGCCCGCATCCTTGCCGCGCCTGCGCCCGCGGCCGGAGCGGGAGGCGGCGCCCCCCGACCTTGGCCCCTCCAACCTTGGCCCCTCCGACCTCGGACCCCCCGACCCCCCCGCCGCCCCGGCCCGCCGCCCGCTGCGCGCCGAGCCGAGGCTGGAGCCGCGCGCCGCCCCGCGCGCCACCCCCCGGCTGGACTGGCCGCGTTAGCTGGCCAGGAGGGGGCCGAGCGGCTAGTCTGCCGCACCGCCCGCCCCATGGCAGCAGGAGAGACGCCCATGCGTGTCAGCGTCGTGCAGATGAATTCCGGCTCGGACAAATCCGAGAACATCGCCCAGGCCCGCCGGCTGATCGAAGCGGCGGTGAGCGCCGACAACCCGCACATCGTCAGCCTGCCCGAGGTGTGGAGCTGCATCGGCGGCGACCGCGCCAACAAGTTCGCCCAGGCCGAAGCCCTGCCGCCGCCCGGCAGCAACGCCCCCGGCGGCCCGGCCTACGAATTCCTGCGTAACACCGCGCGCGAGAAGAACATCCACGTCCATGGCGGCTCGATCGGCGAGACCGATGGTGGCGAGAAGCTGTTCAACACCACCGTAGTGTTCAACCCGCAGGGCCAGGAGATCGCCCGCTACCGCAAGATCCATCTGTTCGACATCCTCACCCCGGACGGCCAGACCTACGGCGAAAGCCGCGCCTTCGGCTCCGGCGCCGAGATCGTCACCTACGAGGCGGATGGCGTGAAGGTCGGCTGCGCCATCTGCTACGACCTGCGCTTCCCCGAGCTGTTCCTCGCCCTGCGCCGGGCCGGGGCGGAGCTGATCTTCCTGCCCTCCGCCTTCACCTTGCAGACCGGCAAGGACCATTGGGAGACGCTGATCCGCGCCCGCGCCATCGAGACGCAGTGCTGGATCGCCGCTCCGGCCATGTGGGGCCGCCATCTGGAGGGCAACGGCGAGGCGCGGCACACTTACGGCCATTCGCTGGTGGCCGATCCGTGGGGGCATGTGGTCGCCAAGGTGTCGGACGGGCCGGGCTGGGCCACCGCGCGCATCGACCAGGCGCTGACCGCGCGGGTGCGGCGCGACATGCCGGTGCTGGACCACCGGAAGCTGGCTTGACCGGCGAAAGCCCGGCCGCCGTCGTGATGGCGGCCGAATCCGGCGCGCTGCGCGGCATCGCGGCCGGCCAGATCGCCTTCCTGGCGGCGCCCACGCAGCTTGCCCGCGACAGCCTGGAGCGGCTGGTGGCGCGCTACGGCGATTGCGCCGTGGAGCAGGCGCGGGTGATCGTGCCGCTGGGCGGCGACGGCTTCATGCTGGAAACGCTGCATCGCTTTCTCGGCCGCGACGTGCCGGTGTACGGCATGAATTGCGGCTCGGTCGGCTTCCTGATGAACGCCTTCGCCGAGGACGGCCTGCCGGCGCGACTGGCCAGCGCCCAGGCGGTGCAGCTGCATCCGCTGCGCATGACCGCCATCACCACCGCCGGCGCGGTGCACGAGGCGCTGGCGCTGAACGAGGTGTCGCTGCTGCGCGAACTGCGCCAGGCGGCCAAGATCCGCATCACCGTGGACGGGCGGGTGCGGGTGGAGGAGCTGATCTGCGACGGCGTGCTGGTGTCCACCCCCGCCGGCTCCACCGCCTATAACCTTTCGGCGCATGGGCCGATCGTGCCGCTGTCGGCCAACCTGCTGCCGCTGACGCCGATCAGCGCCTTCCGCCCGCGGCGCTGGCGCGGCGCGCTGCTGCCCAGCGCCGCCGAGGTGCTGTTCGAGGTGCTGGAGGGCGACAAGCGCCCGGTCGCCGCGGTGGCCGACTCGACGGAGGTGCGCGACGTGATGTCGGTGGCCGTGCAGGAAGACCGCAGCATCGCCGCCACCGTGCTGTTCGACCCCGGCCAGGGCCTGTCCGAGCGCAACATCGCCGAGCAGTTCACGGTCTGACGCCTACCCGCTTGCCCCGATCGGCCTTTCATTTGGAGACGGGGAGGCGGGGAGCAGAATCGCCCCTCCTAATCTTCTCCCCGCCTCCCCGCCTCCATGTGGATCTGCTTCTGGGCCTGCTTCCCTGGCGAACCCGCATGACCCCGTCCCCAACCGGGCAGAAACTGCCGGGCCCTTAACCCCGCGGTAAGCGCGCGACGCCACTCTGCGCCCGGGCAGGATGCCCGGCAGCCAGGGATGATCGCGGATGACCGCGTGCCGAACGGACCGCTTCACGCCACACGCCACGGCCCGCCCCGGCGGGACCGCCCGATGAGCGCCGTGCTGGAGGGGCTGAAGGCCCTCGGCGCCGCCCGGCTGGTGGCGATGGCCGGGGTGGCGGTGGGCATGCTGGCGCTGCTCGGCCTGCTGGCGCTGCGTGGCGGCAACGAGCGGATGGGGCTGCTCTATGCCGATCTCGACCCCCGCGAGGCCGGCCAGATCGTCAACCGGCTGGACAGCGAGCACGTGCCCAACCAGGTGGGCGGCGGCGGCACCCAGGTGATGGTGCCGGCCGACCAGGTGCCGCGCCTGCGGGCGCTGCTGGCGCGCGACGGCCTGCCCTCCGGCGGGTCGATCGGCTACGAGCTGCTCGACAAAAGCGGCGGCCTGACCACCAGCGAGTTCCAGCAGAAGATCGCCGAGACGCGGGCGCTGGAGGGCGAGCTGGTGCGCAGCATCCGCGTCATCAGCGGGGTGCGCGCGGCGCGGGTGCATCTGGTGCTGCCGCGCCGCGAGCCGTTCGCGCGCGACCGGCAGGAGGCGCAGGCCTCGGTGCTCATCACCACCGCTGGCCAGATGGACCGCGAGAGCGTGCAGGCGATCCTCAACCTGGTGGCCGGCGCGGTGCCCGGGTTGCGGCCGCAGAACGTCTCGGTGATCGACAACAAGGGCAACGTGCTGGCCCGCGCCGGCGAGCCGGCCGGCCCGGCGGCGGCGGCGCAGAGCACCGAGGAGATCCGCCGCGGCACCGAGATGCGGCTGGCGCGCGCGGTGGAGGAGATGCTGCAGCGCAGCCTCGGCCCCGGCCATGTGCGCGCCGAGGCGTCGGTAGAGATGAATTTCGACCGGGTGCAGGAAACCCAGGAAAGCTACAACCCGGACGGCCAGGTGGTGCGCAGCTCGCAGACCGTGACCGACAACAACAAGACCACCGAGAAGAGCAACACGGTGTCGGTGCAGAACAACCTGCCCAACGCCAATGCCGACACCCCCGGCGCCGGCTCGCAGGAGCAGCGCCAGGAGGAGACCACCAACTACGAGATCAGCAAGACGGTGCGCACGCTGGTGCGCGAGCAGCCGCAGATACAGCGCATCAGCCTCGCCGTGATGGTGGATGGCACCGAGGTGAAGGGCGCCGACGGCAAGCTGGTCTGGCAGCCCCGCCCGGCCGAGGAGCTGGCGCGCATCGCGCAGCTGGTGCGCAGCGCGGTCGGCTACGACGCCAAGCGCGGCGACAAGGTGGATGTGGTGAGCATGCGCTTCGCCGGCGACCAGGATGTGGCGCCGCCGCCGCCGCCGGGCCTGTTCGGCGTGTCGTTCGACAAGGCCGACCTGATGCACCTGGCGCAGAACGCGCTGCTCGGGCTGGTCGGCATGGTGGCGCTGCTGTTCGTGTTCCGCCCGATGGTCCACCGGCTGACCGCGCTGGCGCCGGCGGCCCTGCCCGGCGGCGGCGGCCCGGTCGCGGCGCTGGGGGGCTATGCCGGCGGCGGGCGGGGCGAGGGCGTGCCGATGCTGGCCGGCCCCGGCGGGAGCGGCGGCGGGCCGCCGCTGCTGGCCGGCCCCGACGGGCAGGCCGCCTTCAGCGAGGAGGAGGACCTGGTGAACGTCGGCAACATCGAGGGCCAGCTGCGCGCCTCCTCCATCCGCCGGCTGGTCGAGCTGGTGGACAAGCACCCCGAGGAAAGCCTGTCGATCGTACGTGCCTGGATGCAGGAAGGAACCACCTGATGGCCCGTGCCGAGGACTACCGCACCCTGAACGGGCCGCAGAAGGCCGCGGTGCTGATGCTGGCGCTGGGCGAGGACCAGTGCGCCCGCCTGTTCAGCATGATGCACGAGGACGAGATCAAGGAGATCTCCGGCGCCATGGCCCAGCTCGGCGCCGTGCGCTCGGACGTGGTGGAGCGGCTGTGCGTGGACTTCGCCGAGCAGATCGGCGGCTCCGGCAACCTGGTCGGCAGCTTCGAGAACACCGAGCGGCTGCTGCTCAAGACCCTGCCGCGCGACCGGGTGGCGCAGATCATGGAGGAGATCCGCGGCCCCGCCGGGCGCACCATGTGGGACAAGCTGGGCAACGTGCACGAGGCGGTGCTGGCCAACTACCTGAAGAACGAATACCCGCAGACCGTTGCCGTGGTGCTCTCCAAGGTGCGCGCCGAGCATGCCGCGCGCGTGCTGGCGATGCTGCCGGACAGCTTTGCCATGGAAGTGGTGATGCGCATGCTGCGCATGGAAAGCGTCCAGAAGGACGTGCTGGACGGTGTGGAGAAGACCCTGCGCGCCGAGTTCATGTCCAACCTCGCCCGCAGCACGCGGCGCGACGCGCACGAGATGATGGCCGAGATCTTCAACAACCTCGACCGCCAGGCGGAGGCGCGCTTCATCGCCGCCCTGGAGGAACGCAACCGCGAGGCGGCGGAGCGGATCAAGGCGCTGATGTTCACCTTCGACGATCTGCAGCGGCTGACGCCGATGGCGGTGCAGGCGCTGCTGCGGGTGGTGGAGAAGGACAAGCTGCCGCTGGCGCTGAAGGGCGCCTCGGAGAAGCTGCGCGACCTGTTCTTCAGCAACCTCTCCGAACGCGCCGGCAAGATGCTGCGCGAGGAGATCGAGAGCCTCGGCCCGGTGAAGCTGCGCGAGGTGGACGAGGCGCAGGCCGGCATCGTGTCGCTGGCCAAGGAGATGGCGGCCCAGGGCCAGATCGAGATCGGCGAGAGCAAGGACGAGGAGCTGGTGTACTAGGCCATGACCGCCGCCCCCCATACTCAGACCCGCGCCCGTCCCCGCCAGGGCCTGTTCGCCGAGGATTTCGACGCCCCCGCCGGCGTCACGCTGCTGGACGCCCAGGACGACCCCGAGGTGATCGCGTCGCGCTTCCCCGCCGAGGCGGTGGAGGCGGCGCGCGAGGATGGCTATGCCGAGGGCTTCCGCAGCGGCCTGTCGCAGGCGACCCAGGACCGGGCCGAGATCGCCCGCCAGTTGCTCGCCGCCATCGCCGAGCGCCTGGCCGCCGCCGAGGCGCAGGCCCGCCAGGCCGCCGAGGCGTCGGCGGAGGCGGTGGCGGGGCTGCTGATGGCCTCGCTGGGCGCGCTGTTCCCGGCCCTGTGCGCGCGCCATGGCGGCGGCGAGGTGGCGGCCCTGGCCCGCGCGGTGCTGCCGGCGCTGGACAGCGAGCCGCGCATCACCATCCGCGTCAGCCCGCATGTGACGACCGAGCTGGCGGCGGAGCTGGACCGGCTGGACCCCGAATTGCGCGCCCGCATCGTGCTGGTGCCCACCGACGCGGTGCCGCCGGGCGACGTGCGCATCGCCTGGCAGGACGGCATCGCCCGGCGCGACGGCGCGGCCCTGTGGGCGCAGGTGGCCGATACGCTGAGCCAGTACGGCCTCGACGCGCCGTCGCTGGCCGCCGCACCGGCGCAATGAGACCGACTGGGAAACCGACTGGGGGACGCGATGCCTGAAGACATGGAACTGACCGAACTGGCCGAACCGGCCGCGGCCGGCATCGACACCAGCGGCCCGCGCAGCGCGCGCGACCTGGAGGCGGTCTACGACATCCCCGTCACCGTGAGCGCGGTGCTGGGCAAGGCCACGATGCAGGTGGCGCAGCTGCTCAAGCTGGGCCGCGGCGCGGTGGTGGAGCTGGACCGCAAGCTGGGCGAGGCGATCGACATCTACGTCAACAACCGCCTGGTGGCGCGCGGCGAGGTGGTGATGGTGGACGACAACCGCCTGGGGGTCACCATGACGGAAATCGTCAAGGCCGACCGTTCGGTGTGAGGAGCCGGCCATGCGGATGCTGATCATCGGCTCGCTGTCGGGCGAGCTGGCCAAGGCCGCGCAGATGGTGATGGCCACCGGCGCGAAGCTGGACCAGGCCGACAGCCTGGAGAGCGCCTTGCCGATCCTGCGGCGCGAGGCGCGCATCGACCTGGTGCTGTGCGATCTGGCGCACGACGTGGGCGCGCTGGTCCAGGCGCTGGCCGCCGAGCGCATCGCCATCCCGGTGGTGGCCTGCGGCGTGGACGCCGAGGCGGACGCCGCGGTGCGCGCCATCCGCGCGGGCGCCCGCGAGTTCCTGCCGCTGCCGCCGGATGCCGAGCTGATCGCCGCCATCCTGGCCGCCGCCGCCGGCGACAGCCACGCCGTGGTGGTGCGCGACCCGGCGATGCTGGCCACGCTGCGCCGGGCCGAGCAGGTGGCCGGCGCCGACGCCTCGGTGCTGCTGACCGGCGAAAGCGGCACCGGCAAGGAGGTGCTGGCGCGGCATATCCATCGCCATTCCCGCCGCGCCGGGGGGGCGTTTGTGGCCCTGAATTGCGCCGCAATCCCCGAAAATCTGCTGGAAAGCGAGCTTTTCGGGCATGAAAAAGGGGCATTCAGCGGCGCCCAGGCCCGCCGCATCGGCAAGTTCGAGGCGGCCGACGGCGGCACCCTGCTGCTCGACGAAATCGGCGAGATGGACATCCGCCTGCAGGCCAAGCTGCTGCGAGCGGTGCAGGAGCGCGAGATCGACCGTATCGGCGGCGCTGCGCCGGTGCGCGTCAACGTGCGCATCCTGGCCACCACCAACCGCGACCTGCTGGCCGAGGTGGCGCGGGGGCAGTTCCGCGAGGACCTGTATTTCCGGCTGAACGTGGTGAATCTGCGCATCCCGCCGCTGCGCGAGCGGCCGGGCGACATCGCGGCGCTGGCCGAGCATTTCGCCCGCCGCTATGCCGAGGTGAACGGGCTGGCGTATCGCCCGCTGACCCGTGCCGCGCAGCAGCGGCTGGCGGGGCATGGCTGGCGCGGCAATGTGCGCGAGCTGGAGAACACGCTGCACCGCGCCGTGCTGCTGGCGCATGGCGAGAGCATCGATATCGACGCGATCGAGCTGGCGCCGGGCGGCGCGGCCGCCTCGCCGGCGCAGCCCGCCGCCGCCGGCGTGGCCGGGCTGGTCGGGCGGCGCATGGAGGAGGTGGAGCGCGACCTGATCGTGGAGACGCTGCTGCACACGCTGGGCAACCGCACCCATGCGGCGACCATCCTGGGCATCTCGATCCGCGCGCTGCGCAACAAGTTGCGCGACTACGCGGCGCAGGGCGTCGCGGTGCCGCCGCCGGCGGCCGGCGTGGCCGCCTGATGGGTTTTTTCTGATGTCTGGCACCGCCGCCCTGCTCGGCCCGCTCTCGGCCCGGCTGCGCCGATTCGCGCCCGGCACCGATGTGGGTCTGGCCTTCGGGGTGATCTGCCTGCTGTCGGTGCTGGTGCTGCCGCTGCCGACGCTGATCCTGGACCTGGGGCTGGCCGGCTCGATCACCATGGCGGTGCTGGTGCTGATGGTGGCGATGTTCCTGCGCCGGCCGCTGGACTTCACCAGCTTCCCCACCCTGCTGCTACTGACCACGCTGCTGCGGCTGTCGCTGAACGTGGCGACCACGCGGCTGATCCTGGCGCATGGCAACGAGGGCAAGCTCGCCGCCGGGCACGTGGTGGCGGCCTTCGGCGGCTTCCTGATGGGCGGGGACGTGGTGATCGGGGTGATCCTGTTCGCCATCCTGCTGGTGGTGAACTTCATGGTCATCACCAAGGGGTCCGGCCGCATCGCCGAGGTGGCGGCGCGGTTCAGCCTGGATGCGATGCCCGGCAAGCAGATGGCGATCGACGCCGACCTGTCGGCCGGCATGATCGACGAAAAGACCGCCCGCCTGCGCCGGCGCGAGCTGGAGGAGGAGAGCGGCTTCTATGGCGCGATGGACGGTGCGGCGAAGTTTGTGCGCGGCGATGCCATCGCCGGGCTGATCATCACCAGCATCAACATCGTCGGCGGCCTGGCGATCGGGCTCGTGCGGCACGGCATGGGCTTCGCCGACGCCGCCAGCACCTACACCACGCTGACGGTGGGCGACGGGCTGGTCAGCCAGATCCCGGCGCTGCTGGTCTCGGTGGCGGCCGGCATCGTGGTCACCAAGGGCGGCATGGAGGGCACGGCGGATGCCGCCCTGATGCGCCAGCTTGGCGGCAGCCCGAAGCCGCTGGCGATGGCGGCTGCGGCGGCGGGCGTGCTGGCGTTGATGCCCGGCCTGCCGATGCTGCCCTTCCTGGCGCTGGCGGGGCTGGCCGGCGGCGGCGCCTGGCTGCGGCATACCAACCCGCCCCGGCTGGAGGGCGAGGTACCGGCCGAACTGCCGGCCGCCTCCGAACCGCCGATCAGCGAGGCGCTGCGCATCGACATGGTGCGCATCGAGCTTGGCTACGGCCTGCTGGCGCTGGCCGGAGGCGAGGCGCCGCGGTTGACCGAGCAGATCAAGGGCCTGCGCCGCGCCGTCGCCACCGAGATGGGCTTCGTGCTGCCGCCGGTGCGCATCCAGGACAACATGCAGTTGCAGCCCGACGACTATTGCGTGCGCATCAAGGAGATCGAGGCCGGGCGCGGCATGGTGCGCCCGACCATGCTGCTGGCGATGGACCCCACAGGCGGCGCGCCCGATTTGCAGGGCGAGCCGACCCGCGAGCCGACCTTCGGCCTGCCCGCCCTGTGGATCGACCCCGGCAAGCGCGACGAGGCGAATTTCCGCGGCTGCACCGTGGTCGATCCGCCCAGCGTGCTGACCACCCACCTGACCGAGATCGTCAAGCAGAACATGGCCGAACTGCTCTCCTACGCCGAGACGCAGAAGCTGCTGGACGAGCTGCCGCGCGAGCAGCAGAAGCTGGTGGCCGAGCTGATCCCCTCGCAGATCACCGCCGGCGGCGTGCAGCGGGTGCTGCAATCGCTGCTGGCCGAGCGGGTTTCCATCCGCGACCTGGCCACCATACTGGAGGGCGTCCAGGAGGCCTGCGCCGGCCAGGCGCGCGCCATTCCGGCGATTGTCGGCCATGTGCGCACCCGGCTGGCGCGCCAGATCAGCGATGCCCATTCCGGCCCCAACGGCTATCTGCCGCTGATCACCCTGTCGCCCGAGTGGGAGACGGTGTTCGCCGAATCACTGGTCGGCCCGCCGGAGGAGCGCCAGCTTGCCATGCCGCCCTCGCGGCTGGGCGAATTCATGCAGCGGCTGCGCAATGCCTTCGACAGCGCCGCCCAGGCGGGCGAGGCGCCGGTGCTGCTGACCGGGGGCGGCATCCGCTTCCATGTGCGCGCCATCGTCGAGCGCATCCGGCCGGAAACGCCGGTGCTGGCGCAGGCCGAGATTCATCCGCGCGCGCGCATCCGCACCGTGGGCAGCATCTGATGCGCCTCAAACTGTATCGCGCCACCGGCATGGCCGAGGCGATGCGGCGGGTGCGCGAGGAGCTGGGCGTGGATGCGCTGATCCTGTCCACGCGGCGGGTGGCCGATGGGGTGGAGGTGACCGCCGGGCTGGAACCGGCCGAGGCGCCGCCGCCGCCGGCCCTGGCCGACCCGGCGCGGATGCAGGCGTTGGGCTGGCATGCGGTGCCGGCGGCGATCGCCCGCAAGTTGCAGGCCGGGCCGCTGCCGTTCGCCCTGTCGGTCGCGCTGCGGTTCGAGCGGCTGGCGCTGGCGGTGGGGGCGGCGCCGCTGCTGCTAGTCGGCCCGCCCGGGGCCGGCAAGACGCTGACCTGCGCCCGGCTGGCGACGCGGCTGGTGATGTCCGGCGTGATGCCGATGGTGATCACCGCCGACGGCCGCCGGGCCGGGGCCACCGAGCAACTGGCCGCCTTCACCCGGCTGCTGGGCATCAACCTGCTGGTGGCCAGCCAGCCGGCCAGCCTGGCCCGCGCGCTGGCCCGCCGGCAGGACGGCGCGCCGGTGCTGATCGACGGGCCGGGGACGGACGCCTTCGACCGCGTGCAGCGCGACGAGATGGCGGCCCTGGCGGCCGCCTGCGGCGCCGGCATGGCGCTGGTGCTGCCGGCCGGGCTGGATGCCGCCGAGTCGGCCGAGCTGGCGGAGGCGCATGCGCAATCCGGCGCGCGGCTGCTGGTGGCGACGCGGCTGGACACCGCCCGCCGCCTGGGCGGTGTGCTGGCCGCGGCGGGCGCCGGGCTGGCGCTGGCCGAGGCGGGCATCGGCGCCGGGGCGGCCGATGGATTGACCCCGATGACCCCCGAATTGCTGGCCGACCGCCTGATCCAATGCCCTGTTCGTCTGGAGCCGCCGAAATGAGTGACCCGCATGCCGTGCCCGCCCGGCCCCCGGCGCCCCAGCTTCTGGAATCCCGGTTTCTGGCGCTGCGGCCGCAGCCCGCACCGGCCCGGCCCCGGGTGGGCGGGCGGGTGGTGGCGATCGCCTCGGGCAAGGGCGGCGTGGGCAAGACCTGGTTCGCCATCACCCTGGCCCATGCGCTGGCGCGCGGCGGTGCGCGGGTGCTGCTGTTCGACGGCGATCTGGGGCTGGCCAACGTGGATATCCAGCTCGGCCTGATGCCCGAGCGTGACCTGTCCAGCGTGGTGAGCGGGGGGATGACGCTGGAGGAGGCGGCGGTGCGCCATGCCGGCGGGTTCGACATCGTCGCCGGCCGCTCCGGCTCGGGCGCGCTGTCGGCGCTGGACGGGGTGACGCTGGCGCGGGTGCTGCTGGCGCTGCGCAAGGCGGCGGAACGCTATGACTATGTCATCATCGACCTGGGGGCCGGGCTGGACGCCACGGTGCGCCGCATGGCGGTGTTCGCCGACCTGCTGCTGGTGGTGGCGACCGAGGAGCCGACCAGCCTGACCGATGCCTACGCCGTGCTGAAGCTGCATGCCGCCGACCGGGGAGCCGACCGGGGCAGCATTGCAGCGAGCGAGGCGCGCATCGTGGTCAACCAGGCGGGCAGCCGGACGGGCGGGGAGCGCACCTATGCGACGCTGGCGCGCGCCTGCACCGCCTTCCTGGGCCATGCGCCCAGGCTGGCCGGGGTGATCCGCCGCGATGAGCGGGTGCCGGACGCGATCCGGCGGCAGACGCCGATCCTGGCCCGCCATCCGACCGCGCCGGCCGCCGAGGACGTGGAGACGGTGGCGGCGGGGCTGGCGGGCGATTGAGGCGCGGCCCGCTTCGATCGACCGGGCGGCGCTGCGCGGCCGGTCAGCGCCCGGCCGTCGCGTCCCACCACGGGCAGACGCCGGAGAGCCTCTGGTAGTTGCCCTCCATCACCTGCACCGGCGCGCGGCGGCCTGCCGGCGGCGGGGCGGGCGGATGCGGCGGGGGCGGGGCGTCGCCGGCCACCGAGCGGATCAGCCCGTCATGGCCCCAGAAGCTGGCGATGGTGGACATCTCCTGCGGCTGCCAGGTCGCGTCGTCCACCTCGCGCGCGCCCCAGCCGTACTCCACCAGGAAATTGGAGGGGGTGCGCATGTAGAACGACGTCATGTAGTCGTTCGGGTGCCGGCCCAGGCTGACGGCCACCCGGTCGCGCTCGGCCTGGGCCAGGTCGTAGCCCTGCCCGACATCGTCCAGCGAATACATCTCCATCATCAGGTGATGCAGCCCCAGCCTTGTGTGCTGGAACAGCGCCAGGCTGTGGTGGCGCTGGTTGACGTGCAGGAAGCAGGCGGTGATCGGCTGGCGGATGAAATCGCTCACCCGGAAGCCGAGCAGGTTCTGGTAGAACGCCAGCGCGGGGCCGAAATCCGCGACCATCAGCACCACGTGGCCCATGCCCAGCACGCCGGTGCGGAAGCCGGAGATGTCGCGCCCGGGCCGGAACGGTTCGTCGGCCACCAGCGGCCCGTGGAAGGCTTCCAGCCGGTTGCCCGACGGATCGCGGAACGAGATCAGCCCGCCGACGCAACGCTGATCCGCCAGCGCCGCCGTTTCGCGCCGCACCGCCACGCCGGCGGCCTCAAGCCGGGCGGCCAGGGTATCGAGCGCGGCGGCGTCGGCCACTTCCCATCCGAAATAGCGCTCCGCCTGGGCGAGTTCACGGTCGACGATCAATCGCTGGCGACGATCGTCCATGCGGAACGCGCGGCAGGAGGCGGAGCGGTCCACCTGCTGCATGCCGAGCTGGCGGATGGCGAAATCCGACCAGTCATCCAGGTTCGTCGCGCCGATGCCGAGATATCCGAGCGCCTGAACGGCCATGATTCACTCCCTGGTGGCAGTCTTATTGTTTTCTTGCGGGAACCGCTTCGACCGGGATTGCCCGCCCGATGGCCCGAAGCTGCCTTTGGATCGCAAATTCCCGACCGGTTTTCAACCGCCGCGTGGCGCGGCGCGGGCCGGGGCCGGGTGCTCACGCCGATTGTTACCCCTGGACCCCGCGTTGCGGTGCCGGCGGCGCGCCCCTGGCCACCTCGCGGAACCAGTGGCGCGCGCCACGCAATCGTCCTAAGTCGCCGCGATGATGTTTCCTCCTGTGCACCCGTTGCTCGATGCGGCCCTCGCCGCCCGCTCCTATCTCCAGCCGACCGCCGTGCAGTCGGCGGTGCTCCAGCCCGAGGCGGAGGGGCGCGACCTGCTGGTCTCCGCCCGCACCGGCTCCGGCAAGACCGTGGCGTTCGGCCTGGCCGCGGCCGCGACCCTGATGCCCGGCGGCGAGATTCCGGCGCCGGGCGCGCCGCTCGCCCTGGTGATCGCGCCGACCCGCGAGCTGGCGTTGCAGGTGGAGGCGGAACTCGCGTGGCTGTATGCCGGGGCCAGGATCACCTCCTGCGTGGGCGGCATGGACATCAGGCGGGAGGCACGCGCGCTGCACCATGGCTGCCACATCGTGGTCGGCACGCCGGGGCGGCTGGGCGACCATCTGCGCCGCGCCAACCTCGACCTGTCGCGCCTGAAGGTGGTGGTGCTGGACGAGGCGGACGAGATGCTCGACCTCGGCTTTCAGGAGGAGCTGGAGTTCATCCTGCAGACTGCGCCGACCGACCGGCGCACGCTGCTGTTCTCCGCGACCATCCCGCACGACATCGCCAAGCTGGCGCGGAAATACCAGCGCGACGCCCTGCGTATCGACACCATCGATCGGGCGGTGCCGCATGACGATATCGAATACCGCGCCATGCTGATCGGGGCGCAGGAGGGCGAGGCGGCGCTGATCAACATCCTGCGGTGGTACGAGGCGCCCGGGGCGCTGGTGTTCTGCGCCACGCGCGATGCGACCCGGCGGCTGCATGTGGCGTTGCTCAACCGTGGCTTCGCGGCGGTGATGCTGTCGGGCGAACTGAGCCAGCATGAACGGACATCGGCGCTGGACGCGCTGCGGTCCGGGCGGGCGCGGGTGGGCGTGTGCACCGATGTCGCCGCGCGGGGGCTGGACCTGCCGGCGCTGGACCTGGTGGTGCATGCCGACCTGCCGACCAACCCGGAGACGCTGCTGCACCGCAGCGGCCGCACCGGGCGCGCGGGGCGCAAGGGTGTCTCCGTCCTGATCGTGCCGCATGCCAAGCGCCGCCGGGCGGAGCAGATCACGAATGCCGCGCGCATCCGCGCGAGCTGGTCCAACGCCCCCAGCGCCGAGGACATCCGTGACCGCGACCGCGAGCGCCTGCTGACCGACCCGATGCTGGAGGCGCCGGAAGGCCAGGAGCGGGCGGATGCCGAGGCCTTGCTGGCAGTGCACGACAAGGTGGCGATCGCCGCTGCGCTGCTGCGGCTGTATCGCCGCCAGTTGCCGCCGCCCGAGGTTGTCAGCCAGCCGCTGCAACCGGGGGATGCCGGGGAGGCGCCGCGCGCGCGGACGGCGGAGGCGGGCGCCACCACTCGCGCGCCCGCGGGCGATTTCGTGCAGTTCCGTATCGCGGTTGGCCGCAACAACCGGGCGGACCCGAAATGGATCCTGCCGCTGCTGTGCCGCCTCGGGAGCATCACCAAGCAGGATATCGGCGCGATCCGCATTTTCGACACCGATACGCGGGTGGAGATTCGCCGGGAGGTGAGCGACGCCTTCGCGGCGGCGGTGGCCGACCTGGCGCCGCATGAGCCGCGGATTACCCAGGCCGGCAGCGGCCCCATGCCGGCGCGGCAGTTTCGCCACAAGCCGGGCGGCCCGTCGACGCGCAAGCGGCGTGGCTAGCGCGCTGACCGCCGGTGATTCCACCTGCGGTCATCACGCTCTAACCTGGCCGGCGGGATGTGGGGGTTAGCCAGCCTGGATGGCGGGCTCCAGCGACCGTAGGGTTTCCGCCCGGTCGGCCACGGCCGCCAGCGGCGCCTCGCCGCCGCCCGGTTCGCGCATCATGTAGCCTCGGCCCCAGACGGTGCCGATCAGGTTGCCCGCGCCGGCCTGCGCCAGTTTTTTGCGCAGCTTGCAGATGAACACGTCGATGATTTTCATCTCCGGCTCGTCCATGCCGCCGTAGAGGTGGTTCAGGAAGGCTTCCTTGGTCAGCACCATGCCCTTGCGAAGCACCAGCAGTTCCAGGATGGCGTATTCCTTGCCGGTGAGGTGCACCGGATAGCCGGTGACGGTGACCTCGCGGCTGTCCAAGTTGAGTTGCAGCGGACCGACGCGCAGGGTGGGCTGGCTGAAGCCCTTGCTGCGACGGACGATGGCCTGCATGCGGGCGATCAGCTCCGCCTTGTCGAACGGCTTGGTGATGTAGTCGTCCGCGCCCATGCCCAGGCCCTTTACCTTGGCCTGTGGGCGGGTCAGGCCCGAGAGAATCAGGACCGGAACGTCGATCCGGCCGGCGCGCAGCCGGCGGACGACCTCATACCCCTCCATGTCGGGCAGCATGAGGTCCAGCACGACGATGTCGTAATCGTAATGGCGGGCGAGTTCCAGCGCCTCCTCCCCGGTGTCGGCCTGGTCGACGACCGCGTTGCTGGATTTCAGCATCAGCACGATGCCGCGAGCCGTCGTGATATCATCTTCAACCAAGAGGACGCGCATGTGACTTCCCATCAGCTACCTGGGGTTGTATTTAACACCATGGCGTGCACCTCGCCATAGTTTTTTCACTTTTTGCGGGTGTTTTTGATCCATGTGCCCCAGATTTGACGCGATTTCGCCGTGATGGCGGGATGGGGCCAAAAATTGTCGTAAATGGCGAGATTATGCGCAAATTTGATACGTCGGCCCGGCTGGCTTCCATCGCGGCGCAACTGGACACGCTGGCTGCCGGGCGGCTGGAGGGGCGCGTTGTGGGAATTTCCGGACTGACGGTCGATGTGGCGGGGCTGTCGCGGCATGTGGCGGTGGGCGACCGACTGCGGCTGGTCGGCCGCTCCGGGCGGGACGTGCCGGCCGAGGTGGTCGGGTTTCGTGGCGGCGTGTGCCAGGCGATGACCTATGGCGCCGCCGACGGGCTGGGGCCGGGGACGGTGGTGCATACCGATTTTCCGTCGGCGCCGGGCGCGCTGGCGGTGGCCGATGGCTGGATCGGGCGGGTGGTCGATCCGCTGGGGCGGCCGCTGGACGGGCGGGGGGCGCTGCCGCGGGGTGCGGCGCCGCGCGCCGTCTGCGCTGCCCCGCCCGAGGCGACGGGGCGCGCCAGGCTGGGGCCGCGGCTGGATCTGGGGGTGCGGGCGCTCAACCTGTTCGCCACCTGCCGGCAGGGCCAGCGGCTGGGGCTGTTCGCCGGGTCGGGGATCGGCAAGTCCACCCTGCTGTCGATGCTGGCCCGCCATACCGCCTGCGACGTGGCGGTGCTGGCGCTGGTCGGTGAGCGCGGGCGGGAGGTGCGGGAGTTCCTGGAGGACGATCTGGGGGCGGAGGGGCTGGCCCGCTCGGTGGTGGTGGTGGCGACCTCGGACATGCCGCCGCTGATGCGGCGGGAGGCGGCCAATGCGGCGATGACGGTGGCCGAGCATTTCCGCGACCAGGGGCGCAGCGTGCTGCTGCTGATGGACAGCGTGACGCGGTTCTGCCTGGCGCTGCGCGAGATCGCCCTTTCGACCGGCGAGCCGCCGGCGACGCGCGGCTATCCGCCCAGCGTGTTCGCCGAATTGCCGCGCCTGCTGGAGCGGGCCGGGCCCGGGCCGCAGCGGGCGGGCGGGGCGGGGCACATCACCGCGCTGTTCACCGTGCTGGTGGAGGGCGACGACCATAACGAGCCGGTGGCCGACGCGGTGCGCGGCATCCTGGACGGCCATGTGATCCTCGACCGCCGGATCGCCGAGCGCGGGCGCTATCCGGCGGTGGACGTACTGCGCTCGCTGTCGCGCGCGGTGCCGGGCTGCAACAGCGCCGAGGAGAACGCGCTGACCCGCCGCGCCCGCGCCATCCTGGCGGTGCAGGACGACATGTCGGACCTGGTGCGGCTCGGCGCCTACCGCCCTGGAACCGACCCGGCGGTGGACGAGGCGGTGGCGCTGGCGCCGCGCATCGAGGCGGTGCTGCGCCAGGCCAGGGAAGAGGGGACGGGGGTGGAGGCATCGTTCGCGCAGTTGCGCGCGGCGCTGGCGCCGGCGTGAGCCGCGACGGGCTGCACGCGCTGGCGCGGCTGCGCCGGCTGTCGGTGGATGCCGCCCGCCGCGCGCTGGCGGAGCGCCTGCGGGCCGAGACCGAGGCGGAGGCGGCGCGGCGGGCGGGCGAGGCGGCGATCCGGGCGGAAGGCGAGGCGGCCGCATCGCTGTCGGCGGAGGGGGGTGCGGTGGGCGCCTTCGCGGCCTGGCTGCCGCGGGGCAGGCGGGCGGCCGCCGCGGCGGCGGCGTCGCATGCGGCGGCGCGGGACGAGACCGCCCAGGCCCGCGCCGCGCTGGCCGCGGCACAGGCCGCCGCCAAGGTGGTGGAGGCGTTGCGGGAGGAGCGGGCGCGGGCGGCGCGCCAGGCGGAATTGCGGGCCGAGCAGGCGGAGCTGGACGAGCATCGCCGCCGCCCTGCGCCCGGCCCGGCGTGATGGCCACGGCTGCATGGTGGCGAAACGGCCGGATTTGTGCTGTTTGATCGCGTTCGATGATGGAGGCGGGCGTCCATGCGGATTGCGATGATCGGCGGCGGCTATGTGGGGCTGGTTTCCGGGGCCTGCTTCGCCGAGTTCGGGGTGGATGTGGACGTGGTCGAGGTCGATCGCGAGAAGCTGGCCGCGCTGCGCAGCGGGCGGATGCCGATCTTCGAGCCGGGGCTGGAGCAGCTGGTGGCGGACAACGTCGCCGCCGGACGGTTGTCCTTCGGCGACGATCTGTCGGCGGCGGTGGCCGGGGCGGATGCGGTGTTCATCGCGGTCGGCACGCCGACCCGGCGCGGCGACGGCCATGCCGACCTGAGCTACGTCTATGCCGCCGCCGAGCAGGTCGCCAAGTCGCTCAGCGGCCATACCGTCATCGTCACCAAATCGACCGTTCCGGTCGGCACCGGCCGGCGGATTGCCGAGATCATTCGCCAGGCGCGTCCTGATCTGGATTTCGATGTGGCGTCCAACCCCGAATTCCTGCGCGAGGGCAGCGCCATCGGCGATTTCATGCGCCCCGACCGGGTGGTGATCGGCTGCGAGACCGACCGGGCGCGCGAGGTGATGCGGCGGCTGTACCGCCCGCTGTCGCTGATCGAGGCGCCGATCCTGTTCACCAGCATCGAGACGGCGGAGCTGACGAAATACGCCGCCAACGCCTTCCTGGCGATGAAGGTGACCTTCATCAACGAGATGGCCGATCTGTGCGAGAAATTGCAGGGCGACGTGCACGACGTGGCGCGCGGCATCGGGCTGGACGGGCGGATAGGGCGGAAATTCCTGCATCCGGGCCCCGGCTTCGGCGGCAGCTGTTTCCCGAAGGACACGCTGGCACTGGTCCGCATCGCCCAGGAGGCCGGCGCGCCCAGCCGGCTGATCGAGACGGTGGTGGCGGTGAACGATGCGCGCAAGGCGGGCATGTCGGCGCGCATCCTGGCGGCCTGCGGCGGCTCGGTTCGCGGAAAAGTGATTGCCGTGCTTGGCCTGACCTTCAAGCCGGAAACCGACGACATGCGGGAGTCCCCGGCGGTGCCGATCGTCTCCCGCCTGGCCGAGGATGGTGCGACGGTCCGCGCCTTCGACCCGGAGGGCATGGAGCAGGCCCGGCCGCTGCTGCCGCCCTCGGTGGCGTATTGCCGCGACGCCATGGATGCCGCGACCGGCGCCGATGCGCTGGTGGTGGTGACCGAATGGAACGAGTTCCGCGCCCTGGCGCCGGAGCGGCTGCTGGCGGCCATGCGGGGCACGGTGGTGGTGGACCTGCGCAACGTCTATGATCCGGCGGCGATGCGCGCGGCCGGCTTCGCCTATCATGGCATCGGGCGGCCCTGACGCGAATGCGTCGTCGGGCGGCCCTGACGCGAATGCGTCGTCGGGCGGCCCTGACGCGAATGCGTCGTCGGGAACCCTGACGCGAATGCGTCGTCGGGAACCCTGACGCGAATGCACCGTCGGGCGCCCTGACGCGGCCGCGCCGGTCGTTTCGGCTGGCGCGGTCATCGCTTTCGTGATCGCGCGCAACGCGATATTGCTGTGGTGGTCGCCCGCCCAATCGGAGAACACCTCACGCGATGCTGCCAGCACCGGACGCTGCCAACACGGTCGTGGTGGATCGTATTCCACTGGACGCCCGGGTCATCCTGGATGTCGGCTGCGGCGACGGTGCGCTGGGCACCGAATACAAGCGGCGCAACCCGGCGGCGCGCTATCTGGGCATCGAGAGCGACCCGGCGCTGGCGCGCATCGCCGCCGCCCGGCTCGACGAGGTCGCGGTGGTCGACGTCGAGGCCGAGCCGCTGCCGTTCGGCGACGAGGCGATCGACTGCATCGTCTACAACGACGTGCTTGAGCATCTGCGCGATCCGTGGCGGGTGTTGCGCCACCAGGCGCGGGCGCTGCGCGAGCAGGGCAGCGTGGTGCTGTGCATCCCCAACGTGGAGCATTGGAGCTTCGCCGAGCGGCTGCTGCGCGGCACCTGGGACTATAGCGAGCACGGGCTGACCGATCGCGGGCATCTGCGCTGGTTCACCGAGGAGACTACCCGCCGGGCGCTGCTGGAGGCCGGGCTGCTGGTGCAGGACTGCACGCCGCGCGTGTTCGACGTGGAGCAGGCCGAGGCGTTCGTGCATGCGATGGAGCCGGCGCTGGCGGCGCTCGGCATCGACACCGCCAATTACCTGCGTCGCGCGGCGCCGTTGCAGCATGTCTGGCGGGCGACGCGCAGCAAGGCGGCGGCGGTGCATGTGGTGTCCACCATGCTGCCGCCAGTCGGCGGGGTGAGCCAGGTGCGGGTGCTGGACCCGATGCAGGCACTGTCCACCCTGCCGGGGGTGACCGCGCATGTCACCAACACTCTGGAGGTGCCGCGCCAGCCGGATGCCGCGGAGATATTCATCTTCCATCGCCCGGCGCTGCTGGGCGCGGAGGGGCTGGACGCGGTGCGCCGGGTGTTGGCCGAGGGCTACCTGGTGGTGTGCGAGTTCGACGACAACCCCGATTTCATCCCGATCCTGCAGCACCCGGAGGTGTACAACTTCACCGGCGTGCATGCGGTGCAGACCTCCACGGAGGCGCTGGCCGACATGCTGCGCCAGTACAACCCCGAGGTGGCGGTGTTCCCCAACGCGATGATGCGCCTGCCGGAGCCGCGCAACTACACGGCGCCGGGGCGGATCAGCGTGCTGTTCGCCGGGCTGAACCGCGAGGAGGACTGGCCGCCCTACCTGGACGCGCTCAACGGGGCGGCGGCGCGGGCGCGCGAGCGGCTGCATTTCGAGATCGTCAACGACCGTGCCCTGTTCGACGCATTGCAGACGCCGCACAAGAGCTTCACGCCGCTGTGCGACTACCGCACCTACCAGGAGCTGCTGTCGCGCTGCGAGGTGTCGTTGATGCCGCTGCTCGACAATCCGTTCAACCGCTGCAAGTCCGACCTCAAATTCGTCGAGGCGGCGGCCCATCGGGTCACCGCCCTGGCCAGCCCGGTCGCCTATGGCGACAGCATCGAGGACGGCCAGACCGGCGTGCTGTTCCGCTCGCCGCAGGAGTTGCAGCAGCGGCTGCTGCGGCTGGTCGCCAACCCGGAGGTCGGGCGTGGCATCGCCGACGCGGCGCGGCAATACGTCGCGCGCCACCGGATGATGGCCTATCAGGTGGACCGGCGGGTCGCCTGGTACCAGTCGCTGTGGGCGCGCCGCGCCGAACTGCATGAGGCGATGCTGGCGCGGGTGCCGGCCCTTGGGGGCCCGCCGCAGGCACCGTTGCGCCACCCGCCAGTCGCTGTCGCCGGCGCCGGGGGGCCGCGCCGCTTCGGCCATCCGGGTGTCGCCAAGTGACCGGACGCAAAGTGGCAGGGCAATGGTGAGCCTGCTGCGCCGGCTGCGCGGCCTGCTGCCGGGCGGGGCCGGTGCGGGGCCGCCCGATGCCGTGCCGGCCACCGAATTGACCTGGCTTGCGGCACCCGCGCGCACCGCCGCCATGGCCTGCCCGAATTGCGGCGCGATCGCTGCCAAGCTGCCGGTACTGGGCGTTGCCTTCACGCTGCCCGGCGAGGCGGCGCGGCGGGACCGGCTGTTGCGCTGTGCCGACTGCACCTGCCTGTTCTACGAGGACCGGCGGCTGCCCGATTACGCGGCCGACCATCTGCGGCAGCCGGGCCGGGTGAGCTTCTATCTGCAACAGGGCGCCGGGGTGGGGCTGCTGGCCGGTGTGCTGGCGCAGGTGGCCGCGCCGCCGGGGGCCGCCTATGTGGAGGTGGGGTGCGGCTTCGGGCTGGCGCTGGATTTCGCGGTGTGGGGCCGTGGTTGGGTGGGCCTCGGGATCGACCCTGGCGGGCTGGCGGCCATCGGCAGCGCCCGGCTGGGCCTGCCGATCGAGCCGCGCTACCTGGGCAGCGACGAGCCGGCCCTGTCGGCGCGGTTTGACGTGGCGATGTCGGCCGAGACGATCGAGCACGTGGCCTCGCCGCCGGCCTTCCTGCGCGTGCTACGGGGCATCGTGCGGCCGGGCGGCGTGCTGGTGCTGACCACGCCGGATGCGGCGGCGCTGCGGGCGGAGACCGCGTCGGGCGCGTTGGTGGCGCTGCTGTCGCCGGGCTATCACATGGTCTTCCAGACCGCCGAGAGCCTGTGCGGCGCGCTGCGCGCGGCGGGCTTCCCCGAGGTGGTGGTGCGCGCGGACGGCTATGGGCTGGTGGCGCATGCCAGCGACCGGCCGTTCCGGCTGGAGACCGACCCGGCGCGGCTGGGGGCGGCCTATCTGGACTATCTGGAGCGGCGGGTGGCGGAATTCGCGCCGGGCGACGACCTGCAACTGGGCTTCGCGGCGCGGCTGTTGCAGGAATGCGTGAACCGCGGCCAGACCGCCCGGGCCGGCGCCGCCTATGCCGCGCTGCGCGCCGCCTGCCTCGGCCGCTTCGGGCTGGACCTGGACCGGGACGACCCGCTGCCCGAGGAAGCGTTGCGCTGCGACCTGGAGCGGCTGACGCGGATCATGCCGCTGGCGCTGGGCGGCATCCTGCATGCCGACGCGATCCGCCGGCTGGCGGACGGCACGCCGCGCGCGGCGCTGGAAGCCCGGTTCCTGCGCGCGGCGGAGGCGGCGGACGTGCTGCGCGCCGCGCTGCGCCGCCTGGGCACCGATGATGCGATGAGCGAGGAGATCGCCTGGGCCGCCCGTGCCGAGGCGCTGCTGTGCGCGGCCAGCGGCCCGGCCGAAGGTATCGCCGACCGGCTGCTGGCGCTGGCGGAACCGCCACGGGGCGGCGCGGCGCGGCGGGCGGCCATCCTGGCGCGGGCGGTGGTGGTGCTGGTCAATGCCGGCCGCTACGCCCCGGCGCGCGAGGTCGCCGCGGTCGCGGGATTGCAGGACGAGGCGGCGGCCTGCGACCGCGACGCGCTGTTCTGTCTGGCAGTGCTGGATGTGCGCGGCGACGATCCGGCGGCGTGGCCGCGCGGCGCCCGGCGGTTCGCGCGCGTGCGCGTGCGGGCGGCCGAGGACGCGCCCGGGCTGTTCTGGGCGGCGTTGCGCGGCGAGGCCATGGCGCTGGAACGGCTGGGCCAGCATGGCGCGGTGGCGGCGTTGCTGGCCGGTGCCGCGGCCCGCGCCGACGTGCCGGCCGACCTGATGGCGCGCGCGGCCGACCTCGCCGTGCCGGCCACTCCACCACAGTGACGGGCCCCTGACGCATGTTGCGATTGATCCGACGGACCATCCTGCGCTGGGCCCATGCGGCGGTGGACGAGGCCGGGGCCTATGCCGGCGTGGTGCGCGGGTGGTTCCACAGCCCGCGGCAGGTGGTGAGCGCCTGGCCGGAGGGCGAGGTGGCGCTGGGCCCGCGGGTGGCGCTGTTCGTGCATTTCGACCGGCAGGGCGCGGTGCGCCGCCATGTGCTGGAATACCTGGCGGCACTGCGCGATGCCGGCCTGTCGGTGGTGTTCGTCACCAATTCCGGCCATCTGCAGGCCGACAGCCTGGTGGCGCTGCAATCGATCTGCGCGTGCATCCTGGTCCGCCGCAACATCGGCTATGATTTCGGCGCGATGCGTGAGGGGCTGGAGCGGCTGGAACTGCCGCGCCCCGATACCGAACTGGTGGTGATCGCCAACGACAGCGTCTATGGCCCGCTCTGCCCGCTGGACACGGTGCTGGCGCGCGCCGACTTCGGCACGGCCGATCTGTGGGGCGCCACCGAGAGCTGGCAGCGCCGCTACCATCTGCAATCGTTCTTCCTGGTGGCCGGGCGCGCGGCCATGACCAGCAAGGCGTGGCATGAATTCTGGAGCGGCGTGCGGCCGGTGCTGTCCAAGCACTGGGTGGTGTCGCGCTACGAGGTGGGGCTGACCCAACGGCTGCTGCGCGCGGGGCTGCGCTGCGCCGCGATCTGGCCGTACCAGGATGTGGTCGGCACCATCGATGCCGGGCTGCTGAGTGGCGACACGGCGGCGGCCGATCCGTTCGTAAACGTCCGCCGGATCCACGCCAGCCGCATCCGGCACGCGGCGGTGGAGCGCATGCCGCTCAACCCGACCGCCGAATTGTGGCGGCAATTGCTGGAGCTGGGGTTTCCGTTCATCAAGCGCGAACTGCTGCGCGACAATCCGGCGAAAGTGCTGGACATCGCGGACTGGCGCGACGTGGTGCGCGCGCGGTTCGGCGCCGATATCGGCTCGATCGAGCGGGACCTGCAGCGGGTGCTGTCGAACCGCTCGCCGTGACGGCCCGCCGGCGGTGCGTGCCGGCGGGTTTGGCCGTCAGACCTTTTCGACCTGGCTGTATTCCAGTTCCACCGGCGTCGAGCGGCCGAAGATCGAGACGCTGACCTTCACGCGGCCCTTTTCCTCGTCCACTTCCTCGACCACGCCGTTGAAGCTGGTGAACGGGCCGTCGGCCACGCGGATCTGCTCGCCGACCTCGTAGAGCACGGCCGGGCGGGGGCGTTCCACGCCTTCCTGGGCCTGCTTCATGATCCGGTCGGCTTCGGCGTCGGTGATCGGCGAGGGGCGCAGCTTGGTGCCCAGGAAGCCGGTGACCTTGGGGGTGTCCTTGACCAGATGCCAGGCGTCGTCGGTCAGTTCCATCTTCACCAGCACGTAGCCGGGGAAGAACTTGCGCTCGGCGTTCACCTTCTGGCCGCGGCGCAGCTCCACCACTTCCTCGGAGGGAACCAGCACCTCGTCGATCTGGTCGTCCAGGCCTTTCTGGGCGGCCTGTTCCTTGATCTGCTGGGCGATTTTCTTCTCGAAGCCCGAATAGACGTGCACGACGTACCAGCGCTTGGCCATCTCGATACTCCTCAGAACCCGACGCCGAACAGCGCACGCACACCGATGCCGATGACCTGGTCGGCGACGAAGAAGAAAATCGCCGCCAGCGCGGACAGGCCGAACACCAGGCCGGTCGTGACCAGCGTCTCCTTGCGGGACGGCCAGGTAACCTTGGTCACCTCGCTGCGTACCTCACGCACGAATTTCGCCGGATCAAACGCCACGCCGCTCATGCTCCTCTGCCGCCTTACCTGAAGTTCGATCGTCATCGCCAGCCTTGCGGCCGGGTCGCCCGGACCAGCCAGCCCGGACCAGCCAGCCCGGATTGGCCAGCCCGGATTGGCAGGGGTGGAGGGTCTCGAACCCCCAACCTCCGGTTTTGGAGACCGGCGCTCTAGCCAATTGAGCTACACCCCTACCGTCGCCGACGCCCTGGGGCTTCGCGACGTGCGCCCCGAGGACCAGGGTCCGGGGGGCGTAGAAAGAATGCGCGCGGCGCAATGTCAAGAGGCGGCTTGTCCGTCGCCGCCGTTTGCCGTGTTCGTCCGGCCGGGCGGCGGTGGAGCGGGTGACGGGAATCGAACCCGCACAGCCAGCTTGGAAGGCTGGGACTCTACCATTGAGCTACACCCGCGCCGGCCCGCAGCCGCATCGGCAATGCCGCATTGGCCGGAGCATACCCGCAAACTGGCGCCAGGTTCCAGGAGTTGGTGGAGGGGGTTGGATTCGAACCAACGTAGGCGTGCGCCAACGGATTTACAGTCCGTCCCCTTTAGCCACTCGGGCACCCCTCCCCACGCCTGGACCTCTCGCCCCGGCGGTCGGAACGGCGCGCACTATTGCCATCCTGCGGCGGTTGTCAACGCGCAACGCGAAACCCCGGTTTGTCGGCGGCGCGGCGGCGGGCTATAGGGACTTCAGAATGAAACCGCCCAGTGACCACAGATCCGGCAATCGCCCTCCGGGAGGCCCGCGTCCGCATGGCGGCGGCGGGCCGAATCGCCCCCACTCCGGCACCCGCCCGCCCGCCGGCCCCCGCCAGGAAGGACCGCGCCGCGAGGGCGCCAAGGGGGCCGCAGCCGAGCGGCCGCGCGAGGAGCGCCGGCCGCCGCCGGACCGCTCGCACGGCCCGCGGCCGAACGGCGAGCGCTTCCATGGCCAGCGCCAGCAGCCGGAGCGCAAATCGGCGCCACGGCCGGCCCGGGAGCCGGCCGAGCGCCCGCAGCCGGAACGCCCGGCGCCTCCGCGTGCGGAGGCACGCGCCGAGGAGCGTCCGCGCCTGCACGTGCCGCGTGGCGACGCCCCTCGGCCGGAACGTCCGCGCGCCGAGGCGCGGCCTTCGGACGCACGGCATTCGGAGGGGCCACGGCCCGGCAGCGCCGACGCGCCGCGCGGGATGGTGTGGCTGTATGGCACCCATGCGGTGGCCGCGGCACTCGCCAACCCCGCGCGCCGGTTGCGCCGCCTGCTGCTGACCGAGGAGGCTGAGGGCGAGGTGGCCGCCCAGCTGCGCCAGCCCTGGCCGGTGGCGCCCGAGCGGGCCGACCGCGCCCGCATGGAACAACTGCTGGGCCGCAACATCGTGCACCAGGGGGCGGCGCTGCTGGCCGATCCGCTCGCCTCGCCGTCGTTGCAGCAGGTGCTGGAACGCCCCGGCCCGGTGCTGGTGCTGGACCAGGTAACCGACCCGCGCAACGTGGGCGCCATCCTGCGCTGCGCCGCCGCCTTCGGGGTGGCGGCGGTGATCACCCAGGACCGCAATTCGCCCGAGGAGACCGGCGCGCTCGCCAAGGCCGCCTCCGGCGCGCTGGAGACGGTGCCGGTGCTGCGGGCGGTGAACATCGCCCGCACGCTGGTGGCCCTGCGTGCCGCCGGGCTGTGGGTGGTGGGGCTGGATGCCTCCGGCGCGCCGCTGTCGGGCCCCGCGCTGGCGCAGCGCCGGGTGGCGCTGGTGCTGGGCAGCGAGGGCGAGGGCATGCGCCGGCTGACCCGCGAGACCTGCGACGAGCTGTCCGGCATCGCCATGCCGGGTGGTGGCGGGCGCATGGACAGCCTGAACGTGTCCGCCGCCGCCGCGGTGGCCCTGTACGAGATGGCCCGCCGCCCGTGACCTACGACGCCGCCGCTGCCGCCGCCCTGCTGCTGGCCAACCGCCGTGCCGGCCGCCCGGCCGGGCCGCTGCCGGCCGGGCTGGCGCCGGCCGACGAGGGCGAGGGCGTGGCGGCGCAGCTCGCCCTGGCCCGGCTGATGGAGGCCGTGCCGCCGGCCGGCTTCAAGATCGGCGCCACCACCGCGCGGATGCAGGCCTATCTGGGCCTGTCCAGCCCGGCGGCCGGCTTCATGCCGCGCGACGGGCTGCATGCCAGCGGTGCGCGGCTGCCCTGGTCGGCCGCGCGGGGGCTGGGCGTGGAATGCGAGATCGGGGTGCGGCTGGCCGCCGACCTGCCGCCGGGCCCGTGCGAGGTGGCGCGGGCGGCGGCGGCGGTGGGCGAGATGTTCGCCGCCATCGAGGTGGTGGAGAACCGCTACGGCACGCCGCCGGCCGGCGACATCAAGGCGCTCGGCACCGCCACGCTGATCGCCGATCAGTTCTACCATGCCGGCGCGGTGCTGGGCGCGCCCGCGCCCGGCTGGTGCGCACTGGACCTGGCGGCGGTGGCGGGGCGCATCGAGGTGGATGGCGCGGTGCGCGCCGAGGGCAAGGGGGCGGACCTGCTGGGCCACCCGATGAACGCCCTGGCCTGGCTGGCCGGCTCCTCGGCGGCGCGCGCCTTCGAGGGGCTGCGGGCCGGGCAGGTGGTGATGCTGGGCAGCGTGACCCTGCCGATCTGGCTGGATGGGCCCTGCCATGTGCGGGTGACGTTCGACGGCCTGGGCGTCGCCGAGGTTGCCTTCGCCTGACCGCAGTCGCCCGACCGGCGAGGCGGGACGGGCGGCAAGGTTTGGTTAAGGTTGCGGCGCGATCATGGTCGCCCGACCGCGCGAAGGATCCGCGGTCTTCTCACGCCAAAATGGCCCGAGCGGGACGACCTGCCATGCTGCGGGACTGGACCAATTTGTCTGACGATGCCGAGGCGGCGCTCGCGCAGGCCGCCTTGCGGCGGGCCACGGAGACGATCGCCGGCCAGGCGGAGGTGCTGGCCGGCGAGATGGAGAGCGGAACCATTGCCGACCGTGGCGGGCCGGAGGCGCTGCGGCTGCTGGCCGCCGTGGTGCGGCTGCGCGGCGGCGATGGTCAGGGGCCGCCCCCCGGCCACGCCTGATCGGCCGCACGGGTCAGCCGCACCGGAGCGACCGCACCGGATCAGCCCCTGGCACCGGATATGCCAGGGGCCGGCCGGTTCAGCCGTTGGCGGTGCCGGAGCTGCCATGCTTGGCCGGGTCGATGGCGACATAGGCGGTGTGGCCGTCGCGCATCACCCGCAGGGCCACCGCCTTGCCGGATTGCGTCGCGCCATGGATGGCCTTCACCGCTTCGGCCGGCGAGCCGACGGCGTGGTTGCCCACCCCCAGGATCACGTCGCCGGTATGCATGCCGGCCGCGTCGGCGGGCGAGCCGGGCCGCACCTGGGCCACCACCGCGCCGTTCACGCTGTCATCCAGCGAGAGTTGCTGGCGCAGGTTGGGGGTCAGCGGCGCCAGCGCCAGGCCAACGCCTTCCTGCTGCGCCGGCGGGCTGGCGCTGGCCACCTGCTCGGAGGGCATCGTGCCCACGGTGACATCCAGCGACTGGTGCGCGCCGTCGCGGATGATGTCCAGCTTGGCGGTGTCGCCGGGCTTCACGTCGGCCACCGCGACCGCCAGGTCGCGCGGCGTGGCCACCTTGCGGGTGTCCACCGCCTGGATCACGTCGCCGGGCTTCAGCCCCGCCTTGGCGGCGGGCGAATCGGTGGAGACCGAGGCGATCAGCGCGCCGGACGCATCGCCCTTGCCGAGGTTGAGGGCGGCGGCGATGGTCGGGTTCACCGGCTGCGTCTCCACCCCCAGGAAGCCGCGGGTGACATGGCCGGTTTTCTCCAGGTCGGCCACCACCTTGCTCACCATGTTGGACGGGATGGCGAAGCCGATGCCGATGCTGCCGCCGGAGGGCGACAGGATGGCGGTGTTGATGCCGACCACCCGCCCGTCCTGGGTGAACAGCGGGCCGCCGGAATTGCCGTGGTTGATGGGGGCGTCGATCTGCAGGAAATTGTCGTAGGGGCCGGAGCCGATGTCGCGCCCAAGCGCCGAGACGATGCCGGCGGTGACGGTGCCGCCCAGGCCGAACGGGTTGCCCATGGCGACCACCCACTCGCCCGGCCGCACCTGGCCCGAGTCGCCCAGTTGCAGCCAGGGCAGCTTGTGCCCGGCTTTCACGCGCAGCACCGCCACGTCCGTCCGCGCATCGCGGCCGACGATGGTGGCGGGCAGCACGGTGCCGTCGGCCAGGGTGACGCTGACGGACTTGGCGTCCTTCACCACGTGGTTGTTGGTGACGATGGTGCCGTTGGCATCGACGATGAAGCCCGAGCCCTTGGCCTCCACCGCCTGCGGATGGGCGGGTCGCAGCATGCCGAACGGGGTGGGAATGCCCTCCATCGCCGCCGGATCGACCTTCAGGTGGGTGGTGACGGAAACCACCGCCGGCTTCACCCGCGCCACCAGGTCGGCGAAATCGGGCACCATCTGCGCCGGCACGGCGGGGGTAATGGCCGGCGGGGTGGCGGGGGCGGCCGTCTCGGCGCGGGCGTCGGCGGCCGCGAAGCCGCCCAGGGCGGTGCTCGCCAGCAGGGCGGCCAGCAGCGCGCCGCGCCAGATCGGTGACTTGGGTGTGCGTGTCAGTCGGGTCATGGAGTGCTCCGCCTTGGCAGTTGATGGCATCGGTGGCGCCGTCCGGCCCACCTGTTCACTGCGGCAGAATGCATTGGACCAGCGAACATTCCCGTGGCGCACGGGTGAAACGTGGTTCATGCCGGACCAGGAACAGTATTCGACAGCAACGCTTCGGTGCGGATATTGCGGCGATACTGCTGGGGGCAGCACTGCTGGGGCAGTCAGAGGACTGCGGGCGGGGATGGTGGTGGAGCTGAGGGGAATCGAACCCCTGACCTCCTCATTGCGAACGAGGCGCTCTCCCAACTGAGCTACAGCCCCATCCCCGACGGGGCCGGACAATGCGTACGCCGGCATGGCAAGTCAAGCAGGCTTTGCGGGCGGCGCGACATGCCGGCAATGCGGGCGGTTGCGGAGCGAATCCGGCGCCTGTAGCTTGCGGGGCCGGCAACAGGGGTGTGCGCGTGATTACCATCATCTACCAAATCGCCAATGAAATCCTCAGCCTGTATAAATGGGCCGTGATCCTGGCGGCGGTGATGAGTACCCTGGTCTCGTTCGGGGTGCTGGATACCCGCAACCGGCTGGTGTGGACCATCGGCGATTTCCTCTATCGCATCACCGAGCCGGCGTTGCGGCCGATCCGCAATTCCATCCCCATCTTCGGCGGCATCGACATCAGCCCGATCATCCTGATCTTCGCCATCTACATCGCCCAGGAAATCCTGCGCCGCGTCTACCAGGCGATCGTGTTCGGCGACATTCGCGGCCTGGCGCTGTGAACGGCTTCTGGCACGAGGGGCAGGGCGGGGTGATGGTGGCGGTGAAGGTGCAGCCGAAATCCCGCCGGCCGGGCGTGCATGGCCGCGTGCCGGACGTGGCCGGGGAGCGGCTGCGCATCGGCGTTGCCGAGGCCGCCGAGGACGGGCGCGCCAACCGGGCGGCCTGCGAGACGCTGGCGCGGGCGCTGGGGGTGCCGGCCTCAGCCGTCAGCGTGGCGCAGGGGGCCACCAGCCGGCAGAAGACGCTGCGCGCCGAGGGCGACCCGGCGGCGCTGGCGCGGGCGCTGGCGGCGCTATGAGCGCCACCGTCATCGACGGCAAGGCGGTGGCCGCGGCCCTGCGCGCCACGGTGGCCGCGCGGGCGGCCGAACTGGCCTTCCAGCCCGGGCTGGCGGTGGTGCTGGTGGGCGACGACCCGGCCAGCGCGGTCTATGTCCGCAGCAAGGACCGCGCCGCCAGCGCCTCCGGCATCGCGGCGCGCACCATCCGGCTGCCCGCGGCGACCAGCCAGGCGGAATTGCTCGGCGTGGTGCGCCAGTTGAACGACGACCCGGCGATCGACGGCATCCTGGTGCAGATGCCGCTGCCGCCGCAGATCGACACCGCCGTGGTGATCGACGCGATCGACCCGGCCAAGGATGTGGACGGGCTGCATCCGGTGAATGCCGGCCTGCTGGCCTCCGGCCGGTCGGGCCTGGTGCCCTGCACGCCGAGCGGGGCGATGAAGCTGCTGGCCCATGCCGGGGTGCCGTTGTCCGGCGCGCGGGCGATCGTGCTGGGCCGCTCGGTGCTGGTGGGGCGGCCGATGGCGGCGCTGCTGACGGCGGCCGATGCCACGGTGACGCTGGCGCATTCGCGCACCCGCGACCTGCCGGGCGAGTGCCGCCGCGCCGATATCGTAGTGGCCGCCGTGGGCCGGGCGCGGATGGTGGGCGGCGAATGGCTGAAGCCGGGGGCGGTGGTGATCGACGTCGGCATCAACCGGCTGCCGGACGGGCGGCTGGTGGGCGACGCCGACTACGAATCCTGCGCCGCCGTGGCCGGCGCCATCACGCCGGTGCCGGGCGGGGTGGGGCCGATGACCATCGCCTGCCTGCTGGAGAACACCGTGCTGGCGGCGGTGCGCCGCCGCCGCTAGCGATCAGCCGCGAGCGATCAGAAATCCGTGCAGCGGCCCTTGTGCTGCCAGTCGCCATAGCGCGTCGGTTCCGGGCCCGGGGCGCCGCCGATTTCCTTCGGCAGGGCCGGTTTGGGCGGAGTCGCCTCGGCGGGCGTGACGTCGGGCGCGGCGGGTTGGGGCTGGGTGTCGCTCATGCCCCAAACATGGCATGCGGCGGCCGCGATGCAACCATTCGCGTATTGCCTTGGCACGGCGCGCATGGCTTCGGTGTAAGAACGCCCATGCATCAGCTTTCCCCCCTTGTCGCGCGCGGCCTGCTTGTGGCCGGCCTGTTGCTGACGAGCCTGCCCTGCGCCGCCCCGGCGCGGGCCGAGGTGCGGCGCCCCCCGGTCGCGGCGGCGGGGGAGCGGGAGCTGACCGTGGTCAACCGCAGCGACCGGGCGGTGAACGAGATCTATATCTCCCCCTCCAACACCGACACCTGGGGCGAAGACCGGCTGGGCGAGGCCACGCTGGAGGCCGGGCGCAGCTTCCGCGTCCGCCTCGGCCGCACCCGCGACTGCAGCTTCGACGTGCAGGTGATCTACGAGGATGCCAGCCGCGAACAGCAGCTTGGCCACGATGTCTGCCGCGACCGGCAGGTGGCGTTCGCCGGCGCCGGCGCGCAGATGCCGCCCTCGGTGCTGGCGGCCCAGCATACCGTGCTGCTGCTGAACGACAGCGGCCGCCCGATCCAGCAGGTGTTCGTCTCCCCGGCCGAGGCGACGCAATGGGGCGACGACCTGCTGACCGACCGCAGCATCTCGGTGGGCGACAGCGCCACGGTGACCTATCACGGCGCCTGTGCGGCGGATTTGCGGGTGGTGTTCGAGAACCGCGCCGCCGAGGAGCGGCGGGGGCTGGATTTGTGCACCACGCCGGCGATCGACATCCGCCCGGGCTGGACCACGGCCGACACCGTGCCGGCGCCGCCGGCCGGCGCGCCGGGGATGAAGCCCTGAGCGTTTAGCGTCCGGCCTTGCTTTCCCGGGCCGGCTGGCTATTCGGCCGCCATCCGGGTCGGCTCCACCAGGTCGGTCGCGCGTTGCAGATCGACCGAGAGCAGGCGCGAGATGCCGCGCTCCTGCATGGTCACGCCATACAGCCGGTCCATCCGCGCCATCGTCATCGGGTGGTGGGTGACCACCAGGAAGCGGGTGCCGGTGTCGTGCACCATGTCTTCCAGCAGCAGGCAGAAGCGGCCCACATTGGCGTCGTCCAGCGGCGCGTCCACCTCGTCCAGCACGCAGACCGGGGCGGGGTTGCAGCGGAACACCGCGAAGATCAGCGACAGCGCGGTCAGCGCCTGCTCGCCGCCCGAGAGCAGCGACAGGGTGGCCAGCTTCTTGCCGGGCGGCTGGGCGTAGATTTCCAGCCCCGCCTCCAGCGGGTCGTCGCTGCCGACCAGGGCCAGGTGCGCGCGCCCGCCGCCGAACATGCGGGCGAACAGGGCCTGGAAGTGCTGGTCCACCTGCTGGAACACGGCGGACAGCCGCTCCCGCCCCTCGCGGTTGAGGTGGCCGATGGAGCCGCGCAGCTTGGCGATGGCGGTGGTCAGCTCCTCGCGCTCGCGCACGATGGTGTCGACCTGGGCGGTGATCTCGGCGGCTTCCACCTCGGCGCGCAGGTTGACCGGCCCCATCTCCTCGCGCTCGCGCTGCAGGCGCTCCAGCTTGCGGCGGGCCTTGTCCTCGGTGTCCGCGCCGAGTTCGGCGGGCGGGTCGGGCAGGCCCGGGTCGGCGCCGAGGCGCTCCACGATGCGTTCGGCGACGACGCCCCAGGCCTGCTCGGCCTGCGTGGCCTCGCCCTCGGCGCGCACCACGGCCTCGCGGGCCTGGGCGAGGCTGTGCTCGGCGGCGCGGGCCTGGCGGTCGGTGGCCAGCGCCGTGCCCTCGGCGGCGGCGAGCGCCTCGGCGGCGTGGCGATGCATGGCCTCGGCTTGTTCCAGCAGGTCGATGGCGCGGGCGTGGCGGGCGGCGATCTCGCCGGGGGCGGCGGCGAGGGTGGCGTGGGCGGCGTGGGCCTCGGCGGCGCGGGCGGCCAGGTCGGCCACGCGCACCCTTGCGTCGTCGGCGCGGGCGGCCCAGTCGGTGCGTTCGTTGGCCAGGGTGCGGCGGCGATGGGCGCGCCCGCCGGCGGCGCGGGCGAGCGCCTCGCGGGTGGCGCGGGCCTGTTCCAGGCTGGCACGGGCGGCGGCCAGGGCGGCGCGGGCCTGCTCCATAGCGACGCGGGCGGCGGCGGGGTCGGGCAGGGCGGCGGCGGCTGCGCGGGCGGCGGCCAGGGCGGCGTCGGCCTCGGCGCGCTCGGCGGCGATGCGGGCGGCCTGCTCGTCCAGCCCGGCCATGCGGGCGGTGGCGGCCTGCGCCTGGGCGGCCAGCCTGGTGGCGGCGGCGGCATCCTGGGCGTGGCGCTGCTCGGCGGCGGCGCGGGCGGCGCGGGCCTGCTGCTCGGCCTGGGTGGCGGCGCGTTCCTCAGCCTCGGCGGCGGTGCGGGCGGCGGCTTCGGCGGCGTCCGCCTCGGCCTGGGCGGCGCGCTCCTCGGTGTCGGCGCGGCCGCGTGCGGCGCGTTCGGCGGTTTCGGCCTCGGCGCGGGCGGCGCGCTCGGCGGCTTCGGCCTCGGCGCGGCCGGTGCGCTCGATGCGCTCGGCCTCGGCGCGGCCGGCGCGGTCGGCCTGTTCGGCGGCGGCGCGGGCGGCGCCGGCGGCCTCGGCGTCCTGGGTGGCGGTGTCCAGGCGCTGGCGCAAATCGGCCAGCCGGTTGCGCTGTTGCAGGCGCACGGCGGCGGCGGTGGGGGTGCCGGCCTTGATGGTGTAGCCGTCCCAGCGCCACACCGCGCCGGCGCGCGAGACCAGCATCTGCCCCGGCGCCAGCCCGGCCTGGGCGGCGGCGCCCTGGGCATCGTCGTCCACCAGCCCGATCTGCGACAGCGCGCGGCCCAGCACCGGCGGTGCCTGCACCAGGGTCGCCAGCGCGGCCACGCCCGCCGGCAGGCCGGGGGCGGCCTCCAGCGGCGGCAGGTCGCGCCAGTGGCGGGCGGCGCTGGTGTCGGCGGCCGAATCCAGCTCCTCGCCCAGGGCCGCGCCCAGGGCCGCTTCCAGCCCGGCCGGCACGGCGAGCTGATCGACCATGCGCGGCCATTTCTCGTGGTCCTTGACCGCGAGGATCTCGGCCAGCGCGCGGGTCTCGGCGGCCAGGCCGGTGCGGGCCGACTCGGCGGCGGTGGCGCGCTCGCGGGCGGCGGCCAGCCCGGCCTGGGCGGTCTGGCGCACCCGCTCGGCCTCGGCCAGGACGGCGGCGCGGCGCTTGGCCGCCTCCTCCAGCGCGGCGGCGCGGGCGGCAGCGAGGCGTTGCAACTCGGCGGTGCGGGCGGCGGCGATGCGCTGCTGCGCGGCGGCGCGGGCGGCGGCGGCCTGCTCGCGCGCGGCGGCGCGGGCGGCGGCGGCGCGGGCCAGGGCGGCGGCGCGGGCGCGCTCGGCCTCGGCCAGGGCGGTGGCGGCGGCGTCCAGGGCGGCGGCGGCGGCGTCGCGCCCGGCGGCGGCTTCGGCGAGGCGGGCGGGATCGACCAGTTGCCCGACCACCCGGCCGCGCTCCTCGGCCAGCGCCGCCTCCTGCGCGGCCACCCGGGCGGCGCGCTGCTCGGCCTGGGCGAGCGCCTCGGTGAGCGCCCGATGGCGGGCGGCGAGTTCGGCGGCGTGCTCGGTGGCGCGGTCGGACGCGGCCTCGGCGATGGCGGCGGCTTCGGCGGCGGCCTCGGCCTCGGCCTCGGCGCTGGCCATGCGCGGGGGGTGGGCTTCCTCCTCCCCGGCCAGCCGGCGGTCTTCCTCGGCCAGCCGGGACAGCGCGGCGGCGGCGTCGCTCTGCAACTGCTCGGCATGACCGAGGTCGCGCGAGACCTGTTCCAGCCGCGCGGTGGCGGCCAAAAGCGCCTCGCGGGCGCGTTCGGCCTCGGCGGCGATCTGCTCGCCGGCCAGGCGGTGGCGTTCCAGCGTGGTGCGCGCCTCGCCCTCGGCGCTGCGCAGGGGCGGCAGGGCGGCGGCGGCCTCGGTGGCCTGGGCGCCGGCCCCGGTGGCCGCCGCGGTGGCGGCGGCGACGGCGCTGGCGGCCTGGTGCAGCGCCTGTGCTGCGGCGGCGCGGGCCTGTTCCACGCGGGCGCGCTGGATCGCCAGCAGTTCCGCCTCCGCCCCGCGCACCAGGCCGGAGATGGCGCGGTAGCGGTTGGCCTGCCGCGCCTGCCGCTTCAGCCCTTCGAGCTGCGCCTCCAGCTGGCCGCGCAGATCCTCGGCGCGCGAGAGGTTGGCCTCGGCGGCGCGCAGCTTCAGCTCGGCCTCGTGGCGGCGGGCGTGCAGGCCGGTGATGCCGGCGGCCTCCTCCAGCAATTGCCGCCGCTCGTCCGGCCGCGCGTTGACCAGGGCGCTGACCCGGCCCTGGCTGACCAGGCCCGAGGAATGCGCCCCGGTGGCGAGGTCGTTGAACAGGGTCTGCACGTCCCGCGCGCGGGCCTCGCGGCCGTTGATGCGGTAGGTGCTGCCGTTGCCGCGCTCGATCCGGCGCGAGACCTCAAGCTGCTCGGCCTCGTGGAAGGGCGGCGGCGCGGTGCCCTTGGTGTCGTCCAGCAGCAGCGTCACCTCGGCGATGTTGCGCGAGGCGCGCGCCGAGGTGCCGGCGAAGATCACGTCGTCCATCTCGCCGCCGCGCAGGCTGCGCGCCGAGCTTTCGCCCATCGCCCAGCGCAGCGCCTCCACCACGTTGGATTTGCCGCAGCCGTTCGGCCCCACCACGCCCGTCAGCCCCGGCAGGATTTCCACCACCGCCGGTTCGGCGAAGCTTTTGAAACCGGCGATGCGCAGGCGGCTGAAGCTGACGGGCAATGCGGTATGATCCTTGGTGTGGGTGGTCGGTGGCCATCAGCCGGCCTGGGCGACCAGGCCGGCGAAGTCCTGGAACGAGCGGTCGCCAGCTTCCTTGCGGTTCTTGGCGTTCGGCCCGTTGATGATGAACGTGGGCGTCGAGTCGACCTGATAGGTTTTCTGCGCCGCGTCCTGCGCCTGCAGGATCTCGGTCTTGAGCTTCTCGTCGGCGATCGCGGCGTCGAAGGTGGCGCGCGACAGGCCGGCCAGGGCGGCCATCTTCCACAGTTCCTCGGTGGAGTTCACGCCGCGCGCGAAGGCCCAGCGGTCCTGCGAGGCCAGCAGGGCGGCCACGAACGGCTCGTAGCGGTCGGCCGGCAGGGAGCGGGCGACGCAGGCCGCGGTCAGCGCCACCTGGTCCAGCGGGAAGTCGTGGAACACCATGCGCAGCTTGCCGGTGTCGATCAATTCCTTGCGCACCTGCGGCATGGTCTGGCGGTGGAAGGCGGCGCAATGCGGGCAGGTGAGCGAGAAATACTCGTCCACCCGCACCGGCGCGGTGGCGCTGCCGATGGCGCGGTCGGCCATGCGCGGGTCGCCCGATGGCGCCGGGGTTGGGGCGGGGATTGGGGCCGGGGTTTGGGCGCGCGCCGCCCCGATGCCGCCCGCGAGCGCCGCCATGCTCCCAACCTGTAGTAGGATACGCCGTGAAACCTGCATCGGAACCTCTATATATGGTGTTGTAGCCTCGCCGGGCCGGCAGAGTCGAGAGCCGCGTGGCCGAGTGGTCGCTACTCGGGCCCGCGCGTCAAGACCATGCGGCCCAGCGCCTCCAGCGCGTCGCGCAGCCCGCCTTCCGGCAGGCTCGCCACCGCCGCGCGCGCCTCGGCCACCGCCTGCGGCCGGGGCGGGGGCGGGGGGGGCGGCGCGGGTGCCGCGTCCTGCACGAAGCGCAGGCGGGTGACGGTGACCTTGCCCAGATGGGTGTTGATCCGCTCGATCAACTGGGCCGACAGGTGCTGCAGTTCCAGGGCGGCCGGGCCGGTGCAGGCGATCGCCAGCGTGCCGGCGAACAGCTTGCGCGGCGTGGCGACGGCGGCGACGGCGGGGCCGACGATGGCGTCCCAGTCGGCCAGCACCTGGGCGGTGGCCGGCGCGCGGCGGCGGAAGGCCGGGCGCACCAGGGCCGGCACCAGCGCGGAAAGCTGGCGGGGGCCGTAGACATGGCGTTCGGCGGCGGGCCGGGTGGCCTTGCCGGGGTCGTCCTGCTTCGTCATACCGCGCGCATGTCCTCCGCAACCGTGGCCGCAAGCGATCTGCTGGACTGGTACGACCGGCACCGCCGCCGCATGCCCTGGCGGGCGTTGCCGGGGCAGGCGGCCGATCCGTACCGGGTCTGGCTCAGCGAGATCATGTTACAGCAGACCACTGTGGCGGCAGTGGTACCGTATTATGATCGATTCCTCACGCGCTTTCCCGATGTCGCCGCCCTGTCGGCGGCTGGCGAGGCGGAGGTGATGCAGGCCTGGGCGGGGCTGGGCTATTACGCCCGCGCCCGCAACCTGCATGCCTGCGCCCGCGCGGTGGCCGGGGCCGGCGGCTTTCCGGACACGCTGGAGGGTCTGCGGGCGCTGCCGGGCATCGGGCCCTATACCGCCGCCGCCGTGGGGGCGATCGCCTTCGCCATCCCGGTGGTGCCGGTGGACGGCAATGTGGAGCGGGTGGCAGCTCGCGTCTTCGCCGTCGAGGCGCCGCTGCCGGCCGGCCGGGCCGCCCTGCACGAAGCCGCCGCCCGGCTGGGGCGGGACGCCGCCGCCCGCGCCCGCCCGGCGGATTTCGCCCAGGCGCTGTTCGACCTCGGCGCCACCATCTGCACCCCCGCCTCGCCCGCCTGCGCGCTCTGCCCGTGGCGGGAGGGCTGCGCCGCGCGCCGCCAGGGCATCGCCGCCGACCTGCCGCGCAAGGCGGCGAAGAAGCCCCGCCCGCTGCGCCACGGCGTGCATTTCTGGCTGACCGACGCGGCCGGGCGCGTGCTGCTGCGCCGCCGCCCGCCGCGCGGCCTGCTGGGCGGCATGACCGAACTGCCCGGCACCCCCTGGCGCGAAGCCTTCTGGCCGGCCGAGGACGCGCTGGACCACGCGCCGATGCGCGCGGACTGGCGGGCGCTGGGCGAGGTGCGGCACGGCTTCACCCATTTCGAGCTCAGCCTGACCGTCTATGCCGCCCGCGTGGCCACGATCCAGGCCGAGGGGTGGCTGGCCGAGCCGGCGGCGCTGGACGGCGAGGCGCTGCCCTCGCTGATGCGCAAATGCGTCCGCCTCGCCACCGCCGCTTGATCCGCGCGCCGCGCCCCCGCACCATACCGCCCAGAGACACAGGAGACCCGCCGATGAAAACCCGTGCCGCCGTCGCCCGCAAGGCCGGCGCCCCGCTCAGCCTGGAAACGGTCGATCTGGACGGCCCGCGCGAGGGCGAGGTGCTGGTGGAGATCAAGGCCACCGGCATCTGCCACACCGACGAGTTCACCCTGTCCGGCGCCGACCCCGAAGGCCTCTTTCCGGCCATCCTGGGCCATGAGGGCGCGGGCGTGGTGCTGGAGGTGGGCCGCGGCGTCACCAGCCTGAAGCCCGGCGACCACGTGATCCCGCTGTACACGCCGGAATGCCGGCAGTGCGAATACTGCCTCAGCCGCAAGACCAATCTGTGCGTGGCCATCCGGTCCACCCAGGGGCGCGGCGTGATGCCGGACGGCACCAGCCGGTTCTCCTGCGACGGGCAGCCGGTGTACCACTACATGGGCACCTCCACCTTCGCCAACCACACCGTGCTGCCGGAGATCGCGCTGGCGAAAATCCGGGCGGACGCGCCGTTCGAGAAGGTCTGCTACATCGGCTGCGGCGTCACCACCGGCATCGGCGCGGTGGTGAACACGGCCAAGGCCGAGATGGGCTGCCGCGCCGTGGTGTTCGGCCTGGGCGGCATCGGGCTGAACGTGATCCAGGGCCTGCGCATGGTCGGCGCCGAGCAGATCGTCGGCGTGGACATCAACCCCGGCCGCCGCGCCATGGCGGAGAAATTCGGCATGACTGACTTCGTCAACCCCAAGGAGGTGGAGGGCGACCTGGTGCCCTACCTGGTGAACCTCACCAAGGGCGGCGCCGATTATTCCTTCGAATGCGTCGGCAACACCACGCTGATGCGCCAGGCGCTGGAATGCGCGCATCGCGGCTGGGGCAAGAGCATCGTGATCGGGGTCGCCGGCGCCGGGCAGGAGATCAGCACGCGGCCGTTCCAGCTGGTGACGGGCCGAAGCTGGATGGGCACGGCCTTCGGCGGCGCGCGCGGGCGCACCGACGTGCCGCGCATCGTGGACTGGTACATGGAAGGCAAGATCAACATCGACGACCTGATCACCCATGTGCTGCCGTTCGAGCGGATCAACGAGGGATTCGACCTGATGCGCCGGGGCGAGAGCATTCGCAGCGTGGTGGTTTACTGATGGGCTGACTGGCTGAGGGACCGACTGGCCGACGATATCGGTGCGGGGCGTCAGGCAGCAAGGAAGCGGATTCACCACGAAGGCATGAAGGCACGAAGGCATCACGAAGGCATGAAGACACGAGGAATATCTGGTTTTGCCGCTCGGCGGGCGAGGCGGCGCGGATTGGCGCGGTCTTGACTATTTTCCTATTTTATGGTATCTGGGACACAGGCCCGTCAGCGGGAGAGAAGATAATCCGCGCCATTCCATCCGCGCCCCCTGGCGCGAGGGGAATGGCGCGTGCTGGTACCCAGAATGGCGCGGAAGTGGCGCACGAATGGCGCGCTTAAGGCGCGCCTTGCCCCGCCGCTCTACCCGGCTGCCCCTTGCCGCAGCACGTCGATCGCCAGCCACTCGCCGTCGCGTTCGAAATGCCAGAAGGTCCAGCCGTTGCAGCTTGGCGCGTTCTGCACCGCCGCACCCACCTTGTGGATGGAGCCCTGCAACTCCCCGGCGCGGATCGAGCCGTCGGCCACTACCACCGCCTGCACCCGGCGCGTGCGGTCGGTCAGCAGCGTGCCGGGGGGCAGCACGCCGCGTTCCACCAGCCCGCCGAACGGCACGCGCGGCGTCTCGCGCCGGCCGGGGGTGATGGTCATGCCTTCGGCCGAGGTGGCGTGGGTGCGCGCCAGCCGGGCCAGGGCGGCCTCCACATAGGCGGGGTGGCGCTCGATGCCGATAAAGTGCCGGCCCAGGCGCTTGGCCACCGTGGCCGTGGTGCCGGTGCCCAGGAACGGGTCCAGCACCACGTCGCCGGGATGGGTGGAGGAGACCAGCACGCGGTGCAGCAGCGCCTCCGGCTTCTGCGTGGGGTGCAGCTTCAGCCCGTGCTCGTTGCGCAGCCGCTCGGCGCCGGTGCACAGCGGCAGGAACCAGTCGCTGCGCATCTGGATGTCGTCGTTCAGCGCCTTCATGGCCTGGTAGTTGAAGCGGTAGCGGCTGCCCTGGGCGCGCGCCGCCCAGATCATCGTCTCATGCGCGTTGGTGAAGCGGCGGCCACGGAAATTCGGCATCGGGTTGGCCTTGCGCCACACCACGTCGTTCAGGATCCAGAACCCCATCTCCTGCAAAATCGCGCCGATGCGGAAGATGTTGTGGTAGCTGCCGATCACCCACAGCGTGCCGTCCGGCCGCAGCAGCCGCCGCGCCTCGCCCAGCCATTCGCGGGTGAAGGCGTCGTAGGCGGCGAAATCGGTGAAGCGGTCCCACTCCTCGTCCACCCCGTCCACCAGGCTGTCGTCCGGCCGGCGCAGCTCGCCGCGAAGCTGCAGGTTGTAGGGCGGGTCGGCGAACACGCAGTTGACCGAGCCGTCGGGCAGCATGCGCATCATGCGCACGGCGTCGCCGAGCAGCACCTGATCCAACGGCAGTTCCCAGACGCTCTCCACGGCGATGACGGCGGCTCCCTTGCGGCGGGTTGATGGTGGCGAGTCCCCTCAGGCCACGTCAATCGTGACCGCGTCAACCAACATCCGCCGCACCGTGCCGAAGCCGGCGCGGTGGTGGGCGGTGATGCCCAGCCGGCGCAGCGCGGCGCGGTGGGCGGCGGTGCCGTAGCCGGCATTCACCTCCCAGCCATAGCCGGGGTGGCGCAGCGCGAGGCGGGCCATCGCCCGGTCGCGCAGCACCTTGGCCACGATGGAGGCGGCCGAGATCGCCGGCTCCAGCCCGTCGCCGCCGACGATGCAGCGCACCGGGCAGGGCAGGTCGGGCGGCTGGTTGCCGTCCACCAGCGCCAGCGCCGGCGCCGAGGGCAGCCGCAGCACCGCCCGGCGCATGGCCAGCAGGCTGGCGCGCAGCACGTTCAGCGCCAGGATTTCGCCCACCGAGGCCGCGCCCACGCCGATCCGCACCAGCCCCTGCGCCCGCGCCGCCAGCAGGGCGGCGAAGGCGGCCTGGCGGGCGGCGGGGCTGAGCCGCTTGGAATCGTCGAGCAGGTCGGCCAGCCCCGGCGGCAGCGTGTCGGGCAGCACCACGGCGGCGGCCAGCACCGGCCCGGCGAGCGGGCCGCGCCCGACCTCGTCGATGCCGGCGGTCTGGTGGGGGGGGATCGGGGCCATGCGCGAGGCTAGCAGCCCTGCCGCGCCGGCGGCCACCCTTCACCCGCGTCCGCCAAAGGGCTATGGCAGGACAAGACACCGGAATTGCCTGGGGAGACCGCCATGACCGACTACGCCGCCGACACCGTTGCCGGATTACTTGCCCGTGGCGCTGACGACGCGCCGGCCATCGGCATGCCGCAGTCGCTGGAGGGCGCGCGCCCCTGGCTGACCCATGCCGGGCTGCGCGCCCTGGCGGCGCGCACGGTGGCCGACCTCAACGCCATGGGCATCGGCCGGCACGACCGGGTGGCGATGGTGCTGCCGAACGGGCCGGAGATGGCCAGCGCCTTCGTGGCGGTGGCCTGCGCCGCCACCACCGCGCCGCTCAACCCGGCCTACCGGCACGACGAGTTCGAATTCTATCTCTCGGACCTCAACGCCCGCGCCCTGGTGATCCAGCAGGGCATGGACAGCCCCGCCCGCGCGGTGGCCGCCGCGCGCGGCATTCCGGTGATCGAGCTGCTGCCCCACGCCAGCGCCGCCGGCGCCTTCACCCTGGTGCCCGAGCAGGCGCTGTCCGGCACCCCGGCCCATCCGGGGCTGGCGCAGGCCGACGACGTGGCGCTGGTGCTGCACACCTCCGGCACCACCTCGCGCCCCAAGATCGTGCCGCTGCGCCACGTCAACGTCACCGCCTCGGCCTACCATATCGGCGAGTCGCTGGCGCTCGCGCCCACCGACACCTGCATGAACATCATGCCGCTGTTCCACATCCACGGGCTGATCGCCGCCGTGCTGTCCTCGCTGGCGGCCGGCGCCTCGGTTGCCTGCACGCCGGGGTTCAACGCCTTCCGCTTCTTCGCCTGGTTCGACGACATCCGCCCCTCCTGGTACACCGCCGTGCCGACCATGCACCAGGCGATCCTGGGCCTGGCCGGGCGCAACAAGGAGCTGATCGGGCGCGGCCGGCTGCGCTTCATCCGCTCCTCCTCGGCCAGCCTGCCGCCGCAGGTGATGACGGCGCTGGAGGAGGCGTTCGGCGTGCCGGTGATCGAGGCCTACGGCATGACCGAGGCGGCCCACCAGATGTGCAGCAACCCGCTGCCGCCGCGCCCGCACCATGCCGGCTCGGTCGGCATCGCCGCCGGGCCGGAAGTGGCGATCATGGCCGAGGACGGCGCGCTGCTGCCGGCCGGCGCGCTGGGCGAGGTGGTCATCCGTGGCCGCAACGTCACCGCCGGCTACGAGAACAACCCGGCCGCCAACGCCAGCGGCTTCACCAATGGCTGGTTCCGCACCGGCGACCAGGGGGTGCTGGACGAGGCCGGCTATCTGCGCCTGACCGGGCGGCTGAAGGAGATCATCAACCGCGGCGGCGAGAAGGTTTCCCCGCTGGAGGTGGATACCGTGCTGATGGACCATCCGGCGGTGGCCCAGGTGGTCACCTTCGGCATGCCGCACAGCAAGCTGGGCGAGGAGGTGGCCGCCGCCGTGGTGCTGCGCGAGGGCCATACGCTGGACGAGCACGGCCTGCGCGATTTCTGCGCCGAGCGGCTGGCCCAGTTCAAGGTGCCGCGCAAGATCGTGTTCCTGGCGGAAATCCCCAAGGGGGCGACCGGCAAGCTGCAACGCATAGGCCTGGCCGAGAAGCTCGGCCTGTCGGGCTAGCGCCATGAAGGTCGCGGTGTTCGGCGCCGGCGCGATCGGCGGCATGATGGGGGTGAAGCTGGCGGCGGCGGGGGCGGACGTGTCGTTCGTCGCGCGCGGGCCGCATCTGGCGGCGATGCAGGCCAATGGCGTGACTCTTCTGGCCAGCGAGAAGGAAGGCGGCGAGAGTATCACCGTGCATCCGCGCTGCGTGGCCGATGCCGGCGAACTGGGCGTGCAGGACTACGTGATCGTCACCCTGAAGGCGCATTCGCTGCCCTCGGCGGCGCCGGACATCGCCCGCATGATGGGGCCGGACACCGCGCTGATCACCGCCATCAACGGCGTGCCCTACTGGTATTTCCACGGGCTGGAAGGCCCGTGGAAGGACCGCCGGGTGGAAAGCGTCGATCCCGGCGGCACGCTGTGGGGCATCCTGCCGCCGTCCCAGGCGATCGGCTGCGTGGTCTATCCGGCCGCTGAGGTGGTGCGGCCGGGCGTCATCCAGCACATCTACGGCGACCGCTTCAGCCTGGGCGAGCCGGATGGCAGCCGCTCGCCGCGGGTGGAGGCGCTCAGCAGGCTGCTGATCTCCGCCGGGCTGAAGGCGCCGGTGCGCCCGCGCATCCGCGACGAGATCTGGGTGAAGCTGTGGGGCAACCTCTGCTTCAACCCGGTCTCGGCGCTGACCGGCTCCACGCTCGACCGCATCACCGGCCGCCCCGACCTGCGCGCGCTGTGCCGGGCGATGATGGTGGAGGCGCAGGCGGTGGCCGAGGCGCTGGGCGTGAAGTTCGCCATCAGCGTGGACAAGCGCATCGACGGCGCGGCCGAGGTGGGCGAGCACAAGACCTCCATGCTGCAGGACCTGGAGCGCGGCCGGCCGATGGAGATCGACGCGCTGCTGGGCGCGGTGGTGGAACTGGGCGTCATGACCGGCAAGCCCATGCCCACCTGCGACATCGTGCTGGCCCTGGTGCGCGAGCGCGCCCGGCTGGCGGGGTGCTATCACGACTGACCGGCCCCGACGGCTGCCCGCCTGGGCCGGTGCGTCGGCCATCCATCAAGGCGGGTAGCGGTCAGACGCGCTGCACCGAGAGGAACAGCGGCTGGATGTAGTTGGCGGCGCCGTCGGCGAAGTTGAGCTCGGCATAGGCGCCGCCGCCATGGGCGTAGGCCTGCACGACGCCCTTCGCGGTGACCATGACGGGGTCGCCCCCGCGCAGCGGCGTGGTGTAGTCGAGGAAGAAGGTGCGGTCGAAGTTGGTGACCTCCTCGGTGTTGTCCTTCTCGACATCGAGCAGGGCCGGGAAGCCCCGCCAGCCGATCTCGAAATACTGGTTCGCGTTCATCTGCGCCGTCAGCCGCACGCCGGCATCGCGGCAGTTCCACCAGCTGTCGTCGCAGCGCAGCACATAGAAGCCGTGAAAGGCGAGCACGGCGGTCATCTCGTAGGTGCCGGTCTCGGCCGGAACAAAGGTGAAATGGGTGGCGAATTCCGGCAGCGCGTCCTGACGGTTGTCCCAGCACAGCGCGTTGGGGTAGTGCCGCGTGTCCTTGATGCGGATGAGCGAGGGGTCGTCGGGGAAGACCCAGCCGCTGTCGATCGGGCCGTCGATCCATTCCAGGCCGCCGATATCGGCGAGCTGCGCCTTCTCGGCGGCGAAGATGGAGGAGGCGAAAACCGGCAGCACCATGCGCCCGGATTCGGCCAGCACCTCGCTGTGGTGCGCCGCCGCGCGCGCATCGGCCGCGCGCAGCGGGCGGCGGCCGGCGCTCTTGTGGCGGAACGCGGCGAGGAAGGATTTCAGCTCCGCCTCCTGCGCACGATTATCCTTCTCCAGCCCGGCGTCGAATTTCTTGAGGTCGATGCCGATGGACGAGACGAAGTCGCGCCGGCGCTTCTCGCGGGCCGTCTGCTGGCCGGCGTCGCGGTCGGCCCAGGATTTCGCGCGCAGCACCTCGCCGGCATAGTCCTTGAAGCGGGATTCGGTGAGTTCGCGCAGGCGGCGTTCCGGCAGGTCGTGAGACATCATCGGACTGGCCCTCCCCCTTGCCTTGCCTGCAAGCGCGCCGATGGCGGAGCCCCCGGGCGAGGCATGGCGCGGAGCTCGCCCATATCCCACATCCGCGCGGGCCGATACGCAAGCGATCCGGTATGCACGTTGGCGTGATGCCGCCCCGGCGGGAGGCATCAGAACAGCGAAAGCTGCGCCCTCGCCGCACTGGTCCGCCCATCCGGCGGCGGGGCGAAGTGCGAGCAATCCAGCGGCTTGCGCTCCTCCAGCCCCCATTGCCGCGCGGCGCGCTGGAAACGGCTGGCCAGCAGGTCCGCATAGACGCCGGTGCCCGAGAAGCGCTGGCCGAACTTCGCGTCGTTCAGCGCCCCGGCGCGGGTCTGGCGCACCAGGTCCAGCACGTGGCTGGCGCGGTCGGGGAAATGCGCGTGCAGCCAGTCCTCGAAAATCTGCTTCAACTCGTGCGGCAGCCGCAGCAGCACATAGCCGGCCCAGCTGGCGCCGGCGCGCGAGGCCGCTTCCAGAATCTTCTCCAGCTCGGCGTCGTTCAGCGCCGGGATCATCGGCGCCGCCAGCACGCCGGCGGGGATGCCGGCGCGGGTGAGCTCGGCGATCGCCTGCAACCGCCGCGCCGGGGTAGCCGCGCGCGGCTCCATCACCCGCGCCAGCGCCGGGTCCAGCGTGGTGACCGACAGGTGCACCCGCACGAGGTTGCGCCGGGCCAGGGTCTGCAGGATGTCCACATCGCGCAGCACGCCGGCCGATTTGGTGACGATGGTCACGGGATGCCCGAACCGCTCCATCACCTCCAGCACCGAGCGGGTCAGCTTCAGGGTGCGCTCCACCGGCTGGTACGGGTCGGTATTGGAGCCGAGCGCGATCGGGCGGGCCACATAGCCGGACTTGCGCAACTCCTTCTCCAGCAGTTCCGCCACATCCGGCTTGAAAGTGAGCTTGGTCTCGAAATCCAGCCCCGGCGAATAACCGAGATAGGCGTGGCTGGGCCGCGCGTAGCAATACACGCAGCCGTGCTCGCAGCCGCGATAGGGGTTCACCGCGCGGTCGAAGCCGATATCCGGGCTCTGATTCCACGAGATCACCGTGCGCGACGAATCCTTCGTCAGCGTGGTCGGCAGCGGCGGCAGGTCGGCGAGGTCGGCTGCCAGCGTCTCCCAGCCATCGTCGAACGGGGCGGCGGCGGTCGGTTCGAAGCGGTTCGGCGGGTTGGTCACCGCCCCCCGGCCCTTGCGGGGCGGCGGCGCGGCCATCTCCGGCGCCGGCGGAATGGCTAGGCCCGCGCGCGCGCCACGGCGCTGCGGCACCGGGATCGGCGGCGGCTCCGGCTCGCCGGCGCGGTCCAGCGCCTCGATCTCCAGCGGGTCGATCTCGCGGGTCAGGTCGAACACCTCGCCGCCGCCCGGTGTGGACTGCTGCTGTCTGCGGTCGCGCAGGCCCCAATCGCGCATGATAAAGTTCCCCGTTCGTTCTTGCGTGAAGGTGCGCAAAGTGGTTAGGGTTGTCAAGAACACAAAGTGAACCTGCGCCGCCAAGGCGCCAGCCCTGGGACAACGAACATGCTCTCCGTGGTCATCCCGACCCTGAATGCCGCCACCACCCTGCCGGCGACGATCGCGGCCCTCGATGGCGCGGCGGACGAGATCATCGTCGCCGATGGCGGCAGCACCGACGGCACCATCGCGCTCGCCTGGGCGCTGGGCGCGCGTGTGGTCCAGGCGGGCATGGGTCAGGTGGGCGTGATCCGGACGGGCAGCGGGCACGGCACCTGCCTCGCCGCCGGATGCGCCGCGGCGCGTGGGGACTGGCTGCTGCTGCTGGGCCCCGATACCCGCCTGGCGCCCGGATGGGTGGCGGCGGCCGAGCGCCTGATGTCGGGCATGCCGACGCGGGCGGGGTATTTCCGCTTCAGCGTCGAGGCCGGTGAGATCCAGGCGCGCCGGCTGGAGCGCGTGGTCGCCTGGCGCGGCCGCGTGCTGGGGCTGCCGGCAGCCGAGCAGGGGCTGCTGATCCCGCGCGTGCTGCTGGATGCCGTGGGCGGCGTGCGGCCGATCCCGGTGATGGCGGAGCTGGACCTGGCCCGGCGGCTGGGCGCGCGCCGGCTGGCCGGGTTGCAGGTGGCCGCCATCAGCGGCGGGGCCTCGTGGCGGCGCGCCGGCTGGGCGCGGCGGGTCATGCGCGAACTGGGTTGCGTCGTGCTGTATTTTCTGGGACTACCGCCAGGGATCATAGCAAGAATGCATGGATGAATGACTGAGTCCGCACCGAGCGGCGGAACGGGCCGCGCCGCGCGGCTGCGCCGCATCACCCGCCTGCCGCTGCTCTCGCCGCGGCAATGGAAGCGGCGGCTGGTATATTGGTGCGGTGCAATCATCGTCGCGGCGATCGCCATCCTGTTCGCCCGCGCGGCCGATGTGGCGCAGGGGCTGTTTACCGCCGCGCTGCATGGCCACGCGGCGCTGGCGCTGCTGATCGTTCCGGCCGGGCTGGCGGTCTCCGTGGTGCTGACGCGCCGGGTGTTCCCCGGCGCCCAGGGCAGCGGCATTCCCCAGACCATCGCCGCCCTGCACATGCACGACCCCCGCGCCATCGACGGGGTGCTGTCCATGCGCGTGGCAATCGGCAAGATCGGCCTGACCCTGCTGGGGCTTGCCTCCGGCGCCTCGATCGGGCGCGAGGGGCCGACGGTGCAGATCGGGGCGGCGGTGATGCACGCGCTCGGCAAGCTGCTGCAACTGCCGCGCATCGAGATGCAGCGGGCGCTGGTGCTGGCCGGCGGGGCGGCCGGGGTGGCGGCGGCGTTCAACACGCCGGTTGCCGGCATCGTCTTCGCCATCGAGGAACTGAGCCACTCCTTCGAGGCGCGAACCTCCGGCACGGTGCTCACCGCCGTGATCCTGGCCGGCATCACCACCGTCGCCTTCGCCGGGAACTACTCGTATTTCGGGATGATCTCGGCGCAGCTCGATTTCGGCGCGAGCTGGGTCGCCATCGCGCTGTGCGCGCTGGCCGGCGGCGTGCTGGGCGGGGTGTTCTCGCAGTTGCTGGTCTCCGCCTCGCGCGGCCTGCCGGGCCGGGCGGGCCGGTTCGTGATGGAGCATCCCGCCGCCTTCGCCGTGCTGTGCGGCCTGGTGCTGGCGGCGATCGGCATCGCCTCGGGCGGCAGCACCTACGGCACCGGCTATGTGCAGGCCCGCAGCCTGGTGGAGGGCACCTCCCACCTCGCCTGGAGCTTCGCGCCGCTGAAGCTGCTGGCCACGCTGGTATCCTACCTGTCCGGCATTCCGGGCGGCATCTTCGCGCCGTCGCTCGCGGTGGGCGCCGGGCTGGGCGACTGGCTGTCGCACCTGGTGCCGGGCGCGCCGGTGGGGGCGGTGGTGCTGCTGGGCATGGTGGCCTATTTCGCCGGCGTGACGCAGGCGCCGATCACCTCCACCGTCATCGTGATGGAGATGACCGACAACCAGCGCATGACCATCCCGCTGCTGGCCACCGCGATGCTGGCCTTCGGCATTTCGCGCCTGATCTGCCGCCGGCCGCTCTACGGCGCGCTGGCCCGCCGGTTCCTGGCCGCCGTGGAACGGCGGGCCAGCAACTAAGCCGCCGGGAAAGCCAGGCGCGGCGCCCGCCTCAGATGATCAGGCCGCGCCGCCGCAGGTCGGCCACCACCTGGTCGGCCAGGTCCTCGGGCACGAAGCCGACGGTGCGCAGATGGATTTCAGGTGTCTGCGGCGCCTCGTAGGGCGCGTCCACCCCGGTGAAGTTGCGGATCTGGCCAGACATCGCCTTGGCGTACAGCCCCTTCGGGTCGCGCCGCGCGCATTCCTCCACCGGCGTGTCCACGAACACCTCGATGAACTCGCCGTCCTCCACCCGTTCGCGCGCCAGCATGCGCTCGGCGCGATAGGGGGAGATGAACGAGACCAGCACGATCAGCCCCGCTTCCACGAACAGGCGCGACACCTCGGCCACCCGGCGGATGTTCTCCACCCGGTCGGCCTCGCTGAAGCCCAGGTCGCGGTTCAGCCCGTGGCGCACGTTGTCGCCGTCCAGGATGATGGTATGGCGGCCCAGCGTGGCCAGCCGCTTTTCCACCAGGTTGGCGATGGTGGACTTGCCGGCGCCGGACAGGCCGGTGAACCACAGCACCGCCGGCCGCTGCCCCTTCAGGGCGGCGCGGGCGAACTTGTCCACCTCCTGCTTGTGCCAGTGCACGTCCGACGCGACGCGATCCGCCCCCTCGATCAGCCCGGCGCCCACGGTGTTGCGGGTGACGCGGTCGATCAGGATGAAGCCGCCCATCTCGCGGTTCACCCGGTACGGCTCGAACGGGATCGGCTGGCTGAGCGCGATGCTCACCCGCCCGATCTCGTTGAACTTCAACTCGCCGGCCGGCTCCTCCTCCAGCGTGTCCACGTCCAGCCGGTCGGATATCTTGGTGATGGTGGCGGTGACCAGCCGCGGCCCGATCGCCAGCAGGTAGGAGCGGCCGCGATACAGCGGCTGCTCGTCGAACCAGGACAGCCGGGCGATGATCTCGTTGGCGGTCTCCGGCGCCGGCATGCCGGCCAGCACGTCGCCGCGCGAGATGTCGATCTCGGAATCCAGCACCAGCGTCACCGGCGTGCCGGCCTGCGCTTCCGGCAGGTCGCCATCCATGGTGACGATGCGGCTGACCGTGGCGCTCACCCGCGACATCACGTTGGTGATGCGCATGCCCGGCCGCACGGTCCCGCTGGCCAGTGTGCCGGCGAAGCCGCGGAAATCCAGGTTCGGGCGGTTCACGTACTGCACCTGCATCCGCAGCGGCGCCTCCGTGGGGGCGGCACGCGGGGCGGCCTGCTCCAGCGCGCGCAGCAGGGTGGGGCCGGTGTACCACGCCATGTTGTCGCTGGCCGAGATCACGTTGTCGCCGGCCACGGCACAGACCGGGATGGCCGTCACCTCCAACCCGCCGAGCTTCTCGGCGAAGGCCGTGAAGCCGGTCACGATACCGTCGAACACCGCCTGATCGAAGCCCATCAGGTCCATCTTGTTCACCGCCAGCACCACCTGCCGGATGCCCAGCAGCGAGGCGATGGTGGCGTGCCGGCGGGTCTGCACCAGCAGGCCTTTGCGCGCGTCCACCAGCAGCACCGCGAGGTCGGCGGTGGAGGCGCCGGTCACCATGTTGCGGGTGTACTGCTCGTGCCCCGGCGTGTCGGCCAGGATGAAGCGGCGCTTCTCGGTCTCGAAATAGCGGTAGGCGACATCGATGGTGATGCCCTGCTCGCGCTCGGCGGCCAGGCCGTCCACCAGCAGTGCGTAGTCGATGCCGCCCTTCACGGTGCCGTAGCGGCGGCTGTCGCGCTCCAGCGCGCGCTGCACGTCGTCGGGGATGCGGCCGCATTCGAACAGCATGCGCCCGATCAGGGTGGATTTGCCGTCGTCCACGCTGCCGCAGGTGAGCACCCGCAGGATCGAATCCGGCATCAGAAATACCCCTCGCGCTTCTTTTTCTCCATCGAGGCTTCCTGGTCGTTGTCGATCATCCGGCCGGCGCGCTCGGACTCGCGGGTGGTGTACATCTCGGCGACGATGTCGGCGATGCTGGCGGCCGGGGACTGCACGGCGGCGCTGTAGGGGTAGCAGCCGAGCGAGCGGAAGCGCACCAGCCGGTCCACCGGCACCTCGCCCGGGCGGAAGCGGAAACGCTCGTCATCCACCACCAGCAGCATGCCGTCGCGCTCCACGGTGGGGCGCATGGCGGCGAAATACAGCGGCACCACGTCGATTTTCTCGTACTGGATGTAGGTCCACACATCCAGCTCGGTCCAGTTGGACAGCGGGAACACCCGCAGCGTCTCGCCGGCGGCGAGCTGGCCGTTGTACAGGTTCCACAGCTCCGGCCGCTGCCGCTTGGGGTCCCAGGTATGGCCCGGGCCGCGCACCGAGAACACCCGCTCCTTGGCGCGGGAGCGTTCCTCGTCGCGCCGGGCGCCGCCGATCGCGGCGTCGTAGCCGCCCTCGGTCAGCGCCTGCTTCAGCGCGTCGGTCTTCATGATCTGGTTGTAGAGAACGCTGTCGTTGTCGAACGGGTTGATGTTGCGGCGGATGCCCTCGGGGTTGGTGTGCACCCGCAGGTCCAGCCCCAGCTCGCGCGCGGTGTTGTCGCGGAAGGCGATCATGTCGCGGAACTTCCACAGCGTGTCGATATGCTGCAGCGGGAACGGCAGGCGGCCGGGGTAGAACGCCTTGCGCGCCAGGTGCAGCAGCACCGTAGAATCCTTGCCGATGGAATAGAGCATCACCGGCGCGCGGGCCTGGCCGGCCACCTCGCGCATGATGTGGATGCTCTCGGCTTCGAGGGCCTTCAGGTGCGCCGGCATGGCCGGGGCATCGGCGACCGGCGGAACTGCGGTCGCGTCGGCAGGCGAGGGGGCAGGCACCATGGTTGCAGGGTCCCGTTGACGTGATGGGCTAATAGGATTCGGCGGGTACGTTGCCGCATCGGCGTGCGTCGGGGCGTTCCATGCTCGGCGTCAGGCTCCCGTCCAGTGGCACAGAGGGGGTTCGCCCGTTCCGGCGTTCCGACGACGCTCCATGGCGGATAGTTGGTTTCATGTCCAGTCCAAGGAGGACAAAACCCCCCTTGCGGACCATCACATCGCTGGTATGGCGGCCGTCTAGGCCGCCCTGCGCCGCTCCGGCCGGGCCAGCGCCCGGGCCCGGAACATGGCCGCCAGCCGGTTGTAGAGGGCGACCGGCCTGAGCGCCACGAAATGCGCGAAGGTCGGCGACAGCCGCCGGAAGCCGGTCGGGATGTAGCGCACGCCGAACAGGTAGCCGGTCGGCTTGTAGAGCACCGAGCGATCCACATCCGGTTTGAACGAACAGCCGAGGGCGTGATAGGTCGTCACCATCCAGGAATTGTTCGAGTGCGGGTCGTTGGCCATCGGCGTCATGTGGCACTTGCCCATGTACACGCCGAAGAACAGCTCGTCGGACAGTTTGCGGGTGCCGTTGTTGATGGACACCGGCAGGAATCTCTTCCGTTCCAGGTAAAACTTGTTGATCCCGGCAAAAAATTCCCGCGATTGCTCGGACTTGTCGAAATAGAACACGCCGGAGTTCATCTGGACAATGTAGTCCGCGCCCTCCTGTTTCATCAGGTCCGGGATCTGGTACCCTTTCCACTCCCCGGTCGTGATCTTCTCGCCGGTGATGGAGAAATGTCGGCCCGCCGATTTTTCCCAGTACAGGTCGATGTCGCGCTTTACCATCAGGCAATCGGCATCGACGAACATCGTCTCGTCGTATGGCGACAGGTCGAACAGCTTTATCTTGGTCATCACCGTCGGATATTCAGGGTCTGGCGCCAGTTGCACGTAATCATCGAACAGCGGCGCCAGTTCGGACGGTATGGCGAGGCCGGCATCGTGCACCAGGCAGATCGCGCGGGCCGGGTCCATCACCCGGATCGAGGCTGCCAGGTTCGCCGCCATCTCGACGAATTTCAACGGCCCCGTCGCGACGATTATGTAACCCTGAGTCATCTCGTCGACCTTTGCCTGCAACCAACGTCAGCCGGGGGGCCTGGATCGTCGCGATCCAGGCCCCCCGCCCGCCAGGGGCGACCCATCCCTCACGCACCGACGTTTACCGCATTTCTGCCGCAATCCAAACCATCGCGTTGATGCTACTGCCCGGCCAGCCGCACCGCCACGTCCACGCACAGATGCTCCGCCCCCGTCCCCCGCCGCACCCCGCGGATCGGCGCGGCCGAGGCGGCGTCCAGGCCTACGGCCAGGCGCACGTAGCGGTCGGTCGGGCACAGGCAGTTGGCGGCGTCGAAGCCCACCCAGCCCAGTTCCTCCACCCAGGCCTCCGCCCAGGCATGGTGCGCCACGCTGGCCTCCGCCTCGTCGCCTTCCAGCAGCAGGTAGCCGGTGACGTAGCGTGCCGGCATGCCCAGCGCGCGGGCGGCGGCGATCATGATGTGGGCATGGTCCTGGCACACCCCGCGCCCATCGGCGAAGGCCGCCGCCGCGGTGGTCTGCTGCGTGGTGGCGTCCACCACATAGGCCACGCGCCCGTGCACCGCGCCCATCAGCGCATGCAGCGTGCTCAGCCGGTCGGGGGCCGCCACCTCCCGCGCCAGGGCGGTGATCGCGGCGCTGGGGGTGCTGGCCGGGGTGGCGCGGCGATACACCGCCGGCGTGGCCGCCTCGCCGGTGCGCCCGGCCACGCCGCCGGTATCGGTGGTCTCCACCACGCCATTGGCCACCACCTGGAACGTCTCGCCGCCGCCGCGGCTGGCGACCACCTGCACCAGGTTGCCGAAGGCGTCGGTATAGCTGGCCGCAGTGTCCATGCCGGGGGCGGTGATCCGCCACGACAGCACCGCCTGCCCCGGCCCGATCGGCGGCGTCAGTCGCAGCGCCTGCACCGCGTGCACCAGCGCGCCGTCGTAGCGATAGGTGGTGGCATGAGAGATGGCGATGCGCATGGCACGTCCCGGGCGGAGCGGAAGGCTCAGTTGAAATGGTAGTCGGCGGCGATGCGGTCCGACAGCGCGATCTGCCGGGCCAGGAAGTCGGCCAGGTATTCGTGCAGCCCGGCGCGGAATATCGCCGGCATGTCGGCCGTCGCCAGGTCGGCGAACATCGCCGCCGCCAGCGCCAGGCTCTCCGCCCCGCCGCCGGTCATCGCCGCCAGCCCGTGCAGCGAGGCGGCGATCCAGTCCGCGCAGAAGCGCAGGGAGCGCGGCATCTCCGGGCGCAGCATCAGGAATTCCGCCACCCGCCCGGGGCGGTAGCTGTCTTTGTAGAAATGCCGGTAAGACCGGTGGGCCGCCACCGAACGCAGCACCATTTCCCACTGGTAATGGTTGCGTTCGCCGCCCACTGCCTCGTTGCTGGGCAGCAGGATGGTGTATTTCAGGTCAAGGATGCGCGCGGTGTTGTCGCCCCGCTCCAGAAAGGCGCCGAGCTGGCTGAAATGATAGCCCTCGTCGCGCAGCAGCGAGCCGAGCATGGCGCCGCGGAACAGTGCCGCGCGCTGGCGCACCCAGTCCAGCAGTTCCGGCAGCTTGCCCGGCCCCAGATCGGCCGGCCGGATGGCCGAGAACTCGTTCCAGGTGGAATTCAGCGCCTCCCACATTTCGCGCGTCAGCGCGGTACGCACGGAGCGGCCGTTGTTGCGCGCCGTCTCCAGGCAGCAATGCACGGAGGAGGGGTGCTCGCGGTCGAACAGCAGGAAATGCTGCACCGCCTGCGCGCTCACCGGCTGCTGCCGGGCGGCGAAGGCCGGCATGCAGCCGGCCGCGATCAGCGTCGCCTCCCAGTCGTCGCGGTGCCCGGCGCCCACGTCGGGCACCAGCGAGCCGCGATAGCCCACCTCGATCAGCCGGGCGATATTCTCCGCCCGCTCCATGTAGCGCGACATCCAGTACAGGCTGGCGGCGGTGCGTCCGAGCATCTCAGTTCTCCTGCACCCTTAATCCTCCAAAACCCAGGTATCCTTGGTTCCGCCGCCCTGGCTGGAATTGACCACCAGCGAGCCCTTCTTCAGCGCCACCCGCGTCAGCCCCCCCGGCGTCACCCGGATACGGTCGCCCACCAGCACGAAGGGCCGCAGATCGACATGGCGCGGCGACACGCCGGAGGCCGCGAAGGCCGGGCAGGTGGACAGCGCCAGGGTCGGTTGGGCGATGTAGTTGGCGGGCCGGGCGCGGATGCGGGCGGCGAACTCCCCCCGCTGCTGGCGGGTGGAGCGCGGGCCGATCAGCATGCCGTAGCCGCCGGAGCCATGCACTTCCTTCACCACCAGCTCGGCCAGGTGCTCCAGCACATAGGCGCAGGCGTCGGGCTCGGCGCAGCGCCAGGTGTGCACATTGTTCAGGATCGGCTTCTCGCCGGTGTAGAACGAAATGATTTCAGGCACATAGGCATATATCGCCTTGTCGTCGGCAATGCCGGTGCCGGGGGCGTTCACGATCGTCACCCGCCCGGCGCGATACAGGTCGAACAGCCCGGGAACGCCCAGCACCGAATCGGGGCGGAAGTTCAGCGGGTCCAGGAAGGCGTCGTCGACCCGGCGGTACAGCACGTCCACCCGCTCGCGCCCGCGGATGGTGCGCATCCACAGGCTGCCGTCCTCCACCACCAGGTCGCTGCCCTGCACCAGCTCCACGCCCATCTGGTCGGCCAGGAAGGCGTGCTCGAAAAACGCCGAGTTGTAGATGCCGGGGGTCAGCACGGCGATCATCGGGTCGCCCTCGCAGCCGGCGGGGGCCACGCTCTCCAGCGTCTGGCGGAGCAATTCGGGGTAGCGTTCCACCGGCGCCACCCGGTGGGCGGCGAACAACTCGGGGAACAGGTGCATCATCGCCTCGCGGTTCTCCAGCATGTAGGAGACGCCCGAGGGGGTGCGCAGATTATCCTCCAGCACGAAGAACCCGTCATCGGCGGTGCGCACGATGTCGGTGCCGATGATATGGGCATACACCCGGCGCGGCGGGTCGAACCCCATCATTTCCGGCAGGAAGGCGGCGTTGCCGTTCACCATCTCGGCCGGCACCCGCCCGGCGCGCAGGATCTCCTGGCGGTGGTAGATGTCGTACAAAAAGGCGTTCAGCGCCCGCACCCGCTGCTCGATGCCGCGTTCCAGGAAGCGCCATTCGGCTGCCGAGATGATGCGCGGAATGAGGTCGAACGGGATCAGCCGCTCATTGGCCTCCTCGGCGCCATACACGGCGAAGGTGATGCCCAGCCGGCGGAAGATCGCATCCGCCTCCTGCTGTTTGGTGCGGATGCCGCCGGGGCTCTGCCGCGACAGCCAGTCCATCAGGGCGCGATAGGCCGGGCGGGCCTCGCCGTCGGGCACCAGCATCTCGTCGAAGAATGCCGGATTGCCGTCGGACGAATATGCCTGTTTCTTGAGCACCGATCAGCGTCCCCATGTGATGTCCCGGCCAGCAACCCTGTCGATGATATTGGAAAGCAATATATGTGCCGGATCAACGGCATCCTTCGGCATGCGCCGCCAGATAGGCCAGCACGGCCGCGCGGATCGGCGGCAGGCTCTTGTAGGTGGCCATCGCCTCGGGCAGCGCGCGCACCGCGTCCAGCAGGTCGGCGGCCACCGCCGGCCGGGCGGCGATGCGCGCCAGCGGGTAGCGGTGGATGCGGATGCCGAACAGCACCGCGCCGCTGGCCGGCAACAGGCTGAGCGTCTGCCGCTCCACCCGCAGAAACACCGTCTCCCCGGCATTCTCCGCCGTCACCAGGGCGTTGTGCGCCCGCCGCCCATGCCCGCCGGGCTGGAACAGCGCCGCGTCGTCCACCAGCGACCAGTTCAGCCGCTCCACCAGCCGCCCCGGCTTCAGCGTGGCCAGCAGCCGGTCCACCGGGCGGGACAGCCGGTCGGCATACAGCGGCACCGGGCCGTGGATGGCGGCCAGCGGCCGGCCCAGCTTCTCGGCCAGGTTCCAGCGGCTGGGAAAGCACAGCACCGCCGCCGTCAGCACCGGCCCCTCGGGGCCGGGCTGCAACAGGCACAGATCCTCCTGCACCAGCCGCCCGGCCACTTCCAGCGGATCGCGCGGCGGCTCGGCCAGATTCCATGTTTCGCCGGTGATATAGTTATGCAGCATAACACCGTCGCGGGCGAACCAGTCGGAAAAGCGGCGCGGCAGCAGCTCGCCCAGCAGCGCCAGCACCTCCGCCCGCGCGGCATCGCTCTCCGGCAGGGCGGCGAACACCGCCGCGCGGTTGCCGTCGAGCAGCGCCCGCCGCTCCGCCAGTTCGGCAGGGTAGCAGGCATCCAGCTCGATCAGCGCGTCCGGCTCGCGGGCGATCAGCCCCATGGCCATGCGGAACGGCCCGGGGTCGAACGAGAGATGGACGGTCTCCTCCGGCAGCGGGCGCATCATTTCTCCACGAGCGCCGCGAGGCAGAACAGCTCGAACAGCATCTGCGCGCCCACCTGGGCGGTCACCGTGGTGGCGTCGTATTGCGGCGCCACCTCCACCACGTCGCCGCCGATCAGGGGCAGCCCGCGCAGGCCGCGCATGATGGCCAGCACCTCGCGCGGGGTCAGCCCGCCCACCTCCGGCGTGCCGGTGCCGGGGGCGAAGGCGGGGTCGATGCTGTCCACGTCGAACGACAGGTAGAACGGCCCGCCGCCCACCACGGCACGGGCGCGCGCGATCACCGCCTCCAGCCCCATGGCGTCCACCTCCTCGGCATGGATCACCGTCATGCCGGAGGCGTAGGAGAACTCGTACAGCATCTCGGCGGCGCCGCGGATGCCGATCTGGATGGTCCGCTCGGGGTCCAGCACGCCGTCCAGCACCGCCTGGCGGAACGGGCCGCCATGGTGGAAGCGGCTGCCCTCCATCTCGCCGGAGGTGTCGCAATGCGCGTCGATATGCACCAGCCCCACCGGGCGGTGGCGGCCCAGGGCGCGCAGGATCGGGTAGCTGATCGAATGGTCGCCGCCCACGCTCAGCGGCAGCACCCCGGCGGCCTGCACCTTGGTATAGAAATCCTCGATGTCCTGTATCGAGTCGGGCAGGCTGTAGCGGCTGCGGAACGGCACGTCGCCCACGTCGGCCACCCGCAGCTCGGCGGCCGGCGAGACGCGCTGGGCATGGTTGTACGGCCCGATCCGCTCCACCGCCCGCACCGCGCGCGGGCCGAGGCGCGAGCCGCTGCGGTTGGTCACCGCCAGGTCCATCGGCACGCCGATCAGGGCGACCTGCAAGCCCTCGAAATCCGCCGAATCCGGCGCATCGGGGCGGTATGGCGCGTCCAGGAAGGTGGAAACCCCCCCATAGGGCAGCCGCCGCCGCCCGGCGGCGTTGAACGCCACCGACTGGGCGCGGCGGAAGGCGGGGTCGTACACCTCCTCGCGCTGGCCGTTGGCGTAGCGGGCGCGCAGCGCGGCAAGCTTGTCGTCGTCGATCATGGTCGGTCTCCAGGCGGTGTGCCCGGAGTGTGGCCTGTCCCGGCCGGATGATCCATGCCCGGCCGAAAATTGTGGCTTGGGGCTACGCGACGATGTGCACCGGGTTGAACAGCCCCGCCGCGGCGGCGTCGCCATAGAAGCCGTTCAGCAGCGCCACGTTGCTGAACGCCACCCCGCCCAGGCTGTCGCCGCCGGCCAGCACCAGGCCGGAGGCGAGGTCGGGCAGCGCCGTGAAGTCGCTGGTCGCGGCCGGCGCGGCGCTCACGGCGGCGGCCTCGGCCTGGGTGTTGCGGATGGCGGCACTGGTCAGCACCGTGCCCGGCGTGTCCGCCCCCGGCGCCGTGGGCACGAAGCTGTGCGACTGCCCGGCCGGCCCGGCCAGCGCCACCGCCGCCTTCACCGCCGCGTTGGCCTGGATCAGCCCGGCCCCGGCGCCGCCGGCCGGGCCGCCGGCGGCGGCGGTGGAGGTGGCCAGGATGGCGGCGGTCTGCGCGGGGGTGAGGTTGGGGTTCTCCTGAAGCATCAGCGCGGCCACCGCCGCCGCGTTGGGGGCGGCGGCCGAGGTGCCGTAGAACGGGTTGAACACGCTGGTCGCCGCGCCGTCCGGCGCCACGAAATCCACCCCGCTGCCCTGCAACGGCGTGGTCAGCCGGTTGCCCGCCGCGTCGAACAGGAAGCGGCCGGGGCCGAGCGAGGAATAGGTCTCGATCGTGCCGCCGCCATCGTAGCGCGGGGTTTGGGTGTAGCCGATGGCGCCCACCGTGTTGGCCTCCGGCACCATCTCATGGCCGATGATGGTGCCCGAGCCGAGGCCGGCGCCGGGGTCGGTGAAGCGGGTGCCCTGGCCATAGGCGATCACCTTGAACTGCCCGGGCACGCCGCGCCCGCCATCGGTGATCACCGCCATGTGGAAGCCGGTGGTGCCGGTGGTGTTGGTGTATTGCAGCAGCTCCACCGGGTCGCCGCCGATCTGGCTGCGCAGCGCGTAGGCGACGATGCGGTTGCTGCTGTCGTACAGCACCATGCCGAGGCTGGTCGTGGCACCGGTGCCGCCGATGCCGGCGAACGGCTCGTCCCATTGCAGGTCCAGCGTGGCGGTGGCGCCCTTGGCGATGGTGAGGTTCACATAGGGCGTGCCGGCGCCGAAATCGGCGCAGACGAAGCCGCCGGACAGGCCGGGCAGGGCGGCGGTGAGCGGCTTGAAGGCGGCCTCGTAGAAATTCGCGCCCTCGTTGCTGGCGGAGGTGAAATACGACACCCCGCTGGCGACCACCTGCTCCACGGCCGCCTGGATCGCGGCGCCGTCCTGGTAGAACGGCTCGTTCAGATAGGTCACGTCGTCCACGATCACGCCGGCGCCGGCATTGGCCAGGGCGCGGATGCCGTTGGCGAAATCGGCGGCGCCGCCGAACGCCGAGTAGAACAGGATATGCGCGTCCGGCGCCACCTGGTGGATGAGCTGGGCCATGGCGCGGCCCTCGTCGCTGCTGCCGGCGGCGCCCTCCTTCAGGATGGTGGCGCCGGCCGCCAGGCTGCCGCCAGCGACATCCCCGGCATAGCCGCCGCGCACGTCGAAACTGTCCGACAGGATGCCGATCGTCACGCCCGCGCCGCTCAGCCCGAACTGCGCCCGCGCCAGATCGCCCAGCATCGCCTGGTCGGCGCCGTTGCCGGTGGCGGTGCTGGCGGCGCTGGCGGCGTTGGATTGGGCGGTGTCCGGCACCGGCTGGTCCGTGATGGGGGCCGGGGCGGGCACGGGGCCCGGGGGAGGCGGCGGCGGAGGCGCGGCGACGGCCGGTGGGGGGGCAACGGGTTGGGGGGCGACGGGCGGGGATTGGGCGGGTTCAGGGGCAGCCGGCGGGGGTGCGGCTGGCGCAGGTGCAACCGGCGCCGGGTTGGCGGGCGGGGAGGGAGCGGGCGCGACCACTGGGGCCTGGGCCGTTGGGGCCTGGGCCGTTGGGGGTTGGGCCACTGGGGGTTGGGCCACTGAAGCCGGGGCGTCCGGAGGTGGGGCAGGCGGGGCCGGGGCCTCGGCCGGGGGCGTCTCGACCGGCTGGGCGGCGGCGGGCGGGACCACGATGGGCGGCGCGGCCAAGGGGAACGCCGCAACGGGCGGCGGGCCGGCCGGGCGCGGCGTGGGAGCCAGTAGGCCCAGCACCAGCAGATCCGGCGGCACCAGGTCGAGCGTCCAGAGGTCCGGGAACAGGCTGCCCGCGCTGCCGTCACCGAACAGCGGGCGAGGCAGCTCGGGGCGAGGCAGCGGGGCCGAGGCGGGGTCGCTGGACATGGGATCGTCCCAGGCATCGCTCCGGCGTCTCAGCAACGGCCGGGCAATTCATCCATGTGCCTGTTTTTGGCGGACGCCTCAGCTTCCTGGCGCGGTATCGTTTTTGCGCAAATTTCTTAATGCGACGTGTGTATCGCCATGCCATCGGATTGAACCGCCCCGCCCACCCCGCTAGCGTGGCGGCACGTCACCAGGGGAGCGCCGGCGCCATGAACCGGGCCGACAGGATCACCGTGCAGCGCATCGCCGGCGCGCTGGGGGCCGAAATCGCCGGCATCGACCTCGCCGCCCCGCTCGACGAATCCTGCCTCGCCGCGCTGCGCCAGGCCTGGCTGGCGCACGGGGTGGTGTTCTTCCGCGACCAGCCGCTCGCTCCCGCCGATTTCCTGGCCTTCGCCCGGCGCTTCGGCGCGGTGGTGGAATATCCGTTCGTGAAGGGGCTGGACGACTACCCCGAGATCATCCCAGTGGTGAAGCTGGAGCATGAGCGGGTGAATTTCGGCGGCATCTGGCACAGCGACACCGCCTATCTGGAGGTGCCGCCGATGGGCACCCTGCTGCTGGCGCGCGAGGTGCCGCCCCATGGCGGGGACACGCTGTTCGCCAACCAGTACCTGGCCTGGGAAGGCCTGTCCGAGGGCATGCAGGCGCTGCTGCGGCCGCTGCGCTGCATCAATTCCTCGGCCAAGGCGGATGTGTCGCGCACCCGCGAGGACCGCATGCGCGACAATGCCCCCGCCGCGCCGCCGCGCCAGTACGAGGCCGAGCACCCGGTGGCGCGCACCCATCCGGAAACCGGGCGCACCGCATTGTATGTGAACGTGGCGCACGCCGTCCGCTTCGCCGGCATGACCGAGGCGGAGAGCGCCCCCCTCCTGGCCTTCCTGTTCGCCCACCAGGTGCGGCCGGAATTCACCTGCCGGTTCCGCTGGCGGCCCGGATCGCTGGCGCTGTGGGACAATCGCTGCGTGCAGCACAACCCGGTGAACGACTATCACGGCTTCCGCCGGGTGATGCACCGCATCACCCTGGCGGGCGACGTGCCGAGATAGTTATGTGGTATAACTATCCGGCGGCTCAGTAGGCGCCGTTCTCCGGCACGATCAGCGGCGTGAAGCCCCAGACGCCCGGGCTGTCCGGGTCCACGCTGACGCGCACGGCGTGCACCGCGCTGGCGCCCATCACCTCCAGCCGCGTCACCATCGGGATCGGCTTCATCTTGGTGTCGAGGAAGCGGTTCACCTCGAACTCATGGTTGTCGCCGTGGATGACCAGCACCGGGTGGCCGAACGCCTTGGCGCCGCGCGCCACCGCCTCGACCGTCTGGTAGAAGCCGGAGGCGCGGGGCATTTCCGGCTCGCCCTGGCGGATGTCATACACGGCGGCCTGCCAGGCCAGCACCACGGCCTTGGCGCCGCTGGCCTTGGCGCGGGCGAAGGTGTCGTCGATCCAGGCGATGTTGGCGGCGTTGCGCTGGAAATACTCCATCGCGGTCTTCGGGTTGAACGCCTCGAAATCGTTGTTGGAGCCGGGGATGTGGACGGTGGCGAACAGCACGCCGTTCTTCGACCAGCGCTGGTTCTCGACGTAGGTGGCGAATTTGTCGGGGAATACCTTGGCTTCGCTCTCCACCGGCATCGGGTGCCCGCCCAGCGACATCTCGGGATGGGCGAAGAACATCTCGCGCACCTTCGCCAGCCGCTCCAGCGGGTCGTAGCCGCCGGCCTTGGGGCGGTGGCAGTCGGTCCATTCATTGTCGCCGATGCTGTACATCAGCGGCCCCTCGAAGGCGGTCCACATGTCATACACCTTCTGCATCGCGGCATCGGTGCAGGGGGTGGAGCCGCCCTTGATATCGCCGACGAAGACGGTGAAGGGCGGCTGCTGGCGGTTGATCGCGGCGATCAGCCGCTCCAGCTTCGGGTAGTCGCCGGGAATGGCGTAGGGCATGTCGCCGAACGCCACGAAGTCGAACGCATTGGGGCCGCGCGCCTGCGCCTGGGCGGGCGGGGCCGCGGCCACGGCGACGGCGAGTGCCGCCAGCGCGCCCAGCAGGGTCCGTTTCAGCATGATCGCGTCCTTGTCAGCATTGAGAAAGCGGGGGGTCAGCAGTGGGAAAGCGGGAGTGGGAAGGCCGCGTTCTATCGCGCCCGCCCGCCGCCTGCGTGACAAGATGGATACGTTATTGGATCAAACCGGCATGCCCTGCGGCGGCCTGCCGAAACCGGGCGGGCCTTAGTCCCGCCGCGCCGCCGCCACCGCGCCTTGCAGGTCGGCCAGCTCCACCGCGCCCGGCAGCAGCTGGTTGCCGATGACATAGGCCGGGGTGCCCTGGATGCCGAGGCGGTGCGCCAGCGCCAGGTTGGCGTCGATGCGCGCCTGGACGGGCTTGCTGTCCATGTCGCGGCGCAGGCGCGGCCAGTCCAGCCCGGCGCGCCGGGCGGCGTCCTCAAGCACCGCCATGTCGATGTTCGGGTTGCCGGTCATCAGGATGTCGTAGAGCCGCTGGTAGCCGCCCTGGTTCAGCGCCGCCAGCATCGCCTTGGCGCCGAGCACGCTGGCCGGGCCGAGGATGGGGATGTCCTTGTAGACCACGCGGATATTGGCGTCGCGCTTCAGCAGTTCGGCCATCACCGGCACCATGCGCCGGCAATACGGGCAGCGCACGTCGTAGAACTCCACGACGGTCACATCGCCCTTGGGGTTGCCGGCCTGCGGGTCGCCCGGGGTGCGGGTCAGCACCGGGCCGAGGCCGCCGATGGCGGCGCGGGCGGCGGCGTCCTTGCGGGCGCTCTCGTCGTCCTGCAGCGCGGTGATGGCGTCGCGCAGGATGGTGGGGTCCTGGCGCAGCGCCTCGCGCACGATCTGCACGATCTCGGCCCGCTGCGCGGCGGTGAAGCCGCCCTGCGCGCGCGCGGGGACGAGGGCGAATGTCAGCATGGCCAGGGCGGCCAGCAGGGCGGCACGCCAGAGAGGCGCCCGCTGGGTGGACGGGCTGTGTCGGGTCATCGGTCGCTCCATTGGTCAGTAGCCTTCCCGGTTCTCTTTCTTCACCGCGTTGGCGATGTCCAGTGCGCGCTGCCGGGCCGGGCCGGCCGGCAGCGCTTTCAGCGCCCGCGTCGCCAGCCGTTTGGCGGCGGGGATGTCGTCGCGGGCCATCGCCTCCTCGGCCAGCGCTAGGTCGGCCTGGCCGAGATTGCCCAGCCGGCCCCAGGCGATGCCCAGCAGGCGCCAGTTCTCGGCGTCGTCGCGCTCGCGCGCAAGGGCTGCCTGCAGTTGCGTGATAGCGGGTTGCAGCAGCAGGCGGTCGTTGGTCTCGATCATCGCGCGGGCCAGGCCGGCGCGGATCAGCGGCTGGCCGGGGGCGAGGCGCTCGGCCTCCTGGTAGGGGGCGATGGCGGCGCGGCCGCGCCCGCCCTCGAACAGGATCTGGCCCTTCAGCTCGTGCAGCCAGGGGTTGCCGGGCTGCTCGGCCAGCAGCCCGTCGATCAGCGCCACCGCCTGGTCGGTGTGGCCCAGCCGGTACAGCGCGATGGCGCGGGCGTAGCGGGCGGGGGCGGAGCGGTCGTCGGCCGAGACCCGGCGCAGGGTGAGGGAGCTGGGGTCCAGGAAGGCGCGCAGCTTGGCGCGCACCATGGCGAAGCCGCTCTCGAACCCTGGCGGGAAGGGGGTGCTGGAATAGGGGCTGGCGGCGACATGGGCGGCCACCAGGGCGATGCGGTCGCGGGTCAGCGGGTGGGTGAGCAGGTAGGGGTCCTGCAGGTCCGAGGTCAGCGCGTCCTGCTCCTGCATGACGCGCAGCAACTCCAGCATGCCGCGGGAGGACCAGTGGTTGGCGTCCAGCTCCTCCAGCGCGCTCTGGTCGGCGGCCTGCTCCATGCTGCGGGTGAACGACAGGAAGCCGCGCATGGCCATCTGCTGGCCGCCCAGCGCGGTGCCGATCGCCGCGTCCGGGCTGCCGCCGGCCACCCCGGCGGCGGCGCCGATCAGCATGGCGGCGATGGATTTCAGCATCGCCGCGCGCATCATCTCCGGCAGCCGCAGCAGGTGGCCGCCGCGGATATGGCCGGTCTCGTGCGCGATCACCCCGATCAGCTCCCCGGCGTCGCGGCATCTGGCGATCAGGCCGGAGTTGATGAACATCCGGTTGCCGGTGCTGACGAACGAGTTTAAGGCGTCGTCGCGGATAACGATGATGCGCACCATGCCGGGCGACAGCCCGGCGGCGCGGAACAGGGGATTGGCGAAGGTGCGCAGCAGCGTCTCGGTCTCGGCGTCGCGTATGACGACCAGCGGCGCCGCACCCGATTGGGCACGCGCGGGCACCCCGCTGGCCAGCAGCATCACCACCGACAACAGACGGCACCACATCGATGCCGCGAACAGGGAGCGGAACAGCAAGCGCATGGCCTCCATATTAGCGACTCGCGCGGCATCCGTCCTGCTTGTGGTTGCCGTGGCAACGAGCGGGTGCGGCACGGTGGACCGGATGACCTCCGGCCTGTTCTCGGGCGGCAGCGCGCCGGCGGCGGGCACGCCGGGGCATGTGGCCGGCTTCCTGGGCGGGGCGGTGGCCGACGAGCCGACGGCGGCGCTGGCGGCGCGCAACGTGCTCTCGGCCGGCGGCAACGCGGCGGACGCGGCGGTGGCGGCGGGGCTGACCCTGGCGGTGACGCTGCCCTCGCGCGCCGGGCTGGGCGGCGGCGGGGCGTGCCTGGCCTATACCGCCGGCAGCGCCAGCCCGCCGCAGGCGGTGCTGTTCACGCCCCCGGCCCCGGCCACCGCCGCCGGCGCGGACCGGCCGGCGGCGGTGCCGATGCTGGCGCGCGGGCTGTATCTGCTGCATGCCCGGTTCGGCCGGCTGTCCTTCCAGTCGCTGGTCTCGCCGGCCGAGCAGCTTGCCCGCTTCGGCGTGCCGGCCTCGCGCGCCTTCGTGCGCGACCTGGACGTGGTGGCCGGGCCGCTGGCGGCCGACCCCGAGGCGGCCGGCATCTTCTTCAAGAACGGCCGCCCGCTGGGCGAGGGCGAAATGCTGGTGCAGCCGGCCTTGGCCGGCACGCTGGGGCAGTTGCGCACCGCCGGCGTCGGCGACCTGTACCAAGGCGGGCTGGGCCGCCGGCTGGTGGCGGCGATGCCGCAGGTGGGCGCCTCGCTGACCATGGCCGACCTGCGCGCCGCGGTGCCGCAGGTGGCGCCGGCGCTGGACATGGACCTGGGCGGCGGCGACACCGCCAGCTTCCTGCCGCCGCCGGCCGATGGCGGGCTGGCCGCCGCCGCTGCCTTCCGCGTGCTGCGCACCAACCCCGGCGCGATCGACCTGGCGCGCGCGGCGGCCCTGGGCACCGCGACGGCGTGGCGGCAGGGCGGCGGCGACCCGCAGGCGCTGCTGGCCTCGACCACGGTGCCGGCCGCCGGCCTGCCGCCGCTGCCGGCCTCGGCCAGCTTCGCCACGCTGGACCGCGACGGCAACGCGGTGATCTGCGTGACCACGATGAACAACCTGTTCGGCACCGGCCGGGTGGCGCCGGGCACCGGCATCGTGATGGCGGCCTCGCCGCGCTGGCTGCCGCCGGCGCTGCTGTCGGCCGGCATGGTCACCAACCGCAATATCAACGCCTTCCGCGCCATGGCCGCCGGCACCGGGCAGGACGGCGCGCCGGTGGCCGCCGCGCTGGCGCTGGCGGAGACGCTGCGCACCAAACAGCCGATGCCGGTGCAGGTGCCCGAGCCGGGGCGGGCCAGCGTGATCGCCTGCGGCAACTACCTGCCCGACGCCTCCGGCAGTTGCGGCTGGGTGACCGACCCGCGCGACGCCGGGCTGGCGGTCGGCAGCACCGCCGCGAAGTAGGCCGCCATGGCGCTGAAGACCGGCCGGGGCGCCAGCGCGCCGCCCTTCCTGGTGATGGACGTGATCACCGCCGCCAACGCCCGGCAGGCGGCGCTGCCGCCGGGGGCGCCGCATGTGATCCGCATGGAGGTGGGCCAGCCCGGCACCGGCGCGCCGGCCGGCGCGGTGGCGGCGGCGCAGGCGGCGCTGCGCGACGGCCGGCCGATGGGCTATACGGAAGCCTTCGGTCTGGCCTCGCTGCGCGCGCGCATCGCCGCCCATGGCCATGACTGGTACGGCGTGGCGGTGGCGCCGGCGCGGGTGGCGGTGACGGTGGGGGCCTCCGGCGCGTTCCCGCTGGCCTTCCTGGCCGCCTTCGACCCCGGCGACCGGGTGGCGATGGCCACCCCGTTCTACCCGCCCTACGTCAATATCCTGACCGCGCTGGGCATGGTGCCGGTGATGCTGGAAACCGGGCCGGACACCCGCTTCCAGCCCACCGTGGCGATGCTGGAGCGGCTGGACCCGCGGCCGGACGGGCTGATCGTGGCCAGCCCCTGCAACCCGGCCGGCACCATGCTGGACCCGGCCGAACTGGCCACCATCGCGCACTGGTGCGATGCCAACGGCGTGCGCCTGATCAGCGACGAGATCTACCACGGCCTGCATTACGACCGCCCGCTGGCCACCGCCGCCGCCTTCAGCCCCAGCGCCATCGTGGTGAACAGCTTCTCGAAATATTTCTCCATGACCGGCTGGCGGATCGGTTGGATGGTGCTGCCCGAGGACCTGGTGCGCCCGGTGGAGTGCCTGGCGCAGAACATGTTCATCAGCGCGCCGCACATCGCCCAGGTGGCCGCCGAGGCGGCGTTCGACTGCACGGCCGAGCTGGAGGCCAATGTCGCCGCCTATCGCCGCTCGCGCGACCTGCTGCTGCGGGCGCTGCCGGGCTGCGGCTTCGACGATCTCAGCCCCGCCGAGGGGGCATTCTACATCTACGCCGACGTCTCCGGGCGGACCAATGACAGCCGGGCATTCTGCGCCCGCATGCTGGCCGAGGCCGGGGTGGCGGCCTCGCCGGGGGTGGATTTCGACCGCACGCGCGGCCAGCGCTTCGTGCGCTTCAGCTATTGCGGGCCGGAGGCGGACATGGCGGCGGCGGCGGCGCGGCTGGCGCGCTGGCGCTGAGCCGTCCGCCCGCCGTCACCCGGCGGCGGAAATGAGACTCGGCCGGCGCAACCCCGCCATGCTTGTTCGTTATCCGATTCTTGAGACATTTTCTGACAGAAGCCTGTAAGCAGCGCCGCTGTATCCTATTTTACATAAATAGGACGTATCGGTTGGATCTCCGGCCGGGCGTGGCGTGGGCGTTTGGAGGCTTGGCAGATGCGGTGGCGGTCGGCAATACGGATGGTTGTTGCGGCGGGCGTGCTGGGCACGCCGGCGCTGGCGCGTGCGGATTTCATCCAGACCTTCGCCTCTAGCGGCACGGCGAAGGTCGGCTCCGTCCCGGTCGCCGCCTCGGCGGTGTTCTCGGTGACCGGCAGCGTGATGACGGTGACGCTGAACAACAGCGGCGCCACCATGAGCAATGCCGACCTGTTGGCCGGCTTGTCGTTCGACGTGGTGGGCGGCAGCATCACCGCGCCGCTGACGCCGCAGGCGGTGGCCGGGACGCTGCTGACCAGCAGCAGCAGATCGGCGAGTAATGTCGATATCACCGGCGGCTGGCAGTTCAAGCAATATCCCGCCACCGGCAGCTACACGTTCAGCTCGGTGGGCGGCAGCGGCGCGTTCGCGGCGAACAAGTTCACCAAGGGCGGCGGCGGCGACGACTACGACGTGATCGGCAGCGCCACCGACCTTGAGGAAACGCATGCCAATAAATGGCCCGTGGCGCTTGGCACGGTGACCTTCACGCTGCCGAACTTCGCCGGTCAGAGCGTGAGCAACGTGTCGTTCCTGTATAATTCCGCCCTCTCGGCCAGCGTCAGCGGCTATCTGGTCACCACGCCGGGTGGCGGCAGCAGCGGCGGGGCGATCACCCCGCCGGGCGGGCAGCAGGTGGCCGCGGCGCCGGAGCCGATGTCGATGGCGCTGCTGGGCACCGCCCTGGCCGGGATGCTGCTGGTGCGCCGCCGGGTCGGGCGGCGGGCGGCGTAACGCCGCCCGCGGTCAGGCGGGTCTACATCCCGCCCGGATACACCGGCCCGCCGCCGCCCTCGGGCGTGGCCCAGTCGATGTTCTGGGTCGGGTCCTTGATGTCGCACGTCTTGCAGTGCACGCAGTTCTGCGCGTTGATCTGCAGGCGCGGCTCGCCCTCCTCGGCGCCGACGATTTCGTACACCCCGGCCGGGCAGTAGCGCGTTTCCGGGCTGCGGTACATCTCCCAGTTCACCGCGATCGCCTTGGCCGGGTCGCGCAGGCGCAGGTGGACTGGCTGGTTCTCCTCATGGTTGGTGTTGCTGATGAACACCGAGGACAGTCGGTCGAAGGTCAGCTTGCCGTCCGGCTTGGGGTAGGCGATGGGCTGGCTGGCCTCGGCCTCCATCAGCGTCGCGTTGTCCGGGTGCGGGTGGTGCAGCGTCCAGGGCGCGCGGCCGCGGAACACATAGGTATCGAGCGCCGCGTTGACCAAGCCGCCCAGCAGGCCCCATTTGGCGAAGCCCGGCCGGATGTTGCGCACGCCGCACAACTCCTCCCACAGCCAGCTTTCGCGCAGCCGCTCGGGGTAGGAGGCCGGCTCGACCGCGTCCTCGGCGGCCAGCGCCTCGGCCACCGCCTCGGCGGCCAGCATGCCGGACTTCATCGCGGTGTGGGTGCCCTTGATCTTCGGCACGTTGAGGAAGCCGGCGGTGTCGCCAACCAGGCAGCCGCCGGGGAAGGTGAGCTTCGGCAAGGACTGGAAGCCGCCCTCGCTGATCGCCCGCGCGCCATAGGCGATGCGCCGCCCGCCCTCGAAATGCGCCCGCATCTCCGGGTGGGCCTTCAGGCGCTGCATCTCCTCGAACGGCGACAGCCAGGGGTTCTGGTAGTCCAGCCCCACCACGTAGCCGTACGACACCAGGTTCTCGCCCCAGTGGTAGAGGAACGAGCCGCCATAGGTGGCGCTGTCCACCGGCCAGCCGATGGTGTGCACCACCAGGCCTGGCTGGTGGCGCTCCTTGGGGATTTCCCACAGCTCCTTGATGCCGATGCCGTAGGTCTGCGGGTCGCGCCCGGCGTTGAGGTCGTAGCGGGCGATCAGCCGCTTGGTCAGCGACCCGCGGCAGCCCTCGGCGAAGATGGTGAAGCGGGCGCACAGCTCCATGCCCGGGGCGAAATTGGCGCCGTGCTCGCCCTCGCGGGTCACGCCCATGTCGCCGGTGGCGATGCCGATGACGCGGCCGTCCTCCTCCAGCACCTCGGCGGCGGCGAAGCCGGGGTAGATCTCCACCCCCAGCGCCTCGGCCTGCTGCCCCAGCCAGCGGCACACGTCGCCCAGCGAAGAGATGTAGTTGCCGTGGTTGTGCATGGTCGGCGGCGTGGGCAGCTGGAAGGCGCGGGTTTCGGTGAGATACAGGAACCTGTCGGTCTGCGCCGGCGTGGTCAGCGGCGCGCCGGCGGCCTTCCAGTCGGGCAGCAGCTCGTCCAGCGCGCGCGGCTCGATGATGGCGCCAGAGAGGATATGCGCGCCCACCTCGGCGCCCTTCTCCACCACGCAGATGGCGGCGTCCGGGGCGAGTTGCTTGAGGCGGATGGCGGCGGCCAGGCCGGACGGGCCGGCGCCGACGATCACGACATCGAAATCCATTCGCTCGCGCGCGACGGCCTCGGACATGGTCCCTCCTTCGACACCTCCCGGATATGGGCGGCTGCTGCGGTTTCGGCACCTGCGCTGTTGCACAAAAGCGGCCAGGGCGGAAGAGTGCGCCCATGGACCCCACCCCCATGGACCCGACCCTGGACGCATTGGCCGCGCTGCGGCTGCAGATCGAATGGGGGGCCGATGAGGCGCTGGCCGAGCTGCCGCGCGACCGGCTGAAGGCGCCCGCCCCGGCGCGGCCCCGGCCCATCCCACAACCCGCCGCCCCGCAACCTGCCCCCCGGCAGCCAGCCTCGCCGCCGGCCGCCGCCCGCCCCGTCCCGGGCGCCGCCGCCGTCCCGGTGCAGCGCGCGCAGGCGGCGGCGGCGGCGGCGCACACGCGCGAGGAGCTGCGCGCCGCCCTGGCCGCCTTCGACGGCTGCCCGCTGGCCGCCACCGCCACCAAGCTGGTGTTCGCCGACGGCAACCCCGACGCCGGGCTGATGCTGATCGGTGAGGGGCCGGGGGCGGAGGAGGATCGCGCCGGCCTGCCCTTCGTCGGCCCGTCCGGCCAGTTGCTTGACCGGATGCTGGCCAGCATCGGGCTGGACCGCACCCGCTACCTGATCACCAACCTCATCCCGTGGCGCCCGCCCGGCAACCGCAACCCGACCGATGCCGAGGTGCTGACCTGCCTGCCGTTCCTGCTGCGCCACATCGCCCTGGTGCGGCCACGCCGGCTGGTGCTGCTGGGCAAGCTGGCCACGCAGGCGCTGACCGGGAGCAATGCAGGTATTACCCGGATGCGGGGCAAATGGCTGCCGGTGACGGTGCCGGGGCTGGACCAGCCGGTGCCGGCGCTGCCGATGCTGCATCCCGCCTACCTGCTGCGCAACGCCGGAGCCAAGCGCGAGGCATGGTCCGACCTGCTGCTGCTGCGACGCACAATCGACAGCGATGTGTCAAGTTAATGAATGCAGACCGCGCGCTAACCGGCTGACCACTGGCGGCATGTCTTGATTGGCGAGACTCGTCTCCGCGCCGGCGGTTGCGTCTCATGGCGGTGGCGTGTAGGCGTTCCGGCCATGCGAGGGATCGGTTCGACGCTCTCCCGTCTTCCCGCCGCCCGGGCGTTTCTCGCCGGGGTTGCGTTGCTGGCCGGTGCCACGGCCACGAAGGCGTACGCCGAAGCAAAGGCGGGGCATCCCCAGGCAGGCGCCGATGAAACGGCGCTGGCGATCCCGCGCGTCTCGCCCCGCGGCCCGTCCGGCATCGCCCTGCCGCAGCCGCTGGCGCCCAGCGAGGCGGCGCGCATCCGCCGCATCTTCGCCCTCCAGGCGCGCGGCAACATCCCCGAGGCGGTGCGCGAAACCAGCGAGATGGACAGCGTGACCCCGCTCGGCCGCGCCATGCTGGGCGAACTGCTGGCCGACCGCTACCTGGGCCGCTTCACCCGCCCCGGCGCCCCGGAACTGAAGGACTGGCTCGCGCAATGGGCGGACCTGCCGGACGCGCGGGCCATCTACGCGCTGCTGCTGATCCGCCTGCCGCGCGGCGAAACGCCGCCGCCGGCCCCAGCCGCCATGGCCCTGGCCTCGGCGAGCGGCGACGAAGGGCCGACGATCCCGGTGCCGGAGGAGACCGAACCGGCCGGGCGGGCGCTGTCGCGCAACCGCGAGCTGGACCGCTCGGTGGAAGCGGCGGCGCGCGGCGGCGCAAGGGGTGCCGCCGCCCGGCTGATCGCGCGCACGCGCGGCCTGTCGCCCACCTATGCCGCGCAGCTGAAGGGCGAGGCGGCGCAGATCCTGTTCACGCTGAACCGCGACCAGGAGGCGTATGACCTCGGCGCCTCTGGCGTGCATGCCTGCCGGCTCGCCGACCCGGATTGCCAGGAGGCGGCGCTGGCCGGCTACGCGGCCGGGCTGGCGGCCTGGCGGATGGACCGGCCCGACCTGGCCAAACCGATGTTCGAGGCGGCATGGCGGGCCGAATTCACCACCTCCGCGCTGCGCGCCGGAGCGGCGTTCTGGGCGGCCCGCAGCCATCTCGCCCTGCGCGACCCGGTCCGGTATTTCCAATGGATGCAGCGCGCCGCCGCCGAGCGGCGCACCTTCTACGGCATGATCGCCCGCCGCACCGAGGGCCTGCCGGTCGGCTTCAGCCGTGGCCCGCGCGAGACGCTGGGCGAGGCGGATGTGGAGGCGGTGGAGGCGACCGAGGCCGGCAAGCTGGCCTTCGCCTTGTTGCAGGTGGGCCAGCGCGACCGGGCGGAGGCGGAGTTGCGGATGCTCTGGCCGCAGGCGCAATCCACCCCGCCGCTGGGCCGCGCGATCATGCTGGTGGCCGAGCGGGCGGGCATGCCCGACCTCACCGCCCAGCTTGCCGACCTGGTGCAGGCGGCCGATGGGCAGGCGCGCGACCTGATGCGCTTTCCGGTGCCCCGGCTGCGCCCGGCCGGCGGCTTTCGCGTCGATCCGGCGATCATCTACGCGCTGGCGCGCACCGAATCGAATTTCGACCCCACCCTGGTCTCGCCGGCCGGGGCGCGCGGGCTGATGCAGATCATGCCCGCCACCGCGCGGTTCATCACCCGCGACCAGGATACCGGCGCGGAATACATCCACCTACACGACCCGGCGGTGAACCTCGACCTGGGGCAGCGCTACGTCGCCTACCTGGCCGCGCATGACGTGGTGGACGGCGACCTGGTGCGGCTCCTGGCCAGCTACAATTCCGGGCCGGGCAATTTCGGCCGCTGGGGGCCGACGGTGCGCGACATGGGCGACCCGCTGCTGTTCATCGAGGCGGTGCCGGTGAACGAAACCCGCGCCTTCATCCCGCGCGTGCTGGCCTATACCTGGATCTACGCCGCCCGGCTGCGCCTGCCCGCCCCCAGCCTGGACGAACTCGCCGCCGGCGTCTGGCCGCGCTATCATCCGCTGGACAAGCCGCAGGGCGCCCCCGCCGGGGTTCAGGCCGCCCTGCACTGACAGGAGCTGCGCCATGGCCCGCCTCGACGAATCCCGCCCCTTCATCGCCGTCAACATCGCCGTGCTCACCGTGTCGGACACCCGCACCGCCGCCAACGACACCTCCGGCGACACGCTGGCCGCGCGTGTCGTCGCCGCCGGCCACACGGTGGCGGCGCGGGCGATCGAAAAGGACGATGCCGGGCTGATCGAGGCGATCCTACGCCGCTGGATCGACGATCCGGCGATCGACGTGGTGATCACCACCGGCGGCACCGGCATCACCGGGCGCGACGTGACGCCGGAGGCCTTCGACCGCGTGCTGGAAAAGCGCATCGAGGGATTCGGCGAGCTGTTCCGCATGCTGAGCTACCAGAAGATCGGCACCAGCACGATGCAGTCCCGCGCCATCGGCGGCGTGGCGCGCGGCACCTATCTGTTCGCGCTGCCCGGCAGCACCGGGGCGGTGAAGGATGCGTGGGACGACATCCTGGTATGGCAGCTCGACAACCGCCACCGGCCCTGCAACCTGGTGGAGCTGATGCCGCGCCTGCAGGAACACCTGACGGCGGCCGAGTAGCCGGCCGGCTCTTCCCTCCGGCGGCGAACCGGGCGACGATGCGGCCATGAACACATCCGCATTCGCCCGCCTGGAAACAACGCTGGACCGCCTGCCGGAGCGCTATTCCGGCCCCGGTGGCGCCGCCGCCGTGCTGCGCGACGGCAAGGTGGTGGCCAGCCGCACCTGGGGCTGGGCCGACCCGCAGCGCCGCATCCCGTTCACCGCGCAGACCCTCTCGCTGGTCTGCTCGATCACCAAGCAGTTCACCTGCGCCCTGTTGCTGGACCAGTTCCCCGACCCGGCGCTGCTGGACGGCGACGTGCGGCGCATGCTGCCCGGCCTGGGGCAGCATGCGCCGGGCACGCTGGAGCTGTGCCACAACCAGTCCGGCCTGCGCGACTACTGGGCGCTGGCGATGCTGTGCGGCGCGCCGGTGGAGGGCGTGTTCACCTTCGCCGATGGCCAGCGGCTGATCGGGCGGGCGCGCACGCTGCATTTCGCGCCGGGCACCTCGTATTCCTACGTCAACCAGAATTTCCGCATCCTGTCGGACATCATCGAGCAGCGCACCGGCCAGCCCTACGCGGAGCTGCTGCGCCGGCGCATCCTGGATCGCGCCGGCATGCCGCACGCGCGGCTGAACCCGGACACCAGCGCGGTGGCGGGCGGCACGGTCGGCCATGAAGGCTCGGTGGAGGAGGGGTTCCGCCCGGCGGTCAACCGCATCCACTGGACCGGCGATGCCGGCGTCGCCGCCAGCCTGGACGACATGATCGCCTGGGAGCAGTTCATCGACGCCACGCGCGACGACCTGGAGGGGCTGTACAACCGCCAGTCCGCCCCCCAGACCTTCCGCGACGGCTCGCCGGCCCCCTACGGGTTCGGGCTGAACCATTCGCCGGTGCTGGGCCGCCCGGCCAGCGCGCATGGCGGCGGCCTGCGCGGCTGGCGCAGCTTCCGCCTGCGCGTGCCGTCCGAGCGGGCGTCGGTGGTGGTGCTGTTCAACCACATGGCCGACGCGCGGGCCGCGGCGCTGGACCTCATCGCCGCCCTGCTGAACGCGCCCGAGCCGGCGCCGCCCGCTGAGCCGGGCCAGGGCTGGGCCGGGCGCTACCTAGAGCCGGAGACCGGGCTGGCGGTGCGGGTGGAGCCGGGCGCGGACCACAGGCTGCTGCTGCACTACGGGCCGGGCGCGGAAACGCTCGCCGTCTCCGGCCCCGGCCAGGCCAGCGGCGGCCTCTCGCGGCTGCGTCAGGCGGAGGGCGGGCTGTGGCTGGACCGCCTGTCGGAGAACCGGTCTTCCCGCCTGCTGCCCTGCGAGGGCAGCCCGGCGCCGGATGTCGAGGGGGCGTTCCACGCCGCCGAACTGGACGCCACGCTCACCTGCATGGCCGCCGGCGGCGTGCTGTACGGCGCGTTCTCGGGCGATCTCGGTGAGGGGGAGATGCACCAGCTGATCCCGTTCGCGCGCGACATCTGGCTGCTGCCCTGCCCGCGCGCGCTGGACTATTCGGCGCCCGGAGACTGGACGATCCGGGTGGAGCGCGATGGCGGCGGCGGCGTGACCGGGCTGCGCATCGGCTGCTGGCTGGCGCGCGACGTGGCGTTCGCGCGGGTCTGATCCAACCGGGGAAGGCGGGGCCGCCTTCCTCAGGCTGGCCGGCTCCGCCCCAGCACCGCGCCGATCTCGTCCAGGATCGCCGGGTCGTCGATGGTGGGCGGCGGCGCCGCCGGCTCGCCATCGGCGATGCGGCGGATCGAGGCGCGCAGGATCTTGCCCGAGCGCGTCTTGGGCAGCCGCTGCACCACCCGCGCATCCTTGAACGCCGCGACCGGCCCGATCCGCTCGCGCACCAGCGCCACCAGCTCACGGCAGATGGTCGCCTCGTCCTGGTTGGCGCCGGCCTTCAGCACCACCAGCCCGAGCGGCACATGGCCCTTGAGCGCGTCCTGCACCCCCACCACGGCGCATTCGGCCACGGCGGCGTGGCCGGCCAGAACCTCCTCCATCGCGCCGGTGGACAGGCGATGGCCGGCGACGTTGATGATGTCGTCGGTGCGGCCCATCACCGACACGTCGCCCTCGGCGTCCACCACGCCGGCATCGCCGGTGCGGTACCAGCCGGGATAATCGGCGAGGTAGGCGGCGACATAGCCCTCCGCGTTGCGCCACAGCGTCGGCGCGCAGCCGGGCGGCAGCGGCAGGCGCACGGCCAGGTTGCCGCTCTGCCCGCGCGGCAGCACATGGCCCGCCTCGTCCAGCGCCTGCACGTCGTAGCCGGGCGAGGGGCGGCCGCCGGCGCCGGGCTTGGGCGGAAACAGGCCCAGCCCGCGGAAGCCGGCGGTGATCGCCCAGCCGGTCTCGGTCTGCCACCAATGGTCCACCACCGGCAGGCGCAGCGTCTCGGCCGCCCAGATCGCGGTCGGCGGGTCGCAGCGCTCGCCGGCCAGGTACAGCGCCTCCAGCTTCGACATGTCGTGCCCGGCCAGGTGCCTCGCCTCGGGGTCCTGCTGCTTGATGGCGCGCAGGGCGGTGGGGGCGGTGAACAGCAGCTTCACGCCATGCTGCGCGCACACCCGCCAGAACGCCCCGGGGTCGGGGGTGCCGACCGGCTTGCCCTCGTAAAGGATGGTGGTGCAGCCGGCCAGCAGGGGTGCGTATACGATATAACTATGTCCGACCACCCAGCCGACATCGGACGCCGCCCAGTACACATCGCCCGCGCCGACGCCGTAGACCATGCGCATGGAGTTGTGCAGCGCCACCGCATGGCCGCCGCAATCGCGCACCACGCCCTTCGGCTTGCCGGTGGTGCCGGAGGTGTACAGGATATACAGCGGGTCGGTGGCCGGCACGGAGACCGGGTCGGCCGGCGCGGCGGCGGCCTCGGCGGCGGCGAAGTCATGGTCGCGCCCCGGCGTCAGCGCCGCCTCAGCCTGCGGGCGCTGCAGGATCAGGCAGGCTCGCGGCTTGTGGGCGGAAAACCCGATCGCCGCGTCCAGCAGCGGCTTGTAGCGGATCACCCGCCCCGGCTCCAACCCGCAGGAGGCGGAGATCACCACCACCGGTTCGGCATCCTCGATCCGCTTGGCCAGTTCGGCGGCGGCGAAACCGCCGAACACCACGGAATGCACCGCGCCGATGCGCGCGCAGGCCAGCATGGAGATCGCCGCCTCCGGCACCATCGGCAGGTAGATCACCACCCGGTCGCCCTGCCGCACGCCCAGGGCGCGCAGGGCCCCGGCGACTTTCGCCACCCGGTCGCGCAGTTGCGTGTAGGTCCAGCTTTCCACCCGCCCGGCCATCGGGCTGTCCCAGATCAGCGCCGCCTGCTCGCCGCGGCCGTCGCGCACGTGGCGGTCCACGGCGTTGAAGCAGGTGTTCAGCATGCCGCCGGCGAACCACTGGCCGTATGGCCCCAGCGCGGGGTCGAACACCTGGTCCCACGGCCGGTCCCAGTCGATGCCGCGCGCCGCCTCGGCCCAGAACGCCTCGGGGTCGCGCTTCCAGGCGGCTATGGTTTCGTCGTAGCGGCTTTCGCTTGCCATGGCGGGCCTCCCTTTGGTCCGGGCATAAATTCGCATGCCGGGCGGGTTCGCGCGAGGGGAGGGAGGGAGGTCTTCTTTTTGTGAACAAAAAGAAGCAAAAAAACTTTACCCGTTGGAGTCCCTGGCCTCGGCCGGGTCTCCAACGGGCAGAAGTTTTTTGGTTCTTTTTTTCAAAAAAGAGCCGCTTGCTTGCCTGCTTCAGATATCCGCGCTGGCCGGCCGCGTGTGCGGCGCCTCCAGCGGGTCGTCGGCGAAGATGTCCCGGTCCTTGGTTTCCGGCAGGAAGATCATGCCGAGCACGAAGGTGCCGGCCGCGATCACGATCGGGTACCACAGGCCGGAGTAGATATTGCCGGTGGCGGCCACGATGGCGAAGGCGGTGGGAGGCAGGAAGCCGCCGAACCAGCCGTTGCCGATATGGTAGGGCAGCGACATGCCGGAGTAGCGGATGCGGGTGGGGAACAGTTCCACCAGCAGGGCCGCGATCGGGCCGTAGACCATGGTCACGTAGATCACCAGCACGGTCAGGATGGCGATGGTCAGCGGCAGGTTGGTGCGTGCCGGGTCGGTCGCGGCCGGGTAGCCGGCGGCGCGGATCGCCTCGGTCGCCGCCTTGCTGAACGCCGCCAGCTTGGCCGCGCCCTCGGCGCCGGCGGCCTTCTTGTCGAAGGACTCCACCACCTTGTCGCCGATCTTGATGCTGGCGATGGTGCCGGCCGGGGCCGCCACGTTGGTGTAGTTCACCGCGTTGGTCGCCAGGAACGACTTGGCGATGTCGCACGAGGTGGTGAAGCTGGCGGTGCCCGTCGGGTTGAACTGGAACGAGCATTCCGCCGGATTGGCCACCACCGTCACCGGCGAGTTCTCCAGCGCCTTCTCCAGCGCCGGGTTCACCGCGTTGGTCAGCATGCCGAACAGCGGGAAGTAGGTCAGCGCCGCCAGCAGGCAGCCGGCCATGATGATCGGCTTGCGGCCGATCTTGTCGGACAGCCAGCCGAAGAACACGAAGCAGGGCGTGCCGATCAGCAGCGAGACGGCGATGGCGATGTTGGCCGTGGTGCCGTCCATCTTCAGCGTCTGGGTAAGGAAGAACAGCGCGTAGAACTGGCCGCAATACCACACCACCGCCTGGCCGGCGGTGCCGCCGAGCAGCGCGATGATGGCCACCTTGGCGTTGTCCCAGCGCCCGAACGCCTCGGACAGCGGCGCCTTGGAGTGGGTGCCCTCCTGCTTCATCTTCAGGAAGGCGGGGGATTCGGAGAGCTGCAGGCGGATCCAGATGGAGACGCCCAGCAGCACGATCGAGGCCAGGAACGGTACCCGCCAGCCCCAGGCCGCGAAGGCCGCCGGCTCCATGCTCAGGCGCAGGCCCAGGATGACCAGCAGCGAGACGAACAGGCCCACCGTGGCGGTGGTCTGGATCCACGAGGTGTAGAAGCCGCGCCGCCCGTGCGGGGCGTGCTCGGCGATGTAGGTCGCGGCGCCGCCGTATTCACCGCCCAGCGCCAGGCCCTGCAACAGCCGGCAGACAATGAAGGCGACCGGCGAGAGGATGCCGATGGCCGCGTATCCCGGCAGCAGGCCGACCACGAAGGTGGAGATACCCATGATCGTCATGGTGACCAGGAAGGTGTATTTGCGCCCCACCATGTCGCCGAGCCGGCCGAAGAACAGCGCGCCGAACGGGCGCACCGCGAAGCCGGCGGCAAAGCCCAGCAGCGTGAAGATGAAGCCGGCCGTGGGGTTCACCCCGGAGAAGAAGTTGGCGCTGATGTTCGCCGCCAGCGAGCCGGCGAGATAGAAATCGTACCATTCGAACACGGTGCCGAGCGATGAGGCGAGGATGACCTTGCGTTCTTCGGCGGTCATCGGCCGGACTTCCGCGTCGGACCGCGGAATGCGGGTCGGCATTTGGCTCTCCTTCCTGGTTCGTTTCAGGCCGATAGCCGGCCCCCCTCAGCCGATTTGAACCATTGGAAACGATTTGCAAACCGATTTTTTCGGTCCCGCGCCGCGTTGCCCGGTCCGATGTCAGAATGCATGACGAATTGGTCATATCCTGCCTCGGCGCCGCCGTTTTTGGGCCCGTTTGCCGCCTTGGCCGGGCGCTTTCCTGCGCTGGCCCGACGATCCCGCCGGGCCCGAGGAGACTGCCAGATGCCGACTTTCCCCCGAGTCGCCCGTACCGTCGCCCTGCTGGGCGTCCTCGCGCTGCCGGTGTTCACGCTGCCCGCCCTTGCCCAGGGAACGGCCGCCAGCACCCCCGCGACCCACACTCCGGCGCGCATTGCGCCCCGCCACGCCGTGACCAAGCCGCATGCCGTCACCCACGCCCGGGCGACCCATGGCATCGCCAAGGCGCCCCTGGGCAAGGTCGCGCCGGGCAAGGCCGCCACCAGCAAGGTCTCGGTCAAGGCGGCCGCGCCGTCCGCCCCCCCGGTGCCCACGAGCAACTGAACCGCCCCGCCTGAGTCGTCCGCCGCCGCGGCCCGCCACGGGCCGCGGTGGTCGTTTGCCTACGAATGACCCGGCCGGTATAGTCGCGCCACGCTGACCCCACCGGAGTTCACCGTGGCGCGCACCCAGCCGGCCCTTCGCGACGCGGACCCGCCGCGCGCCGCCTCCGCGGCGGTGCTGGACGGCTACGTGGTGGAGGAGCAGGTCGGCTTCCTGCTCCGCCGCGCCAGCCAGCGCCACACCGCGCTGTTCCAGGCCGCCATGGAGGCGGCCGACCTCACCCCCACCCAATTCACCGCGCTGATCAAGGTGGTCGAGCATGGCCGGCTGACCCAGAACCTGCTGGGCCGGCTGGCGGCGATGGACCCGGCCACCATCCAGGGCGTGGTTGGCCGCCTGCTGGCGCGCGAACTGATCGAACGCACGCGCGACCCGATGGACCGCCGCACCGTGGTGCTGGGGCCCACCGAGGCCGGGCTGGCGCTGGCCGCCCGCGCGGTGACCGTCGCGCAGCGCATCACAGAGGCAACGCTCGCCCCCCTGGACGCGGCCGAGCGGCGGCGCTTTCTCTCTCTCCTGCGCAAAATGGCCTGAATCAGCCACCCGTCACGCCTTGAGGACCTGTTCGCATGGATGCATCCGCCCTCGGTTTCGGCCTGAGCTTCGCCGACCTGGCCAGCCGCGACGGCCTGGTGCGGGTGGACAAGCTGTTCCTGGACCGGCTGCTGGCCGAGGACGCGGCCCTGCACACCGCCCTGCTGACCGCCCGCGCCACCCCGGAGGCGCTGGACGCGAAGGCCGAGGGCGAACTGGTGGTCTCGCTCGGCCCGGTGCTGGACGAGTTCGTGGCCGAATTGTTCGACATCGCCGAGCAGACCGGCGCGATTGCCCGGCAGACCGGCGCGCTGGGCCCGCTGCATGCCTGCAAGCGGCTGTTCGTGCAGCGCCAGGCGGTGAAGAAATACCCCGACCCCGCCGGCTTCGACGGGCCGGCCCTGCGCGCGGCGCTGGAGGCGCGGATGGGCGCGGCGCTGGACGAGGCCGGCTTCGCCGCCGCCGTCGCCGGCTGGGAGCAGGCGGGCGACGCCGCCGCGCTGGACGAGGCGATGCGCTACGCCGCCTGGGCCACGCTCACCCCGGCCGGCCGCGCCGCGCATGCCGGCGGCACCCTGTTCCGCGTGCCGCACAAGATCGACCCGCAGCACCTGGTGCCGGTGCAGACCATCGAGCGCGACGGCGTGACCATGCTGCGCCTGCCGGAGCATGACTGGCGGGCGCGCGACGGCTTCGCGCTCACCGACCCTGGCATGGCCGTGCCGCAGGCGCTGGACCAGGTGGACTACTGCATCCTGTGCCACACCCAGGGCAAGGATTCGTGCAGCAAGGGCCTGAAGGACCGCAAGGCCGGCGGCTACCAGAAATCCGTCTTCGGGGTAACGCTGGCGGGCTGCCCGCTGGACGAGAAGATCAGCGAGATGCACACGCTGCGCGGCCGCGGCGCCGTGCTGGCCGCCTTCGCCACCATCGCCGTGGACAACCCGATGATGGCGGCCACCGGCCACCGCATCTGCAACGATTGCATGAAGGCCTGCATCTTCCAGAAGCAGGAGCCGGTGGACATCCCGCAGACCGAGACCTCCATCCTGCGCGAGGTGCTGGCCCTGCCCTGGGGTTTCGAGATCTACACCCTGCTGACCCGCTGGAACCCGCTGAACATCCACCGCCCGCTGCCGCGCCCGGACAGCGGGCGCAAGGTGCTGGTGGTCGGGATGGGCCCGGCCGGCTTCACCCTCGCCCACCACCTGATGAACGACGGCCATACCGTGGTGGCCGTGGACGGCCTGAAGATCGAGCCGCTGGGTTTCGACCCCGCCCAGCCGGTGCGCGACGTGGAGCGGCTGTTCGAGAACCTGGACGACCGCGTGATGGCCGGCTTCGGCGGCGTCGCCGAGTACGGCATCACCGTGCGCTGGAACAAGAACTACCTCAAACTGGTGCGCCTGCTGCTGGAGCGCCGGACCCGGTTCGCCCTGTTCGGCGGCATCCGCTTCGGCGGCGGCGCCACCCTGGGGATCGACGACGCCTGGGCGATGGGCTTCGACCACATCGCCCTGTGCATGGGCGCCGGCCGGCCCACGGTGATCGACATGCCGGGCGGCCTGGCGCGCGGCGTGCGCCAGGCCAGCGACTTCCTGATGGGCCTGCAGCTCACCGGCGCCGCCAAGATGAGCAGCATCGCCAACCTGCAGCTCCGCCTGCCGGTGGTGGTGATCGGCGGCGGCCTGACGGCGATCGACACCGCGACCGAAAGCCTCGCCTACTACGTGCGCCAGGTGGAGAAATTCGCCCTGCGCTACCGCACCCTGGCCGCCGAGCAGGGCGAGGCCACGGTGCGCGCGGCCTGGTCCGAGGAGGAGGTCGGCATCGCCGCCGAATTCCTCGCCCATGCCGACGCCATCCGCGCCGAGCGCGCCGCCGCCGCCACCGAGGGCCGCGCCCCTCGCCTCGCGCAGTTGCTTGACGCCTGGGGCGGCGCCACCCTGGCCTATCGCCGCCGCCTGACCGACGCCCCCAGCTACACGCTCAACCACGAGGAGGTGGCCAAGGCGATGGAGGAGGGGGTGCGCTTCGCCGAGGGCCTCACCCCGCTGGCGGTGGAGACCGACCGCTTCGGCCACGCCGCCGGCCTGCGCGTGCGCCGCGCCGATGGCGGCGAGGCGGTGCTGCCGGCCCGCGCCGTGCTGGTCGCCGCCGGCACCCAGCCGAACACCGTGCTGGCCCGCGAGGATGCGCGCATCACGCTGGACGGCCGCTACTTCCAGGCGGTGGACGAATCCGGCGCCCCCGTCACCCCGCAGCGCGCCATCAGCAAGCCCGACCATCCGGACGTGCTGATGCACCGCACCGAGGACGGCCATTTCCTCAGCTATTTCGGCGACCTGCACCCCAGCTTCTTCGGCAACGTGGTGAAGGCCATGGGCGGCGCCAAGCGCGGCTACCCGGTGGTCAGCCGCGTGCTGGCCGCCCGCCCGGCCAGCGCTGTCTCCGGCGCCGAGCTGATTGCCCGCTGCCGGCAGGACCTGGTGGCCCGCGTGCATGCCGTGCACCGCCTGACGCCGACCATCGTGGAGGTGGTGCTGCACGCTCCCGCCGCCGCCCGCGCCTTCCAGCCCGGCCAGTTCTACCGCCTGCAGAACTACGAGATGCACGCCGCCCGCAGCACCGAGGCCGGCATCGGCACCACGCTGCTGGCGATGGAGGGCCTGGCCATGACCGGTGCCTGGACCGACAAGGCGGCCGGCCTGGTCAGCGTCATCGCGCTGGAGATGGGCGGCAGCTCCGACCTCTGCGCCATGCTGAACAAGGGCGAGCCGGTGGTGCTGATGGGCCCCACCGGCACCCCCACCGAGATCCATGCCGGCACCACCGTCGCCCTGGTCGGCGGCGGCCTGGGCAACGCCGTGCTGTTCAGCATCGGCGCCGCCACCCGCGCCGCCGGCTCGAAGGTGGTCTACTTCGCCGGCTACAAGGCCCTGCGCGACCGCTACAAGGTGGAGGAGATCGAGCGCGCCGCCGATGTCATCGTCTGGTGCTGCGACGAGGCGCCCGGCTTCGCCCTCAGCCGGCCGCAGGACCGCAGCTTCGTCGGCAACATCGTCCAGGCCATGGCCGCCTACGCCTCCGGCCGGCTCGGCGAACAGGCGGTGCCGCTGTCGGAGGCCGAGCACATGATCGTCATCGGCTCGGACCGCATGATGGCCGCCGTCGGCACCGCGCGGCACGGCGTGCTGGCGCCGTTCCTGAAGCCCGGCCACAGCGCCATCGGCTCCATCAACTCGCCGATGCAGTGCATGATGAAGGAAGTCTGCGCCCAGTGCCTGCAACCGCATATCGACCCCGTCACCGGGGAGCGCAGCGTGGTGTTCTCCTGCTTCAACCAGGACCAGGCGCTGGACCGGGTGGATTTCCCCGCCCTGAACGAGCGTCTGCGCCAGAACAGCCTGTCCGAGAAGCTGACAGCGCGATGGATCGACCGGACGCTGCGGGTGCTCAATGCACGCCCGGCGGTGGCGGCAGAGTAAGCAAGAATGTTCTTTTTTGAAAAAAAGAACCAAAAAACTTCTGTCCGCGGGAGACTCCAGCGGAAAAAGTTTTTTTGCTTCTTTGTTTTCAAACAAAGAAGCCTTCCTTCCTTTCCCTTGTAGGAATCCTCCGATGGCGCTAGCAGCAGGCCCCGAGAAGCAGACCGGCAAGCTGGTCATCCGCAACATCGGCCTGCTGCTCTCCGGCAAGCTCGAAGCCCCGATCCTCGACGCCGACACCATCGTCGCGGAATCCGGCCGCATCACCGCCATCGGCCGCGAGAAGGACTGCGACAGCGGCGACGCCACCGTCACCATCGACGCCCATGGCTGCGCGCTGTCCCCCGGCCTGATCGACAGCCACGTCCACCCCGTCTTCGGCGACTGGACCCCACGCCAGGGCCAGTTCGGCTGGATCGACAGCTTCCTGCATGGCGGCGTCACCACCATGGTCTCGGCCGGCGAGGTCCACCTCCCCGGCCGCCCCCGCGACATCGTCGGCCTCAAGGCGCTCGCCATCACCGCCCAGCGCGCCTACGACAATTTCCGCCCCGGCGGGGTGAAGGTGCTGGCCGGCGCGCCGGTGATCGAGAAGGGCATGGTGGAGAGCGACTTCACCGACCTCGCCGCCGCCGGCGTCACCCTGCTGGGCGAGGTCGGGCTGGGCACCGTCAAGGCCGGCTACGAGGCCAAGGAGATGGTCGCCTGGGCGCGGCGCGCCGGGATCCAGAGCACCATCCACACCGGCGGCCCCTCCGTCCCCGGCTCCGGCTATATCGACGCCGACACGGTGCTGGAGGCCGATGCCGACATCATCGGCCATATCAACGGCGGCCACACCGCCCTGCCGCTGAGCCAGATCCGCTGCCTGTGCGAAGGCTGCGGTCGCGGCATCGAGATCGTGCATAACGGCAACGAGCTGGCCGGCCTGACCGCGCTGCGCTTCGCCCGCGAGCTGGGCCAGCTCGGCCGGGTGATCCTGGGCACGGACAGCCCGGCCGGCTCTGGCGTGCAGCCGCTCGGCATCCTGCGGATGATCGCGCTGCTGTCCTCGCTGGGCGACACCCCGGCGGAGACGGTGTTCTGCTGCGCCACCGGCAACACCGCGCGCATGCGCAAGCTCGATTGCGGCCTGATCGAGCCGGGCCGGGCGGCGGATTTCGTGCTGATGGACCGCGCCCAGCACTCGGCGGGCACCGACCTGCTGGACAGCGTGCGCAAGGGCGACCTGCCGGGCATCGGCATGGTGATCATCGACGGCATCGTGCGCTGCGGGCGCAGCCGGAACACGCCGCCGGCGGAGCGGGTGCCGGAAGTTATCGGCTGAAGGAAGGGTCTTCTTTTTGTGAACAAAAAGAAGCAAAAAAGCTTTTCATTCGCTGGAGTCTCCCCCGGAAACGCCAACGAATGAAAAGTTTTTGGTTCTTTTTTTCAAAAAAGAACCCTTGCCTTATCAGTGCATCAACTGCCCGCGAATCTCACCGCCCTTATGCGCGGCGGTATGAACGTTGGCGTAGTATTTGCCAGCCATCAGGTCGGCCTGCTGCGTCGCCGTCAGCGTGGCGGTGCCCTTGATCGGGCTGGCCAACGGCGCCTTGAACGGCACCTCCACCCCGGCATTCTTGCCCGCCAGCGCCGGCCCGTGGATATGCCCCGCCGTGGCTGGCCCGGTCAGGCCGGAATAGGTGACGGTGTAGGCCAGCGCGTGCGTTACGGTATTCAGCGTCGCGGTCGCCGTGCCGGTGCCCTTGCTGGTGTTGGCCGGCACCTCGCTGGCGCCGTTCATGGTGGCATGGAAAGTCACCGTCTCGGCCATCGCCGCCCCTGCGGACAGGCTGGCGGCAAGGACGGCGGCGGCGAACAGGCTGCGTGACATGGCGTTTCTCCTGCGCGGTGAACCCGGCAGAAAAGCAGGTGGGGCTGTTACCTGCCGTTGCAATCCCCCCGGCATTGGACGGGTGCGGATGCGCCCGATCGGCCATGGACCGCCCGGCCGCGCGGGTGCCATCATCGCCGCATGAGCACCCTTCCCATCGGCCCCGAGACCGACGCCACGCCCCGCCCGCTGCCGGCGCGCACCACAATCCGCGGCGCCCATGCCGTGCTGGAGCCGCTGCACGTCCGCCATGCGCCCGATCTGTGGCGCGCCGCCCAGGGCGCGGACGATAGCTGGACCTACATGGGCTACGGCCCGTTCCCCAGCCAGGAGGCGATGACGAAGTTCGTCGCCGAGTTCGCCGCCACGCACGACCCGATGGTCTGGGCGGTGCGCCCGGTGGCCACCGGCGTGGTCGCCGGCTGGCTGGCGCTGATGGACATCCAGCCGAAAAACGCCGCCATCGAGCTGGGCAACATCTGGTTCGGCCCGCCCATGCAGCGCACCCGGGCGGCCACGGAGGCGATGTTCCTGCTGCTGAAGCTGGCCGCTGACGACCTGGGCTACCGCCGCCTGGTGTGGAAATGCAACGCGCTGAACGCCCCCAGCCGCCGCGCCGCCGACCGGCTGGGCTTCATCTACGAGGGCCGGCACCGTGCCCACATGGTGGTCAAGGGCCGGGTGCGCGAGACCGACTGGTACAGTATCGTCGACGGCGAATGGCCCGCCTGCCGCGACGCCCTGGCCGCGTGGCTGGCGCCCGCCAATTTCGGGCCGGACGGCACCGCCCGGCGCGGTCTGGCGGAGATCCGCGCGGCGGGATAGTATTTCAGCCTCAACGCAAGGAGGGCACGATGCTGTCGCTGATCAAGGGCTTCAAGCAGTTGCTGGCCGGCGCCAACGCGGTGATTGAAACCGTGTCGGTGCAGCACGCCATGCAGATGGCCGCCGAGGGCAATGTGCAGTTCGTCGATATCCGCGAGCCGGGCGAGGTCGCCTCCGGCACCATCCCCGGCGCGGTGCATGTGCCGCGCGGTCTGCTGGAATTCGCCGCCGACCCGGAAAGCCCGATGCACAAGCCGGAATTCTCCGCCGGCCGCAAGCTGGTGCTGTTCTGCGCCTCCGGCGGCCGCTCCACGCTGGCCACCAAGACGCTGACCGACATGGGCTTCACCGAGGTGTGCCACATCGCCGGCGGCTTCACCGCCTGGAAGGCGGCTGGCGGCAAGGTGGGCGAGCCGGGCTAGGACGCTCTACCGCAGCGTTACGTTGCGGAAGGTGCGGTCGTAGACCCACAGATAGCCGGTCTGGAACACCGCGGCGGCCAGGAAGGGCAGGGCGAGGAAGCCTGATTCGTACATCAGCCCCGCCAGCACCGGCCCGATCGCGCGCGGGATTTGCAGCGCCACGTTGCTGGCGGCGCTGGAGAACCCGCGCCGCGAGGGCCGCACGATGCTGACGTTCAGCGCCGAGCGCGCCCCGGTGGTGCCCCGGTTCAGCACCGTGCGCGCCACATACAGCACCCCGGCCACCGCGAAGGTCTTGGCGAACGGCAGCGCCACCAGCAGCAGCAGCCCCAGCGTGCGCATCGCCACCACCGCCCGCACGATGCCCAGCCAGCGCCCCAGCCAGCCGGTCAGCAGCGAGGCGGCGCCGGCCAGCAGGAAGCCCACCGCCATCATCAGCCCGATCGCCGAGGGCCCGTGGTGGAAACGCAGCGCGAACCAATAGGTCACCAGCGGGCCGGACAGCCCCAGCCCGGCGCCGTTCAGCAGGTTGGCCAGCACCAGCCGGCCCACCAGCCCGTTCTCCCGCCGCCGCTCGGCCGCGTCGTCATCGGTCGAAACTGGGCCCGAACCGGGGGCCGAACCGGGCGCGGGCGGGCGCGGTGCGCTCTCGCTGTCATGCGCCGCCGCCACCAGCGCGAAGGTGACCACCGACAGGATCGCGGTCAACGCGAACAGCGGCCGGTAGGCGGCGGCTTCCGGCGCCGCGCCGCCGGTCCAGCTCGGCAGCCCGGCCAGCACCGCGCCGGCCGCCATGCCGACGAAGCCCAGCGCCGCGTTCAGGCTGTAGATCATCCCCCGCCGCGCCGCCGGCACGCATTGCGCCAGCCATGCCTGCTCCACCGGCGCGAACGGCCCGGCGGAGCCGTTGCCGCCCCGCCCGAAGCCGCCCACCACCGCCGCGGCGGCCAGCGGCCAGGGGGCCGCGGTCAGGAAGGCCACCGCCGCCGCCAGCCCCTGCGCCGCGTCGTACACCAGCAGGAAGCGCCGCCGCCCGAACCGGTCGCTGAGCGGCCCCAGCAGCATCGTCAGCACCGCGCCCACCAGCAGGGCGGCGGCCAGCACCGCGCTGATCGCCACCGCCGACCAGCGCAGCGCATGCAGGTACAGCGCGAAATCCACCACCAGCGCACCCTGCCACACGCTGCGCACCAGCCTGGTCGCCAGCAGCAGCCACGCGGTCCGGCCGATCGGCGTCGCCGCGCCAGGGTATGTGTCGCCGGCCATGCGCGCCCCTCTCCGGTCCGGCAGGCTCGGCGGATGAGGCGGGCGCTGCCGAGCCGCCGGCCTCTTCCGCCAGCATTCTCCGGGGCGAGGATGGCCGCAATCGCCGGCACGGCAGGGTTCCCATGCGCCCGGCGCGGCGGGCGGTTAGAGCAACATCCGATCAAACGGAATCGTTTGATCGGATAAAGTTGCTCGCCAAAACAATGAGCTAGAGCATTTTCCGCGCGCCTATCAGCGCGGAAAATGCTCTAGCGCGCGCGCGTCCCGCTCGTCGCCCCGCCCCAGCAGGCTGAGGCTGGCGGCGCGGCGCAGCGCGACATAGGCGTCCAGCGCCTCGTCGTAATCCGCCAGCAGCCGTGTCGTGCGCGGCGTGGCGGGCGGGGCCGGCGGTTCGCCGCGCTCGGCGGCCAGCCGGCGCAGCACCTGGCGCATCCACTCGCCATGCCCGGCGGGCGAGTCGGGTGGTTCGGGCAAAGGGTCGTCCTGGGGCACGGCGGCGGCCTCGGCTGATCGCGGATGCCCCATCGTCGCCGCCGCCGGCCCGGCTGGCTGTGACGCGCATCACACCCGGCCGCGGAATTCACACCTGCAAATGCGCCCGCCGCGCCGCCTCGTCGGCCTGCAACGCGGCCATGCTGCCCGCCCACACGATCCGCCCGGTCTCGATCACCGTCGCCGCGTCGGCCACCCGCGCCGCGAAATGCAGGTTCTGCTCGGCCAGCAGCACGGTCACCCCCTGGGCCTTCAGCGCCAGGATGGCATGCGCCATCTGCTCCAGGATCACCGGCGCCAGCCCCTCGCTCGGCTCGTCCAGCAGCAGCAGGCGCGGGTTGCCCATCAGCGTGCGCGCGATGGTCAGCATCTGCTGCTCGCCCCCGCTCATCCGCCCGCCCGGCCGGTGGCGCAGCTCGGCCAGGTTGGGGAACAGCGCGAACAGCGCCTCCGGCGTCCAGGCCGGCCGCCCGTCGCGCGCCGGCTGGCGGCCCACCTCCAGGTTCTCCAGCACCGTCAGCTCGGTGAAGATGCGCCGTTCCTCCGGCACATAGCCCAGCCCGGCGCGCGCGATGCGGTGCGGCTCCCAGCCGGCGATATCCGCCCCCGCGAGGCGGATGCGCCCGCGCGCCGGCCGCACCAGGCCGATCAGCGACTTCATCGTGGTGCTCTTGCCCGCCCCGTTGCGCCCCAGCAGCACCAGCACCGCGCCCGGCGCCACCGCGAACGACACCCCCTGCAGGATATGCGCGCGGCCGTAGAAGCTGTGCAACTCCTCCACGGCGAGCATCAATGCCCCCCGCTGGTGGCGCCGGAGCCGAGATACACCGCACGCACCCGTGCATCGGCGCGGATCGCCACCCCGTCGCCCTCGGCGATCACCCGGCCACGGTCCAGCACCAGGATGCGGTCGGCCACGCCGAACACCACGTCCATGTCGTGCTCGGTGAACAGCACCGCGATGCCCCGCTCGCCGGCCAGCCGCCGCGCCAGCGCCATCAGCGCCACCCGCTCGGCCGGCGCCATGCCGGCGGTGGGCTCGTCCATCAGCAGCAGCGTGGGGCCGTTGGCCAGCGCGATCGCCAGTTCCAGCCGCTTGAGGTCGCCATAGGCCAGCACCCCGGCCGCCCGGTCGCCCTGCGCGCGCATCCCCACCTGGTCCAGCAGCGCATCGGCCTCCGCCGCGAAATACCCGCGGGCCGGCCGCCACCACCGCCACACGCGCCGATGGAACGACAGCAGCGCCGCCTGCACGTTCTCCCGCACGCTCATCGAGGCGAAGGTGGCGGTGATCTGGAACGTCCGCCCCACCCCCAGGCGCCACACGCGGCGCGGCGGCAGCCCGGTGATATCGCGCCCACCGAGCAGAATCCGGCCGGTTTCGGGCCGGATCTGCCCGTTCAGCATGTTGAAACAGGTCGATTTCCCTGCCCCGTTCGGCCCGATCAGCGCCAGCATCTCCCCCGCCGCCACCGCGAAGGACACCCCGTCCACCGCCCGCACCGCCCCGAAGCTCTTGCCCAGCCCGCTCACCGCCAGCACGCTCATGCCGGCCGCCCCCGCTCCCACAGGCGCTGCGCCGCGCCCGCGATCCCGGCCGGGAAAAACAGCACCAGCAGCACGATGAAGGCCCCCAGCTTGAACCGCCAGAAGCTGGTGGTCAGCAGCGCGTCGAACAGCGCGGTATAGGCCAGCGCCCCCACCACCGGGCCGGCGATGGTCTGCACGCCGCCCAGCAGCACCGCCACCAGCGCATCCACCGAATGCCCGACGGCGATATAGGTCGGGAACACGCTGCCCTTGGCATAGGCGAACACGCCCCCCGCCAGCCCCGCCGCCGCCCCGGCCAGCGCGAAGGCCGCCAGCCGGATGCGCCCGGCATGCAGCCCGATCGCCTCCGCCCGCAGCGGCGAATCCCGCGTCGCCCGCAGCGCGTAGCCGAACGGCGCGTACAGCACCCGGCGCAGCAGCATCGCCGCGCCCCCGCACAGCGCCAGCGCCAGCAGGTAGTACACCCGCGGATCGCCCGCCCAGCGCGCCGGCCACACCCCCAGGATGCCGTTATCGCCGCCGGTCACCGCATCCCACTGGAACACCACCGCCCAGACGATCTGCGCGAAGGCCAGCGTCAGCATGGCCAGGTACACGCCCGACAGCCGCACGATGAACCAGCCGAACAGCCCCGCCGCCGCCCCGGCCGCCAGCGGCGCCAGCAGCAGCCCGGCCGGCATCGGCGCCGCCAGCGCATGGGTCGCCAGCGCGGCCGCATAGGCGCCGATACCGAACCAGGCGGCATGCCCGAAGCTCGCCATCCCCCCCGGCCCCATCATGAAATGCAGCGAGGCCGCGAACAGCACCGCCACCAGCATCTCGGTCAGCACCGACAGCAGATAGGGCCCGGCGAACAGCGGCGCGGCCAGCGCCAGCGCCAGCACCGCCAGCCCCAGCCAGCGCAGCGCCGGCACCGCCGGGCGCACCAGCGCCAGCGCCTCCGCCGCCCCCCGCGCCACCGCCTGCGGCCGCCCCAGCAGCCCGTGCGGCCGGAACACCAGCACCACCGCCATCACCAGGAACACCAGCACCAGCGTGATCTTCGGCAGCAGCACGATGCCGAACGCCTGCAACTCGCCGATCAGCAGCGCCGCCAGGAACGCCCCCGGCAGGCTGCCCATGCCGCCCACCACCACCACCACGAAGGCGTCGGTGATCACGTCCAGGTCGATATGCAAATTCGCCGAGCCGTCCGGCAGCGACAGCACGCCGCCCAGCCCTGCCAGCCCCGCCCCCAGCGCGAACACCACGGTGAACAGCACCGTCTGGTCCACCCCCAGCGCCGCCACCATCTCGCGGTCCTGCGTCGCCGCGCGCAGCAGCACGCCGAAGCGGGTGCGCGCCAGCAGCAGCCACAGCAACCCCAGCACCAGCGGCCCCACCCCGATCAGCACCAGGTCGAACAGCGGAAACCGCGAGCCCGCGACCGCCACGAAGCCGCGCAGCCAGGGCGGGCGCGGCAGCGTCAGCTCGTCCGGCCCCCACAGGTACAGCGCCGCGTCCTGCACCATCAGCACCACGCCGAAGGTCGCCAGCAATTGCAGCAGCTCCGGCGCGCGATAGATCCGCCGCAGCAGCCCCATCTCCAGTAGCGCCCCCAGCGCCGCCGTCGCCAGCGCCGCCAGCAGCACGCCGGCGGCGAACCAGGCCGGGTCGCGCGGCAGCCGGGTCAGGATCGACCAGCCGATATAGGCGCCCAGCATGTACAGGCTGCCGTGCGCGAAATTCACCACCCGGGTGACGCCGAAGATCACCGTCAGCCCGGCGGCCACCAGAAACAGCGACGACGCGCCGGCCAGGCCCGTCAGGGCCTGGACGACCACGAAATCCACCGCGCGCTATCCCTGGCGCAGCTTGGCCACCTCCGCGTCCGTCGGCAGCGCGCCGGCGCCGTCCACGTAGCGCCAGTCCACCATCACGCCATGCCCGTCCTTCACCGCGGTCTTGCCGACATAGGTGCCGAGCGTGCCCTGGTGGTCCTGCTTGCGCCACATCGCCCGGCCGAACGGCGTGTCGAACGAGGCTCCGGCGAAGCTGTCGGCCATCTTCTCGGTGTCCACCGCGCCGGTCTTGGCGATGCCGGCCACGATGGAGGTGATCAGCGCGAAGCCGACCACGCTGCCCATCTTCGGCATCTCCTTGAAGCGCGCCTTGTAGGCGGCGATGAAGGCGGTGTTGGTGGTGTTGATCACGCTCTCCACCGGATAGCCGGTGACGATCCAGCCGGTCGGCGTCTCCTCGCCCAGCGGCTCCAGGTATTCCGGCTCGCCGGTCAGCACGCTCACCACCCCGCGCTTCTCGAACAGCCCGCGGGTGTTGCCGGCGCGCACGAAATTGGTCAGGTCGCCGCCGAAGGTCACGTTGAAGATGTTGTCCGGCTTGGCCGCCTCCAGCGCCGCCACGGTGGCGCCGGCGTCGATCTTGCCCAGCGCCGGCCATTGCTCGCCGATGAAGGTCACGTCCGGCCGCTTTTTGGCCAGCAGCAGCTTGAACCACTTCACCGCCGACTGGCCGTATTCGTAGTTCGGCGCCACCGTCACCCAGCGGGTGCCCGGCAGCTTGGCCGCGTCGTCCACCAGCATCGCCGCCTGCATATAGGTGGAGGGCCGCAGCCGGTAGCAGTAGCGATGCCCGTCCGACCACACCAGCGCGTCGGTCAGCGGCTCGCCGGCGATGAACAGCTTCTTGTTCTGCTTGGCGTAGTCGCTCAGCGCCAGGCCGACGTTGGACAGGAAGCCGCCGGACAGCAGGTCCACCTTCTGCTCGTTCACCAGTTCGCCGGCCAGGCGGATGGCGTCCTGCGGCTTGCCGGCGTCGTCGCGGCTGACCACCTCGATCTTGCGGCCCAGCACCCCGCCGGCGGCATTCACCTGCTCCACGGCCAGCTGCCAGCCATTGCGGTAGGGCAGGGTGAAGGCCGGCACGGCGGTGTAGGAGTTGATCTCGCCGATCCTGATCGGCGCGCTCCCCTGCGCCCGCACCAGCGCGGGCGCGGCCAGGGTGCCGGCGGCGGCCAGCAGGGTGCGGCGTGTCACGGTCATCGTTTCGGTCCCTTTGTTCCTGGGCATGTCGGCGTTCCTGGGCATCTCAGCGCAGCCCATCCTTGCCCACGATCTCGCCCGTTGTCAGCCCACCGATGCGCGGCAGCGGCCGGCCGGAATCGGTCACCACCACGGCCACCACGATCTCGTCGCGGCGCGGCGCGTCGGGCACGCGGATTTCCATGGCGTCGAAATGGCTGCGCACGAAGGCGGCGTCCTTGTGGCCCAGCGGCACGTCGATCGCCGCCCCCATGCCGCCGCGCTTCTTGGCGCTGGGCACCAGCGCCGCGCCGTGCTCCACCGCCACGCGCAGCGGCGCGCCCAGCTTGGGGTGCAGGATGGCCGCCGCATGCTCCAGCTCGCCGTCCTCGCCCACGATGGCGGCCTTGCCGTAGCTCTCCGCCTGCCCCGGCGCGATGCCCAGCGCCCGCACCGCCCGCTCGCCCAGCAGCGCGCCCAGCATCTCGCCGAGTTCCACCAACTCGTCGAGGCTGCCCGCGTGGCGGCCGGCGAAGGGGTTGGCGATCACCGCGATGGCGGCGGCCTTGCGGGTGGGCGGGCGGATCTCCTGCCCCGCCTCGCGGTGCGTCTCCTCGACGATGGTCAGCAGCTTGCGGATCATGCGCTCAGCAACTCCGGGTGGGGCGTGCCGCACAGGGCGACGGATTGGCGCAGCGCCAGCACGGCGCCCTCGATCAGGCCGGCGCGGGCCAGAGCATCGGCCAGCCGGCGCCCGGCGTCCAGCGCGGCGCGGACCTCGCCGGCGTCCAGCGCGCCGAGGTCCCAGGTCACCAGCCGCCCGCCCAGGTCGCTGTCCGGGTCGATGTCGCTGGCCTTGCGGCGGATCACCGCCCGGTGCCCCGGCAGGTCCACCGCATTGGCGATCACCGTCGCCGCCGCGTCGGCCCGCGCCGCGTCGGCCGCCAGCACCGTCACCGCATCGGCGATGCCCAGCGAGAAGCTGCGCCCGCCCTGGCCCTTGCACGCCCGCCCGGAGGTCGCCAGCCCGCGCGCCCGGCCCTCGGCCCGCAGCAGGATGGCGCCGTCCAGCGCCGGCGCCGCCAGCTCCGCCACCAGCCCGCAGCGCAGCGCCTGGCCGGGCGCCAGGTGGAAGGCGATGTCGCCGCCATTGTTCACGAAGGCCCGCTCCAGCGCCCGCCCCCGGCACAGCGCCGCCAGCACCGCATCGGCCACCGCCCCGGCGACGGCGGCCATCGGGGTGATGAAGCGGCCCGCGAAGGGCAGGCAGGCATCGTGCATCGCCCTTGCCACCAAGCCCGCCGGCCGCGCCGCCGGCAGCGGCTCGCGCAGCAGCGCCAACTCGTCGCACAGCGCCGGCAGGATCGCCGGGAACGCCTGGGCCGCCTGCGCATAGGCGGCGCGCACCTCGGCTGGCGCGCCCCAGGCGCGGCAGAGGCAGTCGATGGGGCCGTGCTGGAGGTGCAGGCGACCGTCCGGCAGGAGGGCGGAAAAAGAACTCAAGGCAGGTTCTTTTTTGAAAAAAAGAACCAAAAAACTTTTATTCGTTTGGAGCGTGGCGCGGGATGGCGCGGCGACTCCAACGAATGAAGTTTTTTTGCTTCTTTTTGTTCACAAAAAGAAGACTTCCCTTCCCTGTTCATCACGTCACCGGAAACGGCGTCCCAGCCGGCAGCACCACCGCGCGCGGCCGGGCCTGCTCCAGCACCTCGGCCAGCGGCCGCACCCGCTCCATATGCCCGCCCAGCGCCGCGTAATCGGCCAGCGGCAGGGTGAATTCGATCGGCGCCACCAGCGCCGGCGTCGGCACATGGCCGAAGCTGGCGGCCGGCATGGCGGCCACGTCCACCATGTAGGTGATGCCGCCGCCCGGCCAGACGAACACCGGCGCGCCGCCGGAGGTCACCTTCGCCCGCCCCTGCTGCACCGCGCGGGTCAGCCGCACCGGGTTGCGGGTGGCGCCCGCGCGCAGGCTGCCGCCGGCGCCGGCCGTGAACAGCACGCTGCACAGCGCCGGCTCGCAGTTCTCGCCGATCAGCGCCACCGCCTCGGCGATGGCCGGCGGCATCGGCGCGGGCTGTGGCCGCAATTGCTCGTCCAGCACGAACCAGGCGGCGTGCTCTCCGGTGGTGGAGACCATCAGCAGCCGCAGGCCCGGCCAGGCGGCCTTCGGGTCGATCCGCTCGATGATGGCCAGCGGGTCGGCGATGTCGGTGCCGCCCCAGCCGCCGCCGGGGTTGGCCACCTGGAAATACCGCCCGGGGGTGGAGCGCCGGCCGCGCACCCGGATGCCGGCGGGCCGCATGTCCAGGAACCGGCCGGCCTGGTGCTCGCTGAGCACGCCGGTGATGTGGTCGTCCACCACGATCACCTCGTCGGCATGGCCCAGCCACTGGCCGGCGAAAATGCCGATGGTGGCCGAGCCGCAGCCCACCCGCATGCGCGCCTCCGCCACCCCGCCCACCACCGGGGCGCGGCCGGCCTGCGCCAGCACGGTGGCGCCGCCGTCGATCGCCAGTTCCACCGCCCCGCCATTGGCCAGCCGCAGCATGGCCTCGCAGGTCGCCACCCCCTCGCGCTTGCTGCCGCCGGTCAGGTGGTGCACGCCGCCGAGAGCCAGCATCTGGCTGCCGTATTCGGCGGTGGTGACATGCCCCACCGCCTCGCCGCCGGCCCGCACGGTGGCGGCCTCGGGGCCCAGATGGCGGTCGGTGTCGATCTTCAGCTTCAGGCCGCAATAGCTGAAGATGCCCTCGGAGACCACGGTCACCATGTCCACGCCGTCGATCGTGCTGCCGACGATGAAGGGGGCGGGCTTGTAGTCGGGATAGGTGGTGCCGGCGCCCAGCGCGGTCACGAACACGTCGCGCGCCGCCACCGGGTTGCCGTCCCAATCCTCGCCGGCGAAACGCACCAGCTCGGGCGCGCGGGCGGCGACGGTCAGCGGGTCCATGCGGGTGAGCACGCCGCCGACATTGCCGTAGCGGTCGCAGGCGCCGGTCTTGTCCGGGCGGATGCGGCACAGCACCGGGCAGGCGTCGCAGGTGACGATGTCCGGCGCGCTCATCGGGCCAGCGCCGCCAGCACCCGGTCGGGCGTGGCCGGCACGCGGGTGAGGCGCGCCCCGATGGCATCGGCGATCGCGTTCAGGATGGCCGGCGCGGTCGCCACCAGCGCCGGCTCGCCCACCCCCTTCGCGCCATACGGGCCGAGCGGGTCGGGACGTTCGACCAGGATGGTCTCGATCTCGGGCACGTCGCCGATGGTGGGGATCAGGTAGTCGTGCAGGTTGTCGGTGCGGCCGGGCAGGTATTCCTCCATCAGCGCCAGGCCGAGGCCCTGGGCGATGCCGCCATGGATCTGCCCCTCCACCAGCGTCGGGTTCACCGCGCGGCCGACATCGTGGGCGGCGACGATGCGCAGCACGCGCACGGTGCCGAGGGCGGTGTCCACCTCCACCAGCGCCGCCTGGGCGGCGAAGGCGTAGCAGGCATAGGGGATGCCCTGGCCGTGGGCGTCCAGCGCGGTGGTCGGCGGGTCGAACCGGCCCTCGCCGCGCAGCACCAGGCCCTCGGCGTCCGGCGCCATGGCGGCGGGGTCCAGGATGGTGGCGGCGTCGCCGGATACAACCGAAATGCGACCATCATGCAGCATAATCATCGCCTCCGGCCCGGCATTGGCGCGGCGCAAAATCTCCGCCCGCAACGCCGCCCCGGCCAGCCTGGCGGCGTTGCCGGAGACGAAACTCTGCCGTGATGCGCTGGTTTTGCCCGCATCCCGGGTGGTTTTGGTGTCTCCAGAGACCAGATTCAGCGCCTCCGGAGGCACTCCCAGCGCCTCCGCGGCGATCTGCACCATGATGGTGTTGGACCCCTGGCCGATATCCACCGCTCCGGAAAACAGCGTGCAACGGCCATCCGCGCCGATGCCGATCACCATTTCGGAGGGGTTGGACATCGAGGTGTTGCCGATGCCGTACCACATGCAGGCAAGCCCCGCGCCGCGCCGCAGAACGCCGGCCTGGCGATTGAAATCGCTGGCTTCCTGGCGCAGCGCCTGCCAGCGCGGGCGGATCGCGTCCAGGCATTCCGGCAGCGCCGCCCCGGCGCCCAGCATTTGCCCTGTGGCGGTGGTGGAACCCTCGCCCAAGGCATTGATCCGCCTTATGTCCCAGGGGTCGAGCCCGAGCTGTGCCGCCAGCATGTCCATCAGCGCCTCGCCGGCGATCGCCGCCTGCGGCACGCCGAAACCGCGGAAGGCGCCGGCGGGCGGGCCGTTGGTGTGCAGGGCGGCGGTGGTGCAGCGGACATGGGGCACCGCATACGGCCCCATGGCGTGCACCGGCACCCGGTTGGCGACCGTCGGCCCCCAGCTCGCATAGGCACCGGTGTCGAAATCCCCGTGGAATGTGAAGGCGGTAAGCCTGCCGCCCGCATCGGCCGCCGCCGCCGCGGCGATGCGGGCGGGGTGGCGCTTGGTGCTGGCGGCCATGCTCTCGCCGCGGCCATAGACCATGCGCACCGGCCGCAGGGTGAGCCAGGCGGCGACGCAGGCGAGCGGCTGGATCGACAGGTCCAGCTTGCCGCCGAAACCGCCGCCCACCGCGGTCGGGATCACCCGCACGCGCTCCGGCGGAATGCCCAGGATCAGCGCGATCTCGTCGCGGTCCATGTAGGGGGTCTGGGTGCAGGCAACCACCTCCATGCCGTCGCCGACGCGGCGGGCGTAGCCGGCTTCCGGTTCGATATAGGCGTGCTCGACGAAGCCGGTCGCGGTCGCGATGTCCGCCCGCGCGGCGGCGGCGGCAAAGCCGGTGGCGGGGTCGCCGCGCGCCACCAGGCCGCGGCACAGCACGTTGCCCGGCGCGTGGGCGTGCAGGTCCGGCCCGCCGGCGGCGAAGGTGACCTCCGGCAGCGGCTCCCAGGCGACCGGGACGTCGCCCTCGGGGATGCCGGCCAGGGTGGCGGCGTCGCCGAGCAGGGCGCAGACCGGTTCGCCGCGATGGCGCACCAGGCCGTCGGCCAGCACCGGCTGGTCCTTGCCGGTGGGGTAGATGCCGAACACCCGCGCGCCGGGCAGGTCGGCGGCGGTCAGCACGCGCAGCAGGCCGGGATGGGCGGCCAGCAGCGGGGCGAAGTCGCCCAGGGTGAAGCGGGCATGGGCGTGCGGGCTGCGGATGGCGCGGATGGTCAGGAACGCCTCGTCCGGCAGCGCGTCGGCGCCGAAGCGCTCGGCGCCGGTCAGCTTGGCCGGGCCGTCCACCTTGGGCAGGCGGGCGCCCATCGCGCCCGCCACCGGGGGGCTGGGGCCGGCCACGTCCAGCACCGCGTCGATGATCTTGCGGTAGCCGGTGCAGCGGCACAGCACGCCGCCCAGCGCGTCCTGCACCTGTGCTTCCGTGGGGGTGGGCAGGCGGGCCAGCAGGTCGGTGGCGGCCATCAGCATGCCCGGTGTGCAGATGCCGCACTGGGCGGCGCCGTGACGCAGGAAGGCGGCCTGCAAGGCGTTCAGCGCACCGCCCTCGGCCAGCCCCTCCACCGTGCGGATGTCGCACCCCTCGGCGCGGGCGGCGGGGACCAGGCAGGCGCAGACCTGCCGGCCGTCCAGCAACACCGTGCAGGCGCCGCAATCGCCGGCGTTGCAGCCGATCTTGGTGCCGGTGAGGCCCAGCACGTCGCGCAGCAGGTCGGAGAGGCGCATCGCCGGGTCGGCCTGCGCCTGCACCGGGCGGCCGTTCAGGCGCAGGCGCAGGGTCATGTCCGGCGCCCTCATCCCGCCGCCCGGCCCGGCTGGGCGAGGGCCGCCACCGCGCGGCGGGCCAGTTCCAGCGCCGCCGCCCGGCGATAGGCGGCCGGGGCGCGGATGTCGTCGATCGGCGCCAGCGCGGCGAGGTGCTCCGGGCGCACCAGCGCCGGGTCCGGCCTATGGCCGCGCAGCGCCGCCTCCAGCGCCGGCAGCCGGGTGGCCACCGGGCCGCAGGCGCCGACGGCGATGCGCGCGGCGGCGATGGCGCCGTCCGGCGCGCATTCGATGGCGGCGGCGACCATGGCGATGGAGATCACCAGGTAGCGGCGCGCGCCGAGCTTGAGGAAGGCCGATCGCACCGGCCGGTCATGGCGCGGCACCTTCAGGCCCAGCACCAGCTCGTCCGGCCGGCGGGCGGTGCGGCGGGGGGCGAGCAGGAAATCCGCCACGCCCACCTCGCGCGCGCCCCCCCGGCTGGCCAGGCGCACCACGGCGTCCAGCGCCAGCAGGCAGGGCACGCCATCGGCCGCCGGGCTGGCGTTGCACAGGTTGCCGACGATGGTGCCGGCGTTCTGCACCTGCGCGCCGCCGACCTGCCGCGCCGCCTGCCGCAGCGCGTCGAACGCGCCCGGCAGGTCGGCGGCGATCAGGTCCGACCAGGTGGCCTGGCAGGGCAGCCACCAATGGTCGCCATGCGCCGCGATGGCGCGCAGGCCGGGCAGGGCGGAGATGTCGAGGATGTCCTCCTCCGGGGCGTCGGCGGCGCGGGCGGGGTAGTGGTCGGTGCCGCCGGCCAGCACGGCGCGCGGGCCGGCCGACAGCGCGGCCAGCGCGGCATCCAGGGTGTTCGGACGCAGGTAGCTGCCCATGCCGGCGATCCTGTGCGGGAGGAAGCCAGATCGTTCGTGTGCCTACGATCATCCGCGACCGGACGGGGTGTCAACAGAAACCGGCCCGGATGGAAGATAAGGCTCCGCGCCCCCCCTCCTCGCGCCGCGTCAGGCGGCGAGGTCCAGCAGGGTGCGGGCCAGGACGCGGGTGCCGGCTTCGAGGTGCTCCGGGGTCGCGTATTCGGCCGGGTTGTGGCTGATGCCGTGGCGGCAGGGCACGAAGATCATGCCGGTGGGGCAGACCGGCACCAGGAACTGGGCGTCGTGGAAGGCGCCGGAGGCCAGCCGCATATGGCCCTGGCCGTCGGCCGCCGCCGCGCGTTCCACCGCCGCCACCACCCGCGCGTCGAACACGGCCGGCAGGGCGTGGAAGGTCTCCTGGACCGTCGCGTCGCAGGTGCGCAGGGCGGCGCGGATGGTGGGCGCGATGGCGTCGCCGATGGCGAGCAGCACCGCGCGGTCGGGGTGGCGCAGGTCGATGCTGAAGCTGGCCTGGCCGGCCACGGTGTTGGAGGTGTTGGGCGCCACCGTCACGCGGCCGACGGTGAAGCGCAGCACGTCGTCCGGGTCGGCGGTCAGCGCGTTCAACGCGGTGATGGCGCGCAGCATGTCCTGCACGGCGTCGCGGCGCAGCGCCAGGGGGGCGGTGCCGGCATGGGCGGTGTCGCCGGTGATGGTGACGCTGAACCAGCGGCTGCCCTGGATGCCGGTGACCACGCCGATCGGCCGGCCGGCGGCCTCCAGCAGCGGCCCCTGCTCGATATGCGCCTCCACATAGGCGTGTGGCGGGCTGCCCATGGGGCCACCAATGGGGCCAAGCGGGCGGCGGGGGAGGGTGGCCTCGGCGCGCAGATGTTCGGCCAGCGCGTCGGCGAAGCGTATGCCCTCGGCGTCGCGCACCTCGCTCCAGGTGGTGAGCGGCGAATGGCCGGACCAGGCCATGCTGCCCATGCAGCCGGGGGCGAAGCGGCCGCCTTCCTCGTTGGTCCAGGCCACCACCTCGATCGGCCGGTGGGTGACGATGCCGGCGTCGTGCAGGGCGGCCAGCGCCTCCAGCCCGGCGACGACGCCGTAGATGCCGTCGAACCGGCCGCCGTTGGGCTGGCTGTCCATGTGGCTGCCGGTCAACACGGGGGCGGCGGCCTCGTCCTGGCCGGGGCGGCGCAGCCAGAGGTTGGCGGCCTCGTCCACGCTCACGCTGACGCCCGCCTCGGTGGCCCAGCCGGCCAGCAGGCGGCGGGCCTGGCGGTCCAGGTCGGTGAGGCAGGCGCGGTTAACGCCGTCGCCCGGGATGGCGCCGAGCTCGGCCAGCCGCATCAGTCGCCGCCATTGCCGCGCGCCGGAGACCGCGCCGGCCGCCTTGTCCGCCATTTCGCCCATCGTTGCCCCTCCCATTCGTTCTAGGCGGCAGCTTGGAGGATCGGGGAGAATCCTGCTAGACGCGCGGGTGACGCCGGCCACCCGGCGAGACTGTAACAGGAGGAAAACGAATGCCGAATGCAATCAAACGCCGCAGCTTCGCGCTCGGCGCCGCCGCGGTGGCCTCGCTCGGCCTGAGCTCGCGCGTTGTGCGCGCCGCCGCCCCGATCAAGCTGCGCTGCTCGCTGGACACCGCGCCGACGCATATGCGCAACGTGTCGGTCGTGGACTTCATGCACAAGCTGGAAGTGGCCTCGGGCGGGCGGATCACCACCGAGGTGTTCCATGCCGGCTCGCTGTTCAAGGACGCCAACGTCGCCAAGGCGCTGGTGCAGGGCCAGGTGGAGATGGCCTGCCCCGGCACCTGGGTGCTGACCGGCTTCGTGCCCGATTGCGACTTCGCCAGCCTGCCGATGATGTACGGGCTGGACCTGCCGACCGTCCGCAAGGTGGTGGACGGCAAGACCGGCGCCATGATCAACGACCAGTTGCTGAAGCGGCTGCACCTGAAGGTGATGGGTCCGTGGCTGGAACTGGGCGCGCAGCACTGGTTCTCGGCGACCAAGCCGCTGAAGGGCTTCGCCGACCTGAAGGGCATGAAGATCCGCAACGCCGGCGGCGCCGCGCTGGCCTGGCGCACCCGCTTCTTCGACGCGATCCCCAACACCACCGCCTGGCCGGATGTGCCGCTGGCGCTGTCGCAGGGCACGTTCGACGGGCTGATCACCACCAATGAGAGCTGCTTCAGCGCCAAGCTGTGGGAAGCCGGGGTGAAGTCCACCTTCCAGGACCATCAGAACATCAACGAGTATGTGCCGATGGTCAGCGAGCGCTTCTACACCTCGCTGCCGGCCGACCTGCAGAAGCTGCTGACCGAGACGTGGGCGGCCAATATCGGCCAGTACCGCGACAACATGGGCAAGGCGCAGGAGCATGCGCTGGGCGAGCTGAAGACGCACAACGTGGCGGTGACGATGGCGGCGGCCGACGAGATCGCCACGCTGCGCAAGAAGATGATCGCCGACCAGCCGAAGTTGGTGAAGGACCTGAAGATGACGGCCGAACTGCCGAAGGTGATGGCCGGCGATATCGGCTGAGCCGGGCGCCGCGCGGACGGGCAACCCCCGCCCGCGCGGCGGGTGGCTCAGGCGTGCAGCAGATGGGGCAGGGGCGTGGCGGCGGCGCTGTCGGGGAAGACCCGGGCCAGCGCCGCGGCGCCCATGCCCAGATGGGCCGCGAGCACGCCCTTGGCCAGCGCCCGCAGGTCGGTGGTGGGGGCGAGGTCGCGGTTCTCGAACAGCCGGTCCGGCGCCAAGCCGGGCCAGTCCGCCCGCACCCGGCCGCCGGCGACCGCGCCGCCCAGCAGGAAGGCGACGGTGCCGGTGCCATGGTCGGTGCCGTTGGTGCCGTTGATCCGCACGGTGCGGCCGAATTCCGTCATCACCAGCATCGCGGTCTGAGCCCAGGCGTCGCCCAGCCCGGCCTTCAGGGCCATCAGCCCCTCGTCCAGTTCGCGCATCGGATAGGCGAGGCGGTTGGCCTGGGCGGCATGGGTGTCCCAGCCGCCGACCTCCAGCGCCGCCAGCCGCGGGCCGTCGGCGGCGGCCAGCAGCCGCCCGGCGGCGTTGGCCAGAGTGGTGAAGCCGAAGCCGCGCGGCGGCGGGCCACCGGCCAGGGCGGCGTCGCTGAAGCCGCGCTCGCGCAGGCCCTCGGTGATCGCCGGGCCGAGCAGCGGGTCGGCGTGGCTCATGTCGGCGATGGAGCGGTACAGGCTGGCGTCGGGGTGCATCGCCATGTCGGGCAGCCAGGAGCCGACCCGGGTGGGGCCGCGCAGCAGCAGCGGCAGGCCGGGGCTGAAGGCCACCGCCGCGCCCATCGCCGGTGCCGGGCGCCCGCCGCCGGCCTGCAGCAGCCCGGCGGCGCGGTTCAGCCAGCCGCTGTCCAGCCGGTGGTCGGCACCGGATTCCATGCAGTCCTGGGCTTCGAAATGGCTGCGCATGCGCCAGTTGCCGGCGACCGCGTGCACCATCAGCAGCTGGTTCTGCCGGTACAGCCCGTGCAGGCCGGCCAGCGCCGGGTGCAGGCCGTAGAAGCCGCCGAGGTCCAGCAGCGCGCCCGTGGCGCCGCCCGGCTGGGGTGGCAGCAGGGCGCCGCGCAGCCCGGCCAGATGCGGGTCGCCATAGGGCACCACGGCGGACATGCCGTCCAGCGCGCCGCGCAGCAGCACCACCACGAGGCGGCGCTCGGTGGGGGCGGCGGCCAGCGCCAGGGAGGCGCGGCCGAGCGTGACCGCGCCGACCAGCCCGAGCAGGGCGGCGCGGCGGGTGATCCGCAGGGAGCGGTGCGGCAGGGCCGCGCTGTCCTGCGGACAGGGTTCGTTCTGGCAGGGGGGATCGTTCTGGTAGGGATGGTCGGGCATCGCTACCTCCTCTGGAATTGCGGCGAGGCGATCAGCATGGCCAGCGCCTCCTGGCGGGAGCCGGCGCGGGCGATGCGCTGCCGGGAGTCCGCGGGCAGCAGCGGGCCGAGCGTGGCCTCGGCCATCGCCTGCGGGTCGTGCTGGCGGGCGCGCCAGGCGACGGCCGAGGCCCAGTCGATCCGGCGCATGATCATCGCCGGCGCCGCCCAGTCGGCCGCCGTGTCGGACCAGCCATTGGGCAGCGGCGCCGACATGAAGGGCTGGCCGAGGGCCGACATCCAGCCGTTCGGGTCGGGCCGGTTGGCGGCGGGCAGATCGAAGGCGCGCAGCACGGCAACCACATAGTCGAACGGGGTGCGCAGCTTGGTGAGCGGCGTCCAGGCCTGCGGCAGCGCGATGACCGCCATGGCGGCGGAACGGAGGTCGCCGCCGGTATCGCGCAGCACCTCCGCCACGCGGGCGACCGCATCCGGGGGCGGCACGTCTGCGACGAAGTGGCGGACCAGCTTCACCGCCAGGTTGTGCAGGGTGGAGGGGTGGGTACCGAGCCAGGCCAGGATCTGCTCGCCGCCGGCCTCGCCAGGGGGCCAGACGCGCCCCATCACCGTCTTGGCGCCCGGTTCGTGGGCGAAGGGGCGAAACAGGAAGCCGGGGGGATGGCCGTTCAGGTCGATCGACCAGCCGGTGAGGATGGCGGCGAAGGCGGTGACGTCGGCCTGGGTGTAGCCGGCGGCCGGGGTCACGGTGTGCAGTTCCAGGCATTCGCGCGCCAGGTTCTCGTTCAGGCCCAGCTTGAAGCGCTTGCCGGTAGGACTGTCGGGCCCGAGCGACTGCACATTGTCGAGGTAGAACAGCATGGCCGGGTGGCTCATCACCGCGCGCAGCATGTCGATGAAGCGGCCGGTGACGTGCGGGCGGATCGCCTCGCGCACATAGGCCTGGCTGAGCGGGCCGACATTGCCCTGGCGGATGCTGACGGTGAAGTGGTTGGCCCAGAACCACACCAGGCGCTCGCGGAACGGGGTGTCGGTGCCGAGCAGCGTGTCCATGGCGACCGCGGTGGCGGCGCGCATCACCTTGGCGGAGCGACGCTGCTGCGGATCCATCGGCGGCATCTTGCCGTCGTCGCGCAGCGCGGTCAGCCCCGCCGCGGTGTCTGGCGCGGGGATGGACAGCGCGGGGTCCGGCCCGTCGAGCTGGGCGGCAAGCCAGGAATCCGGATCGGTCGGGAGCGTTTCGCCGCCCCGGGGGCCCAATCCGAAGCGGATCATCGCGTGTGCGGCTCGGGTGTCCATGTAACGCATTTTAACGCTGATGATGGCGGAGATGTGGTTAAACCGTCGTCATTCTCCCATGCCGGCGCGCGAGAGAGAGACAGCCATGCGCGCGCGGGGCCACGGCGCGCTTGCAAAACGACGCCGCCGGGGGCATTGAGGCGGCAAATCCAGACCGGCCGCTTGTGCCGGGCCACGCAGCGGCGCGTGGGGCAGGTGCCCCGACGCGTCTTTTGTGGTATGTCTGATCGTAAGCCCCGCGAGGGGCGGATGGAGGCCCCTCGCCAGGGGCGAATGGAGGCTACCGTGTCCGCAACGTCGCTTGAAAAGCTCCGCAATATTGGCATCACCGCGCATATCGATGCCGGCAAGACCACCACGACGGAGCGGATCCTGTATTACACCGGCGTGTCGCACCGCATCGGCGAGGTGCATGACGGCAACACCACCACCGATTACATGGACCAGGAGCGTGAGCGCGGCATCACCATCACCTCCGCCGCGGTGACGTGCGAGTGGAAGGACCACCGCATCAACATCATCGACACGCCCGGCCATATCGATTTCAACATCGAGGTGAACCGCTCGCTGCGCGTGCTGGATGGCGCGGTGTTCATCATCGAGGGCGTGGCCGGCGTGCAGCCGCAGTCCGAGACCAACTGGCGCCTGGCCGACCGCTACAATGTGCCGCGCATCATCTTCATCAACAAGCTGGACCGCACCGGCGCCGACTTCTACCGCGCGTTCGACACGCTGAAGGAGAAGCTGGACATCGTGGCGCTGCCGCTGCAGCTGCCGATCGGCGTGGAAGACCAGTTCATCGGCGTGGTCGACCTGGTGGAGATGAAGGCGATCATCTGGGAAGGCGGCGAGCTGGGCGCCAAGTTCCATGACGCGCCGATCCCCGACGACCTGATGGAGAAGGCGAAGGAATACCGCCAGAACCTGCTCGACACCGCGCTGTCGGTGGATGACGCGGGCATGGAGGAGTATTTCGAAAAGGGCGACGTGGAAGTCGCCACCCTGAAGCGCGCCATCAAGACCGGCACGATCAGCGGCGCCTTCCGCCCGGTGCTGTGCGGCACCGCGTTCAAGAACAAGGGCGTGCAGCCGCTGCTGGACGCCGTGCTCGACTACCTGCCGAGCCCGGTGGACGTGCCCGGCATCTCGATCGCCGCCGAGGAAGGCGAGGAGGACGGCGAGCATTCCGACCGCCGCCGCATCAAGGCCGACCCGAGCGCGCCGTTCGCGGGCCTGGCGTTCAAGATCATCAACGACAAATACGGCACGCTGACCTTCGTGCGCGTTTACGCCGGCACGCTGAAAAGCGGCGACACGGTGATGAACACGACCAAGGACGGCAAGGAGCGCGTCGGCCGGATGTTCCAGATGCACGCCGACAAGCGTGCGGAAATCAAGGAAGTCTCCGCCGGCGACATCGCCGCTTTCGTCGGCCTGAAGGACACCGGGACCGGCGACACGCTCGCCAGCTCGGATGATCCGGTGGTGCTGGAGCGCATGGCCTTCCCGGTGCCGGTGATCGACATCTCCGTTGAGCCCAAGACCAAGGACTCGGTGGAGAAGATGACCATCGGCCTGCAGAAGCTGGCGGGCGAAGACCCCAGCCTGCGCCTGAAGACCGACCAGGAGAGCGGCCAGACCATCCTGTCCGGGATGGGCGAGCTGCACCTGGAGATCATCATCGACCGCCTGAGGCGCGAATACGGCGTGGAGGCCAACATCGGCGCGCCGCAGGTGGCCTATCGCGAGACCATCAGCAAGGCGCACACCGAGACCTACACTCACAAGAAGCAGACTGGCGGTTCGGGCCAGTTCGCCGAGGTGAAGATCGTCTTCGAGCCGGCCGAGCGCAACGCCGGCGTGTCGTTCGAGAACAAGGTCGTCGGCGGCACCGTGCCGCGGGAATACATCCCCGCGGTCGAGAAGGGCATCAAGGTGCAGGCCGAGACTGGCGTGCTGGCCGGCTTCCCGACGGTGGACTTCAAGTACACCCTGGTGGACGGCAAGTACCATGACGTCGACTCGAGCGCGCTGGCGTTCGAAATCGCCGCCAAGGCCTGCTTCCGCGAGGGCATGAAGAAGGCCAGCCCGATCATCCTGGAGCCGATCATGGACGTGGAGGTGACCACCCCCAACGACCATGTCGGCGACGTGGTGGGTGACCTCAACCGCCGCCGCGGCATGATCCAGAATCAGGAGAGTTCGGGCAGCACGGTGATGGTGCGCGCGCATGTGCCGCTGAAGGAGATGTTCGGCTACATCTCCGACCTGCGCAGCATGACCAAGGGCCGCGCCAGCTTCACCATGCAGTTCCACCACTACGATCCGGTGCCGCGCAACGTGGCCGACGAGATCATGAAGAAGAGCGCCTGATCCTTTCAGGCGCTGGCTGAACGAGCGGCGCGGGGGGCAGTCCTCCGCGCCGTTCGCATGTTTACGGCTCAACGGAGGGCGGAATGCCAACCAGGGACAGCAACGGAACGGAACTCGCCGATGGCGACTCGGTAACGGTGATCAAGGACCTGAAGGTCAAAGGTACTTCGGCCACGCTCAAGCGCGGCACGATGATCCGCAACATCCGGCTGACCGGGGATGGCGAACAGATCGAGTGCAATGCGGAGAAGATCAAGGGGCTGGTGTTGAAGGCGTGTTTTTTGAAGAAGGCATAAGAACCCATCCAGAAAGAAGTTGAGTCTGTGGAATCGGATGTGATTCGCTCCTCCGTGTGACGGTTCGCGGAGTTGAAGATGACCTGGACGGCAGAGCATAGGCGGGCGGCTGATCGA
>MKWE01000028.1 GCA_001899585.1 Rhodospirillales bacterium 70-18
CCATTGCGCGGGCCAGCGCCACGCGCTGTTGCTCGCCACCGCTCAACTGGCCGGGATAATGTTGCAGGCGCGGGCCAAGCCCCACCGCCTCCAGCGCTTCGCGGGCCCGGTCGAACGGCGCGTCTGCGCCCAACAGCTCCAGCGGCACCGCCACGTTCTCCAGCGCGCTCATCGCCGCGATCAGGTGAAAGGATTGGAACACGATGCCAACGCGCCCGCGCCGGAAGCGGGCCAGCGCATCTTCGCCCAGCGTCGTGATGTCAGTGCCGGCAATGGTCACGCGGCCCGAACTCGGCGCTTCCAGACCGGCCGCCACCATCAGCAGCGATGATTTTCCCGAACCCGATGGCCCCAAAAGCGCGATGGCTGAGCCCTGTTCCACATTGAGGTCGATTCCGTTCAGGATGTTGACCGGCCCTGCCGCGCTCGCCAGTGTCAGCTTCACATCGCTGAGCGCAATCGCGGGCGATTGGGTTTGCGGCGTCGAAACTTGCATCGGGCGGGGCTTTCCATGGTGGACGGCGGGATTGGGCAATCGGTACCCTAAAGGCGATATGGCATGAGCGGCCTGCGATTCAAGTTTATGTTGGTCATTGCGGCCTTGTTGTGGGCTGGTGCCGTGCCCGCCATGGCCGCGGCGCCTTTGAAGATATTGGCACTCGGCACCAGCCTGACACAGGGCTATGGCGTCCCGCCGGGACAGGAACTGCCCGCGGTATTGCAGGCGCGGCTGAACGCGTCGGGCTATCGGGTCAAGGTGATTAATGCCGGGGTCTCGGGCGATACCACGGCAGGCGGGCTTTCGCGGCTCGACTGGTCGCTGGCGGACCGGCCCGATGCCGCGATTGTCGAACTTGGCTCGAATGACGCCTTGCGCGGGCTGCCGCCAAAGGAAATCGAAAAGAATCTCACCGCTATCCTCACCCGGCTCAAGGCGGCAAACATCCCGGTCCTGCTGTGCGGTATGCAGGCGCCGCGCAATCTGGGTGCCGAATATGACAGGCAATTCGATGCGATCTACCCCACACTGGCCAGGCGCTTCGATGTGATTCTGTATCCGTTCATGCTGGAAGGGGTGGCGATGAACCCAAAGCTCAATCAGGCAGACGGTATTCATCCCAATCCGGCAGGTGTGCGCATCATCGCCGATCGCATGATGCCGTTTGTGCAAAAGCTGCTCGCCCGCGTGCCGGGCGCACACGCGAAAGAATAACGCACGCATGTTCGGGCGGCTTCTCTCGGTCGGCGGCTATACGCTGCTCTCACGCATCGCGGGCTTTGTGCGCGATGTACTGATGGCCGCGATATTGGGCGCCGGTCCGGCGTCTGACGC
>MKWE01000029.1 GCA_001899585.1 Rhodospirillales bacterium 70-18
AGTTCCGCCGAACGCAAAACCCTGCTGGTGGCGGGCGCGGCCGCGGGCATGACCGCGGTATTCAATACGCCGATTGCCGCCGTGCTGCTCGCGGTGGAACTGCTGCTGTTCGAATGGAAACCGCGCAGCTTCGTACCGGTGGTGGTTGCCGCGGTGGTAGCGGCGGCGTGGCGGCCCCATCTTTTGGGGGTGGGTCCGCTCTTCGCCTATGCGGGCGTACCGCTTCTGCCGTGGTGGGGCCTCGGTCTTTGCCTGCTGGTGGGTGCTGTCGCCGGGCTGCAATCCGCACTGCTCACCGTGACGCTCTATTGGGTGGAGGATCTGTTCCGCAAACTGCCCATTCACTGGATGTGGTGGCCCGCACTTGGCGGGGTGGTGGTCGGCGTCGGCGGCTATCTCGATCCGGCGGTTCTGGGCGTCGGCTATGACACGATCCGTACCCTGATCGATGGCGGTTTCGCCCTGCATGCCACGGTGCTGCTCCTGGTCGACAAGGCGGTCATCTGGATCGTGGCGTTGTCGTCCGGCACCTCCGGTGGCGTCCTGGCGCCGCTGCTGATCATGGGGGGCGCGCTGGGTGCGCTCGAGGCTCAGTTGATCCCGTTCGGCGATCCCGGTTTCTGGGCCCTTTTGGGCATGGCTGCAATCCTGGGCGGTACCATGCGCGCGCCGTTGACCAGCACATTCTTCGCCACGGAACTGACCGGCAACACACACATTCTGCTGCCTTTGCTGGTTGCCTCGGTTGCCGCCTTCGTCGTCACCGTTCTGGTCATGCGCCGTTCGATTTTGACGGAGCGGATTGCGCGGCGCGGCCATCACATCATGCGTGAATATACGATCGATCCCTTCCTGCAGACCCGTGTGGAACAGATCATGGCGCGGCCGGCGCACACGCTTGCAGCCACGACGCCTGCCAAGGCGGCGATTGATTTCTTCGCAACGGTAGAGGGCACGCGCCGTCACAAGAGCTATCCGGTGGTCGATGATGCCGAAAAGCTCGTCGGCATGGCCTCGCGCTCCGACGTTATGCGCTGGATGCGCGACGGCGTGGCACCGGAGGCGACACTCGCCGATCTTGCCGATCATCAAACGCTGTTTACCGGTTATTCGGACGAACTGGTGGGCGAACTGGCGGACAGAATGGCTACCGCGGATATCGGGCGTGTGCCCATTCTCGATCGCCGGACCGATAAGGTTGTCGGGCTGGTGGCGCGCCGGGATCTTTTACGGGTTCGGGCCTATGTCATCCGCGAGGAGCGGGAGCGCCGCCGTCTCCTGCGCATGGGCTTCCATTTGAATGGCGGCCATGCCCGGTCTGGCCGTGTCCGGTCTGGTCAGGTCAAAAGCTGATTGGCGCGCGCGATGTTGGTCTC
>MKWE01000030.1 GCA_001899585.1 Rhodospirillales bacterium 70-18
GCGGTTTGGGGCCACCGATCCACATGAACCGGCGCCCGGAAGACCCTATTTCGCAGGCCCGGCCGTGGCCCGGCCCACGCTGACATAGGTGAAGCCCGCGTCCGCCATCAGGCCCGGCCGGTAAATGTTGCGCAGGTCGATCATCAGCGGCGTTTTCAGCAGCGATTTGACGCGGGGCAGGTCCAGCGCACGAAATTCATTCCATTCGGTCAGGATCACCACGCCATCGGCGCCATCCAGCGCTTCATAGGTGTCGGTGCAGAGGTCGAGCGTGAGCGATTTTGCCGCTTCCCTGGCGCCCTCGGGATCGTAGGCGCGGATGCGCGCACCGGCTTGTTGCAGATAGGGGACGATCACCAGGCTCGGTGCATCGCGCATATCGTCGGTATTGGGTTTGAAGGTCAGGCCCAGAATCGCGATGGTCTTGCCCTTCACCCCGCCAAAGGCGCGTTCGATCTTTTCCGCCATCTCGCGTTTGCGGGCGTCGTTCACCGCCACGACCGCTTCCACGATCCGTGCCGGTGCGCCTGCATCCTGCGAGGTTTTGAGCAGCGCCAGCGTATCCTTCGGAAAGCACGATCCGCCGAAGCCGGGGCCCGCATGCAGGAATTTGTTGCCGATGCGCCCGTCCAGCCCGATGCCGCGCGCCACATCCTGCACGTCACCGCCCAGTTTCTCGCACAGATTGGCCATCTCGTTGATGAAGGTGATCTTGGTGGCAAGAAAGGCGTTGGCCGCGTATTTGATCAGTTCCGAACTTTCGCGCGTGGTGAAGATGATCGGCGTCTCATTCAGATAAAGCGGGCGATAGATTTCGCGCATCACATTGCGCGCGCGTTCGCCGTCGCAGCCGCAGACCACGCGATCCGGCCTGCGGAAATCCTCGATCGCAGACCCCTCGCGCAGAAATTCCGGGTTGGAGGCGACATCGAAATCGCCGTGGGGAGAGGTTTCTCGAACGATCTGTTCCACCTTGCGGCTGGTGCCGACCGGCACGGTCGATTTGGTGACGATCACCGCATAACGGTCGATCAGCCCCGCCACCTCTTTCGCCGCTGCAAAGACATATTGCAGGTCGGCATGACCATCGCCGCGGCGGCTTGGCGTGCCCACCGCGATGAACACCGCGTCCGCCCCCGGCACGGCCTTTTTCAGGTCATTGGTGAAGGAAAGCCGCCCCGCCTTCACATTGGCGGCCACCACCTCGTCAAGACCCGGCTCGAAAATCGGGATCACGCCTTTTTCCAGGGCGTCGATCTTGGCCTGATCCTTGTCCACGCAGATCACGTCGTGACCGAATTCCGACAGGCAGGCGCCTGAAACGAGCCCGACATACCCGGTTCCGATCATGGCAATCCGCATCTGGAAGTCCTCTTAAAGTGCAAATCCGCTCTTGCTCTGGGGCCGGCGCTGTTTCGCCCGGAATCCGCGGTCCCTGCAAGGGTTGATCCCCTACATCCTTAATCCGCTGATTAACACGGGAAATCGGGCACTCTCGTGACGATTGGCACCCGTCACCGGTGCTTAAAGATTAATGGTTTTCAGCATGGCCCTGAGCGAGGGCGCAATGTCCGGCCGCGACAGGCCGACCGCGATATTGGCCTGCAGGAAACCTTCCTTGCTGCCGCAGTCATAGCGGGTGCAATTGGTCTTCACCGCGTGGAACGGCACCTGGCCGATCAGCTTGGCCATGGAATCGGTCAGTTGGATTTCACCGCCGGCGCCTTTTTCCTTGCGGTCCAGTTCGATGAACACCTGTGGGTCGAGGATGTAACGTCCGATCACCGTCAACCGCGATGGCGCCATGGCGGGGTCGGGTTTTTCCACCACGCCTTTTACCTCCACCGCGTTGCCCTTTTCGGCACCCGGCGCGATCACACCGTAACGCTTCACTTCTTCCAGCGGTTTTTCTTCCGCCGCCACCACCACGCCGCCACCGACGCGATTGTAAACCTCGATCATCTGCTTCAGGGCACCGGGCGTGCCCACCATCAGATCGTCGGGCAGAAGCACGGCAAAGGGTTCGTCGCCCACGAAATGGCGG
>MKWE01000031.1:0-14040 GCA_001899585.1 Rhodospirillales bacterium 70-18
AGAAGCGAGTGACCTACGGGAATGGCTTGAGGCGAGAGGAACAGCTTGACCCCGGCAACCCCAATCAGAGAAGACTCTAAGGCGCTTTGGCCAAACAACACGGTCGGCCTTTCGGGCTGTCTCTAGCCGACATTCCCCGGATGGCGAGGCCACCGGGAGGAAACGGTAACTGCTCTTCCGCGTATTCTGCAACGGTGCTGGCGTCGGGCTGACGCTCGTTGCGGTCGGAAAAACCTCCGTCCGCCTCCGACGAACCGGGCAACCATACCTAGCACGCACATATTTAGGGGATGGTAGAGGGGACGCGGCCGAATTATCCCAGAAAAGCTAGAAAATCTGCGGATCGCAGGGGGACACCTCATCCGTAATACCTCGATTTCGGCAGTCAGAGCGGACGGTGCAATCTAGCGGAGACCTGCGGGATGAGGGCGCTCACTCCATCCCCTCGCGCCACCGCCAGCACGCCGCGCCATGCGCCCCGGTCATGTCCAGTTCCGGCTCGGCCGCGCAGGCGGGGGCGGCCAGGGGGCAGCGGGCGCGGAAGCGGCAGCCTTGCGGCAGGTGGGCGGGGTCGGGCGGCTCGCCTTGCAGGGCGAAGCTTTCGGTCACGCGCGGGCCGCCGATGCGCGGGGCGGCGGCCAGCAGGGCCTTGGTGTAGGGGTGGCGGGGGGCGGCGAACACCTCGGCGGCGGGGCCGATCTCGACGATGCGGCCGAGATACATCACCGCCACCCGGTCGCACATCGCGCGCACCACCGCCAGGTCGTGGCTGACGAACAAATAGGTGAGGCCGAAGCGCGCCCGCAGGTCGCGGAACAGCGCCAGCACCGAGGCCTGGACCGACACGTCCAGGCCCGAGGTCGGCTCGTCCAGGATCACCAGCTTCGGCCCCAGCGCCAGGATGCGCGCCAGCCCCACCCGGCGCTGCTGGCCGCCGCTGATCTCGTGCGGATACAGCTCCAGATGCGCATCCGGCAGCCCGACGGCGGCGACGATCTCGCGGATGCGGGCCTCGCGTTCGGCGCGCGGCAGGTTCGTGTGGATCACCAGCGGTTCGTGCAGCGAGCGGCGCAGGCGCCAGTTGGGGTCCAGCGAGGCGCCGGGGTCCTGGTAGACATATTGCAGCCGCGCCCGCACCGCCGGCGGGCGGACATGGCCGGGGGTGGCGACGAGATTGCCCTCGAAATGCACCTCGCCCTCGGTCGGCGCGTGGATGCCCATGATGGTCTTGCCGAGGGTGGACTTGCCGCAGCCGGATTCGCCGACGATGCCCAGCACCTCGCCGGCGGCAACCGAGAGGTCCACGCCGTCCAGCGCGCGCAGCGTGCCGATGCGCCGGTTCAGCAGGCCGCGCACCGGGAAATGCCGGCACAGGCCGCGCAGCTCCAGGATCGGCGGCTCAGCCATCGAGCGTGTCCCCCAGGGCGCCGCCCACCGGGTGGTGGCAGGCGGTCAGGTGGCCCTCGCCCAGCAGCGGCGGCGCCTGTTCCGTGCAGACCTGGCTGGCGCGCGGGCAGCGCGGGTGGAAGCGGCAGCCGGGCGGCGGGCGCAGCGGGCTGGGCACGCTGCCGGGAATGCCCACAGGGTCGCGCCCCTCCTCCGGCAGGCTGCGCAGCAGCAGGTGCGTGTAGGGGTGGCGGGGCGCGGCGAAAAACCCCTCGCGCGGGGCGATCTCGGCGGTCTGGCCGGCATACATCACCACCACGCGGTCACATATCTCCCAGGCGGCGCCGAGGTCGTGGGTGGTGAACAGCACCGCCACCCCACGATCCACCGCCAGCCGGCGCAGCAGGCCGAGGATCTGCGCCTGCACCGTCACATCCAGCGCCGTGGTCGGCTCGTCGGCGATCACCAGCCGCGGTTCGGGCAGCAGGGCCATGGCGATCATCACCCGCTGGCGCTGGCCGCCGGAGAGTTCGTGCGGGTATTTGCGCAGGATGCGCGCCGGCTGCGGCAGCTGCACCGCCTCCAGCATGGCGATCGCCGCCGCCCGGTCGGCGCGCCGGCGGGCCGGCGAATACCAGCCGGTGCGGACGGCGGGGTCGCGGCGCGGCGAGTTCCAGCGCATCAGGTCCATGATCTGGGTGCCGATGCGGAACAGCGGGTTGAAGCTGGCGAACGGGTCCTGCGGGATGAAGGTCACCGCCCGCCCGCGCACGCCGCGCCCGCCGCCGGGGCCGAGCATGTCGCTGCCGGCGAGTTCGATCCGTCCGCCGCCAACCTGGGTCGCCTCCGCCGGCAGGGTGCCCAGGATGGCGCGCGCCAGCGTGGTCTTGCCGCAGCCGGATTCACCGACGAGGCCGACGATCTCGCCCGGCCGCACCGACAGGCGCACCCGGTCCAGCACGCGGGCCGGCCCGGCCTCGGTGCGAAAGCCCAGAGTGAGGTCGGCGACGGTCAGGATGTCACTCATCGCCCCCGCCCCCGCCCCCGCCCCCGCCCCCGCCCTGGCCGGCGCTGCGGCGGGTGCGCGGGTCCAGGATGTCGCGCAGCCCGTCGCCCAGCAGGTTGAAGCCGAGCACGGTGAGGAAGATCGCCATCCCCGGCGCCAGCGCATACCACCAGGCATCGGGCAGATATTCGCGGCTTTCGGCGATCATCCGCCCCCATTCCGGCGTCGGCGGCGGCGCGCCCAGGCCGAGGAAGCCCAGCGTCGCCGCCGTCAGGATGGTCGCCCCCATGCCGATCGAGGTGCGCACGATGATCGGCGAGGCGATGTTGGGCAGCACGTGCAGCACCATCACCCTGAGCGGTGAGGCGCCGAGGGCGACCGCCGATTCGATGAACACCTCGTTGCGCAGGGAGCGCGTCTCGGCATAGACCAGCCGCGCCCAGAACGGCCAATAGGTGATCGACAGCGCGAGGATCACGTTCTGGATCGACGGCCCGAGCGTCTGCGCGATGGCGATCGCCAGCACGATCTGCGGCACGGCGAGGAATATCTCGGCAAAGCGCATCAGCAGATCGCTGAACCAGCCACGGAAATACCCGGCCACCAGGCCCACCGGCACGCCGATCAGCACCGCCGAGCCGACCGCGATCACCGACAGTGACAGCGTGATGCGGGCGCCGAACAGGATGCGGCTGAACACGTCGCCGCCCATGCGGTCGGTGCCGAACAGCCCGCCCGGGCCGGGCGGCAGCAGCCGGCGCGGGGTGTGGAACTGCCACACATCCTCCGGGTGCGGCGCCAGCCACGGCGCGAACACGGCGGCCAACACCAGCAGGCCGATCAGCACCGCCCCCAGCATGGCCGCGCGGTCGCGGGCGAAGCGGCGCAGCATCAACGCGCCCCGCGCGGGTCGATCGCCGCCTGCAGCAGGTCCACCAGCAGGTTCACGGCCACGAAGATCGCCCCCGCCCAGAGGGTGAAGCCCATGATGGCGTTGTAGTCCGATTGCAGAATGGAGCGCACCGCGTAGGCGCCGATGCCCGGCCAGTCGAACACCGTCTCCACCACCACGGCGCCCGCCAGCAGGATGCCGAAGATCAGGCCCAGTTGCGTCACCGTCGCCGTCACCGCCATGCGCAGCACGTATTTCCATACGATCAGCCGGCGCGGGTAGCCCATCGCCGTCTGGTAGGCGACCGAGGGCGAGGAGATCACCCCGATCACCCCGTTGCGGGTGAAGCGCACCACGGTGGCCGCCGCCGGCAGCGCCAGCGTGATCGCCGGCAGCACGATGTGGCGCACCGCCGAGCGCAGCGCCTCAGTATCGCCGGTCAGCAGCGCGTCCACGATCATCAGCCCGGTGACGTGCTCGGGCGGGAAGCCCTCGATCTGCCCGGACAGCGGCAGCCAGGCCAGCTTCATCGAGAACAGGAACTGCAACTGCATGGCGAACCAGAACGAGGCCACGGCGAGGCCCGAGACGGTGACCACGCGCAGCACATGGTCCAGCCAGGAATTGCGCCGCAACCCGCACACCACGCCGAGCGGAATGCCGATCGCGGCGGCCAGCACGATTGCCACCAGCGTCAGTTCCAGCGTGGCCGGCAGGCGGGCGGCGAGGTCGTCGGCGATCGGCTGCTGGGTGAACAGGCTGGTGCCGAAATCGCCACGCGCCACGGCGGCCACATAGCGCAGGAACTGCTCCGGCAGCGGCCGGTCGAACCCCAGGCTGTGGCGCACCGCGGCGACCTGCTCGGGCGAGGCGTTGTCGCCGGCGGCGAGCCTGGCGGGGTCGATCGGCACCACGCGCGACAGCACGAAGACGATCGCCAGCAGGCCGAGCAGCGTCGGCACCAGCCAGACCAGCCGGTTGAGGACGATGTTCAGCCAGACCATGCCGGCCCCCGCCGCCCGTCCTCGCTCAGCCCTGCTTCTGTTCGGCCCAGCGCAGGTCCTGCCCGTTGCTGACCGGCGAGAAGCGGATGCCGGTGACCGAGGTCGCGTAGGGGCCGTACCACTTGGTGTTGTAGACAAAGATGCTCACGGCGCGGTCGCTGGCGATCTGGGTGATCTTTTCGTACAGCTTCTCGCGCTCGGCGTGGTCGTTGGAGACCAGCGCGCGGTCCAGCATGGCGTCGATCTCCGGGTCGCTGTACCACGACATGCTGCGGCTGCCGCGATAGCGCGAGCCGACCAGCTCGCCTACCCAGTTGTTGGGATCGACGTAGTAGGTGCTTTTCCACAGCGGGATCACGTCCGCCTGGGTGCGGGCGTCGCGCATGCTGGCGGAGATCACCGACCAGGGCGAGGTATCCACCTTTGCCTCCACCCCGATCTGGCGCAGCGTGTTCTGAAACAGCGCCGCCGCCTGCTCGGATTCCGAGAAACCGGCCAGCGCGTTGATGGTGATGGGGCGCAGCGGCGCCTTCACCAGCTTGAGTTCGGCGCGCGCGCGGTCCAGGTCATAGGTGTAGCCCTTCAGCCCCGGCGGCGTGCCCCAGATGTTGTTCGGGTTCGGACCGGGGTTGCGCGACACCGAGCCCTTCATGATGTCGCGGATGAAGCCCTCGTAGTCGAAGGCGTAGGCCAGCGCGCGGCGGAAATGCACGTCGTCCAGCGGCGGCTTGGTGGTGTTCAGCGCCAGCAGGAACACGCGCATCGACTCCTGGTCGATGATCTGCACGTTTTTCGCCTCGCGCAGCCGCTGGATCTGGTCGTAGGGCAGGTAGCCGTCCACCCCCTGGTAGTCGCCGCGCTCCAGCCCCAGCACGCGGGTGTTGGTTTCCAGCACGGTGCGGAACTCCACCTCCTCGAACGGGTGCTTGCCCCAGCCGGCGAAGTGGCTTTTGTTGCGCGCGGCGATCCAGCCCACCGCCGGGTCGTAACGGCGCAGCGCGTACGATCCGCTGCCGGCCTCGTTGCGCGCCATCCAGGGCGCCGCCCAGTCGCCGTTCTTCTCGTTCTTTTTCACCAGCGCGCTGTTGACCACCAGGATGTCCGGCACGGTCACCAGGAAGATCGCCGAGGGCTTGGCCAGGTTGAACTGCACGGTGCGTGCGTCCAGCGCCTTGGTGCTGCCGGGCTTGACGGTATCCAGGTACAGCGCGGCCGGGCCCTTCTTCAGCGCCAGGATGCGCTCGACCGAATAGACCACGTCGTCGGCGGTCACCTTCGCGCCGTCGTGGAAGGAGGCGCCCTCGCGCAGGACAAAGGTGTAGGTCTTGCCGTCGTCGGAGACGCTGTGGCTCTCGGCCAGCCATGGGATCATCTTGGGCGGATTGTCCACCCAGCGGTACAGCCCGTCATACAGGTTGAACCGCGTGGCCGCGCGGGCCACGTCGAAGATCGTGTGCGGGTCGATGTTGTCGTACGGGCTGTTGTTCGCATAGACGAACTTCGCCCCCGCGGCGGCGGCCGGGCGGGCCGCCAGGGTTCCCGTCCCGGCCAGGGCCGCCACGCCCAGAGCCGTCCGCATCGCATCCCTACGTGTCGTCGCCATGACCTGCTCTCCTTGTGATGTGGAGTTGCGTTATGGGCTGCCGGAGACCGACAGCGTCTGCCCGGTGATGAAACCGGCATAGTCCGAGGCGAAGAACATCACCGCGTGGGCGATGTCCGCCGGCTCCCCCGGGCGGCGCAGCGCGGTGCGGCCGATCAGCCCGGCCTGCTGCTCCGGGGAATAGGATTGCCATTGCCGCTCATAATCCGGGCTGGTGCGCTGGAAGCCGGGCGCCACCGCGTTCACGGTGATGCCGAACGGCCCCAGCTCCTGGCCGAGCTGGCGGGCCAGGCCGATCTCGCCGGCCTTGCCGGAGGCATAGGCCTGGATGCCGGTGAGCGAGGTGCGCAGCCCGGCGCCGCTGGCGATGAACACGATGCGGCCCTTTCCGCGCGCCTTCATGCCCGGCACGACGGCCTGGGCGGTCAGGAACGCGCCGGTGAGATTGGCGTCCAGCACGGCGCGCCACTCGGCCTCGTCCACCTCCTCCATCGGCTTGGCGCTCTGGCCGAGCACGCCGCCGGCGACATAGACCAGCACGTCCGGCGCACGGCCGGCGGCCTGTTCGGCGGCCGCCACCCAGTCGCGCAGGGCGGCGCGGTCCAGCAGGTTCACCACGCGCGGAGTGGCGGGCAGGCCCTGCATCTCGGCCTCCAGCCGGTCGGCGGCGAACACCTGCGCGCCGGCGGCGGCGAAACCCTGCGCGATGCCGCGGCCGATGCCGCGCGCGGCACCCGCCACCAGCACGGCCTGTCCGGCGAAGCTGATGTTCATGCGGCCTCTCCCTGGCGGACGGCAAGCTGCGGATAGGGTGCGGCGGCGGCGGCGAAGCCGCGCTCGATCGCCGCCACCGGGTCGGCCTCGGCGGCCGCGTCCTGCGCCACCTGCGCGAAGGTCTGGTGCTTCATGAAAAAACGCCATTCCACCGGCAGCGCGAACAGCAATTCGGACAGCCGGTCCCAGGCGGCCTCGGACCACACACGCTCGAAGGCGATGCGGGCGGGGTCCAGCGTGATCGCCTGCGGGGCCGGGCGCGGCGCGGCGCGCAGCGCCTCGGTGGCGGCCTGGTCCAGCACGCCGCCGGCGATCGCCACGCCATAGGCGCGGGCGCCGGCCTCGCTCACCTTGCCCTGCGCCACGTCGCGCAGCACCGCCTCCACCGGCCTCTCGAACGGGTCGCCCCAGCCGCCGGCGCCGGAAGCGGAGATGGTCAGCACGTCGCCAGGGGCGCAGCGCACCACGTCGGTGTTGCCCAGGTCCTCGGCGTTCGCGGTGCCGGGATTGCGGGTGAAGCCGCAGGTCGCCCCGGCCAGCCCGCCCGCCGCCCCCCAGGAGGAAAACCGCACCCGGTCGCGGTTGCGCGCCGTCACCACCGAGTTGGGCGTAAACACCTGGAACGTCATCTGCGTGCCCAGCCCGCCGCGATGCAGGCCCGGCCCGCCGGAATCCGGTTGCAGCCCGTAGCTCAGCACGCGGATCGGCACCTCCGCCTCGGTGATCTCCACCGGCGTGTTCTTCAGGAAGCTGTTGGAGCCGTCCTGCCCGTCGCCATTCGCCGCCCCGCCGCCGCCGCCGGTGATCGGGTTGATCGAGGCCATCGCCAGCCGCCCGGTGCGGGCATCGGTGGTGCGCACGTTCAGGATGCCGCCGCCGCCGGCCGGCCCCGCCGGCAGCCGCCCCGGCAAGGCGCGTGAGAAGGCGCCGATCACGATGCCCTGGATGCGCGTGCAGGTCAGGCTGCGCATGCCGGTCGCCGCCGGATGCACCGGGTTCACCACCGAGCCCTCCGGCAGGATGCAGCGCACCGGCCGCGACAGCCCGCAATTCAGCGCCACCGTCGGGTCGAGCGAATAGACCACGTAGTTGTAGCCCACCAGCGGCAGGATATGCCGCGGCAGCCCGCCGGTCGGCATGTTCAGCGCCGATTGCAGCTGCGGGTCGCTGCCCGAGAAATCGAACTCCGCCTCCTCGCCGCGCACCCGGATGGTGAGCTTCAGCCGGCACGGCACGCCGCCGGGGCTGTCCTCGTCGATATAGTCGGAAAACCCGTACTCCCCGTCGTCGATCGAGGCGAACAGCCGCCGCGCCTGGCGCTCCGCGAGGTCGAGCACGCCATACATCCCGGCATGCACCATATCGGCGCCGAAGCGGGCGATCGCCTCGTGCATCTTGCGCTCGGCGGTCTTCAGCGAGGCGATCTGCGCCTTCAGGTCGCCCCAGTTCTGCTCCGGCATGCGCACGTTGCGCAGCATCACCGCCAGCAGCTTCTCGTCCATCACCCCGCCGTCGACCAGCTTGCAGGGGGGGATGCGGATGCCCTCCTGGTGCACCTCGGTCAGCGCCCGCGACAGCGAGGCCGGCACCGCGCCGCCCATGTCGGTATTGTGGATATGCCCGACCGCGAAGCACATCAGCCGCTCGCCAGCGAACACCGGCATCCACAGATGCATGTCCGGCGCGTGGGTGCACACATAGCCCGAATACGGGTCGTTGGTGATGCAGATGTCGCCGGGCCGGTAGCTGTCGATGGCCCCGATCACCCCGGCATAGTCCAGCCCCACGAACCAGGTCGCGCCCAGGTCCTTCGGGCTGGCGAAGGTCTGGCCGCACGGCGTGGTCAGCCCGCTGGTGAAATCCTCGGTCTCCTTCACGAAGGCCGAGTGCGCGGTGCGCAGCAGCGTATAGGCCATGCTCTCGGCCGCCGCCTCGAAATGACTTTTAAGGATCTGCAACGTCACGGGGTCAAGCGATGCGGTCACGGTCAGCTCCGAACCAGGATGAGGTTGCCATACGGGTCCACATGGCCCGCGAAGCCCGGCGGCACCCAGGTGGTGGTGTCGTCTTGCGCCACCACCGCCGGCCCGGCGAAGCGGCTGCCCGGCGGCAGCGCGGCGCGGTCGAACAGCGCCGCCCGCACCACCGTCCCGCGATGCGCCACCGGCACATGGCGCGCCGGCACCGGATCGCCCGGCGGCGCCGGCTCGGGCGGGAAATCGGGCTTGGCCGTCACCCCCGCGATCACCACCCGCAGCGCCACCAGATGCACCGCCGCCCGCTCGTCCGCATGGCCATAGATTTCGGCATGCCGCGCATGGAACGCCGCCGCGATCCGCTCGGGCCGCGCCTGGGTGATCCAGTCCGGCTCCAGCGCCACCTCGATCTCGTAGGACTGGCCGCGATAGCGCAGATCAGCGGCCACGCTCAGCACGCCGTCCCCGGCATGACCCTGGCTGTCCGCCAGCCAGGCCCGCGCCTCCCCGGCCAGCTCGCCGAACGCGGCCTGCAGCGCGACCATGTTGGCCGCCGCCACGTCCAGGAACACCACCCGCACGAAATCCGAACGCAGATCGGCCAGCAGCCCGCCGAGCGCCGCCAGCACCCCAGGCGTGCGCGGCACGATCACCGCCCGCATGCCCATCTCCTCGGCCAGCAGGCAGCCCAGCATCGGCCCGGCGCCGCCGAACGCCAGCAGCGCGTACAGGCTCGGCTCCTCGCCCACCTGGGAGAACAGCCGGCTGACCTCGCGGTACATGTTGGCCACCGCCAGCGCCACCACCGCCTCGGCCGCCGCCGCCGTGTCGCGCCCCAGCGCCTCGCCCACCACCGCCATCGCCGTCGCCGCCGCCACCGCGTCGATCCGCACCGCGCCGTAGCCGAGTTCCCCCGCCCCCAGCACGCCCTTCACCGCGAAGGCGTCGGTCAGCGTCGCCTGCGCCCCCCCGCGCCCGTAGCAGGCCGGCCCGGGCACCGAGCCGGCGCTGTCCGGCCCCACCCGCAGCACCCCCAGGTCGTCCACCGTGGCGATCGACCCGCCGCCCGCGCCGATCGAGGAGACCGAGACGGTCGGCAGGAACACCGGATAGTCGCCCACCAGCTCGCCGGTGCGGAAATCCGGCATGCCGTCGCGCAGCAGCGCCACGTCGGCGCTGGTGCCGCCGACATCCAGGCTCATCACCCGCGCGAACCCGGCCTGCCGCGCCACGAACCCCGCCCCGATCGCGCCCGAGGCGGTGCCGGACAGCAGCATCTCGATGCTGCGCAGCTTGCCGGCCGCCGCCGTCATCACGCCGCCGTTGGACTTGGTGACCATCGGCGCCACCGGCACGCCGCGCGCCGCCAGCGCCGCCTCCAGCCGGGTGATGTAATGCGCCACCCGCGGCTGCACCGAGCCATGGATGCAGGCGGTGATGCTGCGCTCGTATTCGCGCACGATCGGCCAGATCTCCGCCGAGCAGAACACCGGCAGCCCCGGCCGCTCGGCCAGGATCATCGCCTTCACCGCCTGCTCATGCGCCGGGTTCGCGTAGGAATGCAGCAGCCCGATCACGATCCCTTCCGCCCCCAGCGCCTCCGCCCGCGCCAGCGCCGCCAGCACGCTCGCGCGTTCGGGCGCGATGTCGGTGCTGCCGTCCGGGTTCATCCGCTCGCGCACCTCCAGCACCCGCTCGCGCGGCACCAGCGGCTCCGGCCGGCGGGAGAACAGGTCGTACGGGTCGGGGATCTTCAGCCGCGCCAGTTCCAGCACGTCGCGGAACCCGGCGGTCGCCAGCAGGCACAGCTTCGCCCCCCGCCCCTGGATGATCGCGTTCACCCCCACCGTGGAGCCGTGGGTGAAGTAGCTGACCTCCGCCGGCGCGATGCCGAACCGCCGTTCGATCTCCGCCAGCCCGTGCAGCACCTCCTCGCCCGGCGCGTCGGGGCGCGACAGCACCTTCAGCGTGCGCAGCGCCAGGCTCGCCTCGTCCAGCACACAGAAATCCGTGAAGGTGCCGCCGATATCGACGCCGATGCGATAGCCCATGCTCAACTCCTGCCCGCATCGGCCGGCGGCCGGCCGCCCAGGCGCGCGGTGACGGCGGCGGCGGCCCCGGTGACCGCCGCGATGAAGTCCAACCGGTGGCGCTGCCAGCGTTCGGTCAGGCTGGCGAGATTCAGCGCCGCCACCGCCCGCCCGGTGCGGTCGAACACCGGGGCTGCCACGCCCGACCCGCCCTCGGCGAATTCGCCGTCGATCTCGGCGTAACCCTGCCGGCGGGCCAGCGCGATCTGCGCGCGAATGGCCGCCGGATCGGTCCGCGTCGCCGCCGTCAGCGCCCGCAATGGCAGCGCCAGGCACAGATCGACGCTCTCGGTCGACATATAGGCCAGCAGCATCCGGCCCATGGCGGTGCAATAGGCCGGGCAATCCACCGCGCGCGGCTCGTAGCGAATCTCCTGCGGGCTCGCCACCTGCACCAGCGGGCGCACCATGAAGCCGCTGACCATGGCGCCCAGGTTCACCGTCTCGCCGGTGCGCGCCACCAGCGCCTCGATCACCGGGCGTCCGACGGCGGCCACCTGGCGCGGCAGCCCGCCCAGCCAGTCGCCCTCCTCGCGCCCGAACGGGTGGGCCAGCCGGTAGCGGTCCTCCGCGTCGCGCTCCACGTAGCCGCGCGCCGCCAGCGTGCGCAGCAGCCCCAGTGCGCTGCTCTTGGGAATGCCCAGTTCGTCGGTCACCTCGGCCAGCCCCAGCGGGCGGGTGGCGCAGCCCAGCAGTTCCAGCAGGTCGAGCACCCGGTCGGCGGATTTCACCACGTCGGGCGCGCGGGCGGGTGTGTTCTGCATGCTGAACGCCGTTTTCATTCCTGAATGCTACGCACCAGGCGCAACCCTGGTCAAGCGCCAGCACCCGGCTGCCGGCAGCTTGGCAGGGGCGGATCGATGTGGGACCAATCGGCCAACCCGGCCCAAACACCCGCGTCCAAATAATGGAAACCCAGCCATGTCCGAGAAGCTGCTGTACGAACAGGAAGGCGGCATCGTCGTCCTCACGCTGAACCAGCCGGAAATCCGCAACCCGATCTCCGGCGAGGAAACCATCGACGCGCTGGTGGATGCGCTCGACCGCATGAACGCCGACCCCGGCGTGCGCGTGGCCATCCTCACCGGCGCCGGCACGGCCTTCTCCTCGGGCGGCAACGTCAAGGCGATGGCCGATTCGCTGGACGAGCGCGCCCGCGCGCCGATCGACACGCGCGGCTACTACAAGGGCGGCATCCAGCGCATTCCGCTGGCCTTCGAGCGGCTGGACGTGCCGATCATCGCCGCCGTCAACGGCCCGGCAATCGGCGCCGGCTGCGACCTCACCTGCATGTGCGACATCCGCATCGCCGCCGAAAGCGCCCGCTTCGCCGAGAGCTTCGTCAAGGTCGGCATCGTCGCCGGCGACGGCGGCGCCTGGCTGCTGCCGCGCGTGGTCGGCTACTCCAAAGCCAGCGAAATGGCCTTCACCGGCGACATGATCGACGCCGCCGAGGCGCTGGCCTGCGGCCTGGTCTCCCGCGTGGTGCCGGACGCCGAACTGATGCCGGCCGCCCGCGCCCTGGCCGCGCGCATCGCCGCCAACCCCTCCAAGACCGTGCGCCTGACCAAGCGGCTGATCCGCGAAGGCCGGCATACGCGGCTGGACACGCTGCTGGAACTCTCGGCGGTGATGCAGGCGCTGGCCCACACCACGGCGGACCACCGCGAGGCGGTGACGGCCTTCGTAGAGAAGCGGCGGCCGAATTTTTCGGGGGGCTGAGAGAGGAAGAAGCAAGGCGGGGCACTGCCCCGCACCCCGCCCATGTCCTGTAGCACGGGGGCCGAGCCCCTGGACCTCGAAATTCTATAAGTATTTGATTTTCGTAGGTTTATTTCTGAGGGCCTGACCCCGCCCGCGGCCTCACCGCCGGTCCATCTGCCGCCGCAGATCGTCCACCTGCTCCACCGCGAACTCCAGCACCGCGCGCGTGCGCGGCGCCAGGTTGCGGCGCGACGGATAGGCCAGCACCACCGGCACCCGCTCCACCGTATAGCCCGGCAACAGCCGCACCAGCCGCCCGTCGTGCAAATCGTCGGCGGTCTCGAACTCCGCCAGCATGGCGATGCCGCCCCCGGCCAACGCCGCCAGCCGCACGGCGCGCGACGAGTTGGAACTGATCCGCCCCTTCAGCGACACCGCCAGCGGCCCCTCCGGCCCCTCGAACCGCCACACGGCATGGCCGCCATTGCCGCTGTCGGTCACCACGCATTCATGTTGCATCAGGTCCTCCGGGCGTTGCGGCGCGCCGTGGCGGGCCAGGTATTCGGGCGAAGCCACCGCCACCTGCCCCACATGACCGATGCTGCGCACCACCAGCGAACTGTCCGACAGCTCCCCGGCCACCGCCGCCAGGTCCAGCCGTTCCTCCACCATGTTGCCGATGCGGTTGATCAGCACCAGTTCCACCGAAAGCTCCGGATGGCGCTCCAGCAGCAGCGGCAGGCGGCGGGCCAGAAAAAGGCCGAACGCGCCAGGGGTGGCGAAGCGCACCTGCCCTGCGGCGGTGCGCCGGTGCCGCCCTAGCGCGCTTTCCATCTCCTCGGCGGTCTCCAGCAGCTGGCGCGCATGGGCCAGCAGGTCCTCGCCGTCATTGGTCAGGCTGAGCTGCCGCGTGGTGCGATGCAGCAGCCGAACGCCAAAATGGTCTTCAAGTTGAGCCAGTTGGCGGGTGACCGATGATTGGCTGCTGGCCGAGCGTCGGGCCGCGGCCGAGAGCGAGCCGGTCTCCACGACCGAGAGGAAGGTGGTAAGTGCGGCAATCAAGTCCATCGTTTCATCCGATTTGCGCATAAGTCTGATGCGGGTCGTTCAGATTGTTCGCCCGGGTGTCGGCTCTCATATGGCGATCATCGACGGTGACCCAAACACCGGCCACGCCGATCAAACCAGGCAACACTCATCACACAGGACACCGATCATGAAGACCACCCTGCTTGCCGCCGCCACGGCCCTCAGTCTTTCCCTGGCCGTGCCGGCCTTTGCCGCGAGCGGCGACGCCGGCTTCCAGTACCAGAAGGCCGAGAGCGGCGACGCCGGCTTCCAGTACCAAAAGGCCGAAAGCGGCGACCGCGGCTACCACTACCAGGCGGCCGAGAGCGGCGACGCCGGCTTCCAGTACCAAAAGGCTGAAAGCGGCGACCGCGGCTACCACTACCAGGCGGCCGAGAGCGGCGATGCCGGCTTCCAGTACCAGAAGGCCGAAAGCGGCGACGCCGGCTTCCATTACCAGAAGGCCGAGAGCGGCGATGCCGGCTTCCAGTACCAGAAGGCCGAAAGCGGCGATGCCGGCTTCCAGTACCAGAAGGC
>MKWE01000031.1:14060-14688 GCA_001899585.1 Rhodospirillales bacterium 70-18
CGGCTTCCAGTACCAGGCCGTCTGACACCGCAACGCCTGAGCCTGGCCGACGCCGGACCATCCGGCGCTACCGCTGAGCCCACATCGTTGGCGCCGCCCGGTCCTGAACCGGGCGGCGCCGCGCGTTTCAGGGTGGGTGCGTCAGATCGGCGTGGCCGCTACGACAGGTCGGGCCGCGGCGTCGCCCGGCAGCGTTCCAGCTCCTTGCGGGCCCGCACCACGGCCTCGTCGCTGATCTGCCGGCGGTCGTTCTCGAACTGCCGGCGCCGGCGCTCATGCATGTCCTCCAGGATGGCGAGCAGCTTTTCCGCCACCTCCAGGTCGCCGGAGACGCAGGCGGCATGGAATACGTCGGCCACCTTGTCATCCAGCCGGCGCCGCAGGGTTCGCAGCACGGTCTCCAGCCCGCGCGGCGGCAGGCGCGCGTCGGCGGCCGGCAGGTGGGTCTTGCGGAACCCAAGCTTGTCGGTCACGAACCAAGATATACCCTTTGGTTTGGCCATCTCGAACTCCTGGTCCGGCCGGCAGGGAAACACGCGCCTCTTCGCCCGACTTACCGCACAACGATAAACCAAATCGTGAACCCCGGCGCACTCGAAATTGCCCTAGACCGCCGGCCGCTTGCGGC
>MKWE01000031.1:14716-67565 GCA_001899585.1 Rhodospirillales bacterium 70-18
AGCACGCCGACACCGGAAGGCCATACCCGCACCGGGTTGAGCTCGATCTCGCGGATGCGCCCGCCGGCGGCGTGCAGCAGGGCGGACACCCGCGCCACAAGCTCCGCGAGCGCCGCGACATCGCCCGCCGGCGCGCCGCGATAACCCGCCAGCAGCGGGAAGCAGCCTAGCTCCCGCAGCATGGCCCCGGCGGTTGCCGCATCCACCGGCGCCAGGCGCCAAGCGGTGTCGCGGTACAACTCGGTGGCGGTGCCGCCGGCGCCGACGCTGACCATGGCGCCGAACACCGGGTCGAACAGCCCGCCGACGATGATCTCCACCCCCGGCGGCGCCATCGGGGTCACCAGCACGCCTTGCAACACGGCGGCGGGCGCATGGGTGCGCAGGGCGGCGTGCATGGCGTCCCAGGCGGCCAGCAGCGCCGCCTCGTCGCGCAGCCCCAGCGCCACCGCGCCGGCCTCGGTCTTGTGCGGCAGGTCGCGCGACTGCGCCTTCAGCGCCAGCGGATAACCCAGCCCGGCGGCCGCCGCGCGCAGACCGGCCAGGTCGGCCACAAGTTGCGAATCTGGAATGGGTATGCCCCATGATAATAACAGCGCCTTGGTTTCCACCTCGCTCAGCGTGGCCGGGCCTCGCGGCAATGCCGGCGGCGCCAGCGGTGCCGCCTCCAGAACCGGTGGCGGCACCGGGGCAGCCAATGCCGCCGCCGCGGCGGCGGCCTCGCGCAACCCGGCGAACACCACCGCGCCGGCCCGCGCGAAGGTCTCCAGCGCCAGCCGTCCCGGCAGCGGGTAGGTGAAGAACAGCACCGGCCGGGGCCGCGCGGTCAGGCCCCGGATTTCCTCGGCGGAGAGCGGGGTGCGGGTTTCGCTGGCCAGCGAGAGCACCGCGAACACCTGGTCCACCTCGCCGGAATCGCTCAGCAATTCAATCACCTGGCGCAGCCCCCCGGTGCGCACCGCCTGCGCGGTCACGTCCACCGGGTTGCGGGCGGAGCCGTAGCTGGGCAGATGCGCGCCGATCGCCGCCTGCAAGGGGGCGCTCAGTTCCGGCAACTCCAGCCCGGCGGCGGCCAGCGCATCGGCCGCCCAGGCGCCGGCGCCGCCGGACAGGGTAACCACGGCGGCCCGCCGCCCGGCGGCGCGCGGCGCGGTGGACAGCGCGGCGGCGATCGCCACCGCCTCGTCGGGGTCGCTCGCCTCGATGAAGCCGAACTGGCGGAAGGCGGTGCGATAGGCGGTGTGCCAGCCGGCCATGCTGGCGGTGTGGCTGGCGGTCGCCCGCACCCCCGCCTCCGACCGCCCCATCTTGATGGCGACCACAGGTTTTCCAATGGCTTGCGCCCGCCGGGCGGCGGCGAGAAAGGTGGCGGGGTCGCGCACCGCCTCCAGGAACAGCAGCACCACCCCGGTGCGCGGATCGTCCACCAGATGCGCGAAGAAATCGGCCGCCGTCAGGTCCACCTCGTTGCCGGTGCTGACCACATGGCTGAACGGCAGCGCCAGCGCGCGGCCCCGGTTGTACAGCGCGAACCCCATGCCGCCGCTCTGCGCTACCACCCCGATCGCCCGCCCCTCCAGCCGCGGCGGCGGCGGGCCGACCGGCGGGGCGACGGTGGGGCTGAAGGTGATGGCGACGTTGTCGAGCGCGTTGAAGAAGCCTTCCGCGTTCGGGCCGCACACGCGCATGCCGGTGCGGCGGGCGATTTCGGCGACGCGGTCCTGCAACGCGGCACTGGCGCCGCCCTCCTCGGCGAAGCCGGAGGAGATGATGACGGCGTGGCGGACCCCGGCGGCGGCGCAGGATTCGAGCGATTCAGGCACCAGATTCGCCGGCAAAGCGACCACTGCGAGGTCGATTTCCGCCCCGATTTCGCCGATTTTCGGGTAGCAGCGCAGTCCGTTTATGGCCTCGTAGGAGGGGTTCACCGGGTAGATGGACCCGGAATAGTTATTGGACATAACCATATGCAGCAGGGCGCCGCGGATCTTGGTGTGGTCCGGGGAGGCGCCGATGAAGGCGATGCTCCGCGGGTTCAGCAACCCGGCCAGGTCGGCGGTCATCGTGGACGGTCTCCCCTCGTTGCGGGGAGGTTATGCGTCCGGCGCGGTGCAGACCAGATGCCCCACCGCCCGGCGCAGGGCGGCGATGCCGGTGTCGGCGTGACGGCTGGGATGGACGCGGTTGGTCAGCAGCGTCCAGGCGCGGTTGGCGGTGAAATCGATCCACAGCCCGGTGCCGGTGAAGCCGGTATGGCCGATGGTCTCGGGCGAGCAGGCATCGCCGCCGGGCCAGCCGGGATAGGCGATCTCCCACCCCAGGCCGCGCGTGGGGCCGTGGCGGGTGCGCAGGGCGGCGATGCTGGCCGGCGCCAGCGCGGTGGCGGCCAGCATGCCGGCGGCGAAATCCAGCAATGCGTCGGCGGTGCCGAACAGCCCGGCATGGCCGGAGGCGCCGCCCATCGCATAGGCGTTCTCGTCATGCACCTGCCCGCGCATGACGCGGCCGCGCCAGGCACAGCGCTCGGTGGCGGCGCAGGCGGCCGGGTCGGGATGGAAGGTGAAGCCCGGGGGCGGGGGCTGTTCGCCCAGCGGGAGACCGGTGAGGCGTTCCAGCGCGATGCCGAGCAGGATGAAGTTGATGTCCGAATAGACCGGCGGGCCGGCCCGCCATTCGCGTTGCAGCACGAAGGCGCGCAGCGTCGCGGGGTTTTGGCCGTAGGTGTAGAGCGGCTCCACCGCCGGCAGGTGGGTCTGGTGGGAGAGGCATTGGCGGAAGGTCAGGCGGCGTTCGGCGGCGCCCGCCACGTCGTATTGCCGCAGGTCGGGGATGGCGGCGGTGAGCGGATCGTCCAGCGCGATGCGGCCGGCCTCGACCTGGCGCAGGATGGCGGTGGTGGTGAACACCACCTTGGTGAGCGAGGCGAGGTCGAACACCGTGTCGTCGCGCATCGGGATGGCGGCGGGGTCGCGCTGTGCCAGGCCCTCGGCGCGCAGGGTGCGGCTGCCGTCCGGGTGCAGCACGCCCAGCACGCCGCCGGGGATGGCGGGCGGGATCAGGGGGTCCATCGCTCGCCCCCCGGCATCGGGTGCGGCACGCCGGTGGTGGTGGGCAGGCTGAGCGGCAGGCCGCGCAGGGAGCGGACGGCGAGGTAGGCGAAGCATTCGGCCTCGATGAAGTCGCCGTGCCAGCCGGCCGCCTCCACCGGATCGACCGGCACGCCGAGCTCCGCGCGCAGCCGGCGCATCATGTCGGCATTGTGCCGGCCGCCGCCGCAGACCAGCCAGCGGCGCGGCGCGGCGGGAACCAGACGCAGGCTGGCGGCCACCGAGGCGACGGTGAAGGCGGTGAGCGTGGCGGCGCCGTCGGCGTCCGCCAGCCCGGCCACTGCCGCCGCCCAGGCGTGGAAATGGTTGCGGTCCAGCGATTTCGGCGCCGGCGCGGCGAAATAGGGGTGGGTCATCAGCCGCGCCACCAGGGTGGCGTCGGCGGTGCCGGCGGCGGCCAGCGCGCCGTCGGCGTCGTAGGGCTGGCCGCGGCGCTGGCGGACGAAATCGTCGATCAGTGCGGAGGCGGGGCCGGTGTCGAAGGCGATCACGGTGTCGCCGTCGATATAGGTGATGTTGCCGACGCCGCCGAGGTTCAGCACCATCACCGGCGGCTCCAGCCCAGCCGCCAAGGCGCGGTGGTAGAGCGGCGCGAAGGGCGCGCCCTGGCCGCCGGAGGCGACATCGGCGTGGCGGAAGCGGTTGACCAGCGGGAGGCCGAGCCGGGCGGCGATGCGCGCGCCGAGGCCGAGCTGGCGGGTGAAGCGGCGCTCCGGCCGGTGCCAGATGGTCTGGCCATGGATGCCGGCCACGGCGATGCCCGCGCGGTCGATGGCGTGGTCGCGCAGGAAGGCGGCGACGGCGTCGGCATGGGCGTCGCTGACCTGTTCCTCCAGCACGGTGAGCGGGTCGGTCTCGGCGCGGGCCGGGTCGCGCAGGAAATCCTGCAACGCGGCGCGCAGGGCGGGCGCGTAGGGGTAGGTGCGGCCGGGGCCTGGCTGCACCAGCGCGTCGCCATCGGTGCGGACCAGCGCCACGTCGATGCCGTCCATCGAGGTGCCGCTGATCGCGCCGATCGCGGTGAGGGGAGCCTGGGTGTCCATTGCCTGCCTGCCGGTTGCTCCGGGCGATGATAAGGGCATGGCTGGGCCGCCGCGAAGTACCCACCGGGGCGCTCCGATGCCGCGCGCCTGCGGCGCTATAAGGCCGCGCGCTTGCGCTCCTTGGCGAACGGGCTCAGGCCCAGCCAGCGCTCCATGGTGTCGCGCAGAAGGCTGCTGCCGGACAGCCTGAGGCGGCCGGCGCCAACCTCGCGCGCCACCGTCGCCAGGCCCATCCAGATCGCCGTCATGGTTCGCAGGTCGGTTTCCACGTACAGGTCCACCTCGAAACCCGGGTCGACCGAGCACAGATCGATCTGGCGGCCCGGCTCGATCACCAGCCACCAGGCCTGCCGGGCCGGCGGCAATTCGGGATACAGAAACTGAACCGTGCAGCGCCGGGCGGGCATCGGCGCCGGGTCCAGGTTGCGCCGCATGTCCCACATCAGCAGCGACGGATCGAGGTTGCGCAGCGTCACCTGGGACTGCACCCAGCGCTGGCCCCAGACGCCGAGCGATTCCACGATCGGCCGCAACTCCTGCCCGGCCACGGTGAGACGGTAGGCGTGGCCGCCGCCCGTGTCGTCGTCGCCGCGTTCGACGATGCCGGCCTCCTGCAGGTCGCGCAGGCGTTTGGACAGCAGGGCCGGCGACATGCGCGGCACGCCGCGCCGCAGGTCGTTGAAGCGCGTACTGCCGGCGAACATCTCCCGTAGCACCAGCACGGTCCATCGGGTGCAGACGATCTCGGCGGCCATCGCCACCGGGCAGAACTGGCCGTAGCCGCCACGCTCCGGCGGCAGCGCGGCCCCCGACTCGCTTACGGGCGACTCGCTGGCGGGCGACTCCCCGCCTTGCGACTCCCTGGCGCGCGTCTCCGGCATTTTTGCCTCCTGTCCCCGATCCGGCCGCCTGGTTCGGGGGTGCCCCCGCCAAGCGATTCAGATGCTGAACTTGAAGCGTTTCGGCTCCGATATCTACCGTGATGTGGCTCACACAAGGGAGGCACAACCATGGACATGAACGTCAGGACCGGCCTGGGGCATACGGCGCGGGTGGCCGAGGCGGATATCGCCGCGTTCCGGGCCGGGTTGCGGGGGAGCTTCCTGCTGCCGGGGGATGACGGCTACGACGCCGCGCGCAGCATCTGGAACGCCATGATCGACCGCCGCCCCGCCTGCATCGTGCGCGCGGCCGGCGCCGCCGATGTGATCCGCACCGTGGATTTCGCGCGCACGCATGGCTGCGCACTGGCGGTGCGCAGCGGCGGGCACAACATCGCCGGCAACGCGGTGTGCGAGGACGGGCTGATGCTCGACCTGTCCGCGATGCGCTCGGTGCATGTGGACCCCGCCGGGCGGCGGGCCCGCGTGGAGCCCGGGGCACTGCTCAGCGACGTTGACAAGGAGGCGCAGGCCTTCGCGCTGGCATTGCCGACGGGGATCAACTCCACCACCGGCATCGCCGGCCTGACCCTGGGCGGCGGCTTCGGCTGGACCAGCCGCAAGCTGGGGCTGACCATCGACAGCCTGGTCGGCGTGGACATCGTGACTGCCGACGGCCAGTTGCGGCGCGCCGACGCCACGCAGAATGCCGAGTTGTTCTGGGCGGTGCGTGGCGGCGGCGGGAATTTCGGGGTGGTGACGTCGTTCGCGTTCGACCTGCATCCGCTGGGGCCGCAGGTGATGTCCGGCCTGCTGGTGCATCCGCTGGACTCGGCGGCTTCGGTGATCGCGCAGTACCGCGAGCTGGTCGCCAAGGCGCCGGACGAGCTGACCTGCTGGCTGGTGCTGCGCAAGGCGCCGCCGCTGCCCGTGATCCCGGCGGAATGGCATGGCAGGGAAGTGCTGATCCTGGCGCTGTGCCATTGCGGCACGCTGGAGGCGGGCGCGGCGGCAGCGGCGCCGTTCCGCGCACTCGGCACACCGATCGTGGACCTGGTGTCGCCGCACCCCTTCGTCGGCTGGCAGGCGGCGTTCGATCCGCTGCTGACGCCAGGCGCGCGCAACTACTGGAAGAGCCAGGACCTGAAGGATCTGACGGATGCCAGCGCGGCGGTGCTGATCGATGCGGCGCGCCATCTGCCGTCGGGGGAGTGCGAGGTGTTCGTCGCCCATCTCGGCGGCCAGGTGGCCCGGGTGGGCAGCGACCAGACGGCGTATTCACGGCGGGACGTGGCGTTCCTGGTCAACATGCACACGCGCTGGCGCGCGCCCGCGGACGACCGTGCCTGCATCGCCTGGGCGCGCGGGCTGTTCGACGCGCTGGCGCCGCACTCCACCGGGTCGGTGTACGTGAATTTCATGCCCGAGGACGAGGCGGACCGGGTACGGGGCGCCTATGGCGGGAACTATGAGCGGCTGGCCGCGATCAAGCGGCAGTATGACCCGCAGAACCTGTTCCGGCTGAACCAGAATATAGCGGGGTGAGGGACTGATGGCAAAGGCGGCTGGCGGGGCATCGCCCGCCAGCCGCCCTGCTTTCTTGCCCGGCCCGCGTTTCGGCTCCATGCTCGCGCCGCATTGGCGATGACGGCCGAGGGGGACCCGACATGATCCGGAAAACGCTGCGCTGCCTGATGCTTGCGGGCACCGTGCTGGCGGCGCCGCTCGGCGCCTCGGCGCAGGTGTTGCAGGTGGCGGTGGACCAGTCGCCGGCCGGGCTGGACCCGCATCTGGTGACGGCGTTCTCCTCCTTCCAGATCGTCAACGGGCCGATCTATGAGGGGCTGACGGCGGTGGATGCCGGGCTCGCGGTGGTGCCGTCGCTGGCGGCGTCGTGGACGGTCTCGGCGGACGGCAAGACCTACACCTTCAGCTTGCAGCCGGGTGTGCGCTTCCATGACGGGGCGCCGATGGAGGCGGCGGACGTGATCGCCTCGTTCCACCGGGTGATGGACAAGGCGATCGGCTCGCCGCTGGCCAGCCGGCTGGCGACGGTGACGACGATGGCGGCGCCGGACGCGCATACCGTGGTGCTGACCCTGAGCGAGCCGACCGCGCCGCTGCTCTCGGCGCTGGCGGGCATCGCCATCGTGCCGCGCGGCATGGAGGCCAACAAGGACGCGCTGCAGAAGCAGCCGGACGGCACCGGGCCGTTCATGTTCAAGGAATGGCAGCCGAACGGCTTCATCCTGCTGGCGAAGAACCCCCATTACTGGCGGGCCGGGCTGCCGAAGCTGGACGGGGTGAAGTTCAACATCGTGCCGGAGTCGGCCACGCGGCAGGTGGGGATCGGCAGCGGCCAATACGCCATGCTGCCGAATATCGACCCGGCCACCGCCTTGCAGCTGAAAGGCAGGCCGGGGGTGGCGCTGCAACAGACGCTGGAGCTGTCGTACACGCTGCTGGGGATGAACACGAGCAAGCCGCCGTTCAACGACCCGCGGGTGCGCGAGGCGGTGAACTACGCGCTCGACCGGGGGCAGATGGTGACGGCGGCGCTGTTCGGCGCCGGGGTGCCGGGCGGGCCGCTGTCGCCGGCGCTGACGCAATGGGCGGTGCCGACAAGTGCGTTCCCGTGCTACCGCACCGACCCGGCCAAGGCGAAGGCGCTGTTGCAGGCGGCCGGGCTGACCCTGCCGGTGGCGGTGACGATGACGGTGCTGCCGCGCCAGGACATCAAGGACATCGCCCAGGTGGCGCAGGCGCAGATGGACAAGGCCGGGTTCAAGGTGACGCTGAGGAACGTGGAGCTGGGGCAGTTCATCCAGGACTGGCGCAACAGCAATTTCGAGATGTTCGCCTCGGCCAATGGCGGCAGCGTCGATCCGGACGATTATTTCTTCCGCACCTTCCGCACCGGCGGTTCGACCAACGTGTTCAAGTATTCCAACCCGGAGGTGGACACGCTGCTGGACCAGGCGCGCGGGACGGTGGACCAGGCGGCGCGCAAGGCGGCGTACGACAAGGTGCAGCGCGTGCTGGCCTGCGAGGGGCCGGTGGCGCATCTGGCCTACGCACAGTTGTTCACGGCGCTGCGCGGCAATGTGCACGGGTTCCGGATCATGGCGAACCGGTCGCTGGCCGGGCTGGCGGAGACCAGCGTGGCGCCGTAGCGGCGGCTTCGGGTGGGCGAGTGATCTTGCGTCTCCCCGCCTCCCCGCCTCCATGTGAGCCCTTCCGGCTTCGGGGCATCGCACTCCAACCAGGGGGGCCTGCCTGATGCGGCGGGTGCTGGTGCCGCGGCTGGCCGAGTTGGCGGTGGTGCTGTTCGGCGTGTCGGTGATCGTGTTCCTGATGATCCGGCTGATCCCGGGCGACGCGGTGGCGATCATGCTGGGGGCGAACACCGAGGTGACGCCGGACCGGATCGCCGCCTTGCGCGGCCGGCTGGGGCTGGACCAGCCGATCGTGGTGCAATACGCGCATTGGGCCTGGGCGGCGCTGCGGGGGGATTTCGGCACCTCGCTGTGGACCGGGCGGCCGGTGTTGCAGGAGATACTGGAGCATCTGGGGCCGACGCTGGAGCTGACGCTGCTGGCGCTGGGGCTGGGGGCGGGGCTGGCGGTGCCGGCGGGCTGCGTGATGGCGCGGCTGCGCGGCGGCTGGGTGGACGGGGCGATGCGGGTGGTGACGGTCGCCGGGCTGACGGTGCCGAGCTTCTGGCTGGGCATCGTGATGATCCTGGCGCTGGCGACGCTGGCGCCCGCGTTGCAGGCGCTGGGCTATGTGCCGTTCAGCGCCGATCCGCTGGGCAACCTGGGGCGGATGGTGCTGCCGGCGGCGGCGCTGGCGCTGCCGATCCTGGCCAGCCTGTCGCGCCTGGTGCGCTCGGCGATGCTGGACGCGCTGGGGCAGGACTATATCCGCACCGCGCGGGCCAAGGGGCTGGCGGAGCGGGTGGTGGTGTACCGGCACGCGCTGGCCAATGCGCTGATTCCGTTCGTGACCAGCGTGGGGATCACCACCGGCTACCTGCTGGGGGGCGCCATCGTGGTGGAGCAGGTGTTCGCCATCCCGGGGCTGGGGCAGCTGATCCTGGGGGCGATCGCCGAGCGCAACTATCCGCTGTTGCAGGCGACCATCCTGGTGGTGACGGCCGGGTTCGTGGCGGTGAATTTCGTGGTGGACCTGCTGTACCTGGCGCTCGACCCGCGGGTGCGGCCGTGAGGCTGCGCGGGCGGGGGATGCTGGGCTTCGCGGTGGCGCTGGTGGCGGTGCAGGCGGGGCTGGCGGTGGCGGCGCCGCTGGTGGCGCCGTACGACCCGTTGGCGCAGGACATTCTGGCGCGGTTGCAGGGGCCGGGGGCGGCGCATTGGCTGGGCACCGACCAGTTCGGGCGGGACGTGCTGTCACGCATCCTGTTCGGCTGCCGGGCCTCGCTGGCGATCGCGGCGGCCTCGGTGGGGGCGGCGCTGGCGGTCGGCGGGTCGCTGGGGGTGCTGGCGGCGTTCTATCGCGGCTGGGCGGACCGGGTGGTGATGCGGGCGATGGACGTGCTGTTCGCCTTTCCGGTGATGCTGCTGGCGATCGGGGTGGTGGCGGTGCTGGGGCCGCGGCCGGGCACCGCGGCGGTGGCGATCGCGGTGGTCTATACGCCGATCTTCGCGCGGCTGCTGCGGGCGCCGGCGCTGGCGGTGTGCGCGGGCGAATATGTGGAGGCGGCGCGGGCGGTGGGGGCGCGGGACATGCGCATCCTGCTGCGCCACGTGGCGCCGAACCTGGCCAGCGTGGCGCTGGTGCAGACGGCGCTGCTGCTGTCGTCGGCGATTCTGGTGGAGGCGTCGCTGTCGTTCCTGGGGCTGGGCACGCAGCCGCCCTCGCCGTCGCTCGGGCTGATGCTGGCGGAGGGGCGCAACGTGCTGATGCTGTCGCCGTGGAGCGCGCTGTTCGCGGGGGCGGCGATCCTGCTGCTGGCGTTCGGGCTGAACCTGCTGGGCGACGCGCTGCGCGATACGCTGGACCCGCGGCTGCGGGGGCCGCAGTAGAGCGCGATAGCCGCAGGTGGAATCACCGGAGGCCTGAATCACGCGACAGAACACAGCGCTGGAACGTGATGACCGCTTCGCTCAGCGGTCATCACGTTCCAGCGCGTCCAGCGCAGTGCCTACAGGGCGATCTTGAGCTTGGCGGCCAGTTCGCCGATGACGCCGCGGCGGAAGGCGATGACGCAGACCACGAAGATGACGCCCTGGGTCACCGAGACCCAGGCGCCGAACTCGGCCAGGTAGTTCTCCATCGAGGTGGAGATCAGCGCGCCCATGACCGGGCCGAAGATGGTGCCCATGCCGCCCAGCAGGGTCATCAGCACGACCTCGCCGGACATGGAGAAATGCACGTCGGTGAGGGTGGCGATGCCGAACACCAGCGACTTGGTGCCGCCGGCCAGGCCGGCGATGCCGGCAGAGAGGATGAAGGCGACCAGCTTGTAGTCGTCGGTGCGGTAGCCGAGCGAGGTGGCGCGCGGCTCGTTCTCGCGGATCGCCTTCAGCACCTGGCCGAAGGGGGAGTGGACGATGCGGTGGATGAGCAGGAACACGCCGAGGAAGATGACCGCCACCACCCAGTAGGTGGCCATGTCGCTGTGCAGCGGGATGAGGCCGAACAGGCTGCCGCGGGGCACCTGCTGGATGCCGTCCTCGCCACCGGTGAAGGGGGCCTGGAGGCAGAAGAAATAGGCCATCTGCGCCAGCGCCAGGGTGATCATGGCGAAGTAGATGCCCTGGCGGCGGATGGCGAGCCAGCCGAACACGCTGCCCATGGCCGCCCCGGTGAGGCCGCCGAGGACGATCGCCACCTCAGGCGTGAGGTGCCAGGCCTTGGCGGCATAGGCGCTGACATAGGCGCCCATGCCGAAATAGGCGGCGTGGCCGAAGCTCAGCAGGCCGACATAGCCGACCAGCAGGTTGAAGGCGCAGGCGAACAGCGCGAAGCACAGCACCTTCATCAGGAAGACGGGATAGAGCACGTAGGGAGCGACCACCACGAGGGCGGCCATCACCAGGAAGGCGATCCATTGCGGCCGGGAGAAACCCATCATCTCAAGCGCTCTTTCCGAACAGGCCGGCCGGCCGGGCCAGCAGGACGATGACCATGACGACGAAGATCACTGTGGCCGACCCCTGCGGGTAGAACACCTTGGTCATGCCCTCGATGACACCGAGGCCGAAGCCGGTGACCACCGAGCCGAGGATGGAGCCCATGCCGCCGATCACCACCACGGCGAACACCACGATGATGAAGTTGGCGCCCATGTTGGGGTTCACCGAATAGATCGGCGCCGCCAGCACGCCGGCGAAGGCGGCCAGCGCGGCGCCGCCGGCATAGGTGAGGGTGATCATGCGCGGCACGTTGACGCCGAAGGCCTGCACCAGCGGCGCGTTCTCGGTGGCGGCACGCAGGGTGGCGCCGAGCGAGGTCTTCTCGATCACCAGCCAGGTGGCCAGGCACATGACGGCGGCGGCGACCACCACCCAGCCGCGATAGATCGGCAGGAACATGAAGCCGAGATTGACGGCCCCTTGCAACTGCCGCGGGATGGCGTAGGGCATGCCAGAACTGCCGAACTCGTTGCGGGCCAGCCCCTCGATGATGAGGGCCAGGCCGAAGGTGAGCAGCAGACCGTACACATGATCGAGCTTGTACAGCCGGCTGATCAGCAGCTTCTCCAGCACCACCCCGAAGGCGCCGACCACGATGGGCGCCAGCAGCAGCGCCCACCAGTAGTTGATGCCGAGGTAGTAGAGCATCCCCCACGCCACGAAGGCGCCAAGCATGAACAGCGCGCCATGGGCGAAGTTGACGATGTTCAGCATGCCGAAGATCACGGCAAGCCCGAGCGAGAGCAGCGCGTAGAACGCCCCGTTGATCAGCCCCAGCAGGAGCTGGCCGAACATGAGCGGCGCGGGATAGCCGAAGATCATCATCATGGCATTGCGGCGTCCGGGCGGTGGGTGGGAGGCGGCGAAGGCAGGAAAGACTTCTTTTTGTGAACAAAAAGAAGCAAAAAAACTTTATCCGTTTGGCCGGCGTGGCGGTTGCCGGCCAAAGCGAACAAAAGTTTTTGGTTCTTTTTTTTCAAAAAAGAACGCCCTTCCTTCCTAGGCTCAGGACTTGACGTAGTAGCAGCCACCCTCGTTCAGCGGGCGCCAGGCTTCCTCGGCCGGGGTGGTGGCGACGGTCTTGTAGTAGTCCCACTTGGCCTTGCTCTCGGACGGCTTCTTCACCTCGAACAGGTAGGACTTGAAGATGCCGCGGCCATCCTCGCGGATGCGGCCGGCGCCGAAGGCGTCGTCCTCGGTGGGCATCTTCTTCATGCGCTCGGCGATCGCCGTGCCGCTCTTCTTTGCTTCGGCCACGCCCATGTCGGTGACGGCCTTGAGGAAGTGCAGCGTGCCGGAATAGCAGCCGGCATGGATCATGTTCGGCCAGTTGTCCGGGCTGACCTTGACCACGCGCTTGGTGAAGGCGCGGGTGCGGTCGTTCAGGTCCCAGTAGAAGCTCTCGGTCAGGTTCAGGCCCTGCGCCACGTCCAGCCCGAGCGCGTTCACGTCGGTGATGAACATCAGCATGGCGGCGACCTTCATCGAGATGCCGAATTCCTTCGCCTGCTTGATGCTGTTCACCGTGTCGGCGCCGGCATTGGCCAGGCCGAGCACCTTGGCGCCGCTGGACTGCGCCTGCAGCAGGAACGAGGAGAAGTCGGTGGTACCGGGGAACGGATAGGCCACGCTGCCGGCGACCTTGCCGCCCGACTTGGTGACGATCTCGCTGGTGTCGTCCTGCAGGCGGTGGCCGAAGGCGTAGTCGGCGGTGATGAAGAACCAGCTGTCGCCGCCGGCCTTGACGATGGCGCCGCCGGTGGATTTGGCCAGCATCACGGTGTCGTAGCACCAGCTGATGACGCTGGGGGCGCAGGACTTGCCGGTCAGGTCGGCGCTGGCGGCGCCGACATTGACGTGCAGCTTGTTCTTCTCCTTGGCAACCGAAGCCACCGCCAGCGCCACGCCGGAGTTGGGCACATCCAGGATCATGTCCACGCCATCGCGGTCGAACCACTGGCGGGCGATGGAGGCGCCGACATCGGGCTTGTTCTGGTGGTCGGCCGAGATCACCTCGACATTGAAGCCCTTGGCGGCGAATTCCTGCACCGCGAGCTTGGAGCACAGCACCGAGGTGATGCCGCCGGTGTCGCGGTACGGGCCGGACTGGTCGTTCAGCACGCCGATCTTGATGGTCTGCCCGGCCTGCGCGCGGGCGCGGCCGATCAGCGGGACGGTGGTGGCGGCCGCGGCGGCGGTGCCGAGCAGGGTGCGGCGGGAAAGTGACATGGAGGTCTCCGTTGGGTTCGTTCGGTCTCAGGCTTGGGTCAGGCTCAGGCTTTGACCATCGGGCAGCCGCCCTGGGCGAGCGGGCGGAACGCCTCGTCGGCCGGGGTGGTGGCGAGCAGCTTGTAGTAGTCCCACGGCGCCTTGCTCTCGGCCGGCGCCTTCACCTCGAACAGGTAGCTCGGGTGGATCTTGCGGCCGTCGGCGCGGATGCTGCCGGGGCCGAACGCGTCGTCGTCGGTGGGGGTGGCCTTCATGCGCGCGATGGTGGCGGCTCCGCTCTTTTTCGCCTCGGCCGGGCCCATCGCGGCGGCGACCTTGAGGTAGTGGCTGGCGCAGGAATAGGTGCCGGCCTGGGTCATCGTCGGGCGCACCGTGGGCGCGCGCGGCTTCAGCCGCTCGGCGAAGGCGCGGGTGCGCGGGTTCATGTCCCAGTAGAAGCTTTCGGTCAGCACCAGGCCCTGGCTGATCGGCAGCCCCATCGAATGGATGTCGCTGATGAACACCAGCAGGCCGGCCAGCTTCATCTTGATGCCGAATTCCTTGGCCTGCTTGATGCTGCTGATGGTGTCGGTGCCGGCGTTGGCCAGGCCGAGCACCTTGGCGCCGCTGGCCTGGGCCTGCAACAGGAACGACGAGAAATCGGTGGTGCCGGGGAACGGATAGGGCGAGGCGCCGAGCACCTTGCCGCCGGCCTGCTGCACGAAGCCGGTGACATCGCGTTGCAGCGCGTGGCCGAAGGCATAGTCGGCGGTGAGGAAATACCAGCTGTCGCCGCCGGTTTTCACCATCGCCCCGCCGGTAGACTTGGCCAGCATATAGGTGTCGTAGACCCAGTGGATGGTGTTGGGCGAGCAGGCGCTGCCGGTGAGGTCCGAGGTGGCGCCGCCGCAGGCCAGGAAGATCTTGTTCTTTTCGCGCGCGACGCCGGCCACCGCCAGCGAGACCGCCGAGTTGGCGACCTCCATCACCACGTCCGCGCCCTCGACATCGAACCATTTGCGGGTGATGGCGACGCCGATATCCGGCTTGTTCTGGTGGTCGGCCGAGATCACCTCGACCTCCATGCCCGGATGGGCGGCCTTGAACTCGGCCACCGCCAGCTCGGTGGAAGCCAGCGCCACCGGGCCGGCGATGTCCTTATAGGGGCCGGACATGTCGGTAAGCACGCCGAGCTTGAGCACCGGCTTCTGCGCGCGGGCGCGGGAGAGCGGGAGGGCTGCCGCGGTGGTGGCGGCGGTAGCGATCAGCGTGCGGCGCGACAGGCGCATGGATCAGTCTCCCGTTCATGATTGCGGCGTTTCGCCGATCGGTCTTTGGCCGCTCCACCGGCATGGCCGGGCGCGGCGGTACTCTCCGGGCGCCGGATATCAGACGCCCAGATACTCGTGCAGCTTATCCATGCTGGAGGCGAGTTCCGCGTTCGGGATCATGTCCACCACGCGGCCGTGCTCCATCACATAATGGCGGTCCGCCACCGTGGCGGCGAAGTGAAAGTTCTGCTCCACCAGAAGCACGGTGAAGCCGCGCGCCTTGATCTCGCGGATGGTGCGGCCGATCTGCTGGACGATCACCGGGGCGAGGCCCTCGGTGGGTTCGTCGAGCAGCAGCAGGCGCGCGCCGGTGCGCAGGATGCGGGCGATCGCCAGCATCTGCTGCTCGCCGCCCGACAGCTTGGTGCCCTGGCTGCTGGCACGTTCCTTCAGGTTGGGGAACAGCGTGTAGATGGTCGCCAGGTCCAGCCCGCCGGGCGCCACCTGGCGCGGCAGCATCAGGTTCTCGGTGACGTTCAGCGAGGCGAAGATGCCACGCTCCTCCGGGCAGATGGCGATGCCGGCGCGGGCGATCAGGTCCGGGCGCAGGCCGATCGTCTCCTGGCCCTGGAAGCGGATATGGCCTTCGCGGCGGGGCACCAGGCCCATCAGGCTTTTCATGGTGGTGGTCTTGCCAGCGCCGTTGCGGCCGAGCAGAGTGACCACCTCGCCCTCGCGCACGTCGAAATCGACGCCGTGCAGGATATGGCTCTCGCCGTACCAGGCGTTCAGGCCGCGGACTTCCAGCATCGCTTGCTCAGGCATCGGCGCTTCCCAGATAGGCGGCCACCACGTCGGGGTTGCGAGAGACGGCGTCGTAGTCGCCCTCGGCCAGCACGCTGCCACGCGTCAGCACGGTGATGGTGTCGCACAGCCCTTCCACCACCGAGAGGTTGTGCTCCACCATCAGGATGGTGCGGCCTGCCCGCACGCGGCGGATCAGCGCCACGATGCGCTCCACGTCGGCATGGGTCATGCCGGCGGTCGGCTCGTCGAGCAGCAGCATCTCGGGGTCGAGCGCCAGCGTGGTGGCGATCTCCAGCGCGCGCTTGCGGCCATAGGAGAGGTCGCCGGCCTGCACCTCGACATACTCGGACAGGCCGACATCCTCGATCAGTTCGCGGGCGCGGTCGTCATAGACGTGCAGCACCTCGTCGGACCGCCAGAAATCGAAGCTGCCGCCGCGGGCGCGCTGCAAGGCGACGCGGACATTCTCCAGCACGCTCAGATGGGCGAACACCGCGGAGATCTGGAAGCTGCGGATCAGGCCGAGGCGAGCGATCTCGGCCGGCTTCAGGCCGGTGATGTCGCGGCCCTTGAAGCGAATGGTGCCGCGCGTCGGCTGCAGGAACTTGGTGAGCAGGTTGAAGCAGGTGGTCTTGCCGGCCCCGTTCGGACCGATCAGCGCATGGATGGTGCCGGCGCGCACCCGCAGGTCCACCCCGTCCACGGCCACGAAGCCGCGGAATTCCTTGGTCAGCCCTGCGGTTTCCAGGATGGTGTCGGACAAGCAGGACGTCTCCCATCGAATTGACGCGCGCGCCTCATGCCGGACGCGAGTGCTGATTTGCATATCGCGCGCGGCGGCGCAAGATTGTTTCAAATCGAACCAACCGGAAAAGCGCAGGAGTCTAATCCGATGATGCACCAGGGATTTGTCTGACCAATGGCAGGGTTGTGGTTCGAGGACCTCACCGAGGGCCGGGTGATCGACGCCGAGTGGACCCGCACGGTCACCGAGGCGGACAATGTGATGTTTTGTTCAATGACGATGAACGTGCAGAAATTGCACCTGGATGCGGAATTCGCCAAGGGCACGGAATTCGGCCGGCCGCTGGTGAACTCGCTGTTCACGCTGGGGCTGGTAATCGGTATGAGCGTGCACAACCTGACCATGGGCACCACGGTCGCCAACCTGGGCATGACCGACACGGTGTTCCCCGCCCCGGTCTTCGCCGGCGACACCATCAGCACGCGCACCACGGTGGTCGCCGCCCGCGCCAGCAAGTCGCGGCCGGACGCCGGCATCGTCACCTTCCTGCATGAGGGGTTCAACCAGCATGGCACGCTGGTGGCGCGCTGCCAGCGCCAGGCGCTGATGCGCCGCCGGCCGCAGGACACGGGAGCCGGCGCATGAGCGGCGGCAAAGCCATGATGCGGCTGCGCAGCCCGCTGTTCGCGCCGGGCGATTCCGAGCGCAAGGCGGCCAAGGCGCTGGCCGGCGGCGCCGACGCGGTGATCCTGGACCTGGAGGATTCGGTGGCGCCGGCGGCCAAGGACGGAGCCCGGGCGCTGGTGGCGGCGCTGTTGCCGGGGGCCTGCGCGCGGCACGTGATCGTGCGGATCAACCCGCGCGGCACCGACTGGTACCTGCGCGACCTGGCGGCCGTGGTGCCGGGCCGGCCGGACGCGGTGATGCTGCCGAAATGCACCGGCGCCGACGACCTGCTGGCGCTGGACCACCATCTGGAGGCGCTGGAGACCGCCGCCGGGCTGGCGGCGGGCGCCATCGGCGTGCTGCCGATCGTCACCGAGACGGCGGCCTCGGTGCTGGGGCTGCCCGGCATGGCCGGGGCGGCGCGGCGGGTGCTGGGATTCTGTTTCGGCGCCGAGGATCTCTCGGCCGATCTCGGGATCTCGCCGCGCCTGGCCGACCAGTCCTATCCCGCCGCGGTGGCGCATGCGCGCGCCGCCGTGCTGGTGGCGGCCGCGGCGGCCGGGGTGCCGGCGCTGGACACGCCCTGGCCCGACCCGCGCGACCCGGACGGGCTGGCGCGCGAGGCGGCGACGGCGGCAGCGGACGGCTTCACGGGCAAGCTGTGCATCCATCCCGACCAGGTCGGGCCCGTGAACGCGGCCTTCACCCCCGATCCGGCCCGGATGGCCTGGGCGCGGCGGGTGCGCGACGCCTTCGCCGCCAATCCGCAGGCCGGGGTGTTCGCGCTGGATGGCAAGATGATCGACCGTCCCCATCTGAAGCTGGCGAACCGCATCCTCGCGGCCGGCGGCGAATGATGCAGTGCAACATCGCCTCCATATGGCCGTAATGTCGGCCACCCTATAAACCTTCCCCCGGTCGCGCGTCCGGGGGCCACCCCAGCCAGCCCGGCCCAGCAGGTCCGGCGCGCCCAGACAGGACCGCATGACGCACCGCCCGCTTCGCCGCCGCTCTCTGCCGATCGGGCTGGCGTTGATGCTGGGCGGCTGCGCTCTGGGGCCGGCCTATGCGCCGCCGACGCTGGAGATCCCGGCCGCCTATCGCGCCACGCCGGCCAGTGCGGCGAGCGCCTGGCCGGGGGCGGCGTGGTGGCGGGGCTTCGGCTCGGCGGAGCTGGACGGGCTGATCGCGCAGGCGCGGGAGAATAATTTCGACATCGCGGCCGCCATCGCCCGGGTCCGCCAGGCCGACGCGCAGGCGCGCATCGCCGGCAGCCCGCTATTGCCCGGCATTTCGGCGCAGGGGACGGATTCCTGGAGCCGGTCGGCGCTGCAGCGGCGCACGGCGGCCGGCGGCACCGTGCGCACCGGCACCTATGCCGAGTCCCGCAGCTACACGTTGCAGCCCTCGATCAGCTACGAGGTCGATCTGTGGGGGCGGGTGCGGGCCGGGCGCGACGCCGCCGCGGCGACGGCGCTGGCCTCGCGGTTCGACCAGCAGACGGTGGCGCTGACGGTGGTGACCTCGGTCGCCTCCACTTGGTTCCAGGCGCTGGCGTTGCAGGACCGGCTGAACGTCGCCGCCCGCAATATCCGCGATGCCGAGACCATCCTGACGGCGATCCGCGCGCGCCAGGCGGCGGGCACCGCCTCCCTGCTCGATGTCTCGCAGCAGGAGACGCTGGTGGCCGGGCTGCGCACCCAGGTGCCGGCGCTGCGCAGCCAGCTGGAGCAGCAACTCAACGCGCTGGGCATCCTGATCGGCCGGCCGCCCTCGGTGGTGACCGTGCGGCCGGGCACGCTGGCCGCGCTGTCGCTGCCGGAGGTGGCGCCGGGGCTGCCGTCGGAGCTGCTGGCGCGGCGGCCGGATGTGGCGTCGGCGGAGGCGCAATTGCGGGCGGCGAATGCCGATATTCGTGCCGCAAGGGCCAATTTCTTCCCCCAGGTGGCGCTTTCCGGCGCCGCCGGCTGGCAAAGCCTGGCGTTGACGACGCTGTTCGGCCCCGGCTCGCTGTTCCTCAACGCCGCCGCCTCGGCGACGCAGAGCATCTTCAACAACGGCCTGACAGCCGCCCAGGTGGAGCAGGCCAGGGGCCGCTACGACGAGTTGCTGGCCGATTACCGCAAGGCGGTGGTGCAGGCCTTCACCGACGTGGAGAACGCCGTGCAGGCGTATCGGTTCGCCACCGAGCAGGAGGCGCTGCAGCGCGACGCCGTGGCCACCGCGCAGCGCGCCGCCGACATCGCGCGGGCGCAGCTGCTCGCCGGCACCACCGATATCGTGACCGCCTTGCAGGCGCAGACCGCGCTGTTCAACGACCTGGACGCGCTGGCGCAGGTGCGGCTGTCGCGCTTCCAGGCGCTGCTGTCGCTGTACAAGGCGCTTGGCGGCGGCTGGAGCGCGGCCGACGTGGTGCCGCCGGCGCAGCCGCTGTTCCAGGGCATATTGTGATGCGTCGCGGGGAAGGGTGAAGTCGCGTATGCGCAAGGCGTTGATGTTGCTGCTGGTGCTGGCCGTCGCCGGGGGCGGCTACTGGTACCTGGCCGTGCGCAAGCCTGCCGAGCAGGCGCAGGGGCGGCGCGGGCCGGGCGCCATTCCGGTGGTGGTGACCGCCGCCACGCAGCAGGACGTGCCGATCTACCTGGACGGGCTGGGCACCGTGCAGGCCTCGGCCACCATCACCATCAAGCCGATGGTCGATGGCAAGCTGATCGAGGTGGATTTCCGCGAGGGCCAGGACGTCAAGCGCGGCGACGTGCTGGCGCGCATCGACCCGCGCACCTACCAGGCGGCGCTGGACCAGGCGCTGGCCAAGAAGGCGCAGGACGACGCGACGCTGGCCAACGCGCGGGTGGACGCGGCGCGCTACGCCAAGCTGGCCGCCTCGGCCTATACCTCCGCCCAGCAGGCCGATGCCGCGCGCTCGCAGGTGGCGCAGCTTGAAGGGCTGGTGCAGGCCGACCAGGCGGCGATCGACAATGCGCGGGTGCTGCTGAGCTACACCACGATCACCTCGCCGATCGACGGGCGGGTGGGCATCCGGCAGGTGGATGTGGGCAACATCGTGCATGCCGGCGACGCCGCCGGGCTGGTGGTGGTGACCACGCTGAAGCCGATCTCGGTGCTGTTCAGCCTGCCGCAGCAGGCGCTGCCGCAGGTGGCCGAGGCGATCCAGGCCGGCACGCCGGAGGTGCTGGCGCTGCCGCAGGAATTCGGCCCCACCTCGGCGCGCGAGGCGATCGACCGCGGCATGCTGACCGTGCTCGACAACCAGGTGGACGCGACCACCGGCACGATCAAGCTGAAGGCCAGCTTCCCCAATGCGGGGCTGAAACTGTGGCCGGGCGCCTTCGTGACGGTGCGGCTGAACGTGCGCACCTGGCGCGGCGCCACGGTGGTGCCGCCGGTGGCGGTGCAGCGCGGCCCGGCCGGCACCTATGTCTATGTGGTCGATGCGGACCAGACCGCGCAGCGGCGGCCGGTGACGGTGGGCCACGAGGATATCGGCCTGGCGGTGATCGCCGAGGGGCTGAAGCCGGGCGAGCGCGTGGTGGTGGACGGCGCCTCCCGCCTGACCGAGGGGGCGAAGGTGACGGTGGTGCCGCCCCCCGGCACCGCGCCCCCCGGCACCGCGCCCGCCGCGGCCCCGGCCGCCGCCCGGCAGGGCAGCCGCCCGGTGGCCGGGCGGCGGACCAGCGGGGCGACATGAGCGGGGTGGCGCGATGAACATCTCCGCCCCGTTCATCGCGCGGCCGATCGCCACCGCGCTGCTGGCCATCGCGGTGCTGCTGGCCGGCGCCCTGGGCTACCGGGCGCTGCCGGTCTCAGCCCTGCCGCAGGTGGATTTCCCGACCATCCAGGTGACCACCCAGCTGCCGGGCGCCAGCCCCGACGTGGTCGCCAACCTGATCACCGCCTCGCTGGAGCGACAGTTCGGCCAGATCCAGGGTCTGACCACGATGACCTCCAGCAGTTCGGAGGGCACCAGCCAGATCACCCTGCAATTCTCGCTGGCCCGCAACATCGACAGCGCGGCGCAGGACGTGCAGGCGGCGATCAACGCCTCGGCGGGCACGCTGCCGGCCTCGCTGCCCTATCCGCCGGTCTATTCCAAGGTGAACCCGGCGGACACGCCGATCATGACGCTGGCGCTGATGTCCGACGCGATCACGCTGGACAAGGTGAGCGACGCCGCGGACACGCTGCTGCAACCCAAGCTCAGTCAGATCGACGGGGTCGGCAAGGTGAGCGTGCAGGGGCGGATGCGCCCGGCGGTGCGGGTGCGCGTGGACCCGGCGCGGGTGGCCAGCTACGGGCTGTCGATGGAGGACGTGCGCACGGCCATCGCGGCGGCCAACGTGAACGGCGCCAAGGGCGGCTTCGACGGGCCGCGCCAGGCGATCGCGCTGGGGGCGAACGACCAGATCGTCTCGCCGGACGCCTATCGCGACCTGGTGGTGGCCTGGCGCAACGGCGCGGCGGTGCGGCTGTCCGACCTGGGCACGGTGGTGGGTGGGCTGGAGAACGACCGCGCGGGGGCGTGGTACCTGGGTGACGGTACCGCACCGCACCCCGCCGTGGTGCTGGACATCCAGCGCCAGCCGGGGGCCAACATCGTGCAGACGGTGGCGCGCATCCGCGCCGCCCTGCCGGCCCTGCGCGCCGCCATCCCGGCCGCGATCGGCATGACCGTGGTGACCGACCGCACCGAGACGATCCGCGCCAGCGTGACCGACGTGCAGGCCACCCTGCTGCTGTCGATCGCGCTGGTGGTGGGGGTGATCTTCCTGTTCCTGCGCTCCTGGCGGGCCACCGTGATCCCGGCGGTGGCGCTGCCGCTGTCGCTGGTGGGCACGTTCGGGGTGATGGCGCTGTGCGGCTACGGGCTGGACAACCTGTCGCTGATGGCGCTGACGGTCGCCACCGGCTTCGTGGTCGACGACGCCATCGTGATGATCGAGAACGTGGTCCGCTACATCGAGGAAGGGGTGCCGCCGCTGGAGGCCGCCTACAAGGGCGCGGCGCAGATCGGCTTCACCATCGTCTCGCTGACGGTCTCGCTGATCGCGGTGTTCATCCCGCTGCTGTTCATGACCGGCGTGGTGGGGCGGCTGTTCAACGAATTCGCGGTGACGCTATCAGTCTCGGTGGTGGTGTCCGCGGTGGTGTCGCTCACGCTCACGCCGATGATGTGCGGCCGGTTGCTGCGCCCGGCGGCGGAGGAGCGGCCCGGCCGCATCGCCCGCCTGTTCGAGGCGGCGTTCAACGCCCTGCTGGCGGGCTATCGCCACAGCCTCGCCTGGGCGCTGCGCCGCCAGCGCCTGGTGCTGGCGGTGGCCGCCCTCACGCTGGTCGGCACCGGGCTGCTGTATGCGGTGGTGCCGAAGGGGTTCCTGCCGTTGCAGGACACCGGCGTGATCGTGGCGGTGACCCAGGCGGAACAAAGCATCTCGATGGCGCGGATGAGCGCGCTGCAGAACCGGGCGGCGGCGCTGGTGGGGCAGGACCCGGCGGTGGCCGGGGTGGTCTCGTTCGTCGGCGTCGGCTCGATCAACGCCACGCCCAATGCCGGCCGGCTGACCATCGCCCTGAAGCCGCGCGGCGCGCGCGACGCCTCGGCGCAGGCGGTGGCCGACCGGTTGCAGGCGCGGCTGGCCGCCCTGCCCGGGCTGTCGGTGTTCATGCAGCCGGTGCAGGACATCCAGATCGGCACGCGGGTCAGCCGCACCCAGTATCAATACACGCTGGTGGATACCGACCCGCAGGAACTGGCCGACTGGGCGCCGAAGCTGCTGGCGAGGCTGGGTACACTGCCGGTGATGCGCGATGTCGCCACCGACCAGCAGGATGACGGGCTGCGCACCGTGGTGCGGGTGGACCGCGACGCCGCGATGCGCCTGGGCGTCAGCATGCAGGCGGTGCAGGACACGCTGTACGACAGTTTCGGCCAGCGCCAGATCTCCACCATCTTCGCCCAGTCCAACCAGTATCGCGTGGTGCTGGAGGCCGATCCCGCCTGGCAGGCCAACCCGGACTCGCTGCTGCGCCTGCGCGTGCCCGGCGCCGGCGGCGCGCAGGTGCCGCTGTCCGGCATCGCCACCATCGAGCGCACGGTGGCGCCGCTGGTGATCACCCACGAGGCGCAGTTCCCGTCGGTGACGATCAGCTTCAACCTCGCCCCCGGCGCCTCGCTGGGCCAGGCGGTGGCGGCGGTGGCGCAGGCGGAACGGGATATCGGCCTGCCGGCCACCATCGCCGGCAGCTATTCGGGCGACGCCGCCGAGTTCCAGAAATCGCTGGCCGCCGAGCCCTGGCTGATCCTGGCGGCGATCGTGGTGATCTACATCGTGCTGGGGGTGCTGTACGAGAGTACCATCCACCCGATCACCATCCTGTCCACCCTGCCCTCGGCGGGCATCGGCGCGCTGCTCGCGCTGATGGCGGTGGGGGCGGACCTGTCGCTGGTGGCGCTGGTGGGCATCGTGCTGCTGATGGGCATCGTGAAGAAGAACGCGATCATGATGATCGACTTCGCCATCGAGGCGGAGCGCACCCGCGGCCTGACGCCGGAAGCGGCGATCGAGGAAGCCTGCCTGCTGCGCTTTCGCCCGATCATGATGACCACCATGGCCGCCCTGCTGGGCGCGCTGCCGCTGGTGATCGAGCAGGGCACCGGCTCGGAGCTGCGCTTTCCGCTGGGGGTGACGATCGTGGGCGGGCTGGCGCTCAGCCAGTTGTTGACGCTGTACACCACGCCGGCGATCTACCTGGCGCTGGAGCGGCTGCGGCTGCGCTGGGCCGGGCCGCCGGCCGCGATGCAGCCGGGGGCGGCGGAGTAGGGCGATGGGGTTCTCGGCGATCTTCATCCGCCGCCCCGTGGCGACCATCCTGCTGTCGCTCGGCATCCTGCTGGCCGGCATCGTGGCTTATCACTTCCTGCCGGTGGCGCCGCTGCCGAGCGTGGACATCCCCACCATCGTGGTGTTCGCCAACCGGCCGGGGGCGGACCCGGAGACCATGGCCAACTCGGTCGCCGCCCCGCTGGAGCGGCGGCTGGGCGAGATCGCCGGGGTGAGCGAGATCACCTCGGTCTCCTCGGTCGGCTCCACCAGCGTGATCGTGCAGTTCGACATCAGCCGCGACATCGACGGTGCTGCCAAGGACGTGCAGGCGGCGATCAACGCGGCCACCGCCGACCTGCCGGCCGACCTGCCGGGGCGGCCGTTCTTTCGCAAGTTCAACCCGGCCGGGGCGCCGATCATGACGATCGCGCTGACCTCGGACACGCTGTCGATGGCGCAGGTCTACGATGCCGCCGACAGCATCCTGGCGCAGCGGCTGTCGCAGGTGGAGGGGGTGGCGCAGGTCACCGTGAACGGCGCGGAGAAGCCGGCGGTGCGCATCCGCCTGAACCCGGCCGCCCTGGCCGCCGCCGGGCTGTCGGCGCAGGACGTGTTCAACGTGGTGCGGCGGGCCAATGTGATGGGCCCGGTCGGCGGCTTCGACGGGCCGGACCGGGCGGAGAGCATCTGGATGAACGGCCAGATGTCGCATGCCGCCGATTACCGCTCGCTGGTGCTCAAATCCGCCGGCGGCGCGGTGGTGCGGCTGTCCGACGTGGCGAGCGTGGTGGATGGGGTGGCCAACACGCGGCTGGCGGCCTGGTTCGGCAAGCAGCCGGCGATCCTGCTCAACGTCACCAAATCCTACGGCGCCAATGTCATCCAGACCGTGGACAAGGTGCGGGCAGTGCTGCCGCTGCTGCAATCCTGGATGCCGCCGGACGTGAAGCTGACCGTGCTGGTCGATCGCACTCAGAGCATCCGCGCCAGCGTGGACGACGTGCAGATCACGCTGGCGATCAGCATCGTGCTGGTGCTACTGGTGGTGCTGCTGTTCATGCGCCGGGCGGTGCCGACGATCGCCGCCGGCGCCACCGTGCCGCTGTCGCTGGCCGGCACCGTGGGGGCGATGTGGCTGTTCGGCTACTCGCTCGACAATTTCTCGCTGATGGCGCTGACCATCTCGGTGGGCTTCGTGGTCGACGACGCGATCGTGATGATCGAGAACATCGTCCGCCACATGGAGATGGGCAAGCGGCCGCTGCAGGCGGCGTTCGAGGGGGCGCGGCAGATCGGCTTCACGGTGATGTCGATCAGCCTGTCGCTGATCGCCGTGTTCATCCCGGTGCTGTTCATGGGCGGCGTGCTCGGCCGGCTGTTCAACGAGTTCGCGGTGACGCTGACGCTGGCCATCGCCATCTCGGCGGCGGTATCGCTCACCCTCACGCCGATGGTGTGCGGGCGGTTCATGCGCATTGACGCGCCGTCGCCCCCCGCGGGCGGGCGGCGCGGGCTGTGGTCGCGCATCGACGGCGCGGTGGATCGCGGCTTCACCGCCGCCCAGCGCTTCTACGGCAGCAGCCTGGAGGTGGCGCTGCGCCATCGCGGGCTGATGCTGCTGGCGACGCTGGCGACCGTGGGGCTGACGATGTGGCTGTATACCGTGGTGCCCAAGGGCTTCCTGCCGACGCAGGACACCGGCCTGCTGCAAGGCGCCACGCTGGCCGGGCCCGACACCTCGTTCGCCGCGATGGCGCAGCGCCAGCGCGCGGTGGTGGACGTGCTGTTGAAGGACCCGGCGATCGCCGCCGTCGGCTCCACCATCGGGGTGACCAGCGGCTGGTCGTCGATGAACCGCGGCCAGCTCATCATCGCGCTGAAGCCGGTGCCGGAGCGAGGGCTGTCGGCCGAGCAGGTGATCGCGCGGCTGCGGCCGCAGCTCAACCGGCTGGGCGGGGTGCAGACCTTCCTGTGGGCGGCGCAGGACCTGCGCGGCGGCGGGCGCGGCGGCAGCGGCAACCAGTTCGTGCTGCTCAGCGAGGACCTCGCCACGCTGCGCACCTGGTCGCAGCGGCTGGAGGACAAGCTGCGCACCGTGCCGGGCGTGGCCGACGTCAACAGCGACCAGGACCGCACCGGGCCGGAGGCGCGGCTGGTGATCGATCGCGACGCGGCGGCCCGGCTCGGCGTGTCGGTGGCGGCGATCGACAACGCGCTGAACAACGCGTTCGCGCAGCGGCAGATTTCCATCATCTACGACCAGCGCAACCAGTACCGCGTGGTGCTGGAGGCGGATCCGCGCTTGCAGACCGACCCCAGCGCGCTCAGCCGCATCTTCGTCGGCGCCAGCAACGGTGCGCAGGTGCCGCTGGGCAGCGTGACCCGGGTGACCCACGCCACTGCCCCGCTCGCGGTGCGCCACCAGGGGCAGATCCCGGCGGCGACGATCAGCTTCAGCCCGGATGTGGACGTGGCGCAGGGGGTGGCACTGGCCGACGTGATGCAGGCGGCGGCCGACCTGCACATGCCCGAGACGGTGCGCACCGCCCCGGCCGGCAACGCGCGCTGGCTGGCCGACAGCCTGTCCTCCCAGCCGCTGCTGATCGGGGCGGCGTTCCTGACCATCTACATCGTGCTGGGGGTGCTGTACGAAAGCCTGACCCAGCCGATCACCATCATCTCCACCCTGCCCTCGGCGGGGCTGGGGGCGCTGCTGGCGCTGCTGGCCACCGGCTACGAGCTGTCCATCATGGCGATCATCGGCATCCTGCTGCTGATGGGCATCGTGAAGAAAAACGCCATCATGCTGGTGGATTTCGCCCTGGAGGAGGAACGCCGGCACGGCCGCACCCCGCTGGAGGCGATCCATGCCGCCTGCCTCGCACGCTTCCGCCCGATCATGATGACCACGCTGGCCGCCCTGCTGGGGGCGCTGCCGCTGGCGCTGGCGTTCGGCACCGGGGCGGAGCTGCGCCGGCCGCTGGGCGTGGCGATCGTCGGCGGGCTGATCGTCTCGCAGGCGCTGACGCTGTACACCACGCCGATCGTCTACCTGGCGCTGCAACGCCGCCGCCGGGCGGCGGCGCCGGTGGCGAGCCCGGCCGAGTAGCCGTACCGCCTCAAGGCGTCGCCAGCGCCACCATCGGCACCTGCCCCGTCGCGTGGTCGCGCAGCCGCATGGCGGTGGCGATCAGCGCGGTGTGGGTGAAGGCCTGCGGGAAGTTGCCGAGCTGGCGGCCGCCGACGGGGTCGTATTCCTCCGCCAGCAGGCCGACATCGTTGCACAGCCCCACCAGCCGCTCGAACAGCGCCCGGCCCTCGGTCTGCCGCCCCTGCAGGATGTAGTTGTCGGCCAGCCAGAAGCTGCACGGCAGGAATGCCCCTTCGCCCGGCGGCAGGCCGTCCTCGGTGGCGTGGCTGTCGTAGCGCAGCACGAAGCCGTCGCGCAGCAGGTCGTGCTCGATGGCGGCGACGGTGCCGAGCATGCGCGGATCGTCCGCCGGCAGGAATCCCACCAGCGACAGCTGCAGCAGGCTGGCATCGAGATGCGGGGAGCCGAAGCTCTGCATGAAGCTGTTGCGCCCGGCATCGAAGCCCTGTTCGCACACCGTGGCATGGATGCGCGCCCGCAAGGCGCGCCAGCGGTCCAGCGGGGCCACCAGGTCGAATTCCTCGGCGCTGCGGATGGCGCAATCCACCGCCAGCCAGGCCATCACCTTGGAGAAGGTGAAGTGCTGCCGGCCGCCGCGCACTTCCCAGATGCCCTCGTCGGGCAGGTGCCAGATGCCCTCCAGGTGGTCCACCATGTTGGTCTGCAGGTTCCAGCTGTCCGGCGTGGCGGCCAGGCCGCCGGCGCGGGCGTAGTACAGCGCCTCCATCACCTCGCCGAACACGTCAAGCTGCAACTGATCGGCCGCCCCGTTGCCCACCCGCACCGGACGCGAGCCGCAATAGCCCGGGAGCGTGTCGATCTCCCATTCCGCCAGCCGGCGCTCGCCGGCCAGACCGTACATGATGCGCATCTGCGCCGGGCTGCCGGCGACGCTGCGATGCAGCCAGTCGCGCCAGGCGCGGGCCTCGTCGTAATAGCCGGCGCGCATGAAGGCCATCAGGGCGAGGGCGGCGTCGCGCAGCCAGCAATAGCGATAATCCCAGTTGCGCGGCCCGCCGATCTGCTCGGGCAGGGAGGTGGTAGGGGCTGCGACGATGCCGCCGGTGGGGGCGTAGGTCAGCGCCTTCAGCGTGACGAGCGATCGGCGCACGATCGCGGCATGCGCGCCGTCATAGCGGCACATCGCCGACCAGGCGGCCCAGTACGCCTCGGTGGCCGCCAGCGCGGCGGCGGCATCCAGCGCCGCGGGCGGCACGCCGTGGCCGGGCGCGTGGCTCAGCACGAACGGCACGCATTGCCCCTCGGTCACCGCGAAATCGGCCACCGTGGTCAGGTCCCGCCCGTGGATCGGCGCGGTGGTGCGCAGCACGACCATGTCCGGCCCGGCAATGGCGCGCATGCCCGGCCCATCGTGCAGGCGGGTCACCCAAGGCACCACGGTGCCGTAGTCGAAACGCAGCACCAGTTCCATGCGCATGGCCACCCGGCCACGCCGGCCCTCGACGATGCGCACCACGGTGGATTCGGGCTGGTCGGGCGCCATGAAGTCGATCAGCGCCACCTCGCCCTCCGCGGTGGTGAACACCGTCTCCAGCACCAGCGTGCCGTCGCGGTAGCTGCGGCGGATCTCGGGGGCCGGGTCGTCGGGCGCGATCAGCCAGCGCCCGTGCGCCGAGGTGCCCAGCAGGGCGGCGAACACCGACGGGCTGTCGAAGCGCGGCCAGCACAGCCAGTCGATCGCGCCCGACCGGCCGACCAGGGCGGCGGTCCGGCAGTCGCCGATCAGCGCATAATCCTCGATGAGGGCGGGGTTCGGCTCGGGCTGCGGGGGCGGCTGCACGCTCAGCGGGCCTGTCCCCAGACCCGGCCCTGGTCGGTGTCGCAGGCGCAGGACTGGCCGGCATAGGCCGGGGCGTTCAGCGGGCACACATACGGCCCGGCATAGCATCCGCCCGAGGCGGCCGGCGCCGGAGGAGCATAATAAGGAGGGGCGTAATAATACGGCGACGGCGCCATATAGACCGGCGGCGCGACGTAGAACCCGCCATACCAGCGAGGATGGTAGTGGCGCTCCCACGCCGAGGCCGCGTGCGGCGCGGCAAGCGCGCCCAGCGTGGCAGCGGCGAGGGCGATGCGAGGCATGAGCGTGCGCATGGCTGGAGTTTCTCCCGCAACTGCGTCCGAATTATGCACCCCCCGACGGCCCTGCAAGCCAGGCGCGCAGCATGGCAGTCACCCGCTCCGGGGTTTCCATCGGCGGCAGGTGGCCGGCGCCCTCGATCCGCTCCAGGCTCGCGCCGGGGATCAGGGCGGCGATTTCGGCGGCGCGTTCGGGCGGCGTCAACTGGTCGCCCTCGCCGACCGCGACCAGCGTGGGCACGCCGATCGCCGGCAGATGCGCCCGGCTGTCCGAGCGGTTGAGGATGGCGGTCTGCTGGCGCAGGAAGGCGTCGTGGCCGACCCGTTCGGCCATCGCCGCCACCTCGTCCCCCAGCACCGCGTCGCCGACCCGGTCGGGGTGCAACAGGCTGGGCAGCAGCCGGGGGGTGACGCCGCGGAAGCGGTGGCCGGCGGAGGTGGACATCAGCAGCCGGCGGCGGCGGGCCTGCTCGGGCGTGTCGGCGCGCGCCGAGGTGTCCATCAGGCACAGCCGCGTCACCCGTTCCGGCGCCAGGCGCATCAGCGCCATCGCCACGTAGCCGCCCATCGACAGGCCGCACAGCGCGAACCGCCCCGGCACCGCCGCCAGGGCACGCCCGGCCATGGCGTCCAGGCTGTCATCCTGCGTGAGGTCAGCGACCACGCCGTGCGCGAGGCCGGCAAGCCCCGCCACCTGATCGCGCCACAGCCGGTCATCGCAGAGCAATCCGGGCAGGAAAAGGACGGGTTCGGCCATCCGGTGCTTCTAAAGCCCGGCAATCGTCACGCCAACCTTGACTTTCCGCCGCCGTTTCCAGATACCCGGCATGGATTCGCGCGCAATGCGCGTCTGCTGCGGTGTGCCCTGGTGGCGCCGCGTTGGAAGCACAGACAATTTGACCGAGACCAGCCCTTTGCCCGAGACCACGACCGCACCGGCGGAGCCACAGCCGCACGCCCAGGCGGACACCCCCGCGCCCGACACCGCGCCGAGCCCCGACCGGGCCGAGGCCGCGCCGCCGGCGCCCGGCCTGCCGGGCGATGCTACCGCATCCGGCCATCCGGACGAGCCCGATTACCCCGAAGAGCCCGACGAGGAAGCCGAATCAGGCTTCGCGAAACTCGGCCTGTCGGAGCCGATCGTGCGCGCGGTCACCGAGAAGGGGTACCGTACCCCCACGCCCATCCAGGAACAGGCCATCCCCTACGTCCTGATGGGCCGCGACCTGCTGGGCTGCGCGCAGACCGGCACCGGCAAGACCGCGGGCTTCACGCTGCCGATGCTGGACATCCTGTCCGGCAGCCGCGCCCGCGCCCGCATGCCGCGCAGCCTGATCCTGGAGCCGACCCGCGAACTGGCGCTGCAGGTGGCGGAAAACTTCGTCGAATATGGCAAGTACCTGAAGCTCACCCACGCCCTGGTGATCGGCGGCGAAAGCATGTCCGACCAGAAGGAAATCCTGATGCGCGGCGTGGACGTGCTGATCGCCACGCCCGGCCGGCTGATGGACATGTTCGACCGCGGCTCCATCCTGCTCACCGACACCCGCGTGCTGGTGATCGACGAGGCCGACCGCATGCTCGACATGGGGTTCATCCCCGATGTGGAGCGCATCGTCTCGCTGCTGCCCGCCAACCGGCAGACGCTGTTCTTCAGCGCCACCATCGCCCCTGAGATCCGCCGCCTGGCCGACGTGTTCCTGCAGAACCCCAAGGAGATCACCGTCTCCAAATCCGCCTCGGTGGCGACGACCATCACCGAGGCGCATACCCTGGTGGCCGAGACCGACAAGCGCGAGGCGCTGCGCCGGCTGATCCGCTCGGAGGACGTGCAGAACGCGCTGATCTTCTGCAACCGCAAGCGCGACGTGGACATCCTGTACAAGTCGCTGAGCCGGCACGGCTTCTCGGTCGGCGCGCTGCATGGCGACATGGCCCAGCCGGTGCGCTTCGCCACGCTGGAGAAGTTCAAGGCGGGCGACCTGCGCCTGCTGTGCTGCTCGGACGTGGCGGCGCGCGGCATCGACATCGGCGGGCTGAGCCACGTCTTCAACTTCGACGTGCCGCACCATGCCGAGGACTATGTCCACCGCATCGGCCGCACCGGCCGCGCCGGCCGGGAGGGCCGCGCCTTCACGCTCGCCACCCCGGAAGACCAGCAGAACCTGGAGGCGATCGAGAAGCTGATCGGCCACGCCATCCCGCGCATGCAGATCGAAGGGCTGGACACGGTGGAGTGGGCCGAGAGCGACGGCCGCCGCCGTGGCCGCGGCGGCCGTGGCGCGCCAGCCCGCAAGCCGCCGCCGAGGCGTGACGAGCCGAAGCGCGACGCGCCCAGGCCCGCCGCCGTTGAGGCGATCGCCGCGCCGGTGAGCCCGGAGCCTGCCGCCGCCAGCCAGACCGAGCCGAAGCGGCGCATTCCCCGTGGCGGCCGCGCCCCGCGGCCGGAGGCAGAGCCGATCGAAGCCACTGCGCTGCCGCCGGAACTGGCGCCGCAGCCGGACATCCCGGACCATCCGATGGTGCCCGCCGAACGCGGCCAACCGGAGCGCGGCCGCCCCGCACGCAATCGCCCCGCCCGCGGCGACCAGCCGCGCCGGGACGAACCACGCCGCGACGAGCCGAAGCGCAACACTGGTCCCCGCGACGACACCCGCCGCGACGAGCCCCGGCGCTTCCGCCGCGACGACGATCTCGGCCCCGCCGTGCTCGGCTTCGGTGACGAAACTCCCGCCTTCATGCTGGTGGCCGCCCGCCCGCGCCGCGCCGCCGTGGAGGCGGCCCCCGATACCAATAGCGACGACGAGACAGAGGCCTGACGCATGAACGACGCCCCCCCCGCCCCCACCGCCGCCAAGGGCAAGCTCGGCCCGTTCAAGTGGGACGACGCGCTGCTGCTGGAAGACCAGCTGACCGAGGACGAGCGCGCCATCCGCGATGCCGCCCACGATTACTGCCAGGAGAAGCTGTTCCCTCGCGTGCTGCTGGCCAACCGGCATGAGACGTTCGACCGCGAGATCATGAACGAATTCGGCGCCATGGGGTTCCTGGGTGCCACGCTGAACAGCCATGGCTGCGCCGATATCGGCTATGTCGGCTACGGGCTGATCTCGCGCGAGGTGGAGCGGGTGGATTCCGGCTACCGCAGCGCCTTTTCGGTGCAGTCCTCGCTGGTGATGTACCCCATCCACGCCTTCGGGTCCGAGGCGCAGAAGGACAAATACCTGCCCAGGCTGCGCAGCGGCGAATTCGTCGGCTGCTTCGGCCTGACCGAGCCGGATGGCGGCTCCGATCCCGGTTCGATGCGCACGCGCGCCAAATCGGTCGATGGCGGATTCGTGCTGAACGGTTCCAAGACCTGGATCAGCAATTCGCCGATCGCCGACGTGTTCGTGGTCTGGGCCAAGGATGATGCCGGCGATATTCGCGGATTCATCCTCGAAAAGGGGATGAAAGGGCTCACCGCGCCGAAAATCGAGGGCAAATTCAGCCTGCGTGCCAGCATCACCGGCATGATCATGATGCAGGACGTGTTCGTGCCGGCGGACGCCATGCTGCCCAAGGTGAAGGGCCTGCGCGGCCCGTTCTCCTGCCTGAACAACGCCCGCTACGGCATCTCCTGGGGCGCCTTCGGCGCCGCCGAGTTCTGCTGGCACGCGGCGCGCAGCTACACGCTAGACCGCAAGGTGTTCGGCCGCCCGCTGGCCGCGACGCAACTGGTGCAGAAGAAGCTGGCCGACATGCAGACCGAGATCACGCTGGGCCTGCAGGCCGTGCTGCGGCTGGGCCGGCTGATGGACGAGGGCCGCGCCGCGCCCGAGATGATCAGCCTGTGCAAGCGCAACTCCTGCGGCAAGTCGCTCGACATCGCCCGGGTGGCGCGTGACATGCACGGCGGCAACGGCATCGTCGACGAGTACCATGTCATCCGCCATGTGATGAACCTGGAGACGGTCAACACCTACGAAGGCACGCACGACGTGCACGCGCTGATCCTGGGGCGCGCGCAGACGGGGCTGAACGCATTCGGGGGATGACGGCCCCGGCGGGCGCCCCGGCCGCCGCCGAACTGCGCGTCTCGCGCATCGGTTCGGACGGCGACGGGGTCGGCCACCTGCCGGACGGCATCGTGGTCTACCTGCCGGGCACGCTGCCCGGTGAGACCGTGCTGGCGCACCCGCAGTTCAAGCGCGGCGACGGCTGGGCCGGAACCGCCGACCTGCTGGCGACCAGCGACGACCGCGCCGCACCCCCCTGCCCGCATTTCGGCCCGTGCGGCGGCTGCGCATTGCAGCATTGGCGCGACGACTCCTATCTCGCCTGGAAGACCGCCCTGCTGGAAACCGCGCTGCGGCGGGCCGGCTATGGCGAGATGCCGGCGCCGGCCATCCGCACGCCGCCGGGCGCGCGCCGGCGGGTGGATCTGGCGATCCGCCGCCAGGGTCCGGCGCTGCTGCTGGGGCTGCACGGCAAGCGCAGCGCCGATATCGTGGACCTGCACGCCTGCCCGGTGCTGCACCCCGACCTATTCGCGCTGATCGCGCCGCTGCGCACGCTGCTGCGGGGCCTGGGCGGGCTGCGGCGCCACGGCTCGGCGATCCTGAACCTGCTGGATTCGGGCCCCGACCTGCTGCTGCGCACCGATGCGGCGCTGACCACAGCCGACCGCACGAAGCTGGCGGCGTTCGCGCAGGCGCATGGCCTGCCGCGCATCACCGCGGCCATCGGCGACGGCCCACACGAATCCGCCGCCCTGCTGCGTCCGCCCACCACGGCGATGTCCGGCATCACGGTGACACCGCCGCCCGGCGCCTTTCTCCAGGCCTCGGCCGAGGGCGAGGCCGCCATCATCGCCGCCGTGCTGGCCGGCCTGCCGAAACTGGCGGGCAAAGCACGCATCGCGGAGTTGTATGCCGGCTGCGGCACGCTGACCTTCGCGCTGGCGAAACAGGCCCGGATCGCCGCCTTCGAGGGCGATATCGAGGCGCATGCCGCGCTGCGCCAGGCGGCGAACAACTCCGGCCTCGCCGGCCGGGTCGAGGCGCTCCGCCGCGACCTGACGCGCCAGCCGCTGTCGGCCAAGGAACTGGCCGCCTTCGGCGCCGTGGTGCTGGACCCGCCGCATGGCGGCGCGGTCACCCAGGCGGCGCTGATCGCGGCCAGCGGCGTGGCGCGCATCATCTATGTCAGCTGCAACCCGGCCACGCTGGGGCGCGACGCGAAGCTGTTCCGCGATGCCGGCTACAAGCTGCTGGCGGCGACCCCGATCGACCAGTTCCTGTGGTCGCCGCGGCTGGAGAGCGTGACGGTCTTCGCGCGCTGAACGGCGCAAATCATTGATTGGGCGGCTTTAATCCCTCAGGTCAGGAACACGCCGCCGTTCACGTGCAGCGTCTGGCCGGTGATATAGCTGCCTTCCGGCCCCACCAGGTAGCGCACCATGGTGGCGATGTCGTCCACCGAGCCGCGGCGGCCGAGCGGGATGCCGGATTCCAGGGTGGCCGGCCGCACCCCGGCCGAGGCGCCTCGCGTCGTGTCGATCGAGCCGGGCGCCACGGCATTGCAGGTGATGCGGTGCGGCGCCAGTTCGATCGCCAGCGCCCGCATCAGCCCTTCCAGCCCCGCCTTGGAGGCCGAGACATGGCAGCGATTGATGACCCCGATATGGTGGGACACGCCGGACAGTCCGACGATCGCGCCGCCGCCGCGCGCCACCATCAGCGGCGCGACGGCGCGAGACAGCAGGAACGCGCCATCCAGCGCCACCGACAGGATTTCCCGCCATTCGGCCAGTTCCATCTGCAGGAACGGGGTCTGCCGGCGCAGCCCGGCATTGCTCACCAGGATGTCGATGCCGCCGAACCGCGCCGCCGCCGCGTCCACCAGGGCGGTGACCGCCTCGGGCCGCGAGACGTCGGCCACGGCGGCCATCGCGGTGCCGCCCTGCGCCTGGATCTCATCGACCACGGAATCCAGCGCGGCAGCATCGGCACGGCCGTTGACCACGACGGTGGCGCCATCGGCGGCCAGGCGCAGCGCGATCGCCCGCCCGATATTCTTGCCCGCCCCGGTGACCAGCGCGATTTTGCCGTCCAGTGGTCTGGCCATGCCCGTCTCCCCGTGTGCGAACCGGGGCATAGCCTGCCAGCGTTGCGCCGCGCCGGCTACCCCGCAGCCGACGCCATCAGCCGGGCGAGGATCGCCGGAGGGGGCGGCTAACCCCCGAAGCCCGGCAGCCGGCTGATCGCGGCCAGCCGTTCACGCACCACATCGGGCTGCGCGGCGGCCCATTCGGCGGATTTGACGAACCAGGCCTGCACCTCCACCACCTGTCCGCCCTGCGGCATCGGGCCGAGCCCGCTCATCACGAAGTCGCGCTTGTCCAGCAGGTCGGCGATATCGGTCAGCAGCTTCTGGCCCTTGTAGACCGGGTAGAGCGCGCTGCGCACCTGCACCGCCAGACAGCCCTCCAGCAGGTTGCCGAAGCCCTGAAGCACCTCGTATTCCGTGCCCTGGGTATCCAGCCGCAACGCATCCGGCGCCGGCGCGGTGCCAGCGGCGTGCAACTCGTCATAGCGCACGCAATCGGCATTGATTTGCTCCTGCACCTCGAACGGCGCGGAGTCAGCGAATTTGCGCAGCGTGCGCCGGTCGACCGCCAACAGCGAGGAGCGCGCCGGCTCGGCGGCGCGGTTCAGCTTGCGGCGGCCTTTTTTGTTATACAGCACCGCATCCAGCATCCGCCCGCCCGGATAGGAGGCCACATCCTGGCGCAGCAGCGGGAAGCTGCCGGTCGGGCGCGGCACCGCGACCGGCACCACGCGCGGGCACAGCCGCCGCCACTGCGGTGCAAATCGCCAGTCCGATCCGGCATCCAGCACCACGATCCGGCGATCCGCGTCGGGCATCTCCGCCGGCCCGGCGGCGACCTCGATACTGTCGAAGATGAATTGCGGCTTGCCGGTGCCCGGAGACGACGCCGGGAGCGCGCCCGCGCCCAAGCCGGCAGCGCCCACGGTGCTGAAATAGGTGGCCGAGATCGCCAGCGCCCCGTCCGCCTGGCGTTGCACGCTGAGCTCGGTGGCCACTCCGGCATCGATCACCTGGCCGGAAGGCGACACCCGGCACACGATGAAGCCGGCATCCGGGTGCAGCACCAGCAACTGGGTCGTGCATTCGGGAGTCGGCCGGGCGACCAGGCTCACCCGCACCATGGCGCCGTTCAGGCTGGCATCGGTCAGCCGCAAGATGCGCTGGCCGCCCTGCGTCCCGTCATTGAACACCAGCCGCCCCTGCTCGTCGATCGTAGCAGAGGCGCCGCCGGTGGCGACCCAGGACGTCAATGGTGCTTTCAGGTCTCGCACTGGCATCACTCCGTGTTGAAACGACCGCTCGACGACCCGGGCCCAACCATGGCCAACATTTCACGCCCGCCGAACGGAGTATATCTTGGTTAACGGCCAGGGCGCGGCTGGTCAACCTTGACATGCATCTTCGGCATCCCCGGCCCCATCCATCCGCGGCGCTTGCGGCTTGGCGCGGCCGACGACAAAGTGGCTCCGTGGCGGACAGGACCCACGCATGAACGACCCACGCAGCGCGCTGGAGGCGATCGGCGAGTTGCCGGACGCCGAGATCGACATCGCCGACGCCGCCCTGCAACTGGCGCGCGTGGACGCGCCGGACGATGACTGGCAGGCGGCCAGCCGACATCTGTCGGCCCTGGCGCGCGCGGCGGTGGCGCGGGCGGCCGACGTGTCGCCCGACGACCTGGCCGGGCAGGCGGAGGCGCTGTACGATCTGATCGGCCGCACCCACGGCTACCAGGGCGACAGCGAATCCTACGACGACCCGGCCAATGCCAACCTGATCCGCGTGGTCGCCCGCCGGCGCGGCCTGCCGGTGGCGCTCGGCGTGGTGTGGCTGCATGCCGCGCGCGCCGCCGGCTGGGCCGCGCATGGCGTGGACTTCCCCGGCCATTTCCTGATCGCGCTGGCCGGGCGTGGCGAGCAGGTGGTGCTGGACGTGTTCGATGCCGGCCGCCGGCTGGATGCGCGGGCCCTGCGCGCCCTGGTCAAGACCTTCGAGGGGCCGCAGGCCGAGTTGCGCCCCGGCCTGCTGCGCCCGATGGGCAGCCGGGCGGTGCTGCTGCGGCTGCAGAACAACATCAAGCTGCGCCGCCTGCGCGCCGGCGACATGGCGGCCGCCCTGGCCTGCACCGAGGATATGCTGCGCATCGCCCCGCAGGAGGCCAACCAGTGGCGCGAGGCCGCCCTGATGCACAGCCGGCTGGACCAGGTTGCCGCCGCCCTGCGCTGCTACGAGCGCTTCCTGGCCCTGGTTCCCGCCGGCGAGGCGGCCGAGCGGGTGCGCGCGGCGATGGGTGAGTTGCGCTCGCGGCTGAATTAGACCATCTGGCGTTCCAACACCTTCCGGGAGAAACCCCATGGCGCGCCCCCTGAACGTCGCGGTCCAGATGGACCCGATGACCACCGTCAACATCGACGGCGATTCCAGCTTCGCCCTGATGCTGAGCGCGCAGGAGCGCGGCCATCGGCTGTGGCACTACGAGGTGCGGCACATGTCGCTGCGCGAGGGCGTGGGCAAGCCCGGCGCCACCCGCGAGGACCGGCTGTTCGCCCGCGCCCGCCCGGTGCAGGTGCGCCGCGTGCGCGACGATTTCTACACCTTCGGGCCGGAGGAGATCCTTGACCTCGCCAGCATGGACGTGCTGCTGATGCGCCAGGACCCGCCCTTCGACATGGCCTACATCACCGCCACCCACATGCTGGAGCACATCCACCGCGACGACGGCACCGGCACGCTGGTGGTCAACCACCCGGCCAGCGTGCGCAACGCGCCGGAGAAGCTGCTGGTGACGCATTTCCCAGAGTTGATGCCCCCCACCCTGGTCACCTGGGACACCGACGCCATCCGCGGCTTTCGCGCCACCCACAAGGACATCATCGTCAAGCCGCTGTTCGGCAATGGCGGCGCCGGCGTGTTCCGCATCAAGCATGACGACGAGAACCTCGCCTCGCTGCTGGAGATGCATTTCGCCCGCTCGCGCGAGCCGCTGATGATCCAGCGCTACGAGCCGGCGGTGCGCCAGGGCGACAAGCGCATCATCCTGATCGACGGCGAGCCGGCGGGCGCCATCAACCGCGTGCCGGCGGCCGGCGAGGCGCGCAGCAACATGCATGTGGGCGGCCGGCCCGACAAAAGCACGCTGACCGCGCGCGACCGCGAAATTTGCGCCCGCATCGGGCCGCTGCTGAAGCGGCAGGGGCTGATCTTCGTTGGCATCGACGTGATCGGCGACTGGCTGACCGAGATCAACGTGACCTCGCCGACCGGCCTGCAGGAGATCGGCCGCTACGACGGCACCGACCTGTCGGGCCAGATCTGGGACGTGATCGAAGGCAAGCTGAGCGCGAAAAAAAGCGAATAGAAATTTTTTGGTTCTTTTTTCAAAAAAGAACAGTCTTCTTTTTGTGAACAAAAAGAAGTAAAAAACCTTTATTCGTTTTGGCTCGGAGTCACTTGATGGCGCCCTGCGTCAGGCCGGCGATGAACTGGCGGGACAGGGCGATATACACCAGCATGATCGGCAGCGCCGCCAGCGTCAGCCCGGCGAACAGCACGCCCCAGTCGGTGTTGTATTCGCCCATGAACACGCTCAGCCCCTGCGGCAGCGTCTTCAGCCGGTCGGAGGTGATGAACACCAGCGGGAAAAAGAAGTCGTTCCAGATCGGCACGGCGTTCTGGATCGCCGCGATCACCATCGCCGGGCGGGCCAGCGGCAGCATCACCGAAAGCATGATGCGCAGCTCGCTCGCCCCCTCGATGCGCGCCGCCTCCTCCAGCTCGCCCGGCAGCGTGCGCAGGAAGCCGGTCAGGATGAACACCGCCGAGGGCAGCCCCATCGCCACATAGACCAGCACCAGCCCGGCCCGTGTGTCGATCAGCCCAAGCCCGTCGAGTTGGATGAACAGCGGGATCACCGCCAGCTTCAGCGGCACCATCAGCCCGGACAGGAAGAACAGGAACACCGCCCCGCTCAACCGGAACGGATAGCGCGCGATGGCATAGGCGGCCATGGTGGCGCAGACCAGGATGGCCGCCACCGAGGCGGTGGTGACAATCACCGAATTGCCCAGGTACAGCACGAAACTGGTCTCGTTCCACACCCGCGCGGCATTGGTCAGGTCGAAACCGGCCGGCAGCGCAAAGGGCGAGGTGAAGATCTCGGCGTTGGACTTGAACGCCGAGATCACCATGACGAACAGCGGATACAGCATCACGAAGCCGTTCAGCAGCAACAGCGCCTGAATGGCGCCGTTCTTCAGCCACTCGCCCTTCACAGTTCTATCTCGCGCCGCCGCAGCACCCGCAGGGCCAGGCCCGACACCACCGCCAGGAAGATGAACATCAGCACCGCCAGCGCGCTGCCATGCCCGAAATCCTGCAACCCGGCGGAGGTGCTGCCGAAGGCGGTGCGGTAGAAATACAGCCCCAGCACGTCGGTCGCGCCGCCCGGCGAGCCATCCAGCCCGGCCATCACATAGGGCAACTCGAACCAGTTGAAGCTGCCGATGAAGGTCAGCGTGAAGATGATGGTGGTGGCCGGCGCCACCAGCGGCCAGATGATGGCGCCCAGCAAGGCGCGGTCGGTGGCGCCGTCGATCCGCGCGGCCTCCATCACTTCGCGCGGGACGCGCTGCATGGCGGCCAGGAAGATCAGCGCCGGAAAGCCCATCCAATGCCAGGCGTTGGTGAAGATGATGCTGCCCAGCGCCGTGTTCCCGTCGCCCAGCCATGGGTGCGCGGCCAGCCCCACCGCCATCAGCGCCTGGTTCACCAGCCCGAACAGCGGATGCAGGAACAGCTTCCACAGGAAGCCTACGATCACCGCCGACAGCACCACCGGCAGGAACACGATCACCTGGTGCACCCGGTGCCCCGGCAGCGCCTTCAGCAGCGCGAAGGCGATCAGGTAGGCCAGCCCGTTCTGCACCAGCATCAGCGCCACGAACACGATGGCGTTGTGCGCCAGGGCACGCAGGGTCCAGGCGCTGTACGGCGGCTCGAACAGCACCGCGCGGAAATTCTCCAGCCCGATGAAATGCGAGGCCGCCAGCCCGTTGAACGCATAGAACGCATAGCGGAACGCCGAGGCCAGCGGCCAGGCGACGAACAGCGTCATCACCAGCAGCGCCGGCGCCAGCAGGAAGCCAATCCACAGGCCCCGCCGGCGCGCCGCCGCGGCGCCCCGGCGGCTTGCTGCGGGTTTCACTATTTCTGGAACGGCTTGTAGTAGCGCGAGACCCCCTTGGTGATGTCGGCGCCCACCTGCTCGGGCGTGGCGCTGCCGCCCATCATCTTCTGCAACCCGCTCTGCAACAGTTCGGAGCCGGTCGGCGAGTCGAAGCGGAAATACACCGCCATGATGTAGGGCATGGAGGTCTCGTTCAGCTTCGCCACCTCGGCCAGCAGGGGGTCGTTGATCACCACGCCTTTGATCGGCGAGATATTGCCCAGCAGGGCGGCGAATTTGGTGCCATAGGCCGGGGTGCCCATGTAGCGCACGAGCTTCAGCGCATCGGCCTGGTGGGCGGACTTGGCGTTCACCGCATAGCCGCCGTCATAGAACTTTGACACGTAGCGCGGCGCCCCGGCGCTGGGCGCGGGCGGGGCGATGAAGTCCATGTTCAGCTTCGGGTTCTGCTTGCGGAAATTGGCGATCTCGAAGCTGCCGCCGGCGAACATTGCCGCCCGCCCGGTCAGGAATAATTGCTGCGAGGTGGCGTAGTCCACGCCGGTGAAGCCCGGCGGCATGTAGTCGCGCAGTTCCAGCAGCCTGCCCAGCGCGGCGGTGTAGCGCTTGTCCTCGAAACTGGCCTTGCCGGACTGGATGTCGGCGACGAATTGCGGCCCCAGGAACGGGTTGATGAACACCGAGGCCATCACCTCGTCCATCCACGCCGTCGCGGTGCCGTTGGCGAGCGGGATCACGCCCTTGGCCTTCAGCGCCTTGCAGGCCGCCAGGAACGCGTCCCAGGTGGCGGGCGGCTGCACACCGGCCTTGGCGAACACGTCCTTGTTGATGAACACCCCCAGCGTCTGCGAGGCGAAGGACAGCGAGTACACCTTGCCGTCGGCCCGCAACGTCTCGCTGGCCAGCGCGTCGGCCGGCAGGTTGGCCAGTTCCGGCACCGCCTTGGGGTCCAGCGCCAGCAGGTAGCCGGCCTTGGCGAAGGTCTCCAGCGCCCCATAGGCGCGGGTGTGCAGCACATCCCCGCCATGCCCGGCCGCCAGCGCGGTGGACAGGATGGTGGCGTAGTTCGCCGGGTCGAACGCCTCGATCTTCACATGGATGTCGGGGTTGGCCTTGGTGAAGTCGCCGAACAGTTCGGTGTAGGCGGCCTTGTCCTCCTGCCGCCAGGTCCAGAAGGTGATGTCCGCGGCGTGCGCCGCCGAGAATGCCATGCCCCACGCCGCGGTCGCCGCCAGGGCAAGCTTGCCGATCCGTGCCGAAATCATCCGATCCCCCCAGCGCCTGGCGCTGCCGTGTTGTTGCCGGTGCGCGAGCCTAGGCGGTTTCGTCACGAAGGGGAATCGCCGCCACGCGCGCCACCAGCGCCCGCCGCGCCCGCGCCGCGTCGCCCGCCAGCGCCAGCAGCGCCGGCACCTGCCCGGGATGCGCCAGCACCGAGGCCAGCACCCGCCACGCCCCGATCGCGCCGCGCGAATCCAGCGCCGCCAGCGCCGCCGGCGGCAGCGTCCGCCCGCCCGGGTCGCACACCGCGCGCAGCACCGCGAAGGGCAGCCCGTGCCGCGCCGCCACCCGCGCCACCGCGCCGCTTTCCAGGTCCACCGCCGCCGCCCCGCTGGCCAGGAACGCCGCCCGCTTGGCCGCCGGATCGGCCAGCGCCGCCTCGCCCGCCAGCAACGCCGGCGCGTTCACCCCGCCAAGCCAGGCCGAAAGCGCCGCGTCGGTGGCGAACCGCCCGTCGCCCGCCACCACCTCCGCCGGCACCACCAGCGCGCCGGGGGCGAGCGCCGGGTCCAGCCCGCCGGCAAGGCCGAAGCTCAGCAGCGCCCCGGCGCCGCGCGCCACCAGCCGCTCGGCCGCCGCCGCCGCGCCCGCCGGCACCCCGCCGCCAATCTCCACCACCCCCAGCCGCCGGGCGATCCGCGCCTCGGCCACCAACCCGACAACAACGCCTAACACCGAAAAAAGTTTTTTTGCTTCTTTGTTTTCAAACAAAGAAGACCTGACTCTTTCTTGAGAAAAGACCCAAAAACCCCCTGCCCGTCCACGGCGCCCCCCTCAGAACCCCCAAGCCACATGCCGGTCGTTGCTGCGCACCAGGTTGCGATAGCGCGCCAGCGCCAGCAACGGGAAGAACAGCTTGTAGCCGTGGTAGCGCAGGTAGAACACGCGCGGGAAGCCGACGGCCGTGTACGGCGCCTCCTCCCAGCTTCCGGCCGCGTCCTGCCGCGCCGCCAGCCATGCCACCCCGCGCGCCACCGCCGGGTGCTCCGCCTGCCCCGCCGCCATCAGCCCCAGCAGCGCCCAGGCGGTCTGGCTCGGGTTGCTGCGGTGGTAGCGACCGGCCGGCGCCTTGGCGTAGCTCTCATTGTCCTCGCCCCAGCCGCCATCCTCCCGCTGGGTCGCCACCAAGAACCCCACCGCGCGCGCCACCGCCAGATCGTCCGCGCCCAGCCCGGCGGCGTTCAGCGCGCACAGCACCGACCAGGTGCCGTAGATGTAGTTGGTTCCCCAGCGCCCGAACCACGACCCGTCCGCCTCCTGCTCGCGCCGCAGCCAGGCGAGCGCGCGCGCCATCGGGGCCGCATCCGCCGCCATGCCTGTCTGCGCCAGGAACGAGACGCAGCGCGCCGTCACATCCGCGGTCGAGGGGTCCAGCAGCGCGCCGTGGTCGGCGAACGGGATGTGGTTGAGGTAATGGTGGTTGTTGTCGGCATCGAACGCCCCCCAGCCGCCGTCGCGCCCCTGCATGCCCAGCACCCAGTCGCGCGCGCGGGCGATCGCCTCGCCATGCGCCGCCGGGTCCTGGCGGTGCAGCAGCATGCCCACCACGGCGGTGTCGTCCACATCCGGGTAATGCGCGTTCTCGTACTGGAACGCCCAGCCGCCCGGCACCGCGTCCGGCCGTGCCTCTTTCCAGTCCCCCGCCACGTCCAGTATCTGCTTGCCGCACAGCCATCGGTTGGCCGCCGCCACCGCCGGCGCCGCGCCCCCCTCCGCCTCGGCGATCGCGTGCCCGGCCAGCCCGGTGTCCCACACCGGCGACAGGCAGGGCTGGCAATAGGCGCGCGTGCCGTCATCCACCAGCAGCTTGCGCACCGAGGCCCAGGCGATCGCCGCGTCCGGATGGTCGGGCGCATACCCCAGCGTGTCGAACATCATCACCGTGTTGGCCATCGCCGGGTAGATGCCGCCCAGCCCGTCCTCGCCGTTCAGCCGCTCGGTCACGAACGCCACCGCCTTGGCCACCGCCCGCTGCCGCACCCCCTTGGGGAACCACGGCTCCGCCGCCCGCAGCACCCCGTCGAGCCGCTTGAACGCATGCCCCCAGCCGGAGCGGAACGGCCCGCGGATCCAGTCGCGCAGCTCCGCCGGCGGGGTGCGGAACAGCTCCGGCACATGCACCCCGCGCGGGTTGCGCGCCCGCGGCCGCAGCGCCATCAGCACCATCAGCGGCACGATCACCGTGCGCGACCAGTACGACACCTTGCTCAGATGGAACGGGAGCCATTTGGGCAGGTGCATGATCTCCACCGGCATCACCGGCACCGCCCGCCACGGCACCTCGCCGTATAGCGCGAGCTGCGCGCGGGTGAACACGTTGGCCCGCTCCGCCCCCCCGGCGGCCAGTATCGCCGCCCGCGCCCGCGCCATGTGCGGCGCCTGCGGGTCGTCGCCGATCATCTTCAGCGCGAAATACGCCTTCACGCTGGCTGAAAGGTCGAACGCCCCGTCATGAAACAGCGGCCAGCCGCCATGCGCACCCTGGATCTCGCGCAGATACACCCCGATCCGCCCCTCCAGCGCCGGCTCCACGCGGTCCAGGAAGTGCTGGAGCAGCACGAACTCGGCGGGGATGGTGGCATCCGCCTCCAGTTCGAACACCCAGTGGCCATCCGCCCGCTGCAACTGCTTCAGGGCGGCGCTGGCGCGCGAGACGGCATCGTCGAGTTCGGTCATGGCGGCAATCCCACGGGGATCAGGCGGCCAGCAGAACCTCGGCGGCCGCGCGGCCGGACCTGATGGCACCTTCGATCGTTGCGGGCAAGCCGGTTGCCGTCCAGTCCCCCGCCAGGGCGAGGTTGGCCAGCCCCGTCCGCGTCCCCGGCCGCCGCCGCTCCTGCGCCGCCGTGGCCGCGAAGGTGGCGCGCTTTTCCTTCACCACCCGCATCGGCGCCACCGCCTCGGGCAGCCCCAGCGCCGCGCGCAGGTCGCCCCAGACCCGCGCCGCGATCGCCTCGGCCGGCAGGTCCACCAAGTGGTTGGCGGCGCTGACGGTCACCGAGACGATGCCCGGCCGCAGGAACGCCCATTCCGCCGTGCCGCCGATCAGCCCCAGGAACCCGGCCCTGGCCACCGCCGCGCCAGGTGCCGCCTCGGTGCGGAAATGCAGGTTCAGGATCGCCTCGAACCGGTCCGGCACCACCAGCCCGGGCAGCAGGTCGGCCGCCACCCAGGGCGGCACCGCCAGCACCACCGCCTCGCCCGCCGCCACCGCCACCGCCCCGTCGGGCGTCTCCAGCCCGGCCACCCGCCCCTCCGCGATGCGCAGCCCGGCGATCCGCCGCCCGGTGTGCAGGCGGCCGCCACGCGCCGCCAGCCAGGCCAGCGCCGGGTCCACCAGGCTCTCCGACAGCCCCTCGCGCGCGAACAGCGGCACGCAGGCCCGCCCGCCGCGCAGCAGCGTCTCCTCCACCACCGGGCGCAGCAGCGCGGCCAACGCCTGCTCGGGCCGCGTGTTCAGTGCCGCCACCGCCAGCGGCTCCAGCAGCCGCCGGTACAGCGCCCCGCCGCCCAGCACCTCCGCCACCGTCGCGCCCGGCGCCGCGCGGCCCAGCGCCAGCAGCTTGAGATACTCGCGCAGCCGCACCCCCGGCACCGCCCGCCCGCGCGCGAACACCCACCACGGCAACCGCCCCGCCCCCGGCCGCACCGTCCAGCGCGCGCCGGTCGCCAGGTCCATGAACGGGAAAAACGCCTCCCCCGGCCCGGCCAGCGTGCCGCGCGCGCCGATCCGGTCCAGATAGTCCATCGCGGCGGTGTTGCCGGACAGCAGCAGATGGTTGCCGTTGTCGATCCGGCAGCCCAGCGCCCGGTCGAAATAGGAGCGCGCCCGCCCGCCCGCCGCCGGCCCGGCCTCGTACAGCACCACGCGGTGGCCGGCGCCCGCCAGGGTCACGGCGGCGGAGAGGCCGGCGAGGCCGGCGCCGATGATGTGGGTGGTCATAAGCAAGGACGTTCTTTTTTGGAAAAAAAGAACCAAAAAACTTCCATTCGTTTAAGGCCGAGGCGTGGATGGCCCTCGGGACTCCAGCGAATGAAGTTTTTTTGCTTCTTTTTGTTCACAAAAAGAAGACCTTCCCTCACCACACCCCATACCTCGCCACCAGCCACAGCTTCCGCCACTTCGGCAGCTTCACCGGCCCCGCCCAGCGCTGCCGCTCCAGCCTGGCCAGGATGGCCGCGTAGGTGGCCCCCATCAGCCGCGCCGGCCGCATCGCCCGCCGGTCGCAGCGCGCCATCCAGGCGGCGGCCTCGCGGAAATGCCCGTGCGCCAGCGCCCCCACCCGGTCGCACACCCGCCCCAGCGCCGGATGCGCCAGCGCCACCGCCGGGTCGGCTGGCACGCCCTCGGCCGCCAGATATTCGCGCGGCAGGTACAGCCGCCCGCGCCCGGCATCCTCGGCGACATCGCGCAGAATATTGGTCAGTTGCAGCGCCCGGCCGAGGTGGAACGCCACCGTGTCGGCATCCGGCGAGCCATCGCCGAAGGCGCGCACCGACAGCCGGCCCACCGCCGCGGCCACCCGGTCGCAATACAGATCCAGCGTCGCCAGGTCGGGCGCCACGATCGGGTTGGCATCCATCTCCATGCCGTCGATCACCGCCTCGAAATCCACCTGCCGCAGCCCGAAGGCCGGCACCGCGCGCAGCAGCACCCGCGTCACGGCGTCCTCGGCGGCGCCGCGATACACGCCGGCGATGCGGGCGCGCCAGGCGTCCAGGCGCGGCTTGCGGCTGGCGAACGGCGCCTCGTCGTCGGCGATGTCGTCCACGATCCGGCAGAAGGCATAGACGGCATACATCGCATGCCGCCGGTCCGGCGGCAGCAGCGCCATGCCGCGATGGAAGCTGGTCCCGGCGGCGACCACGATCGCCTCCACCGCGTCCAGGTCGGCCCGGCTGGCGCCAAGCGGGGCGGCGCTCATGCCAGCCTCCACAGCGATCCCAGCACGCTCAGCACGGCATCCGGCCTGGTCAGCTTCACCCGCCCGGCCAGCGGATCGGCCCGCCGCAGCCGGGCGGCCAGCCGCCGCGCGAGCGCCAGGATCACCGCCACCTCCATCCGCAGCCGCCGGCCGCGCACCTGCCCGGGCAGCGCCGCCCCGGCGGCGATCAGCCGGTCGCACTCGTCCAGCACCGCGTCCAGCACCGCCCGCAGTCCGGGGCTGGCGGCCGGCCGGCGCAGATCCTCGATGCCGGCGCCGTGCCGGGCCAGCAGGTCGTCGGGCAGGTAGCAGCGGTCCAGCCCGGCCAGGTCGCGGGCGCAGTCCTGCAAATGGTTGTTGATCTGCAAGGCGGCGCACAGCGCGTCCGAGGCCGGCCATGTCGCCCGCGACTCGCCGTGCAGGTCCAGCACATGCCGGCCCACCGGCATGGCGGAGTAGCGGCAATACTCCAGCAGGTCGGCGAGGCTGGCGGTGCGGTTGGTGGTGGCGTCGCGGCGGAAGGCCACCAGCAGGTCCTGGGCGTGGCGCGGCGTCACCCCGCATTGCGCGAGGCTGGCGCGCAGCCGGGTGCCGCTCGGGCTGCCCTCCGCGCGCCGGCCCAGCAGCACCGCCTCCATCACGTCCAGCCGCGCCACCTTGTCCCCGGCCGCCAGCACCGGGCTGTCGGCGATGTCGTCGGCGTTGCGGGCGAAGGCGTAGAAGGCATGCACATGCGGGCGCAGCCGGGCCGCGATCAGCACCGAGCCGACCGGGAAGTTCTCGTCGCCCCGGTCCTTGCCAGACCATTCCTCAACCGACATAGTTATGCCTCATACGCACGGCTTTTCCACACCACGCCCCGCCCCCGATGATGGTCCAGCGCCGAGCCGAGCGTCGCCGCCATGTAGAAGCAGGTGATCGCCGGCAACAGCGGCGCCCACAGCCAGGCGCGGCCATAGCGCGTCAGCGTCGGCAGGAACGAGGCAGCCATGCCCGCCCAGGCCAGCCCGCCCGCCGCCTGCGCCCAGCCATGCCCGAACAGCGCGAGGCCCGGCGGCGCCAGGAACACCAGCCCCAGCCCCAGCGTGCTGCCCGCCAGCAGCAGCGGCGAGCGGCGCAGTTGCACATAGGCCGAGCGCGCCACCATCCGCCAGATGTCGCCGAACCCCGGATAGCGCCGGATCGAGCGCGCCAGCCCGGAATGCCCCAGCCAGATGCGCCCGCCGCGCTTCACCTTCGCGGCCAGCGCGCAATCGTCGATCAGCGCCCCGGAAATCGCCGCGATGCCGCCGATCCGCGCCAGCGCCGCGCGGCGGACCAGCACGGTGCCACCGGCCGCCCCGGCGGTGGCGCGCTGGGTGTCGTTCACCCAGGCGAACGGGTAGAGCAGCTGGAAGAAATACACGAAGGCCGGCACCAGCGCCCGCTCCGCCCAGCTCTCGCAGTTCAGCCGCACCATCTCGCTCACCATGTCGGCGCCGCTGCGCTCCATCTGCGCCACCAGCGTCGCCACGTGCCGGGCATCGTGCGCGATGTCGGCGTCGGTCAGCAGCACCAGGCCCTCGTCGCCGGCCGCCACCCCCTGCTGGGCCACCCCCTGCTGCACCGCCCACAGCTTGCCCGCCCAGCCGCGCGGGCGCGGCGCGCCGGCCAGCACCGCCAGCCGGCCCCGCGGATCGGGCAGGGCGCGGGCGATGGCGGCGGTGGCGTCGCTGCTGCGGTCGTCCACCAGCACCACCCGCAGCGCGCCGGGATAGTCCTGCGCCAGCAGGCTGGCGATGCTGCGCCCGATGGTCTCCGCCTCGTCGCGCGCCGGCACCACCACCAGCACCGGCGGCGCGCCATCCGGCCGCGCGGCGGCGAGTTCCGGGCCGGAGCGCCAGAAGCGGCCGTGCAGCGCCAGCAGATAGGCCCAGGCCAGCAGCGCCGCGGCGGCGATCATGCCGGGATCACCCCGTTGGCGCGGAACCACGCGACCGCATCCTCCACCGCCGCGCGGGCCGGGCGGGGCGCGTAGCCGAGTTCGGCGATCGCCTTGGCGGAGGAGAAGAACATCTTCTTGCGCGCCATGCGCAGATGGTCGCGCACCACCACCGGCGGCACGCCGAAGCGCGCCAGCGCCTCGCAGGCCAGCGCCACCGGCCACAGCGCGGCCACCGGCAGGCGGATGCGCGGCGGCCGGCGGCCGGCGGCCTCGGCCACCAGGGCCAGCAGCGCCGCCATGTCCAGGTTGTCGCCGCCCAGGATGTAGCGCTCGCCGACCCGCCCGCGCTCCAGCGCCAGCAGATGGCCCTCCGCCACGTCGTCCACATGCACCACGTTCAGCCCGGTATCCACATAGGCCGGCATCCGCCCGGCGGCGGCATCGGCGATCATCCGCCCGGTGGGGGTGGGGCGGATGTCGCGCGGGCCGACCGGGGCGGCGGGGTTGACGATCACCGCCGGCAGGCCGCGCGTGCGCACCAGTTCCAGCACCGCCTGCTCGGCGCGGTATTTGGACTTCTTGTAGATGCCGATCACGCTGGCCTCGCTGACCGGCGTGGCTTCGTCGGACAGGCTGCCGTCGCCGGTCAGCCCCAGGGCGGCGACGCTGCTGCAATGCACGACGCGGCCGACGCCGGCGTCCAGGCAGGCCAGCATCAGCGCCCGCGTGCCGGCCACGTTGGCGCGCAGCATCGGCTCGGGGTCGGGCACCCAGATGCGGTAATCGGCGGCGACATGCAGCAGCGCGCCGCAACCGGCGACCGCGCGCGCCAGCGAGGCGGGGTCGGTCAGGTCGCCCTGCGTCAGTTCCAGGTCCAGCCCGGCGAGGTTACTGCGGTCGCTGCCGGCGCGCACCAGCGCCCGCACCCGCCGCCCGCGCGCCAGCAGCGCGCGCGCCACCGCCGAGCCGACGAAGCCGGTGGCGCCGGTGACGAGAACCGGGGAGGCATCGGGGCTGCTCACGCGGCGGGCTCCAGGCTGGGGCTGAGGCGGGGTCGGGCCGGGCTGTATAGCGCGCCCGGCCGCCGCGCCAAACCTCGCTATGGGGCGGACGCGCGGGCGGTCATCCGCCGGGGTATCGTTCGATATCGTATGGTGATGACATAGACGTATTTCAGCCCCGTCCGGAGGCGTTCAGCTCCGCCCGCCGGCGTCCAGATAGGTGTGCCGGCCCAGCCGGGTGCGCGAAAGCCGCTGGGAATAGGGGCCATCGGCCGCCTCCCAGCTCTCAGGCGCGGGCGAATCGGCCGGTTCCGCGCCGTTTTCCAGGGCTTCCGCCAGCACCCGCCCGTCCATCGCGGCCCCGCCTCCGACGCCCAGCAGCGCCAGCGCGGTGGGCGCGATATCGGGCAGCCCGGCCGGCCATTCCGACACCTCGCCGGCCCGGATGCCGCCGCCGGCCAGCATCAGCACCACATGCAGCTCGGCCGCGCTCAGCCCGCCATGGGTGCCGCCCCCCACCGGCAGCCCGCCATCGTACAGCGTGCCGCCGGGCAGGCCGTGGGCGGTCGGGCCGAGGCTGGTGCGCAGGGTGAACAGCACCGGCGCCGCGCGCGGATGGTCGGCCAGCAGGGCACTGCGCGGCAGCACGCCGGGCGGCAGGTCGGCGCCGTCGGCGGCGAACACGCAGCCGGCCCAGTCCTGCCGCGTCAGCCAGCCGGCAAGGGCTGCCACCCGCGCCGCGTCGCCCCCCGGCACGGCGATGCCGCCGCTGTTGCCGGGCAGCAGGGTGCAGTCCGCGAAACCGTCCAGCCCGGCCAGCGCCGCGCCGACATCGACATGCCCGGTGATGCCGGCATGCCCGTGGTCGGAGGCGACGGCCACCCGCAGCCGGTCGCGCTGCGGCCCGGCCTGCCAGTCGTCCAGGATGCGGCCGAAGGCGGCGTCGGCGGCGCGCAGGGCGGCGAGGTTGGCGGGCGCCCCCAGGCCCGCGTGATGGGCCGAGGTGTCCGGCTCGCACAGCCACAGGATGGTGGCGGCCGGCGGCGCCGGCAGGAAGCGGGTGCGGAACACCTCGGCGATCCAGACCGCCCGCGCGACGGAATCCGCCGGCGGCGGGTCCAGCGTGGCCAGCAGCCGCGCGCCGGCCGGCGAGCACGCCTGCGCGCCATGCGCCGACAGCGTGACCTGCCCGAGTTCCGCCGCGCGCGGGTTGAGCACATGGGTTTGGCCGGTGGTGCCGCTGCTGAGCACCGCGCAGTCCCGCCCGGCGGCGGCCAGGATCTCGCCCAGGGCCGGCGTGCCCAGCAGCGCGCCGCCGATCTCCTGCTCCAGCGCCAGCAGGTTGGCCTTGTGCCCGGTGTCCACGCTGCGCGCGCCGTCCAGCGGGTGGGCGATGCGGTTGGCCACCAGCCCATGCCGGCGCGGCAGGCAGCCGGTGGCGACCGAGGCGGAGCACACCCGCGTCTCGGACGGGAACACCGAGCGGGCATGGGCGAGGCGGGTGCCCATGGCGGCGAACCGCCACAGGTTGGGCGTGGTGTCGGGCCGCACCAGGTCGGGGCGCAGGCCATCGAACACCACCAGCAGGAACGCCGGACTCATGAAGCCTCCTTCAAAGCTGCCGCAGCGGTAGCGGCGGCGCGGGTCATGGATGTTGCGGGTCGGTGAAGCTTCGATGACGAAATTTGCGCCCGATCCTGGACGCCCGATCCTGCGCGCCCGGACACGCCATGGCAAAATTTCGGGGGGTGCCTTCCGGCCGCGCGAATGGTGCTGCTATAAGTCCGGACGTGAACAGAACCGAACGCCACGCGGCCGCATCGTGAACGGGCTCCTCCTGCCGGGGCTCGGCACCGTCGTGCTGGCGTTGTTCGCGCTGGGCGGCGTGAGCGTGGTGGCGCCGCGCCGGCTGGCGGTGCTGTGGTCGCTGCCGCTCTGCGCGGCGGGCGCGGTGCTGGCGCTGGCCTATCTGGCGGGCGGCGCCGCCCCGGTGGGCATGGTGCTGCCGCTGGGCCTGCCCGGCATGCCGATGAGCCTGGCGCTGGACGGACTGTCGGGCTTTTTCCTCCTGCTGCTGATGCTGGTCGGCGTGGCCGCCTCGGCCGCCGCGCTGGACTCGCATGGCGCCTATGACAGCACCGCGCCGTTCTTCCCGGCCTTCATCGCCGCCATGGCGCTGACCCTGCTGGCCGCCGACGCCTTCACGCTGGTGCTGGGGTTCGAGCTGATGTCGCTCGCCTCGTTCGCGCTGGTGCTGACCAACCACCGCGATGCCGAGGTGCGGGCGGCGGCGCTGCTCTACCTGGGCATGGCGGCGCTGGGGGCGGGCTGCCTGATCCCGGCGCTGGCGCTGCTGGGCGCGCGCGACGGGGTGTGGGACGCGGCGTTCGCGGCCATCCGCGCGCATCCGCCGGAGGGCTGGCGGGCGGCGGTGGTGCTGGCGCTGGTGCTGGTGGGGGCGGGGTCCAAGGCCGGGCTGGCGCCGCTGCATGTCTGGCTGCCGCCGGCGCATTCCGCCGCGCCGGGCCATGTCTCGGCGCTGATGTCGGCGGCGATGACCAAGGTGGCGCTGTATGTGCTGATCCGCCTGCTGTTCGACCTGTGCGGCCCGCAGCCGATATGGTGGAGCGTGCCGCTGCTGGTGCTGGGGGCCTCTGGCGCCGTGCTGGGGGCGCTGCGCGCCAACATGGAGGGCGACATCAAGGCGGTACTGGCCTGCTCCACGGTGGAGAATATCGGGCTGATCGTGGTCGGGCTGGGCCTGGCGCTCGCCGCACGGGCAGTAGATGTGCTGCCGCTGGCCGCCCTGGCGCTGGGGGCGGCGCTGCTGCACGCCATGGCGCACGGCATGTTCAAGGCGCTGCTGTTCCTCGGCGCGGGGGCGACGCAGCACGGCGCCGGCACCCGGCGGCTGGACCGGCTGGGCGGGCTGATCCACCGCATGCCGGTGACCACGGCGGCGATGCTGGCCGGCGGCGCCTGCCTCGCGGCATTGCCGCCAAGCTCGGGCTTCGCCGGCGAATGGACGCTGTTCCAGGCGGTGCTGGCGGCGCCCCGCCTGGGCGGGCTGGGCATGCAGGTGCTGTTCTGCGTGGTGGCGACGATGATGGCGCTGGCCGCCGCCCTGGCCGCCGCCGCGGCGGTGCGGCTGCTGGGGGTGGGCTATCTGGGCCGGCCGCGCTCGCCGCGCGGGGCGGCGGCGGACGAGGCGGGGCCGCCGATGCGCTGGGCGCTGCTGGGGCTGGCCGGGCTGAGCCTGCTGATCGGCCTGTTCCCCGGCGCGGTGCTGGGGCTGGCCACCCCGGCGCTGCGGCTGCTGGCCGGCGGGGCGGCGCCGCTGCGCGACCTGGGGCTGGTGGTGGCACCGGCCGCCGAGGCGCCGGGCTATGCGGCGCCGGCGGTGGCGGTCCTGCTCGGGCTGGCGGGCGGGCTGGTGTGGTGGGTGGTGCGCGCGCGCAGCC
>MKWE01000031.1:67580-143165 GCA_001899585.1 Rhodospirillales bacterium 70-18
CCGGCCATCGCAGCGGCCCGGCCTGGGATTGCGGCTTCGGCGACCCGCCGGCCTGGCTGCCGTTCGGCGACCCGGCCACCCAATATGGCGGCGCCAGCTTCGCGCAGCCGCTGCGCCGCGCGCTCGGCGCCGCGATACTGGGCGCGCGCGAGCAGGTGGACATGCCGGCCCCGGGCGACCGCCGCCCCGCCAGCCTGGCGGTGAGCCTGCACGACCCCGCCGCCACGCTGCTGTTCGCCCGGCTGGGCGACTGGCGCGACACGCTCTCGGGCCTGGCGGACCGGATGCAGTTCCTGACCATCCGGCGCACGCTGTCGGTGATGTTCGCGGTGCTGGTGCTGTTCCTGGCGCTGGTCGCCGTGCTGGAACAGTTGTGAGCACGCGCCGATGAGCGCCGCCGCCGGGCTGCTGCTGGCGCTGGCCGCGCAACTGCTGCACGTGGCGCTGATGCTGGCCGCCGCGCCGCTGCTGGTGGGCGTGATCCGGCGGGTGAAGGCGCGGCTGCTGGGGCGCGCCGGGCCGCCCGTGCTGCAGCCCTGGCGCGACCTGCTGCGGCTGGCGCGCAAGCAGCCGGTGGTGGCGGAGAACGCCTCCTGGCTGTTCCTGGCCGCCCCCGCCGCCGGCTTCGCCGCCGTCCTGGCCGCCGCCGCGCTGGTGCCCTCGTTCGCGCTCGGCATGGCCAGCGCGCCGGTGGCCGACCTGCTGGTGATCGGCGGGCTGCTGGCGCTGGCGCGCTGCATCCTGGCGCTGGCCGGCATGGATATCGGCACCAGCTTCGGCGGCATCGGCTCCAGCCGCGAGATGACCTATGCCGCCTTCGCCGAGCCGGCGCTGATCCTGGTGGTGTTCACGCTGGCGCTGCTGGTGGGCACCACCAACCTGGACGCCATCGCCGCCGTGCTGCGCGAGGGCGCGCTGGGGCTGCGGGTGTCGCTGGGGCTGATCCTGATCGCCATCATCGCCATCGCCATCGCCGAGAACGGCCGCATCCCGGTGGACAACCCGGCCACCCACCTGGAACTGACCATGGTGCACGAGGCGATGGTGCTGGAGTATTCCGGCCGCCACCTGGCGCTGATCGAGCTTGCCGCCGCGCTGAAGCTGCTGGTGTGGATGACGCTGATCGGCACCGTGTTCGTGCCCTTCGGCATGGCCCCCGCCGGCGCGCTGCCGCTGTGGTGGGCCACCGGCATGCTGGCCTGGGCGGGCAAGGTGGGGGTGCTGGCGCTGGCGCTGGCCGGCTTCGAGACGGCGATCGCCAAGATGCGGGTGTTCCGGGTGCCGGAGTTCCTGGGCATCGCGCTGCTGCTGGCGCTGCTGGCGGTGGTGTTCCTGTTCGTCAGCCAGGGCTTTGCATGAGTACGGGTTTCGCATGAGCGGGGGATTCGCATAGTGGACTCCCGCCTCGGCTACGGCGTGCTGTCGTACGACCTGGCGCACCTGCTGGGGGCGGCGGTGCTGGTGCTGTCCTTCGTGCTGCTCTACCAGCGGCGGATGGGGGCGGTGATCAACACCTATGCCGCCCAGGCCTGGGTGCTGGCGGCCGCCGCCGCGTGGCAGGGCTGGTCGCAGGGGGCGCCGCACCTGTACGTCACCGCGCTGATCGCGCTGGGGGCGAAGGGGGTGGCGATCCCGCTGGCGCTGCACAACATCGTCCGCCGGCTGCGCATCCACCGCTCCATCGACACGGCGCTGGGGGTGTTCCCCTCGATGGCGCTGGGGGTGGGGCTGGTGGCGCTGTCGATCATGGTGGTGCTGCCGACCACGCTGAGCCGGGGTGCGCTGACCCGCGAGGACCTGGCGCTGGCGCTGTCGGTGGTGCTGATGGGCCTGCTGATGATGATCACGCGGCGCAGCGCGCTGACCCAGGTGATCGGCTTCATGTCGCTGGAGAACGGGCTGATCCTGGCCGCCGTGGGCGTGGCCGGCATGCCGCTGGTGGTGGAGCTGTCAGTGGCGGTGCTGGTGCTGCTGGCCTTCGTGGTGTTCGGCGTGTTCTTCTTCCGCATCCGCGAGCGGTTCGACAGCCTGGACGTCTCCCACCTGGACCGCGTGGGGGGCGCGCACCGATGAGCGCGCATCTGCTCGCCGAGTTGCTGTCGCCGGCCGGGGCGGTGGTGCTGCTGCCGATCCTGGCCGCTGTGCTGCTGGCGTTGCTGCCGATGGCGGCGGTGGCGGCCGGGGTGGCGGCCTGGGTGAACATCGCCGCCGCCACCGCGACCTTCGGCGCCGCCTGCCTGCTGCCCTGGGAGCAGCATGCCGGCACCCTGCTGCTGGTGGACGGGCTGGCCGCGCACATGGCCATCCTGACCGCCTTCGTGGCGATGACCACCTCCTGGTTCAGCCTGCCCTACGTGGCGGTGGAGGCGGCGGCCGGGCGGCTGGACGTGCGGCGGCTGCGCCAATACCACGCGCTGTTCCAGGCCTTCCTCGCCGGCATGCTGATGGCGCTGCTGTCCAACAACCTCGGCGTCACCTGGGTGGCGGTGGAGGCGGCGACCATGGCGGCGGTGCTGGTGGTGGGCCTGCCGCGCACCGCCGAGGCGGTGGAGGCGAGCTGGAAATACTTCATCCTGTGCGGCGTCGGCATCTCGCTGGCGTTTTTCGGCACCATCATCCTGTACCTGGCCGCGCTGCCGGCCTTCGCGGCCGGGCCGGAGGGGGCGATGGCGGCGATGAGCTGGAGCGCGCTGCCCGCCGCCGCTGGCCACGCCACCGCGCCGCTGCTCAACCTCGCCTTCGTGTTCCTGCTGATCGGCTACGGCACCAAGGCCGGGCTGGCGCCGCTGCACGCCTGGATGCCGGATGCGCATGCCGAGGGGCCGACGCCGGTTTCCGCCGTGCTGTCCGGCTCCATCCTGAACGTGGCGCTGTTCGTCATCCTGCGGCTGCGCGGCGTGATGGCGGCCAATCCGGAGGCGCTGGCGCCGGGCCCGCCGATCATGGCGCTGGGGCTGCTGTCGCTGCTGCTGGCCGCCTTCAGCCTGTGGCGACGGCGCGATGCCAAGCGGTTCTTCGCCTTCTCGACCATCGAGCAGTCGGGTGTGGCGGCATTTGCCTTCGGGCTGGGCGGACCGCTGGCCACCTTCGCCGGGCTGCTGCACCTCACCCTGCACACGCTGATCAAGGCGGCGGTGTTCCAGTGCATCGGCCGCGCCTGCCAGTTGAAAGGCAGCCAGTTGTTCGCCGATATCGGCGGGCTGGTGGCCAGCCACCGCGCGCTGGGGCTGACGCTCGCCGCCGGCATCGTGGCGGTGGCCGGGCTGCCGCCGTTCGGGCTGTTCACCAGCGAGTTCATGATCGTGACCAACGCCATCCATCTGCGCCCGCTGCTGGCGCTGCCGCTCGGCCTGGGGCTGGTGGTCGGCGCCTGGGCGCTGGCGTGGCGGCTGATCGGCCTGTGCACCGGCGAGCCGACGCCCGACCGCGGGCCGGCCCCGAGCCTGGCCGCGCTGGCGCCGGCCTGGCTGCACCTGGCGGTGGTGGCGGTGTTGGGGCTGGCGATGCCGGCCAGCCTGGTGGCCTGGTTCGCCGCCGTGGCGGGGGGGCTGCGATGAGCGCCGCCGACCTGATCCGCGCCGGCGCGCCGCAGCCCTGCCAGCCCTGGCCGCGCCACCTGCTGACCACCGAGGGCTGGCAGGCGATGGCCGTGGCCCTGGCCACCACGCCGAGCGTGGAACTGCTCGGCCTGTGGGCGGACACCCGCGAGGTGCACGCGCTGTTCCACGAAACCACCGACGGCGCCTTCCTGCTGGCCAGCGTGGCGGTGGAGGCCGGCTGGTACCCCGCCCTCTCGCCCGTCCGCCCGGCGGCGGCGTGGTTCGAGCGGATGGTCCACGACCTGTGGGGCCACAGCGCCGCCGACGGGCTGGACAGCCGCACCTGGCTCGACCATGGCAAATGGGGCCAGGTCGCGCCGCTCTCCGCCCGCCCCGCCGCCAGCCTGGGGGCGGCCGAGCCGCTGGAGTTCCTGACCGCCGAGGGCGAGGACATCCACCAGATCGCCGTCGGCCCGGTGCATGCCGGCACCATCGAGCCGGGGCATTTCCGCTTCCATGCCCAGGGCGAGACCGTGGTGCGGCTGGAAATCCGGCTCGGCTACCTGCACAAGGGCACGCTCGGCCTGATGCGCGGCAAGTCGCCCCGCGCGGCGGCGCGCTTCGCGGCCCGCCTGTCGGGCGACAGCACGGTGGCGCATTCCATCGCCTTCGCCCACGCCGCCGAGGCCGCCGCCTTCGCCGAGCCGCCGCCGCGCGCCCGCGCGCTGCGGGCGGTGATGGCGGAGCTGGAGCGCATCGCCAACCACCTCGGCGATTGCGGCGCCATCTGCAACGACGCCGCCTTCCCCTTCCTGCTGGCCCGCTACGGCTGGCACCGCGAAAGCATGCTGCGCGCCGCCGCCACCGCCTTCGGCCACCGGCTGATGATGGATTGCGTGGTGCCCGGCGGCGTGGCGCTGGACATCGCGCCCGAGGGGCCGGCCGCCATCCTGGGCGCGCTGGCGCTGCTGGAGCGGGAGTTGCCGAACCTGCTGCGGGTCTACGACGATTATTCCAGCCTGGTGGACCGGATGGTGACCACCGGCATCGTGGAGCCGCCGCTGGCCGCCGCCTTCGCCGCCGGCGGCTTCGTCGGCCGCGCCTCCGGCCGCAGTTTCGACGCCCGGCGCAGCCCCGGCTACGCGCCCTACGACGCGCTGGCCTTCGGCGTGCCGGTGCTGACCGAGGGCGACGTGGACGCGCGCGTGCGCATCCGCATCGGCGAGATCCGCGAGAGCACGCTGCTGCTGCGCGCCCTGCTGGCCGGGCTGCCGGACGGCGCGCTGTCGGTGCCGCTGCCGATGACCTCCGGCGAGGGGATCGGCTGGGCGGAGGGATTCCGCGGCGATATCTGGCACTGGCTGCGGCTGGATGGCGGGCAGATCGCCAGCGCCTTCATGCGCGACCCGAGCTGGCTGCAATGGCCGCTGCTGCAATCGGCGATCCGCGGCAATATCGTGGCCGACCTCCCGCTGTGCAACAAGAGCTTCAACTGCTCGTATTCCGGGGTGGACCTGTGAAATGAGGGCGGAAAAGGGTGATTTTTCGGGGCTGAAAGCCGAAAAAAACCGACCCATCCGGGGTTCCTGCTGATGGTCTGGCGCCATATCGCCCGCACCCTGCGCCACGGCCCGCTGACCCTGCCGGCGGTGCCGGCGGACGAGGCGGCCACCCAGGCGCTGGCGGAGCGGCTGCACGCGACCTCGCAGCGGCTGCTGGGACGCAGCCTGTCGATCCGCCAGGTGGATGCCGGCAGCTGCAACGGCTGCGAGCTGGAGATCCAGATGCTCAACAGCATCGTCTACGACCTGGAGCGGTTCGGCCTGCGCTTCGTCGCCAGCCCCCGCCATGCCGACGTGCTGCTGGTGACCGGCCCGATCACCAAGAACATGCACGAGGCGCTGGTTCGCACCTGGAACGCGGCGCCCGATCCGAAATTCGTGGTGGCGGTGGGCGATTGCGCCATCGATGGCGGGGTGTTCAAGGGCAGCTACGCCATCACCGGCGGGGTGGACAGCGCGGTGCCGGTCGATCTGGTGGTCCGTGGCTGCCCGCCCACCCCGGCGGCGCTGCTGGACGGGCTGCGTATCCTGATCGAGGCGAATGCCCGGGCCTGATGGGCCGGGTTATCCCGCCAGGCTACCCCAGCGTGCTCGCCCGCTCGGCCAGGGTGAAGCCGACATCGACGATCCGCCGCTCCACCGCCTCCCCGCCCAGGCGGCGCATCACCATCCCGGCGGCGATCTGCCCCATGCGGTAGCCCGGGATGCGCGCGCCGGAGATCGCCGGCACCACCTGGTCGGCCAGGTCCAGGTCGCCCAGCCCGGCGATGGCCAGCCGGCCCGGCACCGCCCAGCCGCGCCGCTGGGCGGCGAACAGCGCGCCGACGGCGAAGGTGTCGCCGCTGCAGAACACCGCGTCCAGGTCCGGCGCCGCCGCCATCAGCGATTGCAGCGCGTGGTCCACGTCGCCCAGGTTGGGCGGAAACGGCAGTTCGGCGAACAGGTCCGGGGCCAGCCCGGCGCTGCGCATCGCGTCCAGGAAGCCGCGCCGCCGCAGCCGGCCGCGCACGTTGCCCTGCAGCGGGCCGCAGATCATGCCGATCCGCCGCCGGCCAATGGCGACCAGGTGCCGGGTGGCGGCGCGGGCGGCGGCGCGGTTGTCGAAGCCCACGTTCATGTCCACCGGGTCGCGCGTCAGCGTCCAGGTTTCGACCACCGGCACGCCGCAGCGCTCCAGCAGGACGCGCGAGGCGGGGGATTCCACGGTGTCGGCCAGGATCACCGCATCGGCCCGCCGGCCCAGCAACGAGGTCAGCAGCGAGGTCTCGTTGTCGCCCGACAGATTGCGGTCGCCCAGCACGCATTGCAGGCCCATCGGCAGCAGCGTGTCCGAGATGCCGCGCACCGTGCCCATGAAGGCCGGCGTGGCCAGCGAGGGCACCACGATCGCCACCTGCCCGGTGCGCACCGAGGCGAGGCTGCCGGCCACCAGGTCGGGGATGTAGCCCAGCCGCGCCACCGCCGCCTGCACCGCCTCGCGCGTCGCCTCGGCCACCAGGTCGGGCTGGCGCAGGGTGCGCGACACCGTCGCCGGCGAGACACCGGCGGCGGCGGCGACATCCTCCAGGCGCAGGCGGCCGGAGTTGGGGCGGCTGCGGCGGGTCAGGTGTAGACCGGCTTGGTGCCGGGCACCGGCGAATAGCCGAAGCTGCCGCGCGCGATGATCGCCTCCGGCCCGCCATATTCGGCGATGCGGGCGCGCTGGTCGGCACGGGCCAGCCGGTCGATCGCCTCGGGGTCCACCACGCGGCGCAACTGCGCCTCGCAATCGGCGACCAAGCCGGCATAGCCGGGGTTCTGGCCGAGGTCGCGCGCCTCCAGCGGGTCGGCGTCGAGGTCGAAGAGCTGCGGCGGCATGCCGACGTAATGGACGTATTTGAACGCGCCGCGGCGGATCATGAAGGCGCCGGCGGCCGCCCCGGCGGCGTGGTATTCGCTCAGCACGGTGCGGGCGGGGGCGATGCCGCGCATCACGTCGAATAGCGAATGGCCAGGCAGGTCGCGGTCATCGGGGTGCGGGGCGGCGCCCACGCCGTGCAGGATGGTGGGGAAGCCGTCCACCAGCGACACCGGCGCGTGGCAGACATGGCCCTGCGGCACCTCCGGCCCCGCCATGATCAGCGGCACGCCGGCGGAGTCCTCGTACATGGTGGATTTGCCCCACAGCCCGCGGGCGCCGAGATTGTCGCCATGGTCGCTGGTGTAGATCACCCGCGTGGTCTCGAACAATCCGGTTTCCTCCAGGGCCGCCAGGATACGGCCGACATTGTGGTCCAGGAAGCTGACCAGGCCGAAATAGGCGGCCAGCGCCCGGCGCACGCGGGCGGGGTCGAACGCCTTGTCGTAGACCATGCATTCGCGGATGGCGGCGATGTAGGGGTGGTCCGGCCGGGCGGCGGGGTCGTACTGCTCGGGCCAGGGCACCTCGGCCTCGGGGTAGAGGTTGTACCATTCCGGCCGGGCGATCAGCGGGAAATGCGGGCAGACCAGCGAGACGAACAGCACCCAGGGCTTGTCGCCCCCCGATGCCTCATGGGCCGCCGCGCGCCGGCGCAGCCAGCCTGCCGCCGCCTCGGTGATGCGGTCGTCATAGCCCTGGTAGGTGCTGTCGCCGCACCCGGCCTCCTCGGCCAGCTTCAGCGCCGCCGAGCGCACCGGCAGGTCGTCGCGCAGCAGGCCCAGCAGGTCGCCCACGCCATCGACCACGTGCAGCGGCATGATCTCCTCGTCGAAGCCGTTGCGGTCGTCGGCGCTGCGGAAATGCAGCTTGCCGATCGAGGTGGCGTGGTGGCCGGCCTGTTGCAGCCGGTGGCCCCAGGAGGGGATGCTGCCGTCATAGGGGATGGCGTTGTCCCAGAACCGCACCTGGTGCACCCAGCGCCCGGTGGCGAAGCTGGCGCGCGAGGGCACGCAGATCGGCGAGTTGCAATAGGCGTCGGTGAAGCGCACCCCGCGCGCGGCCAGCCGGTCGAGGTTGGGGGTGCGGATCATCGGGTGGCCATGGCAGCCCAGCACGCGGCGATTATGCTCGTCGGACATGATGAACAGCAGGTTTCTGGGCTTCATTGCGGTCTCCGGTTTGAGAGGGCGGTCACGGCAGGGCGATGCAGCGTTCGGGCGGCACGGACAGCCAGACCGCCTCGCCGGGCGCGAAGCCGGCGCCGCGCGGCACCTGCACGCGCAGCGACACGGCCCCCGCCCCGGTGCCGGCCCGCACGCGGTACTCCATCAGGCCGCCGAGCAGCACGCTGTCCTGCACGGTGGCGGCCAGGGCGTTGGCTGGGGTGTTGGCGGGCGTGTTGGCGGGCGCCGCCGGCGGCTGGCGGCATATCGCCATGTCTTCCGGGCGCAGCATCAGCGCCACCGCGTCGCCGGCGGCGGCGCCTGCGGGCAAGGTGGCGGCGAAGCGCGCGCCGCCGGGTAGCGCCACCACGCCCTGGCCCACCACGCCCTGGCCCACCACGCCCTGGCCCGCCCCGCCTTGGCCCGCCCCGCCTTGGCCCAGCTCGGCCTGCTCCACCGTGCCGTCCAGCAGGTTGGCGGCGCCCATGAAATCGGCGACGAAGCGGTTGGCCGGGCGCTCGTAGATCTCCAGCGGCGGGCCGTATTGCTGCAACCGCCCGCCCGCCATCACGGCGATGCGGTCCGACAGCGCCAGCGCCTCGCTCTGGTCGTGGGTGACGTAGACGAAGGTGATGCCGGTGCGGCGTTGCAGGTCCTTCAGCTCGTTGCGCATGCGCTCGCGCAGCTTGGCGTCCAGGTTGGACAGCGGCTCGTCCAGCAGCAGGATCGACGGCTCGGTGACCAGCGAGCGGGCCAGCGCCACGCGCTGCTGCTGGCCGCCGCTCAGCGCCGAGGGGCTGCGGCCGGCCACCCCTTCCAGCCCGACGATGCCGAGCATGTCGGTGACCCGGCGGCGTGCCTCGGCGGCCGGCACGCGCTGCATGGTCAGGCCGAAGGCGACGTTGTCGAACACGCTCATGTGCGGCCACAGCGCGTAGTTCTGGAACACCATGCCCATGCCGCGCCGCTCCGGCGGCACGCTGCCGGCGGGCGAGGAGAGCACCGCGCCATCGACGGCGATCTGCCCGCTATCCGGCTCCATGAACCCTGCCAGCAGGCGCAGCGTGGTGGTCTTGCCGCAGCCGGACGGGCCGAGCAGGGTGATGAACTGGTGGTCCGCGATGTCCAGGTGCAGCGCGTCCAGCGCCACGTGCGGCCCGAAGCACTTGCCCAGCCCGACGATCTCGATGCGCGCCATGCCGCCCCCTTCCGTTCAGCCGCCCGCCGCCGACGCGACGACCGCGGTGCGGCTGCGTCCAGCCAGCGCCTGCATCAACAGCAGCGCCACCAGGATGATGCCGATCAGCACCACCGACAGCGCCGCCACCACCTCCAGCTGGCCCATGTCGTTGAGCCGGTAGATCGCCACCGAGATCGTCTCCGTGCCGCTGGAATAGAGCAGGATCGTGGTGCTGAGCTCGGAGAGCGATGGGATGAACACCAGCAGCCAGCCCAGCAGCAGGCTGGGCCGCAGGATCGGCAGCAGCACCCGGCGCAGGGCGGCCGTCCAGCTCGCCCCGGTGATGCGCGCCGCCTCCTCCAGCGAGGCATCGACCTGGCGCAGGGCGGCGTTGGCACTGCGCGCGCCCATCGGGATCGCGCGGGCGACATAGGCCACCAGCAGGATCCAGATGGTGCCGTACAGCACCACCGGCGGGTGGATGAACGCCTGCAGCAGCGCCACCGCCATCACCGTGCCGGGCAGCCCCAGCGGCAGGATCGCCAGGTAGTCCAGCATCACCCGGCCGCGCAGCCGGGTGCGCAGGTCCAGATAGGCGACCGCCAGCCCGATCAGCACCGCCAGCGTGGCGGCGGCGACCGCCAGTTCCAGGCTGTTCACCAGCCCGCGCACCGCGATCTGGTTGTCGAGCAGGGCGGCCTGGAAATGCGCCAGGGTCAGGTTGTCCAGCGTAGGCGCCTTGGTCCAGACCTTGCTGAACGCCGCCAGGGTCAGCACCGTGACCGGCGCCACCGCGGCCAGCAGCACCGGCACCATCAGCAGCCCCCCCACCGGCCAGCGCCATGGGCCGAGGCGCCAGCGCGCCGGCCGCACGCCCTTGCCGCCGACCGTGACGTAGGAGCGCCGGCCGAGATACAGCCGCTGCGCCGCCAGCCCGGCGACCGTGAGCGCCACCAGCGCCAGCGACATCGCCGAGGCTTCCGGGTAGCGCGGCGGGTAGGAGCTGACGGCGCCGAAGATGCGGGTGGGCAGATAGACGATCTGCGCCGGCAGCCCCAGGATCGCCTGCGGACCGAACAACGCCAGCGAGTTCACCGCCGCCAGCAGCGCGCCGCCGGTGATCGCCGGGGCCACCAGCGGCAGCGTCACGCGCCGGACCACGCCCCAGCGCCCGGCGCCCAGCATACGCGCCGATTCCTCCATCGAGCCGTCGACCGACTGCAACGCCTCGCAGGTGAGGAAATATGGGATGGCGAACACGTGCAGCGTGATCACGAACACGACGCCGCTGCCGGTGAAGATGTTCAGCCCGAAATCCAGCCCCAGCCAGGCCAGCGCCCGGTTGATATGCCCCGCATTCGGCCCCAGCAGGATGATGTAGGCGACGCTGGTCAGGTACGGCGGCAGCACGTAGGCCAGCCCGACCAGCCCGTGCACCACGCGGCGCAACGCCACATCGGTGCGGGCCACCGCGAAGGCCAGCGGCACCGCCACCACGACGCTGGCCAGCCCGACACTGACCGCCAGCACGACGGTGTTGACCAGCGGCGCCACGTTGGCGGCACGGGTGAAGCTGCGGGCGAACCCGTCCAGGCCGAAGCCGCGCGGCAGGCCGAACGCGCCCAGCACCAGCCACAGCAGCGGATAGCCGACGAACAGCAGCAGCGCCGCCACGCCGGCCCCCAGGGCCAGCCTTGGGGCCAGCGTGCCCCCCCTCCTGGGCATGGCCGTGCTGGTGGCTGTGCCGGGCGCGGCCAGGCTCGCGCTCATCGTGGCGCTTCGCTCAGCCGCCCCATTCGCCGCCGAAGATGGTGGTGAGCCGGTCGAGGATGTCCGCCCGCTGGGTGAACAGCTTCTGGTTGTCCGGCACGATCAGCTTCAACTGCGACAGCGCCGGGCTGTCCTTCGGCGGCGCGATGTCGGAGCGGCTGGAATACTTGCCGCCATCGGCCAGCAGCTTCTGCCCCGCCTCGCCCATCCACCAGTCGTAGAACAGCGCGCCGGCCTGCGGGTGCGGCGCCGCCTTGGGCAGGCCCACGGCGCCCAGTTCGGTCGGCACGCCCTCGGCGGGGAAGCAGTAGTCGGTGGCCTTGCCCTGCAATTTCGACCGCCAGGCGATGTTGTCGTTGATCAGGAAGCCGGCGGTGCGCTCGCCGCTTTCGATGATCTGCGTCATCACCTGCGGCGAGTTCAGACGCAGCGGCTTGTTGGCGGCGTAGCGCTCCAGCAGCTTCCAGCCGAAGGCGCTGGCGAGCGTGTAGAGGCGCGGCGCGCCGTCGCCGTTGCTGCTGCTGAAATAGGCGAGCTTGCCCATGAAGCGTGGGTCGGCGAGGTCTTCCCAGTGCGCCGGCGCCTTGCCGACCTTCTGGGTGTTCCATTGCAGCACCGCCTGGGTCAGCCGGTCGGCCACCCACATGCCGTCGGGGTCGCGCAGGTTGGCCGCCACCGCCTTGGCGGCCGGCGAGTCGTAGGCGCGCAACAGGCCGCGCTGCTTCATCGCCAGGAAGGCGCCGATGTCGGACGCATCGACGATGTCGGCGCGGATCTGCCCGGCATCCGCCTCGGCCAGCACCTTGGCCGTCACGTCGGCCGAGCCGCCGCGGTAGTATTCCACCTTGATGCCGTACTGCGCGGTGAACGGCTTGATGATGGCGTCGACGATCTTGGTGTCCAGGCTGGTGTAGAGCATCACCGCGCCCTCGGCCTTCGCCTTCGCCACATCCGCCCCGGTCTGCGCCCGTGCCGGGCGCCAGGCGGCGGCGGCCCCCAGCGCCACGGCCATTCCGCCCAGGCGCCGCCGCGTGATCGCGGCCTTCGGCTGCTTGCGTTCCATGCCTGCTCCTTCGCCTCCCGTTTTTGGCAGGGAGCGCCGGGACACGCCGGCCGACCCTGCGTTTATTGGCGCGGCCTCTGGCGGCTCGCGCGTCGCGGGGTGAATGAAAGCGCATTCATCGAAGCGGCGTCAAGCCACCGCATGCGGCAACGCTCAGTGCGCCGGGCGGCGGCGGGGCACCAGCAGCATCGGCCCGTAGACGGCGGCGAACAGCAGGAAGGCGGCGCTCCACAGCAGCCCGGCGGCGACCAGCAGCGGCAGCCCGCCGGCCCAGGCGCCGGCGAGCCGCGCGAGCGTGGCCGCGGTGATCAGGCCGTAGATCGCCACCGTCGTCGGCCCGGCCTGCAGCGCCCGGCCGGTGTGGCCGAGGGTGGCGCGGGTCATCACCGCCAGGATCATGGTGCCCGCCGCCCCCAGGGTGAGCGCGTGGACGGCGCCGCTCATCGGCACCTCCACCGTCAGCAGGGACAGGCCCAGCAGCGCCGTGCCGGCCACCATCCAGGCATAGCCGAGATGCAGCACCGCCAGCAGCGGCTCGGTCCAGGCCGCAGTCCCGCGCCAGCGCGCCAGCCGCCACAGGTTCAGCCCGGACGCGGCCAACAGCAGCACGCCTACCGCCGGCTGGTCCGGCAGCACCGCCCAGGCGAGCATGGCGGTATGCAGGCTGGCCAGCGCCGCGCGGTCCACTGCCCCGTGCGCCCCTGGCAGCCGCACCGCGCCCTGCCGGTTGAGCCAGTTGCGGGTGAAGGAGGGCACCACCCGCCCGCCGATCACCGAGATCAGCACCACGACCATGGCCAGCCCGAGCCGCCAGCCCAGGCCCTCCGGCACCACGACGCCAAGCGATTCCAGATGCATCAGCAGGCTGCCCAGGATCAGCACGGTCATCGGCAGCAGCAGCATCAGGTTGCGCCGGTTGCGCGCGATGACCAGCTCGCGCGCCATCACCGCCGCGAAAGCGACCGGGAACGCCAGATCCACCCCCACCGCCAGCCATGGCGGCAGCCACGCCGAGACCAGGCAGGCGATCCGCCCCGCCAGCCACAGCAGCACGACGCCCGCGAGCGGCACGCCTGCCACCGGCAGCCGCCCGGTCCAGTTGGGGACTGCGGTGAGGAGGAACCCCGCCACCGCCGCCGGCACGAAGCCGAACAGCATCTCGTGCACGTGCCAGGCGGTGGGGTCGAACCGCGTGGGCACATCCAGCCCGCCGGCCAGCACGCCCAGCCAGATCAGCAGCGCCACCGCCGCCCAAAGCCCCGCCGCCAGGAAAAACGGCCGAAACCCGTTGGTCAGCACGTCCCGGGCCCCATCATTGCACCAGCGGCGAGCCGGCCGCGGCGAACGCCACACCCTCGATGCGCGCGCGGCCGGCGAGGATGCGGAGGTACTGGCTAACCCCGCGCTGCCAGGACTGCGCGGCAAGCTGGCGTTCGATGCGCGGCGCCACCGCCTCGAACGGCAGGTCGGTGCCGCGCACCAGCCGGTCCAGCCGCAGCACATGGACGCCGTATCTCGTGGCGATCGGCACCGGGCAGATCTGGCCTTCCTCCAGGTTGAAGATGAAGGTCTCGATCTCCGCCACCAGGTCGCCGCGGCTCTGTTGGCCGAGCAGGCCGCCGCTGGCGCGCGAGGAACAGGCGGAACGCTCCCGCGCCAGGGCACCGAACCGCTCCGGCCGCTCCGCCAGCAGCGCGAGCGTCTCCGCCGCCGCCCGCTTGGCCGCCTCCTGCGCCGCCTGGTCGTCCGGCGCCGCCGGGAACAGGATATGCGCCGCCTCGTAGACATCCGGGGCGCGGAAGCGGGCGCGGTTGGCCTGCCAGTAGCGGCGGATGGTGGCCTCGTCGGCCTCCGGCACCACCACCTCGCGCGCCAGCAGCGCCTGGATCGTGGCCTCCTCGGCGGACTGGTCGTCCGTCGCCTCGCCGGCCACGCCCAGGCGCTCCGCCTCCTGCAGCAGCAGAGCGCGCACCACCAGGGCGGTGGCGGCCTGCTCCCAGGCCTGCTCGGCGGTGGCGGCCGGATGGTGCTGCATCTCCGCGGCCACCGCGCCTTCCGGGATTTCCGTCGTATTGACCAGGATCGTGCGCATCACCGCCCCCTGCCGGGAACCCGCACCGCGGCGGGGCCGCCGCGGCGGCGTACGACCTGGTAGCTGCGCCCGATATAGCCGAGCGGCACCGACCAAATGTGCACTAGGCGGGAGAACGGGAACACCAGGAAGATCGTCAGCCCCAGCAGGATATGCAGCTTGAAGATCGGGTGCACATCGGCCATCAGGCCCGCCGCATCGGTCTGCAAGGTTACGATATGCTGCGCCCAGCCAGCCAGCTTCAGCATCTCCGCGCCGTCCAGATGCTGCGCCGAGACGAAGATCGACGACAGCCCCAGCAGCAGTTGCGCGAACAGCATCAGCAGGATGGCGATGTCCATCGGGCTGCTGGTGGCCCTGATTCGCGCGTCGCCCAGCCGGCGCATGACCAGCAGGGTGATGCCCAGCAGGCACACCAGCCCGAACACGCCGCCAGCCGCCATCGCCAGCAATTGCTTGTTCGGCACCGACAGCCCCAGCCCGGTGTACCATTCATGCGGCGTCAGCAGGCCGACGAAATGGCCGGCCAGGATGGCCAGCACGCCGACATGGAAGCAGTTGCTGCCCCACATCAGCATCTTCCGCTGCAGCAACTGCGACGAACCGGACCGCCAAGTGTACTGCTCGCGGTCGAAGCGGATCAGGCTCCCGGCCAGGAACACCGCGATGGCCACATACGGATACAGGCCGAACAGGATCGAGTTGAGCATCTCACGCGCCTCCGCATGCGGCAGCATCTGCCGCGCCATCGGGTCCGCCGGCCGCGACGAAGCGCACGGCCTCGTCCTCCCACTGCCGATCCAGCGCGGCCAGGGTATCGGCGTCCGCCCCCAGCGCGGCGACGGTCTCTGCCACCATGTGCGCCGCTGCTGGCCGCGCGGCCAGCGTCTCCACCGCGCGCAGCACGGCGGCATAGGGGCTGCCCCGCCGCGCCAGCTTCTCGCGCAGCGCCGCCATCACATGCACCGCATCGGCGAGCAATGAGCGGGCCGCCCGCTCCGGCAGGATCGACAGGAACTCCAGGAACAACGGCAGGTAGTCGGGCAGTTCACGCGCCGAGATGTGCAGGCCGTGCAGGCGGTACAGCTCGGCCAGCCGCACCATCGCCTGCCCGCGCTCGCGCGATTCGCCATGCACATGTTCGTAGATGTGCAGCGAGAGCGAGCGGTTGCGGTCGAACAGCGCCACATAGCGCTCCTGCGCATCCAGCATGTCCAGGCGCGCCAGTTCGTCGATGAAGCCCCCCAGTTCCACCGCCGCCGGGTGCGGCAGCAGCGCCTCCTCGTCCATCGCCGCGCGCAATGCCGGCAAGGCGGCCAGCAGGTCCGGCTCGGGGTAGCTGAGCAGCGCGGACAGAATGCGGAATGTCTGCATGGTCAGGTCCCCACCTTGGCGTCGGTCGGCGCCCTGAAGCCGTGCTCGTGCTTGGCCCGGCCGAACAGCCCGGTATCGCCGCCCGCGCAGCCATTGCCGAAGCTGAAGCCGCAGGAGCCGCGCAGGTCGAAGGCGTTCTCGGCGTATTCGCGGTGCGTGGTGGGGATCACGAAGCGATCCTCGTAGGCGGCCAGCGCGAGGGTCTTGTACATGTCCTCCACGGTCGCGCGGTCCAGGTTGACCTGAGCCAGCACCTCCGCATCCTCCCGCCCATCCACGTGGCGCGCCCGCATATAGGCGCGCATCGCCAGCAGCCGCTCCAGCGCGAAGCGGACCGGATATTCCTCGCCTGCCGTCAGCAGGTTCGCCAGATAGCGGATCGGGATGCGCAGTTGCGACACGTCGGGGATGGCGCCGTTGACGCCGATCAGCCCGGCCTCCGCCCGCGCCTGGATCGGCGACAGCGGCGGCACGTACCACACCATCGGCAGCGTGCGGTATTCGGGATGCAGCGGGAAGGCGATCTTCCAGTCGATCGCCATCTTGTAGACGGGCGAACGCTTGGCCGCTTCCAGCCACGCCTCGGCGATGCCGTCCAGCCGCGCCTGGGCGATCACCGCGGGGTCGTTCGGGTCCAGGAAAATATCGAGCTGCGCGCGGTAGAGGTCGCGTTCATCGGCCATCGACGCCGCCGCCTCGATGCGGTCCGCGTCGTAGAGCATCACCCCCAGATAGCGGATGCGGCCGACGCAGGTCTCCGAGCAGACCGTCGGCAGCCCCGCTTCGACCCGCGGGTAGCAGAAGGTGCATTTCTCCGCCTTCCCGCTCTCCCAGTTGTAATAGATCTTCTTGTACGGGCAGGCCGACACGCACATCCGCCAGCCGCGGCACTTGTCCTGGTCGATCAGGACGATGCCATCCTCCTCGCGCTTGTAGATCGAGCCCGACGGGCAGGCGGCGACGCAGGCCGGGTTCAGGCAATGCTCGCACAGCCGCGGCAGGTACATCATGAAGCTGTTCTCGAACTCGCCGTAGATCTCCTTCTCCACGGCTTCGAAATTCGCGTCGCGCGAGCGCTTGGAGAACTCACCGCCGAGGATCTCCTCCCAGTTCGGCCCCCACTCGATCTTCTCGATCCGTTCGCCGGTGATCACCGAGCGCGGCCGTGCCGTCGGCGAGGCCTCGCTCAGCGGCGCGTTCTGCAGATGCTCGTAGTCGAAGGTATACGGCTCGTAGTAGTCGTCGATCTCCGGCAGATCCGGATTGGCGAAGATCTTGGCGAGCACGCGGAACTTGCCGCCCATGCGCGGCACCAGCCGGCCGCTGGAGGAACGGACCCAGCCGCCCTTCCACTTCTTCTGGTTCTCCCAGTCCTTCGGGTAGCCGATGCCCGGCTTGGTCTCGACATTGTTGAACCAGGCGTATTCGACCCCGTCGCGGGAGGTCCAGACGTTCTTGCAGGTGACCGAACAGGTGTGGCAGCCGATGCACTTGTCCAGGTTCAGCACCATGGCGATCTGCGCGCGGATTTTCATGGCATGTCCCCTATTTCACCGTTTCCGCTTCGCGGTGCGGCGCTTCTTTCCAGTCCACCTCGAGCATCTTGCGCACCACCACGAACTCGTCGCGGTTGGAGCCGACGGTGCCGTAGTAGTTGAAGCCGTACGAAAGCTGGGCGTAGCCGCCGATCATATGCGTCGGCTTCGGGCAGACCCGGGTGACGGAGTTGTGGATGCCGCCGCGCAAACCGGTGATCTCGCTGCCCGGCACGTTCACGATCTTCTCCTGCGCGTGGTACATCATGCACATCCCCGACGGGATGCGCTGGCTGACCACCGCGCGGGCCGTGAGCGAGCCGTTGGCGTTGAACACCTCGATCCAGTCGTTGTCGACCAGGCCGATGGATTTCGCGTCGATCTCGCTGATCCACACCACCGGACCGCCCCGGTTCAGCGTCAGCATCAGCAGATTGTCGCTGTAGGTACTGTGGATGCCCCATTTCTGGTGCGGCGTCAGGAAGTTCAGCGCCATGGACGGCCGCTCGTCGGCCAGCCCGCGCACGCCGGCCAGCGTGTGCGTGTCGATCGGCGGCCGATACACCGCCAGCGCCTCGCCGAATGCGCGCATCCAGGCATGGTCCTGGTAGAACTGCTGCCGCCCGGTCAGCGTTCGCCACGGGATCAGCTCATGCACGTTGGTATAGCCGGCGTTGTAGCTGACATGCTCGCTCTCCAGCCCGCTCCAGGTCGGCGAGGAGATGATCTTGCGCGGCTGCGCCTGCAGGTCGCGGAAGCGGATCTTGTCGTCCTCGCGCGCACGGGCCAGGTGGGTGTGATCCCGCCCAGTCTGTTTGCCCAGCGCCGCCCAGGCCTTCACCGCCACCTCGCCATTGGTCTCCGGCGCCAGCGACAGGATCACTTCGGCCGCGTCGATATCGGTCTCGATGCGCGGCCGGCCCTCGGCATTGGTTCCGTTCAGCCCGCCCAGCAGCGCCACCTCGTGCTCGGTGTTCCAGCCGATCCCCTTGCCGCCGTTGCCGAGCTTGCCCAGCAGCGGCCCCAGCGAAGTGAAGCGCGCATAGGTGGCGGGATAGTCACGCTCCACCAACGTCACGTTCGCCATCGTCCGCCCGGGCACCGGTGCGCAGTCGCCCTGCTTCCAGTCGGCCACGTCGTAGGGCTGCGCCAGTTCGCCGGCGGTGTCGTGCATGATCGGCGTCAGCACCACATCGCGCTCGCGCCCCAGATGCCCCTCGGCGATGCGCGAGAAGGTGCGCGCGATGCCTTTGTAGATTTCCCAGTCCGAGCGCGACTCCCAGGCCGGGTCCACCGCCGCGGACAGCGGATGGATGAACGGATGCATGTCCGAGGTGTTGAGGTCGTGCTTCTCGTACCAGGTCGCCGTCGGCAGTACGATGTCGGAGTAGACGCAGGTGGTGGACATGCGGAAATCCAGCGTCACCAGCAGGTCCAGCTTGCCGGTGGGCGCCTCGTCATGCCACGCCACCTCCGCCGGCTTGGTGCCGCCCTCGTGGCCCATATCCTTGCCCAGCACCCCGTGGTCGGTGCCCAGCAGGTATTTCAGGAAATACTCGTGCCCCTTGCCGCTGGCGCCCAGCAGGTTGCTGCGCCAGACGAACATGTTGCGCGGGAAGTTCTGCGCCGCGTCTGGGTCCTCGGCGGACAGCTTCAACCCGCCCGAGGCCAGTTGTGCCGCGACATACGCGGGCACCGCCTGCCCCGCCGCCTCGGCCTTCGCCGCGATGCCCAACGGATTGGCCTCAAGCTGCGGCGCGGAGGGCAGCCAGCCCATCCGCTCGGCCTTCACGTTGCAGTCGATCAGGCTGGCCGGCAGCGCCCCGGCATCGGCCAGCGGCGACAGCAGCGCCGAGGTGTCCATCTTCTCGTACCGCCACTGCGAGGAGTGCGCATAGAAGAAGCTGGTGGAATTCATCTGCCGCGGCGGCCGGTTCCAGTCCAGCGCGAAGGCCAGCGGCAGCCAGCCGGTCTGCGGCCGCAACTTCTCCTGCCCCACGTAATGCGACCAGCCGCCGCCGGACTGCCCGATGCAGCCGCACATCATCAGCATGTTGATGATGCCGCGGTAGATCATGTCCATATGGTACCAATGGTTCACCCCGGCGCCGAGGATCACCATCGATTTGCCGTGCGTCTTGTCGGCGTTCTCGGCGAACTGGCGGGCGACGGTGGCGATGTGGTGCCGGCTCACCCCGGTCACCGCCTCGGCCCAGGCCGGGGTGTAGGGGATGTCATCGTCCAGGCTCGCCGCCACGTTGCCGCCGCCGAAGCCGCGGTCGATGCCGTAATTGGCCACCATCAGGTCGAACACCGTGGCCACCTGCACCGGCCCGTCCTTGGTCTGCACGGTGCGCACCGGCACGTTACGGTGCAGCATCGCCGCGTGGTCGGTGGCATGGAACGTCGCCGGCGCGCTGCCGCCGAAATACGGGAAGGCGACCGAGGCCATCGCCTCCTCCCGCCCGGCCAGCGTCAGCGCCAGGCGCACCTCATGGCCGTCCCGCGCGTCCTTCTCCTCGATGTTCCACTTGCCGCTCTCGCCCCAGCGGAACCCGATCGAGCCGTTCGGCAGCGCCAGCGACAGGTCGGCTTCCTCGAAGGCCAGCGTCTTCCAGTCCGGGTTGTTCGCCTGCCCCATCGCGCCGTCAAGGTCGGCCGCACGCAGCAGCCGCCCGGGCACGAACGCCTCGCCGCGTCGGTCCAGCCGCACCAGCATCGGCATGTCGGTGGTCTTGCGGCAATATGCGTCGAAATATTCGCTGCGGCCCGCGAGGTGGAATTCCTTCAGGATCACATGGCCCATCGCCATCGCCAGCGCCGCGTCGGTGCCCTGCTTCGGGTGCAGCCACAGGTCGGCGAATTTCGCCGCCTCGCTGTAATCCGGGCAGATCACCACGGATTTCGTGCCCTTGTAGCGAACCTCGGTATAGAAATGCGCATCCGGCGTGCGCGTCTGCGGCACGTTGCTGCCCCACAGCAGCAGAAAGGTGGAGTTATACCAGTCCGCGCTTTCCGGCACGTCGGTCTGCTCGCCCCAGGTCTGCGGGCTGGCCGGCGGCAGGTCGCAATACCAGTCGTAGAAGCTCAGGTTCACGCCGCCGATCAGCGACAGGTAGCGGCTGCCGGCGGCGTAGGACACCATCGACATCGCCGGGATCGGTGAGAAACCGACGATGCGGTCCGGCCCATGGGTCTTGGCGGTATACACGTTGGCGGCGGCGATGATCTCCTCCACCTCCTCCCACTGCGCCCGCACGAACCCGCCCAGCCCGCGCACCTTCTTGTAGTGGCGCGCCTTCGCCGGGTCCTCCACGATGGCCGCCCACGCCTCCACCGGCGCCTTGGTCGCCCGCTCGGCGCGCCACAGCTCCACCAGGCGGCGGCGCACAAGCGGGTATTTCACCCGGTTGGCGCTGTAGAGGTACCAGGAATAGCTCGCCCCGCGCGCGCAGCCGCGCGGCTCGTGGTTCGGCAGGTCCGGGCGCGTGCGCGGATAATCGGTCTGCTGCGTCTCCCAGGTGACGATGCCGCCCTTCACGTGGATCTTCCAGCTGCACGAGCCGGTGCAGTTCACCCCATGCGTGGAGCGCACCACCTTGTCGTGCGCCCAGCGCGAGCGATACGCCTCCTCCCAGGTCCGGTCCTCGTTGGTCACCACCCCGTGCGTGCCCGAGAAGCTGTCGATATTCTTGCGAAAGAACGCCAGACGATCGAGGAAATGGCTCATTTCGATACCCTCCTTAGGCCGCGGTGTCGGCGGCGAGCGCGGTGCCGGAGATGCGCACGCTGGCGCCCGGCCGCATGTAGACCCACCAGGTCAGCACCAGGCAGATCACGTAGAAAGCGATGAACCCCCACAGCGCCGCCGCTGGGCTGCCGGTGGCCGCCAGCGAGCTGCCGAAGCTCTTGGGGATGAAGAAGGCGCCGAACGCCGCCACCGCCGAGGTGAACCCCAGCACCGCCGCCCCCTCGGTCGCCGCGTCGCGCAGCGCCTGGGCCTGCGCCTGCGGGCCGCGCGCGGCCGCTTCGCGCAGCTTCAGCGTGCGGAAGATCGACGGCATCATCTGGAAGGTGGAGGCGTTGCCCACCCCGCTGGCGCCGAACAGCAGCAGGAACATCGCCAGGAACCCCCAGAACGCGCCGGCCTGCTCGCGGATGCCCAGGAAGAACAGCACGCCCCCCACGGCCGCGATCATCACCGCGAACACGTACAGCGTCACCCGCGCCCCGCCCCACCGGTCGGCCGCCCAGCCGGACAGCGAGCGCGTCAGCGCCCCCACCAGCGGCCCCAGGAAGGCGTAGGCCACCGGGTTCACGCCCGGGAACATCACCTTGGTCAGCAGCGGGAAGCCGGCCGAATAGCCGATGAACGAGCCGAACACGCCGGTGTAGAGCCAGCACATGATCCAGGTGTGCCGGTTGCGGAAAATCACCGCCTGCGCCGCGAACGAGGCCCTGGCGGTGGCGATGTCGTTCATCCCGAACCAGGCCGCCAGCGCGGTCGCCGCGATCAGCGGCACCCACACGAAGCCGGCATTCTGAAGCCATATCAGCTTGCCGGCGCCGATCGTCTGCGGCGGCCCGCCGAACGCCCCGAACACCGCCGAGGTGATCACCAGCGGCACCAGGAACTGCACCACCGACACGCCCAGGTTGCCCAGCCCCGCGTTCAGCGCGAGCGCCTGCCCCTTCTGGTCCTTGGGGAAGAAGAAGCTGATATTGGCCATCGAGGAGGCGAAATTGCCGCCGCCCAGCCCGCACAGCAGCGCCAGGATCAGGAACACGGTGTAGGGCGTCCCCGGCTCCTGCACCGCCATGCCGATGCCGATCGCCGGGATCAGCAGCGAGGCAGTGGAGAACGCCGTCCAGGTCCGTCCGCCGAAGATCGGCACCATGAAGGAGTAGAACGCTCGCAGCACCGCGCCCGACAGCCCCGGCAGCGCCGCCAGCCAGAACAGCTGGTTGGCATCGAACGGGAAGCCGATCGCCGGCAGGTTGATCACCACCACCGACCACACCATCCACACCACGAACGCCAGCAGCAGCGCCGGGATGGAGATCCACAGGTTGCGGTTGGCGATCCGCCGCCCCTTGGCGGCCCAGAAGCTGGCGTCCTCGGGGTTCCAGTCCGCCAGCACCGCCCCCTCGGGCTGCAATTCGGCCAGGTAACGCCGGTCCGGGGCCACCACCGCCTTGCGTTCCATCGTCGTGATGGCGGAGTGCATCCACAGCAGGCTCACGCCGGCGATCAGGAACAGCAGCATGAAGCAGCTCGTCCACAGCCCGGTCAGGTCGTTCAGCATGCCGAAGGCGATCGGCAGCACGAAGCCGCCCAGCCCGCCGATCATGCCGACCACGCCGCCCACCGGCCCGACATGCCCGGGATAGTACATCGGGATATGCCGATAGACCGCCGCCTTGCCCACCGCCATGGCGAAGCCCAACGTGAAGGTGACCAGCGTGAACGGCACCACCCCCATGCCCAGGCTGAACGCCAGGTCGCCGTGGGTGCCGTGCACCAGGTAATCAGTCGGCGGATACGAGAGCAGGAAGGTGGTCACCACCGCCAGCCCCAGCGACCAATACATCACCCGCCGCGCGCCCACCCGGTCGGACAGCACGCCGCCATAGATGCGGAACAGGCTGCCGGGGATGGAGTAGGCGGCGCCAAGCATACCAGCCACCTCCACGTTCACGTGGTAGGCGCCGATGTAGAAGCGCGGCAGCCACAGCGCCAACGCCACGAAGCCGCCGAACACGAAGAAATAATACAGCGAGAACCGCCACACCCGGATATCGGCCAGCGGCGCCAGCTGCTCGCGCAGCGGCATCGGCTTGCCGTGCTCCGCACGGCGCGCCCGCAGCACCGGGTCGTCGGTGGTGGTGAACCAGAACACCGCCGCCATCACCACCAGCGCCGCCGCCCAGACCTGGGCCACCACCGGCCAGCCGAACGCCACCATCACGAAGGGCGCGAGGAACTTGGTCACCGCGGCGCCCACATTGCCGACGCCGAAGATGCCGAGCGCCGTGCCCTGCCGCTCCTGCGGATACCAGCGCGAAACATAGGCGATGCCAACCGCGAAGCTGCCGCCGGCCAGCCCCACGCCCAGGGCGGCCACCAGCATCATCGGATAGGTGGTGGCATAGGACAGCAGGAAGGTCGAAACCGCGGCGGCCAGCATCACCAGCGCAAACACCGCCCGCCCGCCGTAACGGTCGGTCCAGATGCCCAGCCCCAGCCGCACCAGCGAGCCGGTCAGGATCGGCGTGCCCACCAGCAGCCCGAACTCGGTCTCGTCCAGCCCGAGCTGCTGCTTGATGCCGATGCCGATGATCGAGAATATCGTCCAGACGGCAAAGCATACGGTAAAGGCCACCGTGCTGGCCGAAAGCGCCCGCGTCGCCTCGGCGCTGCTTGCTGGTGCAGGAACAGCCATCGCGTCTTCCCTCCGTCACACCGCGTCAGCAGCGGCGTGAGAATGCGCGCATCCTGCACCGATCGGCGCGTTGACGTGAATCAACCCCGTCCGGATCGGCCAAATTTGGCAATTGCCAATTTATTGCGCCCATGAGAGCAATCACGCGCTATGATTGCCACACCGGGAACGACGAGGAAGCAGCGTGAACAGCGGATTGGCCACTTTGCGCGCGGTTCCGATGTTCGAACGGCTCGACGCCACACTGCTCACCCGCCTGGACGCGATCACCGCCGTCACGCACCTGCCGCCCGGCCACCTCCTGTGCCGCCAGGGCGAACAGGCGGCGCACCTGCACATCCTGCTCGACGGTCAGGTGGCGCTGTCCGGCATCGCGCCAGACGGCGCCGAGACGGTGCTGGAGGTGGCGCAGCCGGTGTCGCATTTCGTGCTGGCCGCGGTGCTGACCGACATGCCCTACCTGATGTCGGCCCGCACCGTCACCCGGTCGCGCGTGCTGATGCTCCCCGCCCCCGGCCTGCGCGCCCTCACCCGCACCGAGCCGGCGCTGGCGCTGGCGCTGCTGGGGGCCATGGCACGCGACTACCGCGCCATGGTGCGCCAGGTGCGCGACCTGCGGCTGCGCACCGCCGCCCAGCGCCTGGGCTGCTACCTGCTGGCCCTGGTGGCCGAAGCCCCGGGCAATACCGCCCGCCTGCGCCTGCCGTTCGACAAGGCGTTGCTCGCCTCCCGCCTCGGCTGCCGCCAGGACAGCCTGTCCCGCGCCTTCGCCACCTTGCGCGAGTACGGGGTGGAAACCCACGGCGCCGCCGTGGCGCTGCACAACATCGCCGCCCTGCAAGCCTTCGCCCTGCCCGACGAACTGGCCGACCTGCCGACCGACCCGGGCTGACGCAGCCCCTACAGCGCCGCCGCCACCCGTGCCGCCACCCCGGCCCAGTCGCCCGGCGCCGCCTGGCGGAACTGCCGCAGCGTCGGGTACCACGGGCTGTCGTCGCGGTGCAGCAGCCAGCGCCAGCAGGTGTCGAAGCGGTTGAGCAGCCAGACCGGCCGGCCCAGCGCCCCGGCGAGGTGCACCACGGCGGTATCCACCCCGATCACCAGGTCCAGCGCCGCCACCAGCGCCGCGGTGTCGGCGAAATCATGCAGCTCGTCGGTCCAGTCGTGCAGCACCAGCCCCGGCGGCGGCGCCTGGCCGGATGCCGGGCCGACCTGCAGCGACACGAAGCGCACCCCCTCCACGCCGGCCAGCGGCGCCAGGGCGGACAGCGGCATCGAGCGGCGGCGGTCCATCAGCTGTGCATCCGGCTCATCCGGGTGCAGTCCGCCGGCCCAGACCAGCCCGACGCGGCGCCCCGGCAACCCGGCCAGCCGCCCCCGCCAGGCCGCCACGCGGGCCGGGTCGGCGGCCAGATAGGGCACCTGCGCCGGAATGCTGTCCGGCGTGGTACCGAAGGCCAGCGGCAGGCTCAGCAGCGGGCAGGACAGGTCAGCCGGCGGCGGCTCGGCCCGCATGTCGTGCACCTCCGCCACCCCCGGCATGCCCGCCAGCAGCCGGGTCAGCGCCGGCGGCACGCGCAGCAGCACCGTGGCCCCGCGCGCGGCGGCCAGCGGCGCGTAGCGGACGAATTGCAGCGTGTCGCCATAGCCCTGCTCGGCCCAGAGCAGCAGCCGCCGGCCCGCCAGCGGCTCGGCGCCGGTCCAGCGCGGCGGGGCGATCGCGGCGGCCGCCTCGCGATAGCCGGGCAGCCGCCATCGTGCCTCGAAATCGGCCCAGCCACCGGCGAAATCGCCCAGCAGCAGCCGCGCGGTGGCGCGGTCGGCGCGCACCCGCTCGGCATCCAGCGACCCCGGCGCCAGCGCCAACGCCGTGTCGAACGCCGCCAGCGCCTGCTCCGGCCGGCCGCGCCGCAGCAGTAGCGCCGCCAGATTGCCGCGCGCCACCACCGAGCGCGGCGCCTGGCGCAGCACGGCGCGAAAGCTGGCCTCGGCCTCGGCGATGCGGTCCTGCGCCACCAGCGCCACCCCCTCGTCGATCAGCCGCCCCACCAGGGCGGCGCGCGAGCCCAGCAGCGCCAGCGCTCGCCGCAACCCGGCATCGCCCGGCCGCAGCCGCAGCGCGGCGCGCAGCGCCGTGGCGGCCGCCTCCCAGGCCCCCTCCTCCTGCAATTCGTGGGCCTGCCGGTGCAATTCCTGCCAGTCCGGCGCCGTTTCAGCCACCGAGGCGCTCCCGCAGGGCGGCAGCGGCGGCGGCCACCACCGGCGCCCAGGCATCCTGGGCGGGCGGGCGGAAGATGCACATGCTGGGGTACCAGGGCGAATCCGCCCGGTCGAGCAGCCAGCGCCAGTCGCTGTCGAAGCGGTTGAGCAGCCAGACCGGGCGGCCCAGCGCGCCCGCCAGGTGGGTGACCGCGGTGTCCACGCCGATCACTAGGTCCAGCGCCGCGACCAGCGCGGCGGTGGCGGCGAAATCAGTCAGCTCCGCTGTCCAGTCATGCAGCATCATCGTCTCAGGAGGCGATCGTTGCGCCTCCTTCTGGAGCGACACGAAGGCCACCCCCGGCACCGCCGCCAGCGGCCCCAGCAAACCCGGATCGACGGCGCGGCGGCGGTCCGAGCGCAGCGCCAGCGGATGGCCCGCCCGCCAGTTGCCCGCCCAGACCAGCCCGACCGCGATCCGCCCCCTGCCCGCCAGCCGGGCCCGCCACGCCGCCACCTCGGCCGGGTCGGCATGCAGGTAGGGCACGGCAGCCGGCACCGTCGCCAGCGTGGTGGCGAAGGCCAGCGGCAGGCTCAGCAGCGGGCAATGCAGGTCGTGCGGCGGCAGTTCGGCGCCTTGTTCCACCACCGTCGCCACGCCCTGGGTGCGGGCCAGCAGCCGGCAGGCCGGGCCCTGCGCCTCCAGCACCACCCGCGCCCCGCGCGCGGCCAGCAGCGGCAGGTAGCGGGCGAACTGGAAGGTGTCGCCGAAGCCCTGCTCGGCCCAGACCAGCACGGTGCGCCCGGCCACATCCTCGGCGCCGGTCCAGCGCGGCGCCGGCAGGGCGCGCTTCGCGGCGGGGAACACGTCCAGCCGCCAGCGCGCCTCGTAGTCGCGCCAACCCTGCGCGTAATCGCCCAGCGCCAGGGCGGACAGCGCGGCGTTCCAGCGGTGCACCGGCTGCCCCGGCTCCAGTTCCACTGCGCGGCGAAAGCCGGCCAACGCCTCGGCATGGCGGTTGCGCTCGCTGAGCACCCGCGCCTGCCCGGCATGCGCAGCGGCGAGTCGCGGGTCCAGCGCCAGGGCGCGGGCGAAGCTGTCGCGGGCGGCGTCGTCCTGCCCGGCGGCGCGCAGCGCGAGGCCCAGATGCAGATGCAGCAGCGGCTGGCGCGGCGCGGCGGCCAGGGCGGCGCGGTAGGCCTCGGCCGCCGCCGCCGGCTGCCCGTCCGCCAGCAGCGCGTCGGCGAGGTCGATCCGGGCGGCGGCGAAATCCGGCCTTGCGGCCAGCGCCGCGCGCAGCCGGGCGATGCCCTGCTCCCGCGCGCCGAGCCGCAGCAGCGCCACCCCCTGCCGGTGCAGCGCCGCCGCCGCGCTCATGCTCGCATACTCACGGCCGGGCGCTCAAAGACGGGCGCTGGCCAGCTCCGCCAGCGCGGCCGCCACCTCGGCCAGCACGCCGTCCCAGTCGCCCGCCTGTTTCTGGCGGAACAGCCGGGCGGACGGGTACCAGGGGCTGTCCGCGCGGCGCAGCAGCCAGCGCCAGTCCGGCACCGCCGGCAGCAGCACCCAGACCGGGCGGCCCAGCGCGCCGGCCAGATGGGCGGGCGCGGTATCGACGCTGATGACCAGGTCGAGCTGCTGCATGATGGCGGCGGTGTCGGCCAGGTCGCCGACCAGGCCGCGCGGATCGACCAGCCCCTCGATCTGGCCGAGGGCCCGCATATCGGCCTCGCGCACGTCCTTCTGCACCACGTGGAAGGTGCAGCCGGGCGCCGCCAGCACGCCGGCGAGGCGGTGCAGCGGCAGGCTGCGGTTGCGGTCGTTGCCGTGGTCACGGCTGCCCGACCAGGCGAGGCCGACGCGCAGGTAGCGGCTGCGATCCGCACCCTGGCGGCGGAACAGGCCCAGCCCCGCCGGGGCAGGCGCCGGGCGCAGCCGGTCGGCCCAGGCCGCCAGCCGGTTCGCCGGCACGGTCAGGTAGGGGGTTTCGGCCGGCAGCGTGTCCAGCGTGGTGCCCAGCGCCAGCGGCAGCCCGACCAGCGGGCAATGCAGGTCGAATGCCGGCACGCCCTGGTCCAGCGGGCAGATCTGCGCCACGCCGGGCACCGAGGCGGCCAGCGCCGCCAGTTCCGGCTGCACCGCCAGCAGCACGCGCCCGCCGCGCGCCGCCACCTCCGGCACGAAGCGGAGGAACTGGATGCTGTCGCCCAGCCCCTGCTCGCAATAGACTAGGATGCTGCGCCCGGCGATCTGGCCGCCGTCCCAGGCGGGGCCGGCGCTGCGGATCGGGTTGGCGGCCATCGAGGGGCGCAGCCAGCGCGCCTCGTAATCGGCGAAGCCGCCCGGCAGGTCGCCCAGCAGCAGGCGGATCATGCCGGCGCTGGTGCGCTGCTCCGGCCCCTCGGCCGGCAGGCTCGCCGCCATGCGCAGGCTGGCCTCGGCCTCGTCGACATGGCCCTGGGCCAGCAGCGCGAAGCCGAGGCTGGCATGCGCGAAGCCCTTGCCGGGGCGCTGGGACACCGCGATGCGCGCCTGCGCCGCCGCCTCGTCCAGCGCGCCGAGGTCGCGCAGGGCGTGGCTCAGGCTGCACCGCTCATCGACCAGGTCGGGGCGCAGGGTCAGCGCCTGCCGGTGGCTGGCCACCGCCGCCTCCAGCTCGCCCAGTTCCTGCAGGATCACCCCCAGGCTGGCATGAGCCTCGGCCAGCCCCGGCTGCAAGGCGAGCGCGGCGCGGCAGGCCTCGGCGGCCTCGGCGCGACGTTCCAGCATCTGCAGGGCGCTGGCGCGGCCCATATGCGCGGCCGGATCGTCCGGGCGCAGCGCCGCCGCCGCGTCGAAGCTGGCCAGTGCCTCCGGCCACAGGCCCTGGCCGGCCAGCGCGACCGCCAGCGCCATCTGCGCGGGGGGCAGCGCGGGTGCGGCCGCGACGGCGGCGCGGAAGCAGTCCAGCGCCGCCAGCGCCTCGCCCCGCGCCTGCAACGCGAAGCCCAGATGCAGCCGCGCCGGCAAGTGGTCCGGCAGGCGCGCAAGCACGGCACCGAAGGCGGCAATCGCCTCGTCGACGCGGCCCTGCGCCTGCAAGGCGCGGCCGAGATCGGTGCCAATGCCGGGATCGTCGGGCGCCGCCGCGCCGGCCCGGCGCAGCATGGCCTCGGCGGCGACCGGGTCGCCGGCCAGCAGCAGCGCCGCGCCCAGCCCGGCCAGCGTCTCCAGCCGGCCGGGTTGCAGGGCCAGCGCCGCGTTGTAGCAGGCCAGCGCCTCGCCGCCCTGGCCCAGCGCCAGCGCCACCCGGCCCAGCGCCACCTGCGCCTCCACCATGTCGGGCGCCAGGGCGCAGGCGCGGCGCAGCGCATCGGTCGCCTCGCCCGTCCGCCCGGCATCCCACAGCGCGCCGCCCAGGTTGCACAGCAGCGGTGCGTCCTCCGGCGCCTGCTCCACCGCGCGCTCCAGGCAGGCGATCGCCGGCTCCAGCCGCCCCTGCGCCTTCAGCCCCAGGCCGAGGCTGTTCCAGGCCTGCGGGAACACCGGCAACTGGCCGACCGCCTCCCAGATGCGCGCCACCCCCTCTCCGGTGGCGCCCTGGGACAGCCGCACCGCGCCGGCTAGGTGCAGCGCGTCCGGGTTCAGCGGATCGCGCTCCAGCACGCTGGCATAGCAGGCATAGGCGTCATCGAGCCGCCCGGCGCCGTGATGGGCAAGGCCGGACCGCAGGATGGCGGCGAGATCGGCCTCCTCGACGGCGGAATCTGACATGGGCGCGGGGTCTCCGTATGCGGGCGGCGTCATATTCTACAGATGAGGCCGCCGGCCGGGCGATACCAGGGCGCGCCGGGCGATCACAATGCCTCCAGCGCCGCCGCCACCGCCGCGACCACGCCGGCCCAGTCGTCCCGCCCGTCCGGCTGGCGGCGCTGGCGGAACAGGCGGGCGGTGGGGTACCACGGGCTGTCGCGCCGCACCGCCAGCCAGCGCCAGTCGGCGGCGGCGGGCAGCATCGCCCAGACCGGGCGGCCGAGCGCGCCGGCCAGATGCAGCACCGGGCCATCCACCGCGATCACCAGGTCCAGGCAGCACAGCGCGGCGGCGAGGTTGGCGGCATCGGCGGCGGCGGCGCGCAGGTCCAGCAGCGCCGGGAAGCGGTCCAGCACCGCCGCCTCCACGGCGTCGGTGCCAAATGGGCCGATCGGTGGGCCGAGCGCGTGCAGGCGCACCGGCAGCACCGCCAGCGCATCGAGCAGCCGGCCCAGCGCGGCGGCCGGCATGCGGGTCGGCGGCATTCCGGCCTCGGACTCCGGCAGGCTGTTGCTCCAGGCGATGCCGATGCGCCGGCTGCCGGCGGCATCGGGGGGCAGCACCTCCCGCCAGCGCGCCAGCAACACCGGCGGGGGCGCGAGGTAGGGCAAGCGGGCGGGCACCGTCGGCAGGGTGGTGGCGAAGGCGCGCGGCAGGTCGGCCAGGGCGCAGCGCAGGTCGAACGGCGGCAGCGCCGCGCCGGGCAGCAGCAGGGTGATGGCGGGGTTGCCGGCAAGCTCGGGGGCGGCGGCCAGTAGCGCATGCAGCGGCGGCTGCACCCGCAGGATCACCTCCGCGCCGAGGGCAGCCACCATCGGCACGTAGCGGACGAATTGCACGCTGTCCTCCAGCGTGCGCTCGGCGTGCAGCAGGATGCGCTTGCCGGCGAGGTCGGCCTCGCCGCTCCAGACCGGCTGGCGCAGCCGGGATTCCAGCGGCGGCGCCGGGTCGTCGTGCAGCCGCCAGACGAATTCGGGCCAGCCGCCGGCATAGTCGCCCAGGGTCAGCCGGGCCAGCGCGGCGCCGTGCCGGGCCTCGGTCAGCGCCGGGTCCAGCGCCGCCGCCTCGGCATAGCGGGTGGCCGCCTCGGCGGGGCGGCCCAGCGCGCGCAGGGCGTGGCCGGCCACCATATGCGCCTCCGCCGCCGCCGGCTCGCGCGACAGGACGGGGCGCAGCCCGGCCAGCGCGGCGGCGGCGCGGCCCTGGCGCAGCAGCGCGCGGCCCAGCACCGCCTGCGCCGACGGCAGGCCCGGCCGCAGCGCCAGCATACCGCGCAGGGTCACGATCGCCGCCGGAACGCGCCCCAGCGCCAGCAGCGCGCGGCCGAGCAGCACGCCGGAGGCGGTGTCGCTCGGCCGCTCCGCCAGCGCGCCTTGCAGCGCCGGCACGGCGGCGACCCAGTTGCCGCGCGCGGCCAGCGCCGCCCCCAGCCCGGCCAGCGCGCCGGCCAGCGTGGGCGCCAGTTCGCGGGCGCGCAGCATGGCGGTGATCGCCCCCTCCGCCCGGCCGGACGCCAGCAGTGCCAGCCCGAGGTTCAGCCAGGCCTCGGCGTCGGCCGGCGCCTTGCCGAGCACCTGCCGATACACCGGCACCGCCTCGGCGGCCTGCCCGTTGGCGCGCAGCAGGTCGCCCAGCCGGCGCAGCATCGCCGGGTCGCCGGGCCGGTGGGCGACCGCCTCGCGCCAGGCGGCAATCGCCTCCGGGGCGCGGCCCAGTCCTTCGAGCAGTTCGGCGAGGTTCGCCCAGGCGGCCGGGAAGGCCGGCTGCACGGCCAGCGCCTGGCGCAGCAGGCCCACCGCCGCCGCCGGGTCGCCCTGCTGCGCGCGGGCCAGCCCGGACAGATGCAGCGCATCGGCCCGGCCCGGCCAGGCGGCAGCGGCCGGATCGGCCAGCACCCCGGCATAGCCGCGCAGCGCCTCGCCGGGCCGGCCGGCCTGATGGGCCTGCATCGCCGCCGCCAGCCGGGCGGTCAGGTCGTCCTGGGGAGGCGGCGGCATTCCCTAGCCGCGCGGCAGGGTGGCGACGAAGCCGCGCAGCGCCGCGGCCACCGCATCCACCACGCTGTCCCAGTCCCCCGGCGCCGGCTGGCGGAACAGCCGCATGCCGGGGTACCACGGGCTGTCGGCGCGGCCGAGCAGCCAGCGCCAGTCCGGCGAGAACGGCAGCATGACCCAGGTGGGGCGGGCCAGCGCGCCGGCCAGATGGGCCAACACCGTATCGACGCAGATCACCAGATCCATCTGCGCCACCGCCGCGGCGGTATGGGCGAAGTCCTGCAACTCGCTGCGCATGTCCGACACGCCGCCGAGCCCGGCCAGCACCGGGCGATCGGCCTCGGCGACGTGCAGTTGCAGCACCACGAAGCGGCACTCCGCCGCCTCCACCACCCGGCGGAACGACTGGAGCGGGATCGAGCGGTTGTGGTCGTTGCGGTGGTCCGGGTTGCCGGCCCAGGCGATGCCGATGCGCGGCCCCCCGCCCTTCAGCAGGCCGGCCCAGCGGCGGGCATGCGGCGCCGGCACCGGCAGGTAAGGCACCCGCGCCGGGATGGTCTCCAGCCTGGTGCCGAAGGCGCGCGGCAGGCTCATCAGCGTGCAATGCAGGTCGCATTCCGGCCGCGCCTCGTCGCTGGAAATCACCTGCTCGGCGCCGGGAAAGCCGGCCAGCAGGGTCTTCAGCGCCGGCTGCACCTCCAGCACCACGCGCGCGCCGCGGGCGGCGACCAGGGGCCCGTAGCGCACCATCTGGAGCGTGTCGCCGAAGCCCTGCTCGGCCTGCAACAGGATGCGCCTGCCCGCGAGGTCGGCCGCCCCGGTCCAGACCGGCAGGTCCGGGCGTGGGCGGACGGTCAGCGGCACCCCGCATTGCCAGCGGCTTTCGTACTCCTCCAGCCCGGCGGTGAAGTCGCCCTGCACCAGCCGGGCCATGGCGAGGTTGGCCTGGGCCGAATGGTTCTCGGGGTTGAGCAGGATGGCGGCGGAGAGGGCGGTGACCGCCTCCTCCACACGGTTCAGCGAGCGCAGGGCGTTGCCGATGCCCTCCTGGGCCGCGTCCAGCCGCGGGTCCAGCGCCAGGGCGCGGCGGAACTGGTCGATCGCCGCCTCGAACCGGCCGAGGCCCATCAGCGCGTCGGCCAGGCAATGCGGGCCGGCGGCGGCCTGCGGGTGGGCGGCGACGATGGCGCGGGCGTTGTCGTGCATCTCGTCCCACAGCCGCAGCTTGGCCAGGGCGGCGTGCAGGTTGCTGCGCGCGTCCAGCCGGGCCGGGGCCAGCCGGATCGCCGCGCGGTAGCAGGCGGCGGCCTCGGCCGGCCGCTCGCGCGCCATCAGCGCGTTGCCCAGGCCGAGCTGCGCCTCCACCGAGTCCGGCCGCAGGGCCAGGGCGCGGCGCTGCAAGGCTTCGGATTCGGCGAAGGATTTCGCCTCCAGCGCCACCGCCCCCAGGTTGACCAGCGCCTCCGGATAGTCCGGCCGCAGCACCAGTGCCTGGCGGAAGCAGGGCCCGACCTCGCCGTGGCGGCCGAGCGCGCGCAGGCTCACGCCCAGGTTCAGCGGGATGGTGGCGTCGGCCGGGCGCAGCGCCATGGCGGCGCGCAACGCGGCCTCGGCCTCGGCATGGCGGCCCTCGGCCTGCAAGGCGAGGCCCAGGGCGGCGCGCACGCTGCCGTCGCGCGGGCGCAGCGTGGCGGCGCGGCCCAGCGCGGCCATCGCCTCCGCCCCGCGCCCCAGTTCGCGCAGCGTGTGGCCCAGGCCGGCCAGGGCCTCGCCGTCATCACCATGCAGCGCCAGGGCACGTTGGAAGCTCGCCACCGCCTCGTCGCGGCGGCCGGCGCGGCGCAGCGCGGTGCCCAGGTTGGCCCAGGCGGCCGGCATGGCCGGGCTGGCGGCCAGGGCGGCGCGGATGCGGGCGATGCCGGCCTCGGTCTGGCCGTCGTTGATCTCGATCAGGCCCAGCAGATGCAGCGCGTCCGGGTTGTTCGGCTCGGCGGCCAGCACGTCGCGATACAGCGCGCGTGCCTGCACGCCCCGCCCGGCCTGATGGTGCGCCAGCGCCGCGCGCAGCAGCCCGGCGGTATCCGGCGGGCCCGAGGCGGCGCTCATCCGCCGCCAGGGGCGCCGCCGGGCGTACCGCGCAACCGGTCGAGATTGGGCAGCAGCGCGGTGGCCAGCCCGATCAGCGGCAGGAACGAGGACGCCTTGAACACGAACTCGATGCTGGTATGGTCGGCCAGCCGGCCCATCGCCGCCGCGCCCAGCCCGCCCAGGCCGAAGGCGAAGCCGAAGAACAGCCCGGCCACCATGCCGACCCGGCCGGGCAGCAATTCCTGCGCATAGACCAGGATGGCCGGGAAGGCCGAGGCCATCACCATCCCGATCACCACCGTCAGCGCCCCGGTCCAGAACAGGTTGGCGTAGGGCAGCGCCAGGGTGAACGGCAGCACGCCCAGAATCGAGATCCACATCACCGTCTTGCGCCCGATCCGGTCGCCGAACGGCCCGCCGACCAGGGTGCCGACCGCCACCGAGCCCATGAACACGAACAGCAGGATCTGCGCGGACTGCACCGACACGTGGAAGCGGTCGATCAGGTAGAAGGTGTAGTAGCTGGACAGCGCGGCGGTATAGACGTTCTTGGAGAAGATCAGCGCCACCAGCACGACGATGGCGAAGGCCACCCGCCCGCGCCCCAGCCCGCTGCTGGCCGCCGCCACCGCCCGCTTGCCGCGCGGCGCCATGCCGTGGCCGCGGTACCAGATGCCGACCTGGAACAGCACGAACATGCCCAGCAGCGCCGCGCCCGAGAACCAGGCGATCGCCCCCTGGCCGCGCGGCAGCACGATGATGGCGGCCAGCAGCGGCCCGATGGCGCCGCCGGCATTGCCGCCCACCTGGAACAGCGACTGCGCCAGCCCGTAGCGCCCGCCCGAGGCCAGCCGCGCCACCCGCGAGGATTCCGGGTGGAACACCGAGGAGCCGACCCCCACCATGCCGGCCGAGAACAGCAGCATCGGGAAGCTGTGCGCGTGCGAGAGCAGCATCAGCCCGACCAGCGTGAACCCCATGCCGACCGACAGCGAGAACGGCTGCGCCCGCCGGTCGGTATACATCCCCACCATCGGCTGCAGCAGCGAGGCGGTGAGCTGGAAGGTGAGCGTGATCAGCCCGACCTGCGAGAAATCCAGGTTGAAGCTCTGCTTGAGCATCGGATACAGCGCCGGGATCAGCGACTGCATCATGTCGTTCAGCATATGGCAGAAGCTGAGCGCGATCAGCACCGGGAACACCGCGCCCGATGAGGCGGCGGCCGGCGAGGCGGCGGCCGGCACGGCAGCGGCCGGCGCGGTGGCGGGCAGCGGGTCGGCGATGGCGGCGACGGCTTTCTGCATCGGTCTGTCCCGGCTGGCGGCTTGCGAACGGTACAGTATGGAGCCGTTGCGATGAGCGGGCCAGAGCGCCACGCGGGCCAGCGCCCCTCCCCGTTCAACCCGGCCATGCCCGGCGCGGGGAGCGCGGCAGCCTACCAGCCGGGCCAGCGTCTGGTGCGGTCGGCCTCCTGCGCCCGGGTCAGCACGCGCGGCCCGTCGGCCACCTCGTGCGGCGGGCCGGGCAGCGCCTCGGGGTTGGACCAGCATTCGATATAGCCGAGCGTGCGGGTGCAGTAAGGCGGGCGGGCTGGCGGCGCCTCCGGCGGCTTGCAATAGGTCTTGCCCTGCTCCAGCCGCACCACCGAGCAATCCCGGCCGGTGACGCCGGAATACACCGCGTCGCCCACCCCGCGGCCCAGCACCGCCACGCTGGCGACATCGGCCGCCGCGACCGCGCCCTGCACCGGGGTCACGCCGGCACAGCCGGCCAGCAGCAGGGCCAGCAGGAGGGCCAGCAGCAGCATCGGCAGGGACGGGCGGTGCGGCATCGCCGCATTCTGCGCCCTCGGGTATGAACGCGAGGTTGCCGGCCGCTTGTGGCCGCCATTGTTTGCTCCGGACCGGCGGCAAGGCTATGGTCCGCCCGCGTGCGCCCTCGGCCCCGCCGCCGGGGCCGGGCCACGCCTGTTGACAGACTCGCCGCAAGGCCAGCCGGAAGGATCCCCGTGTCCGACATTTTCGCCGAGGTCGAGGAAGACCTGCGCGCCGAACGAGTCAAAAAGCTGTTCCAGCGCTATGGCGGCGCCATGGTGGCCGCCGCGGTGCTGGTGGTGCTGGGCACCGCCGGCTGGCAGGGCTGGAACTGGTACCAGGCCCGCCAGACCGCCCGCGCCGCCACCGCCTACCTGGGCGTCATCCAGGTGCTGGACGGCCCGGCCGGCGCCGACCGCAAGGCGACCATCCCGGCGCTGGAGAAGGTGATCGCCGAGGGCGGCGCCGGCTATCGCAGCCTGGCGCGGCTGCACCTGGCCGCCCTGCGGTTCGACACCGGCGACAAGGCCGCGGCACTGGCGCTGTGGGACCAGGTGGCGGCCGACGGCGGCGCCGACCCGGTGCTGCGCGACTCCGCCCGCCTGCAATGGGCGCTGCACCAGATCGACGACGGCGACCCCGCCCAGGTGCAGGCGCATCTGCAGCCGCTGACCGCGCCGGAAAACCCGATGCACGCCCTGGCCCAGGAGGCGCAGGCCCTGCTGGCGCTGCGCCAGGGCAACAAGGACGCGGCGCGCGACATCTTCAAGCAGCTGGCCCAGGATGTGACCGCGCCGCAGGGCGTGCGCGGCCGCGCCAATGGGCTGCTGGCCCAGCTCGGCGAGTGAATTTTGCGAATGGACGGGCTGGCACGATGACGAAGACCGGGATCAAGACAGGCATGGCGTCGGTGGGCGTAGCGGCGGCGGCCACCGTGGGCCGCCGCGCCGCCCTCATGCTGCCGCTGGCCGCCCTCGGCGGCTGCAGCATCTGGGACGGCTGGTTCGGCAGCGAGAAGGTGCCGCTGCCCGGCAAGCGCCTGCCGGTGATGCCGCCGCAGGACCCGCTGCAGGTCACCCCCGGCCGCACCGTCACGGTGCCGCCGCCGCAGGCCGATGCCGGCTGGCCGCAGCCCGGCGGCAGCCCGGCGCATGGCGGCGGCAACCTCGCCGCCCCCGGCCCGCTGGCGCGCGTCTGGTCATCGGACATCGGCAGCGGCACCGGCTATCGCCGCCGCATCACCGCCCAGCCGGTGGTGGCCGGCGGGCGGGTGTTCGCCATGGACAGCGACGCCAACGTCTCCGCCTGGGACGCCGCCACCGGCCGCTCGGTCTGGAACGTGGACACCCGCGCCGAGGACGACCGCAGCACCAATATCGGCGGCGGCATCGCGGCCGACGGCGACACGCTGTACGCCGCCACAGGCCGGGCCGACGTGGTGGCGCTGGACGCCGCCACCGGCAAGGTGCGCTGGCGGACGCGGACGGCCGCCGGCGCCCGCTCCGCCCCCACCATCGTCGATCAGCGCATGTTCATCCCCACGCTGGACGACCTGCTGGTGGCGCTGTCCACCACCGACGGCAAGCGGCTCTGGGCCTACCAGGCGCCCAGCACCGAAACCTCGGTGCTCGGCCTGCCGGCCCCGGCCAGCGCCGAGGGCATCGTGGTGGCCGGCTTCGCCACCGGCGACCTGCAGGCGCTGCGCGCCGTCTCGGGCACCGTGGTCTGGGCCGACAGCCTGGCGACGGCGCGGGGCCGCACCTCGCTGGCCGACCTCTCGACCATCCGCGCCATGCCGCTGATCCGCGACGGCCGGGTGTATGCGGTCGGCCTCGGCGGGCTGATGGTGGCGATCGACCTGCGTTCCGGCCGGCGGCTGTGGGAGCGCGACATCGCCTCGGGCAACACCCCCTGGCTGGCCGGCGGCTGGCTGTATGTGCTGACCGTCGAGAGCCAGCTGGTGGCGCTGAGCGCCGAGGATGGCGCGGTCGCCTGGGTCACCCAGCTCGACCGCTACGAGAACCCGGCCAAGCAGAGCGGGCCGATCCAGTATATCGGCCCGGTGATGGCCGGCGGCCGGCTGCTGCTGGTGGACTCCAAGGGCCGCATGCTGGTCTGCGACCCGGTGACCGGCAAGCAGACCGGCCGCCTTTCAGTGTCCGCCGCCGGCGCGGTGTCGCCGGTGGTGGCCGGCGGCATGGTGTTCCTGGTGACCGCCGACGGCACCCTGGCGGCACTGCGCTGAGCCCCCGGATGGACCCTGACATGCCCGAAACCCCGAGCGGCCCGGCGCTGCCGGTGGTGGTGATCGCCGGGCGGCCGAATGTCGGCAAGTCCACGCTGTTCAACAAGCTGGCCGGCCGCCGCGCCGCCCTGGTGGCCGACACCCCCGGCGTGACCCGCGACCGCAAGGACGCCGAGGCGATGCTGCGCGGCCGCGCGGTGCGGCTGGTGGACACCGCGGGGCTGGAGGAATCGGCGCCGGAGAGCCTGTACGGCCGCATGCGCGCCTCCTCCGAATCGGCGATCGTGGTGGCCGACCTGGTGCTGTTCGTGATCGACGCTCGCGCCGGCGTCACCAGCGCCGACGAACATTTCGCCGCCTGGCTGCGCCGCCATGGCCGGCCGATCCTGCTGGTGGTCAACAAGGCCGAGGGCCGCGCCGGCAGCAACGCCGCGCTGGAAGCCTATTCGCTCGGCCTGGGCGAGCCGGTCGCGGTCTCCGCCGAGCATGGCGAGGGCCTGGCCGACCTGATGCGCGAGATCGCCGAGCGCCTGCCGCCGGCCCCGCGCGCCGAGGCGGAGCACGAGCGCCCGCTGAAGCTGGCCATCGTCGGCCGCCCGAACGCCGGCAAGTCCACCCTGCTGAACCGCCTGCTCGGCGAGGAGCGGATGATCACCGGCCCCGAGCCGGGGCTGACCCGCGATGCCGTCGCGGTGCGCTTCAGCGACGCCCAGGGCCCGATCGAGCTGGTCGACACCGCCGGCCTGCGCAAGCGCGCGCGCGTCGACGAGGGGCTGGAGAAAATGAGCACCAGCGCCACCATCGAGGCGCTGAAGATGGCCGAGGTGGTGGTGCTGGCGGTCGATGCGCTGGAATGCGAACTCGGCCGCGGCCTGCACGAGCAGGATTTGCAGATCGCCCGGCTGATTGAGCGCGAAGGCCGCGCCTGCGTGATCGCCATGACCAAGTGGGACGCCGTGGCCGACCGCGACCGCGCCCGCAAGCAGGTCTCCGACCGGCTGGAAGCCAGCCTGTCGCAGCTCAAGGGCATCCCGGTGGTCACCCTCTCGGGCCTCACCGGCCAGGGCGTGGACAAGCTGATGCCGGCGGTCCGCCGCGCCCACGAGGTCTGGAACATGCGCGTGGCCACCGGCGCGCTGAACCGCTGGTTCGAGACGGCGCTGGAGCGCCACCAGCCGCCGCTGGTGGAAGGCCGCCGCCTCAAGCTGCGCTACGTCACCCAGGCCAAGGCCCGCCCGCCCACCTTCATCATTTTCGGCACCCGCGCCGAGCAGACGCCGGACGACTATCAGCGCTACCTGTCCAACACCCTGCGCGAAACCTTCGACATGCCGGGCACGCCGATCCGCCTGCTGTTCCGCGGCACCAAGAACCCGTACGCCGACGAATAGCGCCCGCCACCGGCAGCGATATGTTGACACGGCAACGGTGGCCCGTCACAGCATATTGACTAGCATGGCTGGCGGCCCCCATGACAGCGACGGCTGACCCCTCACAGGCGGACAATGCCCGGATATCGGCCTTGATCCGCACCACCCTGGTGGACACCGCGCCGGCGGAGAATTTCGACCGCATCCTGCGCATCGCGACGCGCATATTCGAGGCGCCGATCGCGCTGATCGCCTTCGCCAACGGCGAGCCGGCCTGGTGCAAGGCGTCGGTCGGCATCGCCAGCACCGATCTGCCGGCCGCGGTCGAGATCGCCCTCGCCGGCATCGCCGCCGGCGAAACCCGCATCGTGCCGGATGCCTGGCCCGAACTGGCGGAAATCCGCTTCCATGCCGCCGCCCCGCTGCGCACCCCCGACGGGCAGCCGGTCGGCGCGCTGTGCGTGATGGACCGGCGGCCACGCCAGGAATTCGCCGCCGCCGACCGCGCCATGCTGACCGACCTGGGGCGCGCGGTGATGGCGGAGCTGGAGCTGCGCGCGCGCGGCCTGCAGGCGCGCACCCTGGTCGGCGAGCTCGACCTGCGCAACGCCGTACTGGCCGCCGCCGGCGCCGCCCCCAGCGTCGGCGAGGCATTGGAGCGCATCATGGGTGTCACCTGCGACGCGCTTGGCGCCGCCCTGTGCCATGTCTGGCAGCAACCGGCCGGCGAGGACCGGCTGCGCTTCCTTGGCGGTGTGATACGCGGGCGGCTGCGCCACACTGACTACCTCGGCCGCTGCCGCGCGCTGGACGTCTACGCCCACAACTCGGTGGTGGGCGAGGCCATCCGCACCGACCGCCAGATCATCACTCCAGAGATCGCGGCGGAGGATCTGGGCCACCACCCGCTGCTGCGGCTGAGCCACGAGAACGGCCTTCTCAGCCGCATCGTGACGCCGCTGCGGGTCGGCGAGGACTGCTATGCCATGCTGACCTGCTTCGACCGTCCCGACGCCGACGTGGCGGCGGCGGCCGGCCAGGTCCGCGGCATCGCCCTCGCCCTGCTGCCGGTGCTGCGCCGCCAGCAGGACCACGCCCGCGCCGAGCTGTTCCAGCGCATCGTCGAGACCACCGCCGACGCGGTGGTGGTGGCCGGCGCCGACCCCGGCGACGGCGCGGGCGACGACTCCGGCCCGCGCATCGTCTACGTCAATCCCGCCTTCGAGCAGGTCACCGGCTATACCGCCGCCGAGGTGGCGGGCCGTTCGCCCCGCCTGCTCTACGGCCCGCGGACCGAACCCGCCGCCCGCGCCGCCCTGCGCGCCGCCATCGTCGCCCGTCGGCCGCTGCGCCAGACCATCACCCACCACCGCAAGGACGGAACGCCCTTCGTGGCCGACCTGAACGTATCGCCGGTCACCGACAGCATGGGCCGGCACACCAGCTGGGTCGCCATCCAGCGCGACATGACCGCCTATTTCGAGGCCGCCGAGGAGGTCGGCCGGCGTGAGGCGGCATTCCGCCGGTTGTTCCACAGCAACCCGGTGCCGATGTGGATCTACGACCGCGCCAGCCTTCGCTTCCTGGAAGTGAACAACGCCGCCATGTCGGTCTACGGCTGGACGCGCGAGCAGTTCCTGGCGATGACCATCCTCGACATCCGGCCCGAGGCGGAGCGCACGGCGGCGGCCGGATCGGCACAGGCCCCGCGCGACGGCCGCGCCGTCTCCGGCCCCTGGCGCCACATCACCGCCGGCGGGCAGGAGCGACTGGTGCAGATCATGTCCTCGCTGCTGGAACATGAGGGCACGCCCGCCGTGCTGGTCGGCGTGTTCGACATGACCGAGCAGGTCCGCGCCGAGCGGGCGCTGCGGCACAGCCAGGCGAGCCTGCAACAAACCACCGGCCAACTCGCCGAGGCGCTGCGGCTGGCCAAGTTGGGGCCCTGGCGCTGGCGGGTCGGCGCCGAGGCGGCGGAATGGTCGGACGAGATCTTCGCCATCTTCGGCACCGACCGCGCCAGCTTCGTGCCGACGGTGGAGACCGCACTGGCGCGCATCCACCCGGACGACCGGCAGATGACCCGCGACTTCCTGGAGCAGACCGCCACCGCCAGCGGTCCGCGCAGCTTCGACTTCCGCGTTCTTCGCCCGGACGGCCGCATCGGCCATTGCTGGATCGAGGGCAGCCGGGTCGAGGACCCCGCGACCGGCGAGATCTGGCTGCATGGCTTCTGCCAGGACGTGACCGAGCGGCGCGAGATCGAACAGGCTCTGCTGCGCGCCGAGAAGCTGGACACGATCGGCCAGATGACCGGCGGCGTGGCGCACGACTTCAACAACCTGCTGACGGTGATCGCCATCAGCCTGGAACTGGCCGACGCCGCCGCCGAGGGCAACCCGACGCTGCGCCCGCTGATCCGCGCGGCGCGCGAGGCCACCGACAAGGGCGCGCAGCTCACCGCGCAGCTGCTCTCCTACGCGCGCCGACAGCCGCTGCGCCCGCGCCCGGTGGCGCCATCGGATTTCGTCGCCGACCTGCTGGACATGGTGCCGCGCGTGATGGGCGAGCGCCACACCCTGCGCGCCAGCGTCGCCCCCGGCACGCCGCGTTTCCAGGCCGACCCGGCGCAGCTTGAGACGGCGATGCTCAACCTGCTGCTGAACGCCCGCGACGCCATGCCGGCCGGCGGCGGCATCACGCTGGAGATGGCCCCGGTCACCTTCACCGAGGCCTACGCCATCAACCAGGACGAGGTGCAGCCGGGCGATTACGTGATGATCGCGGTGGCCGACGCCGGCACCGGCATGTCGGCCGAGACGCTGGCGCGGGTGTTCGAGCCGTTCTTCACCACCAAGCCGGTCGGCAGGGGCACCGGGCTCGGCCTCAGCATGGTGCTGGGCTTCGCCAAGCAGTCCGGCGGCCATGTCTCGGTCTACAGCGAGATGGCCCGCGGCACCGTGGTCAAGCTGTACCTGCCGGTGACGGTGACCGAGGCGGAGTTGCCGGCCGCGCTGGCAGCCCCGCAAGGCCGGCTGCCGCCGATCGAGGTGCTGGTGGTCGAGGACAAGGAGGATGTTCGCGCCATCGCCTGCCAGCTCTGCGTCGATCTCGGTCTGATGCCGACCGCGGCGGCCTCCGGCGAGGAGGCGCTGAGCTACCTCCAGGCCGGCTTCCGCTTCGGCCTGCTGTTCACCGACGTGGTGCTGGGCGGTGCTCTCGACGGCGTGCGCTTGGCCGAGCAGGCTTCGGCCCTCCAGCCTGGCCTGCCGGTGCTATTCACCTCCGGCTACACCGAAAACACCATCGTCCATGGTGGCCGGCTCGACGAGGGCGTGCGGCTGCTGACCAAACCGTACAGCAAGGCGCAGTTCGTCGCCGCAGTCGCCGCGGCATTGGCAAGCATGCTGGCATGATCCCTGTGCAGCCCTGACTGCTGGGCGATCGACCGGCCATAGGAAGCCTCGCGCTTGCCCCGGCGGCCTAAATAATCTGGCCGCCGGCGTCGGGGCGTGCCTGATGCGGCAGGTGCAATTCCGCCCGCGTGCCGTCGCCCTCTCCCGGCGCCAGCACCAGGCGCCCGCCATGCGCGCCGGCCACCCGGTAGGCGAAGGCCAGCCCCAGCCCCGCCCCGGCCCAGCGCCGGCCGCGCGACATGTCGGCCTGCACGAACGGGCGGCCGAGCTGCGCGCGCACCTCGGCGGCGATGCCGGCGCCGTGGTCGGTCATCGCGATGACCGTCATGCCGCCCTCGTCATGCCAGCTGATCGACACGTCGGAGCCGGCAGGCGCCGCCTTGATCGCGTTGTCCACCAGATGGTCCAGCGCCCGCTCCACCAGCCGCACATCCCCGTCCGCCCCCGCCTCGGTGTCGCCAGTGATGATGAAATCGACCGGGCCGCCGCTGCCCGCCTGCTCACGGGTGGCCTGAGCACGGGCAACCACCCGCTCGACCAGCTCGGCGATGCGGAATTCGCGCCGCTGCATGGCGCGCAGGCCCTGGTCCATGGCGACGATGTCCAGCGCCCCGTCGATCAGGCTCAACAGGCGCTGGCCGCTCTCCAGGATGGTCTGGGCGTGCAGCAGCAGATCGGCGCGCGACAGGTCCGGCGTCTTCAGCACCACCTCGGCCAGGCCGATCACCGGGATCAGCGGCGTGCGCAATTCGTGGGAGATCACCGCCAGCAGGTCACCGCGCGCCCGCTCGCTGGTGCTGCGCGCCTGCACCGCGTCGGCGGCGACGACCGAGGATTCGTCCAGCCGCGCCAGCAGCCGGGCGCGCTCGTCCTCGGCGGCGCGGATCTGCGCCTGCAACTGGTGGTCGCGCGCCGCCCGCTGCCGGCGCTCCAGCGCGCGGGCGCGGGCGCGCGTGACCACGTCGGCGATCACGCCCAGGTTGAACGGCTTCTGCACCATGTCGAAGACATGCGTGCGCAGCGCCCCCAGCACGGCCTCGGTGGTGGCGTTGCCGGTCAGCAGCACCACTTCCACCGCCTGCTGCTCGGTCCGCCCGCCCAGCACGTCTCCGGCCAGGCCGAGCCCGTCCTGCCCGGGCATGCGGATATCCGACAGGATGACCAGGATGTCCGGCATCGCCGCCAGCACCGCCTTGGCCTGTTCGGCCGAGTGGGCGGTCGCCGTAGCAAAGCCGCGCTGGCCCAGGCTACGGGCGAGCAGGTCGGCGATGGCGGTCTCGTCGTCCACGATCAGCACCCGCCCGACCGATGGACTGGCCGGTATCGGCTCGGGGTCGGGACGGGATGGAGTGTCCGTCATGGCGGTGCGACGCATGCTCATCTGCCTGGTTCCTGCCGCGCGGCGGAACGGTGACGTGCTGGTGAGCCATTTTGCTCGTCTGACCACAGCCACACCAACAGCAGGCTGCAGCGTCCGTTCGACTTCAACGAGCGACCAGCAGAGAGCATCCAGCGGGCAACGTCAATAGAACAATATTGACCGACGCAACGTCATTTACGCCAAATTAGCCATACAGTAACATTTCCGTCACTCGCAGGCCTGCAGCCATCACCGCCCAACAGCCGCCCGCCAGGACCAGGACGACCCAGAACGCCACGCCCGGCCGCAGCCGCTCAGGCGGCAGCGATCGCCGCGCCGTCGTCGATGGAGGGACAGGCGACATACCATCCATCGGTCAGGCCGCCGTCTTGACCAGCAGGGCCGGCGCCGGGTTCAGCATCGGCCGGTTCAGGAACACGCTGTTGCGGAACACCCGCGCGGCATCGCGCTCGCCCTGCCGGTTCATGTCGGCGTATTTGCAGATTGCGTCCAGCCGGTTGCTGGCGCCGATCTTGCGAAAAATGTTGGCGACATGCGTCTTCACGGTTGAGACCGACAGCGTGAGCCGGCGGGCGATCAGCTTATTCTGCAGCCCGTCGCGCATCAGCAGCAGAATTTCGGTCTCGCGCTCGCTCAACCGGGCCGTGGCATAGGCAATGTCCGAGGGGGGGTGCAGCAGCGTCACCACGTCGCCGCCCCGACCGAACGGCTGATCGCCCCGCGCGGCTGGCGGCGCCGGCTCATCGGCATCCAACAGGGACCGGAACGCCAGCAGGTCGGCCGTGAAGCGGATCACCAGCACGATGGCGCGCGGCAGATGAATCTGTATGTCGTGGATCGCCCGCAGATTATCGCCTGTCAAGAAACGCTGGGAGACACACACGAGAATCCGCTCATATGACGGAACCGAAGTCAAAACCGCACGAGGATCCTCGAACAGCTCGATCTTGGCATGCCCGAATTTGGCCTGGATTTCATTCAGCGCGTCGTTATCAACCAGGCCCGGCGTCTCGACGAGAAAGATTTTCATGTCCTGTCTCCGATGTCCCAAGCGACATGACACTGGTAGAATTACCTACGCCGACAAACCAGTCAGGTTTTGTTAGGTTTTGTAGAGCCACCCCACGAATTCGTGGACCGCCGCCGCGCCCCGGCCGGAATGGCCAGGCCGGATGGCCAGAGGCTAAGCCGACCCGCCGCGCCGCAGCAGATAACCGGCGCCACGCACCGATTGCAGCACCCGGTGGCCGTCCCCCTCCGGCGTCAGCTTGTGGCGCAGCTGGAACACCAGCTGGTCGATACTCCGGTCGTCCACCCGCCATGGCCGGCGCAGCACGTGTTGCGACAATTCGTCGCGCGACACCGGCTGCCCCTGGCCCAGGATCAGCCGCTCCAGCAGCGAGAACTCGGCGGCGGTCAGGTCGATCGGCTGGTGCTGCGCGTCGTGGACGGTTCCGGCCTCGAGATCGACCACCACGCCGCCGAATTGGACCAGCCGTTCCCCCTCGCGCGGCCGCACGAGGACATGCGGGCCACTGCCCGCCAAGCCATTGCCCGCCGGATGGGTGGCGGCATGGGCCGGCGCGCCCGCAGACACCCGGCGATGCACGGCATGGATGCGGGCCACCAGTTCGCGCGGGTTGGGCGGCTTCAGCACGTAGTCGTCCGCCCCAAGCTCCAGGCTCAGCACGCGGTCCGCCTCGTCGGCGATGCCGGACACCACGATGATACCGCAGCTGCCATCTTCCACCAGCCACCGGATCAGCGACACGCCGCTGGTGTCGGGCAGGCCGATATCCACCAGCACCACATCCGGGCTCATGCTGTGCTTGAGGCGCTTCGCCTCCGCCCCGGTGGCGGCCCAGGCCACGACGATGCCGGACATCTCCAGAAGCGCGCGCACCGCGCTGGCCACCGCCACCTCGTCCTCGACCAGCAGCACGCGCATCTGCTGCGCCTCGCCATCGGTCTCGCCGGGCTGCCTGGGAAACTGGTCCTGGGACATCATTTCACACGCCCGCCCCTCCGTATCCGCCATCCATGCCGCGCGGATCCCGCCGCCGCGGTCCCATGGCATGCGTGCGCCTGCACCAAAGCGACCGCTTCATTCTGCGGGCCGCTTCGGCCGCGTGGCGAAAATACCGATTGGTATCAGTCCACTGGCCCACAAGATCGCCCCACCCGAAGGATTTTCTGCCCGGAGCCGAGATCATGCACGTCCAAAACGATAACATCGATGTAAATAGTGTCCACTTTCGTGATGGCATGCAACGGATACATAGATGCGCCGCCATCCACCCTTGCGCAGGCGGCGGACAGCCAGCGTCACCCGGGCTGCCCCGCTGCGACCGTCTCCGTGGGCGGGAAGTTCAGCTCCACCGCGATGCCGTCGGGGTCGTACAGAAACAGCTGCGTCTGCCGGTCGCGCGGGATCACCCTCTCGGTATAGGCAACGCCGCGCGCGGCCAGGCGCTGCTTCATCTCGGCCAGCCCGGTGCAGGAGAAGGCGATGTGGTCGAACAGCCCGGTGGGCTGGCGCACCCGCTCCGGCAGCCCCGCCTCGCCCTCGCGCGGGCCGATCAGGTGCACCGTCGGCACCTCGCCGCAATACAGCCAGTAACCGGGGAAGCCGAGCGGCGGGCGATACCCCACCGGCAGGCCCAGCACCTCGGCATAGAAGCCGCGCGTGGCCTCCAGGTCGGCCGGGCGGATGGTGTAGTGGTTCAGCGCGTTCAGGGGCATGGCGGCCTCGGGTGGTTATACGGCATCATCATCATGGATCATACGAATCGCAGGCCCGGGGTCAGCCCCAGCATGTGGGCGCCCACCGTCTCGAAATGCGAGCTGCGCGCCTGCACCTGCTGGGTCACGCTATGCATGTCGCGGAACCGCCGCTCGAACGGGTTGGCCTGGAAGATCGCGGTGGCGCCGGCCTCCTGCCAGCACATGTCCACCACCTCGCGCGCCTGGTGGGTAGCATAGGTCGCGGCCAGGCGGATGCCCATGCGCCGCTCCATATCCAGCTCCCCGCCCGCCGCCACATGCTCCCACGCCTCGTCCAGCGTGCTCAGCAGCAGCGTCCGCGCCGCCCGCAGCCGCGCCTCCGCCAGCGCCAGCTCGCGGTGCAGCACCGGGCTGTCGCGCAGCGCGCGGCTGGAGCTGCCGGGCGTCTTCTCCCGCGCCAGCGCCAGGAAAGCGTCCAGCATCCCCCGCGCGATCCCCAGCGCCACGCCTGCGAAGCCCGACGCATAGGCATGCGTGGTGGTGAAGCGGTACAGCAGCCCCGCATGCCGGCGCTCGGCGGCGATGTCGCGGCGGACCGACATGTCCTCGGGCACGAACAGCCCCTCCACCGCATAGGTGTCGCTGCCGGTGCCGCGCAGCCCCACCACCTGCCATACATCGGTGAGCGTGGCCTCGCCGGCGGGGATCAGCATGGTGCGCTCGATCGGCTGGCCGTCCGGCCCTGCGCGCAGGCGGCCGTCGCGCTCGCGGACGCGGCAATGGCCGCCGAACCAGGTGGCATGCCGCCCGCCGCTGGCGAAGCTCCAGCTGCCGCTGACCCGGTAGCCGCCCTCCACCACCTCCGCCAGCGCCCCCGGCGCCGCCTGCCCCCAGGCCAGCACGGCGCGCGGATCGCGGCCCCACACGCGATACGCCGCCGCCGGCGCCATGTAGGCAGCCGCCATCGAGCATCCCGCCGCCTGGCCGATGCACCAGGCGGTGGAGGCATCGGCCACGGCGATCGCCTCCAGCACCTGCACGTGCTCGGACAGCCTGGCCTCGTCGCCGCCGCACGCATGCGGCAGCAATGTCCGGAAAATCGCCGCCCCATGCAGCGCGTCCAGCAGATCCGCCGGCAGCTCGCGCCCCGCCTCGATCCGGTCGGCGGCGGCGGCGACCAGCGGCGCCACCGCCCGTGCCCGGGCCAGCGGAGCGGCCATCGTCAGGTCCTGGACCACGCGCATGCTGTCCCCCCGGTTGATTGCGGGGAGTGTCGGCTTTGGCGTGGCGGGAGGTCAACAAGGGAAGGAAGGTCTTCTTTTTGTGGACAAAAAGAAGCAAAAAACTTTGCCCGTTTGGTGCGAAAGGGGATGGTTATGGGGGATAACCATTTAGCCATTCCAGCAATGGCCGCCAGAGTGCCCGCTCCGCGGTCGCGCCGGCGACCATGCCCACGTGGCCGGCGCGCGGGGTGTGCAGCACCGCGCCGGGGATCAGGGCCGCCAGCGGGGCGGCGCTCTCCGGCGGCACGATGCGGTCGCGCCCTGGCACCGCGACGAAGACCGGCGTTCGCAGCGCGGCGGGATCGACCGGCTGGCCGGCGATCCGCCACACCCCTCTCGCCGGGGCGTTGGCGCCGTACCACTCGGCCAGGCAGGCGCGCGCCACCGGGGCGGCCAGCGGCACCCCGTCGTTCAGCCAGTCCTCCAGCGCCACGAACATCCTGGCCCGCTCGCTGTCCTGGTCCAGGCTCGCGAAGCCGCGGTATTTCTCGGCGATGCTCCACGGGTCGAGCATGGCGAACAGCAGCTGCAGCGCATCGATCGGCACCGTGCCGGACAGCGCGATCGCCGGCTCCAGCAGCGGCAGCAGCCCGGCCATGGCGGCGGCGCGCTCGGCGTCCACAGCATGGAAATCCCACGGCGTGGCCAGCAGCGCCAGCGCCGCCACCCGGTCCGGCCGGCGCTGGGCGGCGGCCACCGCCAGCAGCCCGCCCATGCAATACCCCGCCAGCACCACCGGCCCCGGCAGGGCCGCCAGCGCCCGCTCCAGCCGCCCGGCCACATAGTCGGTCAGCGTGAACTGCCGCTCCACCGCGCCCGGCCAGCCCCAGTCCAGCAGCAGCGGCCGCACCCCCTGCGCCGCCAGGAACCGCAGCATGGAGCGGCCCTCGGCCAGGTCCAGCACATGCGCGCGGTTGACCAGGCTGGGCACGAACAGCACCGGCCGGCCGCTGCCGCCATAATCCAGCACCCGGCTGCCGCCCTCCGCCCAGATCGCCGGCGGGTCGTCCAGCGTGCGGGTCCAGGGATGGCGGCGATAGGCGGCGATGCCGGCGATCAGCGCCCTATCCTGCGCCCCCGCTTCCGACAGCACCGCCTCGGCCAGCGCCGCCATCGCCTGAGCCGGCATCGCCTGAGCCGCCATCGCCTGAGCCGCCATCGCCCGCGCCTGCTCCGCCAGCGTGGCGCTCCACCCCGGCCAGCCGGCGTTCAAGTTCGGCAACGCGCTCAACGAGGCGGTCGATTTCAGCATCGCGAGGGTCAGGTGCAGCAGCAGCGGGCGCGGGCCGCGCCGCAGCAGCGGCCCCGGCCGGCCGTGCGCCGCCCCGGCCGTGTCCGGTCGGGTCATGCCCGCCCGCCGGCGGCACCGCGCGCAGCATCGCCGTGGCGGCGCCCGCCCACAGGCCCAGCAGCGCCTGCCAGGTCTCCTGCGCCTCGCGGTCGGCGGCCAGCGCCGCCAGTTCGCTCTGCACCAGGGTGACCCAGTCGCGGGCAAGCGCCTGCAGCGCCGGATCGCCGGGGCCGTCCTGGGGTGGGTCGCTGCCGGTCATCCGTCATCCTTCCTCCCGGCGCGGGGCCTTTCATTAAACCGCACGCCGGCCGACGGCGCATGTTCCTTTGCTGCGCCGCGTCATGCTAGACTTGCCCACCAATACCCGCGAGGGGACCAGATGTCGCAGACAGGCACCGCCGACAGCGAAGCGAACCAGGGCGACAAGCCGCCCGTGGTGGTCAAGAAATACGCCAACCGGCGGCTCTATAACACGGAAAGTTCCAGCTACATCACGCTGGACACGCTGGCGGAAATGGTGCGCGGCGGGCGGGACTTCGTCGTCTACGACGCCAAGACCGGCGAGGACATCACCCGCTCGGTGCTGACCCAGATCATTGTGGAAGAGGAAAGCAAAGGCCGCGCCCTGCTGCCGACCGGCTTCCTGCGCCAGTTGATCGGCTTCTACGGCGACTCCATGCAGTCGGTGGTGCCGAAATACCTGGAACAGGCGATGACCGCCTTCGCCGAGCAGCAGGACAAGGTCAGCAAGGCGGTGGCGCAGACCATGGGCCCGTTCTTCCCGCCGGGCCTGGAAGAGGTCGGCCGGCAGAACCGCGCCATGATGGAACGCGCGATGAGCCTGTTCACCCCCTTCCTGCCGCAGGAACCCAAGCCCGAATCAAAGCCCGCCAGCCAGGCCGAGATCGACGCCCTGCGCGCGGAGGTGGACAGCCTGCGCAAGCAGCTCGCCGCCGCCCGTGCCGCCGCCCCGCGCAGCGCCGCCGACTGACCCCACCCGTTTCGGAGACCGCCCCGATGTCCTGGCCCGTGCAGAGCGGCACGTTCCGCCTCGGCGATTTTCCCGTGCAGCAGGGCGGCGTGATCCGCGACGCCCGCATCGCCTGGCGCACCCACGGCACGCTGAACGCCGCGCGCGACAACGTGATCCTGTATCCCTGCTCGTACACCGCGCAGCATCCGGGCATGGAGTTCCTGATCGGGCCGGACGGCATCCTGGACCCGACGCGCTGGTTCATCGTCATCCCCAACATGTTCTCCAACGGCCTCTCCTCCGGGGCGGCCGAAACGCCGGACTACCCGGCCGTGGTCACCGGCTGGGACCTGGTGCAGTCGCAGCGCCGCCTGCTCGCCGAGGTGTTCGGCGTGACGAAGCTGGCCGCGGTCTACGGCTTCTTGATGGGTGCGCAGCAGGCCTATCACTGGGCGGCGATCTGCCCGGAGATGGTGGAGCGTGCCTTCGTGGTGTGCGGCAGCGCCCGCACCGCGGTGCATAACCGGGTGTTCCTGTCCGCCCTGCTGCGCACGCTGGAGGCGGCGCCCGAGCATCTCGGCGGCGGCCGCTTCAGCGCCGAGCCCAAGGCCAGCCTGCGCGCCTTCGGCCATATCTATGCCGGCTGGGCGCTCAGCCAGGATTTCTATCGCGCCGGGCTGTACCAGAGCGTGCTGGGCGCGCCAGACCTGGAGACCTTCCTGCGCACCGACTGGGAGGAACGCTACTACACCCTGCGCGCCGCCAATCTGTATGCCCAGATCGTCACCTGGATGCATGGCGACATCAGCGCCAACTCGCTCTACGAGGGCGATCTGAGCCACGCTTTGGGGGCGATTCAGGCGAAAATGCTGCTGCTTCCGGGCGAAACCGACCTGTATTTCCGCGTTGCCGACAACGCCGCCGAGCTGCCGCTGCTCCGGCATGGCGCGCTGCGGCCGATCCCCGGCATTTGGGGCCATCGCGCCGGCAACCCCAACCCGGCTTTGCTGCCGGCGGAGTTCGCGTTCCTGCGGGATGCGGTGCGGGGGTGGATGGAGCAGTAAGGAAGGGGTTCTTTTTTGAAAAAAAGAACCAAAAAACTTCTGTTCGTTGACGCCGCACGCACTCACCAAGTCCCTGCCAACGAATATGGTTTTTTGCTTCTTTTTGTCCACAAAAAGAAGACCTGCCTTCCCTCCCTCTTCCTCCCCCGCTAGCCTCCCGCCATGACCGACGTCCAATCCGTCTACCAACGCGGCCTCGGCGGCCCACCGGCCGGGCCCAACAGCAAAGGCAGCAAGCGCGTCGCGGTGATCGGCGCCGGCGCCTGCGGCCTGTGCGCCGCCAAGTATCTGTTGCAGGTCGGTTTCGACGTGACAGTGTTCGAGATCGGCAGCCAGATCGGCGGCATGTGGTGCTACAATAACGACAGCGGCCGCTCCTCCGCCTATCGCACGCTACACATCAACACCTCGCGCGGCGTCACCCGTTTCAGCGACCTGGACTTCGACGACGAGACCCAGCCTTTCCCCGACCATTTCGACATGCACCGCTATCTGGTGAAATACGCCGACCATTTCGGCGTCACCCCGCGCATCCGCTTCAACAGCGAGGTCACCCGCGTCCACCCCGCCTTCGACCCGGCGCGCGAGTCGCCGAACTGGGACGTGACGCTGGCCGACGGCAGCGTGCAGCATTTCGACTCGGTGATCGCCGCCACCGGCCACCTCACCCGGCCGCTGCACGCGCCGCAATTGCAGGCGTTCGGCGGCACGTATTTGCATTCCCACCACTACCGCGAGCCGGAACCTTACGTCGGCAAGCGCATCTGCGTGGTCGGCGTCGGCAACAGCGCCTGCGACATCGCCAGCGACCTGTGCGTCACCTCGCCGCGCTGCGTGCTGGTGGCGCGCTCGGGCGTGGTGATCCTGCCCAAGCTGATGTTCGGCCGCGCCTTCACCGAGATCACCGCCCGCATCCAGAACCCGTGGATTCCGCGCCGGCTGCGGCAGCGGCTGATCCGCTTCCTGGTCTGGCTGGTGCATGGCGACATGGGCAAGCTCGGCTTCAAGCGTCCCACCGAACTGACCCACGTCACCTCCAACGCCACCGTGGTGACCGACATCGCCTATCGCCGCATCGCGGTGAAGCAGGGCATCGTCGGGGTGGAGGACCGCACCATCCGCTTCGCCGACGGCACCGCCGAGGCGTTCGACGTGCTGATCGCCGCCACCGGTTATGAGATCGATCTCGATTTCATTCCGCCCGAGGTGCTGAAGGTGGCGGACAACGCGCTGCCGCTGTACCTGCGCATGGTGCCGCCGGACTGGCCGGGCCTGTTCTTCCTGGGCTTCTTCAACACCGACACCGCGCTCAACATGGTCTTCGAGCACCAGGCCCGCTGGGTGCGCGAGATTCTGCTGGACAACGCCGTGCTACCCGAACCGGCGGCGATGCGCGCGGCCATCGCCGAGCGCACCCGCTGGTATGCCGGCCGCTACAAGCACACCGCCCGCCATACCATCGAGGAGGAGCATGTGCACTACCTGACCGACCTGCGCCGCGCGATGAAGGCGATGCTGGCGCGCCGGCCGGCCGCGAAAAGGGCGGCGTAACGGGTTCCACCGCCGAAACATCCCTGTTAGCGTTGCCGCCGAACTGATCGGGCCGCCCCTGCCGGGGACCGGGCCGGCAAGCAAAATGAGGCGCCGGCGGCACTCTGCCGGCCGGCGCCCGCAGCTGAAGGGGTGGTGTCTATGGGGTTCACGAAAATATGGGCCATGGCGGGCGTGCTCGCCGCCGGCCTGATGCTGCCGCCGCCGGCCAGCGCGCAGGACACCATCAAGATCGGCGCCATCTACCCGCTCAGCGGCAACGCCGCCAGCGCCGGCGAATCCGCCAAGGCGGCGCTGGAAGTGGCGCTGGACATCATCAACAACCCACATCCCGAGCTGGGCAACATCCCGCTGGCCAAGACCGCCGGCCTGCCCAACCTGAAGGGCGCGAAGCTGGACATCGTGTTCGCCGACAACCAGGGCTCGCCGGCCGTGGGCCAGAGCCAGGCGCTGCGGCTGATCACCCAGGAGAAGGTCGCGGCCCTCACCGGCGCCTACCAGTCCGGCATCACCCAGACCGCCAGCGCGATCGCCGAGAAATACGGCATCCCCTTCCTCAGCGGCGAGTCGGTGGCCGCCAACCTCACCGAGCGCGGCTTCAAGTGGTTCTTCCGCACCACCCCGGTCGCCTCGGACATCGCCAAGACCTATATGGCCTTCCTGAAGGACCTCAAGGCCGGCGGCCAGAAGGTCGACAGCATCGCCGTGGTCAACGAGAACAGCGACTACGGCACCTCGATCGCCCAGGTGCTCGATGAAGCGGCCAAGGCGAACGGCTTCAACATCGACCTGCACATCCCCTACAGCGCCAACACCACGGATGTGCAGTCCCAGGTGCTGCAACTGAAGGACAAGAAGCCGGATGTGGTGATCTTCGTCAGCTACACCTCCGACGCCATCCTCTACATGAAGGCGATGAAGGCGCTGGACTACAAGCCGGCGGTGCTGATCGGCGACGATTCCGGCTTCTCGGACGCCGCCTTCCTCAAGACCGTGGGCAGCATCGCGCAGGGCGCCATCAACCGCTCCGCCTGGGACATCGGCAAGCCGGGCAGCGTGACCTACCTCATCAACGAGATGTACAAGAAGAAGCGCGGCGTGGACCTGGACGACACCGCCGGACGCGCGATGCAGGGCTTCCTGACGCTGGCCGACGCCATCAACCGCGCCGGCTCCACCGAGCCGGCCAAGATCCAGGCGGCGCTGCGCGCCACCGACCTGAAGCCCGACCAGCTGATGATGGGCTACAAGGGCGTGAAGTTCGACGCCAAGGGCAACAACGAGCTGGCGGCCGCCCTGCTGATCCAGATCCAGGGCGACCACTACGTGGCGGTCTGGCCGAAGGAGACCGCCGTGGCGCCGCTGCAACTGCCGTACAAGGGCTGGTGATCCCGCTCCAGGGCCGGCCGCCGGCATGACCGCGACGCTGCTGCAGGTGATCGCCGGCGGGCTGCTGCTGGGCGCGCTGTACGCCCTGTTCGCCTCCGGCCTCACGCTCATCTGGGGCATGATGAACGTGGTGAACTTCGCGCATGGCGACTTCGTCATGCTGGCGATGTACACCAGCTTCGTGGTCTGGAAGACGCTGGGGTTGGGGCCGGCCGCCTCGGTGCCGATCGCGGCCCTGGTGCTGGCGACGGTGGGGATCGTGGCGTATTTCGCCCTGGTGCGCCATGTGATGCGGGCGCCGATGATCGCGCAGATCCTGGCCACCTTCGGGCTGGCGCTGTTCCTGCGCTACGGCGTGTTTTGGTATTTCGGCGCCAATTTTCTCTCGCTGCCGGACAACCTGGTGGGCGGCACCTACGACATATGGGGCATCCGCCTGCCCGCCGCGCGGCTGCTGGCCGGCGCGGTGGCGCTGCTGGTCACCGCCGGGCTGCACCTGCTGCTCACCCGCACCATGCTGGGCAGCCGCATGCTGGCGGTGGCCGAGGACGAGGCGGCGGCGCAGCTGATGGGCATCCGCCCGCACCGCATGCAGGCGGTGGCCTGGGGGCTGGCGGCCGGAGCCGCCGGCATCGCCGGGGCGCTGATCTCGACGTTCTTCTACATCTCCCCCACCGTCGGCGAGACGCTGGCCATCGTCGCCTTCGTCACCGTCTCGCTGGGCGGCTTCGGCAGCGTGCCGGGGGCGCTGGTTGCCGGGCTGCTGATCGGGGTGATCGAATCGCTCTCGGCCTACTGGATCGGCGCCGTCTACAAGGACATCGTGACCTATTCGCTGTTCGTCGCCGTGCTGTGGCTGCGGCCGCAGGGCCTGATGGGGAAGGCGTGATGGGTCTGCTGCGCCGCTTTCTCTGGCCCGCCATCTGGCTGCTGGTGCTGCTGGCCTTCCCGCTGGTGTGGGACACGCCGTTCCAGCAGCGGCTGGGCACGCTGGTGCTGCTGTATGCCATCGCCGCCTCGGCCTGGAACATCGTCGGCGGCTATGCCGGGCAGGTCTCGGTGGGCCATGTGGTGTTCTTCGGCTGCGGCGCCTACGGGGCGCTGGCCACCTACACCCATCTCGGGCTGCCGCCGATCGCCGGCCTGCCGCTGGGCGTGGCCGCCAGCGTGGCCATCGCCGCCGTGGTCGGCGTGCCGACGCTGCGGCTTTCGGGCCACTACTTCAGCATGGCCACGATCGCGGTGGCCGAGCTGGTGCGCCTGGTGGTCGCCAACACCGAGTTCCTCGGCGCCGCCGTCGGCCTCAGCGGCCCCACCGTGCCGCGCAGCGTGCTCGACCTCTCGTTCACCTCCTCGCTGCCCTACTACTACCTGTTCCTGGCCGTGCTCGCCGGCACGCTGGCGCTGACCTGGCGGATGGAGAACAGCCGCATGGGCTACTACCTGCGCGCCATCAAGGACAGCGAGCGCGCGGCCCGTTCGCTGGGGGCGGCGGCCAGCCGCTACAAGATGCGCGCCTACCTGCTGAGTGCGGCGCTGACCGCGGTGGCAGGCTCGATGTACGCGATCATGATCGGCTTCATCGACCCGGAATCCGGCCTGGGCATCCTGATCTCGGTCAAGATCCTGATCATGGCGGCCCTCGGCGGCACCGGCACGCTGTTCGGCCCGCTGGTGGGTGCTGCGATCCTGGTGCCGCTGGAGGAGATCTCCAACAACGTGTTCGGCGGCGGCGGCGCGGGCCTGACCTTCGTGGTCTATGGCGCGGTGATCATGCTGCTGGCCCGCTTCCAGCCCGGCGGCCTGCTGGAGCTGCTGGGCCGCCTGCGCGCCCGCGCGGCCGGCCGGGGCGCGCGCCGTGCTGCTTGAGGGGCGCGATGTCACCGTGGCGTTCGGCGCCTTCCGCGCGGTGGACGGCGCCAGCGTGGGCGTGCGCGAGGGCGAGGTGCTCGGCCTGATCGGCCCCAACGGCGCCGGCAAGTCCACCTTCTTCAACTGCCTCACCGGCGACCTCACCCCCACCCAGGGCAGCGTGCATTTCGCTGGCCAGGACGTGACCCGCCTGCCGCCGGAGGACCGCGCCGCCCTCGGCATCGCCCGCAGCTTCCAGGTGCCGCTGACCTTCGAGGGCATGAGCGTCCTCGACAACGTGATGATCGGCGCCTTCCTGCGCACCGCCCATACCGGCGAGGCCCGCGAGCGCGCCGGCGCGGTGATCGAGCGCGTCGGCCTCGCCCCCTTCGCCCACGCCTCCGCCCGCAGCCTCGGCACCCCCGGCCGCAAGCGCCTCGAGATCGCCCGCGCGCTGGCCACCGAGCCGAAGGTGCTGCTGCTGGACGAGGCGATGGCCGGCCTCACCCCCACCGAGGTGCGCCAGGCGATCGCCCTGGTGCGCGCCATCCACCAGTCCGGCATCACGCTGGTGATCGTCGAGCACATCATGGAGGTGATCGTCACCCTGGCCGAGCGCGTGGTGGTGTTCAACCAGGGCCGCGAGATCGCCAACGGCACCCCGGCCGAGGTGACCAGCGAGCCGCAGGTGATCGAGGCCTATCTGGGCAAGCGCGCCGCCCGCGCGATGCGGCGCGGCGCATGAGCCTGCCGATGCTCAGCGTGCGGAACCTCGAAGTCCGCTATGGCGACCTGATCGGCGTGGCCGACGTGTCGCTGGAGGTGCCGCAAGGCGGCATGGTGGCGCTGCTCGGCTCCAACGGCGCCGGTAAGACCACCACGCTGAACGCCATCGCCGGCCTCATCCCCGCCTCGTCCGGACGCATCGACTTCGAGGGCGAACCGATCGCCGGCCGCCCCGCCTATGCCATCGTGCGCAAGGGCCTGGCGCTCTCGCCGGAGGGCTGGCGGCTGTTCACCCAGCAGAGCGTGGAGAGCAATCTGCGCCTGGGCGCCACGCCGCTGGCCGACAAGTCGCGCCTGCCGGACCTGCTGGCGCATGTCTACGAAATATTCCCCCGCCTGGCCGAGCGCCGCCGCCAGCGCGCCGGCACCATGTCGGGCGGGGAGCGGCAGATGCTGGCGGTCGGCCGCGCGCTGATGAGCGACCCCAGGCTGCTGATGCTGGACGAGCCGAGCCTCGGCCTCGCGCCCGCGATCGTGGAGTCGATGTACGAAACCTTCGGGCGCCTGCACAAGGCGGGGCTGACCATCCTGCTGGCCGAGCAATCGGTGGAACTGGCGCTGGAATTCGCCGACCATGCGTATGTGTTGCAGGTGGGCCGCAGCGTGCTCTCCGGGCCGGCGGCGGAACTGGCCGACAATGCGGAGGTGCAGCGGGTGTACATGGGGCTGGGGTAGGAAAGATGTTCTTTTTTGAAAAAAGAACCAAAAAACTTTCATTCGCCCGCCGCATACCGCAGGCACCCGCGGAGACTCCAGCGAACAAAGTTTTTTTGCTTCTTTTTGTTCACAAAAAGAAGGCCCTCCTTGCTTAACTGGAGCCCCCCAATGCTCACCACCCTCGCCGGCTGGCGCATCGACATCATCGTCCAGGGCTATCCCGGCAAGTCCGTCTGCCATGGCGGCCTGGGCTGGAGCACCATTGCCCTGCTGCGCGGCCATGGCCGGGTGGTGCTGGTGGATGTCGGCTCCTTCGGCCAGCGCCAGCCGATCATCGACCGGCTGCGCGCCCACGGCCTGGCGCCGGCCGACGTGACCGACGTGCTGCTGACCCATTCGCACTGGGACCACTCGATCAACTGGGTGATGTTCCCCAAGGCCCGCGTGGTGATCGGCGCCGACGAACTCGCCTGGTCGCTCAACGAGCCCTGGGGCACCACGCCGGTGCCGGAACTCTACGTGCGCGAGCTCGACCGCTCGGCGCAAACGGTACGGGTGCGGGCCGGCGGCGAGATATTGCCCGGCATCAGCGCCGCCGACGCCCCCGGCCACACGCCGGGCCACCTGATCTTCCTGCTGGAAGGCGACCGGCACGACCTGGTCTTCACCGGCGACGCCGCCAAGAACCGTGCGGAAATCCTCTCCGGCGACGCCGACATGACCTACGACCCCGCCATCAGCCGCCGCTCCATCGAGGCCATCCGCGCCCTGTGGCAGCGCAAGCCCGGCACCATCCTGGTTCCCGGCCACGACCTGCCGATGGTGCTGGAGGACGGCGAGCCCGCCTATCTCGGCACCCGCGCGGCGGCGGTGTCCTCCTGGTTCGGCGAGGGGCTGGAGCAGACGACGCTGTTTCAACTCACCATCGGATAGGCGGGGCGGAAGGGTGATTGCCCGCTCCGGTTGCCGGTGGCGTCGGTGTGTATAGACTGCGCCACCCGCAGCAACCGAGCGACACCGGACCACGCATGGCGCACCCGACGATGACCACCACCGAAATGCTGGCACGCCTGGTGGCGTTCGACACCACCAGCCGCAACTCCAACCTGGAGCTGATCGGTTTCGTGCGCGCCTGGCTCGACAGCCACGGCGTGCCATACCGCATCAGCGGCCGGGGCGAGGGCAAGGCCAACCTGCACGCCATCATCGGTCCGCGGACGGCCGGCGGCATCGCGCTGTCCGGCCATGTGGACACCGTGCCGGTGGACGGCCAGGCCTGGAGCAGCGACCCGTTCACCCTGCGCGAGGAGGGCGGGCGGCTGTACGGGCGCGGCTCGGCCGACATGAAGGGCTTCGTGGCCGCCTGCCTGGCCGCCGTGCCGGCCCTGCAGGCGCGCGGGCTGGCGCGGCCGGTGCACCTGTTCATCACCCATGACGAGGAAACCGACATGGGCGGCGCGCGGTCGCTGGTGGAGGACCTGCAGGAAAGCGGCCTGCGCCCGGCCATGTGCGTCGTCGGTGAGCCGAGCCTGATGCAGCCGATCCTGGCCCATAAGGGCCGGCTGGCGCTGCGGGTGGTGGCGCGCGGCACCGCCGGGCATTCCAGCCAGCCGGCGCAGGGGGTGAACGCCATCTACGCCGCCGCCGCCGCGATCGGCCACATCCAAAACGAGGCGCGGCGCTTCGCCGGGCAGGGGCCGTTCGAGGCGGGGTTCGAGCCGCCGTACACCACCGCGCATGTGGGCACCGTGCAGGGCGGCTCCATCCTGAACATCATCCCCGAGCGGGCCGAGTTCGTCATGGAATGGCGCACCATCCCGGCCGACGACTACTTCGCCGAGGTGGAACGCCTGCGAGCCTGGCTGGCCGCCGAGCTGGAACCGGCGATGCACGCCACCGACCCCGCCAGCGGCTTCACGCTGGAGGTGATGGACTGGATCCCCGGCATGGCGCTGCCGCCGGAGCACGAGCTGACCGCGCTGGTGAAGCAGCTCACCGGCTCCAACAGCGTCGGCAAGGTGAGCTACGGCACCGAGGGCGGCCTGTACGAGCAGGCCGGCATCCCCACCATCGTCTGCGGCCCCGGCGACATCGCGCAGGCCCACAAGGCCGACGAGTTCATCGCCCGCGCCCAGCTCGACGCCTGCGACGCCTTCATCCGCCGGCTGGCGGATCGCCTGGCGGGCAAGGCGGCGGCATGACCGAGCCGGCCGACACCCCGCTGGCGGCCCAGCCGCCGCTGCCGCGCTTCGCGGTGGAGGTGACGCCGCCGGACATCGCTCCGTGGCTGGCCGGCAATATCGGCATCCCCGGCTTCACCAGCCACGCCGCCCCCGAACCCGGGCCGCACGTGGCGGTGATCGGGCTGACCCACGGCAACGAACTCGCTGGCGGGGTGGTGCTGGACCATCTGTTGCGCAGCGGGCTGCGGCCCAGCCGGGGCCGGCTGACCCTGGGGTTCGCCAACCTCGCCGCCTTCGCGCGGTTCGACCCCGCTCACCCCACCGCCAGCCGCTTCCTCGACGAAGACCTCAACCGCCTGTGGGACACCGCCACGCTGGACGGGCCGCGCCAGTCCAGCGAGTTGGCCCGCGCCCGGCAGATCCGCCCGCTGATCGACACGGTGGACGTGCTGCTGGACCTGCATTCCATGCTGTGGCCGTCCGACCCGCTGATCCTGTCCGGCAACACCGCCAAGGGCCGCGCCCTGGCGCTGGCGATCGGCACGCCGCCGCTGGTGGTGGCCGATGCCGGGCATGTCAGCGGCAAGCGGATGATCGACTATGGCCGCTTCGCCGACCCGGCGGCGGCACAGGTAGCCAACCTGGTGGAGGCCGGCCAGCACTGGCAGCCGGACACCGTGGCCACCACCCTGGCCAGCGTGGCCGGGCTGCTGCGCCACCTGGACATGGTCGCGCCGCACGCGGCGCTGCCGCCGGCCCCGGCGACCCCGCCGGCACGGCGCTATGCCCAGGTGACCACCGCGATCACCGCCAGCACCGCCAGCTTCGCCTTCGTGCAATCCTATCGCGGCGGCGACGTGATCGCCCGGCGCAACACGCTGATCGCGCTGGACGGCACTGCCGAAATCCGCACCCCGCATGACGACTGCCTGCTGGTAATGCCCAGCCTGCGCCCCAGCCGGGGGCATACCGCGGTGCGCCTCGCCCAGTTACTGCCTGCCTGAGCGTTGCTGCCGGCCTGAGCCGCGGCGGCCCGGCCCGTCAAGGCAGGCAGCGCCCCGCGCCTGTCTCAGTACCCCCGTCCGGGATCGACCAGATTGGGCATCGCCTCCCCCGCCCGCGCCGCGCGCAGATTGGCGAAGAAGATGTCCAGGCTGTCCACATTGTAGGTTTCGGGGTTGTCGGCCGCCACGTGCGGGGTCACCAGCAGGTTGGGGGTACGCCACAGCCGGGCATCGGGCGGCAGGGGTTCGGGCACCGTCACGTCCAGCACCGCGCCGGAGAGGCGGCCCGCCTCCAGCAGGTCGCACAGCGCATCCTGATCCAGCAGCGCGCCACGGCCGACATTGATCAGCCCGGCGCCGGCGGGCAGCAGCCCCAGGCGGCGGCGGTCGAGGATGTTGCGGGTGGCGGGGGTCAGCGGGCAGGCGAGGAGCAGGAATTCGGTGTCGGCCAGGGCCGCGTCCAGCGCGTCGGTGCCCAGTATGGCGTCGAAATCCGGGTGCGGGGCCGGGCGGGCGCGCACGCCGGTGACGTGCATGCCGTAGCGCCGCGCCTCGCGCGCGCCCGCCGCACCCAGATCGCCGGTGCCGACCACCAGCAGGCGGCGGCCGCGCAGGATGGGGGTGAAGAACGGCTTCCAGACGCCGGCGCGCTGCTGGGTGGCATAGGCCGGCACGCGGGCGGCCAGCATCAGCAGCGCCATCAGCGAATATTCGCCCACCTTGGCGCTGTGCACGCCACGGTTGTTCAGCAGCGCCACGCCGGGCGGCAGCCAGTCGAACGGCAGCAGCCGGTCCAGCCCCGCCGAGGTGCAGAAGATCATCCGCAGCCGGGGGGCGGCCACCGGGAAGCGGCCGAGGATCTGGCCGGGGGTGGTGACCACCGCCTCGGCATCGGCGATGCCGGCGGCGAAGCTCGCGGCATCATTGCCGAAGCTGAGCGTGTGCGCCTCGGTTTCGCCACCGCGCGCGGCGGCCTGTTCCACCTGGGCGGCGGTGATGATGAACGGGTCGGGGCTGCCGTCGGCCGGCGGCGGCGGGTTCTGGATATGGATTCGCATTCCCCGAGCCTGCCACAGCACGGCACGCCCGCCTACATCATGCGTTCGGTCCAGGTGCGCGGGGTGCTGGCGTTGCGGATTTCGATGTCCAGGTGGTAGCGGAATTTCCGTGGCCCGACGCCGCGGATATACGCCACCAGATCGGTCAGCCCCTCGGCCAGCCCGCGCGTGGTGCGGTAGTCCAGCAAGGCGCGGGCCTTGGCGCTGCTGCAGGCGGCGTGCTTCACCTCCTGCGGCCGGTCGGTCAGGTGGATGGCCTGGCCCTCGAACCCCACGATGCCCTTCAGCGTGCGGAACAGGTGGTTGATGGTCACGAACTCCTCGTCCGGCCCGATATTGACCACCTCGCCCACGCCGCGATCGGACAGGCCGAGCGCCAGCAGGCAGGACAGGCAGTCCTCCACATGGCTGAAGCAGCGGCTCTGCTCGCCGTCGCCGTAGATGAAGGGGGAGCGGCCCTGCAGCATCATGTTGGCCATGATGGCGGCGACGTTGCGGTACGGGTCGTCGAATTTCTGCCGCGCGCCGATGATGTTGTGCGGCACGGCGATGGCATATTCCACGCCGTGCACGCCGGCCAGATTGACCAGCGCCTGCTCGGCGGCGACCTTGGCGATGCCGTACGGGTCCTGCGGGCGGGGGACGTAGCTTTCCAGGAACGGCACCTGGTTGGTGCCGTAGCGGGCCATGGAGCTGCAGAACACGATGCGCCGCGCGCCGTTGGCGATGGCGGCCGAGAACACGCCGACCGAGCCGGTGACGATATTGTCCATCACCATCGCCGGCGCGAACACGCTGAGGCCCTCATAGGCGGTGGCGGCGCAGTGGTAGACCAGTTCGCACCCCTGGCTGACCTTGGCCATCGCGTTGAAATCGCGGCAATCATATTGGTAGAACTCGGCGTCCGGCGGCACGTTCACCAGCTCGCCGCCCAGCAGGCTGTCCACCCCCACCACGTGGTGGCCCATCGCCAGCAGGCGTTCGGCCAGGTGGCTGCCCAGGAAGCCGGCGATGCCGGTGATGAAGACGCGCATGAAAAGCTCCTCAGCGGGTGAGCACGGCGCGCAGGGCCTGCCCGCCCTTGTTGAACAGGCGGGTGACCTCGATGGCGGCGAAGCCGGTCATGCGGGCCAGCGCGCGCAGCTTGGCCTCGGTATAGGCGCTGCGGTGAAACTGGCCGGCGCCGTTCTGGTTGCCGAAGAACATGGTCTGCAGGATGCCCCAGCGCTGGTCCAGCGCCCGGCCGCAGCCGGCGTAGTGGTCGGCGTGACCAACCTGGTAGAAGGCGCGAAAATCGTCCTGGGAGGCCAGGAATTGGGCGCAAACCCACTCGAAATCGGGCACTTCCAGGGTCAAAACGCCGCCCGGACGCAGCACGCGGGCGATTTCCGGCCAGATGCGCGCTTCCTCGGCGAAGGAGAAATGTTCGAACACATGTTCTGCCAGGGCGGCGTCCACGCTGGCATCGGGCCATGGCAGGGCGGTGAGGTCGATGTCGGTGCGCACGCCGGGGGCACGGGCGACGCTGTCGATGTTGACCCAGCCGGGCAGGATGTTGGGGCCGCAGCCGATATGCAGGCGCAGCGGGGTGTGGGTGGTGCCGTCCATCTCCGCTCCTTCAGGCCGCCGCGCGGCGCTGGGCGTCGCCGGCCAGGGCGGCGATTTCCAGTTGCGCCGCCGTGAAATCCTCATCGGGCAGGATGGTCTCCACGCCGCGCACCGCATCGGCCAGGCCGCGCGCCAGCCAGTGGGCGAGCGTGGGGTCCAGCGTGGCCAGCCGGGCGGTCAGCGCCGGCAGCTGGGCGCGCAGGGCCGCCGCTTCCTGCCGCAGTGCGGGCAACCAGCGGGCGCGGAACACGGCGCCGGCCAGGCGCATCAGCGTGGCGCGGGCGGCGGCGTCCAGCCGGGTGGCGGCGAAGGCTTCCAGATGGGCATAGGCGGTAGTGACCAGCGGCGTGCGCCAGCGCAGTTCGCCCAGCACGTCGTCCAGCGGCACGCCGCGCATGCCCTGCTCGGTGGAGGCGCGGGCCAGTTGCAGCACCGGCTTGCCGCCGTCGCGGCGGAAATACAGCGGCTCCGGCACATGGCGGATTTCGCCGTACAGCGCCAGTTCGGCCAGCACCACATGGTCCCAGCCGGCGCGGAAGCGGATCGGCGACAGTTGATCGACCGCGGTGCGGCGGTAGACGCCCCAGAAGCTGGGCGAGCTGGTGTAGTGCTGCATCACCTGCCGTGCGCGGGCGATCGGGTCCTCGCCCACCGCGTGCAGCGCGTGCTCGGCCGGATAGGCCGGCCGCTCCGCCGCGCCGTCGCGGAACACCAGCCCGCGCGCGTGGCACATCGCGGTGCCGGGGTGGGCCAGCAGCACGTCCATGGCGCGGGCGATGAAATCCGGCGCAATCAGGTCGTCGGCGGATTTGGGCATGACGAAATCGGCGTCGCCGAACCAGAAGGCGCGCTGGAACCCGCCGATGGCGCCGCCGTTGCGGCGGTTGGTTTTGCGCCGGATGCGCCCGTCGCGCGCGGCATAGGCGGCCAGGATATCCGGCGTGGCGTCGGTGGAGCCGTCGTCGATCAGGGTGAGGGTGAGGTTCGGCCAGGTCTGCGCCAGCACGCTGTCGATGGCCTCGGCGACGGTGGCGGCGCCGTTATGGACGAACAGGGTGACATCGACGGAAGGCAGCGAAGGCATTTTGTCCCGCTCCAGGTCTGGCCCGGAGGGTAGGTGGGGAAGGTTGAGGTGGGATTAACGCAAGCAGGCGCCTCCTTCTGTTTCCAAAAAGAAGCAAAAACCCCGCTTCATCCGCCGGAGACTCCCGCGAATAAAAGTTTTTTGGTTCTTTTTTCCAAAAAAGAACCCCTTCCCTACTCCGCCGCCACCGCGAGCTCGGCCGCCACCGCCGTCATCCATACCGCCGTGTCATGGAACACCGCCCCCCCGCTGGGCGCCGCCGGATCGTCGCTGGTCAGGGCGTTGATGCCCACGCCGCCCACGTGGTCCGCGTGCGGCCAGATGCTCTCCACCACGATCACACCGGGTTGCAGGCCGTCGAACAGCTTCGCGTGCACCACCACCTCGCCGCGCGCGTTGCCCAGGCGGACCCGGCCGCCCTCGGCGATGCCCAGGCGGGCGGCGTCGTCCGGATGCACCAGCGCGGTCGGCCGCCCCTCGCGCCTGCGCGACGACGGGGTCTCGGTGAAGCTGGTGTTCAGGAACTGGCGGGCGGGCGCGGCCACCAGGCGGAACGGCCGGTCGGCAGTGCTGTCGTCGATCGCCGCCATGTGGTCGGGCAGCAGGGGCATCGGCGCGTGGTTGGGGCCGACCGCCGCCCAGTCCGGCGCGAAGCGGAAGCGGCCGCCGGCATGGCCGAAGCCGTTGATGAAATGCGAGTCCGCGAAGCTCGGCTGGGCGTCCACCCATCGCCGCGCCAGCACCTCCTCCGCCCCCGGCCAGCCGGAGGCGCGCAGCGTGGCGTCGATCACCTGCATCGCCGTCATCTCGAAGCCCGGATGCCGCGCGCCCAGGCGGGCGGCCAGGCCTTGCAGCACCTCGTGGTTGGAGCGGCATTCGCCGGGCGGCTCGATCAGCTTGGGGCCGATCTGGATGTGGCTGTGGCCGCCGGCCTGGTACAGGTCGTCATGCTCCATGAACATCGTCGCCGGCAGCACCAGGTCGGCCATGCGGGCGGTTTCGGTCAGGAACTGCTCGTGCACCACGGTGAACAGGTCCTCGCGAAGGAAGCCGCGGCGGACCTTGTTGCTGTCGGGCGCCACCGTCACCGGGTTCACGTTCTGGATGAACAGCGCGTGCACCGGCGGGCCCTCGCCCAGCTCCGTCCGGTCGCCGGTCAGCACGGCGCCGATGCGGCTCATGTCCATCACCCGGGTCGTGGGGTCGCGGGCGTCCAGCCCCTCGATCAGCGTCTTGTCCCAGTGGTAGATGCCGCGGTTGTTCCAGAACGCGCCGCCGCCCTCGTGCACCCATTTGCCGGTGACGGTGGGCAGGCAGGAGACGGCGTGCAGGTTGGCGGCGCCGTTGCGCATGCGCGAGAAGCCGTAGCCGACGCGGATATAGGCGCGCGGGGTTTCGCAATAGAGCCGCGCGAACGCCTCGATCCGCTCCACCGGCAGCCCGGTGATGGCCGCGGCCCAGTCCGGCCCGCGCGACGCCAGGTGCGCCTCCAGCACCTCGGGGCAGTCGGCGTATTGCGCCATGTAGGCCCGGTCGGCGAAGCCGTCGCGGAAGGCGATGTGCATCACCGCGCAGGCCAGCGCGCCATCGGTGCCCGGGCGCAGCGGCAGATGCAGGTCGGCCACCTGGGCGGTGCCGGTGCGGTAGGGATCGACCACCACCAGCTTCGCCCCGCGCTGCTTTCGCGCCCGCGCGATATGGGTCATCACGTTGACCTGGGTGTTCACCGGGTTGCCGCCCCACACCACGATCAGGTCGGAGGCGGCCATCTCGCGCGGGTCCGGCCCGGTGTGGCGGCCGGTGCCGGCGATCCAGCCGGCCTCGCACACGCTGGAGCAAATGGTGTTCGACTGACGCGAATAGCGCATCACATGCCGCAGCCGGTGGATGCCGTCGCGTTGCAGCAGCCCCATCGTGCCGGCGAAGTAATAGGGCCACACCGCCTCGCTGCCATGCCGGGCCGCGATGTCGGTGAAGCGCCCGGCGGCGCGGTCCAGCGCCTCGTCCCAGGAGATGGCGCGGAACTGGCCGCTGCCGCGCGGGCCGGTGCGCAACAGCGGCACGGTCAGCCGGTCCGGGTGGTGGATGCGTTCGCTGTAGCGGGCCACCTTGGTGCAGATCACCCCGGCGGTGTAGCTGTTCGCCTCCGCCCCGCGCACCGCGCCGATGCGCGCGCCGCCCAACACCTCCACCTCCAGCGCGCAGGTCGAGGGGCAGTCGTGCGGGCAGACCGAGGCACGGATGTCCGGGCTGGGTGCGGTCATGGCGGAACCCCCTGGTGCGGCCCGCTCGGGCCGGGGTGCAGCGTGATACATCGCCGCACCACTTGGCAACCGGGCTGTTGATCCGCGCGGGGCGGCATGGTTGGCTGTGCCGTCATGCCAAGCCCCCCCGCACATCGCCTCAGCATCCGCGTCGACCTCGCCGGCGGCGGCCGGATCGGGCCGGGCAAGATCGCGCTGCTGGAGGCGATCGCCGCCAGCGGCTCCATCTCGGCGGCCGGCCGGGTGCTCAAGATGTCCTACCGCCGCGCCTGGGAGCTGGTGGAAGACCTCAACCGCGGCCTGGGCCACCCGGTGGTGACCACGGCGGCCGGCGGCAGCGGCGGCGGCGGCGCGCGGCTGACGCCCACGGGGCAGCGCGTGGTAGCCGAATACCGCGCGCTGGAGGCCGCCACCCTGGCCGCCGCCCAGCCGCATTTGGCGGCGCTGGGCGAGGCGCCGCCGACCGAGCTGGATTAAGGCAGGTCGAACCCCACGTCGATCGCGGCGCTGGCGATCACCGCCGCGTCGCGGCCGTCATCGTCGGGCACGTCCAGCCCGCCCTTCACCACCGTCACCGTCACCACGCCGTGCGGCAGGCTGGCGCGCACCGCCTCGGCACCCACCTGCTCCGGCCGCTGCACGCCGATGGTGACATCCACCAGCATCGCCCGCGAATCCAGCCCCAGCGAGCGGATCAGCGACAGCGAACTGTGGTGCAGGGCGTCCTGCACCGCCCGCAGCGCCGCCTTGGTGTAGTCGCCGCCATGCAGGTCGTTGCCGGTGCCCATCTCCAGGATGACGCGCTTGCGTGCCATGCCCCCGCCCCCCTACGCCACGTCCAGCCGCACGACGGCGGCCGCGTTGGCCATCACCGTGGAGCCGGTGCCGGCGGCGTTGGGGATTTCCAGCCCGCCTTCCACCACCCTCACCGTGCCGGTGCCGTGCGGCAGCACCGCCAGCACCGCCGCCTTGTCCACCTGCTCCGGCCGGGGCACGCCGATGGTGACATCCACCACCATCGCGTCAGTCGGCAGGCCCAGCGCGGCGGTCACGGTCAGCGAGTTGTGCCACAGCGCGTCGCGCAGCGCCCGCACCGCCGCCTTGGTGGAGTCGGCGCCGCGAATGTCGGTGCCCATGCCGATTTCCAGCACCATGCGTTTCAACGCCATCGTCGTTCCCCCCGAACCATGCGCCGAGCCTACGCCGGCCGCCGGTCCGCGTCATGGGGGGCATCCGTCATGGGGCGGTTCGTTAACCCCGGATTCACCGGATTGCAGGAAATTGAGACCCGCCGCGCCAAACGGGCCGGCGTGCCGCTCCCCTGCCGGGACAAGACCCATGCCCAATGACCTCACGGTGTCTCGGCTCGGCGCCCCGCCATCCACCGGCGAGGCGGCGTCCGCCGCGCCGGCGGCCCCCCGCCCACCGCCGGCCGGCCAGGCGGACAGCGCCGGCCTCCCCAACCCGACCCTGCGCCTGGACCCCGCGCTGGGCATGGTGGTGATCGAGTTCCGCGACCGCCACGGGGCGGTGACCACCTCCATCCCAACCCAGCAGCAACTCGACGCCTACCGCACCTGGGACCGCACCGGCACCGGGCCGGCGCCGCACCCGGCGGCGGCGGCGGGGCATGCGGCCGTGGACAGGCAAGGCGGGGCGCTGCCCCGGACCCCGCCAGGGGTCGAGCCCCTGGACCTCAAACTATTGTAGTTATTCAGCGCTTTAGGACAAACGACTCGCCCCCACTCCTTTAAGGCACGGATGGGTCTGGGCAGAGCCCGCCTTCCTTCGCCGCCCCTCAGTACTGGCGCAACAGCCGGTCGATATAATCCAGCTCCGGCTGCGGCCGGCTGCGTTCGGCGCCACGGCGGCGCAGCTCCTCCTGGATGGCGCGGGTGCGCGCCTCCTCCATCTGGTCGGGCACGCGCACATCGCCGCCATCGTTGCGGCCGGCCGCACCCTCCCGCAGCGGCCGCCCGAGCGGGTCCAGCCGCTGCTGGCCCCGGCGGTCGCCGAAACCCTGGTCCCACGGGTTGCCGCGGCCGTTGTTGGACCAGCCATACTGGCCGCCCGGCTGGCCACGGCCACGGCCATTGCCCTGCATGCCCTGGCCATCCTGGCCGTCCTGGCCCTGCTGCCCCTCGCCGGGCTGCTCGCCCTCGCCCTCGCCGGGCTGGCCGAATTGCTGGGCCATCTGCTGGCCCATCGCCTGCCCGCCCTTCTGCAACGCCTCGATGGCGCGCTGCTGGGCGCCGGCGGCCGCCGCGTCGCGGCCCTGCGCCAGCGCCTGGGCGGCGTCGCGCATGGCGGCGTCGGCGTCGCCCAGGTTGGGCGGCACCTGGCCGGTCAGGTCGCCGTAGCGCTGCATCAGCTCGCCCAGCACCCGGCGCAGCGCCTGCTGCACGCGCTGCTCGCCGCCGCGCTGCTGCTGGTCCTGCGCCTCGGCCGCGTGCTGGCCGGAGGGGTCGGGCGGCGGCGCCAGCCCACGGGTGAAGGGGGGAGTGAAGGGGGGCGTGTAGGGCGGGGTGAACGGGCGGGCGAGCGGGCGGCGCGGGTCGGGCGGCGGCGGGTTCTCCGCCTCGGCCCGGCCCTGCGCATGGTCCAGCAGGCCGCCCTGGCGCTGGATCATGTCCTGCAGGGCGTTCATCTGCTGCTGGCCCTGCTGGCGCTGCGCGGCGCGCTTGCGCTCGCTCTCGGTCATGCGGCCGCGCTGGGGCGGGGCGTTCTTCATGGCGTCCAGCATCTTTTCCAGTGCCGCCATCTTGTCGCGCGCCTCGTCCATGCGGCCCTCGCGGGCGGCCTCGCGCATCTGCTCGGCCAGCTTCTCCATGTCGCGGGCGTCCAGCGGGTGGGCGCGCGGGTCGAACTGGTCGGTCTCGGGGTTGCGCCGGGCCTGCTCGGCCAGGGCCTGGAGGTGCCGTTGCAGCGCCTCCTGCAGGGCGCGGGTGCGGCGCTCGATCTCGGCGCGATCGACGTGCTCGCCGCGCTTTTCCGCATCCAGCGCCTCGCGCAGCGCCTGGCGGGCCTGTTCCAGCGCGCGGGCGGTGCGCTCGGTGGCGCCTTCCTCCAGTTGCAGCGCGAGCCGCCACATGCGGCCCTGCGCCTCCTCCACCGCCGGCAGCGAGGGGTCGCGGCGCAGCAGGGCGGCGATGGCGCGCAGGTTGAGGAAGCCGGCGGTGTTGTCGCGCCAGACCTCGGCGAGGCCGGACAGCATGTCCAGCTCATGGATCGCGGCGTCCCGCTCGTCGGGCTTCAGCGTCAGCATCTTGCGCACCGCCATCAGCGCGCGCGCCACGGGGTGGACGAACTGGCGCTCCGGCAGGGTGAAGCCGGCCTCGGCGCTGGTGCCGACCAGCCCGGCGGCGTCGCGGCCGACCAGGTGCGCGGTCACCGGCAGGCCGGCCCAGGGGTTCGGTGTCAGGTCCTGCTGGCGCACGCCGCGCGCCGATTTGGGGGCGCCGCCGGGCAGCGGGATGGGCACCACCAGCGGCGGTGCGTCCGGCCGGTCGCGCAGGCGCAGCTCGGCCTGCAGGCCCACCACGCCGTAAGCGTGCGACGCCTGCCAGGGCAGCCTGGTCTGCGGCACCCGCCCGGCGGTGGCGCCCGGCGGCTCGGGGAAGCTGACCACCGGGGCCTGGTCGGCGACGACCGTGACATCCCAGGCCCCCAGCGCCTCCCCGCGTCGCGACAGCGCGAGGCGGCCGCCCTCCGTCAGGTCCAGCTCGGCCTGGAAGCTGGCATCGTCCAGCGCCTTGAACGGCGCGGCGCGGCCGGCGAGGCTCAACGCCGGCCGGGCGCTGCCGCCGGTCACGTTCACGGTCAGGTGGGCGCCGGCCGGCACCGAGACGGCGCCGCCCTCGGGGCGCAGGAACAGCGGCGCCAGCCCGGTATAGGCAGGCGGGGTGATCCAGGCCTGCACCTGGGTGGCCGGGGCGGCGGCGGCGGGGGCGAAGCCGGGGGTGAGGGCGCGGCCGATCCGTGCCGGGGCATCGGCGCCGGCGATCACCAGGCAGGCGAGCAGGCCGACCAGCAGCCCGCCGCGCAGCGCCCGCCGGTCGCGCGCCGCCAGCCCGGGGCGCGGCAGGCCCACCCGCAGCCGGCCCACCTGGGCGGCGGCGCGGGCCACGTGGGCGCGCCAGAGGGCGGAGTCGGCGGCCACGGCCGGGCGGTCCGCCAGCACGGTCAGCGGCCGGTGGCGCAGGCCGGATTCACGCTCCAGCCGCCGGTCCGCCTCGGGGTTGTCGGGCAGGCGCAGGCGGCGGAAGCCGTGCCAGCCCAGCGCCGCCATGGCCAGCGCGACGCCGGCCAGCAGGATGGCATGCGGCCAGCCGGGCAGTAGGGCGGGCAGGTCCAGCAGGGCGGCGCACAGGAACAGCCCGGCCACCCCCAGCGGCGGCCACAGGGCGGGCCACAGCCGCTCGAACAGCAGCACCGCGCGGGCCAGGGCGCGCCAGCGGCGCAGGCCCCGGAGCAGGCTGTCCATCCTCTCCTCTGGCCGCTCCGGCACGATCATCGGGCTGCTCCCCAGGGTGCGTGGAGGGAGGGCGCGTCAGGCCAGGAAGGGCGGAATGCGCTCCCCGGCCCAGAGTTCCTCATAGACCTGACGGTCGCGGATGACCGACCAATCGGCGCCGTCGACCATGGCGATGGGGGCCAGGGTGCGGGCGTTGTAGGTGGAACTCATCACCGCACTATATGCCCCCGCGTCCAGAATCGCCACGGTCGCGCCGGCGCGCAAGGCCGGCAGGGCACGGTTTCGCGCGAACGTGTCCGAGCTTTCGCAAACCGGGCCGACCACGTCCACCGAGGCCGCCGGGCCATGCAGATCGGCGGCGGCCACCGGCACGATGCCGTGCCAGGCGTCGTACATGGCCGGGCGCACCAGGTCGTTCATCGCCGCGTCCAGCACCACGAAACGGCCATGGCCCTTCACCAGCACCACGCTGGCCAGCAGCACCCCGGCCGGGCCGACCAGCCAGCGGCCGGGCTCCAGCATCAGCGTCACGCCCAGGTTGCCCAGCACCGCGCGCATCACCCCGGCGAAAGCCGCAACCGGCGCGCCCGGCTCGTCGCCATAGCCGATGCCCAGCCCGCCGCCGCAATCCAGCCTGGACACCTCCAGCCCCCGCGCGCGCAGGGCATGCACCAGCTCGGCGGCGCGGGTATAGGCGGCGCGATAGGGGGCGACCGAGAGGATCTGGCTGCCGATATGCAGCGCCAGCCCCACCGGCCGGATGCCCGGCAGGCTGGCGGCGCGGGCGTACAGCTCCACCGCCTCGGCATAGGGGATGCCGAACTTGTTCTCGGCGCGCCCGGTGGTGATCTTGGCGTGGGTGCCGGCATCCACGTCCGGATTGATGCGCAGCGCCACGCGGGCGATGCGCCCCATGCCGGCGGCGACGGCCGAGAGCATCTCCAGCTCCTCGGCGCTCTCCACGTTGATCTGGGCGATGTCCTCGGCCAGCGCCAGCCGCAATTCGCGCACGGACTTGCCGACGCCGGAGAACACGATGTGTTCGGGCGCGATGCCTGCGTGGCGGGCGCGGCGCAGTTCGCCCTCGCTGACCACGTCCGCCCCGGCGCCGCCGGCGGCGAACAGGCGCAGCACGGCCAGGTGGTCGTTGGCCTTCACCGCGTAATGGACCTGCGTATCCATGCCGTGCAGGGCGGCCTTCAGCTCGGCCAGCCGGGCGCGCATGGTGCCGGCGGAATAGACCCAGGCGGGGGTGCCCAGCACCCCGGCGATACGGGCGAGCGGCACGCCTTCCAGCAGCAGCCCGTCATGGGCGTGCATGGAAAGCTGCGGGCGGGCGGCGATCAGCGCGGCGACGGAAGGGTCGGGCGCGTCGGATGCGGGTGCGGGAGCGGCCATGTCCGGACGCTAGGACATTTCCCGCATCGCTGAAAACACTCTTTCAGCGGGACGGGTAGACCCGCGGATATGTCACCTTGTCCGCCGGCCCCGGCGGGCTGGGCGCGCCCTTCTTGCCGCAGCCGGCCAGCGGCAGCAGGCTGGCGGCCAGCAGCAGCACGGCGACGATCCTCATGCCAGCGCCTCCATCCAGCGCGTCGCCTGGGCGGCCACGTTGCGCGGCGCGGTGCCGCCATAGCTGGTGCGCGACGCCACCGAGGCGGCCACCGTCAGCACCCCGAACACCTCGGCGGTGATGCCCGGCTCCACCGCCTGCATCTCCGCCAGCGACAGCCCCGCGAGGTCCACCCCCAGCGCCTCCGCCCGCGCCACCAGCCGGCCCGTCACATGGTGGGCGGTGCGGAACGGCAGCTTCAGCACCCGCACCAGCCAGTCCGCGAGGTCGGTCGCGGTGGCGAAGCCGGAGCCGGCGAATTCGGCCATGCGCGCGGTATCGGGCGTCATGTCGCGCACCATGCCGGCGGTGGCCGCCAGCCCCAGCGCCCAGGCGTCGGCGGCGTCGAACACCGGCTCCTTGTCCTCCTGCATGTCCTTGGCATAGGCCAGCGGCAGCCCCTTCATCACCGTCAGCAGGCCGACCAGCGCGCCGGTGATCCGCCCGGTCTTGGCGCGCACCAGCTCGGCGGCGTCCGGATTGCGCTTCTGCGGCATGATCGAGCTGCCGGTGGTGAAGGCGTCCGACAGGCGGATGAACCGGTAGGGCGCGCTGCACCAGATGACGATTTCCTCGGCCAAACGGGACAGATGCATGGCCGAAATCGCCGCCGAAGCCAGGAATTCGAGGGCAAAATCGCGATCCGAGACCGCATCCAGCGAGTTCGCGGTCGGCCGGTCGAACCCCAGCGCGGCGGCGGTCATGTCGCGGTCGAGCGGAAAGGAGGTGCCGGCCAGCGCCGCCGAGCCCAGCGGGCATTCGTTCAGCCGCCTGCGGCAATCGGCCAGCCGCCCGCGGTCGCGCGCCAACATCTCCACATAGGCCAGCATGTGGTGGCCGAAGGTGACCGGCTGGGCGGTTTGCAGGTGGGTGAAGCCGGGCATCGGGTCGGCCGCGTGGCGAGCGGCGACCTGGGCCAGTGCCGCCATCACGTCGGTAATCTGGGCCGACAGGCCGTCGATGGCGTCGCGCACCCACAGGCGGAAATCGGTGGCCACCTGGTCGTTGCGGCTGCGCCCGGTGTGCAGGCGGCGGCCGGCATCGCCGATGCGCTCGGTCAGCCGCGCCTCGATGTTCATGTGGATGTCTTCCAGCGCCTCCTCGAACGGGAAGCGCCCGGCGTCGATCTCGGCGGCGATGGCGGCCATGCCCGATCTGATCGCCGCCTCGTCCTCGCCGCTGAGGATGCCGAGCTTCGCCAGCATCGCGGCATGCGCCAGCGAACCGCGGATATCCTGGCGCCACATCTTGCGATCGAAGCCGATCGAGGCATTTATCTCCTGCATGACAACCGACGGCCCGGCCGTGAACCGGCCGCCCCACTGGACGTTCGCGGCCTCGTTGCGCAGGTCGGGCTGGTGGGGCGTATCGCTCAAGAGAGGCATTCCATCATGCAGGTGATCCATCGCCGCACCATCCTGGCCGGAGCCGGCGCGCTGGCGGCGGCGACCGTAGCGGCGGGCGCGCTGCTGCGCAAACCTTCGCCCCCGCCGCTCGCCATCCCGGTCGGCCCGCCGGGCGCCGGCGCGATACGCCTGCACGATTTCGGCAGCCTGATCCCGGCCAACCCGCCGGCCCCGCCGCCGCCCGCCACGCTGATCGATGCCGGGGGCGGCGCCCACAGCCTGGCCGAATTCGCCGGCAAGGGGCTGGTGGTAAACCTGTGGGCCACCTGGTGCGCGCCCTGCGTGGCCGAGATGCCGGCCCTGCAAGGGCTGGCCCGGGCGGTGGCCGGCGAGGGCATCCTGGTGCTGCCGCTGTCCTCCGATATCGGCGGCGCGGCGGCGGTGCGGACGTTCTACGCCGCCCACGGCATCACCGACCTGCCGGTCTGGCTCGACCCCAGGGGCGCGGTGGGGCGCCTCTGGGGCGCGCGCGGCCTGCCGACCACGCTGATCATCGACCGCAAGGGCCGCGAGCAGGGGCGGGTGGAGGGGGCGGTGGCCTGGACCGCGCCCGCCACCCTGGCCGCGATCCGCCGGCTGGTGGGCTGAGGCCGGCCACTTTGCGCCCACCGGGCGGGCGGCTATGGTCCGCGACCGTTTCCCTTTCGCCAGGACACCCGCGCATGCCCGATTACGTGATCCCGCCGCCGCCCGTCACCTCGGTTCCGGTCGCCGGCGGCGGCGCCTTCCCGGTCCGCCGCATCTTCTGCGTCGGCCGCAACTATGCCGCCCATGCCCGCGAGATGGGCAGCGACCCGGACCGCGAGCTGCCGTTCTTCTTCTGCAAGCCGGCCGACGCCCTGGTGCTGAACGACGCGGACATGCCGTATCCGCCGATGAGCAAGGACCTGCACCATGAGATGGAGTTGGTGGTCGCCATCGGCACCGGCGGCAAGGGCATTGCCGAGGCCGACGCGCTGAAGCATGTGTGGGGCTACGCCGCCGGCCTGGACATGACCCGCCGCGACCTGCAGAACGCCGCCAAGAAGGAAGGCAAGCCCTGGGACATGGGCAAGGGCTTCGACCACTCGGCGCCGATCGGCACGCTGGTCCCGGCGTCGCGGTTCGCCGACCCGACCAAGGGGCGCATCGAGCTGAAGGTGAACGGCGCGGTGCGCCAGACCTCCGACCTGTCGATGCTGATCTGGAGCGTGGCGGAAACCATCGCCTATCTCTCCAGGCTGGTGGAACTGGCGCCCGGCGACCTGATCTACACCGGCACCCCTGAGGGCGTGGCCGCCGTGCAGCGCGGCGACGTGCTGGAAGGCGTGGTAGACGGCGTCGGCACGGTTCGCACGAAGATCGTCTGAGGCGGTTTTAAAAAGGGAAGATTCACAAAGAGACGGGGAGGCGGGGAGAAGAA
>MKWE01000031.1:143271-156021 GCA_001899585.1 Rhodospirillales bacterium 70-18
CCAACGCCTGCGCATCGCCACCTGGAACATCAACTCGCTGCGGCTGCGCCACGGGCTGTTGCAGGGGCTGATCGACGCCCTGAACCCGGACGTGATCTGCCTGCAGGAAACCAAGGTGCCGGACGAGTTGTTCCCGGCCGAGGTGGGCCCGGCGATCGGCTTTCCGCATGTCGCCTATCGCGGCATGAAGGGGTACAATGGCGTGGCGATCCTCTCGCGCCTGCCCATGCAGGTGCAGGATTTCGCGCCCGACTGGTGCGGCAAGGGCGATTGCCGGCACCTGGTGGTGTCGCTGGATGTCGCCTCCGGCCCGGTCGAGCTGCATGATTTCTACGTGCCGGCCGGCGGCGACATCCCCGACCGCGAGAAGAACCCGAAATTCGGCCACAAGCTGGATTTCCTGGCCGAGGCGACGCACTGGTTCGCCGCGCGCCCGAAGCTGGCCCGCACCGTGCTGGTCGGCGACCTGAACATCGCCCCGCTGGAACACGACGTGTGGAGCCACAAGCAGTTGCTGGACGTGGTCAGCCACACCCCGGTGGAAACCGCCGCGCTGAACGCCTGGCGCGACCTGTGCTTCGTGGACGCGGTGCGGCATTTCGTGCCGGAGGACCAGAAGCTCTACACATGGTGGTCGTACCGCAACCGCGACTGGCGCGGCTCGGACCGCGGGCGGCGGCTGGACCATGTGTGGGTGACCCCGGACCTCACCGACGGGCTGCGCGGCCAGACCATCCTGAAGGACGCGCGGGACTGGCAGCAGACCAGCGACCATGTGCCGGTCTGCGTGGAGATCGAGATCTGACAAACCCGCTTTGCGGGTGATCGCGGCGTGCCGGCGTCAGGCAGGCAGATTCACATGGAGACGGGGAGGCGGGGAGAAGAAAAGTCCAGTCGGCTTTACCTTGCTTCTCCCCGCCTCCCCGCCTCCCCGCCTCCATGTGACCCTGGCTTTCTTGCTGCCCGGCGCGGCGAAAGCCGCTGCGTCTGGCCGTCAGACGTTGAACCGGAACAGCAGCACGTCGCCGTCGCGGACCACGTATTCCTTGCCTTCGACATGCATCTTGCCGGCGGCCTTGGCGCCGACATCGCCCTTGCAGGCCACGTAGTCCTCGTAGCCGATGGTCTCGCAGGCGATGAAGCCGCGCTCGAAATCGCCGTGGATGACGCCGGCCGCCTGCGGGGCCTTGGTGCCCTGCACGATGGTCCAGGCGCGCGCCTCCTTCGGCCCGCATGTGAAATAGGTGATCAGGCCCAGCAGGGCGTAGCCGGCGCGGATCACCCGGTCCAGCCCGCTGTCGTGCAGGCCCAGCCCCTCCAGGAACTCGGCGCGGTCGGCCTCCGGCAACTGGCTCACCTCGGCCTCGATGGCGGCGGAGACCACCACGTGGCGGGCGCCCTCGGCGGCGGCGCGGGCGGCCACGCGCGCGGAATGGGCGTTGCCGGTGGCGGCGTTCGCCTCCTCGACATTGCACACATACAGCACCGGCTTGGCGGTGAGCAGCTGCAGGCGGCGCACCGCCTCCTCCTCGCCGGGCGGGATGGCGGTGCGGGCCATGCGGCCTTCCTGCAGGGCGACGACGATCGGCTCCATCAGGGCGACCGCGGCCACGCTCTCCTTGTCGCCGCCGCGCGCCTTTTTCTGGGCGGCGAGCAGGCGCTTCTCCAGGCTGTCGAGGTCGGCGAGCATCAGCTCGGTCTCGACCGTCTCGGCATCGCGGATCGGGTCCACATTGCCTTCGACATGGGTCACGTCGCTGTCCTCGAAGCAGCGCAGCACGTGAACGATGGCATCCACCTCGCGGATATTGGCGAGGAACTGGTTGCCGAGGCCCTCGCCCTTGCTGGCGCCACGCACCAGGCCGGCGATGTCCACGAATTCCAGGCTGGTCGGGACGGTTTTCTGCGACTTGCCGATTTTCGTCAGCATGTCCAGCCGCGGGTCGGGCACCGCGACGCGGCCGACATTCGGCTCGATGGTGCAGAACGGGTAGTTGGCGGCCTGCGCCGCGGCGGTCGCGGTCAGTGCGTTGAACAGCGTGCTCTTGCCGACATTGGGCAGGCCGACGATGCCGCAGTTGAAGCCCATTATTTCGAATCCTGTGTGAGAAGGGCGACCTTCGTCATGAAATCCTCGGGCCTGCCGACGGCCAGCAGCGGCGCCGCATCGGCCACCGCGTCCAGCAGGGGCAGCAGCCAGTCCATGTCAACCTTGGCGAAATCGCCCAGCACATGGCCGGTGACCCGCGCCTTGTCGCCGGGGTGGCCGATGCCCAGCCGCACCCGCCAGTACTCCGGCGTGCCCAGCATGCGGTCCATGCTGCGCAGCCCGTTATGCCCGGCGGCGCCGCCGCCGCGCTTCACCCGCACCTTGCCGGGGGCGAGGTCCAGCTCGTCGTGGAAGGCGGTGATGGCCGACGGGTCCAGCTTGTAGAACGCCTGCGCGGCCTGCACGCTCTCGCCGGAGGCGTTCATGTAGGTGAGCGGCTTCAGCGCGAGAACCTTCTCGCCACCCACATTGCCCTCGGCCACCAGGCCCTTGAAACGCTGCCGCCACGGCGTGAAGCCGTGGCGGCGGGCGATCACGTCCAGCGCCATGAAGCCGATATTGTGCCGCTGCCGGAGCATCCCCGGTTCGGGGTTGCCCAGGCCGACCCACAGCCGCATGGCGCCGCCTCCGGGTGCGAAGCGGCCTTACTTCTTCTTCGCGGCCGGCTTGGCGGCGGCCTTCGCGGCGGCTGCCGGAGCGGCGGCGGCCTCGGCCGGGGCGTCCGGCATCTTGGTCGGCGCGGCCACGGTGGCGATCACGAAGTCACGGTCGCCGATGACGGCCTTGATGCCCTCGTTGCCCTTCAGGTTGGACCAGCGGATGTTGTCGTTGATGTCCATCTCGCCCAGGTCGGCGTCGAAATGCGCCGGGGCGTTGTCGGGGTCCACGTAGCATTCCACCGCGTGGCGGACCACGTTCAGCATGCCGCCGCGCTTCAGGCCGGGGCTGGTGGCCTCGTTGTGGAACAGCACGGTGACGGCCACGCGCATCTTCTCGCCCGGGGCCAGGCGCTGGAAGTCCACATGCTCCGGCTGGTCGGTCACCGGGTGGAACTGCACCTCGCGGATCAGCGCGCGAGTGGCGTCGGCGCCCACCTTCACCTCATAGAGGCGCGAGCGCCAGCCGCCCTTATGCATCTCGCGCATGACCACCTTGGGGTCCAGCGCGATCAGTGTCGGCTCCGCCTTGGCGCCGTAGATTACCCCGGGCACCTTGCCCTGCCGCCGAGTCGCACGTGCTGCCCCCTTACCTGCACGCTCGCGCGCCTCGGCCTCGATCGTGGTGATGTCGGCCATTGGTTCGCTCCTAGAACTGAAAGCGCCGGCCTCCAGGGGTGCCGACGCGCGGCGGGGTGTAGCAACTGGGTGAGGCGGTTGCAAATTCCTTGACCGCAGGGCCGGGCTGCGCACCGATTGCGGAATGGAATATTTCGTTCTTCTGCTGCTGGCGCTGATGGCCGGCTGGGTGCTGGGCATCATCGGCTTCTTCAAGGCGCGGCGGGCGCTGGCGGAGGTGGCGGCGCTGCGGCGGGCGATGGCCGTGCCGATGGCCGTGCCGATGGCCGAGGTGCGGGCGGAGGTCGCGGCGCCGGTCTCGCCCTGGGCGGCGGCGGCCCCGGCCGAACTGGCTCCGCCCGCCGCGGCGGCGATGGAGGATGCGCCGGGCGCAACGGTGGAGCCGCCCGCGCCGCCGCCGCCGCGCGACCTGGAGGCGTTGCTGACGCAACGCTGGGGGGTGTGGCTGGGCGCGGCGGCGCTGCTGCTGTCCGGCGTGTTCCTGGTGCGCTACGCGGCGGAGCAGGGGATGCTCGGCCCGGCGGTGCGCTGCGCCCTGGCCGGGCTGCTGGGCGTGGCGCTGGTGGCTAGCGCCGAGTGGCTGCGCCGCCGGCCGGCCGGGGAGGCCCCTGCCCTGGCCGCGCTGGGCGCCGACCAGGCGCCGCCGGCGCTGGCGGCCGGCGGGGTGGCGGTGCTGTTCGGGGCCGCCTATGGCGCCGGGCCGCTGTACGACCTGGTGCCGCCGCTGGTGGGCTTCGCGCTGATGGCGGCGGCGGCGCTGGCCGGCATGGCGCTGTCGCTGCGCCACGGCGTGCTGGTGGCCGCCGTGGGGGTGGCGGGCGCCTACGTGACGCCGGCGCTGGTGACCGCGACGGCGCCCTATGCGCCCGGGCTGTTCGGCTACCTGCTGGTGGTGAGTGCGGCCGCCCTGATGGTGGTGCGCCATGCCGCCTGGGCGTGGCTCGGCTGGGCCGCCACGCTGGCCGGGGCGCTGTGGGTGGCGCTGGCGGCGAGCGGCGGGCTGGGGACGGAATACTGGGCGCCCGGCCTGTTCGTACCGGCGGCGGCGGCGCTGCACCTGGCGCTGCTGCCGGCCGCGGCGCTGGACCACAAGGTCGGGCGGCGGCTCTCCTGGGTGCCGTTCGCGGCGCTGGGGGCGGCCGGGCTGCTGCTGGAGGCCACGGTGCCGGATGCGGCGGTGCGCGCCGGGCTGCTGCTGCTGTCGCCGCTGGCGGTGTGGCGCGGCGCCACCGAGCCGCGACTCGACCGGCTGCCCTGGCTGGCGGCGCTGCTGTTCCTGCTGGCGCTGCTGGCCTGGGCGCTGCCGGAGTGGCAGCCGACCGGGGAGGTGATCGCCACCGAGGGCTTCGTGCAGGCCGTGCTGCCCGGCGCCTGGGCGCCCGAGGCGATCCAGCCGCTGCTGATCACCGCCGCGCTGATGGCCGCCTTCCACGCGCTGGCCGGGCTGTGGCTGGAGCGGCGGATGGCGCGGCCGCTGGCGTGGTCGGCGCTGGTGGCCGGCGTGCCGGTGGCGGCGCTGGCGGTGACCTACGCCCAGGTGGCGCTGTTCCAGCCGGATATCCTGTGGGCGTTCGCGGCGCTGGCGCTGACCGCCGGGCTGACCGGCACGGCGTATCTGGCCGGCGACAAGCGGCGCGCCGGGGTGCATGCCGCCGGCGCCGTGGCCGCCCTGGCGCTGGGCTGCGCGGTGCTGCTGGACGATCACTGGCTGACGCTCGCGGTGTCGCTGTTCCTGCCGGCGCTGGCCTGGATCGAGGCGCGGGCCGATCTGCCGCCGCTGCGCCATGTGGCGCTGGCGGTGGCCTCGGTGGTGCTGGTGCGGCTGCTGCTGAACTGGTACGTGCTGGACTACGGATTCGGCGCGGCGCCGGTGCTGAACGGGCTGATCCCGGCCTATGGCGTGCCGGCGGCGGCCTTCGCGCTGGCCGGCTGGATGTTCCGCCGCCGCGCCGACGACCGCACCGTGGCGGTGCTGGAGGCCGGCGCGCTGGCCTTCGCGACCGTTCTGGTGGCGCTGGAGATCCGCCATTGGGCCACCCATGACGACCTGACCGCGCCGGGCGGCTTCACCGAGGCGGCACTGCATGTCGCGGCGCTGGCGGTGCAGGGCTTCGGCGTGCTGCACCTGGCGCGGCGCAGCGGCCGCGCGGTGCAGGGCTGGGCGTGGCGGCTGCAGGGCGGCGCGGCGCTGCTGGGCGGGGTGCTGCTGCTGCTCGCCAACCCGGTGATCACCGACGACGCCACCGGGCAGGCGGGCCTGCTCGCCGGCTACCTGCTGCCGGCGGCGCTGGCCGGCTTGGCGGCGCGGGCGCCCGAACTGGCGGCGCGGCGCTGGCCGCTGCTGCTGGGTGGCTACGCGGTACTCGCCGGGTTCGTCTGGGTCGGGCTGGAGGTGCGGCTGCTCTACCACCCCGGCGCCCTGGGGCTGGACGCCGCCCCGATCGACGACGCCGAGCTATGGGCCTGGTCGGGCGGCTGGCTGGCCTATGGCGGGGTGCTGATGGCGCTGGGCATGGCCACGCGGCTGCGGGCGCTGCGGCTGGCGGCGCTGGCGATCATCGGGCTGGTGGCCGCCAAGGCGTTCCTGATCGACATGGCCGGGCTGGAAGGGCTGTGGCGGGTGCTGTCCTTCCTGGGCCTCGGCCTGGCGCTGATCGGGCTGGGGGCGGCGTATCGCCGCTTCGTGGCGGGAACGCAGGCCCCGGAACACGCCGAAACCGGGTGAGAATTTTGGCTTTTTCCCGAAAAATGGCCCGAAAAAGCCCCTGATTCGCCCGGTCAGGCGGCCGGCAGCAGGTTCCAGGGCGCGCCCGGCTCGCAGAAGAACGGCATGGCGTTGGGCGTGCGCACGTTCGGTTCCAGCCCCATTTCGGCCCGCAGCGCGCGGAACAGCGCGCCGTGCGCCACCACCAGCACTGGCGCCGGGCGAGCGAGCGCGCGGTTCACCGCAGCCACCGCGCGGGCGCGCAGGGCGGCGAAGCTTTCGGCGTCGTCGGGCGTGTAGGTGCCGGCCACCCAGTCGTTGAACCACTGCACCATCGGCTGGCCTTCCTGCGCGCCGAACGAGACCTCGCGCAGTCCCTCCTCGATCTCCACCTCCAGCTCCAGCACCTCGGCCACCGCGCGCGCGGTATCGTGCGCGCGCGACAGCGGCGAGGCGACGATGGCCGCGACGCCCCGGTGGCGCATCAGCGCCGCCGCCGCCCGCGCCTGGGCGATGCCGGTCGGGTTCAGCGGGATATCGACATTGCCCTGGGACAGCCCCTGGGCGTTCCAGTCGGTCTCGCCGTGGCGGAGGAACCAGAAGGATTGCTGCAGCAGCGCCATGGTCAGGCCACCAGCCCTTCCTGCTGCAGCGCGCGCTGCACCGCCGGGCGCGCCTTCATGCGTTCGTAATGCGCCGCACAGTTCGCCGGCAGAGTCATGCCCGAGCGCGCCGCCGCCCAGAACTCCGCGAAGAACAGCGCCGCATCCGCGATCGAGTAGGCGCCCGCGACGTAGTCCTTGCCGGCCAGCGCCGCGTCCAGCACCTCGAACCCGCGCGCGAAAATCTGCTTCCCGCGCGCCTTCACCGCCTCGTGGTCGGCCTCGTTGGGAGCGAAATTGCCGGGGCGGGCCATGCGCGAGAAGCCCTGCATGTGCAGCGTCGCCACCACGTAGTCCATCGCCTCCAGCACGCGGGCCTGCGCCTCCGCGTCCTCGGGCAGCAAATTGGCCTGCGGGTTGCTGCGCGCCAGCCACCAGGCGATCGCCGGGAACTCGGTCAGGGTGGAGCCGTCCTCGCGCACCAGCGTCGGCACCTTGGATTTCGGATTCACGCCGGTGTAGTCGGCCGCGAACTGGCCGCCCTCGCGCAGGTTCACCGTCGCCAGATCGTAAGGGCGGCCGATCTCCTCCAGCAGCACGTGGATGCCGAGCGAGCAGGCGCCGGGTGCGTAGTACAGCTTGGTCATGGCGATCCCCGTGTGTGTGGGTCAGTCGAACAGCGAGCTGACCGATTCTTCCTTATGGATACGCAGCATCGCATCGGCCAGCAACGGCGCGATGGTGAGCTGGCGGATGTTGCTCGCCAGCCGCACCGCCTCGGTGGCCAGGATGCTGTCGGTGATGGTCAGCATCTCGATCGGCGAGGAGGCGATGCGGGCGACGGCGCCGCCGGACAGCACGCCGTGGGTGACGTAGACGCTGGCCGACTTGGCGCCGTTGGCGATCAGCGCCTTGGCCGCGTTCACCAGCGTGCCGCCGGAGTCCACGATGTCGTCCACCAGCACGCAGTCGCGGCCCTCGACCTCGCCGATGACGTGCATCACTTCCGACACGCCGGCGCGCTCGCGGCGCTTGTCGATGATGGCGAGGTCCACGCCCAGCCGCGTGGCGATGTTGCGCGCCCGCAGCACGCCGCCGACATCGGGCGAGACGATCATCAGGTCGCGCCCGGCGAAGCGCGCCTTGATGTCCTGCACGAACAGCGGGGCGGCGATCAGGTTGTCCACCGGGATGTCGAAGAAGCCCTGGATCTGGCCCGCATGCAGATCCATGGTCAGCACGCGCTGGGCGTAGGCCGCGGTGATCAGGTTGGCGACCAGCTTGGCGCTGATCGGCGTGCGCGAGCCGGATTTGCGGTCCTGGCGGGCATAGCCGAAATACGGGATCACCGCCGTCACCCGGCGGGCGGAGGCGCGGCGCAGGGCATCGAGCGTGATCAGCAGCTCCATCAGGTTGTCGTTGGCGGGGTAGCTGGTGGACTGCACGATGAACACATCCTCGCCGCGGATGTTCTCGTGGATCTCGACGAACACCTCCATGTCCGCGAACCGGCGCACCGAGGCGCGGGTGAGCGGCAGGTTGAGCGCCGCGGCCACCGCCTCGGCCAGCGGGCGGTTGCTGTTGCAGGCAACGATCTTCATGGGCGGCGTTCCAGATCGGACGGTCCGGGCCAGGCCAGCGCATGGCGTGTCGGCGGCGCTGTCAGGGACGCGGCGTGGGGCTGCGGGACGGGCGAGGCAGAAGATGGGCGGGGCGATCGGCGGCGTTCTAGCAACCGGGTGACAGGCTGTCCATGAACCGGATGCAGGGCCGCCGGCTCATTTGCGCTTGCCGATGCTGTTCTGGATCACGTCGTTGACGCCGCCGGCCGCCTCCTGCGCCACCACCACGGCGATATCGGCCCAGAACCCGTTCAGCGTGCCGGCCGGCACCTCGTTGAGCTGCACCACCCGGCCCAGGTCGTGGCCGCTGGCGTCGATCACCCCCCAGCGGATTTCCACATGCACCTGGTGGCCGGCCGCCGGGGTGGCGATCACCTGGCCGGCCACGGTGAAGTCGGCGCCGGCGGGCTGGTCCTGCACCACCAGCCCCAGCTTGGGCAGTTCCAGGCGCATCTGGCGGGCCAGCGCGGCGTCGCCATCGCCCGGCGCGCCGGTCACCGGCTTGACCGCCACGCGGATCGGCCGGTTGACCAGGCTGGTCGGGTCGGACTCGCGGCGCGCGGCCTCGATGCCGGTCAGCAGGGTGGCGATCGGTCCCGCCGCCTGGTTGCCGATGCGCGCCAGGTCCACCGGATCGCCGCGCGACCATATGGCGGCATCGACGGGGGCGGCCTCGGTGCTGCCCTTGGTGGCGCCCTGCGGGTCCAGCACGGTGAAGCCGGGCACCACCGTGCCGTCCTGCGCGGTGGCGCCGATCACCAGCCGCCAGTCGCCCTTGCGCGGCGGGTCGGCGACGGCCGGCACCTCGCGCGCCGCCAGCGCCAGCGCCACCGCCGTGGTCAGCGTGGCGGCGGCCTTGTCGGTCAGCAGCGCGCCGCCCGGCGCCTCCACCGCCAGCCGCGCCGGCGGCGGCTGCGACAGCCGCACCGCCGTCGCCCCCGGATTGCCGGCGAACGGGCGCGGCAGGTCGCCGCAGCCGGCCAGCAGGGCGAGCATCGCCGCCAGGACAAGCCTACCCAACGCAGGAAACCAGCGCGGTGAGCATGAGCAGCACGAGGAAGAACAGCATGTAGGGCATGGGGTGGCCATTCTACAGCACGATCACGGATATCTGGTGGCCGATCGGCCCGCCGCCAGCCAGGGTGCGGCGGCGATGGCTGAAGAAGTGGTCCGGCTCGGCCAGCGTGTCCTGCCCGGTGACCGCGACCGTGCCGATCCCGGCGGCGCGCAGCCGGGCGGCGCAGTAGCCGGCGAGGTCGAACTGCCAGTGCCCGGCGCGGGCGCCATCGGCGAAGAAGCGCGCGTCGCCCGGCGCCCGGGCCAGCACCGCGTCGCGCAGGTCCGGCCCGACCTCGTAGCTCGGCTGGCCGATGCATGGCCCCACCGCCGCCACCATCCGGGCCGGGTCCGCCCCCAGCCGCACCATCGCCGCCAGCGTCGCCTCCAGCACGCCGCCCACGGCGCCGCGCCAGCCGGCATGGGCGCCGCCGACCACCCCGGCCGCCGCATCGGCGAACAGCACCGGGGCGCAGTCGGCGGTGACGATGCCCAGTGCCACGCCGGGGCGGGCGGTGACCGCCGCATCGGCCCGCGGCCCCTCGCCGGGGCGCCAGGGCGCCTCCACCACCACCGCCTCGGCGCCGTGCACCTGGGTGAGCCCGACCAGCGCGGCCGGCTCGGCGCCCAGAGCGCGGGCGGCGCGGGCGCGGTTCTCCAGCACATGCGCGCGGCTGTCCTGGCCGGACAGGCTGCAGTTGAGGCTGGCGTACGGCCCCTCCGACACCCCGCCCGCGCGGGTGAAAAAGCCGTGGCGCACGCCAAGGCCGGCGGTGATGCAGGGGGGGTTGGTCATGCGGCAAATCCCGGAAGGGGCGGCAGGGTCGGGTCGCAGATGGCCATGGCCTTGAACAGCCGGCCCATGCGGTCGGGCTCGGCCAGCCGGCGCGCGGCCTCGACCAGCGCCGCGGCGCGCAGCGGCGGCTGGGTGCGCGCCAGCACGCCGGTGCGCTGGAACAGGCCGAGCCGGGTGAGGAACACGCCCTGCGGCACCGGCCCGTGCACCGCCCCGCCGGCGGCGCGGGCGGCGGCGGCCAGGGCGGCGAAATCCACATGCGCGGTCAGGTCGGCGCTGCCGGGCTCGGCCAGCGGGTCGGCCGGCTTGCCGCCCCGCAGCGCCTGCAGGCTGTCGCCGGGGGCGGAATGCTCCGGGCCGTAATCCAGGAACAGCGCCGCACCCCCCCGCGCCGCCAGCCGCGCGCCCAGATGCGCCGCCAGGGCGCGCGCCGGCTCGCACACCTCCTCGATCACGCCCGCCTCGATCGCCTCCCCCTCGGCGGGCGGCAGCACGACGAAGCCGCCGTCCCGCACGTGGCGCTCGCCCAGCCCGCCGGCATGGCGGACGAACTGGCGGATCGGCAACGCGTCGAGAAACTCGTTGGCCAGCAGCAGCAGGGGGCCACCCGGCAGGTCCTCGATGCGGTCATGGAACACCGGCTCCGGCAGCCGTGCCGCCTGCACCGCGCGCAGCCGGGGCGAGGTCTCCACCAGATGCAGCCGCAGCGCCGCGCGAAACCCGGGCACCCGCGCGGCGGCGCGCAGCGCGTCGGCCATCAGCGTGCCGCGGCCCGGCCCGGCCTCGGCCAGGATCACCTCGCCGGGCGCGCCCATCGCCTGCCACGCCACCGCCGCCCACAGGCCGAGGATCTCGCCGAACACCTGGCTGATCTCGGGCGAGGTGGTGAAATCGGCGAACGGGTCGTGGTTGGCGTAATAGGCGGCGTTGGCCCGCGCCATGAATGCGTCCAGCCGCTCGGTCATGCGCCCGCCGGGGGAGCCTTGCGGGCGCGCAGGACCAGCCAGATGCCGGCCGCCAGCATCGGCAGCGAGAGCAGCTGGCCCATGGTGGTGCCGAACGCCAGGAAGCCCAGGAACGCATCCGGCTCGCGGAAATGCTCGCCGACGATGCGCGCCACCGCGTAGCCGCACAGGAAGATGCCGGTCAGCATGCCGAAGCGCGCCCGCACCGCGTCGCTGCGCGAGAAGTAGAAGGTGAGGCAGAACAGCAGCAGCCCCTCCATCAGCGCCTCGTAGATCTGGCTGGGGTGGCGCGGCACCGGCCCGCCGGTGGGGAAGATCATCGCCCAGGGCAGCCAGTCCGGCGCCGCCCGGCCCCACAACTCGCCGTTGATGAAGTTGGCGATCCGGCCCAGCCCCAGCCCGATCGGCGCCACCACGGCGATGCGGTCGGCGAAGCCCAGGATGGGAATGGCGTTGCGGCGGCAGAACCACAGCACCGCGATCGACACCCCCAGCATGCCGCCATGGAACGACATGCCGCCCTGCCAGACCGCCACGATCTCGGACGGATGCGCCAGGAACCGCTCCGGCTGGTAGAACAGCACGTAGCCGAGCCGCCCACCCAGCACCACGCCCAGCGTCGCCCAGGTCAGGAAGTCGTCCACCTGCAGCGGCGTCGCCACCGCCGGCACCCGCTGCACCAGGTGGCGCACCATCCGCCAGCCGATCAGCAGGCCGGTGATATAGGCCAACGCATACCATCGTATCGCCAGCGGCCCGAACTGCACGATCACCGGGTCGAATTGCGGGAACATCAGAACCGGGAACATGGGTCCGCCTTCATGCGTAAGGGTCGGGGGTGGCGAGGTGGCCGCGCACATACCGCGCGATGCCGTCCTCCAGGGTGGTGAACTGGCCCGCGTAGCCGGCGGCGCGCAGCCGGTCCATCGCCGCCCGGGTGTAGCTTTGGTACTGGCCGCGCAGGGCGGCCGGCATGTCGATGAACTCCACCGCCGGCGCCACCCCGGCGGCGGCGCAGACCGCGTGCGCCAGGTCGAGATAGCTGCGCGCGACCCCGGTGCCCAGGTTGAACAGCCCGCTCGCCGCCGGCGTGTCCAGCAGCCACAGCAGCACGTCCACCACGTCGCCCACCCAGATGAAGTCGCGCATCTGCGCCCCGTCGGCGAGGTCGGCGCGGTCGGAGCGGAACAGCCGGGGGGCGAGGCCGCGCGCCACCTCGTCGTATTTCACCTTCACGACGGAGATCATGCCGCCCTTGTGATACTCGTTGGGGCCGTAGACGTTGAAGAACTTCAGCCCCGCCCATTGCGGAGGCCGCGGCTGGCCGGCCGCCAGCATGCGCGCCACCTGGAGGTCGAAGGCGTGCTTGGTCCAGCCGTACAGGTTCAGCGGCCGCAGCAGCGCCAGGGCGGCGATGTCGTCGTCGAACCCCGCCGCGCCGTCGCCATAGGTCGCCGCCGAGGAGGCGTAGACGAAGCGCACCCCCCGCGCGGCGCACCAGCGCCACAGGCGCAGCGGCAGCTCCACGTTGGTCGCCCAGGCGAGGTCGCCATCGGTGGCGGTGGTGGCGCTGATCGCGCCGAGGTGGAACACCATCTCCAGCGGCGGGTGGCCGACCAGGAAATCCTCCAGCGCGTCGGGCGGGATCAGCCGCGCCGGC